>NZ_CP191849.1:7942500-9385863 GCF_050956135.1 Actinoplanes sp. CA-131856 | reverse complement strand
TGATCGACGACGCCGCTTCGCGCATGCCGGTGCGGGAGGTCTCGCTCGGCGATTACGTGCTCTTCGGAGGCGAGGTCGCGGTGATCGTGATCATGGAGGCCATCACCAGGCTGTTGCCGGGTGTGCTGGGTAACGCCTCTTCGCTGGACGAGGAATCGCATTCGGCCGGGCTGCTCGAGGCGCCCGTGTACACAAAACCGGCCTCGTGGCGCGAGCGGGAAGTTCCGGAAATTTTACGATCTGGGGACCATGGGCGAATTGCCCGATGGCGTCGTGACCAGAGCCTGTTGCGCACGGCTGCGCGCCGGCCCGGCATGCTGGAGGCGTACCCCCGGGATCTTTTGGACAAAAAAGACAGGGCGGCCCTGGACGAGGGCGGATTTCAGATCACGCCTCCCTCTGTGGCAAAGTAGTGAGGTTGCCGATTTCACTCCGCGCCGTGGGGTGGGATCGAGGGCCCTCTGGAGTGGTGGAGGGTCAGGATCACCCGCCGCGCACCGAACTCCCGGTGCGCCTTTGAGTACGAGGATGCAGCGATGAACACGCTGGACGCTCTCGACGCCCAGTCGCAGCGCACCGACATTCCGAACTTCCGCGCCGGCGACACCCTCAAGGTGTACGCGCGAGTCGTCGAAGGTAACCGTTCCCGCGTCCAGATCTTCCAGGGCGTCGTGATCGCCCGGCAGGGCGCCGGCCTCCGGGAGACCTTCAAGGTCCGGAAGATCAGCTTCGGCGTCGGTGTCGAGCGGAGCTACCCGATCAACAGCCCGGCGATCGACAAGATCGAGGTCGTGAGCCGCGGTGACGTCCGCCGCGCCAAGCTCTACTACCTGCGTGAGCTCCGTGGCAAGAAGGCCAAGATCAAGGAGCTTCGGGAGAAGCAGACCGTCTGATCTTGATCGATCCTGTGCTACCGCCCGTAAGTTTCCCTAGGGAGATACTCGGGCGGTAGTGCTGTATCCGGGGCGTTTTCGGTCGGCGGCGGGAGATGCGAAGCGTGGAACCGATGGAGGGCTACCGGCCGTCCGAGCGACGGCGGCGGTCCATGATCCGGCGCAAGGAGATGCCGCTCTGGCAGGAGCTGCCACTCCTGCTGGTCGTGGCCTTCTGTCTCGCCGTCCTGATCCGCACCTTCCTGGTGCAGGCGTTCTACATCCCCAGCGGGTCGATGCAGAGCACCCTGGAGATCAAGGACAGGGTCCTGGTCAACAAGGTCGTCTACGACATGCGCGACCCGGTCCGCGGCGAGATCGTGGTCTTCCGCGGCACCGACAACTGGGCGCCCGAGGTGACCGAAGAGGTCAGCAACTCGTTCGTGGCCAAGCTGGGCCGCACGGTCGGCGACCTCGTCGGGGTGAGCCGCCCGGGGGAGCGCGACTTCATCAAGCGGGTCATCGGGCTGCCCGGCGACAAGGTGGCGTGCTGCGACGCCAAGGGCCGGATCACCGTGAACGGCGTCGGGATCGACGAGTCGTACATCGCCGACGGCTTCAACTCCGACATCAACCAGCCACCCAACCCGAACCAGTGCACCAGCCGGCGCTTCACCGAGGTCACCGTCCCGGCGGGTGAGATGTTCGTCATGGGCGACCACCGCGAGGTGTCGCAGGACGCTCGATGTCAGGGGCCCGTCCCGATCGACAACGTGATCGGCCGGGCATTCGTCATCGTCTGGCCGAGCAGCCGGTTCACCAGCCTCTCGGTGCCCGACGTGTGGAAGACGTACGCCGAGAACCACCCCACCGCGGCCGGCCTTCCGGAGCGGGAGCACAGCCCTTCGACGGAACTTTTCGCACTTCCTTTTCTCTTAAGTGGGGCGTTATCCGCGCGTTCCGGACTGCCGTTCTCGATTCGGCGTCGTAGGCTCCCATCGTGATTGACGAGCAGACGGAGCCGAAGCGCAAAAGTTCCTTTTGGCGCGAACTTCCGATCCTCCTGGGTGTGGCGATCCTGGTCGCCGTGCTGGTCCGCGCCTTCGTGCTGCAGACGTTCTACATTCCGTCGCCCTCGATGGAGCACACGCTCAACGTGCTCGACCGGGTGCTCGTCAACAAGCTCGTCTACGACTTCCGTGATCCGAAGCGTGGCGAGATCATCGTCTTCGAGGCGCCCAAGGAGTGGCAGTCGGGCGCCGAGGGCGAGGACTTCATCAAGCGCATCATCGGCACCCCCGGCGACCACGTGCAGTACACGGGCACCGGCAAGCTGATCGTGAACGGCGTGCCGCTCGACGAGCCGTACATCTACAAGGACTCCGACGGCACCCCGGACCCGCCGGCGAGTACGAACTTCGACATCGTCGTGCCCGAGGGGCGGCTGTGGGTGATGGGCGACCACCGGGCCGCCTCGGGCGATTCCCTGGAGCACTACCAGGACAGCGACCACAACATCACCGAGGCCACGATCACCGAGGACTCGGTGGTCGGCCGCGCCTTCACGGTCTTCTGGCCGGTCGGCCGGGCGACCTGGCTCTCGGTGCCGGACGGCTTCGACGCCATCCCCGATGCGAAGTAACACCCGGTCGGAAGATCCACGCCGGGCGCAATAGGCTTGTTCGCGTGACCGTCATCAACCGACGCGCCGGTCGGGTGCTCCTCGTCGATCAGGCCGGGCGCACCCTGCTGCTGCACGGTGGCGACCCGGCCCGTCCCGGCCATCGCTGGTGGTTCACCCCCGGCGGCGGCCTTCTTGACGGCGAATCGCCGGCCGAGGGTGCTGCGCGCGAGTTGTTCGAGGAGACCGGTCTCCGCGTTTCGCCAAACGATCTTGGTTCTTCGTACTGGCGCCAGGTCGCCGAGTTCAGTTACAGCGGTCGCGACTATCAGCAAGATCAAGAGTTCTTCCTGCTGCGGGTCACCGAGATCCAGATCGACATGGCCGGCATGGACGCCGACGAGCAGGAGACCATCACCGAGCACCGCTGGTGGTCGGCCGAGGAGATCGAGGCCAGCTCCGAGCAGATCTTCCCGGTCGAGCTGCCCGAGTTGCTGCGGGGCCTGTGATGCTGTCTCCTCCCCGCACGGTGGTGCGCCGCGAGGGCGGTCTGTACGCCCTGGAGCGCGCCCTCCAGCGCCGCGGCTTCAGCAACGTGGCCGGGGCCGACGAGGCCGGCCGGGGCGCCTGCGCGGGCCCGCTGGTGGCCGCGGCCGCGATCCTGCCCGAGGGCAAGCGCGGCGAGATCGACGAGCTGGCCGACTCCAAGCTGCTGACGCCGGCCGCCCGCGAGCGCGTCTACGACGAGGTCGTGGCCCGGGCCCTGGCCTGGTCGGTGGTGATCATCCCGCCCACCGAGGTCGACGCCCGCGGTCTGCACGTCTGCAACCTGGCGGCGATGCGCCGCGCGCTGGCGTCGCTGGCCACCCCGCCGGAATATGTGCTGACCGACGGCTTCCCGGTCGACGGCCTGGGCGTGCCCGGCCTGGCCGTGTGGAAAGGCGACCGGGTGGCGGCGTGCGTGGCCGCGGCCAGCGTGCTGGCCAAGGTCACCCGGGACAGGCTGATGGTCGAACTGCACGACCAGTTCCCGGCGTACGGGTTCGCCGTGCACAAGGGCTACATCACCGACGAGCACACGGCCGCGCTGCGCGAGCACGGGCCCTGCGCCGAGCACCGTTTTTCTTACGTGAACGTGGCCGCGGCCTCCGGGCGCGGCAACCGGCCGCCGCGGGCCCGTCGCCCCAGCCCGGCCGAGGCCCCGCCGGTACTGTTTGACGCATCCGGCGTCGTTGGGGGTACCGTCGGCGTGGCGTCGGGCGACCAGCCTCAGCCGTCGCTGTGTGTGGGGGAAGATGAGGCCATGGAGGGCGAAAAGCGATGAGCGCAGAGGATCTCGAGAAGTACGAGACCGAGATGGAGCTGCAGCTCTACCGGGAGTACCGCGATATCGTCCGCCAGTTCTCCTACGTGGTGGAGACCGAGCGCCGTTTCTACCTGGCCAACCAGGTCGATCTGCACGTGCGTAACTCGGACGGCGAGGTCTATTTCGAGGTCGAGATGCACGACGCCTGGGTGTGGGACATGTACAGGCCCGCCCGGTTCGTGAAAAACGTCCGCGTGATGACCTTCAAGGACGTCAACGTCGAGGAGCTGGAGAAGCCGGACATCTCGCTGCCGGACGACGCGGGCTTCGGCAACTAGGGGTTATCCACAGCCCTTTTCTGGACCTTGGGAAAGCGGCAGGGTTTCGGCCATGCCTTTCCTCGGTGTTCTGCTCGCTGTCCTGTCCTTCGGCTGGCCTTTGTCGCCGGCGACGGTGGTGCGCCGGTTCGATCCGCCCGCCCAGCCGTGGCTGGCCGGGCACCGCGGTGTCGACCTGTCGGGCTCGCCCGGCACACCCGTCTCGTCGGCCGGGCCGGGCACCGTGGTCTTCGCCGGTGAGCTGGCCGGCCGCGGTGTCGTCAGCATCGCGCACGCCGGCGGTCTGCGGACCACCTACGAGCCGGTGAGCGCCTCGGTGGCGCGGGGTGACGTGGTGGCCGGCGGGGCCGTGATCGGCCTCCTCGAGGCCGGCCACGCGGGCCTGCACTGGGGCCTGAGGCGCGGCGAGCTCTACCTCGATCCGCTGGCGCTGCTCGGCCTTGGCCGGGTGCGGCTACTGCCGCTTGAGCCCGTGTAACAGCTGCGGCAGCCGCTCGGCCAGCCGGTCGTACTCCTCGGCCCGGTTGTAGACCTGCGCGCTCAGCCGGAGCAGCCCGCGACCACCCCAGGCGTTCACCTGGGTCTCGGTGGCCAGCTTCTCGGCGATCAGCGTGCGCAGCGCCAGCGCCTCGGGCGTCGTCGTGGCCAGCCCCGAGGGCAGCGGCACGATGCGCATGGCGACCTCCGGATGGCCCGGGTGGGGGAGATCGGTCACGCCCAGAGCCTCACCCAAGACCTTTTGGCCGTACGCCGCCAGGGCCGCATTGTGGCGTCGAACAGCCTCCCAGCCGAGCGTGCGGAGCGTGAACAGGCCGGCCGGCGCGGCCAGCCAGGGTGTGTAGTCGATGGTGCCCTGATATTCGACGGCCAGGGGATATCCCTGATCCTGCTCCCACGAGACGACCAACGGCTCCATCCGCCGCCGCCACTGCGGGGCGACGGAGAGCAGGGCCGTGCCGCGCGGGGCGTAGGCCCACTTGTGCAGGTTGCCGACCCAGAAGTCGGCGCCGATCGAGGCCACCTCGACCGGCAGATGCCCGGGCACGTGGGCGGCGTCGACCAGCACCGGGATGTCGTGCTCGTGGGCGGCGGCGACGATCTCCCGCACCGGAAGGCAGGCGGCGGTGGCCGACGCGATCTGGTCGACGACGAGCAGCTTGGTCTTGCCCGGCCGCAGCGCGGCCCGGACACGCGAGACGACCTCGGCGCTGCTCGCCCCCAGCGGCAGGGCGACGGTCCGGGCCGTCGCGCCGGCCCGGCGGCACTGCCGGCGGGCGGCGAACGCGACGGAGCCGTAGCCGTGGTCGGTGAGCAGCACCTCGTCGGCCGACTCGAGCCGCACGGAGTTGAGGACCAGGGAGACGCCGGTGGTGGTGTTGGCGACCAGGGCGCTGCCGTCGGGATCGGCGCCGAGGAAGGACGCGAGATGCCGTCGGGTATGGACGACCCGGTCCATCAGCCCCTCGCCGGCGTAGAAGGCCATCGGGTTGGCGTCGACCTCGTCGCGCAGCCGCTGCTGGGCGCGCTGGACCCCGATGGGGACGGCGCCGAAGGAGCCGTGGTTGAGATAGGACACGCCCGGATCGAGCGAGAAGAGAAGACGGGCGCCGGGGAGGGCTGCGGGCGGTTCTCCGGCGCTCACCCTCTGATCGTACGGGGTCACGCCCGGGGGTGCGCCTGTTTGAAGGCGGCCCGGAGCCGTTCGGTCGACACGTGCGTGTAGATCTGGGTGCTGGACAGCGAGGAGTGCCCGAGCAGTTCCTGCACGGCGCGCAGGTCGGCCCCACCGTCGAGCAGGTGGGTGGCCGTCGAGTGCCGAAGATCGTGCGGGCTGGTGTGCGGCAGCCCGGCCTCCCGGGCCGCGGCGTCGACGATCCGCCGGACGACGGTCGGCTGAAGTCGCCCGCCCTTGACCCCGAGGAAGAGAGCGTCGCTCGAGGCCGGGGCGGTCAGGTGGGGGCGGCCGTGCCGCAGGTAGTCGTCCAGGGCGCGCTGGGCCGGCTGGCCATAAGGGACGGCGCGTTCCTTGGCGCCCTTGCCGAAGACCCGCACGAGGCGGCGGGTCTCGTCGAGGTCGGCGCGGTCGAGGCCGCAGAGCTCGCTGACCCGTACGCCGGTCGCGTAGAGCAGTTCCAGCACAGCCCGGTCCCGCAGGGCGACGGCGTCTCCGTTTCCGGCCCGGCTCACCGTTCCTTCGGCCGTTCCTACGTCTGTTTCGGCCGGGCTGAGTTCTCCCTCGGGCGGGCTGAGCTTTCCCTCGGGCGGGCTGAGCTTTCCCTCGGGCGGGCTGGGCTTTTCCTCGGGCGGGCTCGCCTCTCCTTCGGCCCGGCTCATCTCCACCAGGGCGGCGGCCTGTTCGGCGCGCAGCACGGTCGGCAGGGAGCGGTGGGCTCGCGGGCTGGTGAGGTGGGCGCCCGGGTCGGACTCGATCCGCCCGGTGCGCGTGGCCCACGCGGTGAAGACCCGGGCCGCGGTCGCCCGCCGGGCCTGGGAGGACCGGGCGGCGCCGTCCCGCATCCGGGCCGCGAGCCACGACCGCAGCATGCCGAGGTCGAGATCGCCGAGCGAGGTCACGTCGTCGTGGCGTACCGCGTGGTCGAGCAGCGAGACCACGTCACCCAGATAGGCCCGCACGGTGTGGGCCGACCGGTTGTCGACCCGTGCCAGATGATGCCCGAAGTCGTCGACGGCCTGCCGCATCGCTTCCGGCAGCCGCTCGTGCATGTCCCGCGTATCCATCGTGTCGACCGTCATCGCTCGACCCGGCCCCCGTCAAGCGGCCACGCTGACTACACTGCCGATCACCATGGCACGCTTCCGCCGCATTCCGGCCCTGGCCCTGCTGGCCGCCGTCTCGGGTTGCTCACTTCTCGGCGGCACACCCGTGACCACAAGTTCGTCACCGTCGTCGCTCCCGCCGGCGGTGGTGGGTCTGGGCAACCCCGTGAAGGAGGTGGCCGAGGCGACGTTCCAGTCCCCGTCGAAGAACATCGTGTGCGCGCTGACGACAGACTCGGTCCGCTGCGACATCCTCGACAAGAACTGGTCCCCGCCGCCGCAGCCCGAGGATTGCCGCCAGGCGTGGGGCAACGGCATGTACCTGGAGTCCGGAAAGGCCGGCTTCACCTGCGCCGGCGACACTCTGGCCGGCGCGGCCACCCAGACGCTGGAGTACGGCGAGGCCCTGCGCGCCGGCTCGATCCGGTGCGACAGCACGGCCCAGGCATTGACCTGCGAGGACACGAAGTCGAACCACGGTTTCGGCCTGGCCCGGGCGGATTACAGCCTCTTCTGACGCGTTTCTGTCGTACCCCCGGCCTAGGGTCCGTCCATGGCCACCTGGGCAGAAATCGAAAAGGACGCACCCGTCTTCGCGCGGCGCGTGAGGGCTCTGTTCGACGCCGGCACCAACAAGACCATGGCAACGTTGCGCCGCGACG
This sequence comes from Actinoplanes sp. CA-131856, assembly GCF_050956135.1. GTDB lineage: Bacteria > Actinomycetota > Actinomycetes > Mycobacteriales > Micromonosporaceae > Actinoplanes. The sequence goes on along the minus strand of NZ_CP191849.1, from coordinate 9,378,286 downwards.
GTTCACCGCGCATCAGCGCCACCGAGGCCGTGTTCCAGTCGGGCGAGCTGACATTCGGCTCCATGCCCGGCGCGGTGAAGTTGATGGACCTGCGCCGAGACCCGCGCATAGCCATGCACGCACCCACGTTGGAGCCACCACCGGGCGCTCCCGAGACAGCCCCCGGCGACGCCAAGCTGGCCGGCACAGCCGTGGAGACGACACCGGCCGACGCTCCCGCCACCGGGGGCGCTTCGTTCCGATTGGACATCCACGAGGTGGTCCTGACATACGTAGGCACCCCCGCCGACCACTTGGTCATCGAGACATGGCACACCGGCCGAGGCCACCAGCGCCGAACGCGCCGCTGAGCGTTCCTGGCGGTGGGCCGAGGTGCAACGCCACGGCACGACCGCCGGTCGGCTGGGTGGACGCGGTCCCGGTCAGGGGCGGGTGAGCTGGACTCGGTCGGCTGGGTGGACCGTCTCGGTGCCGTCGGCGGCGGTGACCACCAGGACCGGGACGCCCTCGCCCAGCCGGTACTTGCGCCGCTCGGCGTCGGTGGGCATCCGGGCGCCGGCCCGGTCGCCGCGGGCCAGGGTGATCAGCTCGGTCGGCTCCGGTACACGCACGAAGGTGCCGCGCGGCCGATCGACGGTGACGAGCCCTTCCGTCCGCAGCTGGCCGATCGCCTGGCGGACCGTGGTGCGACTGATCCCGTACTCCTGCGCCAGCCGCAATTCGCTGGGCAGCGGCTCACCGGGCCCCAGCGCCCCGGACTCGATCTGATCGCGGAGCAGGTCAGCCAACTGGCGAAACACCGCGCGGTCCGCTGAAGGATCGATCATGTTCACAGTTTACGTGATCACATCGCTCCGTCGTATTGTACGTACGACTAGGCGTTAGTACGATGAACGTGCCGCGCTTGAGAAGGCCGAGCTTGATCGCGCGGCAGGGCGGGCGACAGTCCACCGAGCGCACAAGCGCCGTCGGCCCCGGCCGTCGCCCGTTCAATCACAGCCCATCAACACGGTCGGCAAAGGCTCGAACTCCGCGAGCAGATCGGCCCGAGCTCGGTGACAGGGCCACGTTTGCGGCAGGCCCGGCAGTTCCATCAAGGCTGTTCGCCCAGCTCCGTAATCCTTGGCGTCGCCGCACCCCTACTTCGCCTGTCGGCCTTTTCGCCGGCGTTCTTGGCTCGCGCTGCGCCGTCTCCGCCCGACGGTGCGGGGTTGGGCTTGGGTAAGCGGCTGACGGTGTCGCCCTGGGCGCGGACCGGCGGCTTGCGGTGCCGTCTGGGCGCGGGCCGCCGGCTCGCGGTGCCGTCTGGGCGCGAACCGGCGGCTTGCGGTGCCGTCTGGGCGCGAACCGGCGGCTTGCGGTGCCGTCTGGGCGCGGGCCGTCGGCTCGCGGTGCCGACTGGGCGCGGACTGCCGGCTTGCGGTGCCGTCTTGGGCGCGGACCGCCGGCCCACGGTGTCGCCCTGGGCGCGGACCGTCGGCGGAGGGGCGGTCGGCTTGGGTCGTCTGGGGCGGTGGTGCTGGGCCTGGCTCGGACCACCGGCCGCGAGTGCTGAGGGTCGCGGGCGGTGGTCCGAGCTTTGTGGCGGTGGGCGGGTCGCCTGCCGCCCACCGCTGTTTCCTCTGGTGGGTGCCGGTCGGGGATCAGCGGCCGGCGCCCGCCTTTGGGAGGCGGGTGATCTTGTTAGGCACTGTGGTCATTTATCTGGCGCCGGGTCGGGCGCTCGGTGGTGGGTCGAGGGGGATCGGCCGCCGCCAAGCCGGCTGGAGTGGCGGCGGCCGCCCCCGTTCGGTGTGGTTCAGGGAGGGAATCGAGTGGGGGTGCCGCCCGGCGGGTAGGGGGCCTCCGAGATGGAGGGCTGTGCCCGCCGGGCGGCAGATGTGGCAGGGATACCGGGGATCGGCCTGATGACCTCCTCTGCTGTGTCGGGTCAGGGTTGGGTGGGGACGGGGAAAGCTGAGGGTGGGCCGAGCTCGCGGGTGAAGCGGGTCGCGGGCAGGGAACGGCAACGGTGGGGCGGGGACCAGGCTGTCGACGCAAGGAGCGGGTAAACCGCAGGTGCATCGGCGCCAGAGGGTGCGCCACGCACGTCGATGTGTGGGTGACACCGGCACCGGTGGGTGGCTCTGACGTCGCCTAGTCATGATGACAGCTTAGATGACCCATGACTAGATGTCTCCTATCAACTTTATGACTGACTAATAGTCTCGCGCCTACGGTCGATCATGTGGCAGCGAAACCGATCCGGCTCATGGGGGCGCACGAGATCCGCATCCGTCTGGGTGGGGTCAGCCGGCAGCGTGCGTACCAGATCACCAGCCGCGCCGACTTCCCCAAGCCGGTCGCCGATCTTGCTCAGGGCAAGGTGTGGATGACCGACGACGTCGAGGCGTGGATGAAGGTGCATCGCCGGGACCTGGACGACTCCGAAGACTGACCGGCCGGCGCGGACCCCGGTCCGCGCCGCACGTAGTTCCGGGCGACCGGGCCGCGAGGCTCGTCGCCCCTCAGCCATGCCAGTCGGGCGACACGAGATCATCCGGATCGAGCGGCCCGAGGTCATCCGGAACGGCCGGGCCAAGGTCATCCAGGCCCGGCAGCGCGAGAGCAGCCGGCTCCGGCGGTGCCAGGTCTTCCGGGTAGGGCGTGCTGGAGCCGGGTGATGCCCGGGAGCGTCTCAGGGCCACGCCGGCGGCGCCGCGGCGCTCGATCAGACCGGCCACCTCCAAAAGGGACAGCCGGCGCAGCACGGTTCGCAGCTCCAGGCCGGCCTTGGCCGCCAGTTGCTCGGGTGATGCCGTACCCCTCCTCGGGACCGCCTCCAGCACCAGCGCCGACTCCTCGTCGAGCGCGTCGCGCGCGTTCGTGGGGCCGCGCGGTGGATCGGCCAGATATTCGCCGATGCGGCCCACCGCCTCCAGGACGTGGCCGGCGCCGGTCACCAGGATCGCCTCCGGGCGTTCGCGCAGCAGCTCGTGGCAGCCCACCGAGACCGCCGACGTCACCGGCCCGGGCACCACCATCGCCGTCCGGTTCAGGGCCAGCACCCGGCTCAGCGTCTGTGCCGCCCCGCTGCGGGCCGCCGCCTCCACCATCACCGTGCCCACCGTCGCCGCCGCGATCACCCGGTTGCGGATCAGGAAGCGGTGCCGCAACGGCTCGGCGCCCGGCGGCCATTCGCTGACCAGCAGGCCGGTCTCCGCGATGCGCTCGAACATCGCCGAGTTCCCGGCCGGGTACGGACGGTCGACCCCGCACGCCAGCACCGCCACCGTCCGCCCGTCGGCCGCCATCGCCGCCCGGTGCGCGGCCGCGTCGATGCCGAACGCGCCGCCCGACACCACCGTCCAGCCCTTCTCGGCCAGCCCGTACGAGATCTCGTTGGTGACATGCGTGCCGTACGCCGTCGCCGCTCGCGCGCCGACCACAGCCACCGACCGTTCGAGCGTCTCGCCCAGCGGCCACGCCCCGCGCACCCAGAGGCACAGCGGCGGGCGTACGTCCTCCAAGATCCGGCCCTTGCCTTCCAGCGACAGCGTGGCCAGCGACTCCACCCGGCGCGGCCATTCCTCGTCGGACGGCACCACGATCCGCGCGCCCAGACGGCGGGCCTGCCCGACCGTCAGCTCCAGGAGCCGCCGAGGTTCGAGGTCGGCTTCATGAGCCCGTACGGCCGCCCGGATCGCCTTGCTTTCCACAACACCGCGCACCAGCCGGTCGAGGGCTTCGGCCGCGCCGCATTCCTCCACAAGCGACCACACCATCCGGTTGCCCGGTTCGGCCAGCCAGGTCAGCGCCACCCGCGACGCCCGCTCCCGGTGGTCAGCCATGGCTCTCGCCCATCCGCAGCTGGATCGCCTCGGCGACCTCGTCCCGGGCCGGCCGGTCCCGCCCGTCCAGGTCGGCGATCGTCCACGCCAGCCGCAGCACCCGGTCGAAGCCCCGCGCCGACAGCATGCCCCGGTCGAGCGCCTTCTGAAGCTGCGCCGTGTCGGAGGCCGGCAACCGCCAGGGCGCCCGGCGCAGTTGCGACCCCGGCACCTCGCCGTTGACCCGGTCCCAGCGGGCCGTCGCGGCCGCGCGGGCCTTGGCCACCCGCTCGGCCACCTCGCCCGACGACGCCGCCGGTGTGCTCGACGTCAGCAGCTGAGCCGCCGTCAACGGCTGCAGGGTCAGCCGGATGTCGATGCGGTCGATCAGTGGACCTGAGAGCCGGGCCAGATAGCGACGGCGTACGAGCGGCGTACATGTGCAGTGTTGATCGCCGGACGGATTGGCGCAGGGGCACGGGTTGGCCGCGATCACCAGTTGCACCCGGGCTGGATACTCGACCGTCCCCTGAGCACGGGCCAGCACTACCCGTCCGGTCTCGAGGGGTTGGCGTAAGGCCTGGAGGGCGGTGCTGCGTACCTCGGCCGCCTCGTCGAGGAAGAGCACCCCGCGGTGGGCGAGCGACACCGCGCCGGGCCGGGCCAGACCGACTCCCCCTCCGACGAGAGCTGCTGTGGACGCCGTGTGGTGCGGGGCTTGAAATGGAGGCCGCCTGACGAGGCCGCTGTTCGGCGGCAGGACTCCCGCGATCGACTGCAACGCCGTCACTTCGAGGGACGCCTCGTCGTCCAGCGAAGGGAGGATCGAGGGGAGACGCTCGGCCAGCATCGTTTTCCCGGAGCCGGGAGGCCCGAACAATGACAGGTGGTGCCCGCCGGCCGCCGCCACCTCGAGGCCGTACCGTCCCATCTCCTGGCCCGCCAGATCGGCCAGGTCGGGGCCCGGCACGGGCGGCGAGGGAGCGGCAGGCGGTGGTTCCAGCAGGTCGCCGCCCGAGCAGACGAATTCGATGAGCCGGCACAAGCTGTCCACGGCTCGAACGGTCATGCCGGGCACCACCGTGGCCTCGTGGGAGTTGCCCAGCGGCACGATGACCTGACGGATCCCGGCGCCGGCCGCCGTGACCACCATGGGCAGCACCCCGCGGACCGGGCGGACGGCGCCGTCCAGGCCCAGCTCGCCCAGGACCACCACACCGTCGAGCGGGGCCAGCGGCAACTCGCCCGCGCTGGCCAGGAGCGCGGCCGCGATCGCCAGGTCGAAGGCGCTGCCGTGCTTGGGAACGGCCGCCGGCAGCAGGTTGACCGTGATCCGGCGGTTCGGCCACTGCCGTCCCGAGTTCACCACCGCCGCCCGCACCCGGTCGCGGGCCTCGTGCAGGGCCGTGTCGGGCAGCCCGGTCAGCACCACCGCCGGCAACCCGGGTGAGAGGTCGGCCTCCACTTCCACGATGTGCCCGGCCATGCCGACCAGGCCGGCGCAGAGCACGCGGGCGTAGCTCATCAGAACGCCCCGCGGGTGTGGTTGATCTGGGTGGGGCCCTTCTTCTGCGGCATCACCTCGACCACGTCGAAGCGCACCTCGCGCGGGTGCACCCCGCTCTCGTCGAGCCAGCGCCGGGCGAGCTCCCGCAGTTTGCGCACCTTGCGCGGCGTGATGGCCTCGGCGGGCCGGCCGTAGCCGTCGCCCAGCCGGGTCTTGACCTCGCAGATGACAAGGTCGTCGCCGTCGCGCAGCACGAGGTCGAGCTCGCCCTCGGCACAGCGCCAGTTCTGGTCGAGGAGCACCAGTCCCAGATCTCGGAGATGTTGGGCGGCGACCCGCTCGCCGTACGCGCCCACCGCCTGTCTTTGCGTCGTCATGGGGGACACCGTGCCCGGAACGAGGGCCGAGTGCGGCCGGCCCTGTGGACGGAGCGCGATTGTGGAAAACCGCAGAGTCACCGGATCGGTGTGTTATGGGCCCACGTGTGGCATCGGCGACCGTGGTCACCTACGGTGCGACATCGTGGAAGGACACCGCTACGCCGACGAGTCCGAGCCGAGCTGGTACTCGGGCGGTCAGTACTCCCGGGGCACCGCCCCCGACGTCTCCGGCTCCCATCAGATCGGCAACCCGTACGACTCGGGTATTCATGAGCGGCCGAGCGGCGCGTTCCGCCTGCCCGAACAGCGGCCGGAGACGACCGGCAGTCATGCCCGCCCGGCCGAGACGGACGTGCGGGTGCCGGTCCGGGGGCCGGAATATCCGACCATCAAGCCGCCGGCGACGGCCGAGGAGAAGGTGGCCGAGCCCACCACCCTGGTGCCGCCGGTCACGCCACGGGCCCCGGTCTATCAGTCCAAGCGTTCCACGACGTCCTTCCTCGTCGCGATCGTCATGATCGTCCTGTTGGTCCCGGTGGTACGCCTTCTGTTCGACGCGACTTTCACCGGTGACCCGGCGGCCGGCGCGATCGTGCCCGCGGTTCTGCTCACTCTGGGCTTCACGCTGACCGGTATCGGACTGTTCGCGGTGGCCAAAGGCGGTTCGATCACCCGCGAGGCGTGGGTGCGCCCGCCGGTGGCGTACCTCCCGGTGGGGTTGATCCTGCTCGTGGCGGCCGGACTGGCGACGGCGTAGGAGGCCGCCAGAAGCTTGGCGTATGCTGGTTGCCGGCGACCGCCTAGCGCGGCCGACCTCGCGTGCCCTCCGCCGGGTTCTCAACCCCCGGCGGCGACGGCCCTCCCTGGTCTCGATCATCTCGGGTCCGACTGTGGCCGGCGACCGGGCGCCAGGGCGCTCACCGCCGGTGAGCGCGCCAACCAGGGACGACAGGGAGCAACCCACCATGGCCGTCGTGACCATGCGCCAGCTGCTGGAGAGCGGTGTCCACTTCGGGCACCAGACCCGCCGCTGGAACCCGAAGATGAAGCGCTTCATCTTCACCGAGCGCAACGGTATCTACATCATCGACCTGCGCCAGACCCTCGACTACATCGAGAAGGCCTACGCGTACGTGCGTGACACCGTCGCCGAGGGTGGCCACATCCTCTTCGTCGGCACCAAGAAGCAGGCGCAGGAGGCCATCGCCGAGCAGGCGACGCGGGTCGGCCAGCCCTACGTGAACCACCGCTGGCTGGGCGGCATGCTCACCAACTTCCAGACGGTGTACAAGCGCCTTCAGCGCATGAAGGAGCTCGAGGCCCTGGGTGACCTGAGCGGCACCGCCGCCGGGTACACCAAGAAGGAGACCCTCCAGCTCTTCCGCGAGAAGACCAAGCTCACCAAGACCCTCGGCGGTCTGCGTGACATGACCAAGACGCCGTCGGCGATCTGGGTCGTGGACACCAAGAAGGAGCACATCGCCGTCGACGAGGCCCGCAAGCTGGGCATCCCGGTCATCGCGGTGCTGGACACCAACTGCGACCCGGACGAGGTCGACTTCCCGATCCCGGGCAACGACGACGCGATCCGCTCGGCCGAGCTGCTGACCAAGGTCATCGCCGCCGCCGTGGCCGACGGTCTCATCGCCCGCTCCGGCCGTGGCCGTGGTGGCGCCGACGAGAAGCCCGAGCCGGGCACCGTCGCCGCCGGCGAGCCGCTGCCCGAGTGGGAGCGCGACCTGTACGAGGGTGCGGAGAAGAAGGCCGCCGAGGCCCCCGCTGAGGCCCCCGCCGCGGACGCGGAGCCCGTGCCGGCCGCCGCCACCCCCGCCGAGTAAGTCAGCCAAACCCGAACTGACATCGAGAGAGAGTCATGGCTAACTACAGCGCCGCGGACGTGAAGAAGCTCCGCGATCTGACCGCTGCCGGCATGATGGACTGCAAGAAGGCCCTCGACGAGGCGGACGGCGACTTCGACAAGGCTGTCGAGTTCCTGCGCATCAAGGGTGCCAAGGACGTCGGCAAGCGGGCCGGCCGCACCGCGGCCAACGGCATCGTGTCGCACTTCGGCAACGCGCTTCTCGAGCTCAACTGCGAGACCGACTTCGTCGCCAAGACCCCCGACTTCGTCGCGCTGGGTCAGCGTCTGGTCGAGTTCGGCGCGAAGAACAACGTCGCCGACGCCGCCGCCCTGTCGGCCGCGGTGCTCGAGGACGGCAAGTCGGTCGCCGACACGATCCAGGACTACGCCGCGAAGATCGGCGAGAAGATCGTCCTGAACCGCTTCGTGATCGTCGACGGCACCGTCGCGGTCTACCTGCACCGCAAGGCGCAGGACCTGCCGCCGCAGGTCGGCGTCCTGGTGGCGTACGAGGGCAAGAGCGACGAGGCGGCCGACGCGGACGCCCGCGGCATCGGCATGCAGATCGCCGCCATGCGCCCGCGCTTCCTCACCCGCGAGGAGGTGCCGGCCGAGGTCGTCGAGTCCGAGCGCCGCATCGCCGAGGAGACCGCCAAGGAGGAGGGCAAGCCCGAGAAGGCTCTGCCCAAGATCGTCGAGGGCCGGGTGAACTCCTTCTTCAAGGACTTCGTCCTGCTCGAGCAGTCGTCGGTCGTCGACAACAAGAAGACGGTCAAGCAGATCGCGGACGAGGCCGGGCTCACCCTGACCCGGTTCGTCCGGTTCGAGGTCGGCCAGGAGTAATCCGGCTTACCGAGCTTGAGGCTAGGGAGGCCGGGGACGCGATTCTGCGCCCGGCCTCCTCCTCACATAAGGTCTCAGCTGAGTACTAAGGAAAGGCGGGTCTCGATGGTGACCGACAAGCCCAAGCGCGTCGTGCTGAAGCTCTCCGGCGAGGTGTTCGGCGGTGGCGCGGTCGGCGTCGACCCCGACGTCGTGCAGGGCATCGCCGGCCAGATCGCCACCGTCATCCGCCGGGGCATCCAGGTCGCCGTCGTGGTCGGCGGCGGCAACTTCTTCCGCGGCGCCGAGCTCCAGAAGCGCGGCATGGACCGCAACCGGGCCGACTACATGGGCATGCTCGGCACCGTGATGAACGCGCTCGCCCTGCAGGACTTCCTCGAGAAGGAAGGCATCGAGACGCGGGTGCAGACCGCGATCACGATGGCCCAGGTCGCCGAGCCGTACATCCCTTTGCGCGCCATTCGCCACCTCGAGAAGGGCCGCGCGGTCATCTTCGGCGCCGGCGCCGGCATGCCGTACTTCTCCACCGACACCGTCACCGCCCAGCGCGCCCTCGAGATCCACGCGGACATCGTGCTGATGAGCAAGAACGGTGTCGACGGCGTCTACACGGCCGACCCCCGCATCGACCCCACCGCGCAGAAGCTCGACAGCGCCACCTATCAGGAGATCCTCCAGCGTGGGCTGCGGGTCGCCGACCAGGCCGCCTTCAGTCTCTGCGAGGAGAACAAGCTGCCGATGCTCGTCTTCGGCGCGGAGGGCGACGACACCATCGTGCGCGCCGTCAGCGGCGACAAGATCGGCACCCTGATCACCGCCTGAAGCTCCCTGACATCCCCGCACCACCGAGACAAGCTAGGAGGCGAGAAGAGCCGGTGATCGACGAGACCCTCTTCGAGGCCGAGGAAAAGATGGAGAGCGCGGTCGAGCACGCCAAGGAGGAGTTCGCCGCCATTCGCACGGGGCGAGCCACTCCGGCCATGTTCTCCAAGATCCTGGTGGACTACTACGGCGCGCCCACGCCGGTGACGCAGATGGCCTCGGTCGGCGTGCCGGAGCCGCGCATGGTGATCGTGAAGCCGTACGACACGTCCCAGCTGGGCCCGATCGAGCGGGCGATCCGCGACTCGGACCTCGGAGTGAACCCCAACAACGAGGGCACCCAGCTGCGCATTCACCTGCCGCAGATGACCGAGGAGCGGCGCCGCGAGATGATCAAGGTCGCGCGCTCCAAGGCGGAGGAGGGCCGGGTGGCCATCCGTAACGTCCGCCGCAAGGCCAAGGAGCAGATCGACCGCCTGGTCAAGGACGGCGAAACCGGTGAGGACGAGGGCCGCCGGGCCGAGAAGGAGCTCGATGACGTGACCCACCGTTACGTCGCCGTTGTGGACGAGCTCGTCAAGCACAAGGAATCCGAGTTGCTCGAGGTCTGATGTCTTACCTCGATCCGCGTGCCGGGCGCACTTCCGGCGACGACACGGCCTGGCACGCGGCCGAGGACGCGCCCACCAGCCAGATGCCGGTGGTCGAGCCTTCCAAGAAGGGCCCCGGCAAGCGCCGGGCCGGCAAGGGAGGCGAGCCCACAACCAGCCGTGCCGGGCGCAACCTGCCGGCCGCCATCGGTGTCGGTGTCGGCCTCGTCGTCGTGGTCCTGGCCTCCCTGCTGTTCTGGGAGCCCGCCTTCTTCGCCGTGATCGCCGTCGCGTCCGGCGTCGGCGTCTGGGAGATGACCCGGGCCCTGCGCTCGGCGGGCGCCAACGCGCCGGCCGTCCCGCTGATCGGCGGCTCGGTCCTGATGACCGGCCTGGCCTGGTACAGCGGCGCCGACGCCCTGCTGATCGGTCTCGTGGTCACCGTGCTGGCCGCGATCGTCTGGCGGCTGGCCGACGGCGCCGAGGCGTTCCGCCGCGACCTCACGGCGAGCGTGCTGGTCGCGGTCTACGTGCCGTTCCTGCTCAGCTTCGGCATCCTGCTCTTCCTCCCCGACCACGACAAGGGTCAGTGGCGGGTGCTCTGCACGCTGCTCGCGGTCGTGCTCTCCGACACCGGCGGCTACGCGACCGGTGTGTTCTTCGGCAAGCACAAGATGGCCCCGTCGATCAGCCCCGGCAAGACCTGGGAAGGCTTCGCCGGCTCGGTCTGTGCCTCGGCCATCGGCAGCGCGCTGCTGCTCTACTTCCTGCTCGACATCCAGGTCTACTGGGGTCTTCTCTTCGGCGCCCTGATCTCGGTGGTCGCCGTCGTCGGCGACCTGGCCGAGTCGATGCTCAAGCGCGACCTGGGCGTCAAGGACATGAGCAACCTGCTGCCCGGCCACGGCGGCCTGATGGACCGGCTCGACTCGATCCTGTTCGCCGTGCCGACCGCGTACCTCCTCTTCGCCCTGATCGCGTGGGCCCAGTGAACTTCCCCGAGCGTGCGAGACTTGTTCTGCCATGACGATTCTTCCGGTCATCCCGACCAGCCCCGACAAGCCCGATGCGGTCACCACCCGTCGCCGCCCGTCCATGCCCCCGCGCCACCTCGCCGACATGGACCTCGCCGCCCGCCAGGCCGCGGTGACCGCCCTGGGCGAGCCCGCGTTCCGCGCGAAGCAGCTCTCCACCCACTACTTCGGCCGGCTCGTGCGCGACATCGACGAGATGACCGACCTGCCGGCCAAGACCCGCGCCCGGCTGACCGGAGACCTGCTGCCCACGCTGCTGACCCCGGTCCGCGAGCTGGCCTGTGACGAGGGCGCCACGCGGAAGGCGCTGTGGCGGCTGCACGACGGCGCCCTGGTCGAGAGCGTGCTCATGGGCTACCCCGACCGGGTGACCGCCTGTGTCTCCAGCCAGGCGGGCTGCGGCATGGCCTGCCCGTTCTGCGCGACCGGCCAGCAGGGCCTGACCCGCAACCTGTCGGTCGCCGAGATCGTCGACCAGGTCGTCTACCTGGCCGGTGTCGCCGCCTCGGGCGCGGTCACCGGCTCACCGCCGCGGCTGTCCCGCGTGGTCTTCATGGGCATGGGCGAGCCGCTGGCCAACTACCCCCGGGTCATCGAGGCCGTGCGCCGGCTGACCACCCCGGCCCCCGAGGGCCTGGGACTTTCGCAACGGCACATAACCGTCTCCACCGTGGGACTAGTGCCCGCTATGCGCCGCCTGACGGCCGAAGACCTGAACGTGACTCTTGCGTTGTCCCTGCATGCCCCCGATGATGATCTGCGCGATGAGCTAGTGCCCGTCAACCAGCGTTGGAAGGTGGCCGAGGTGCTCGATGCCGCGTTCGACTACGCGGCGCAGACGGGACGCCGGATCTCGATCGAGTACGCCCTGATCAGGGACGTCAACGATCAGCCATGGCGTGCCGACCTGCTCGGCAAGCTCTTGCACGGCAAGCTGGCGCATGTGAATCTCATCCCGCTCAACCCGACACCGGGCAGCAAGTGGGATGCGAGCCCGAAACCGGTCGAGCGCGAGTTCGTCCGCCGCCTTCGTGAGGCCGGTGTGTCGACGACGGTTCGCGACACCCGGGGCCGGGAGATCGACGGCGCGTGTGGCCAGCTGGCCGCGGGCGAGCTTACGGAGGCGAGCGCTGGGGGCGCCGCCGACGCGGAGGTGGCACAGTGACTGGGCTCAGGTCCCAGCGAGCGGAGTGGGAGACGTTGTGACGAGTCAGGGGCAGCGTTTCCGGCGGCGTGCGCTGCGCCGCGGCTACAAGGTCGATGAGGTCGATGCCTTCCTGGACCGGGTCGAGGCCACCCTGGCCGGCGAGCAGTCCGGCCCGCCCGTGGGCGCGCAGGAGGTGCACGACGTGGTCTTCCGCGTGCGCTTCGGCGGCTACGACGAGTGGCAGGTCGACCTCCACCTTGACCGCGTCGAGCGTCAGCTGGCCGAGCTCGAGGACCGCGGCGGCCGTGGCGCCCCCGCGCCCGACCCGATGCGTGACTCGCTCCGCGGCGGCCTCACCACGGGCAGCTTCGCGCGCCCGCCGGCCGGGGCCAACACCGGCGGTGTCAACGCGGCCGCCGCCGGGCGGATGGCGCCGCCCACCGAGCGCCTGCCCGCCCCGCCGATCCGGGACGACCGCATGCCCGACCGCATGGCGCCGCCGGACCGGATGGCGCCGCCCGACCGCATGCCTCCGCCCGACCGCATGGCGCCGCCCGACCGCATGCAGCCGCAGCGTGGCCAGATGCCGCCCGCCGACCCGTACGGCGGCCGTTTCGACGAGCCGACCGGCTACGGTCAGCCGCCGCAGCCCCAGCTGCCGCAGCGCCCGGCCCAGCAGCCCCCGCCGCCCGCCTACGATCCGCGTGGTTACGACCAGGGCGGCTACGACCAGGGCTTCGACAACACCGGTGGTTTCGACAACACGGGTGGCTTCGACGGCTTCGAGGCCGGCCGGCACGGCAAGACCGACATGACGGCCGAGATCCGCATGCCGCGTGAGCAGGACCCGCGCGGCTACGGCGCCCCGCCGCCGATGGGTGGCCCGCCGATGGGCAACGCCCCGATGAGCGGCCCGCCGCAGGGCGGTGGCTACGGCGGCCCGCCGCAGCCGCAGCTCCCGCCGCCGATGGGCGAGCCGGGTGGCGAGCTCTACCGTGTCGACCAGCTGCGCCGCACGTTCCAGCCCCGTCGCTTCGGCAGCGGTTACGACCCGATGCAGGTCGACCGGCTGTTCGAAGGCATCCTGCAGGCGATGACCGGGCGCGGGCCGATGCCCGTACCGGAAAACGATCTTGACATGTTGCAGTTCGGCCTGGTGCCGGGCGGCTATTTCGAGGCCGAGGTCGACGCCGCGCTGCGCGAGGTCAAGGACATCCTCACCAGACGCCGGTAAACGGAAAAGGGGCCCTGACGGGCCCCTTTTTTCGTGAAGCTGAGCTTTACTGCTCGCTCGGGCGCAGGCCCCGGCGGCGCAGCACCGCGTCGGCGATCACCGCGACGACCAGGCCGACCGCGAAGACGACGAGCCAGATGTTCTCGGTGTTGCCCTCGTGGTTGCCCCAGAAGAACATCAGGATGACGATCGCCGAGATGATCGCGCCCTTCTGTCCCCGCCTCCGGTTGCCCGGCTTGAGCTGATCGGGCGCGTAGACCTCTTCATGTTCTTCCGCAGACACGCCGGAGTCCTTCCTTGAAGGCGTTCTCACTACAGCTCAGTCTCGCACGGCGGCTCCGCGCGCGGCCCACCAACCCGGACCCGGTACCTTCGATGCGGTCGGGTTCTTGGATCGAGGGAGTAAACGGTGCGGATCACAGGCACTGGACACGCGAGCATGCGGATCGACACCGCCGCCGGCAGCATTCTGTGCGATCCGTGGGTCAATCCCGCATTTTTCGCATCATGGTTCCCCTTCCCTGACAACTCCCAGCTCGACTGGGAGTCGCTGGGCGACGTCGACTACCTCTACGTGTCGCACCTGCACCGCGACCACTTCGACGCGAAGCACCTCAAGCGCTACATCAACAAGAAGGCCACCGTCCTGCTGCCGGAATATCCGACCAGCCAGCTCGAGGACGAGCTGCGGGAGCTGGGCTTCACCAGCTTCCTGCGGACGAAGTCGGACGAGGTGCACGAGCTCGACGGCGGCCTGAAGATCATGATCCAGGCGCTGATCAGCCCCACCGACGGCCCGATCGGCGACTCCTCGCTGTGGGTCGAGCACGACGGCATCCGGGTGCTCAACCAGAACGACGCGCGCCCGTCCGACCTGAGCCGGTTCGCCGAGCTGGGTCACGTGCACGCCCACATGCTGCAGTTCTCCGGCGCGATCTGGTACCCGATGGTCTACGAGCTGCCCGACGCGGCCAAGACCGCGTTCGGCAAGCAGAAGCGCGACCGTCAGTTCGACCGCACCTGGCGCTACATCGACGACCTGAAGGCCGACCACGTCTTCCCGATCGCCGGCCCGCCGTGCTTCCTCGACGACGAGCTCTACCAGTTCAACGACATCTTCGGTGACGAGGGCAACATCTTCCCCGACCAGTCGGTCTTCATGACCGAGTACGCCAAGGTCGGCGGCACGAACGGGATCGTCCTACTGCCGGGTTCCATTACGGAAATGTCCGACAACGGGACGGCCTCGACGACCCACCCGGTCCCGGTCGACGAGTTCTTCGCCAACAAGAAGCAGCACCTCGAAGAGATGCGCGAGCGCAAGGCCCCGATCATCGAGGCCGAGAAGGCGTCCTGGAAGCACCCCGAGATCGACGTGCTGGGCGAGCTCAAGAAGCGCATCGAGCCCCTGCTCGAAGAGTCGATCTACATGGCGCAGGGCGTCGGCGGCCCGGTCCGCTTCGACTTCACCGACAGCTTCGGCCCGACCGGCGAGATCCTCGAGTCGATCGTGGTCGACTTCCCCGGCAAGCAGGTCCGCCCCTACGCCGGCGAGAAGGTCCGCTACCGCTTCAAGACCGGCCGCGCCCTGGTCGAGCACCTCATCCACATCGACGAGGGCGACTGGGTCAACTCGCTGTTCCTGAGCTGCCGCTTCTCCGCGGCCCGCATCGGCCAGTACAACGAGTTCGTCTACGCGTTCTTCAAGTGCCTCTCCGAGGAGCGCCTGCAGTACGCCGAGGGCTGGTACGACGAGCACGAGAAGGCCGTCGAGGCCGAGGACACCCAGTTCGGCGACTGGACCGTGCAGCGCCGCTGCCCGCATCTCAAGGCCGACCTGAGCCGCTTCGGCATGGTCGACGGCAACGTCCTCACCTGCCAACTGCACGGCTGGAAGTTCGACCTCCCCAGCGGGCGTTGCTTGACGAGCGTCGGCCACAAGATCCGAGCAACCAAGAACGAGGCTTAAGAGCAGATGTCGTAGCGGGGTGGTGGGTACAGACCGCCGCTCCCGCCGAGGGCTCGGGCGGGGCGAGCAGGGCGCTGGCGCGCCCAGAACGCTCACCCCACCCGAGCGACGTGCGTAAGTGGTTACGCCCGGAAAACCCCGAGGTCCTTCAGGATGCGCTTGGCCACGTTGTGGCCGGCGGCGCCGATGACGCTGCCGGCCGGGTGGGTGCCGGCCGAGCCGGCGTAGAGGCCGTCCACGCCCGTGAAATAGGGCATGCGCTCGTTGAAGGCGACCGTGTTGTCCACGTGGTGGATGTGGCCGCCGGTGATGCCGAAGTGCTCCTCGATGCCGGGCGGAGTGAGCGGCATCGTGTCGACGACCAGGTCGCGGGTGCCCGGGGCGTACCGCTCGGCGATGTCGAGCATCGTGTCGACGTACCCGGGAAGCTCGGCCTCCCACGACGAGCCGGCCGGCTGGTAGGGCACCGACTGCACGAACAGCGCCGACGAATGGTGGCCCTCGGCGTCGCGCAGCGACGGGTCGACCGTCGTGTGCAGGTACCACTCGATCGTCGGCTCCGACGGCAGCCGCCCGGCCTGCACGTCGGCCCACATGGCGCGCAGCGCGGCCATCGGCGAGTCGGTGCCCGGCACCCCGGCCAGCCCGGCCGAGCCGGGCAGCAGGTGGATGGTCGAGCCGAACGGCGACGGGTTGCCCGCCGGCAGGCAGGAGAACCGGGGCAGGCCGCGCAGGGCCAGGTTGATCTTCAGCGTGGTGCCGGTCCTGCGTACCGACGCCATGTGGTCGGTCAGCGCGAGCGGCAAGGTTCCCGAAGGCACCAGGTCGATCAGGCGATAGGGGTCACAGCTGCCGAGCACCACCCGGGCCGCGATCGAGCGCCCGTCGGCCAGCACGACGCCGCTCGCGGCCCCGCCGTCGACGGTCACCGAGGCCACCGGCGCGTTCGTGAAGATCTGCGCCCCGGCCGCCCGCGCCGCGTCGGCGAACACACGTGACACCGTGCCCATGCCGCCCTCGGCGATCATCCACGTGCCGTCCGAGCCGGGCAGCCGGCACATGTTGTGCACCAGGAAGTTGTGGCCGGTGCCGGGGTCGTCGGGGCCCGCGTTCAGGCCGGAGAGGCCGTCGGTCACCGCGTACATGCTCATCAGCAGTTCGCTCTTGAAGCCGAACCGGGCCAGATAGTCGGCGACCGAACCCCGTACGAGATCGACGAAGGTGCTCTGCAGTTGGGGCCGGATGTGCCGGTCGGCGATCTCCTCGACCGTGCCCGGCTCCTCGAGCCAGGCCGGGGCCAGGTCGGCCCGCAGCGCGGCGATCTCGACGGCGAGCTGCTCGTCGGCCGCCACGTCGCGGCGCGAGAAGAAGCGCTCGAGCTGGGCCCGGGTGGCCGCCTGGTCGCGCCCGAACAGCAGGTAGGGCGATCCGGCCGGCCCCGGGGTGGGCAGGAAGTAGTGCGGGTCGCGGCGCAACACGGGGATGTCGACGTCGAGAGTGCGCAGCAGCTCCGGCGGCATCAGCCCGAGCAGGTAGGAACCGGTGGACTGACCCAAACCGGGTGCGGCCGGGAAGGGCCGCTCGGTGCGCGCGGCACCGCCGATCACGTTCGCCGCCTCGAGCACGGTGACGCTCAGGCCGGCGCGCGCCAGCAGGATCGCGGAGACGAGGCCGTTGTGGCCCGCTCCGATGATCACTACGTCGGAGCGCTGGGGGAGAGTGGTCATGGCTTGGGAGCGTAGCGCGCTGTTATGTGAAGATCACTCAGCTAATCAGTTCGAAATCTGCCGTTCTGATACGCGCTCGCACTCCTCGTGACGGCATATCCGGCGAGCACAATCACATGGAACAGGTAGAGCCAGAGCCCCACGGCGATCGTTCCGCCGATCGCGTCGAAGCCGCCGAAGGGCGCGCCCAGATCGAGCGGCAGCGAACAGAACAGCACGAACCCGTGCAGGAAGCCCGAGAGATTGGCGGCCGTGAACGACCCCACGAGGACGGTCGACAGCCATCGCGGGCGGCCCGGGGCGACGTACCGGTAAACCCAGATCACGACCGGCGTGAGCAGCAGCCAGCAGGCGAGAAACGACAGAACCACGCCGAGCACCGAGTACCAGCCGCCGCGCACCCACAGGCCGCTGGTCGACGGCAGCGCCAGGAACATCGCCAGCAGCAGGGCCGGCGCCGCGGCCAGGATCGGCAGCCAGAGCAGGCGACCCCGCCAGCCGACGAGCGGCTCGCTGCCGGGTTGGCGCAGTGAGACGAAGGCCCGCCGCAGCCCTTCGCCGTAGAAGGTCGCCGGCAGCAGGCTGGCGAGCGCGAACCAGGGCGTCAGGTGCAGCCCGGCGTCGATCAGGGCGGACAGGGCCCGCGGCGCCCCGATCTCGTCCGGCAGCGCGCTGATCGTGTGACCGGTGAGGCGGCGGACCCGATCGGCGCCGGCGATCCAGCCGGTGACCCAAATTGCCAGCAAAGCAATCGGAACCACCGCGATTCCGGCGTAAAAAGTGACCGCCGCGGCGTGTAACGCCAGGTCACGGCCCTTCAGTGGCCGAAAGAGGGAGATCAACCACCGGGGCATGGCGATGGCATACCCAGTTATCCACAGGCCGACGCGAGCGATCTCCGGCGATCCGGGAAGATGGGCGCATGCGCGACCTCGTCCTGCTCGGCTCCACCGGTTCCATCGGCACTCAGGCCATCGACATCGTGCGGCGCAACCCCGACCGGTTCCGCGTGGTCGCCCTGGGCGCCGGCGGCGGCAACGTCGCGCTGCTGGCCGCCCAGGCCCTCGAGCTCGGCGTCGACGTGGTCGGCGTGGCCCGCTCCTCGGTCGTCCAGGATCTCCAGCTGGCCTTCTACGCCGAGGCGCAGCGGCGCGGCTGGGCCACCGGCGACTTCAAGCTGCCCAAGATCGTGGCCGGCCCCGACGCGATGACCGAGCTGGCCCGCTGGCCGTGCGACGTCGTGCTCAACGGCGTGGTCGGCAGCCTGGGCCTGGCCCCGACGCTGGCCGCCCTCGAGGCGGGCCGGGTGCTGGCCCTGGCCAACAAGGAGTCGCTGGTCGCCGGCGGCCCGCTGGTGCGCCGGGTGGCCAAGCCGGGCCAGATCGTGCCGGTCGACTCCGAGCACTCGGCGCTGGCCCAGTGCCTGCGCGGCGGCGCCCGCGACGAGGTGCGCCGGCTCGTCCTGACCGCCAGCGGGGGCGCGTTCCGCGACCGCCGGCGCGAGGAGCTGACGAACGTCACACCGGACGAGGCGCTGAAGCACCCGACGTGGGACATGGGCCCGGTCGTCACCATCAACTCGGCCACGATGGTCAACAAGGCGCTCGAGGTGATCGAGGCCCACGAGCTGTTCGCGGTGCCCTACGACGACATCGAGGTCATGGTCCATCCGCAGTCGGTGATCCATTCGATGGTCGAGTTCACCGACGGCTCGACGCTGACCCAGGCCAGCCCGCCCGACATGCGGCTGCCGATCGCCCTGGCCCTGGCCTGGCCCGAGCGGGTGCCGGGCGCGGCCGCCGCCGTCGACTGGAGCCAGGCCCACAACTGGGAGCTGCGCCCGCTCGACGAGGAAGCGTTCCCGGCCGTCCGGCTGGCCAAGCAGGCCGGCCGCGAGGGGCGCTGCCGCCCGGCCATCTACAACGCGGCCAACGAGGAGTGTGTGGCCGCTTTCGTCGACGGTCGGCTACCTTTTCTGGGCATCGTCGACACGCTCGCGGAGGTGCTCGCGACGGCCCCGGATTTTGCCGAGCCGGGTACCGTCGAGGAAGTGCTCGCCGCCGAGAATTGGGCGCGCGCCCAGGCGCATGACGTGATCGCCAGGCACAAAACTGCGGCAAAAGGAGCTTGATGCTGTACTGGCTGGGTGTCGCCGCGTTCGCGCTGGCCATCCTGATCTCGGTGAGCCTCCACGAGGCCGGTCACATGATCACTGCCAAGCGCTTCGGCATGAAGGTGACCCGTTACTTCGTGGGCTTCGGCCCCACTGTCTTCTCGTTCCGGCGTGGTGAGACGGAGTACGGCCTCAAGGCGATCCCGCTCGGCGGATTCTGCAAGATCGTCGGCATGACGCCGCAGGACGACGACGTCGCCCCCGAGGACCAGCCGCGTGCCATGTGGCGGTTCCCGGTCTGGAAGCGGACGATCGTGATGTCCGCGGGCTCGATCACCCACTTCCTGCTGGCGCTGGTGGCCACCTGGATCGCCGCCTTCACCTTCGGCCTGCAGAACACGTCGTACCCGACCACCACCGCCCTCCAGCTCAAGGAGCGGCCGGTCATCGACGCGCCGGCCTGCGTCTGGGCCGGCACGGCCCCGGCCGGCGCCACGGCCGACAACTGCAAGCCCGGCGTGAACGGCGCCATCGCCGGCCCGGCCTACGCGGCCGGCATCCGCGACGGCGACCTGATCACCAACGTGGGTGGCACGCCGATCACCACGTACGGCGACCTGGTCAACAAGATCCGCTCGCTGCCGGCCGGCAAGGTCCCCTTCGAGTACTCGCGTGACGGCGTCCCCGGCAAGGCCGAGGTGACACTGGTCAGTGCCGAGCGGGCCGCGATCACCGACGAGAGCGACGACGCCAAGACCACCACGGTGTCGATCGCCGCCATCGGCTGGGACGACCCGAGCATTCCCGGCATCATCAAATACAACGTGGCCTCGGCCGTGCCGGCGACCTTCGACTACGGCTGGTACCTGGTCGAGAACACGTTCGAGGCGATGAAGCGGATCCCCGACAAGATCCCGGCCCTGTGGCACTCGATCACCGGCGACGAGCGTGACCCGAACACCCCGATCAGCGTGGTCGGCGCCAGCCGGCTCGGCGGCGAGGCCCTGGCCAACGGCGTGCCGCAGCTGTTCCTCACGATCTTCATCTCGCTCAACGTCTTCATCGGCATCTTCAACCTGCTGCCGCTGCTCCCGCTCGACGGCGGGCACATCGCCATCGCCTGGTACGAGCGGGTGCGGTCCTGGCTCTACGCGCGTCTCAAGAAGCCCGACCCGGGCCGCGTCGACTACTACAAACTGATGCCTGTCACCTACGCAGTCATCTTGATTGGTGGTGCGTTCACCCTGCTGACCGTCACCGCCGATATCGTCAACCCGATCACGATCTTCAACAGGTGATGCGAAAGTGACCGCCATCAGTCTCGGAATGCCGGCCGTGCCCCCTCCGCCGCTGGCACCCCGCCGGAAGAGCCGCCAGATCATGGTCGGCAACGTGCCGGTGGGTGGAGGCGCGCCGGTCAGCGTCCAGTCGATGACGACGACGCTCACGGCCGACGTCAACAAGACCCTTCAGCAGATCGCCGAGCTGACCGCCTCGGGCTGTCAGATCGTCCGGGTCGCCGTGCCGTCGCAGGACGACGTCGAGGCGCTGCCCGCGATCGCCAAGAAATCCGGCATCCCGGTGATCGCCGACATCCACTTTCAGCCGAAATACGTCTTCGCGGCGATCGACGCCGGTTGCGCGGCGGTCCGGGTCAACCCGGGCAACATCCGCCAGTTCGACGACAAGGTGAAAGAGATCGCCAAGGCGGCCTCCGACGCCGGCATCCCGATCCGCATCGGCGTGAACGCGGGCTCGCTCGACAAGCGCCTGCTGGAGAAATACGGCAAGGCCACGGCCGAGGCGCTGGTCGAGTCGGCGCTGTGGGAGTGCTCGCTGTTCGAGGAGCACGGCTTCCGCGACATCAAGATCTCGGTCAAGCACAACGACCCGGTCGTCATGATCCGCGCCTACCGCCAGCTCGCCGAGCAGTGCGACTACCCGCTGCACCTGGGCGTCACCGAGGCCGGCCCGGCCTTCCAGGGCACGATCAAGAGCTCGGTCGCCTTCGGCGCGCTGCTGGCCGAGGGCATCGGCGACACCATCCGGGTGTCGCTGTCGGCCCCGCCGGTCGAGGAGATCAAGGTCGGCCAGGCCATCCTCGAGTCGCTCGGCCTGCGCGAGCGCGGCCTCGAGATCGTCTCCTGCCCGAGCTGCGGCCGGGCCCAGGTCGACGTCTACACGCTGGCCGAGCAGGTGACGGCGGCCCTCGACGGCTTCCCGGTCCCGCTGCGCGTGGCCGTCATGGGCTGCGTCGTCAACGGCCCCGGCGAGGCCCGCGAGGCCGACCTGGGTGTGGCCTCCGGAAACGGCAAGGGCCAGATCTTCGTCAAGGGCCAGGTCATCAAGACCGTCCCCGAGTCCATCATCGTCGAGACCCTGGTCGAGGAGGCCCTCCGCCTGGCCGACGAGATGGGCGCCGAGCTCCCCGAAGAGCTGCGCGACCTGGTCCCCGGCCCCCGGGTGACCGTCCACTGACGCCGAAGCACCCCGAACGAATGTGAGGCCCCGCCGATAACGGCGGGGCCTCACGTGTTCCCGGGTCCGGTGCTCGCGCCGACGAGATGCGCCGGACAAGGTGCACCCAGTTCGTCGGGGCGGGTGGGACGGCCAGGAGAAACGGACAGGGCGTACCCCCGTGGCGTACGCCGTCTCCGGTGTTCGGCTGGTGGCCAGGAATGCTGCTCGGCCCGGACGGCCGCACGGCCTACTCGCTGTCGGCGAGGATGGCGTACAGCTTGCGCTTGGTCTCGTTCAGCACCTCGAGCGCCTTCTGGCGCTGCTCGTCGGTGCCGGAGAAACCGACCTGCTTCAAGGCGCCCAGGATGCCGGCGGCGGCGTCGCGGAAGTCCTGCACCTGCGACATGGTGTCGTCGCCGATGCGGGCCCACGGCGGGTTCTCCGCGGCCGCCTCGGCCTCGGGACGGCCGTCGGCCGTCAGGTGGTAGCTCTTGCGCCCACCGTTCGCCTCGGCCTCGATGAGGCCCTCGTCCTCCAGCAGCTGGAGCGTCGGGTAGACCGAGCCGGGGCTCGGGCGCCAGATGCCGTTCGTGCGGGAGTCGAGCTCCTGGATCATCTCGTAGCCGTGCATCGGGCGCTCCAGGAGCAGCGCCAGCACCGCCGGGCGGACGTTCAGCCGCTGACCGCGGCCGCCGCGGCGCTGACCACGACCGCCGGGGCCGCCGAACGGGCCGCCGGGGCCGAAGCCGCCGAAGTCGGGACCGCCGCCGCCGAACGGGAAACCGCCCGGAAATCCGAAGCCACCGCGGTGACGACGTCCCTGATGACCTTCGTGTGAGTACCTCATGAGCTTCTCCGATCTGTTGTCGATAGTTAGACGATATATCGGCAACGCATCGGCGACAAGGGTTTCTTCAACGGAGGGGGTTGCGGCGGGTGTGGGCCGGGGTGGATCTGGCAATGTGATACCTGTGCTGACGGTGCCGATTCGCCAGCTCGGTGAGTCCGAGCGCGCGGCGGTCGAGAAGATCCTCGACCGCGACCCCTACGCCGGCGCCCAGATCGCCGAGCGGGTGGCGGCGCACGGCCTGAACTGGTGGCGCTCCGACGGGCGGATCTTCGGGTATGGACCCGGTCGCCGCGTCGAGTCCATCATCTGGTCGGGCGCCCACCTGGTGCCGCTCTGCGCCACCCCGCCGGCGACCGCCGCGTTCGCCGACATGCTGGGGGCCGAGCCGCGCATCTGTTCCTCCATCATCGGCCGCTCCGAGCAGGTCCTCGACCTGTGGGACCGGCTCGGCGGCCACTGGGGCAAGGCGCGCGAGGTGCGCCCCAACCAGCCGCTGCTGGTCGCCGACCGCGACCCGGTGGTGCCGCCCGACCCCGAGGTGCGCCTGGTCCGGCCGGGTGAGGTCGACCAGCTCTTCCCGGCCGCCGTCGCCATGTACACCGAGGAGGTCGGTGTCTCCCCGCTGCTCGACGACGGCGGCCGCGGCTACCGTCGGCGCATCGCCGAGCTGGTCAAGGGCAAGAGGGCGTACGCGCGCTTCGTCGGCGACCGGGTGATCTTCAAGGCCGAGCTGGCCATCGTCACCCGGCGCACCACCCAGGTCCAGGGCGTGTGGGTCGATCCCGAATATCGGGGCCGCGGTCTGGCCGCCCCGGCGATGGCGGCCGTCGTTCGCGACGCGCTGCGCCGGGTGGCGCCCACGGTGAGCCTTTACGTCAACGACTACAACGCGCCGGCCCGCCGGGTCTACGAGCGCTGCGGTTTCGTCTCGGCCGGCAGCTTCGCGACGGTGCTCTTCTAAGAAGCCCGGCCCAGACTGGTCAGGACGTCGCGGATGGTCGCGAAGTCGCCTGAGTTCAGGGCCGGTGTCGGCAGCAGGGCCATGACCGGGACGGTGATGCCGGCCGCCGCGTAGGCCTCGACCCGTTCACGGCACTGCTCGGCGGTGCCGTGCACGATCAGGTCGTCGACCACCTCGTCCGGGATCGCGGCCAGGGCGCCCTTGCGGTCGCCGGCCGCCCACGCGTCCCACATCGGCTTCAGGATCTCGTCGCGGCCGAGCCAGCGGTGGAAGGCCGCGTAGGCCGGCACCGTCAGATAGGACGTGATCATGCGGCGGCCGACCGTGCGCGCGTAGCCGGCGTCGTCGGTCGGGCAGACGAAGATGCGCGCGGCCACCTCGAAGCCGGCGCCGGCGCCCTTGACCTCGGCCAGGGCGGTCGGCACGTCGCCCGGCGAGAGCCAGTTGAGGATGACGCCGTCGGCTTCGGCCGCGGCCAGGCGCAGCATGCCGGGGCGCAGCGCGGCCAGCAGGATCTGTGGCGGCGTCGCGGGCGGGCGCTCCAGGCGGAACCGCCGCACCGAGAAGGTGTCGAAGTCGCCGTCGACCACCTCGCCGGCCAGGGCGGCGCGCAGGAAGCGCAGCATGTCGCGGCTGCGGGCGTACGGCTCGGTGAAGTCGGCCGCGTTCCAGTCACCCACCACCACGGGTGAGGACGCGCCGATGCCGAGCTGGAAGCGGCCGGGCGCGGTCTCGGCCAGGGCGGCCGCGGTCATCGCGAGCAGGCCGGGCCCTCGCGTGAAGACGGGCGCGATGGCCGTGCCGAGCCCGAACCGGGGCGCCCAGGCGGCGGCCAGGGTCAGCGGGGTGAAGGCGTCGGAGCCGTTCACCTCGGAGCTCCAGACGTCGGTGAAGCCGGCCTCCTCGAGGGCCGCGTAGACGGCGGCGTGATCGGCGAGCGGAACCCCGGCCAGCGGAACGGTCATGCCCCATCGCGTCGACATGACCACGATATTGCCGTGGGCCTTGGATGACGTCCATCACTTGTGACGGATTTCGATAGCAGCGCGGGTATGTTTTTGAACTGACCAGTCAGTTTAAATGGAGGCCGGACATGTCGGTTGTCACCGCGCGCGGGGCGGGGGTCCGCCATCGGCGCCGCTGGCTCTTCCAGGACCTGGACGTGAGCGTCGAGCCTGGTGAGCTGGTCGCGGTGGTCGGGCCTCCGGGCAGCGGGCGCACCACGGCACTGCTCGCGCTGGCCCGGCGGTTCCGGCTCAGCGCCGGGTCGGTCGAGATCGCGGGCACCGCCTCGCTCGGCTACGTGCCCGAGGTCGAGGGGCCCGAACCTGTCTTCACCGTCACTGAGCACGTGCGGGAGCGGCTGGCGCTGCTCGGGCGGTCACGCTCCGGCGCCGGCGACGTGCCCCTGCTCGGGCTCGCACCCGAGCGGCCGGGACGGGACCTTTCCCCGTACGAGAAACAGGTCCTGGGCTTGATCCTGGCTCGTCTCGAGGACCCCGCGGTGATCGCGCTGGACGGGGTGGACGACGGGCTCGACCGCCGGGAACGCGAACAGCTGTGGCGGCTCCTGGGTGAGATCGCCGAGAGCGGCACGGCAGTGCTGGTCACCGCCCGCGAGATCGACCCTGACCTGGTGACCACGGTGATCCGGCTCGGCGGAACGGGGGAGGAGCGATGAAGGGTCTGTCCACACTGTCCCTGGCCGGTCTGGAGATCCGCCGCTTCTTGCGCGGGCGCCTCACCACCGCGGCCCTGGTCGTCATCGCGGTCATCCCGCTGCTCTACGGCGCGCTCTATCTCTACGCGTTCTGGGATCCGTACGGGCGCCTCAACCACATCCCGGCCGCGCTCGTCGTCGAGGACCGCGCCGCCACCGCCCAGGACGGCACCAAGCTGCACGCCGGGCAGGACCTGGCCAAGGAGCTGGAGGACCGCCAGGTCTTCGACTGGCACGTGACCGACGAGGCCGGCGCCGAGCAGGGCCTGGCCGACGGCAAGTACCAGCTGCTGCTGCGCATCCCGGCCGACTTCTCGGCCGACCTGGTCACCCCGCCGAACGCCGGCGTCGCCCCGAAGGCGGCCCAGCTCGTCGCCGTCAGCGACGACGCCAACAACTACCTCTCCGGCGTCTTCGCCCGCTCGGCCTTCCAGGAGGTGCAGGCGGCCGCCTCGGCCAGCGCCTCGGCCGGCTACTACGACAAGATGCTGATCGGCTTCACCGACCTCAAGACCCAGACCCAGAAGGCGGCCGACGGCGCCCACAAGGTCGACGACGGCGCGAAGTCGGCCCGCTCGGGCGCGAACCAGCTGGCCGGCGGCATCGACGACGCCAGCAGCGGCGCCCGGACGCTGAGCAACGGCCTCGGCACGGCCGCCGGCGGCGCCGACGATCTGGCCGACGGGCTGGCCCAGCTGAGCGCGGGCGCCGGCCAGCTCGCCACCGGCACCGCGCAGGCCGCGAGCGGTGGACGGCAGCTGGCGTCCGCTGTGGACGCCGCCGCCGACAAGGCCGAGCCCCTGCTGCGCGCGAACGCCGAGCGCATCCAGACCGCCGCCACCCTGGTCGCCCGGGGCGCCGACGCCCTCGCGGCCAACATCAGGACCATCGACACCGCCGCGAACCAGGCCGTCGACAACGCCCACCAGCTTCAGCGCTATCTGAACACCCTGCCCGCCGGCACCGAAGGGCTCTCCGAGGCCAAGGTCCTCGCCGCGCGGCTGGTCACCGCGGCGGAGAGAGTGCAGAGCACTGTCGACAGCGCGGACCTCGACGCGCTGCGGTCCGACCTGAAGCAGACGGCCGCGGCCGCCCGGCAGATCGCCGCCGCCGCGCCCCACCTGGCCGACGACGTCCAGAACGCCCGGTCCAAGGTCGACCAGCTCGCCAGCGGCCTCGACAGCCTCGCCACCGGCGCCAAGAAGCTCAGCGCCGGCACCGACCGGGCCGAACAGGGCGCCATCGACCTGCGGAACGGCATCTACCGGCTGTCCGACGGCGCCCAGCAGCTCAGCGGCGGGCTCACCACGCTCTCCTCCGGCGGCCACAAACTCGCCGACGGCCTCGGCGACCTCCAGGCCGGGGCCGGGCAGCTCGCGGCCGGGCTGACCGACGGGGCCAAGCAGATTCCGGGGTACGGCGACGACACCACCGGCCGCGCCGGCGTGCTCGCCGATCCGGTCTCGCTCGACCGCACCGTCCGCAATCCGGCCGCCACCTATGGGGTGGGCTTCGCCCCGTACTTCCTGGCCCTGGCCCTGTGGGTCGGCGCGATGATCACGTTCTTCGTGCTGAAGCCGCTCAACCGGCGCTACCTCATGGCGAAGACGCCGACCCTGCGCGTGGTGTTCGCCAGCCTGCTGCCGGCGGTGGCCATCGGGCTCGTGCAGGCGACGATCCTGTTCGCCGTGGTGCACTTCGGTCTCGGCCTCGACCCGGTCCATCCGCTGGTCACCTGGGGGCTGCTCCTGCTGACGGGCGCGGTCTTCGCCGCCATCATCCAGATGCTGGGCGCGGTCTTCGGCGCACCCGGCCGGATCCTGGCCCTCGCGCTGCTCATGCTCCAGCTCACCTCGTCCGGGGGCACCTATCCCGTACAGACCTCGCCCGGCTTCTTCCAGGCGATCCATCCCCTGCTGCCCATGACGTACGTGGTGGGCGCGGCACGCCACGCGGTCGACGGCGGCCCGTGGGGCACTGTCGTCCAGGGTGTTCTTCTGCTGGTGGCGTACGGGATCGGCGCCGTCACCCTGACCTGGCTGGCGGCCCGGCGCGCCCGGCGGATGACCGCCTCCGACCTCCATCCGGAGCTCGTGCTGTGATGGACCCGCACAGCGACGGAGGACAGGGGGCGACTGCGGTGGCGGACGGGCGGACGCGGCGCCGGGAGGACACCCGGCAACGTCTCTTCGAGGCGGCCGTCGAGCTCATCGCCGAGCAGGGCTTCTCGGCCACCACGGTCGACGACATCGCGCTGCGGGCCGGCGTCGCCAAGGGCACGGTCTACTACAACTTCAAATCCAAGACCGATCTTTTCGAGGAGCTTCTGCGGTACGGCGTCGGACTGCTCACCGCGGAGTTCCAAGCTGCCGTGGAGGGCCTGCCACCACGCGAGGCCGTGGCCGCTCTCGTGCGCAGCCAGCTGGAGTACATCCGGCGCTACCGTGCCTTCGCCCAGCTGCTGCTCTCCGAGATGTGGCGCACCAACCGCGAGTGGCAGCAGACCCTGATCCTGCTGCGCGAGCAGGCGATCGGGGTGATCGCCGAAACCCTGCGGGCCGGTGTCGCCTCCGGTGACCTGCCGGCCGACCTCGACGTGCGGGTCGCGTCGTCGGCCCTGTTCGGGGTCGGCCTCGTGGTGGCCGTCGACTGGCTGGTCTTCATGCCCGAGCGCCCGATCGAGGACGTACAGGAATCGCTCCTGGCCATTGTCCGCCGCGTGGGTTAAGCGGCCTTCGACTTCCAGGCTGTGGCCAGCGACGTACGGCCGTTCGTGCGCAGCAGCGAACCCTCGTAGATGCGGGCGCCGACGGCCAGCAGGGCCACCGCCGTCGCGGCCAGGATGAGAATCGAGACCACCGGCTCCCAGGCCGCCACGTCCGAGATGAACAGCCGGACCGGCATGGCGACCGGCGCCGAGAACGGGATGTACGACAGGACGCGCATCGCCGCGTCGTTGTCGATCAGGATGATGGTGGCCAGGAACGGGATCATCACCAGCATCTGCACCGGGGCCGAGGCGCCGCTGATGTCCTCCTGGCGGGCCGAGAGCGCGCCCACGCCGGCCCACAGCGTGGCCAGCATGACGAAGCCGAAGACGAAGAACACCAGGAACCAGCCGACCGTCGGCTCCAGCAGCGACAGAGCGGTCGCGTCGAGATCGGCGAAGCGGGCACCGACCACGGCCACGATCGCGATCAGCGCGACCTGACCGAACGCGAGCAACGTGAGCGCGGCGACCTTGCCCGCGAGCAGGGCCCGGGTGGGCACACTGGCGACCAGGATCTCCACGATCCGGGTCTGCTTCTCCTCGGTGACGCTCTGCGCGATCTGCACGCCGAACAGGAACGACGTGAAGAAGAAGACGAAGGCGATGGCGAACGGCACGGCGAACTGAAGGAACGGGTCGACATCACTCGGATCGAGCAACTGCACGGGCGGCTCGGTGCTGAGCGCCCGCACCACCTCACCCGGGCTGTCGTCCATGGCCAGCACGGTCGGCCCGGCCACGACGGCCGCGTCCACGTCACCGGAGCGCACAAGTTGCTCGGCCGCCGCGTCGTCGGCCACTTGGCGTACGTCGAGGCCGGCCTGCCGCAGGACGGCCGCGGTTGCCTGGTCGGCCACCGCCACCGACGACGGCCCGCTGTTGAGCACGGCCGGCAGCACGGTCGAGGCGACCGCGATGAGCAGGAAGAAGACGGTGCTGAACAGGAACGTACGATCGCGCAGCTTGACCCGGATCTCCCGGGCCGCGACCACACGGGCTGCTTGCAGAGTGGTCATCGGATCACCTCTCGGAAGATCTCGGCCAGCGAAGGGGTGACCGGCCCGAACGAGCGCACCGGCCCACGGTCGAGCGCGGCCCGCAGCAGCTCCTGATCGTCGGCGCCGTCGGCCAGGTCGATGACGGCACGGTTCCCGTCGAGCTCGACCACGGTGACGCCGGGCCGCTCCCGCACCCACTCCACGGCGGCGTCGGTGTGCAGCTCGAACCGGGGCTGGGCATACGTGGCCCGCAGCCGGGAACGGTCACCGGCGGCGCGGATCGTGCCGCCGGCGATGATGACGAGGTCGTCGCAGAGCCG
Organism: Actinoplanes sp. CA-131856; assembly: GCF_050956135.1. Taxonomy (GTDB): domain Bacteria; phylum Actinomycetota; class Actinomycetes; order Mycobacteriales; family Micromonosporaceae; genus Actinoplanes. The sequence goes on along the minus strand of NZ_CP191849.1, from coordinate 9,349,171 downwards.
CTCGACCAGCTCCAACTGGTGGCTGGAGAACAGCACCGGCACCCCACTGGTGGCCCGCTCCCGCAAAACGTCGACAACCACGTCGACGGCGAGCGGATCGAGACCGGAGAACGGCTCGTCGAGCACCAGCATCTCCGGATCGTGCACGAGGGCGGCCGCCACCTGAGCCCGCTGCTGGTTGCCGAGCGAGAGCTTCTCGAGCTTCTCACCGGCCCGCTCACCCAGGCCGAGCCGCTCGAGCAGCTTGGCGGTCCGCTCGACGGCCGCGGCCCGGCTCATGCCGTGCAACTGTCCGAGATAGACGATCTGCTCGGACACGGTCATCTTCGGATAGAGCCCGCGTTCCTCCGGCATGTAGCCGAACCGCTGCCGGACCTCCCGCGTGAGCCGCTCCCCGCGCCAGGTCACCTCACCCCGGTCGGCCGCGAGCACGCCCAGGATGATGCGCATGGTGGTCGTCTTGCCGGCCCCGTTGGCACCGACGAAGCCGGTCATCCGCCCACCCGCGACCTGAAAGGAGACGTCGGTGAGAACCGGCCGCCCGTCGAACGCGCGGTTGACCCCATCGACGCTGAGCACGCTGGTCATGACACACAGCCTAGGTGGATCACGCTATGCGTTCTTGATCGCGCTCCGCATCACCCCCGCGCCCGTCGACGCGGCTCACGGACGTCGCCACGCCGCTGCCGCCTTCGACCTCCTGACCGGCTTGGTGCCTGCAAGGCCGTGACATGCGTCCAGCGCGGCGTGCGGGGTGAGGCGGTGGCGCGATCCGCGCGACGCAGCTCGGCTCAGCGAGGCCGCCGGCTTGACAAAAAGTCAAGCGAACTTGTCTTTTTGTCGTGCTCCCTTGTCGGCCGAAGGCTGCGTGATGGGGCTCGCCGCCGGGCAGACACCGGGCTTCGCCGGGCTGCCGAGGTCGCCACAGACGTCATCACGCGCGGCGTCTCGCGTGAAGCGCGGGTCGGCGATGGCCAGCCGTTATGCGATGCCGACAGGCACGCGGTCGGGCTGGCGCGGTCGGGCTGACGCGGTCGGCTGGCTTGGTGGCGCGGTCGGGCTGGCTTGGTGGCGCGGCTTGGTGGCGCGGCGGGGATGGCGCAGCGGCGGGGGTGGTGCGATGGCGTGGGTGTGGTGGCGCAGCCGAGTGTGGTGGCGCTGTGGGGGGTGGCGCAGTGGCTGGGGTGGCGCGGCGGGGGGCAGTGCAGAGGCGGGGGTGTGGTGGCGCGGCGGGGGTGTGGTGGCGGGGTTTGGTGGCGCGGCGGTGGCGGTGGCGCAGTGGCGGGGGTGGGGCAGGGCGGGGTGGTGCGGGGGTGTGGGTCAAGGGGCGCGGTAGTACTGCGTTTTGGCGATGTCGGGGTGGGTCTGAGTGGGGATGTCGGCGTTGTCGTCGGGGGTCAGGGTGCCGCCCAGGTCGAGGATGCGGCGGTGGGCGGCGGCCAAGCGGTCCTCGAGCTTGACGATGCGGCAGGCGGCGGTCAGCGGCATGCCCTCGTCCAAGAGTTGGCGTACTCGAGTGGCCAGCTGGAGCTGGTGGCGTGAGTAGCGGCGGTGGTTGCCCAGGGAGCGCTGGGGCTCGATCAAGCCGGCGGCGCCGAGGCTTCGGAGGAAGGCCGGCGTCACGCCGATCATGTCGGCGGCGCGGCCCATCGTGTACGCCGGGAAGTCGGCGTCGTCGAAGGACGTGTTGTTCATCGTGCCTTCCGTGGCGAGGGGTGCCCTTGTGGGGCTAGGTGGTGCCCTTGTGGGGCCGGGAAGAAAGGCGGGGCCGGAGAAAGGTGACGGCGGGCTGGGAAAGGTGGGGCGGGAAGTAAGGCGATGGCGGGGCGAAAGACGGTGGCCGCGGGGAAGACGGATGGGGGCTGGGGGAAAGACGACGGCCGGGGGAAAGCCGAGGCGGGGCTGCCGGAAAGGCGGGGACGGAGCGAAAGGTAGTGGCGAGGCTGCGGGAAAGGCGGGGACGAGGTGAAAGGTGGTGGCGGGGCTGAGGGAAAGGCGGGGTGAAGGTGGTGGCGGGGCTGAGGGAAAGGCGGGGCGGGGAGTCAGGCAATGAGGGATAGCGCAGTCCAGGGCCCCGGCGGGTAACCGGGGCCCTGGATTTTCAATTCTGGTGCCGACCGTCGTCGGCAAATGAGGTCGTCCGCTTGCGTGCCGCTAGCGGGCCACCTGAGTGATGGGCATCGGCTGCGATCACCTCTTGTCGGGTCGGGGACGTTGTGATGACGCGTTGCTGCGGTATCTCGTCCTCCTTCTCCAACGGAGCCAATTGTGTCGGCTGTGCGTGGCCGACACCACAGAGCCTATGCCCATCACCAGCGAATTTCTAGTACCGGGGCTACAGATTTTTGTGGACAAATCGTCTGACAAGAGGCAGCGGAGGGTAGTGCACGAAGTACTACACGTGAGGGTGCGGCGGTGCGGGGCGGGCGCCGGGCACGGCGATGCCGTGTGAGAGAGAGGTGACCGCGCCCCGCACCGCCGCGGGAAGGGGGCGCTTCGGCGCGCCCCTCTGGTTCGCGACGTCTGCCGAGGACTCGCGAATGCCTGAACTGTCCTGAGTGTGCGGGAGTGCCGAGGGCCTGAGCAACGCAATTAACGCTGATCATTGACGCGCGTAACAGTCCGGCGAGATCATCACGGCACGCCGTGGCCCAGGTCACAGCAACCCTTCGGTAAGGGAGCCGCACATGAGCGTCAACCCGACACCCACCACCGACGAAGAACGCCTCGCCCAACTCGGCTACCAGCAGGAGCTGCACCGCCGACTGTCCGGCTTCTCGAACTTCGCGGTCTCTTTCTCGATCATCTCGATCCTGGCCGGCGCCATCACGTCGTACGGCATCGCCATGAACGCCGGCGGCCCGGTCGCCATCACCCTCGGCTGGTTGTTCGTCGGCATCATGGTGACCTTCGTGGCCCTGGCCATGGCCGAGGTCTGCTCGGCCTATCCGACCGCGGGCGCCCTCTACTGGTGGGCGGCCGCGCTGGCCAAGCGCAACAAGGCCGCGTGGGCCTGGTTCGTCGGCTGGTTCAACTTCCTCGGCGAGGTCGCCGTCACCGCCGCCATCGACTTCGGCGCGGCCATCACCACCTCGGCCTTCCTGAGCCTGGCCTTCGACTGGGAGGTCACCACCGGGCGTACCTTCCTGGTCTTCCTGGTCATCATCATCGTGCACGGCCTACTCAACACGTTCGGCGTGAACCTCGTACGCGTCCTCTCCGACGTCAGCGCGTGGTGGCACCTGGTCGGCGTCGCGGTCATCGTGGTCGTGCTGGCCGTCGTGCCGGACAACCACAAGCCGATCTCCGAGGTCTTCACCGAGGTGCACAACTCCACCGGCTTCACCTTCGCCGGGGCCGGGGTGTACGCGGTGCTGCTCGGCCTGCTGATGGCCCAGTACACGTACACCGGCTACGACGCCTCGGCCCACGTGGCCGAGGAGACGCACGACGCCGCCCGGGCCGCGCCGCGGGGCATCGTGATGTCGGTCGTGGTCTCGGTGATCGCCGGTTTCGTGCTGCTCTTCGCGATCACCTGGTCCATCCAGGACTACGAGGGCGCCCTCGGCACCGATCTCGGCCTGCCGCCGGCGCAGATCTTCATCGACGCCGTCGGCCACGACACCGGCACGTTCCTGCTGTTCATCTGTGTCGTCGCCCAGTGGTTCTGCGGCATGGCGTCGGTCACCGCCAATTCCCGGATGTCGTACGCCTTCGCGCGTGACGGCGCCCTGCCGGGCTCACGGCTGTGGAAGAAGGTCAACCCCCGCACCGGCACGCCGACCAACTCGATCTGGCTCTGCGTGACCTGCTCCACTCTGCTGGTGCTGCCGTCGTTGTGGAACACCACCGCCTATCTGGCGGCCACCTCGATCGCGGTCATCGGCCTCTACATCGCGTACGTCATGCCGGTCTTCCTGCGCCGGATGAACCCCGACTTCCAGCGGGGGCCGTGGCACCTGGGCAAGTGGAGCGCCGTGGTCGGCTGGCTGGCGATCGTCTGGGTCGTGATCATCTGTGTGCTGTTCGTCCTGCCGACGGCCAGCCCGATCACGGCGTCCAACTTCAACTACACGATCGTCGCCGTGGTCGTCGTCCTCGGACTGGCCACGATCTGGTGGTTCGCCAGCGCCCGCAAGTGGTTCACCGGGCCGAAGCAGAACCTGATCGACAAGGCCGCACACGGCGAACAGACCATGCCCACGGAATGATCGGAAGAAGCCGGGCGGAAACGCCCGGCTTCCTAAAGGAGGGACCGGCATGGATCTCGAGGAACTGGACGTCTCCGTAGAAAACGGCAGCATCGACACCGTGCTGCTGGCCCTCACCGACATGCAGGGGCGGTTGCAGGGCAAACGCCTGCACGGCCGCTACTTCATGGACGAGGTCGCCACCGGCGGCAGCGAGGGCTGCAACTATCTGCTCGCGGTGGACGTCGACATGAACACCGTGGACGGGTACGAGATGTCGTCCTGGTCCAGCGGATACGGCGACTTCGTGATGCGTCCCGACTTCACCACCCTGCGGCGCGTGCCGTGGCAGCCGGCAACCGCCATGGTCCTGGCCGACCTCGAGACCACCGGCGGCGAACCCGTCTACGCGTCACCCCGGCAGATCCTCAAGCGGCAGCTTGATCGCCTCGCCGGGCACGGCCTGACGGCGTACGCGGGAACCGAACTGGAATTCGTCCTTTATCGCGACAGCTATGAGCAGGCCTTCGACAAGGGCTATCGCGACCTCGTCCCGGCGAACCAGTACAACGTGGACTACTCGCTGCTCGGGACGGCCCGGGTGGAGCCGCTGCTGCGGCGTATCCGCAACGAGATGTACGGCGCGGGAATGCTGCCGGAGAGCGCCAAAGGTGAGTGCAACTTCGGCCAGCACGAGATCGCGTTCCGCTACGCCGACGCGCTGACCTGCGCCGACAACCATGTGATCTACAAGAACGGCGCCAAGGAGATCGCCGCGCAGGAGGGCATGTCGCTGAGCTTCATGGCCAAGCCGAACGCGCGCGAGGGCAACTCGTGCCACATCCACTTCTCGCTGCGCGGCCGCGACGGCAAGTCGGCCATGTTGGGCGACGGCCCGGCCCACCTGAGCGAGATCGGGCAGCGGGTGCTGGCCGGGCTGCTGGCCACGATGCGCGAGTTCAGCCTGCTGTTCGCGCCGAACATCAACTCGTACAAGCGGTACCAGCCCGGCTCGTTCGCGCCGACCGCGCTGCGCTGGGGCGTCGACAACCGGACGTGCGCGCTGCGGATCGCCGGGCACGGCCAGGGCATGCGTGTGGAGAACCGGGTGCCGGGCGGCGACGTCAACCCCTACCTGGCCATCGCGGCGCTGATCGCGGGGGCGCTGCACGGCATCGAGAACGAGCTCGAACTGGAGCCGGAGACGCCGGGCAACGCGTACGACGACGCGGATGCCGGACGGGTGCCGACGACGCTGCGCGAGGCCGAGCAGCTGTGGCTGGGCAGCGAGGTGGCTCGGGAGGCCTTCGGCGCCGAGGTGGTCGGGCACTACGCGAACATGGCCCGGGTCGAGTTGGCCGCCTTCGACGCCGCCGTCACCGACTGGGAGTTGCGGCGCGGATTCGAGCGGATGTAACCCACCCCACCCCACCAGGGGGCGGGCCCAGACTGTACGGCACTGCGGGCGCCCGAAGCCGCGTCATCCACAGCTTTCGGGTTGTCCACAGGGCCGCAGCACCCCCACTCCGACCTGTGCGAGGATCCGCCTGTGACGACAACTGACGTGATCAATCCTTCGACGGGCGCGGTCTTCGCGACCGTCCCGTCGCTGGATCAGGCCGCCACCGACGCGGCGATCGATCGCGCGCACCGAGCCTTCCCGGCCTGGCGGGCGGTCGCGCCCGGCGACCGGGCCCGGCTGCTGCGCCGCTTCGCCGCGGTGGTCGACGAGCACCTCGACGAGCTGGCCGAGCTCGAGGTGCGCAACGCCGGCCACACCATCGGCAACGCCCGCTGGGAGGCGGGCAACGTGCGCGACGTCCTCGACTACTACGCCGGGGCGCCCGAGCGGCTCAGCGGCCGCCAGATCCCGGTGCCGGGCGGGCTCGACGTGACGTTCCACGAGCCGCTCGGCGTGGTCGGGATCATCGTGCCGTGGAATTTCCCGATGCCGATCGCCGGCTGGGGTTTCGCGCCCGCGCTGGCGGCCGGCAACACGGTCGTGCTCAAGCCGGCCGAGCTGACCCCGCTCACCGCGATCCGGCTCGGTGAGCTGGCGCTCGAGGCCGGCCTGCCCGAGCACGTCTTCCAGATCGTCCCGGGCAAGGGCTCGGTCGTGGGTCAGCGGTTCGTCACTCATCCGGCCGTGCGGAAGATCTGCTTCACCGGTTCGACCGAGGTCGGCAAGTCGATCATGGCGGGCGCGGCCGACCAGGTGAAGCGGGTGACCCTGGAGCTGGGCGGCAAGAGCGCCAACATCGTGTTCGCCGACGCCGATCTGGAGAGGGCGGCGGCCTCGGCCCCGGCGTCCGTCTTCGACAACGCCGGGCAGGACTGCTGTGCCCGGTCGCGTCTGCTGGTGCAGGAGTCGGTCTATGACAAGTTCCTGTCGCTCTTGGAGCCCGCGGTCAAGGCCTTCCGGGTCGAGGAGCCGTCGAGCGCGACCGCCGAGATGGGTCCGCTGATCTCGGCCGGGCATCGCGCGTCGGTCCAAAAATATGTGGAAGGGTCCGACATCGCCTTCGCCGGGCAGGCGCCGAGCGGGGACGGGTGGTGGTTCCCGCCGACCGTGCTGCTCGCCCGGTCGGCCGGCGATCGGCACTGGCGCGAGGAGGTCTTCGGGCCGGTGCTCTCGGTGCTGCCGTTCAAGGACGAGGCCGACGCGGTCCGGCTGGCCAACGACACCGAGTACGGGCTGTCCGGCTCGCTCTGGACCCGCGATCTGGGGCGGGCGCTGCGCGTCTCGCGGGCCGTGGAGACCGGCGCGCTGAGCGTCAACAGCCACTCGTCGGTGCGTTACTGGACGCCGTTCGGCGGCATGAAGCAGTCCGGACTGGGGCGCGAGCTCGGGCCGGACGCGCTGCTCAGCTTCACCGATGTGAAGAACGTGTTCCTTGCGATGGGAGAGTAAGTGGAGCGTTTGCGGGACCGGGTCGCCGTGATCACCGGCGCCGGCAGCGGTATCGGGCTGGCCACCGCCCGGCGGTTCGCCGCCGAGGGCGCCAAGGTCGTCGCCGTCGACATCTCGGAGGAGGCCGGCAAGGCCGTAGCCGAGGAGACCGGTGGCGAGTTCGTGGCCTGCGACGTGAGCGACGAGGAGTCGGTCAAGCGGCTCTTCGACGGTGTCGCCGAGCGGCACGGACGGGTCGACATCGCCTTCAACAACGCCGGCATCTCGCCGCCGGACGACGACTCGATCCTGGTCACCGGCCTGGACGCGTGGGAGCGCGTTCTCAAGGTCAACACCACGTCGGTCTTCTTCTGCTGCAAATACGCGATTCCGCACATGCAGCGGCAGGGCAAGGGCTCGATCATCAACACGGCGTCGTTCGTGGCGCTGCTCGGCGCGGCGACTTCGCAGATCGCGTACACGGCGAGCAAGGGCGGCGTGCTGGCGATGACCCGCGAGCTGGGCGTGCAGTTCGCCCGTGAGGGCATCCGGATCAACGCGCTCTGCCCGGGGCCGGTCGCCACGCCGCTGCTCATGGAGCTGTTCGCCAAGGATCCGGAGCGGGCGGCCCGGCGGCTCGTGCACGTGCCGATGGGCCGGTTCGCCGAGCCCGAGGAGATCGCGGCGGCGGTCGCGTTCCTGGCCAGCGACGACGCCTCGTTCATGACCGCTTCGCAGTTCGTGGTGGACGGCGGAATCACCGGCGCCTATGTAACTCCGCTGTGAACGTTTGAAGGATCGTTTACAGGGGCACGTCCCTTTTACGCCCGAGAGGGGTGAAGGGGTCGAATCCCCGCCTGTACAGGTCGATCCCTGCGTGGGTGGGACAGAAGGACCCGGGCGTGGCGTCACCTCAGCATCGAGGTGACGCCACGCACCTCTCTGTCGCCGAAATGGCGATGGAACAGAAACATGATCTGGTTACGGTGGTGCGATGCGCCCGATCATCGGCATCACGACCTATGTGGAGAACGCCACGTGGGGAGTCTGGCAAGATCTGCCGACCACGCTGATCCCGCACGACTACGTCGCCGCGGTCACGCTGGCCGGCGGCCGTCCCGTCCTGATCCCCCAGGAGGACGACACCGACGTGCTCCGCGCGCTCGACGGCCTGGTGCTGGCCGGCGGTCCCGATCTGGGGCCCGAGATGTACGGCCAGGAGCCCGGCCCGCACACCGTCGTACGCCCTGAGAGGGACACCGCGGAATTGCGGCTGGTCCGCGCGGCGTTGGAGAGAGACATGCCGGTCCTCGGCGTCTGCCGGGGGATGCAGCTGCTGACCGTCGCCGCCGGCGGCACGTTGCACCAGCATCTGCCCGACCTGCTCGGGCACGAGAAACACCGGCCCGCGCCGGGCGTGTACGGCGAGCACGACGCGGTGTTCGAGCCCGGCAGCCGCATCGCCGCCCTGATGGGTGACGACCTGGCCATCCGCTGTTTCCACCACCAGGGCGTGGCCGATCCGGGCACGCTCACCGTCACCGGCCGCGCCGAGGACGGGCTCCCGGAAGCCGTGGAGGACCCCGGTCGCCGCTTCGTCCTGGGCGTGCAGTGGCACCCGGAAGTGGTACGTGACCGGCGCTTGTTCGGCGCGCTGGTCACCGCGACACAGAACTGAGACACAGGAGGAATTCACCGCATGCGCAGGCCTCTGATCGGCATGACCGCGTACGCCCAGCAGGTGCAGTACGGCAGCAACGACCTCATGGCGGGCATGCTCCCCATGACGTACGTGCGAGCCGTGCACGCTGTCGGCGGGCGCGCCGTGCTGATCACCCCGGACGAGCCCGGAACCGACGTCGTCGAGTCGCTGGACGGCATCGTCTTCAGTGGCGGCGGCGACATCGACCCGGCCTACTGGGGTGCCGAGCGTCATCCGGAGACCGAGGTCGACAAGGAGCGCGACGACGCCGAGCTGGTGCTGATGAAGGCCGCGCTCGAGGCCGACCTGCCCGTGCTCGGCGTGTGCCGCGGCATGCAGGTGATGGCCGTGGCCGGCGGCGGCACGCTGCACCAGCACCTGCCCGACCTGCTCGGCAGCGACCACCACCGGGGCGCCCCGGGCACCGATCCGCTCGCCGCCGGCGCGGCCGCGTACGGGCGGCACGACGTGACGGTGAAGCCGGGCTCGCGGGCGCACGAGCTGCTCGGCGAGCACCTGACGGTGAACTCCTTCCACCACCAGGCCGTCGACGACCCGGGCTCGTTCACGGCCACCGGCTGGTGCCCCGACGACCAGGTCATCGAGATCATCGAGGACCCGGCCCTGACGTACGCCATCGGCGTGCAGTGGCACCCCGAGCGCACCAACGACCTCCGGGTGTTCTCGCAACTGGTCCAGGCGGCCGCGAGGCGCAAGGAGGCACTCGCCGTGTGACACCGGTGGCCCGGTGTTACGGTGCCTATCCGTACCGGCGGAACTCCTCGCCGGTCGGTGACGCGTGCGGGGAGGTCCCCTTGGCCGGAGGTCCGGACGACACCCTCCCGGGCCAGCTGCGCACGGCGTTCGAGCGCGGCGGTGAGATGGGCCGCCGCATGCTCGAGTTCGACTGGTCCTCCAGTCCACTGGGCCATCCCTCCGGATGGCCGCCGGAGCTGCGGATGGCCGTCGCCACGATGCTCGCCTCCCGGGCCCAGATAGCCCTCCTCTGGGGGCCCGAGTACTGCGCGCTCTACAACGACGCGTACATCACGGCCCTGGGCGGCAAACATCCCACGTTCCTCGGGCGGCCGTGCCGGGAGATGTGGTCCGAGACGTGGTCGGTGCTCGAGGCGCTCTTCGCCGATGTGGTGGCCAAGGACGAGGCGTTCTGGGGCTCCGACTTCGCTTTCCTGCTGGAACGGCACGGCTTCCTCGAAGAGGCCTACTTCGACATCTCGTACGACCCGATCCGCACCGGGCCAGGAAAGATCGACGGTCTCTTCTGCATAGTCAGCGACACCACGGGCCGGGTGCTCAACACCCGCCGGGTGCGCACCCTCAGCGGGCTCGGCTCCCGTCTGGCCGACTGCCCCGACCAGGCGGCGCTGGTCGACGAGGTGGTCGCGGTGCTGGGCGAGAACGCGGCCGACGTGCCGTTCGCGGCGCTCTTCCTCGACGAGGCCGGCGACGACGCGGGCGATCGGCATCCGGTCGTCCGGCAGGTGATCGAGAGTGGCCGCGAGGCGAAGGTGCCGCTGGCCGATTTCGCCGCGCCGCCGGAGGGCGCGGCCGCCGAGGCGCTCGTGCTGCCGATCACGGTCGGCACCGCCACGGTCGGCGCCCTGGTGGTCGGGCTGAGCCGCTACCTCTCGCTGGGCGGCGCCTACCGCGACTTCCTCGAGCTCGCCGCGGCGCAGATCTCCCGGGCCGTGGGCAACCTGCGGGCGTACGAGCAAGAGCGCTCCCGCGCCGCCGAGCTGGCCGCCCTCGACCAAGCCAAGACCAACTTCTTTTCCAACATCAGCCATGAGTTCCGTACGCCTCTGACGCTGATCCTCGGACCTCTCGAGGACCTGCTCGACGACCCGGCGCTGCCACCGGCCCAGCGCGAGCGGCTGCTGCCGATGCAGCGCAACGGCCTGCGCCTGCTCAAGCTGGTCAACACGGTGCTCGACTTCTCGCGGCTGGAGTCGGGCCGGCTGCAAGCCGCCTACCGGCCCACCGATCTGGCCGACTACACGGCCCGGCTGGCCAGCACGTTCCGGTCCGCCGCCGAGCGGGCCGGCCTCGAGCTGGTGGTCGAGACGCCGCCGCTGGAAGCGCCGGTCTACGTGGACCGCGAGATGTGGGAGAAGATCGTCCTCAATCTGCTCTCCAACGCGGTCAAGTTCACCCCCACCGGCCGGGTCGAGGTGCGGGTCGGCCCGGACGCGGGCTACGCCGTGCTGTCCGTGAAGGACACCGGCGTCGGCATTCCGGCCGACCAGCAGCCGCTGCTGTTCGACCGCTTCCACCGGGTCACCGGCGCCTGGTCGCGCAGCCACGAGGGCACCGGCATCGGCCTGGCCCTCGTCCGGGAGCTGGCCGAGATGCACGGCGGCTCGGCCGCCGCCACCAGCCGGCCGGGGATGGGCAGCGTCTTCACGGTCCGGGTCCCGTTCGGCACGGCGCATCTGCCGGCCGACCGGGTCGTCCTGCGCGGGGAGCCGATCGCGCCCGGGATCGACACACGGCCGTACGCCGAGGAGGCCGAGCACTGGTGGACCGGCGACGAGCCGGTCATGCTGCCGCTGCCGTCACCCCCGGGCGACCGCCGCCCGGGCCGGATCCTGCTCGTCGACGACAACGCCGACCTGCGTGACCACGTGGCCCGGCTGCTGCGCCCCCACTGGGACGTGACCACCGCGGCGGACGGGCGGGCCGCGCTCGATCTGGTCCGCCGCAGCCGCTTCGACCTGGTGCTGACCGACGTGATGATGCCCCGGCTGGACGGCTTCGGGCTGATCAGCGCGCTGCGCGACGACGAGCGCACCCGTGACGTGCCGATCGTCGTGCTCTCGGCCCGGGCCGGCGAGGAGGCGTCGGTCGAGGGCCTGGCCGCCGGGGCCGACGACTATCTGGTCAAACCGTTCTCGGCCCGCGACCTGACCGCCCGGGTCCGGGCCAACCTCGACCTGGGCCAGGCTCGCCGCCAGATCATCAGCCGGCTGCGCGGGCTGGTGGACACGGCCGCCGCCGTCAACACCGTGCGCACCACGGCCGAGGTGCTCGACGTGGCGGCCCGGCACGTGCGGGCGATGACCTCGGCCGGCCGGGTCGTGGTGTCGGCGCCCGGCTCACGGGCCGAGGTGGACGGTGGCGCCGATCCGGCGGCGGAGCCCGACGCCGTGCTGCCGCTGCCCGACACGTCCGGCGCGACCGTCGGCGAGCTGCGGGTCTGGTCGTCGCCCGGCGGGCCGCTCGAGCCCGCGGTGCTGGCCCAGCTGGCCCGGCTGATCGGGCTGCGGCTGGAGAACGCGCGCCTCTACGAGGCCGAGCACCGGATCGCCAACACGCTCCAGCACAGCCTGCTGCCGCAGTCGCTGCCGCGGATGCCGGGCGCGATCGTGGCCAGCCGCTATCTGCCCGGCAGCCACGAGGCCGAGGTCGGCGGCGACTGGTACGACGTCATCGCGGCCCCCGGCGACCAGCTCTTCCTGGTGATCGGCGACGTGGTCGGCAAGGGCGTGCAGGCGGCGGCGGTCATGGGCCAGCTGCGGAACGCCCTGCGGGCGTACATCCTGGAGGGTTTCGACTGCGGTGACGCCCTGACCCGGCTCAACCGCCTCGTGGACAACCTGGGCCGCCGCCAGTTCGCGACGGTCGTCTGCGTCCGGTACGACCCGGTGGCCCGCAGCCTGCACTACTCGTCGGCCGGGCATCCGTCGCCGGTGGTCGTGCACCCCGGCCGGCTCGGCGCGTTCCTCTACTCCTCGGCGCTCGGGCCGCCGATCGGCGCCCTCACCGACGCGACCTATCCGACGCTGGAGGCCGGTGCGCCGGCCGGCAGCCGGCTGCTGCTCTACACCGACGGGCTGGTCGAGGACCGGAAGGTGGGCATCGACAGCGGGCTGGCCGAGCTGACCGCCGACGCCGCCAAGCCGGCCGAGCACGTCGAGGACCTGCTCGACGCGTTGCTGGCCAAGGCCGCCCGGCGGCAGCGGCGCGACGACATCGCGCTGCTGGCGCTGGAGGTGACCGAGCCCCGCGAGTTCGTGCTGCGGCTGCCGGCCGAGCCGGGCCGGCTCAGCGTGCTGCGCCGGCGGCTGGAGGACTTCCTGACCGCGGGCGACGTGCCCGAGGACGACGTCTTCGACCTGACGGTGGCGGTCTCCGAGGCGGCGGCCAACGCGATCGAGCATCCGGTGGAGCCGGCCGAGCCGGTGATCACTGTGGAGGCCTCGCTCACCGGCGACGCGGTCGTGGTCACCGTGCGCGACACGGGCACCTGGCGCGACACCAGTTCGGAGAGCTACCGCGGCCGCGGGCTGGCGCTGATCGGGGCGCTCTCCGAGCTGTCGGTGAGCCGGTCCGCTCAGGGCACGTCGGTGACCTTGCGACGGCCGCTGTCTAGTCCTCGCTGAGCCAGGGCTGCGTCGACAGCCCCGAGATCTCCAGCACCCGGCGCACCTGGGCCGAGGGAAGCACGAGCAGGCCGTCGCCGTAGCGGTCGGCGAGCTGGAGCAGGGCATGGATGGCGGCGGAGTCGAAGAAGGTGACCTCGCGCAGATCGAGGGTGGCCGCGGCGGCGCCGTCCACTGTCGCGGCACGGGACATCCGGTCGGCGGTGGACATGTCCACCTCGCCGGTCACGGTCACGGTCACCCTGTTCTCGGTCACCACGCCGGTCGCGGTGAAGTTCGGGTCGGCCCCCTCTTGATCCACGAACACACGATTACACAGCGCCGGAAACGCGGCAAGAACCGGTTGATTAAGGTCAACGGACCTGTTACCGGGCTGTGCCCACTCGCACGGGTGACCCGTGGCGCGGCGATAGGCTGGGGCTATGACCGTTCGTGCCCCATTGATGCCGGGAAAGCAGTCGCCCTGGCGGGCGGTCCCGGCACAGATCGCCCGACCCGAGTACGTGGGTAAGAAGCGCCCGAAAGAGTGGCGTGGATCCCACGTGCAGACCGCCGAGACCATCGAGAAGATGCGGATCGCCGGGCGTCTGGCGGCGCGGGCCACCCAGCTCGCCGGCGAGCACTGCAAGCCGGGCGTGACCACCGACGAGATCGACCGGGTGGTCCACGAGTTCCTGTGCGACCACGGGGCGTACCCGTCGACACTGGGTTACAAGGGTTTCCCGAAGTCGTGCTGCACCTCGCTCAACGAGGTGATCTGCCACGGCATCCCCGACTCGACGGTGCTCGAGGACGGCGACATCGTCAACGTCGACGTGACGGCCTATCTCGACGGCGTGCACGGCGACACCGACGCCACGTTCTGCGTGGGCGAGGTGAGCGACGAGGCCCGGCTGCTGGTCGAGCGCACCCACGAGGCGATGATGCGCGGCATCCGGGCGGTCGCGCCGGGCCGGCCGATCAACGCGATCGGGCGGGTCATCGAGGCGTACGCGCGCCGCTTCGGCTACGGCGTGGTCCGCGACTTCACCGGTCACGGCATCGGTGAGACGTTCCATTCCGGGCTCTACATCCCGCATTACGACAATCCGCGCCTCGACACGGTGATGGAGGTCGGGATGACCTTCACCATCGAGCCGATGATCACGCTGGGCACCCACGAGTACGAGATCTGGAAGGACGGCTGGACGGTCGTCACCAAGGACCGCAAGTGGACCGCCCAGTTCGAGCACACGCTGGTGGTCACCGAGGAGGGCTCGGAGATCCTCACGCTGCCCTAGGTGAACAGCTCACTCAGGTTGCCGTCGACCGGGCGCCCGCGCGCGGTCAGGTCCTCGGCCTGCGACTTCAGCACCGAGGCCAGTTCCTGCACGTCGGCGCCGGCCAGGCCGGTGCGCCGGACGGCGTCGGCCTTGTTACGGAAATAGGTACGGCTCAGCAGGCCGGCCACGAGCGCCGCGTGCAGCCGGCACTCGGCGATCATCACGAGCGCGGCGTCCGTCTCGTACCACTCGGCCAGCCGCACGGCGCGGCTGTGCGCGGCCGCCGCCACCTCCCAGTCGTGCCGGGCCAGGCCGCTGATCTCGGGCGGCCGGGCCGCGGCCAGCCGGGCCAGGTGGGCGTCGCGCTGCGCGCCGAACAGGCCGCGCGGGTCGTGCAGCGAGCGGGTGCCCACCAGCCGGTCGGCGTCGAGCGGCCAGCGCGGGGTGAGCTCGCGGGCCTGGCGCAGGCTGTCGTCGGCGGTGGTCACCCGCAGGTCGACCAGGATGCCGTCGACCCGGCGCAGCGCCGGCCGGGGCCCGGCGCCCGGGCGATAGGTGATCACCTGCACGTTGACGTCGCTGCCGTCGTGGTCGTCGCCGTGCGCGAGTGATCCGTACACCCCGATGGCCTGGACCTCGGCCGTCCACCGCGCCCCGATCACGTCGCGCAGGCGGGCGGCCAGGCGTCCCCGGGGCGACGTGAGATCGATCTCGTCCAGCACCCCGTCATTCTGTGGGATGAATGTGTACGCGAAAGGTCGACGCCGCGTAGCGGTTAAACGGACTATTCGGGGCGTCCCGGCCAGGCCATCGTGGCCGGCGCGACCTCGGCCAGCCGGCGCCACCGGGTCGCCCGCACGGCGGCCTCGGTCATCGCGGTCAGCGCGGTGGCCCGCTCGGCGCCCTCGGTCGCCGGCAGCACCGGCCGCCAGCCCTGCGCCACCCCGTCCTCGACCTGGATGGCCAGCTTGAGCGCGGTCGCGCGGTCGGTCACCTCGTACGGCAACTGATAGCCGGCCGGTGAGGGGGCCGCACTCGCCTTGAGCTGTGACAACCGGCCCACCAGATAGTCGCGTTTCTGCCGGTGGGCCTGCTCGGCGGCCCGCGCCTCGGTCACGTCGCCGTCGCTGTCGAGGTGGACGCCGATCACCCCGTAGGCGTAGATGGCCGCCTCCTCCGCCGCGAGGGCGGCTCCCAGCTGCTCATTCATCTTTTTCGACCTCATCGCAGGGCCTCGGCGTGCGTGGCCCGGCAGGCGGCGATCGAGCCGACCAGCCCGGCCCGGTCGGGAGCGGCCACCTTGCAGGCCGCCACCGCGGTCTTCTGGGCGGCCAGCTCGGCCTGGCGCAGGGCGGCCACGGTGGTGGCCGGCCCGGCGCTGGCGCTGGGGGCGGGCGCCGAGGCGAGCGGCTCGCCGATCAGGCGGGACATCTCGGCCGCGTGCGTGCGGTGGTCGGCGGCCAGCGGTTCGAGGCGGGTGCGCAGGCCGGGCTGGCTGACGATCGCCTGGTCGTACGCCGAGGCCAGCGCGACCGCCTCGGCGAGCAGGGGTTCGAGCGGATCGGGCGCCTTCGGCGGCTCCGGCTCGTCGTCGCCGAGGAGCCCGCACCCGCTCAGGGCGGCGGCGCCCACGGCGGTGGCGGTGCCCAGCACCCAGCGGCGGCTGTGTCCGATCTCCCATTTCTCCCGCACGGCGCCAGTCAACACCATGCGGTACAGCCGGTGACCTGCGGATGGCGCGGAATCGGTGCGGCGCCGAACCGTCGATGCCACCGGCGCGTTACGCTCTGCGTCAGCCGCGGGGCCCATCGCCCGGCGGCATAGAGTCGTTTCTCAGTTTTTTGACGAAAGGTCGAGGCCCGATGACGCAGCGTGGTCGCGCCGGTGCCCGGCCTGGTGGGCGCCCCGGTGGCCGGAAAGAGGAGCGGGTCCCCGCTCCGCCCCGCGTCGATCTCGCGGCGGCCAAGGCCCGGGTCCGTGCCGTGATCGAGCCGGTGGTCGTCGAGGCCGGATACGACCTGGAGGACGTCAGCGTCGCCCGCGCCGGTCGCCGGCACGTGGTCCGCGTCCTGGTCGACACCGACGGCGGCATCGGCCTGGACGACGTGGCCGTCGTCTCCCGCGCGATCTCCGAGGCGCTCGACACCGCCGAGGAGCGCGGTGACGAGGTCCTCGCGGGGGAGTACCAACTGGAGGTCGGCTCGCCGGGCGTGGACCGGCCGCTGACCGAGCCGCGTCACTGGCGGCGTAACCGGGGCCGGCTGGTCGCCGTGAACGGCATGACCGGCCGGGTGACCGAGGCCGGCGACGAGGGCATCGTGCTCGACGTCGACGGCACACCGCACGAACTCGGCTATGCCGAACTCGGCGCCGGAAAGGTGCAGATCGAGTTCAAGCGGCTCGACGAGGCCGACTTCGGCGACGAGGACGACGACGACATCGACACCGACGATAGGGAGGGCGAGGAGTGAACATCGACCTCGCGGCGCTGCGCGCCCTGGAGCGCGAGCGGGAGATCCCGTTCGAGACGATTCTGGCGGCCATCGAGACCGCGCTGCTGACCGCGTACCGGCACACGGAGGGCGCGCAGAGCCACGCCCGCGTGGAGATCGACCGCAAGTCCGGCGTCGCGTCGGTGCTGGCGCAGGAGCTGGACGCCGACGGCACGGTGGTGCGCGAGTGGGACGACACCCCGCACGACTTCGGCCGCATCGCCGCCATGACGGCCAAGCAGGTCATCCTCCAGCGGCTGCGCGAGGCCACCGACGAGCAGCACTTCGGTGAGTACGCGGGACGCGACGGCGACCTGGTCACCGGCATCGTGCAGGCGGACGCCGCGCGGGCCGAGAAGGGCATCGTCATCGTCGACCTCGGCAAGATCGAGGCGGTGCTGCCGCAGTCCGAGCAGGTGCCCGGCGAGCCGTACGACCACGGCTCCCGCATCCGCGGGATCGTGGTGCACGTGGCCAAGGGCTTCCGCGGCCCCCAGGTGACGCTCTCCCGGTCGCACCCGGCGCTGGTCAAGAAGCTCTTCGCGCTCGAGGTGCCGGAGATCGCCGACGGCACGGTCGAGATCGCCGCGATCGCGCGTGAGGCAGGTCACCGTACGAAGATCGCGGTGCATTCGACGGTTCCGGGCGTGAACGCCAAGGGTGCCTGCATCGGTCCCATGGGCCAGCGGGTCCGGGCCGTCATGAGCGAGCTGCACGGCGAGAAGATCGATATCATCGACTACTCGGACGACCCGGCCCAGTTCGTCGGCAACGCGCTCTCACCGGCCAAGGCCCTGCGGGTCGAGGTGGTCGACGCGGCCAGCCGGACGGCCCGGGTGACAGTGCCCGATTTCCAGCTCTCGCTGGCGATCGGCCGGGAGGGTCAGAACGCCCGGCTCGCGGCCCGGCTCACCGGGTGGCGCATCGACATCAGGCCGGACAACGAGCCGGCGGGGGCCTCCGACCGCGATGCGGCCGAGGCGGGAAGCTGACCGGATACGCGTTCCGGACGTACGAGGAGTAGACTTTCTCATGGTCGGCCCGACACGAACCTGCGTCGGTTGTCGCAAGCATGCGCCGGCCTTCGAGTTGATTCGGTTCGTCGCGGCCGGGTCCGGGGACGATCTCCGGCTCCAGCCCGATCCGGGCCGCCGACTGCCGGGCCGGGGAGCACATCTGCATCCCGATCCGGCCTGCTTCGCGCTGGCGGAGCGGCGTCGCGCCTTCGGGCGCGCGCTGCGTCTCACCGGTGTTGCTGACACCGGATTGCTGGCCGAGCACATCCGTACGGCCTTGCCGTGCGGAACGACAGATGACACGGCCGCTGTGGCCGCGTCATGACCCAGCAAGGTAGGACGACCCAGATGAGCACACGATGAAGTCCCTGAAATGAACAGGCTTCTAGTGCACGAGTGAGGTCGTTGCGGGTGCGCTCGCACGACCTCGAAGTGAGGAGTGCAGTGCCAGGAAAGGCCCGCGTACACGAGCTCGCGAAGGAGCTCGGGGTCGACAGCAAGACCGTTCTCGCCAAGCTCAAGGAGATGGGCGAGTTCGTCAAGTCCGCATCCAGCACGGTCGAGGCCCCCGTGGCCCGGCGGCTGCGTGGTGCCCTCGAGGCAGGTTCCGCTCCGGCGGCGCCGGCCCCGTCCGCGCCCGCCGCCAGCAGTGCTGCGCCCAGCGCGCCGTCCGCGGCGCGCCCGGCTCCGCCCGCCGCGCGTCCCCAGCCGCCGCGCCGGCCCGGCCCCGCCACCGGTGGCGCTCCCAGCGCCCCGACGTCGCCGGCCCCGTCGCCCGGTTCTTTCGCGCGTCCCAAGCCGCCGGTTCCCGGCCGTCCGGGCCCCACGCCCGGCCCGGTCGCCAAGCCGGCCAGCGCCCACGACATCGAGGTCGCGGCGGCCGAGGCCCGTGCCTCGGCGCTCAAGGCCGAGCAGGAGGCCGCGGTCAAGGCCGCTCAGGCCGCCCGCACCCGTGACGCCGAGCGCCGGGCGCAGCAGCCCCCGGCCGACGGTGGCGCGTCCCGTGGACCGGGCCCGCGCCCGGGTCCCGGCTCGGTTCCGCCGCGCCCGGGTTCGCCCGCGGCCGGTCGTCCCGCCCCCCAGGGCGGCGGCGCTCCGTCCGGTCCTCGCCCCGGCCCCGCCGGTGGCAACACCCCGCGCCCGCCGTCGCGTGGCCCGGGTAACAACCCGTTCGGCGTTTCGGGTGGCAACGCCGCCCGTCCCTCGCCGGCCTCCATGCCCCGGCCCAACCAGCCGGGCATGCCCCCGCGGCCCAGCCCCGCGTCGATGCCCCCGCGGCCCAGCCCCGCGTCCATGCCCGCGCAGCGTCCGGCCGGCCCCGGCCGTCCGGGTGGCGGCGCCGGTGGCCGTGGCGGTCCCGGCGGTGGCGGCGGCGGTCGTGGCGGCGCCGGTGGCGGCTTCCGTCCCGGTGGTGGCGGCGGCGCCGGTGGCGGCTTCCGCCCCGGTGGTGGCGGCGGCGCCGGTGGTGGCGGCTTCCGTCCCGGTGGCGGCGGCGGTGGCGGTGGCTACCGCGGCGGTCCCGGTGGTGGCGGCGGTGCTCCGGCCGGTGCCGGTGCTCCGGGTCGTCCCGGTGGTGGCGGTCGCGGTCGTGGCGGCGGTGCCGCGGGTGCCTTCGGGCGTCCGGGTGGCCGGCCGACCCGCGGTCGCAAGTCGAAGAAGCAGCGGCGTCAAGAGTTCGACAACCTGTCCGCCCCGCAGATGAGCTCCGGCGCTCCGCGGGGTCAGGGTCAGGAGATCCGGCTCTCCCGCGGCGCGTCGCTCTCCGACTTCGCCGACAAGATCAACGCGAACCCCGGCTCGCTGGTCCAGGAGATGTTCAACCTGGGCGAGATGGTGACGGCGACGCAGTCGTGCTCCGACGACACGTTGCTGCTGCTCGGCGAGCACCTGGGCTTCAACGTGCAGATCGTCAGCCCCGAGGACGAGGACCGCGAGCTGCTCGCGCAGTTCAACATCGACCTCGACGCCGAGGTGGCGGAGGACCGTCTGGTCACCCGTCCGCCGGTCGTGACCGTCATGGGTCACGTCGACCACGGTAAGACGAAGCTGCTCGACGCGATCCGCAAGACCAACGTGGTCGCCGGCGAGGCGGGTGGCATCACCCAGCACATCGGCGCCTACCAGGTGAAGTACGAGCACAACGACGAGGAGCGTGCGATCACGTTCCTGGACACCCCGGGTCACGAGGCGTTCACCGCCATGCGTGCCCGTGGCGCCCAGGTGACCGACATCGTCATCCTGGTCGTGGCGGCCGACGACGGCGTCATGCCGCAGACGGTCGAGGCGCTCAACCACGCCAAGGCGGCCGAGGTGCCGATCGTGGTCGCGGTGAACAAGGTCGACAAGCCGGACGCCAACCCCGAGAAGGTGCGCCAGCAGCTGGCCGACTACGGCCTGCTGGCCGAGGAGTACGGCGGCGACACGATGTTCGTCAACGTCGCGGCCAAGCCCGGCATCGGCATCGACGACCTGCTCGAGGCCGTCCTGCTGACCGCCGACGCTTCGCTGGAGCTGACCGCTCCGGTCGACGGCTCGGCGCAGGGCGCGATCGTGGAGTCGCACCTCGACAAGGGCCGCGGCGCCGTCGCGACCGTCCTGGTGCAGAAGGGCACCCTGCGTGCCGGCGACTCGATCGTGGCGGGCGGCGCGCACGGCCGCGTCCGCGCCATGCTCGACGAGAACGGCAACGTGGTCGCCGAGGCTCTGCCGGCCCGTCCGGTCCTGGTCCTCGGTCTCACGTCGGTGCCCGGCGCGGGCGACACGTTCCTCGCCGGCGAGGACGACCGCACCGTTCGGCAGATCGCCGAGCAGCGGCAGGCCCGCCGCCGCGCGGCGAGCTTCGCCAACTCGCGCACCAAGGCGACTCTCGAGACGCTCATGGAGCAGCTCAAGGAGGGCGAGAAGACCTCGCTCACCCTGGTCATCAAGGGCGACTCGTCCGGTTCGGTCGAGGCCCTCGAGGACGCGCTGTTCAAGATCGAGATTCCGGACGAGATCCAGCTCAAGGTCATCCACCGCGGCGTCGGTGCGATCACCGAGAGCGACGTGAACCTGGCGAGCGCCTCCTCGGAAGCGACCGCCACGATCATCGGCTTCAACGTCCGGGCCTCGAACAAGGTCAAGGAGATGGCCGACCGGGCGAACGTGGAGATCCGCTACTACAGCGTGATCTACCAGGCCATCGAGGAGATCGAGGCCGCGCTCAAGGGTCTGCTCAAGCCGGAGTACGAAGAGGTCGAGCAGGGCACGGCGGAGATCCGCGAGGTCTTCCGCTCGTCCAAGATCGGACTCATCGCCGGCTGTCTGGTCCGCAGCGGTCTCATCCGCCGCAACGCCAAGGCCCGCATCCTGCGGGACGGCGTCGTGGTGGCCGAGAACGTCACGATCAGCTCGCTGCGCCGCTTCAAGGACGACGCGACCGAGGTCCGCGAGGGCTTCGAGTGTGGTCTGACGATGAGCGGCTTCGGCACCCCGCAGGTCGGCGACGTGATCGAGACCTTCGAGATGCGCGAAAAGCCCCGCGCGTAAGTAGCACGTAGACAAGGCCCCGGCGCTCAGGCGCCGGGGCCTTTCTTGCGAAGATGACACCCATGTCCCGGTACGCCCTGCTCCTCGCTCCCTCCGCCAATCGTGTCTACGCCGATCAGGCCCCTCGTCTCGCTCTTACCGAGCTGGCTGCTTTCGGAAAGGTGCTTTCGTCCGAAATTTCGGACATCGACGTAGCGGTTCTGGGCGGAGTGGAGTACTTGACCTTCGCCGGCGCGCTGTCTGAGCGGGACATTTCGTACTTGTCGAATCTGTCCTCTGCGTACGCGCTGTTCGAGCAGGTCGAAGATCTGCTGCGGCCGATCACGATGACGGCGCTGGCGCGGTACGACAGTGACCTGATCACGATCCCGAAGTACGCGGGCAAGACCAACGAGCCGTTCACCAAGCTGGTCCTCAACCTGACCCTGCTCGCCTCGGCCTCGGCCGGCCGGATGCTCGACTCGCAGCTCACCGTGCTCGACCCGCTCTGCGGGCGGGGAACCACGCTCAACCAGGCGCTGATGTACGGCTACGACGGCGTCGGGGTGGAGATCGACGGCAAGGACGTCGAGGCGTACAAACTCTTCTTGCAGACCTGGCTCAAGCGCAAGCGTCTCAAGCACACCGCCGAGCTCGTGCCCGTGCGGCGCCAGGGCAAGCGGGCCGCGCGGCGGCTCGAGGTGACGATGGCGGCCAGCAAGGAAGATCACAAGGCCGGCGCGGTGCAGAAGATCACCGTCCTGCAGGCGGACACCACCCAGCTCGAGGGCCTGCTGCGCTCCGGGGTGGCCGACGTGCTGGTGGCCGACCTGCCGTACGGCGTGGCCCACGGCAGCTACGACGACGAGGGTGGCATCTCCCGGCGCCCGCTCGACCTGCTGGAGCGCGCGGTGCCGCAGTGGCTGCCCCTGCTGCGCCCGGGTGGCGCCCTCGGCCTGTCGTGGAACACCAAGGTCGCCCGGCGCGAGCTGGCCGAGGACATCCTGCTGGCCCACGGGCTGGAGCTCATCGAGCAGTTGCCCCTGGAGCACCGTGTCGACCAGGGCATCGAGCGCGACGTTCTCATCGCCCGGAAAACCGGCTGAGACTTGTCGTACGCCGGCGGTACCCTTCCCGCTGATGTATACGGAAACCGCAGTGTTCGACCTGCTCCTGCCCGGCGACTCCCGTTCGCTCAAGCAGAAGCGTTCCTACGTACGCCCGATCCTCGCCATGCTGAAGAAATACGAGGTCAGCGCGGCCGAGGTGGGCATGCACGACCTGCACGGCCGCGCACAGCTCGGGGTGGCGGTGGTCGCCGCCGAGCCCGCACAGGCCCGTGCCGTCATCGACACCTGTGAGAACCAGGTCGCGGGCCGCCCCGAGATCGAGTTGCTCTCGGTCAAGCGGCGCCTGTACGGGGAGGACGACTAGTTCGGCCCATGGGCGGGCTGGGTACGCTTCAGCAGTTGGGCGGGGGTAGTGAGACCCGCGGGATCACAGTCGGAGGTGGGCGATATGTCGGACCCGGCCAAGACGCGCCGTCATGCTGAGCGCGTACGGGAGCTGGTGGCATCGCTGGTACGAGAGATCAAAGATCCCCGGCTCGGCATGGTGACCATCACGGACGCGCGGATCACCGGCGATCTGCGCGAGGCGACCGTCTACTACACGGTGCTCGGCGACCCGACCGAGCAGGCGGCCACCAAGGCCGCGCTGGAGAGCGCCAAGGGCATGCTGCGCAGCCGCGTCGGGCACGCCCTGGGCCTGCGGCACTCGCCGAGCCTGGCGTTCGTGCTGGACAACGTGCAGGACCAGGCCAAGGAGATCGACCACCTGCTGGCCGAGGCGCGCCTGCGCGACCAGGAGGTGCAGCGGCTCGCCGCCGGTAAGCAGTACGCGGGCGATCCCGACCCCTACAAGGCCGACGACGACGAGGACGAGGACGAGCGGGTCGGCGCCCGCGAGGACCAGGGGTGAGAACGGTCTCCAGCATCCCCGGGGGCATGGCCCCCGGGGGCGTTCCCCGGCCCGCCGACGGTCCCCGCTCCGCCTGGTCCTTCGGTGGCGCCGCCACGATCCCCGGTGGGGAAGCCGGGGTTCCGGCGGTCATCGGGGGAGTGGCCGACCTTGAGTGGACGGCCGCGATCGACGCGATCCGCGCGCTCGGCCCCGACGACGAGGTCCAGCTCATCTGTCACGTCAACCCGGACGGGGACGCGCTCGGCAGCATGCTCGGCTTCGGCCTGGGGCTGCGCCGGCTCGGCGTGACCCGGCTGCGGGCCACGTTCCCGGGCCGGTTCGAGGTGCCGGTGCCCTATCGGGAGCTGCCCGGCAGTGATCTGCTGGTGAGCGAGCAGGAGGCGTACGACAACCCGGCCTTGATCATGATTTTCGACGTTGCGGCCGAGTCGCGCCTGGGTGACCTGGTGAGCCTGCTGCCGTCCGCGCCGGCCGTGATCGTGCTCGACCACCACGCGTCGAACACCGGCTTCGGCGGCGTCAACCTGGTGGCCCCGCGGGCCGCCGCGACCTCGGTGGTGGCCGAGGGGCTGCTGAGCCGGCTCGGTGTGCCGCTCGACGCCGAGATCGCCGAGTGCCTGTACGTGGCGCTGGCCACCGACACCGGCTCGTTCAAGTTCGATCTGACCACGCCCGAGGTGCACGAGCTGGCGGCCCGCTTGATCGCCACGGGCATCAGCCCGGCCGAGATCTCGCGGCGCATCTTCGACACCCGCCCCTTCGGGGCGATGAAACTCTCCGGCGAGGTGCTGGGCCGGGCCCGTCTCGACGTCACGGCGGCGGGTGGGCGCGGTCTGGT
Source organism: Actinoplanes sp. CA-131856 (assembly GCF_050956135.1). Classification (GTDB taxonomy): domain Bacteria; phylum Actinomycetota; class Actinomycetes; order Mycobacteriales; family Micromonosporaceae; genus Actinoplanes. Next base: position 9,324,888 of record NZ_CP191849.1, on the reverse strand, counting down.
CTGGACGTACGCCACGACGGACGACCTGGAGAGGTACGACCAGAAGCCGTACGTCCTGGATTCGCTCATCGACCCGGTCCGCAGCGTGGCCGAGGCCGACGTGGCGGTGCTGGTCAAGCAGGCTTCGGACGGCGAGTGGGCGGTGTCGCTGCGCTCGAAGGGCGCGGTCGACGTCAGCGCCGTAGCGGTGGCGCTCGGCGGCGGCGGTCATCGGCTGGCGGCCGGATTCACCGGTCACGGCACACCGGAGGAGATCGTCCAGCAGGTCAAGGATCTCCTGGACGCCCATCTCACTGTTTAGACAAGCCGGGCTTCAAGCCGGTGTCGCTTCGGCGACACCGGCTTTTTCGTGTCCCGCTTCGTGGGAAGCAGCCGGTGATCGAGCGAGCTGAACGATAGTTTGGGTCCTGAACGGTGATTAGGTTTTGCGCGGTCGTGACCACTGCCCGCCGCGAGACCTCGAGCCACCCGGGCCCACCCGCCCGGGCAGCGTCGCCCTCGCCAGACGTCCGGCGATCCCGGACCGGCCCCGCGACGCTCCGCTCGACCAAACCTCAGGCGCCCGCGCCTTCACCCACCGTGGAAGGACCACGATCATGGCCGCCAAGCCGAAGCCCTCCGCCACCGACGAAGCCCGCGAGGCCGCGCGCCGCGCCCTGCAGACGTCGATGGACACTCGTCAGTAAGCGTTCATCTGGTTTGCGCTCCTTACGGCCGAGCGGGCATCATGACTGTTCATGAGCCCGTCTGCCCGGCCTGATTCATCCGCCTCCGCGCGGCGGATCGCGGCGCTCGCCCTGCCGGCGCTCGTCGTGCTGGCCGCGGAGCCGCTCTACGTGCTGGTCGACACGGCTGTCGTCGGGCATCTCGGCGCGGTGCCGCTGGCCGCGGTCGCCGTCAGCGGGACCGTCATGTCGGTCGCCGTGTGGTTCGGCACGCTCATGGCGTACGGGACCACCGGCCGCGCCGCCCGCCGCTTCGGCGCCGGCGACCGGGCCGCCGCCGTCGCCGAGGGCGTCCAGGCGTCCTGGCTCGCGCTCGGCATGGGCGTCGTGCTGGTGCTGCTGGCCCAGATCGGTGCCGGACCGCTGGTCCACGCGCTCGCCGGCGACCAGGCCACGGCCGACGCGGCCGCCCACTGGTTGCGCATCGCCTCGTTCGGCATCCCCGGCCTGCTGCTCGCGGCCGCCGGCAACGGCTGGATGCGCGGCGTCCAGGACACGCGGCGGCCGCTGTTCTTCGTGCTCGGCGCGAACGTGCTCTCGGCGATCCTGTGCCCGCTGCTCGTCTATCCGGCCGGCTGGGGCCTGAACGGCTCGGCGGTGGCCAACGTGGTCGCGCAGAGCGTCTCCGGCGGCCTCTTCCTGGCCGCGCTCGTCCGGGAGACCCGCGCCCTGCGTCCGGTACCCCAGATCATCGTGCGGCAGGTGGTCCTCGGCCGCGACCTGCTGATCCGAGGCGCCTCCTTCCAGGCCTGCTTCCTGTCGGCCACCGCCGTGGCCAGCCGCTTCGGGGTGGCCGCGGTCGGCGCCCACCAGATCGCGCTGCAGCTGTGGTTCTTCAGCGCGCTCGCCCTCGACGCGGTCGCCATCGCGGCCCAGTCACTGGTCGGCGCGACATTGGGCGCGGGCGACGCGCCGGCCGCCCAGGAGGTCGCCAAACGGGTGACAATCGCCGGCGGCCTGGCCGGGGTGGTCTTCGCGGCACTGGCCGCGGCCGGCGCGGGGGTGATCCCGAGCTGGTTCACGCCGGACCCGGCGGTGCACGACCAGGCGGCCGTCGTCTGGCCGTGGTTCATCGGGCTGATGCCGTTCGCGGGCATCGTCTACGCCCTCGACGGCGTCCTGATCGGTGCCGGCGACGTCCGCTTCCTGCGCGACATCACGCTGGCGGCGACCCTGCTCGGTTTCCTGCCCGCGATCTGGATCGCGTACTGGCTGGACCTCGGCCTGGGCGGCGTCTGGGCCGGCCTGGCGTTGCTGATCGCCATCCGCTTCGCGGGCACGGTTTGGCGTTGGCGCTCGTCCCGCTGGGCCGTGATCGGCGCCGAGCTGAAAGCCCCGAGCTGACGGCTGCCGAACGCGCAGATCGCCTGAGGAGGACCGCAAGCGGACCGCGCCAGCCGCCTCCCGGCCACCCTGGCGCGATCGGCGTCACGACTTCACATGCGGAGAGTCTCTAGCGCCCAGGCGCAGCGAGTCATACGCTCAGGCGCGTGGTTGAACATGTTCAAGTACGGCCGAAACGCCATCCGGGATGGCCGTGGCCGGCACCGATGAGGGTCGGTGGCGTTCGCCGGGCCATCGTCACGGTGGCTGTGATCAACTCCGGCTTCGTGTTCGCCGTCATCGGTGACTGGCCGAACTTCCGGTTCGAGGACATGTTCTGGTGCTTCGTCGCCGGCGCGGCCCTCACTGCCCCGCCGCTGGCGGTGCGCAATTTCCTCGGCTTCCGGATCGTCTGCTACCTGGAAGCCGTCATGCTCTTCGTGATCGGCGCGATCTTCTTCTTTCTCGGCGCCTTTCTCCTCTGGGCGGGACTCGTGCCGTTGCTGGTGGCGGCGACCGCGTCGTGGTGGGCCGCCAAGGTGCCCGCGCTCGCGCTGTCCGCGATCCTGCCGATCCTGGGTGCGGCATGGCTTCTGTCCACTCTTTGACCGGCGGGCTGGGAGCGTGGGGGGAGCGGGCTGACCCTAAGGTGGTCGGGTGAGTGCGGACGGACTGATCGTGGTGGACAAGCCGGCGGGGATGACCTCGCATGACGTGGTCAGCCGGATTCGGCGGCTGGCCAAGACGCGGCGGGTGGGGCACGGCGGGACGCTCGATCCGATGGCCACCGGTGTGCTGATCATCGGGGTCAACAAGGCCACGAGGCTTCTGACGTACGTCATCGGGTCCTCCAAGAGCTATGCCGCGACCATCCGGCTCGGGCAGTCGACCATCACCGACGACGCCGAGGGGGAGGTCACCTCGACCACGCCGGCCGGTCATGTCGCCGACGAGGCGATCCATGAGGGCCTCGCCCGGCAGCGCGGCGAGATCGACCAGGTGCCCAGCGCCGTGAGCGCCATCAAGATCAACGGGGAGCGGGCCTACAAGCGGGTCCGCGAGGGCGAAGAGGTCGAGATTCCGGCCCGGCGGGTCACCATCTCGCGGCTCGACGTGCTCGACATCCGGCGCGACGGGGACTTCGTCGACGTGGACGTCGACGTCACCTGCTCCTCCGGCACCTACATCCGCTCGATCGCGCGCGATCTCGGCGCGGGGCTCGGTGTGGGCGGTCATCTCACGGCCCTTCGCCGTACGGCCGTGGGTGGCATGACGCTCGACGAGGCGCTCACCCTCGACCAGCTGGCCGAGCGCGAGCCCGATGACGTCGTCACCCTGCCGATGGCCGACGCCGCGCGGCAGGCCTTCCCGCAGCGGGAGGCGACCGCCGACGAGGCACGTGTGCTCAGTCACGGTGGTCCTCTGGCCCCGGTCGGCATCGAGGGGCCGTACGCCGTCTTCTCTCCGCAGGGTGACGTGCTGGCCATCGTCTCCGAGCGTGAGGGCCGGGCCCGGGCCGAGATCGTCCTGGCCCCGGCGTGACGTACGCCGCCCGATACGCTGAGAACCGCTAACTGGCGAACACCGAAGGGGTACGCGGACATGCAGCGGTGGCGGGGCTTCGAATCGGTGCCGGGAGGCTGGGGCCGGTCGGTCGTCACGATCGGCGTCTTCGACGGTGTGCACCGCGGCCATCAGATGATCATCGGGCACGCCGTGAAACGGGCCCACGAGCTGGGGCTCCAGTCGGTCGTGGTGACCTTCGACCCGCACCCGGCCGAGGTCGTGCGGCCCGGTTCCCATCCGGCCGTGCTGACCGAGCCGGCGCGCAAGGCCGAGCTGATCGAGCAGCTGGGTGCCGACGCGCTCTGCGTGGTGCCCTTCACCAAGGCGTTCTCGCAGCTCTCGCCCGAGGCCTTCGTGCACGACGTGCTGGTCGAGTCGCTGCACGCGGCGGCCGTGGTGGTCGGCGACAACTTCCGCTTCGGTCACAAGGCGGCGGGTGACGCGGCCCTGCTCGAGCGGCTCGGCACCTCGTTCGGGTTCACCGTCGAGGACGCCCCGCTGGTCTCCGAGGACGGGCTGGTCTTCTCCTCGACGTACATCCGCAGTTGTGTCGACGCCGGGGACGTGCGGGCGGCGGCCGACGCGCTTGGCCGGCCCCATCAGGTGAGCGGGGTGGTGGTCCGTGGTGACCAGCGCGGGCGTGAGCTCGGCTTCCCCACCGCCAACCTGTTGACCCACCAGTACGCGGCCATTCCGGCCGACGGCGTCTACGCCGGCTACTTCCTCCGCGCGGACGGCAAACCCCTGCCGACCAGCATCTCGGTCGGCACCAACCCGACCTTCGAGGGCCGGGAGCGCCGCGTCGAGGCGTACGTGCTGGATTTCGACGGCGATCTCTACGGCGAGCGGGTCAGCCTCGACTTCGTCGCCCACCTGCGCGGACAGGTGACGTACACGACGATCGAGGCTTTGGTCGATCAGATCCGGGCCGACGTGGAACAGACCCGAGTGTTGCTTCGGTAACTGCCTGGTAGGGTTGACTCGGCGCTGGCTTAACCAGCGAACGATTCCGCGTGCCTGCCCGACGCCGCGGGTGCGGAACTCGATGTCACCGGCAACACAGAAGTTCGGAGAACATGGCGCTCGATCAAGAGACCAAGACCAAGATCATCGACGAGTACAAGTCGAAGGACAGCGACACCGGATCCCCCGAGGTCCAGGTCGCGATGCTGACCAAGCGGATCGCCGACCTGACCGAGCACCTGAAGGTGCACAAGCACGACCACCACAGCCGTCGTGGTCTGCTGCTGCTGGTCGGCCGTCGCCGCCGTCTGCTCCACTACGTTCAGAAGAAGGACATCGCGCGCTACCGGACGCTCATCGAGCGTCTCGGCCTGCGCCGCTGATCTGACGGGGGAGTGACCACGAGGTCGCTCCCCCGCACAGCAACAACCCACGGACCCGCGCGGTACGCAGGCGAAGCCACCGGTCCTCGGTAGTGGTTCCCAGGCAGTGATACCTGGGCACTTCGATCGAAGACCGGCAGCCTGGAACCCAACCGCGCTGTGTAGACCGCCGGGTCCTCGACGAAGGAGTACCGCACCACATGACAGAGCAGAACGCTCTCGGCACCGAATCTCGCACCGCCGTCATCGACAACGGGTCGTTCGGCACCCGCGAGGTGACTTTCTCCACCGGCCGGCTCGCCAAGCAGGCCGCCGGCTCGGTCATCGTCCAGCTGGGCGACACCACCGTCCTGTCCGCGACCACGGCCAGCAAGCAGCCGAAGGAGCACTTCGACTTCTTCCCGCTGACCGTCGACGTCGAGGAGCGGATGTACGCCGCGGGCCGCATCCCCGGCTCGTTCTTCCGCCGTGAGGGCCGCCCGAGCGAGGACGCGATCCTCACCTGCCGCCTGATCGACCGCCCGCTGCGCCCCTCGTTCACCAAGGGCCTGCGCAACGAGGTCCAGGTCGTCGAGACCGTGCTGGCCCTCGACCCGGCCCACCCGTACGACGTGGTCGCCATGAACGGCGCCTCGCTGTCGACCAAGCTGTCCGGCCTGCCGTTCAGCGGCCCGATCGGCTCGACCCGGGTCGCGCACATCGACGGCCAGTGGGTCGCCTTCCCGACCATCGAGGAGCTCGAGCGGGCCACCTTCGACATGGTGGTCGCCGGTCGCGTCCTGGCCGACGGCGACGTCGCCATCATGATGGTCGAGGCCGAGGCCACGCCGAACGCGGTCAAGCTGATCGCCGGTGGCGCCACCGCCCCGACCGAGGAGGTCGTGGCGAGCGGTCTCGAGGCCGCCAAGCCCGCCATCCGCGAGCTGTGCCGCGCGCAGAGCGAGCTGGCCGAGATCGCCTCGAAGCCGGCCGTCGAGTTCCCGGTGTTCCTGGACTACCAGGACGACGTCTACACCGCGGTGGTCGAGGCCGTCCGCGCGGAGACCGCCGAGGCGCTCAAGATCGCCGCCAAGCAGGAGCGCGAAGAGGCTCTCGACCTCGTCAAGGCCAAGGCGCACGAGCTTCTCGACGAGCGCTTCGAGGGCCGCGAGAAGGAGATCAGCGCGGCCTTCCGCTCGGTCACCAAGTCCGAGGTACGCCAGCGCGTGCTGCGCGACCAGGTCCGCATCGACGGCCGTGGCCCGCGCGACATCCGCCCGCTGTCGGCCCAGATCGGCGTGCTGCCCCGCGTGCACGGCTCGGCCCTGTTCGAGCGTGGCGAGACCCAGATCCTGGGCGTGACCACGCTGAACATGCTGCGCATGGAGCAGGCGCTGGACACCCTGGCGCCGGAGAAGTCCAAGCGCTACATGCACAACTACAACTTCCCGCCCTACTCGACCGGTGAGACCGGCCGGGTGGGCTCGCCGAAGCGCCGCGAGATCGGCCACGGCGCGCTGGCCGAGCGGGCCCTCGTGCCCGTGCTGCCGACGCGCGAGGAGTTCCCCTACGCGATCCGCCAGGTCTCCGAGGCGCTGGGCTCGAACGGCTCGACCTCGATGGGCTCGGTCTGCGCCTCGACGCTGTCGCTGCTCAGCGCTGGTGTGCCGCTGAAGGCGCCGGTCGCCGGCATCGCGATGGGCCTGATCTCGGACGAGGTCGACGGCAAGACGCAGTACGTCGCGCTGACCGACATCCTGGGCGCCGAGGACGCGTTCGGCGACATGGACTTCAAGGTCGCCGGCACCAGCGAGTTCGTCACCGCCCTGCAGCTGGACACCAAGCTCGACGGCATCCCGTCGGACGTGCTGGCCGGCGCTCTCCAGCAGGCCCACGAGGCCCGCGCCACGATCCTCGGCGTGATGGAGCAGGCGATCAACGCTCCGGCCGAGATGTCGGAGTACGCGCCGCGGGTCACCTCGGTGAAGATCCCGGTCGACAAGATCGGCATGGTCATCGGCCCCAAGGGCCAGACGATCAACGCGATCCAGGACGAGACCGGCGCCGACATCTCGATCGAGGACGACGGCACGATCTACGTGGGCGCGACGAACGGCCCGTCGGCCGACGCCGCGGTCGAGCGGATCAACGCGATCGCCAACCCGACGCTGCCCAAGGTCGGCGACAAGTTCCTCGGCACCGTGGTGAAGACGGCCGCCTTCGGCGCCTTCATCTCGCTCCTGCCCGGCCGCGACGGCCTGCTGCACATCTCCAAGGTGGGCGACGGCAAGCGGGTCGAGAAGGTCGAGGACTTCCTCAACGTCGGCGACAAGGTCGAGGTGTCCATCGCGGACATCGACGCCCGCGGCAAGATCTACCTCGACAAGGTCCGCCCCGAGGGCGAGGAGGCCCCCGCGGCCGCTCCCGCCGCCTCGGGTTCGGGCGAGGGCCGGCCGCCGCGCGAGCCGCGCGGTGACCGTGGTGGCGAGGGTGGCGGCGAGCCGCGCCGGCGTCGTCAGCGCTCCAGCGGCGACCGTGGCGACCGTCGCGAGTAATCACCAGTGACATCGAGTAACAACCGCGGGTCGGCCTCTCGGCCGGCCCGCGTTTCTACCAAGACCCTGCAGGACGGCGTAAAAAGGACCGTCCTGCCCAGTGGTCTGCGCATCGTCACGGAAGCCATCCCGACGACCCGGAGCGCCTCGCTCGGCGTCTGGGTCGGGATCGGCTCGCGTGACGAGACGCCGGGCATGTCCGGCGCCTCCCACTTCCTCGAGCACCTGCTCTTCAAGGGCACCCACAAGCGCACGGCGCTGCAGATCTCGGCCGAGATCGAGGCCGTCGGCGGCGAGACCAACGCCTTCACCACGAAGGAGTACACGTGCTACTACGCACGGGTGCTCGACGCCGATCTGGCGCTCGCGGTGGACGTGATGTGCGACGCCGTGGCCGACTCGATCATCGCGCCGGCCGACGTGGAGACCGAGCGCGGCGTGATCCTCGAAGAGATCGCCATGCACGAGGACGAGCCCGGCGACGAGGTGCACGACGTCTTCACCGAGGCGATCTTCGGCGACCACCCGCTGGGCCGGCTGATCTCGGGGACCGAGGAATCGGTCACCCCGATGACCCGGAACCAGATCAACAGCTTCTACAAGCGGCGCTACACCCCGCCCAACATCGTGATCGCGGCCGCGGGCAACCTCGACCACGCCACTGTCGTCCGGCTGGTCCGCAAGGCCCTGGCCGGCACGGCGCTGGACACCGGGCCGGCCGAGCCGGCCGGACCGCGCCTCGGCGCCAAGCGCGTGCCCACCCAGCGCCCGCACACGGTCGTCCGCAACCGCGACACCGAGCAGGCGCACGTGGTGCTCGGCGGCGTCGGCATCGGCCGCCGCGACGAGCGCCGCTTCGCCCTGGGCGTGCTCAACAACATCCTCGGCGGCGGCATGTCCAGCCGTCTCTTCCAGGAGATCCGCGAGAAGCGGGGCCTGGCCTACTCGGTCTACTCGTACGCCAGCCAGTACGCCGACGCCGGCCTGTTCGGCGTCTACGCCGGCTGCGCCCCCGGCAAGATCGAGGAGGTCCTCGACCTCACCCGGGCCGAGCTGGAGCGGGTGTCGGCCAAGGGCGTCGACGCCGAGGAGATCGCCCGGGGCAAGGGCATGGTCAAGGGCGCCTTCGTCCTCGGCCTGGAGGACACCGGCTCGCGGATGAGCCGGCTGGCCAAGTCGGAGCTGCTCTACGGCGATCTCATGACCGTCGACGAGCTGCTCGGCCGGGTCGACGCGGTCACCGCCGACGAGGTCAACGCGATCGCCGCCGACCTGCTGGCCCAGCCGATGTCGCTGGCCGTCGTGGGGCCGTTCGACGAAGCCGCTTTCGCGGCTCGCTAACCTTGGGCCCCGTGACAACGCTGGAGAAGCCGCCGCCCTCGCCCGAGATCACTCCGGAGCAGCGCCGCCGCCGGGTCATCGGCATGTTGATCTGGGCGGCGGCCTTCGCCGTGTTCGTGGCGCTGGTGGGCGTGCCGACCAGCGATGTGCTCATCGCGTTCGGCTGGCTCTGGCTGGCCACCATCGCCTGGCGCAACTATCTGCCGTGGCGTGAGCATCTGCTGTTCCTGCGCGACTGGCTGCCGGTGGTGCTGCTGCTGGTGTTCTACAACGTGTCGCGGGGCTCGGCCGACAAGCTCTTCGACCCGCACGTCTACCCCATGGTCGACGCGGACAAGGCCCTGTTCGGCGGCCACATCCCCACCGTGTGGCTCCAGGAGCACCTCTACACGAAGGACCACGTGCCGTGGTGGGAGGTGGTGACCAGCCTGGTCTACATCTCGCACTTCCTGGCCGTGCCCACGGTCGCGGTCGTCCTGTGGGTACGCAGCCGCAAGCTCTCCTACCGCTTCATGCGCCGGTGGATCTTCCTCAGCATGGCCGGCCTGATCACGTACTTCCTCTACCCGGCGGCGCCGCCCTGGTGGGCCTCCGAGTACCACTACATCCCCGAGAACGTCATGCGCTTCTCGCTGCGCGGCCTGGAGGTGCTCGGTCTGCACGGCGCCGGCAACACCCTCAACGCGTTGCAGGTCGAGCAGTCCAACCCGGTCGCGGCCATGCCCTCGCTGCACACGGCGTACGCGATGATGGCGGTCGCCTTCTTCCTGCCGATGATCCGCAAGCGCTGGTGGCCGCTGCTGTTCGCCTATCCGCTGGCGATGACCTTCACGCTGGTCTACACCGGCGAGCACTACGTGATCGACGTGCTGGTCGGCTGGCTCTACGTGGCCCTGACCTTCGCGGCCGTGGGCCTGCTGGAACGCTGGTGGAGCAACCGGGCTAAGTTGACGCAGTGACTGAACCGATCCGTGTGGGCGTACTCGGCGCCCAGGGCCGCATGGGCTCCGAGGCCTGCAAGGCCGTGGAGGCGGCGGCCGATCTCGACCTGGTGGCCGCGCTCGGCCGTGGCGACGACCTCGAGGCCGCCGCGAGCGCCCAGGTGCTGGTCGACCTGACAAATCCCGGCGCGGTGATGGACAACCTGCGGTGGGGCCTCGAGCGGGGCATCAGCTTCGTGGTCGGCACCAGCGGCTTCACGTCGGAGCGACACGATCAGATCCGGTCCTGGCTGGCCGCGCAGCCGTCGGCCGGCGTGCTGATCGCCCCGAACTTCGGCATCGGCGCGGTCCTGATGATGCAGTTCGCGGCCAAGGCGGCGCGGTACTTCGAGTCGGCCGAGATCATCGAGCAGCACCACCCGCGCAAGCTGGACGCCCCGAGCGGCACGGCCACGCACACGGCCAAGCTGATCGCTGACGCGCGGGCTTCGGCCGGCCTGGGCCCGATGCCGGACGCGACGAAGGAAGAGGTGCCGGGCGCCCGAGGGGCAGACCTCGACGGGGTACGGGTCCACGCGATCCGCGCGGCCGGGCTGGTGGCCCACCAGGAGGTCCTGTTCGGCAGCCTGGGCGAGACGCTGACCATCCGGCACGACTCGCTCGACCGGGTCTCCTTCATGCCCGGAGTCCTTCTCGGCGTACGCAAGATCTTGTCGCGCCCCGGCCTCACGATCGGCCTGGACAGCTTCCTCGACTGAGCACGGTAGGTTGTCCTGCTGTGAACGAGTTGACCGTGCGTGGCCGCCGGCTTCGGGTGGTCGCCACCCTGGTCGCCGGCGCGCTGCTGCTGGCCGGGACGTTCTGGGGCGTCGACGACGACTTCCCGTTCGGGCCGTTCCGGATGTACTCCACGGCGCCCGACCCCAACGGTGACGCCAAGGACACCCGGGTCGAGGGCGTCGACACGGCCGGGCGCACGGTCGCGATCACCGAGGGCAACAGCGGCATCCGCCGGGCCGAGATCGAGGGGCAGCAGCAGGCGTACGAGTCGGATCCGTCCCGCCTGAGCCAGATCGCCGACGCCTACGCGTCGCACTCGCCCGGCGCTTCACCGTTGCGCACCGTGAAGATCGTGATCCGCTGGCACGGTATCGAGCACGCCCGCCCGACCGGCGACTACCGCGACGAGGTCGTCGCCGAATGGACGCGCCCATGAGGTGGCTCTTCGCGCCCGTGCCCCTGGGCCGGGTGGCCGCGTTCCGTACGCTGGTCTACGCGTTCGTCGTCCTTGATCTGACGGTCTTCACCCCGTGGGTGCGCTCGCACGCCAACACCCCGGGCGACCTCTATCAGCCTCTGCTGGTCGGCCGTCTGCTCCACTTGCCCACGCCGGGGCCTTTGCTCGTGTGGGGAGTGTTCTGGCTGCTGCTCGTGCTGTCGCTGGCCGCCGCGACCGGGCGGGCGCCGCGGGCGCTGGGCTGGGCGGTGTTCGCGCTGTACTTCGAGTGGATGATCATCGCGATGAGCTACGGCAAGGTCGACCACGACCGGGTCGGCCTGCTCGTGGCCCTGGCCGTCCTGCCGACAGTCGGCCGCGCTCGCCACGGTTCCGGGGAAATGTCGGAAAAAGCGGGATGGGCCCTGCGGGTCACCCAGATCGCGGTGATCTGCACGTACTTCCTGGCCGCCCTGGCCAAGCTCCGCTTCGGCGGCATCGACTGGCTGACCAGCGCCGTGCTCGCCCAGGCCATCATCCGCCGGGGCACCTGGCTGGCCGACCACATCGCCGTGGTGCCGGGCCTGCTGATCGCGGCCCAGTTCGGGATCATCCTGTTCGAGCTGCTCAGCCCGTTGATCTGGGCGATTCCGCAGAAATGGCGGAATTGGGGCGTGGCGTTCTTCTACTCGTTCCACGTGATGACGTTCTCGATGATCACCATCTCGTTCGCCCCGCATCTGGCCGCGATGGCGAGCTTCCTGCCGCTGGAGAAGGTCCGCCCGATCGAGTGGCTCCGGCGGCGATCGGCCCGCCCGGTGGTGCCGGAAAGCACCTGAGCCCCGGCCCGGCCCGGCTCGACGAGTCGCCGAGCCGGGCGCTGAGCTGGGGCGGTGGGCGGTCAGGCCACGAAGCGGGAGCGGCGACGGCGGCCGATCACGTAGCCGGTCGCGCCGAGGAGCAGGAGCACGCCGCCGATGCCGACCACGACGCCGGTGGCCGTGCCGGTCACGGGCAGGCCGCCGCCCTCGCCGCCGCTGTTCTCCGCGCCGGCGGCCGGCGTGCCGGGGGCACTCGAGCTGGCCGGGGCCGTGGTAGGGGCGCTCGAGCCGGCGGTGGAGGTGGGCGCCGGCGACACGGTCGCCGTGGCGGTGGGCGTGACCGTCGGTTTCGGCGTGGGCTGGGCCGCGCAGTCGAGTGCCCGGGCCGTGTACAGGCCCTCGTTCAGGTAAGCCAGGTGGACGTCGACGGAGTCGCTGTCGAGCGCCTTGTTGGCGGCCGCCTTCACGTTGGCCCCGGCGTCCTCCGGCATCGTCCGGCCGATCGAGATCCGCAGATCGTGTCCCCAGGCCGCCTGCCAGTCGTTCTTGAGGAAGGCCCGCAGCTCCTCCGGGGTGCCGCCCATCTTCTTCTGGAGGGCGGGCGGCAGGACCGGCAGCGACTCGGTCGCGTCCAGGATCCGGTAGGCCAGCAGCCGCACCTCGCTGTCGTTGGCGGTGTCCAGGTCGATGGTGAAGAGCTGGCGGACGTCCTTGAAGACCTTGCGCTCGACCGGCTGGCAATCCGCGCCGAGCACGGGCGGCTCGGCCTGAGCCATGGCCGGCGCCGCCGGAATCAGAAGGGCCAGCGCCATGAGAACGCCGGCCGCGATCTTTCCTCGCACGTGTGTCTTCCTCCCCGTTCATATCGAAGCAGGGAGATGGTACAGAAGCCCGAGTTGCAGGACAGCCCGGCAGCCGCGGCAGAGAGGGTGACCACGACGGAGCCAGGCTCGTCGAAGCGGGGGCCTTTGGTGAACCCGTACCTCTAAAGAAGATCTCGCTGAGCCTGCGGCAGAGAGCAGGCCGCCGTCCCGCCGGGCAGAAGGTGACGATGCTCGGCGACCCAGCGATAGGCGGGCCAGGCGGCCAGGCGGACCGGGCCGATCTGCAGAGCGCCGCCCGCGACCTGCCAGAGACGGCCGGCGTCGCGGAGCATCAGGGCGATCGCGTCCGGGCCCGAGGCGCGCTCGCCGCCGGCGCCGACCCACTGGACCGCCTCCTCGCACTCCTCGGTGGTCAGGCCGAGCTTGTCGAGGTCGGCGAACTGCCACGGGATCACCCGGGCGTGTGTCGGGATGCGGCGCTCGATGAACTCGGCGCACGTCGTGCAGAAGGAGCAGTCGCCGTCGTAGACGAAGGTCGCGGTCACCTTTCTATTCTTCCGCGACCGCGACGTGCAGCCTCACCTGGGGGACGAGCATGTCGTCCACGTCGAGGGCGCGGCCGGCGCCGTCGGGCTCCCAGCCGGCCAAGGAGAGGAACTTCCGCATGGCCTCGTCCTGCTCGTACGCCCAGGCGACGGCCCGCTCGAAACCGTCGTCCCGCCAATGGGTGACCGCGGCGCTGAGCAGGCGGCTGCCATGGCCCCGGCGGCCCCAGCGCGGCTCGACCAGCAGATCGGTGACGGCGGCGGTCGTCTCGCCCAGCGGGGGCTCCTCGGGCGCCAGGGCCTGCTCGTCGGCCGGGCCGGCGGCGGCGAACCCGACCACCTGGGTCGCGGTGTCGCTCTGCTCGACGGCGATGAGCACCCGGTGCCTCGGCGAGGGCGGCGCGGTGATCGCCTCGGTCCAGCCGCGGGTCAGATAGTCGAGGTCCAGGTTGGCCAGGACGTGCGCGGGGAACATCCGCCGATAGGCGGAGCGCCAGGTGGTGAGCTGGACCCGGGCGATCTCGGGGGCGTCTTCGGGGCGAGCGGGACGGACGAAGCCGATTGCCATGCCGGGCAGCCTACCGAGGCCGATTTTTGTCACACCCTTCGTCTACCGTTCGCGACGTGGCACTTCCCGAGACTCTCTCCGTGGCGCAGGCCCGGCGCGTCGCGCTGGCCGCGCAGGGCTTCACCGACCCCAAGCCGGGCGGCGCCACCGACATGCGTCATCTGCGGCGCGTGCTGCGCCGGGTCCATCTGATCCAGATGGATTCGGTGAACGTGCTGCAGCGGGCGCATTTCATGCCGCTCTACAGTCGCCTGGGTCCCTACCCGGTCGAGCTGCTCGAGCGGGCCGCCTATCGCAAGCCGCGTGAGCTGTTCGAGTTCTGGGGCCACGAGGCGTCGCTGATCACCACCGACCTCCAGCCGCTGTTCCGCTGGCGCATGGAGCGCGCCGCCGACTACGCGTGGGGTGGCATGGTCCGCATCGCCAGGGAGCAGCCCGAGCTGATCGAGCGGGTGCTGGCCGTCGTGCGCGACCGCGGGCCGATCACCGCGGCCCAGATCGAGCACGACGAGCCGAAACGGACCGACCACTGGGGATGGAACTGGTCGTCGGTCAAGCAGGCGCTGGAGTGGCTCTTCTTCACCGGCCAGGTGACGGCGTCGGACCGGACGACCTCGTTCGCCCGGCGGTACGACCTGCCCGAGCGCGTGCTGCCGTTCTCGGTGCTCAACGCGCCGACCCCGCATCCGCAGGACGCGTTCCGGGCGCTCGTCGAGCTCTCGGCGCGGGCCGTCGGGGTCGGGGCCGAGGCCGAGCTGCGCGACTATTTCCGGCTCCCGGTCGACGGCTTCAAGCGGGCCGTGTCCGAGCTCATCGAGGACAAGGTGCTGCTGCCGGTGCAGGTCAAGGGCTGGAAGGGGCCGGCCTATCTGCATCACGAGGCCAAGCTGCCCCGGCGGGTAGCGGCCTCGACGCTGATCAGCCCGTTCGATCCACTGGTGTGGGAGCGCAACCGCACCGAGCGGCTGTTCGGCATGAACTACCGCATCGAGATCTACGTGCCGGCCGCGCAGCGGCTCTACGGCTACTACGTGCTGCCGTTCCTGCTCGGCGACGAGCTGGCGGCCCGGGTCGATCTCAAGGCCGACCGCAAGGCGGGCGAGCTGCTCGTGCCGGCGGCCTGGCTCGAGCCCGGCGCCGACCAGGAGGAGACCGCCGTGGCCCTCGCCGCCGAGCTGCACCGGCTGGCCGGCTGGCTGGGCCTTTCGCGCATCGCGGTGCCCGAGCGGGGCGACTTCGCGGGCCCGCTGGCCGCTGCCCTCAAAGGTGTAGCGTGACGGCCATGAAGGCGCTGGAGGAACAGCCGGTGCAGGGCCCGCCGGTGCCGCCGGAGTGGCTCGACTATTACGCACAGCCCCAGCAGGACAGGGTCACCCGGTTCGTCCAGCGGGTGTGGACCAGGTCACCCGTCTGGGCCGCGCCCATCGCCCTGCTGGCCTGCATGGGCGGTGCTGTCGGTTACACCTTGGCCACCCATCCCGCCGAGGCCGGTGCCGGCGAGCCGCCGACCTGCCTGCTCAAATACACGACCGGCTTCGTCTGCCCGGGCTGCGGCGGCACCCGCGCGGCGTGGTACCTGCTTCATGGAGATCTTCCGGCCGCGGCCCGTCACCACGCGATCTTCACCTTCGCCGTGCCCTTCCTGCTCTACATGTATGTGGCGTGGGCCGGGAAAAGGCTGTTCAACTGGAAGCTTCCGCAGCTCACGTTGAGCCCGGCGGTGTTGATCACATTTGTCGCGGTGTGGGCCGTCTGGAGTGTGCTGCGCAACCTGCCCTGGGCCCCGTTCACCGCGCTCTACGTCTGAGCGGGGAGTCCGATAGGTTGGTGGGTATGACGCACGACCCGCGACCCTTCGGACGGCTCCTGACCGCGATGGTCACCCCGTTCGCCCCGGACGGCTCCCTCGACGTCGAGGGCGCGGCGAAACTGGCCACCTACCTCGTCGACGAGCAGCGCAACGACGCGCTCGTCGTCAGCGGCACCACGGGCGAGTCCCCGACGACGACCGACGCCGAGAAGGAGACCCTTCTGCGCGCCGTCGTCGACGCGGTCGGCGACCGGGCCCGGATCGTCGCCGGTGTGGGCACCAACAACACGGCCCACACGATCGAGCTGGCGCACGCGGCCGAAAAGGCCGGCGCCCATGGCCTGCTGGTCGTGACGCCGTACTACAACAAGCCGCCGCAGGCCGGCGTCGCCCACCACTTCCTGACCGTGGCCGACGCGGCCGGCCTGCCCGTGATGGTCTACGACATCCCGCACCGCGCCGGCACGGCCATCGCCACCGAGACGATGTGCCGCATCGCCGAGCACGAGCGGATCGTGGCGGTCAAGGACGCCAAGGGTGATCTGACCGCTTCCTCCTGGGTGCTGAGCCGCACCGACCTGGCGTACTACTCGGGTGACGACGCCGCCACGCTGCCGCTGCTGTCGATCGGCGGGGTCGGCCTGGTCGGGACGTCCACCCACTTCACCGGCGTTCTCGCCAAAGACATGATCGAGGCGTTCGAGCGCGGCGACAACGCCGCCGCTCTCGCCCTGCACCGCCGGGCGATGCCGCTGTTCACCGGCATCTTCCGGGCACCGGGGACCATGCTGGTCAAGGCGGGTCTCAACGCGTCGGGCCGCCCGGCCGGCCCGGTCCGCTCACCGCTGGTCGAGGCGACCGGCGAGGAACTGGCCCAGCTGCGTACGGATGCCGCCGCGGCCGGCATCGGCCTGTAGAAGAGCCCGTAGAAGAGAGATAGATACAAGCGAATGAGTCAAGCGCACGAGGAGCTGGACACGCCCCCGCCGCTGCCGGAAGGCGCCCTGCGCGTCATCCCGCTCGGCGGTCTCGGCGCGATCGGCCGCAACATGACGGTCCTGGAGTTCGACGGCAAGCTGCTGGTCATCGACTGCGGAGTGCTCTTCCCCGACGTGGAGCAACCGGGCGTCGACCTGATCCTGCCCGACTTCACGCCGATCCTGGACCGGCTCGACGACATCCAGGCGATCGTGCTCACCCACGGCCACGAGGACCACATCGGGGCGGTGCCCTACCTGCTCGCCCACAAGGCGGACATTCCGCTGGTCGGCTCCGAGTTCACGCTCGCGCTGGTCGAGGCCAAGCTGGCCGAGCGGCGCCTGGACCCGTACACGCTGACCGTCCGCGAGGGCCAGACCGAGCGCCTCGGTCCGTTCGACTGTGAGTTCTTCGCGGTCAACCACTCCATTCCCGACGCGCTGGCCGTCGCCGTGCGCACCCCGGCCGGCCTGATCCTGCACACCGGCGACTTCAAGATGGACCAGGTGCCGCTCGACGGCCGCATCACCGACCTGGCCGGCTTCGCCCGGCTCGGCGCCGAGGGTGTCGACCTGCTGCTCTCCGACTCGACGAACGCCGAGGTGCCCGGCTTCGTGGCCCCCGAGCGCGACATCGGCCCGGTGCTCAGCGCCATCTTCGGCAAGGCCAAGGGCCGCATCATCGTGGCCAGCTTCGCCTCCCACGTGCACCGGGTCCAGCAGGTCATGGACGCGGCCTGGGAATACGACCGCAAGGTCGCCCTGATCGGCCGCTCGATGGTGCGCAACATGGGCATCGCCCGCGACCTGGGACTGCTCAACATCCCGGACGGCCTGCTGGTCAGCCTCGACGAGGCGACCCACCTGCCCGGCGACGAGATCGTCTTCATGTCGACCGGGTCGCAGGGCGAGCCGATGAGCGCCCTGGGCCGCATGTCGACCGGCGACCACCGGCACATCACCATCGCCCCCGGCGACACCGTGGTGCTGGCCAGCTCGCTGGTGCCGGGCAACGAGACCTCGGTCTACCGGGTGATCAACCAGCTGTCCCGGGCCGGCGCCACGGTCGTGCACAAAGAGACGGCCAAGGTGCACGTCTCCGGGCACGCTCCGGCCGGCGAACTGCGCTACCTGCTGAACGTGGTGCGCCCGAGCAACCTGATGCCGGTGCACGGCGAGTGGCGTCACCTGCGGGCCCACGCCCAGCTCGGCATCGAGACCGGCGTGGCCCCCGACCGGGTGGTGCTCTGCGAGGACGGCGACGTGGTCGACCTCGTCGAGGGGCACGCCCGTCACGTGGGCCGGGTCAAGAACCGCTATGTCTACGTGGACGGCCTCGCGGTCGGCGACGTCAGCGAGTCGCTGCTCACCGAGCGGCGCATCCTCGGCGACGGCGGCTTCATCTCGGCCACCGTGGTGATCGACTCGGTCACCGGCAAGGTGGTCGGCGAGCCCAGCGTGTCGGCCAAGGGCTTCTCGGAGGACCCGGACGCCTTCAACCCGGTCATCCCGTTGCTGACCGCGGCCCTGCACCGCTCGGCCGAGGACGGCATCACCGACACCCACCAGTTGCAGCAGGTCGTGCGGCGCACGGTCGGCCGCTGGGTGAACGACGCGTACCGCCGCCGCCCGATGATCGTGCCAACGGTCGTGGAAGTCTGAGGCGGTTTTAAACCTTTCGCTGCGCTCGTCCGTACCTCTGGTCACCGGTGCCGCCCCCACGGCACCGCTGGCGAGGGGAGTTCCTCAAGATGCAGCGCAGACGGATCGCCGTGGCGGCGGCGGTCGTGGTGGCAGCCGGGGCAGCGGTGGCCTTCACCCTGCCTTCCATGGCCGGCACCACGCCGTCCAGCGACAAACCGGCGGCCAAGGGCGGCGACGGCACGGCGCGGCTTCTCGCGGCCATGCAGCGCGACCTGGGCGTGAGCGGCGATCAGGCGACGGCACGCCTGCAGCGGTCGCAGTGGGCGAGCGGGGTGGCCGCGCGACTGTCCGCGGCCACCGGCTCGGCCTTCGGTGGCGCCTGGCTGGCCACCGACGGCACCACCCTCAAGGTGGCGGTGACCGACGAGAAGGCCGAGGGCGCGGTCCGCGAGGCCGGCGCCGAGCCGGTGCTGGTCGAGCGCAGCGAGCAGACCCTGGTCACGGCCAAGGAGAAGCTCGACAACGCCGACGCCAGCGCGAAAGGCCTGACCGGCTGGTATGTGGACGTGGCGACGAACAAGCTCGTCGTGGTGGCCAAGCCCGGTGCCCAGGCGGCCGCGAAGAAGCTGGCCAAGGCGGCCGGCGTCACCTCCGGCACCTACCGGGTGATCACCAGCTCGGCCCAGCCGAAGCCGCTGTTCGACGTGCGCGGGGCCGACCCGTACTTCATCGCCGTCGACGGCGGCACGGCCCGCTGCTCGATCGGGTTCTCGGTCGAGGGCGGCTTCGTGACGGCCGGCCACTGCGGCGAGGTGGGCGCGACCACGACCGGCTTCAACCAGCAGGCACAGGGCACCGTACGGGCATCGACCTTCCCGGGCGACGCCGACATGGGCTTCGTCGAGGTCAACGGCAACTGGACGCCGCGCGCGGTGGTCAACGACTTCGAGGGCAACGAGCTCCCGGTCGCCGGCAACGCCGAGGCGCCGGTCGGCGCGGCGGTCTGCCGCTCCGGCTCGACCACCGGCACCCGCTGCGGCACGATTCTGGCCAAGAACCAGACCGTGGTCTACCCGGAGGGCGCGGTCACCGGCCTGACCCGCACGAACGTCTGCGCCGAGGGCGGCGACTCCGGTGGCCCGTGGCTCTCCGGTGACCAGGCCCAGGGCCTCACCTCGGGCGGCTCCGGCGACTGCACGGTCGGCGGCGAGACGTTCTTCCAGCCGGTGAACGAGATCCTCGCGGCCGAGGACCTGACCCTGGTGACCTCCGGCGGCGGCGCCGGCGCCACCGAGGCCCCGCCCGCGGAGGCCGCCAGCGCCTGCACCGACCAGGCCGTGCAGCGCAGCGGCACGCTGCGGACGCGCACCGCTCAGGCCCAGCCCGACGGCGGGGCGTTCCGCTCGAACGCCGGGCAGCAGACGGCGTGCCTGAGCGCGGCCGACGGCACCGACTTCGACCTGGTGCTCCAGCGGCTCACCAACCGCGGCTTCCGCACGGTGGCCACGGCCACCGGCGACGACGTCAAATCGCTGAGCTTCAACGGGCGCTCCGGCACCTATCGGTACGTGGTCGTCGCGTCCGCGGGCGCCGGCGACTACACGCTCGGGTTCAGCACCCCGTAACGCGCGCCGCCACCTACCCTGCCGGGTTGGCGGATCGCGCCTGATGCCGGAGGAGCCGATGGGCTCCTCCGGCACTTTTATGTCAGTCGCTGGTCTCGCGGAGGGCGCCCACGGCGTCGGCCAGCTGGCAACCCGTGGCTATGCCGCAGATCACGACCTGGTCGAGCTGTTCCGGGGTGACGCCGCGTTCCCAGTCGGCGATGACCTCGCCGACCACGTTCACGGTGCCGTCGTCCGAGATGTGCACGTACGCCTTGGGCCACAGCTGATCGTGGTTCCAGGCGTTGCAGAACTCGTAGAGGCGTACCACGTCCTCCATGCCGAAGACGTGCCTGACCATGGCCCTGATCTGCAGCATCTCCTGCTGCTCGCCGATGCGGAAGAAGTAGATCAGGTTGCCCTGGAAGTTGCCGCCGATGTCGCCGTCGGCGTCGGTGAAGTAGGTGAAGCCGCGCTCGTCGAGGGCGGCGGTGATCATTTCCTGGGTGAGCGGCTGCACCTGTTGATCTTAGTGCGTCCCGGTGCGCCTGCGGGATTCATGAGCGTCTCGGCGTTACGGTGTGACCATGGCGGGCCGCTCCTCTCCGGCGAGCCGGGGTCGCGCCGCGTCCACGTCGCGCGGCGCCGCGACCAGTCGTGCCCGCCAACCGGCGGCGCGACAGCCGGCGAAGCAGCCGGCCCGCAAATCGACACGGCCCGCCGCCGCCCGCACCCGCACGGCCGCCCGCGCCCGTCCCACGCTGGGCGCGGCGATCGCCACCGGCCTGGGCCGCGGTCTGGGCGCGCTCTGGATGGGCGCCGCCCACGGTGTCGGCTGGGCCGCCCGTGGCGTCGGCCGGCAGGCCGCCACGGCCAAGGACATCGACCCCGAGCACCGTCGCGACGGCGCCGGCCTGCTCATGCTCGGCCTCGCGATCCTGATCAGCGTCGCGGTCTGGGCCAACGGCGCCGGCCCGGTCGGCAAGTGGCTGGCCGACTCCGTGCACCTGTTCTTCGGCGGCCTGGCCGTGCTGCTGCCGTTGCTGCTGCTCTACGGCGCGGTCCGGCTCATGCGCAAGCCGGCCGACCCTGAGCACCGGGGCCGTTCGCTGGTCGGCTGGAGCGCGATCATTATCGCCACCGCCGCCCTGCTGCACATCTCCGAGCACCCGGGCGACGACGTCGGCATCTCCCGGGCCGGTGGCCTGCTCGGTTACGGGTTCGGGGCCCTGCTCGAGCGCGCGGTGACGGCCTGGGTCGCCGTGCCGCTGCTGGTCCTGCTCTTCGTCTTCGGACTGCTGGTGATCACGGCGACGCCGATCAACAAGATCCCCGAGCGGATCATGCTGCTCGTCGACATCCTGACCGGGCGATCGACCGAGCGTGACCCGCTACCCCTGCCTGATTTGTCCGATCCAGAGGAAGTCGAGGGTGAAGAGGAGCCGCCGAAGAAGCGCCGTCCCTCTCGCCGCCGGCAGGGCTCTCTGGCCGACATCGGTCTGGCCGACGAGGAACCGGTCGTCGAGGAGGACGACTTCCTCCTGCACGACACGATCGTGGTGCCCAAGGTCCCGGCCAGCCGCAAGAAGCCGGAGCCGCCGGAGCACACCCCCGACCCGCCGACCCGGGCCGAGCAGCTCGAGATCACCTCGGTCGAGGGCGACTACCGGCTGCCGCCGCCGTCGCTGCTGGGCAAGGGCGCGCCGGCCAAGTCGCGGAGCCGGGCCAACGACGAGATCATGGCCGCCCTGACCGGCGTCTTCGAGCAGTTCAACGTCGACGCCGTGGTCACCGGCTTCACCCGCGGCCCGACGGTCACGCGCTACGAGGTCGAGGTCGGCCCGGGCGTCAAGGTCGAGCGGATCACCCAGCTGTCGCGCAACATCGCGTACGCGGTGAAATCGCCCGACGTGCGCATCCTGAGCCCCATCCCGGGCAAGAGCGCCGTCGGCGTCGAGATCCCGAACACCGACCCCGAGAACGTGTCGCTCGGCGACGTGCTCCGCTCGCGCGCGGCCACCGCCGACCACCACCCGATGCTGGTCGCCCTGGGCAAGGACATCGAGGGCGGCTTCGTGGTGGCCAACCTGGCCAAGATGCCGCACATCCTGATCGCGGGCGCGACCGGCGCCGGCAAGAGCTCCTGCCTGAACTCGCTGCTGGTGTCGTTGCTGACCAGGTCGACCCCCGACGAGGTGCGGCTGCTGCTGGTCGACCCGAAGCGGGTGGAGATGACGGCGTACGAGGGAATCCCGCACCTCGTCACGCCCATCATCACGAACCCCAAGAAGGCGGCCGACGCCCTCGAGTGGGTCGTGCGCGAGATGGACATGCGCTACGACGATCTGGCCGCCAACGGGGTGCGCCACATCGACGACTTCAACCGCAAGGTCCGCAGCGGCGAGATCACGGCGCCGCCGGGCAGCGAGCGCGTGATGAAGCCGTACCCCTATCTGCTGGTCATCATCGACGAGCTGGCCGACCTCATGATGGTCGCGCCGCGCGACGTGGAGGACTCGGTCGTCCGCATCACCCAGCTGGCCCGCGCCGCCGGCATCCACCTGGTGCTGGCCACCCAGCGCCCGTCGGTCGACGTGGTGACCGGCCTGATCAAGGCGAACGTGCCGTCCCGGCTCGCCTTCGCCACGTCGTCGCTGGCCGACAGCCGGGTCATCCTCGACCAGCCGGGCGCCGAGAAGCTGCTCGGCCGCGGTGACGGCCTCTTCCTGCCGATGGGCGCGTCGAAGCCGGTGCGCATCCAGGGCGCGTGGGTCGACGAGAAAGAGATCCACGACGTCGTCAAGTTCTGCAAGGACCAGCGCGAGCCGGAGTTCCGCGAGGACGTCACCGAGATCCCGCAGAGCAAGAAGAAGCAGATCGACGAGGAGATCGGCGACGACCTGGAGCTGCTGATCCAGGCCATCGAGCTGGTCGTGACCTCCCAGTTCGGCTCGACCTCGATGCTTCAGCGCAAGCTGCGGGTCGGCTTCGCCAAGGCCGGTCGCCTCATGGACCTCATGGAGACCCGCGGCATCGTCGGGCCGTCCGAGGGCAGCAAAGCCCGCGACGTCCTGATCAAGCCGGACGAGCTCGAGGAAGCTCTCGCTTCCCTCCGCCTGGACGATTGAATCACCGGCTCGGGGATGAAGGCCTCGCTCAGCAGGCGGTAGCCGACGATGATCAGGGCGGCCAGCATCAGGGCGGCCGGGATCACGTCCGGAAGCATCAAAGAATTACGGCCGAAGAGGTACGGCTCGTACGACAACAGCGAGCTCGCCTGCACCAGCAGCGGCACATGCCAGAGGCGGGGCCGGTAAACGGCCAGCACGAGCGTCATCACGTCGGCCAGGTAGAAGTAGCGCTCGTGCATGCCCGGCAGCGCGAACGGGACCAGGATGGCGAACAGCGCGGCCGCCGTGATCACCCGCTCCGGTGTCATCTTGCAGGCCTTGGCGACCAGCACGTAGACGACCCCCACCACCAGAGCCGCACAGAACAGATAACCCAGCATCCGTACGGTGTCCTCGCGCGTCGTGGCCGGGATGAAGGCGAAGACGTTGGGGGCGCGCAGGCTCAACTCGGGCACGTTGCGGGCCTGCCGGCTCATGTCGTAGATGGTGAGCAGCTCGATCGGGTTGCGGCCGAACGCGATGGCCGGAAGATCGAGGACCAGGAAGACGGCAGGGGCGGCGAGGAGCGTACGCCAGGGAATGCGCCCGGACATCACGAGCAGCAGGACCAGCGGCAGGATGAAGACGCCCTGCGGCTTGATCGCGACCGCCACCCCGCAGAGGGCGACACCCCACCAGGGCTTGTCGCGCAGCAGGAAGTAGACACCGGCCAGCGCCGCGCCGGCCCACGCGGCGTCCATCTGGCCGTAGAACGACGAGTTGATGGCGACGGTCGGCAGCAGCACCATCACCAGGGCCGCCGCGACCGGGATGCGGCTGCCCGGCCACCGCAGGGCGACCGTCTTGTAGGTGAAGAAGGCCAGGATGACGTCGAAGACGATCCACAGCGCCTTGACCTTGAAGATCAGCGGGCCCGGCAGGTAGTACGCGAACGCCAGCAGATAGACGAACGGCGCGTTGTAGTTGCCGATCTCGGTGCCGATGCCACGCCAGCCGCCGGCCCGGCCGAGCTGGTTGTGCCACTGGCGGAAGATGTTCATGTCGTTCGTCATCTCGGGCAGCGACACCCAGCGGATCAGGATGGCGAGCACGACGAGGGCCGCGAGGAGCAGTGCTTCGGCCTGTGGCGTGGGCTTTTCGGCTTTAGGCATGGTGCTCGGGGGTACGGTCCACGGGTGAACGGAAGGTGAACTACAGGTGAACGAAAGTGTGGCCGACCGGAGCTCCCGGCCGCCCGGTAACCTTGTCGGGTGTCGGTAACTCCTTCCCCCTCCCGCCGTGTCGCCCTGCTCACCCTCGGATGTGCCCGTAACGAGGTCGATTCGGAAGAGCTGGCCGCGCGCCTCGACGCCGGCGGCTGGGAGATCAGCACGGACGCCGACGGCGCCGACGTGGTGCTCGTCAACACGTGCGGCTTCGTCGAGAAAGCCAAGCAGGACTCGATCGAGACGCTGCTCGCCGCCGCGGACACCGGGGCCAAGGTGGTCGCGGCCGGCTGCATGGCCGAGCGCTACGGGCGCGAGCTGGCCGAGAGCCTGCCCGAGGCCCAGGCCGTCCTCGGCTTCGACGACTACACCGACATCGCGGCCCGCCTGGACGGCGTGCTGGCCGGTGAGCGCTTCGACGCGCACACCCCGCGCGACCGCCGCGAGCTGCTGCCCATCACCCCGGTGCAGCGCCAGGCGGCCAAGGTGGTCGTCCCCGGCCACGCCACGGTCGACGAGCACACCCCGGCCCACCTGCGCACGGTGCTCCGCCGCCGGCTCGACAGCGGCCCGGTGGCCAGCCTCAAGCTGGCCAGCGGCTGCGACCGCCGGTGCTCGTTCTGCGCCATCCCGGCCTTCCGCGGCGCCTTCGTCTCCCGCGACCCGCAGGAGCTGCTGGCCGAGGCCGAGTGGCTGGCCCGGTCCGGCGTGCGTGAGCTCGTGCTGGTCAGTGAGAACAGCACGTCGTACGGCAAAGACCTGGGTGACCCCCGCGCCCTCGAGAAGCTCCTGCCGCAGCTGGCCGCGGTCGACGGCATCGTCCGGGTCCGCGCGAGCTATCTCCAGCCGGCCGAGACCCGCCCCGGGCTGGTCGAGGTGATCGCCACCACGCCGGGCGTCGCGCCGTACTTCGACCTGTCGTTCCAGCACTCGAGCGAGCCCGTTCTGCGCCGCATGCGCCGTTTCGGCTCCACCGAGAAATTCCTCGACCTGCTCGCCTCGGCCCGCAAGCTGGCGCCCGAGGCCGGCGCCCGCAGCAACTTCATCGTCGGCTTCCCCGGCGAGACCAGGAAGGACGTCGACGAGCTGGTCCGCTTCCTCACCGAGGCCCGGCTCGACGCGATCGGCGTCTTCGACTACAGCGACGAGGACGGCACCGAGGCGGCCGGCTTCGACGACACGATCAAGGTCAAGGAAGACACCGTCAAGCGGCGGTACGACCGGCTGCTGACCCTGGCCGACGAGCTGTGCAACCAGCGGGCCGAGGAGCGCCTGGGCTCGACCGTCGAGGTGCTGGTCGACGCGATCGTCGACGGCGAGGTCGAGGGCCGCGCCGAGCACCAGGCGCCCGAGGTCGACGGCTCCACCACCCTGGTCGCCGGTGACGACGGCGTCGATCTGGCCGCGCTCAAGCCGGGCGACTTCGTGCGGGCCCGGGTGACCGGCACCGAGGGCGTCGACCTCGTGGCCGTGCCGGTCGAGATGATCTCCGCGGCGCCGGTGTCACGGCGGTGACCGACGAGCCGGTTCCGGCTGCCGCGCCGCGGGTGGTGTCGCTCTACAACCCGGCGAACATCCTCACGGTCGTCCGGATCGTGCTCGTTCCGGTCTTCGTGGCCATCGTCGTCGCCTCCGACCTGACCGGCACCGGTCAGCGGATCGCCGCCTGCCTGGTGTTCTGCGTGGCCTCGGCGACCGACTTCGTGGACGGCTGGATCGCCCGGCGCTGGTCGCTGGTCACCTCGTTCGGCAAGATCGCCGATCCGATCGCCGACAAGGCCCTGACCGGCACGGCGCTGGTCCTGCTGTCGGTCTACGACCGGCTCCCGTGGTGGGTCACGCTGCTCATCCTCGTCCGCGAGTGGGGCATCACGGCGCTGCGGTTCTGGGTCATCCGGTACGGCATCATCCCGGCCAGCCGCGGCGGCAAGCTCAAGACGGTCCTGCAGATCGCCGCCATCGCCTGGTACCTGTGGCCGGTGCCCGATCCGTTCGACGTGGTCGGCGTCTGGCTGATGGGCGCGGCGCTGGTGGTGACCGTGGTGACGGGTGGGGACTACGTGGTCGCTGCTCTGCGCCTGCGCCGGGAAGCCCGCTCCTAGAATCCATTTGTGGACACCCCTGACGTAGCGGCCGCGGCCGCCGTGCACCGGCTGGTCGACCGGCACGAGACCCTCGCCACGGCCGAGTCGCTGACCGGGGGCATGGTCGCCTCGACCGTCGTGGAGATCCCAGGAGTGAGCTCGGTCTACCGGGGCGGCCTGGTGGTCTACGCCACCGACCTCAAGCACGCGCTGGCCGGTGTCTCCGAGGAGCTGCTGGACGAGCGCGGGCCGGTCGACCCGGACGTGGCCGTCGCGCTGGCCCGTGGCGCCCGTGAGCGCTGCTCGGCCGACTGGGGCCTGTCGACCACCGGGGCGGCCGGCCCCGAGCCGCAGGACGGCAAGCCGGTCGGTCTCGTCTACGTGGCCTGCGCCGGTCCGCACGGCGACACCGTCCGCGAGCTG
The DNA here is from genome assembly GCF_050956135.1 of Actinoplanes sp. CA-131856. Classification (GTDB taxonomy): domain Bacteria; phylum Actinomycetota; class Actinomycetes; order Mycobacteriales; family Micromonosporaceae; genus Actinoplanes. The sequence goes on along the minus strand of NZ_CP191849.1, from coordinate 9,298,260 downwards.
AAACTCGACGGAAACCGGGCCGCCATCCGGACCGAAAGTGTGACGAGCGCACTACAACTGCTCGCAGACTGTCTCCGTGAGGCTCCGGCGCGGTCCTGAGCTGGGGAATGTTTCATCGATCTCGGAAGTTGCACGAATGTCCCGCTGCGGGGCTGTCCCGGAATTCGGCGGGGCGGTATGTCGGCCTGGCCGGCAGCGGGTACGGTTGCGGGAAGCCTCCGGCGTGTGCCGGCGGCCCCGCCGCAGGAGGAGGTGCCATGGTCCTGCTACGCCGGGTTATCGGCGACGCACTGAGGGCGCGCCGGCAGGGGCAGCACCGCACGCTGCGCGAGGTGTCCACCGCCGCGAACGTCAGTCTCGGATATCTCTCCGAGATCGAGCGCGGTCAGAAGGAAGCCTCCAGCGAGCTGCTCGCCGCCATCTGTGACGCGCTGGGCGCGCGGCTCTCCGAGCTCCTGAGCGAGGTCAGCGGCACGCTGTCGCTCGCCGAGGGCATGGAGGGTGTGCTCGTCCCGGTCGACGAGGAAAAGCAGAAGGCGCTGTCGGTGTCGGTCCGCCACGAGACGCCGCTCAAGGCGACTCTGCGAACGACCAGAAAACCCAAGCGCGACGTCGTGTACGCCGCCTGATCAATTCGAAGATAAAACCGAGCCGGGCTACCCAAGCGGGTGGTCCGGCTCTTCCTGTTCCCAAAGACTTCTTAGGGACCCCTCCGGGATCGACCCTGACCCGGCGATGCGCGTAGCCTCGAAGCGTGGGGGAGACCCTGAGATCCCCCCGAGGTCACGTGACGCCGGTGGCGTCGAGCTGTCACGATGGCATTCAACGCCATCGCGACAGCTCCTCGATCTGCGTCGGTGGCGGACCCGACTGAGCGACACCGTTTGAGCGACATTGAGGGGATACCGCGAGATGGCGAATCCGTTCGTCAAGGGCTGGCGTTACATGATGGCGCTCTTCGGCGCGAAGATCGACGAATACGCCGATCCGAAGGTCCAGATCCAGCAGGCCATCGAGGACGCGCAGCGGCAACACCAGGCCCTTGTGCAGCAGGCCGCGGCGGTGATCGGCAACCAGCGTCAGCTGGAGATGAAGCTGTCCCGCCAGATGGGTGAGGTCGAGAAGCTCCAGGGCATGGCGCGTCAGGCGCTGGTCCTGGCCGACCGGGCCCGGGCCGGCGGCGACGAGGCCGAGGCCCAGAAATACGAGTCCACCGCCCAGACGCTCGCCACCCAGCTGGTCTCCGGCGAGCAGTCGATGGAGGACCTGAAGACCCTGCACGACCAGGCGCTCTCCGCGGCCGGCCAGGCGCGCAAGGCGGTCGAGAACAACGCGATGGTGCTCCAGCAGCGCATCGCCGAGCGCTCGCGTCTGCTCAGCCAGCTCGAGCAGGCCAAGATGCAGGAGACCGTGGCCAAGTCGCTCGAGTCGATGTCGTCGCTGGCCGCGCCCGGCAACACGCCGTCGCTCGACGAGGTCCGCGACAAGATCGAGCGCCGGTACGCGGACGCCATGGGCCGCGCCGAGCTGGCGTCGAACTCGGTCGAGGGCCGCATGCTCGAGGTGCAGAAGAGCAGCCTCGACATGGCCGGCTCGTCCCGGCTCGAGCAGATCCGGGCCAGCATGGCGGGCGAGAAACTCGCCGGCGCGGGCTCGCAGCCGGCGGTCGAGCAGGCCGCTCAGCCGGCGGCCGACCCGGCCAGCGTCGCCCGCCTCGACGAGATCCGGGCCAGCATGAACCAGAAGCGCGGGGACACGACCGCCGCCGGTTAAGGCAACAGGGGGAGGACGACGGTGGACGAGCGGAGCAAGTACTTCCGCCGGCTCAAGCGACTTCGTAACTCGGCGCGCCGGTGGAGCGTGCTCGGTGGCGGCCTCGCCGCGGCCACCGCCGTCCTCACCCCGTACTCCGGCATCGGCGTGGCCGACGCCATCTGGGCCGGCGCCGCCGGCGGCTCGGTCGCCCTGGCCTGGTGGCGGTGGAGCGATCACCGCGAGCTGGCCGCCACGCCAGCGCCGCCACCGCCCGACCCGGCGCTGGCCGGTCAGCGGTTCGCGGCCGCCATCGAGCGCTTCCCGGCCGGCCGCACGGTCCTGCACGAGGTCCGCCGGCAGAAGAACCGGTACGCGCTGCGCGGCTCGGCGATCACCCAGGCCTGGGACAGGCTCGACCGGGCATCGTCCACACTCTCCGGTCTGTCCGGCCGGCTCACCGGACCCGGCGAGGGCGCGGTGCTCGAGGCTGCGGTCTCCGAGCAGTGGCTGCGCGACCTGGGCCAGCGCGTGGCCAGTGTCGAGCGGGCACTGCCGCTGAGCCCGGCCGCCCAGCGGGCGAGCCTCGAGGAGTCCCACGCGTCGCTGGCCCAGCAGTTCACCGAGGGCGTCGACGCGTACGAGCGGATGGTCGCGGCCGCCGCGGCCTACGTGGCCGAGGACGGCCACCCGGTCACCGAGGGATCGCACCCGGCCTTCACGTCGCTGATCGACGCCACCGACCGGCTCCGCGGCCTGGCCGAGGGCCTGTCCGAGCTCAAGCGCCCGACTTCTTTTGGCAGCGCGGGCACCAGTAAGTGATGCGCTCGCCCTTCTCGTCCTTCTGAATGGCGGCCCCGCACCGCCGGCACGGCTGGGCCCGCCGCCCGTAGACGAAGCTGGTCTCGCCGCGCCGCAGCGAGCCGGTGGTGGTCTGCGTCCAGCGCCCGCGGTTCGAGGCGACCAGCTTCTGGGCCAGCGCGACGGTCCCGCCCAGGTCCTCGACCTCGGAGACGGGCGTCCACGGCCACAGCCGCCGCAGGAAGAGCGTCTCGGCCTTGTAGAGGTTCCCGACACCGGCCAGGTTCCGCTGATCGAGCAGCGCCTCGGCGATCGTGGCGTCCGGGTGGGCGGCGATCCGGCGTACCGCCTCGGCCTCGTCCCAGTCGGCCCCCAACAGGTCGGGACCGATGTGGCCGAGCTGCCGTTCCTCGTCGGCCGTGGGCCACAGGGCGACCTCGTGCAGGTGATATCCCACGGCGACCGCGCGGGCGGTCTTCAGAACCACGCGGATCAGGTGCGCTGGGCGCCCGGTCCAGCGTTCCCCCGGTTTGTACGCTCGCCAGGCACCCTCCATCCGCAGGTGCGAGTGCAGAGTGAGCGGCCGTTCACCGTCACGGGTCAGGCGGAGCAGGAGATGCTTGCCGCGGCTCGCCGACTCGGCCACCGTCCAGCCGCTCAGATCGGTGGTGGCGAGCTGCGGCACGCGAAAGTCCGAGCCGGTCAGCACCTCACCGGCGATCGCGCGCTCGATGACCCGCGCGGTGTTCCAGACGGTGTCGCCTTCGGGCATGCCTCAATCCTGCCCCGCCCGCGATCGTTCATGCCCCGGGCTCGGCACCGCGATCATTTCCACCTCGGAGGACGTACGCGAAGGCCCGCGACCGCGCCCGTCAGGGCTGGCGCGCGGCCAGCCGGACGATGTCGCCCGGCCGCACCGACAGCACGACCACGGCGCGCCCGTTGTTCACGGCGATCGCCACCCGTCCCGCCGAGTCTTCGAAGACCAGCAGGTCGCCCTGGCCGACGTCGGCGAACGTGGCACCCCGGCGCGCGCTGACCGTGCCGTTGACGACCAGGTCGGTGCTGAGGCCGCGCAACATCTCGCCGTTCGCCGCGAGCTGCACGTTGCCGAAGCGGTCGACAGTCATCACCTCGGCCTCGAGCCAGCCGTCGCCGACGGTCACGACCGGCGCGGGCAGCCGGACGAGGCTGCCCGGCTCGACCGCCGCGCCCGCGTCGGACAGGGGCGCGCCGGCGGCGATCCGGGCGGCGGCCGGGGAGAAGAGGTCACGGCCGTGGAAGGTGCGTGACACGTCGCCGAGGAACCAGTCCTTATTGGTCAGCTCGTACGCCGACTCGACGCCCCCGAGGGCCTCGGCCGCCCAGATCAGCAGGCCGTTGTCGGGTCCGACCAGGGCGCCGTTCGGCGTGCCGATGGCGACGCCGCGCCGGGCCGTGCCGACGCCGGGGTCGACCACGGCGAGGTGCACGCTCGGCGGCAGGTGGGGAGCGGTCTGCGCGAGCACGGCGGCGCCGCGGGCCACGTCGGCCGGCGGCACGTGGTGAGTCACGTCGATGACCCGCACGTCGGGGGCGATGCGCGCGATCGATCCGTGGCACGCCGCGACGAAGCCGTCGAACGTCCCGTAGTCGGTGGTGAAGCTGATCCATCCATACCCGGCCATGGTGGGAAACGTTACTGCCCCGGCACGGATCGTTGGTGGATCTGGCAGGGTTGGATTCATGCGTCTCGTGATCTTCACCGAGCCCCAGCAGGGGGCAAGCTACGACGATCTCCGGAAGGTCGCGCAAACCGCCGAGGCGAGCGGCTTCGACGGCTTCTTCCGCTCCGATCACTTCCTCACCATGGGCGGCGACGGCCTGCCCGGCCCGACCGACGCCTGGCTGACGCTGGCCGCGCTGGCCGTGCAGACGTCCACCATCCGGCTCGGCACGCTGGTCACGTCGGCGACGTTCCGGCTGCCGGGCCCGCTGGCCATCGCGGTGGCGCAGGCCGACGCGATGAGCGGTGGCCGCATCGAGTTCGGTCTGGGCGGCGGCTGGTTCGAGGCCGAGCACAAGGCGTACGGAATCCCGTTCCCGCCCGTGGGTGAGCGTTTCGACCGGCTCGAGGAGCAGCTCGAGATCATCACCGGTCTGTGGGGGACGCCGGCGGGTCAGACGTTCGACTTCGACGGCAAGCACTACCAGGTCTCGGACTCGCCGGGCCTGCCTAAGCCGGTGCAGTCGCCGCGCCCGCCGGTCATCATCGGCGGTCACGGCAAGAAGCGCACGCCGGCGCTCGCGGCCCGCTTCGCCGACGAGTTCAACGTCCCGTTCTCCAAGATCGAGGACATTCCCCCGGTGTACGAGCGGGTGCGCGCGGCCAGCGCGGAAATCGGCCGGGCCACTCCGCCCGTCTTCTCGGCCGCCGCCGTGCTCTGCGTGGGCCGTGACGACGCCGAGGTGAGCCGCCGCGCCGCCGCGATCGGCCGCGAGGTGTCGGAGATGCGCGAGAACGGCGGCATCGTCGGAACGCCGGACGAGGTCGTCGAAACCATCAAGCGCTACGAGGCCGCGGGCGCTTCCCGCCTGTTCCTCCAGGCACTCGACCTGAGCGACCTCGACCACGTCGAGCTGGTCGCGTCGGCGGTGGCCCCGCAGCTCTGACAGCCGGGTCCTTGCCGGGCCGGCCTGGGTCTTGCCACCCTCGGCGTTTGCCTTTGCCGGCTCGGCCGGCCCTTCAGCGAGCCGTCGCGGGCGCCCGTTCCGCCGGCCGTTGTGGGGCTGGCCCTTTCCGTCGGCGGTTGTGGGGGCGGCCCTTTCCGCCGGCTATCCGATGATCGGCGTGCGCCTCTGGCGGCGGCCGAGGCGCAGGAGGGCCACGCCGAAGGCGACGAGCAGGCCGCCTGTGAGGGCGACTCCGGCGACGGGGGCGCCGGTGATCGGCAGGCCGCCGCCGTCGCTGCCGCCGGCCCCGCCGGCGTCGCCGCCGGTTTCGGGCTCGGGCTCGTTGTAGCCGCCGCCGGCCGCGGGCGGCGTGGCTTTCGTCGTCGTCGCGGGCGTCGCGAAGTACGCCTTGGCCTCCTGATCGGCCGTGCGGGCGACGGGGGGAGCGACCACCCGGTAATCGCGGGTGCCGGGCGATTTCACGCTGACCGTGAACGTGCCGTCGGCCCGGGCCCGCGTGGTGGCCACCGTCTGCCAGGCCGCCTTGGCGTTCGCGCGGGCCTGGAGGCGGAGCAGCCGCCCGGCGCCGTCGCTCTCCTCGGCCCAGCACACGCCTGGGTCGCACGCCCGGGTCAGGTGGACCGCCTTGCCCGTCACGATCAGCTTGGCGCCGGTCGTGACCTTCTTGGGGATCGTGGCGGTGACGCGGGTGCCGTCCACTGGCGCCGACTCGCCGTTGAACGTCCACTCGTTCGGCGTGGTGCGCACGCCCACGCGGATCGGTTTCGGCCGGTCGGGCACCAGGAACGACGTCGCGGCGACCGGCGCCGGGGTCAGCGCCTCGAAGTCGTTGAGGCTCGAGTGCGAGACGAACGGTGTGAACCGCACCGGCGCCCCGGCCGGCACGTCGAGCGGATCGCCGGGCGTCGTGTCCGTCTCGGTGCCGGGCCGCCACCTGAAGGCGACCGTGCCGTCCTCGCGGGGCGTGACCGTCTCGATGACCGGCTGCGCCGGCCCGTTCGTGTCGAAGACCGGCGACAGTCCCCGTGAGCTGACGACCTGGTCGTTCTCGTCGATCACCGACACCGCGACCTGAACGTCGAAGTTGTAGATGGCGCCGAAGCCCGGCAACGCGCTCCGATTGGGCTGACCGGCCTCGACCGTCAGCGCGGCCACCCCGGAGGGCGACCCGTCCGGGTTCACGAGCTCCACCCGGTTCCGGACGTCCCCCGTCTCGTCCCAGGTGACCACCACGGCGTCGTGGGCGTCCGACGCCCAGGCCACGGTGACCTTCGTGGGGGCGGCTTCCGCCGACGCCAGCAGCGCGGACGGCCCGGCCAGAGCGAGCGCGGCAACCAAGTTCGCCAACATGGCCGAAGGTTAGTGGTTCACGTCACATTTTGCTGTCCCGTTCCACGAAAGGCCGGCTCCTATTTTTTCGGGGCCGGCCTTTCGTGGTCTATCCGATGAGGGACGCGCGCCCGTGGCGACGGCGGCCGAGACGCAGCAGGGCCGCGCCGAGGACGACGAGCAGGCCGCCCAGGAGGGTGATTCCGGCGATCGGAGCGCCGGTGATCGGCAGGCCGCCACCACCGCCGGTCCCGCCCGTGTCGCCGCCGGTCCCCGTCCCGGTTCCGGGCTCGGGCTCGGTGCCGCCTCCGTCGCCGGTAGCGGGCGGGGTCGCCTTGGTGGTCGTCGCCGGGGTGGCGAACCAGGCCTTGGCGTCCCGGTTCGCCGCGCGCTCGACCGCGGGCGCGACCACCCGGTAGTCACGGGTGCCGGGCGATTTCACGCTGACCGTGAACTTGCCGTCGGCCCGGGCCCGTGTGGTGGCCACCGTCTGCCAGGCCGCGCTCGCGTTCGCGCGCGCCTGGAGGCGGAGCAGCCGCCCGGCGTCGTCGTTCTCGATCGACCAGCACGGACCGGGATCGCAGGCCCGCGTCAGGTAGACGACCTTGCCCGTGACCGTCAGCTTGGCGCCGGTCGTGACCTTCTTCGGGATCGTGGCCGTGACCTTGGTGCCGTTCACCGGCGCTGAGACGCCGTTGAACGTCCACTCGTTCGGCGCCGTGCGCACGCCGACGTTGTACGGCTTGTCCCGCTGGGGCACCACGAACGACGTCACGGCGACCGGCGCCGGGACCAACTGCTCGTAGTCGTTGAAGTTCGAGTACGACGCCAGCGGAACGAACCGCGCCGGGCTCTCGGCCGGCACGTCGAGCGGATCGCCCGGCGTCGTGTCCACCAGGTCGCCCGACCGCCAGCTGAACGCGACCGTGCCGTCCTCGCGGGGCACGACCGTCTCGATGACCGGCTGCGGCGGCCCGTTCGTGTCGAAGACCGGCGACAGCCCGGGATCGCTGACGACCTCGTCGTCCGCGTCCACCACCGACACCGCGACCCGAAGATCACTGTTGTAGACGCCGCCGAATCCCGGCAGCGCGCTCTGATTGGGCTGACCGGCCTCGATGGTCAGCCACGCCACCCCTGAAGGTGACCCGTCCGGATTGACAAGCTCGACCCGGTTGCGGACGTCCCCCGTCTCGTCCCAGGTGACCACGACGGCGTCATGAGCACTCGACGCCCACGCCACGGTCACATTCGTCGGAGCGGGTTCCGTCGGCGCTTTGAGCGCCGCGGGCAGTCCGACGACCGGCCCGGCCAGCGCTAGTGCGGCAACGAAGTTCCCCAACATGGCCGCAGACCTTAGTGGCCCCGCTCACAGCCCGCCGCCCTGTTCCGCAGAAAGCACAAACGCCCGTCTCCGGACACGCGACGGCCCCCGCCACGAATGGCGGGGGCCGTCCGGTGATACGTCGTTTACTCGGCGGTGAAGGTCGTGCGGCGCCGGAGGCGCCCGGCGACGAAGAACGCCGCGCCGAGGACGAGGAGCAGGCCGCCGGCCACGGAGACCCAGACGACGGGCGTGCCGGTGATGGGAAGGCTGCCGCCGCCACCGCCGGTGCCGCCGGTGCCGGGCTGTTCGCCGGGTTCCTCGGTGGGCTGCTCTCCGCCGGGCTGGCCGCCGGTGCCGGAACCCGGGCCGGTCACCGTGGTCGCCGCGGTGGCGAACGGGGCCTGTGCGAGTTTGTCGCTGTTGCCGACGATCACGGGCGCGACCACGCGGTAATCGCGCGTGCCGGGGAAGTCCACGCTGAAGGTGAACTTGCCGTCCTTGCCGGCCTTCGTCGTCGTCACGAGCTGCCAGGTGGCACCGGCGCCGGTGCGGGATTCCAGGCGCAGCGACCTGCCCTCGTCGCCCCGCTTGCCGACCCAGCAGCGCAGTCCGCTGTCGCAGAACAGCTGCAGCGCGGTCGCCGTGCCGGTGACGGTCAGCTTGCCGCCCGCCGTGACGGTCTTGGGCACGGTCGCGGCGATGTGCGAGTCAGCCGCTTCGGCGTAACTCGAGTTCGGTGGCCAGTAGGCCTGTGTGTCGGGGAACGACCATTCGTTGATGGCGTGCACCCCGACGCTGTAGATCGACGTGATCGGCCCGGCATATACATAGGAAGTCGCCGTGCTCGCCTCGGCCACGCTCCGCGGATCGCCGCCGTCCAGCACGAGCGGGTCGAATCGCGGCGGGTTCTCCGCGGGTACGTCGAGCGGATCGCCCGGAGTGGTGTCCGCCGAGGTCTTGCCCGGCGTCCAGCTCAGTTCGATCTTGCCGTCGGCGCCCGGTGTCACCGCCGTGATGACCGGCGTCGGCGGCCCGTCCGTGTCGAACACCGGCGAGTAGGCGGTCTCGCTGACGACCGCGCCGGACGCGTCGACCGTCGACACGGCGAAGGCATAGGCTTTCCCCTCGGCGAGGCCGTTGAAGGGGTCCCGCACCTCGACCACGAGCCGGTTGGGCTGACCGGCCTCGACGATTTTCTTGGTGCCGACATTGGTCGGGGCACCCGCCGGGGTCACGGCGACCTGGTTACGGACGTCCCCGGTCTCGTCCCAGGTGACGGCGAATGCGGTGTGTGCGGGCGAGGTCCACGCCAGCGTGACGTTCGACGGAGTGGGTTCGGCCGGCGCCTTCAGCGTTACCGGCGCGCCGACGACTGGCGTGGCCAGCGCGACTGCCGCGATCAGGTTTCCTAGCACGGCAGCAGACGATAACGATCGACGGTCAGCGTCGCTGCCCCACCGCACAAATCGCCCGAAGTGCGGCTGCCCCGCACGATGTGCGGGGCAGCGATGGATGGTTTCCCCGGCTACGCGCCGGGCCGAACCCTGCTGGCGGCCGTGGAGAAGGGCGCCTGGGCGAGCTTGTCGCCGTTGCCCACGACCACCGGGGCGGTCACGCGGTATTCCCCGATGCCGGGGAAGGTCGTGCTCACCGTGAATTTGCCGTCACTGCCGGCCTTGGTGGTCGCCACGGTCCGCCACGCCGCCCCCGCGCCGGTGCGGTACTCGAGACTCAGCGACCGTCCGCTGTCGTCGTACTCGTAGGTCTGGCACCGCAGTCCGCTGTCGCAGAAGGACCGGATCATGATCGCCTTGCCGGTCACTGTCAGCTTCTTGCCCGCCGGTGCGGTCCTCGGAATGGTGGCGGTCACGCGGGTGCCGGCCACGTCGCCGTAGCTCACGGTCGCCCGCCAGCCGAGGTAGCCGTTGACGGTCCACTCGTTCACGGTGTGCACACCGACCGCGGTGATCGCGGAGGCCGGCCCCGCGAACACGAAGGACGTCGCGGTGGACGGCTCGGCCAGCTCACGCGGGTCGGTGAAGAGCTCGACCGGCACGAACAGTGGCGGCTCCACGGCCGTCACGTCGAGCGGATCGCCCGGCGTGACGTCCGCACGGACCTGGCCCGGCGTCCAGTTGACCTTGATCGTGCCGTCGGCCAGCGGCTCCACACTGGTGAGCACCGGGGCCGGCGGCATGTCGGTGTCGAAGAGCGTCGACAGCCCGGGCTCGCTGACCGGCTCGCTGGTCAGGTCGGTCGCCGTCACCGAGACGCGCACGTCACCGCTGGTGCCGAGGGCCACCGAGTACTTGTCCACCACGAGCCGGTTGGGCTGACCGGCCTCGGTGAACAACGGGTAGTTCGCCGACGATCCGTCGGCGCGCACCGTCTCGATCCGGTTCCGGACGTCACCTGTCTCGTCCCAGGTGATGACGACCTCTTCGTGGGCGGGCGAGGCCCACGCCACCGTCACGTTCGTCGGAGCGGGTTCGGTAGGTGCTTCGAGGGTCACTGGCGTGCCAGTGACCGGCGCGGTCAATGCCAGCGCCGCAATCACGTTTCCTAACATGCTTTTCGACGCTAGGTGGCGGCGCCGCTCTTCGTTGCCCCGCCTCATAAAGCGCCCAAACCAAGCTATCCGCGCAAACGCAACCCTCTCGGCGTGGCCCGGAAACCGGCGGCGGTCAACGCGTCCCGCAGCGGCGAGGCGTGCACCGACTCGCCGTCGGCGCGCTCGACGGACATCACACCCAGGGCGCCCGAGCGCACCGACGCGGCCAGCGCCTGGCCGGCCGCGATGAGCAGCTCCGGGTCGTCCACGAACGACAGCAGGGTGCGGCCACCGCGTTCGACATAGAGCACCAGCTCGCCGCCGACCAGCACGGCCAGGGCGCCCGCCTTGCGGCCGGGGCGGTGACCGGCCTTGGCGCCCGGCTCGCCGTCGCCGCTGTCGACCACCCGCTCGGGCCAGGGCAGGGCGGCGCCGTACGGGTTGGCGGGGTCGGTCGCGGCCAGCACCAGGGCGGCCGGGCCGGTGCGCTTGGCCAGCTCGGCCGGCTCGGCCAGGGCCCGCAGCCGGTCGACGGCGCCCGGCACGGCGAACTGGGCCGCGCCCAGACCCTCGACGAAATAGCCACGGCGGGCCGCGCCGCGCTCCTCGAGGGCGCCCAGCACCGGGTAGACCGCGGCGAAACCGCCCGTAACACCCTCGGCCATGACCGCCCCGCGGGTGACCACGCCGTGGCGCTCGAGCAACAGGTCGGCCAGCGCGGCCGCGCGCCGGGTCGGGTCGAGGTCGCGGTCGGGCAGCCGGGACCAGCGGCCGGCCATGTTCGGCGGGCCGCCCCGCGCGGGCATCGACGGGCGGCCGGGACGGCGATATCGCGTGCGGGCCGGCGCCGCCTTGGCCTTGTGGGCGCCGCTGCCACCGAGCAGCGCGCGCAGCGGGGCGAGCGTGTCGTTGGTGAGCTGCCCGGCCCACACGAGATCCCAGACGGCTGAGGCCAGCGCCTGGTCGTCCGTGGACCGTACGCGGTCGGAAAGCGAGCGGAAGAACAACGCCTGGCCCTCACCCAGCGCCTCCAGCACCTCCTGGTGCAGCGGCGTGAGCGCGAGCTCGTCGTCGGCCGGTGGCAGCAGGAGCGGCGCGCTGTCGGCGTAGACCAGCGAGACCCAACCGTCGTGGCCGCCGATCGACCCGGACCCGGCCCACAGCACCTCGCCGCTCGCGCACAGCTCGTCGAGCTGCGGGGGAGCGTAGTCGGCGACCCGCGCCGGCAGCACCAGCCGCTCCCACGCCGAGGCCGGCACGGCGATGCCCTGCAACTGCTCGATGGACGCGGCCAGCGCGTCGATGCCCCGGGCGTTGCCGCCGATCTGGTGCCAGCGCGGCAGGAAGGCGGCCAGCACCCGCGGCGGCACCGGCTCGATCTCGCGGCGCAGCGCGGCCAGCGACCGCCGGCGCAGCATGCGCAGCACCTCGGCGTCGCACCACTCGGTGCCGGCGCCGCCGGGGGAGAACTCGCCCGAGGTGACCCGGCCGGTGGCGCTCAGCCTTTTCAGCGCCTGCTCGACCACGAAGACACCCAGCCCGAACCGGGCCGCGCAGGTCGCCGCGGCGAACGGGCCGTGCGTGCGCGCGTATCGGGCGACCAGGTCGCCGAGCGGGTCGGCGACCGACGCCAGATAGGCCTCGGGCAGGCCGACCGGCAGGGCCACACCGAGCGCGTCGCGGTAGCGGCCGGCATCGTCGATGCCGATCCAGCGCTCCTCGCCCGCGATCCGGACCCGGATGGCCCGGCGGGCCGATTCCAGTGTGGAGAGCCAGGACTCCTCGACGCCGCGCATCGCCAGCTCGGCCGGCGAGAGGTCGCCGAGCAACCGGAGCAGCTCGGCCGCGTCCTCGGCGTCGCGCGGCTGCCGCTGGCTGGTCATCCACTGGAGCTGCGCCTCGGTCTCGCCGACCACCTCCGGATCGAGCAGCTCGCGCAGGTCGACCCGGCCGAGCAGTTCGCCGAGCAGTGTCGAGTCGAGCGCGAGCGCGGCCGCCCGCCGCTCGGCCAGGGGCGCGTCACCCTCGTACAGGAAAGCACCGACATATCCGAAGAGCAGCGACCGCGCGAAGGGCGAGGGCCGCGGAGTCTCGACCTCGACGAGCCGGACCTTGCGCCCGGCCACCTCGCGCATCAGGCCGACCAGGCCGGGCACGTCGAACACGTCCTGAAGGCACTCGCGGGCGGCCTCGAGCGTCACCGGGAAATCGGCGAACTCACGGGCCACGTCGAGCAGTTGGGCCGAGCGCTGCCGCTGCTGCCACAACGGCTGGCGGCGGCGAGGGTCGCGCCGGGGCAGCAGCAACGACCGGGCCGCGCACTCACGGAAGCGGGAGGCGAACAGCGCCGACGTGCCCACCGACTCCTCGACGAGCTGAGCGATCTCCTCGGGGTCGAACGCCACGAGGTCGGCCCCGGGCGGCTCCTCGGCCGTGTCGGGCAGCCGCACCACGATGCCGTCGTCGGAGGGCATGACGGCGCCGTCCACCCCGTACCGCTCGCTCAGCCGCCGCGCGATGGCCAGCGCCCACGGAGCGTTGACCTTGGCCCCGAGCACACAGTGGACCGTCATCCGCCAGTCGCCGAGCTCGTCGCGGAAGCGCTCGACCACGATGGTGCGGTCGTCGGGCAGGTTGCGGGTGGCCTCCCGTTGCTCGCGAAGATAGGCCAGCAGGTTGTTGGCGGCCCACTCGTCGAGACCGGTCTCCCGCAGGGTGGCGGTGGCCTTGTCGTCGTCGGCCCGGGTCAGCGTGCGCAGCTGGGCGCCGATGGCCCGGCCCAGCTCGATCGGGCGGCCGGGCGAGTCGCCCTTCCAGAACGGCATCCGGGCCGGCGCGCCCGGCGCGGGGGAGACCAGCACCCGGTCGGGGGTGATGTCCTCGATGCGCCACGAGGTGGAGCCGAGCAGGAAGACGTCGCCGACCCGCGATTCGTACACCATCTCCTCGTCGAGCTCGCCGACCCGCGAGGCCCGCTCGGAGCCGGCCAGGAAGACGCCGAACATGCCCCGGTCGGGAATGGTGCCGCCACTGGTCACGGCGAGGCGCTGAGCGCCCGGACGGCCGGTCAGCTCGTCGGTGCCGCGGTCCCAGACCAGGCGCGGGCGCAGCTCGGCGAACGCGGTCGACGGATAGCGCCCTGAGAGCATGTCGAGCACGGCGTGCAGAGCCGAGTCGGGCAGCTCGGCGAAGGGAGCGGCCCGCCGGATCAGCGCGGCGAGGTCGTCGACCTGCCACGCGTCGAGCGCGACCATGGCCACGATCTGCTGGGCCAGCACGTCGAGCGGGTTGCGCGGGTAGCGCAGCTCCTCGATGGCGCCCGCGCTCATCCGGTCGGCCACGACCGCGCAGGACACCAGATCGCCCCGGTGCTTGGGGAAGACGACACCGCGCGAGACGGCGCCGACCTGGTGGCCGGCGCGGCCGATGCGCTGGAGGCCGGCCGCGACCGACGGCGGCGCCTCGATCTGCACCACCAGGTCGACCGCGCCCATGTCGATGCCGAGCTCGAGGCTGGAGGTGGCGACCACGGCGGGCAGCACGCCCGATTTCAGGGCCTCCTCGATCTGCTTGCGCTCCTCCCGCGAGACGCTGCCGTGGTGGGCCCGGGCCACCACCGGCGGGGCACCGCCGGCCTGCCCGGCCTGGGCCATCACCTGCGCCGGCGGCTGTTTCGCCTCGGCCAGCTCGACCCCGGCCCGCTCGGCGGCCAGCTCGTTGATGCGGGCGCAGAGGCGCTCGGCCCCGCGCCGCGAGTTGGTGAAGACGATCGTCGACTGGTGGGCCTCGATGAGGTCGAGCACCCGCTCCTCGACGGCGGGCCAGATCGACGGCGTGTTCCGCCCGGCGCCGGGATCGTCGAGATCGGTGTCGGGCACCTCGTCGAGCCGCGTCATGTCCTCGACCGGCACCTCGACCGCGACCTCGATGGTCTTGGCGGCCGGCGGCTGGACGATCTCGACATCGTGCGCGCCCCCCAGGAACCGGGCGGTCTCGTCGATCGGCCGCACGGTGGCCGACAGCCCGATGCGCTGCGCCGGCCGCTCGAGCAGCCCGTCGAGCCGCTCGAGCGAGAGCGCCAGGTGAGCGCCGCGCTTGGTGGCGGCCACGGCGTGCACCTCGTCGATGATCACCGTCTCGACACCGCGCAGCGAATCGCGGGCGGCCGACGTGAGCAGCAGGAACAGCGACTCGGGAGTGGTGATGAGAATGTCCGGCGGAGTCCGCTGGAACAGCCGCCGCTCGTCGGCCGGGGTGTCGCCCGTGCGCATGCCGACGGTGATGTCGGGCGGCGGCACACCGAGCCGGCCCGAGGCCTGCCGGATGCCGGTCAGCGGGGCGCGCAGGTTGCGCTCGACGTCGACCGCGAGCGCCTTGAGCGGGCTCACGTAGAGAACCCGGCACCGGCGCCGGGGATCGTCGGGAACCGGCTCGTGGGCGAGCCGGTCGAGCGACCAGAGGAAGGCGGCCAGCGTCTTGCCGGAACCGGTCGGCGCGACCACGAGGGCGTTGCGGCCGGCGCCGACGGCCCGCCACGCGCCGGCCTGGGCGGAGGTGGGCGCGGCGAAGGCCGCCGTGAACCACTCTCGCGTGGCCGGCCCGAACTGCTCCAGGACTTTCTGCACGAGACCATGCTCCCTCGGGGGTACGACAAAAACGCGCCGGACGATGGCGTAGGTCACCGGCCGGGGGATATATATGGACGCCAGTCGAAGAGGAGGCCCCGTGTCCCCACTCGCGCGCCTCGCCGCCGCGGCGGCCGTCCTGGCCACGACCGTGCTCGGCGCCACCCCCGCGATAGCCGCCCCGACCAGCGGTTATGTCCGCCTGGCCCACCTTTCGCCGGACACACCGGCGGTCGACGTCTACCTGAAATCGGAGTCCGGGGCGACACCGCCGCAGACCTTCAGAGCGGTGGCGTACGGCGACATGTCGCAATATCTGCGTCTGCCCACCGGCAGCTACCAGGTCGCAATGCGCAAGGCCGGCGCCCCCGCGACGGAAAACCCGGTGATCACCACCGAGGTCGGCGTCGAGACCGGCGGGGCCTACACGGTGGCCGGCGTGGGCCGCTTCGCCGACCTGGGCCTGCGCATCATCAAGGACGACCTCCAGCTCCCCGACGCCGGCAAGTCGAAGGTCCGGGTCATCCAGGCGTCGGTGAAGGCCCCGGTGCTGAACGTGGCCGGCAAGAACGGCACGAAGATCGCCGACGGCGTCGAGTTCGCCACGACGACGGCCTACAAAGAGGTGAACCCTGGCAGCTGGAGCGTCCGGGTGGCCCCGACCGGCGGAGGCCGCACGAGCGAGTTGCCGTGCACGTTGGGCGCGGGCAGCGTCTATTCCCTGATAGTCCTGGACGACCAGAACGGCGGCCTGAAACCCCAGCTCCACGTCGACGCCGAACGCCAGGGCACGGTCCCGCTCGGTGGCGTGGCCACCGGCGAGGGTGGCACGGCTCCGAGATCGCCGCTGCCTGGGGCTTTGCTGGCCGCCGGCTTCGCCGCCTTGGCCATCGGCACACTGACGGCCGTCCTTCGCCGCCGGCTTTCTTAGGTGTACGAGGTGACGCCCGACCAACAATCCACAGGCCCACCGGACACGGTCTATCGAGGCGCGGCGAAGGTCGGCAAACCGGACGGCGTCCGCGCCTTCGCCACGGTGCCCGGTGCCCTCTCCGTCCCGCGCCCCCGGCCTAGCGAGGCACCCGCCGCTTCCAAGCCGCCCGCAGTCTCCCAGCCGGCCGCGTCCATCGGTTCTGAGCTCGCCGCGTCCGCCGTTGCCAAGCCCGCATCGGCCCCTCCTCGCCGGGTCTTTCCGAAGGGGGCCTCGGTGGACCCGCCGACCGAGGCTGCCCGGGCCGAGGCGGCGGCTGCGGTTGTTTCACCGGCGCGGCCGGTTCCGCTTGTCACGGCGCCGCCGTTGCGAGCGGCCGCTCCAGGGCCGGACGATCTCGCCGAGCCCGCCACCAGCCCGGACGGCGAGGGTGGAGATCCGGACAGATCGGTTCCCGCGCTTGCGGTTGGGGGCGCTGCTCGTCGCGTACTCAATAAGCCGCTCAAAGCGCGACTCGCCCTGCCCGCCCTCGCCGCGACGGTGGCCGCGGTTCTGGCCGGCGGCGCCTATCTCGCCGTGAGTGACCGTGGGCCGGAGCGAGGTGACGCGCCCGGCTCCGCCGGATTGGCGGATCCCGCGAATTCCGATGACCGGCGTAAATCAGGAGGTCCAGGCAACGCCGCGGGCTCGGCACCGGAAACGGGCCAAAGGTCAGGGTCGGCGGAAAGCGCCGGGACCGGCGACAGCCGAGATGCCCGGCCGCCCGGTGATCCGTTCGGCGTGGCCACCACCCTGGCCGCCGGGCCGCCCAGCCGGCTGCGGGTCGCGGCCATCGGGGTCGACACGCCTCTCGAGACGCTGGGGCTCGGAGCTGACGGGGCCCTGCAACCGCCAAAGGCCTTCGGCCAAGCCGGGTGGTATGCGGACGGAACGGCGCCGGGCGACACCGGGCCCGCCGTGATCGCCGGGCATGTCGACTCCAAGGCCGGGCCCGCGATCTTCTACCGGCTGCGCGAGCTGAAGGCCGGCGACCGGATCGACGTGATGCGCGGCGGGCGGATCGTGCGGTTCACCGTCACCTCGTCGCGTTGGTACCCGAAGTCTGATTTCCCGACCGGTGAGGTGTACGGGCCGACGCCCGACCGGCAGCTGAGGCTGATCACGTGTGGTGGGGTCTTCGATCGATCGCTGCGGTCCTACCGCGACAACCTCGTGGTCTACGCGGTGGCCGGGTGATCGTGATTCCGCTGGTGGCGGGTGCCTGTCTATGGTGGAGACCGGTCGACGGCAGGGGGCACGATGGCGGTCGAACGCATGCTCGTCGCCGGTCGGTATCGCCTGGGCGAACCGGTCGGCGCCGGTGGCATGGGTCGCGTCTGGCGTGCCCGCGACGAAATGCTCGACCGTGATGTCGCCGTTAAGGAGTTCGTGCCGCCCGAGTGGATGAGCGACGAGGAGCGGGTGCGGCTGCGTGACCGCACGTTGCGTGAGGCGCGCAGCGCGGGCCGGCTCAACCATCCGCACGTGGTGCGGATCTACGACGTGGTGCACGCCGACGGCCTGCCGTGGATCGTCATGGAATATGTGCCGTCACGGTCGCTCTACCAGGTCATCCAGGACGACGGCCCCTATTCGCCGGCCACCACCGCCCGCATCGGCCTGGCCCTTCTGGACGCGCTGACCGCCGCCCACCGGGCCGGCGTCCTGCACCGTGACGTCAAGCCCCACAACGTGCTCATCGGTCACGACGGTCGTGTCGTCTTGACCGATTTCGGTCTGGCCACCTTCATGGACGACGGGTCGGTGACCGGCCCCGGCCTGATAGTCGGCTCGCCGCAGTACGTGTCGCCCGAGCGCGCCCGGGACGGCACGTCGACACCCGAGTCCGACCTGTGGTCGCTCGGCGCCACCCTCTACACCGCCGTCGAGGGCCGTTCCCCCTACGCCCGCGAGAACGCCATGGCCACCCTGATGGCCCTGGCCACCGAGGAGCCCGATCCGCCGGTGCGGGCCGGGATGCTCGGCCCGGTGCTGACCGGGCTGCTCCGGCACGAGCCCCGCACCCGGCTGAGCGCCGACGAGGTGGAGCGCCGGCTCCGGATGATCATCTCGGCGACGCCGGGCCCGGGCCGGGCCGGCGTGCCGTCGCCGCGTCGGGTCCGAGCCGTCGTCGGGTCCGATATCGATCAGATCATGGCGCCGGCTCGGGCGGCCGTCGCCGCCCTGCCGCCTCCGGCCGAACCGCTGATCGTCGCGCCGAAACCGAAGGCCGACCCGCCGCGCTCCACCTTGATGGCGGCCGGGCTCGCGCTGGTCACCGTCCTCGGCATCGGCGGGATCATGGCCGGCTACCTGGTGCAGCGCGACGAGGAGAAAGCGGCGCCGATCCCGATCCCGGCGTCCCCCTCGCCCTCGCCGTCGCCGGCGTTGCGGACGGTGGCCGCGGGCTTCTCCCCGGCGACCTGCGACCTCCCGGCCCCGGCCGGCCTTCCGGTCACGCCGCAACGGGCCGCCGCCCGGGGCGTCAAGGGATGGTCGCTGCTGGGCGGATGGTCCTATTTCACGGACGGCTCCGGTTTTCACATGCCGGTCCCCGACGGCTGGACGTACCAGCGGATCGGCACCACCTTCTGCTTCCGCGACCCGGTCGGCACCCGCGTGATGGCACTGTCGCTCAATCGCGATCCGGCCGGCGACCCGGTCAAGGCCTGCCGGGCCGAGGCCCAGCGCCTGGTCGGTTCGGGCGCGCTGCCCGGCTATCAGCAGATCACTCTCGAGAAGAAGGAACTGCTGAACAAGGCGGCCGACTGGGAGTACACGTACGTCTCGGGCGGCGCCCAGCGGCATGTGCGCACCCGCTGGCTGGCCACCGACGGCAAGGCGTACGCCATCAGCTGGGCCACCCGCGAGTTCGACTGGACCGCCGATCTGCCCAAGGTCAACATGGTCCTGAGCACGTTCTACGCCGATCGACCGGCCGGGTCGTAGCTCACAGCGATCACACAGCGGGGCTTGCTACCGTCTCTCTTCATGATCGGCAGTAGTCAGCCGGGCTCGGCCCGGCTCCCCGTCGACCGTCCGTTCGCGTACGGACCTCTTCGGCCGTGTTAATCGTTACCGGCCTTCTCCTGGTAATCGTGGTGACCGCCGTCACCGGCTATTTCGTCGCGCAGGAATTCGGCTATGTCGCCGCCGACCGCGGACGACTGCGCCACGACGCCGCGCAGGGCGATCAGGCCGCCGCCCGCGCGCTCAAGGTCACCGAACGTCTCTCCTTCGTGCTCTCGGGCGCCCAGCTCGGCATCACGGTCACCGCTCTGCTCGTCGGTTACGTCGCCGAGCCGTACCTCGGTGAAGGTCTTGCCGACCTGCTCGGCCTGGCCGGCGTGCCGACCGCCGTGAGCATGCCGCTCTCGGTGGCGTTCGCCCTGCTCATCGCGACCGTCGTGCAGATGGTGCTCGGCGAGCTCGCGCCCAAGAACCTGGCCATCGCCCGCGCCGAGGCGCTGGCGAAGGCCCTCAGCCGCTCGACCCTGATGTACCTGACCGTCTTCGGCCCGGTCATCAAGCTGTTCGACAAGACCGCCGGGCGCCTGCTGCGCCGCATCGGCATCGAGCCCATCGAGGAGCTGCCCGAGGGCGCCACCTCCGAGGATCTCGAGCAGATCATCGCCGAGTCGCGGGCCAACGGCGGCCTCGACGCTGAGATGTCCACGCTGCTCGACCGCGGTCTCGACTTCCGCGGCCGGACGGCGGCCGAGGCCATGGTGCCCCGCGTCGACGTACACACTGTGGCCCAGACGGCCACCGCGGCCGACGTCGTGACGATGCTCGACACCCACCGCTCGCGTTTCCCGGTGCGCGGCGCCGTCCTCGACGAGATCGTCGGTGTGGTCGGCATCGCCGACATCCTGGCCATTCCGCCCGCCGAGCGCGACAAGATCGCCGTCTCCGAGGTGATGTCGGCGCCGATCCTGGTGCCGTCGTCGCTGCGGCTGCCGACCGTGCTGGAGCGGCTGCGCTCGGCGCACCGCCAGCTCGCCTGCGTGGTCGACGAGTTCGGCGGCTTCGCCGGCATCATCACGCTCGAGGACATCGCCGAGGAGCTGGTCGGCCAGATCCGCGACGAGGACGACGAGGCCGAGCCCGAGCCGGTGCGCCAGGCCGACGGTTCCTGGCTCGTGCCGGCCCGCTGGCGGATCGACGAGATCACCGACGCGACAGGCGTCGACCTGCCCGCCGGAGACGACTACGAGACCGTGTCGGGCCTGGTCATGGCCAGGCTCGGGCGGGTGGTCCAGGCAGGCGACTCGGTCACTCTCGACGACGGATTGCTTTCCGTACGCGTCGTGAGCGTCGACCGCCACGTCCCGCAGACCGTACGGATCGGCCGATGAACGCGCTCTGGATCGTCCTGTTGCTGGCCGGCAACGCCTTCTTCGTCGCGGCCGAGTTCGCCCTGGTGGCGAGCAAGCGTCACCGCCTCGAGCAGGCGGCCGCCGCGGGCAGCCGGGCCGCGCGCTCGGCGCTGGACGGCACCCGCGAGCTGTCGATGATGCTGGCCGGCGCCCAGCTCGGCATCACCCTGTGTTCGCTGGGCCTGGGCGCGCTGGCCGAGCCGGCGATCGAGCATCTGCTCGGCCCGGCCCTGCACGCGGTGGGCCTGCCCGAGGTGGCGAGCCACGTGATCGCGTTCCTGATCGCGCTGATCGTGGTGACCTTCCTGCACCTGGTCATCGGCGAGATGATGCCGAAATCGTGGGCGATCACCGATCCCGAGCGGTCGGCCACCCTGCTGGCGCTGCCGTTCCGCGGCTTCGTCACGCTGGTGCGCCCGGCCCTGCGGGTGCTGAACGCCCTGGCCAACGCGGCGCTCAAGCCGTTCGGCGTGCATCCGCAGGACCAGCTGGCCCAGGCGCACGGCCCGGCCGAGATGCGCATCCTGCTCGACCGTTCCCGCGCCGAGGGCCTGATCGAGGAGGAGCAGAGCGAGCTGTTGACCAGCGTGCTCGGCCTCGGCTCGCTCAAGGTGCGCGAGGTCCTGCTGCCGACGTCGCGGCTCATCACGATCCCGGCCTCGGCCGGCGCGGCCGAGATCGAGTTGGCCTCGCTGACCAGCGGCCGGTCACGCATCGCGGTGACCGGCGACGACGGCGACGTGATCGGCGTGGTGCACGTCCGCGAGGCGGTCCGGGCGACGGCGGCGGGCCGCGAGGCGCTGGCCCGCGACCTGATGGAGCCCGCCTTCACGGTCGGCGCCGAGGTCAGCGTGGTGGAGGCGGTGGCCGCCCTGCGCGCGGGCCGGGCCCAGCTCGCGATCGTCACATCGGGCGCGGAGCAGGTCGGCTTCGTGGCCCTGGAAGACCTGCTGGAGCAGGTGATCGGCCGCTTCGACGACGAGACGGACATCCCCGTCACGGCGTCGCCGGCCACGTAGTCCCGCCACCCCTGTCTGTTGAGTTGACGCACCGCCTTGTTCGAGGAGGAATGATCCGGTGGTTTTCAAGAAGATGATGCGCGCCTTCGGCGTCGGCGGCCCGTCCGTCGACACCGTGCTGGCGAACCCGAACACCCGTCCCGGCCTGTCCCTGGACGGCCAGGTCAACATCACCGGCGGCGACCACGACGTGAGCATCGACGGCGTCGTGCTGGGCCTGGTCACCCGGGTCGAGTCGGAGCACGGTGACGGTTTCGTCGAGTTCCACCGCCTGCCGGTGGCCGGGGCGTTCCAGCTGCGCAAGGGCGAGAACCGGTCGCTGCCGTTCTCGTTCCCGGTGCCGTGGGAAACACCGATCACCGACGTCTACGGGCAGCACCTGCACGGCATGACGATGGGTCTGCGCACCGAGCTGGCGGTGGCGAAGGCGGTCGACAAGGGTGACCTGGACCAGGTGGCGGTGCACCCGCTGCCGGCGCAGGAGCGCATCCTGGACGCGTTCGCCCGGCTCGGTTTCCGCTTCAAGAGCGCGGACCTGGAGCACGGCGGCATCTACGGCGTGCGCCAGACCCTGCCGTTCTACCAGGAGATCGAGTTCTACCCGCCGCCGCAGTACGCGGGCGGCATCAACGAGGTCGAGGTGACCTTCATCGCCGACCCGCAGGGCGTCGAGGTCGTCCTCGAGTTCGACAAGCGTGGCGGCTTCCTCCAGCCCGGCCACGACGCGTACGGCCGCTTCCGCGTCTCGCACGCCGAGGCCGACACCACCGACTGGAACTCCGTGGTCGAGGGCTGGGTGAGCCAGGCCGCGGGCCGTTACCAGGGCCTGCGCAGCGCCGGCGGCTTCGGCGGCCACGGCGGCGGCTTCGGAGGGCACGGTGGCCACGGCGGCGGTTTCGGCGGCCACGGCGGCTACCCGGCGCACGGCGGCCACGGCTACCACGGCCACACCCGCCACCGCGGCGGCATGGGCATGGGCGGCGTGGCCGCGGGCGTGGCCGGCGGTGTCGTCGGCGGCATGATCCTCGGCGAGGTCATGGACGACGCCTTCGGCGGCGACGACGAGGGCGACTTCGGCGAGGAGTGACCGTCGAGGGCGACTTCGGCGAGGAGTGACCGTCGAGGGGTTGGTGCCCGGCCGCGAGGCCGGGCGCTGACCCGCTGTCGCCCGCCCGCGCCCGCCCGTCACGCGCTCGCCCGCGCACGGCCGTCACGCGCACGCCGTCCCGCGCCCCGCCCGCCCGCGCTGCCGCTAACCCACGCTGGCGGTGGCCAGCTTGACGCCGAAACCGACGAACAGGGCGCCCACCCCGCCCGCCGCCCCCGCGGCCAGGCGACGCCGGCGCTGGAACTGGCCGGCCAGGAACCGGCCGCCGAAGATCAGTGCCGTCAGGTAGAGCCCGCTGCACACCTGCACCACAGCGCCCAGCACCAGGAACGGCAGCACCGGATGCGCATATCCGGGCTCCACGAACTGGATGAAGAACGACACGAAGAACAGGATCGCCTTCGGGTTGAGCAGGCTGATCACGGCCGCCTGCCGGAACGGATGACGAACCTCCTCGATCACCGACGGCGCGGCCGCCGTGGATGTTCCCCGCCAGCGGCGGATGCCGCCGCGGACGATCCCGATCCCCACCCAGAACAGATAGGCCGCGCCCGCGTATTTGATGACGGTGAACAGCGGCGGATAGGCCCGCAGCAGCGACGCCGCCCCCGCCGCGGACAGCGTCATCAGGACCGCGTCGCCCAGGAACACCCCGGCCGCCGCCTGATATCCCGCGCGGACCCCGCGCCGCGCCGCCGTCGACAACACGAAGATCGAGTTGGGGCCGGGCAGCAGAATGATCGCCACGGTGCCCACCACGTACGTCCAGAAATCGGTGACGCCGAGCATGTCAGGCCGCCGCCAGCCGGGCACGGAGCCGCTCCGACGCGGCCGGCCACTCGTCGGGGGTCATGCTGAACACCACCGTGTCGCGCCACGACCCGTCCGGCCGCTGCCGATGGCGCCGCAGCGCTCCCTCGTGGACCGCCCCGAGCCGCGCGATCGCCTTCTGCGACCGCTCGTTGCGGTTGTCGGTGTACCAGAACACGCGCTCGGCCGCGAGCTTGTCGAAGGCGTGCTCGAGCAGCAGCAGCTTGGCCTCGGTGTTGACGCCCGTGCGCCACCACCGCTTGCCGATGATCGTGTGCCCGATCGCCAGCGACCGCCGCGCCGGGTCGATGTCGTGGTAGCTGGTCATGCCGATCACCCGGCCGGTGGCCGGCTCGACCTGGGCCCAGCACACCTGCGCGCCGCTCCACCGATGACGCTGGAGAACGGCGAGGTAGTCGGTCATCTCCTCGACGGTCCGCGGGCGGCGCACCAGGAAGTGCTGCCAGAGCTCGTCGTCGGCGAGCGCCTCGACCAGCCCCTCGGCGTGGGCCGGGGTCAGGGGCTCGAGCCGCACGTGCCGGCCCTCGAGCGGAACGGCCGAGGCCCACGGCAGCTCCGAACCGGGCAGGTAGGTGGGCAGTGCGGCGGTCACCCCGGTATCGGTCTCGGCCGGCCCGAACTCGCGCCGGACCGGCACCACGCCGGCCCAGTGCGGCAGCGGCAGGTCCTCCTCGGCGTCGTTCACCCCTCCACTGCGGGCGCGGGCCGACACCTCCTCCAGCGGCAGCGCGAGCACGCCGGTCTGCGCCAGCTCCTGCTTGGTCGGCGGCCGGCTGTCGGCCGCGCGGCCGGCGCCCACCTTTTCCACCAGTGCGGTCATGGCGGCCAGCTTCTCGGCCGGGTCGGTGACCAGCCGGGCCGCGCCCATGGCGACCACCGAGCGGTAGTTGGCGCTGTGGTGGAACTGCGAACGGCCGTACACCAGACCGTCGAGAAGCGTGACGCTCACGCAGACCTCCACATCGGAGCTCCGGGCCGAAAGGCCGAAACGCCCGCCGGAGGAACCGTGCAGATAAAGCGTCTCGCCCACGCGGACGTGAAGCGTGGGCAGCACCCGGGGTGAGCCGTCGACGACGAACGCGACGGAACAGTCATACGCCTCGTCGAGAATGGCGTGGGCCAGGGCCCGGTCGTAGTGGGTGCGCTCGCGGTAGCGGGTGGCTGTCGTGCGAGCCGTCTGGGGATAGAGGTCGGACATCGAGGCCTCCTCGCTTGCAAAACCTGCTGTGCTAGTACAAACTCTTTCGTGTGGCAGCACAGTATCAGGTGACCGGCGACAGCGCCGCCTCGATTTCCAGCAGCATCGAGTCGGGCGTCCTGAAGGGCCACTACGCCTCGGGCGCGCCCCTCCCGCCCATCCGCGTGTTGGCCGACTTCCTGCGGGTGAGCCCGGCCACGGTGGCCAAGGCCTATCAGTCACTGCGCCAGCGCGGGGTCGTCGAGGCCGACGGCCGCCGGGGCACGCGCGTGCGTTCCCGTCCCGCCGTGGCCGGCCCGCGCTCCGACCTGCGCCTCCCCGTCCCCGAGGGCGTGCGCGATCTCTCCTCCGGTGAGCCCGACCTGCGGCTGCTGCCCCCGCTCGGCCCGGTGTTCCAAGACCAACCACAGGGGTACGCCTCGGCGGCGGCCATGCCCGAGCTGATCGAGGCCGCCCGTCCCCGTCTGCTGGCCGACGGCCTCCCGGTCGGCGACGCGCTCATCACCGTCACCTCGGGCACCCTCGACGCCATCGAGCGCCTGCTCACGGTCCACCTGCGGCCGGGTGACGCCGTGGCCGTCGAGGACCCCGGCTGGTCCAACCTGCTCGACCTGCTCGCCGCCATGGACCTGCGCCCGGTGCCGTTCACCCTCGACAACGAGGGCCCCACGCCGGCCTCGGTCGCCTCGGCCATCCAGGACGGCGCCGTGGCCGCCGTCATCACGGTGCGCGCGCAGAACCCGACCGGTGCCGCCGTCAGCGCCGTGCGGGCCGAGCAACTGCGGAGCGTCTTCGCCGCCTACCCCGGCTTCCTGCTGATCGAGGACGATCACGCCGCCGAGCTGGCCGAGGCGCCGCCGCATTGCGTCGGCCCGGTCACCGGAGCCTGGGCCGTCACCCGCTCGGCGTCCAAGCCGTTCGGCCCCGACCTGCGGATCAACGTGCTGGCCGGCGACGAGACGACCATCTCGCGGGTGGTCGGCCGCATGCGCATCGGCTCGGGCTGGGTGTCGACCATCCTCCAGCGGACGCTCCTGCGTCTGTGGCAAGACCCCGAGGTCACCGAGCTGGTGGCGCACGCCGCCGGTGCTTATGGCCGGCGGCGGCGCCTCCTGCGCGACGAGCTGCGGGCCCGGGGCCTCACCGCCGAGGGCGAGACCGGCATCAACGTCTGGGTCACCGTTCCCGACGAGACCCGCGCCGTCGGCCTGCTGAGGGACGCCGGATGGGCGGTGGCACCCGGCTCCCTGTTCCGCACCTCGACGCCGTACGGCATCCGCATTTCGATCGGTCCCCTCGATGAGCAGGAGATCCCCACGGTGGCCGACGCCGTGGCCGCGGCCGTCCATCCCTCCGGCCTCACCGCCCCGGCCCGATGATCAGGCCCGCAGCCGGCGGTACGCCCGGGCCGACAGCGGCAGGAAGACCGCCGTGAGCGCCAGCGGCCAGGCCAGGGCCAGCCAGACCGCGCCGTCGGCCAGCGGGCCGGTCGTGATACCGGTCGGGTTGCCGAAAAGCTCCCGTGCCGCCGAGGCGGTCGCCGACAACGGGTTCCAGGCGGCGATCGCGCCCAGCCAGCCCGGCATCGTCTCGGCCGAGACGATCGCGGTCGAGAGGAAACCGATGGGCCAGACCAGCACCTGTACGGCCATGGTGGCCCCCTCGCCACGGAAGGCGAGGCCGACGAAGATGCCGATCCACAGCATCGCGAAGCGCAACCAGAGCAGGAGCGCCACGGCCAGCGCCACCGACGCCGGGTCCGACGTGATCCGCCAGCCGATCAGCAGTCCACCGAGGATCAGCACGAAAAGCTCGACCGCCGAGTTGGCCATGTCGGCCCCGACCCGGCCCAGCGCCACCGACGAGCTGCCGATCGGCATCGAGCGGAACCGGTCGGTGATGCCCTTGCGGGCGTCGTTGGCCATCGTCGTGGCCGTGCTCTCGACGCCGAACATCATGCTCAGCGCGAGCATGCCGGGCAGGAGGAAGGTGATGTAGTCGCCGCCGCCGGGCACGGTGATCGCCCCGCCGAACAGGAAGCCGAAGACGAGCAGCAACATGATCGAGAAGAGCAGGCCGAAGATCGGCGTCCAGGGCTGGCGTTGCCAGTGGGCCAGCTCCCGCTGCGTCATGATCCATCCAGCGCGCAGTGTCGTCATCGGGAGACTCCTTCGGTCAGGGCCAGGAACGCCTCGTCCAGGGTGGGCCGCCGGAGCACCAGGTCCTCGGGGTCGATCCTCAGTTCGTCCAGACCGCGGACGACATCGGCGAGCGTGCCCAGGCCGATCTCGAAGGTGAGGCTGTGCGCCTCGTCGTCGATCACCGCGGGCGCGCCCACCACCGCCGAGAGCCGTTCCGCGACGTCTCCGAGGGGCGTCCGCAGCGGCAGGGTGACGGTCACCCGGTCGCCGCCGACCTGGCGTTTCAGCTCGTCCGGCGTGCCCTCGGCGATCACCTTGCCGTGGTTCATCACCGAGATCCGGGCGGCCAGCTGGTCCGCTTCGTCCAGATATTGGGTGGTCAGCAGCACCGTGGTGCCGCGGGCGGCGATCTCCCGGACGCTCTCCCACACCTCGTTGCGGGCCCGGGGGTCGAGGCCGGTGGTCGGCTCGTCCAGGAAGAGCACGGCCGGCGTCATGACCAGCCCGGCCGCGATGTCGAGCCGGCGGCGCATGCCTCCGCTGTAGGTCGAGACCGCCCGCTCGGCCGCCTCGGTCAGCCCGAAGACGGTCAGCAGCTCCTCGGCCCGGTGCCGGGCGTCGTTCTTGGTGAGGCCGAAGAGCCGTCCGAACATCACCAGGTTCTGGCGGCCGCCGAGGATCTCGTCGACCGCCGCGTGTTGCCCGATGAGCCCGATCCGGCGCCGGACCTGGGGCGCTTGGAGGCGTATATCGAAACCGGCGACCGAGGCCGTGCCCGAATCGACGTCGATGAGCGTGGCCAGGGCCTTGACCGCCGTCGTCTTGCCGGCGCCGTTCGGGCCGAGGAGGCCGTGGATCACGCCCGAGGGCACGGCCAGGTCGAAACCGTCCAGGGCGCGGGTTGTGCCGTACGTCTTCCGTAGTCCGTCAGCCGTCAGCGAGTTCACGTCACTCCTAACTCCGTATGCCTTACGGAAATTGATGCGCGGTACACCGTACACCCCACGGGGTAACCTCCGCACATGGAAAGTCAGAACGTCGACCGCACGCTCAGCCTCTTGTGGCGGAGCACCCTGGGCACGCCGCAGGGCTCACGCGGACCGAAACAGCGGGTCAGCGTGGACGAGGTGGTGCGCGCGGCGATCGAGGTGGCCGACGAGGAGGGTCTGCCCGCGTTCTCGATGCGCAAGGTCGCCGACCGGCTCGGGCTCAAACTGATGTCGATCTACACGTACGTCCCGGGTCGCTCCGAGCTGATCGGCCTCATGGTCGACGAGGTCATGGGTGAGCAGGAACTGCCACCGCACAAAGGTGACCTGCGGGAACGCCTCACCGTGGTGGCGCGGCAGATGTGGGACGAGTTCCACCGGCATCCGTGGCTGTTGCAGGTGGAGGAGAGCCGTCCGTGGATCGGCCCGAACGGCTCCGATCGCTGGGAGTGGCAGCTGGCCGCCATTGAGGGCGCCGGCTTCACTGATCTCGAGATGGACCAGGTGATCACGCTGCTGGGCGGCTTCACGGCGTCCGCCGCGCGGGCCTCGATCGCGGCCGGCCGTACGGCCCAGCAGTCCGGAATGTCGGATCTGGAGTGGTGGGAGATCAACGCGCCCATCCTCGAGCGCGTCATGACGCCGGGCGCCTATCCGATCTCGGGGCGCGTCGGCACGGCCGCCGGCCAGGAGTACAACGCGGTCGGCGACCCCTTGCGGTCGTTCACCTTCGGCCTCGACCGCATCCTCGACGGGCTCGAGGCCCTCCTGAACCGTTAACCCAGGGCCCCGGCCGCGATCTTCAAATCATCGACCAAGGTCCGGTACGCCGTCTCGCGGTCGTCCGCGCGCAGAACGGCCGACGGATGGAACGTCGCGAGAGCCTGGATCTCGGCCACCGGGAAATCGCCGGGGTGCTGGGCCGAGGCCGGCCACGGCATCAGCTTGCCGCGCTGCTGGGTGACCCGGAACGACGGTCCCAGCAGTGCCTTGCCCGCGGTGGCGCCGAGGATCACCACGAGCTCCGGCTCGAGCAGCGAGAACTCGGCCACCAGCCAGGGACGGCAGGCGGTGATGTGGGCCGGCCCCGGGTTCTGGTGGATGCGCCGCTTGCCGCGCATCTCGAAGCGGAAGTGCTTCACGGCATTGGTGATGTAGACGTCACCCGCGTCGAGGCCGGAGTCGTCGACCGCTTCGCGCAGCAGCCGCCCGGCCGGGCCCACGAAGGGCAGGCCCTTCTGGTCCTCGACGTCGCCGGGCTGCTCGCCGACCAGCACCACCCGGGCGTTCGGCGCGCCCCGCCCGAAGACGGTCTGCGTGGCGTCCGCGTGCAGCTCACAGCCCTGACAGCCGGCTGCGGCGGACTTGAGCTTGTCGATGCTCCATGGCTGGGGCGGCACCCACTCCTGCGCGCCGACCGGAGCTTCGGTCCTAGGCATGGAGACGTTTTTACCCCTCTCGACTCTGAGTACCCTCGTGGGGTGCGGTTGACGGATTTCTGGGAGCGGCTCGGCGAGTCGTTCGGTGGCGCCTATGCGCGAAGCATCGCGGCAGATCACTCTTTTGCGTCATTGGGCGACCGGACCATCGATCGAGCGATAGCCGAGGGTGTCGACACGGCTACTATCTGGCGAGCAGTGGTGGCCGAGTACCCCGATCGGGTGCCCTCTCGCCTGCGATAACGCTGGTTTCGTACACCCGTTCTGGCGTGTCACTCGATAGTCGTACACGTGTTCGGCTATTGTCCACAACGGCTTGGTTATCCACAGCCGGAGGCAGGGCAGCGGATTTTTGTCATACCCACCCCCTACCTTGGTGCGCGTGGTGAACAGAAGCTCATCGGCGAAGACGCCTGCGAAATCGAGTACAGGGGTGGCGGACATGGGGAACGGACCTGACCGGGACAAAGCGCTCGATCTGGCATTGGCACAGATTGACAAGCAGTTCGGCAAGGGCTCGGTGATGCGGCTCGGGGAGCGGCCGGTCGTGGAGACCGCCATCATCCCCACCGGGTCCATCGCCCTCGACGTGGCGCTCGGCGTCGGCGGTCTGCCGCGGGGCCGGGTCATCGAGGTGTACGGCCCGGAGTCCTCCGGTAAGACGACGGTGGCCCTGCACGCGGTGGCCAACGCGCAGCGCAACGGCGGCATCGCGGCGTTCATCGACGCCGAGCACGCCCTCGACCCGGAGTACGCCAAGGCGCTCGGCGTCGACACCGACGCCCTGCTCGTCTCCCAGCCCGACACGGGTGAGCAGGCGCTCGAGATCGCCGACATGCTGATCCGCTCGGGCGCGCTCGACATCATCGTCATCGACTCGGTGGCGGCCCTCGTGCCCCGCGCCGAGATCGAGGGCGAGATGGGCGACAGCCACGTCGGCCTCCAGGCCCGGCTCATGAGCCAGGCCCTGCGCAAGATCACCGGTATCCTCAACAACTCCGGCACGACCGCGATCTTCATCAACCAGCTCCGCGAGAAGATCGGCGTCATGTTCGGCTCGCCCGAGACCACGACCGGTGGCCGCGCGCTGAAGTTCTACGCCTCGGTCCGCCTCGACGTGCGCCGCATCGAGAGCCTGAAGGACGGCACCGACGTGGTGGGCAACCGCACCCGCGTCAAGGTCGTGAAGAACAAGGTGGCCGCGCCGTTCAAGCAGGCCGAGTTCGACATCATGTACGGCAAGGGCATCTCGCGGGAGGGCTCGCTGATCGACGTCGGCGTCGAGCAGAGCATCATCCGCAAGTCCGGAGCCTGGTACACGTACGACGGCGACCAGCTCGGCCAGGGCAAGGAGAAGGCGCGGGAGTTCCTCAAGGAAAACCCTGACGTCGCGGCCGAGATCGAGAAGAAGATCCTGGAGAAGCTCGGCGTGGGCCAGACCACTGGCGACGCCGCCGGCGGCCCGGAGCTGCCGCCGGTCGACTTCTGATCCCGGCCGAGCTCACCACATGACCGGACGACGCGGCGCGCGTGCCGGGCGCGGATGGGATGCCATCCCGCCCCGGCCGCCCCGCCCTTCCGATGAGCATCCGCCCGGCGATCCCCCCGGCGACGAAACGGAACGCGGCAACGTCCCGCCCCGTCACCGAGGCGACTCGCCGGGCGGAACCGCCCGCCCGGCTCGCCAGGGCCTGCCGTGGTCCCACTCCGATCCGTTCGGCCTGGGCCTGCCTTCTTCCGGCCGCCCTTCCCGCCGGGACGGTTCCCCTTCGGACGCCGACCGGGACGACTCCTGGCCCGACGCTTCCGACGAGGACGAGTTCGACCCGGCCGACCCCAGCGCGGGCCGGCCGACTCGCTCCACCCGCCGGGGGTCTCGCTCCACCAGAGACGATTCCGGGGACGGCGGCTTAGGTGGTTCTGACACCGGTTTCCGTGGCGCCGGTGGCGGTTTCGGCAGCGGCGGTTTCGGTGGTTCCGGCAGCGGCGGTTTTGGTAGTTCCGGCGGTGGCGGTTCTCGGCGTGCTCGTTCGGGACGAGGCGGTTCGGGGGAGGGTGGCTCGCGGCAGGCTCGCTCCGGTGAAGGCGGTTCCGGCTCCGGGCGTCAGTCCCAGCCGTCGCAGAGCGAGGGGGAGCGCGCCCGGGAGATCTGCCTGCGCCAGTTGGCGGTGCGTCCCCGCACCCGCGCCGAGCTCGCGAAGGTCCTGGCCCGCAAGGAGATCTCCGACGAGGTGATCGCCGAGGTCCTCGACCGCTACGACGAGGTCGGCATCATCGACGACGCCGCGTTCGCCCGCGCCTGGGTCACGAGCCGTCACCAGGGCCGCGGCCTGGCCCGCCGAGCTTTGGCCAACGAGCTACGCCAGCGCGGCGTGGACGCCGAGACCGCCAGCGAGGCTTTGGAGGCCGTGGACGACGAGGACGAGGCCACCACAGCCCGAGCTTTGGTCGACCGCAAACTCCGCACCGCCACAGGTCCCCCCGACGCGGTATTCCGCCGCTTGGTAGCCATGCTGGCCCGCAAGGGCTACCCCGCCGGCATAGCCTTCCGAGCCGTCAAGGACGCTTTGGCCGCCCGAGACGCCGAGGCCGCCGAGTTCGCCGACGCCGTAGACGCCGACGCCCTGGCCGACGAATCAACCGACCTGTCCTGACGCCTCCCACCCACCGTCTCCAGCCGTACCTCCCGCGCCGCCCCCGCCCACCGTCTCCAGCCGTACCTTCCGCGCCGCCTCGTTCCTCCGGGGTCGAGCGCATTGCGGTCGTACCCTCCTTGCCGCTGCCTCGCTCCTTGGATGGCGCTCCTTGCTTCTGATCGCGCCTTCCCCCTATCCCTTTTGTTCCGTTGTGCGGCTCATGGGTTTTCGGGCGGCGGGACTGTGTGAGGTCGATCTACGATGCGGCGCATGGCATTGATTCATCGGGCTCAACTTCGTCCCACCAAGCTGGAGCTTCTGGAAGAGTGGCTTCCCTCGCGAGAGTGGGCCGGCGACGGTGGTGGCTCGGGGCTCGAGCGGGTCGCGGCCTATCGGTTCGATGACCCGGCGGGGGAGGTCGGGGTCGAGACCCTTCTGGTGCGGGCGGGGGACGGGCCCGTGCTTCAGGTGCCGCTCACCTATCGCGGTGCTCCCCTGGACGGTGGGGACTCCTGGCTGGTGGGGACCTGCGAGCATTCGGTGCTGGGGCGGCGCTGGGTGTACGACGCGGTCGGTGACCCGGTCTATGCGGCTGCGCTGGTGAAGGCGATCCTCGGTGGTGGAGGGCAGGCGCAGGAGTTCTTCGAGACTGACGGGCGGCTCGAACCGCGGCCTCTCAGCATGACCATCGTCGTCGACGAGGGCGAGAAGGCGGGGGAATCGGAGACGGCGCCGGGTGATCCGGCGTTGGTCGTTGCCGAGGGGGCCGAGTTCGCTGTGGTTCGGCGGGTCGGTGGCGGCTGGGCTCGGGACGGCCTGCGGTTGAGTGGTTCCTGGAGTGGGCAGCCCGCGCTGGTTCCGCTGGTGTTCGTCGCGAATGTGGAATAGATAACAATCAGTATTCCTGTGCCTCCATATTGTCGGGTGTGGATGGCGCCAGTGGGCTGACCTCGGTTAAGTTGCTTCCTCACATCGCGGGGGGATCGCTGGAATGTGTGGTCTCTCCGCGTGCGAACAACGGGGAGGGACATGCGGATCAATCAGCTTGCGCGAAGCCGCGGAGTGCGCGCGGTCGCGCGGCTCGGTGTGCTGGCCGGCGCGGTCGGCGTCGCGGCGCTGACCGGCGCCCACGCGGCCGGTGCCGCGACCACGAATGCCGCCACCCGCGGCATCGTGATCGTCACCGAAGGGGCGGCCGCCACCGCCGGCGACAAGACCACCACTGAGGAAACCGGCACCACACCGACCAGCGAGGCCGACCCGGCCCCGACCGCGGACGAGGACGACCCGCCCGGCGACGGCGACACTCCGCCCGGCGACGGCGGTGGAGACACACCACCTGGCGGCGGCGACACCCCGCCGGGCGGCGGTGGCGAAACCCCGCCAGGCGATGGCGGCGGGGATGGCGGCGGTGACGGTGGCGAGACCCCGCCAGGCGACGGCGGCGGCGACGGCGGCGGTGACGGTGGCGAGAACCCGCCGGGCAATGGCGGTGAGAATCCGCCGGGCAACGGTGGGGAGAATCCGCCGGGCAACGGTGGTGAAAACCCGCCGGGCAACGGTGGGGAGAACCCGCCCGGCAACGGCGGCGAGAACCCGCCGGGCAACGGTGGGGAGAACCCGCCCGGTAACGGTGGTGAGAATCCGCCGGGCAACGGCGGCGAGAACCCGCCGGGCAACGGTGGGGAGAACCCGCCCGGCAACGGCGGCGAGAACCCGCCGGGCAACGGTGGGGAGAATCCGCCCGGTGACGGCGAGAACCCGCCCGGTGGCGGCGGTGGTGACGGTGAGACGCCTCCGGGTGACGACGGGCCGGATGACAACCCGCCCGCGGCCGACCCCGGCAACGGTGACGCCGATCAGAACGGCGTCATCACCCCGGACGACGACAACGACGCCGGTGGTGTCGGTGGCTCGGGCGACAGCAACCCGATCCTCGCGCTGACCGGTGCCAACTCGGCTGGCATGGCCGGTACCGGTGCGGCCGTCGTGGTCGGTGGTGTGGTGCTGCTGCTCGTCACCCGGCGGCGCCGGGCCGAGTCGCAGGCCTGACCTCGAACAGCCGGCCGTGACCCCTGGTCACGGCCGGCTGTGGCCTTGCCGGCGCCGGCGGATCGGATCTTGACGGGACATCGGCGCTGGCCACTGCCTGGTAATCTGCGACGTTGTGACCGATCAGAGCCGTATGCCGGGCTACGGTCCCTTCCAGGAAGGCGCCGAGCCGACCACCCACGTCACCGCGGAGCCCCAGTCGGCCCCGAGCGACCAGCCACCCCACGGCATCCCCGGTCAGCCCACCGGCTCACCGATCCCTCACTCGCCGAGTCCGAGCAGCGGCGCCCCACACGCGAGCAGCGGCGCACACGCGAGCAGCGGCGCCCCACACGCGAGCAGCGGCGCCCCACACGCGAGCAGCGGCGCCCCACCCGCGAGTAGCGGCCCGTGGCCCGGCAGCGGCTCACCCGCACCGAGCAGCGGCGCCCCGCCGGCAGCCGGCGGTCAGTGGCCGGTCAGCGGTTCACCCGCACCGAGCAGCGGCGCCCCGCCCGCAGCCGGCAGCCAGTGGCCGGTCAGCGGGTCACCCGCTCCGAATAGCGGGACACCCGATCCCACGAGCGGCACCCCGTACCCCGGCGTGCCGTCGAGCCCGCCTTATCCGGCAAATCCGTCAAGCCCGTCATATCCGACCGGTCCCTCAAGCGGGGCGAGCCCGGGCGGCGCCTCCTACGGCCCGTTCCACGGAGACCCGTATCAGGCTCCCGCCGAAAGCAACCCCTACGGCTTCTCCTCACCCCCAGGCCGCCGCATCGAGCCGACCCCGCCGCCCGATCGCGGCCGCTTCTTCGTCGGGCTACTGGCCGGCCTCATCGCCGGGCTTCTCCTCTTCGGCGCCGGCGGCTTCTTCGCCGGCCGCGCCACCGCCCCCGAATCCCGGGCCGACACCCCGAAGCCCGCCCCCACCGCCGGCCTCGGCGTCTTCGAGCAGAGCCAAGCCGCCCTCAACGCCCCCGACTTCGCCGGCACCGGTCTCGTCACCCTCTCCGAGGGCTGGCTTCCTTTCCTCTCCACCTGTGGTCGCAGCGGCACCCCCGGCGGCCCCAAGCTCAGCCCCGGCGAGAAGGTCCGCGTCCGCTGCACCCTCGACGGCATGAGTGCGATCTTCGTCGAGTACGACGACGTCGCCGAGCGGGACAAGGCGCGCGTCAAGGCCATGGGTCAGGCCGTCGACGCCCGGACGCTCACCCCTGGGGTGGGCCCGGCCACCGAAGGGCCTACCCCGAGCGGGCGAACCACCGGAAACTACGTGGAATACGCGTATCGTCTCACCGAAGGCGGAACCACCCGGACCGTGAGCGGTCTCTGGTGGGACGACGCCCGCGCGCCCGTGGCGGGTTTCCTGCTCGCCTACTGGAAGGAGGGTGTCGGTGAGAAGTGGGAGCCGATGCGCGATCTCTGGTCCAGGTACGCCTGAATTGCGGTGACCTGGGGGTAAGCAGTACTGAATCATGGATCCTTGACCGAAGTGGCACTCGCGACCTAGCCTCGCGTTACACAAGGTTTGTTCGACCATCGCATGCAACACGCACAACATAGATCGCATTACATTACGGCATCACTTATCAAGTAAGATGCCGCCCGAAGCGCCGAACCGCGGAACCCGAGGCGCCGAGGGCTTGACATACAGCGGTCGGCCCCGGCGTACCCACGCCAGCGGAGGGGCCTGATCTCTCCTGCGCATCCGCGGCCTTGGTCGGGCATCCCACAGATGGCCCGCGCGCGTGTTCGTGCCGGGCGGCGAAGGGAGACGCGGCGTGCTGACCGCCCTGGACTGGGTGCTGGTGGTGGCGATCGTCGTCCTCGCCGCCTTTGTGGTGGCCGGCATGCTGCTCGGCGCCCGGGCGCTGCGTCACCTCAAGAAGACCGACACGCAGGGTTCGGGTCAGGCGGTCGACGACGCGCTCGCCAAGGTCGACGACGCCAATGCCAAGGCCGCTTCCGTACGGGCTGAGGCCGCCGCCGCCAAAGCCGAGGCCAACGCCGCTCGGGCCGAGGCCCGCCGCGTTCTCGAGGACGCGCACAGCGAGGCCGACACCATCCTCGAGCGGGCCCACCGCCAGGCCGAGGCCGACGCCGAGCAGGTCCGTTCCGCCGCCCGCCGTTCCGGCGAGCGCGAGGTCGCGCTGCTCAACGCCACCGCCAAGGAGCACGCGGCCGAGGTCGAGCGCCGCGCCGCCCGCATCGACGAGCGGGAGCGGCTGCACGCCGACGAGGTCGAGCGCCTGGTCGAGCGGGAGCGCCGCCTCGCGAGCATGGACACCGATCTCTCCTCGCGGGAGGCCGCCCTCTCCGTCAAGGAGGCCGAGCTGGCCGGGGCCGAGGAGGAGCGGCGCCGCGAGCTGGAGCGGGTCGCCGCCCTGACCGCCGAGGCGGCCCGGGCCGAGCTGGTCGAGAGCATCGAGGCCCAGGCCAAGCGCGAGGCCGCGATCATCGTCCGGGACATCGAGGCCGACGCCAAGAGCACGGCCGACACCCGGGCCCGGCACATCGTGGTCGACGCCATCCAGCGGATCGCCAGCGAGCAGACCTCGGAGAGCGTGGTCAGCGTCCTCCACCTGCCCAGCGACGAGATGAAGGGCCGGATCATCGGCCGCGAGGGCCGCAACATCAGGGCCTTCGAGTCGGTCACCGGCGTCAACCTCATCATCGACGACACCCCCGAGGCCGTCCTCCTGTCGTGCTTCGACCCGGTTCGCCGCGAGGTCGGCCGGCTCACCTTGGAGAAGCTGGTGCTGGACGGGCGTATCCACCCGCACCGCATCGAGGAGGTCTTCGAGAGCGCCAAGAACGAGGTCGACGTGCTCTGCGACCGGGCCGCCGAGGAGGCGCTGGTCGACGTCGGCATCACCGACCTGCACCCGGAGCTCAAGAAGCTGCTGGGCCGGCTGCGCTACCGCACCAGCTACGGCCAGAACGTGCTCAAGCATCTGGTCGAGACCGCCCACATCGCCGGCATCATGGCCGCCGAGCTGGGCCTGGACGTGCCGACCATGAAGCGGGCGGCCTTCCTGCACGACATCGGCAAGGCGCTCACCCACGAGGTCGAGGGCAGTCACGCGCTGATCGGCGCCGACCTGGCCCGCAAGTACGGCGAGTCGGAGGACGTGGTGCACGCGATCGAGGCGCACCACAACGAGGTTCAGCCGCAGACGATCGAGGCCGTGCTGACACAGGCGGCCGACGCCTGCTCCGGGGGCCGGCCCGGCGCTCGGCGGGAGAGCCTGGAGGCGTACGTCAAGCGTCTCGAGCGCATCGAGGAGATCGCCGCGAGCAAGGTGGGCGTGGAGAAGGTCTTCGCGATGCAGGCCGGCCGGGAGATCCGCGTGATGGTGCGGCCGGACGACGTCGACGACATCGGCGCCGCCGTCCTGGCCAGGGATGTTGCCAAGCAGATCGAGGAGGAGCTGACCTATCCGGGTCAGATCCGGGTCACCGTGGTGCGCGAGTCACGCGTCACCGAGCTCGCTCGTTAGGCCGAGCTGCTCGCGGAGGATGTCCGCGTGCCCGCAGTGCTGGGCCAGCTCGCGCAGCAGGTGCATGTACGCCCAGCGCAGCGGGAGCGGCCCGCGCCGGTTGCCCGGCAGCAGGTCGTCGAGGCCGATCGGGGCCGCCGCCCGCCGCGAGTTCTCGATCGTCTCGCGGTAGGCGTCCTGGATGCTCTCGATGGTGTCGTCGTCGTCCAGGATGAACGACTCGTCGGCGGTGAGCGGGATGCCCAGCTCGGCTCGCGACTTCCCGGTCACCGCCTCGCCGAACCAGACGTTCTCCACCATCGTCACGTGCTTGACCAGCCCGAGCAGGGTGGTGCGGGACGGCACCAGGGACGCGCGGGCCTGCTGCTCGCTGACCCCGTCGAGGCAGTCGAGGAGCGCCTTGCGGTGCTCGTCCAGAAATGCCTCGAACTGGACCTTGGCGGGCTCGTGAATGGCGTCGTCGGCGGAAATCATGAGCTCAGCATCTCATTCAGGTCAGGCAACGCCGCCGCCACCGCCCATGCCCGGGTCGGTCGCGCCCATGACCACGCCGCGGCCGTTCGCCCGGGGCGCCTTGCCGCTGCGGCGGGTGCGACGGCTGAGCCAGCCGGCGAACGAGGTGAGCACCGAGTTGACGGCGATGTAGATGATCGCGGCCACGATCGCGGCCTGGACCACGTTGCCGAAGTTGGCCGCCACGTTGTTGACGCCCAGCTGGAGCAGCTCGTTGTACGAGATGATGTAGCCGAGCGCGGTGTCCTTGACCAGCACGACGAGCTGGCTGACGATCACCGGCAGCATGGCGCGGGCCGCCTGCGGGATGAGGATGTGCCCCATCACCTGGCCCTTGCGCATGCCGATGGCGTACGCCGCCTCGCTCTGCCCGGCCGGGACCGATTTCACGCCTGCGCGGAACGCCTCGGCCAGCACCGACCCGTTGTAGAGGGTCAGGCCGATGACCACGGCCCAGAAGATCGACATGGGCTGCTCGGTCAGGTACGGCACGCCGAAGAAGATGAAGAACATCATCAACAGCAGGGGTACGGCCCGGAAGAACTCGACGACCGCACCGGCCGGCACCCGCACCCACCAGTGGTCGGAGAGCCGCCCGACCGCGAAGACCACGCCGAAGACCAGCGAGAGCGCCGCCGCGACGACGGCCGCCTCGAGCGTGTGCAGCAGGCCCGGCAGGATGTAGTCGGTCCACGTGCTCGACTGGGTGAAGGGCTTCCAGAGGGCGGCCGCCCACTGGCCCTTCTCGTCGAACTTCCGGTAGATCCAGTAGAGCAGCGCCAGCAGGAGGACGCCGAAGACGACCGTGAGGATCCGGTTGCGCGCCTTGGCGCGGGGCCCCGGGTGGTCGTAGAGGACAGCGTCGGTACTCACCGCTTCACCGCCAGGCGGTTGGCCAGCCAGCCGAAGGCGTAGCCGGTGGGGATCAGGACGATCGCGAACGTGCCGGCGAAGACCAGGAAGATCGGGACGACCGCGTCGCCGTTCTCGTTGATCAGCTGCTTCATGGCGTTCGACGACTCCATGAGGCCGATCGTGCCGACGATCGTGGCGTTCTTGCAGAGCGCGATGATGATGCTGCCCAGCGGCGCGATCACGGCGCGGCCGGCCTGGGGCAGGATGATCATGGTCAGGGTCTGCCGGAACGTCATGCCGATGGCCCGGGCCGCCTCGGCCTGGCCCGCGGGCACCGTGTTGATGCCGGAGCGGATCGCCTCGCAGACGAACGCCGCCGTGTAGACCGACAGACCGGTCACACCGAGCCAGAAGTTGTTCAGGTCGATGTCGTCGGAGAACGCGACGCCGAGCGTCGAGAAGAGGCCGAAGTAGCAGAAGAAGATGATCAGGGTGAGCGGCGTGTTCCGGAAGATGTTCACCCAGGCCGTGCCGAAGGCGCGCAGCACCGGGACGGGCGAGACCCGCATCGCGGCCAGCACGACGCCGAGCAGGAGAGCGCCGACGCCGCCGGCCAGGGTGAGCTTCAGGATCCAGAGGAACCCGGTGAGGTAGACCTCACGGTTGAGGGGATCGGAGAAGACGTCCATCGGCACCTTCGAGCGAAGAAAACCGCGAGGGCCGGATCACCGGCCCCCGCGGCACTGAAGAGGGATCAGGAGCAGTTCGTCAGCTTGGTGGCGTCGAGCTCGGGCGCGGCCTTGCCGCTCTTGCCGAGGGTGTCGTCCCAGGCCTTCTTGTACGACCCGTCGGCGGCGGCCGCCTTCAGGATGTCGTTGATCTTGTTGCAGCCGGCGGTGTCGTCCTTCTTGAGGCCGATGCCGTACGGCTCCTCGCTGAACGGCTTGCCGACCACCTTGAACTTGCCCGCGTACTGCTCCTGCGCCGCGTAGCCGGCCAGGATGATGTCGTCGGTCGTGACCGCGTCGACCTGACCGCCGGCCAGCGCCGTCACGCACTTGGAGTACGAGTCGAACTGCTGGAGCTTGGCGTCCTTGTAGTCGGTCTGGATCCGCTTGGCCGGGGTCGAGCCGCTCACCGAGCAGACCTTCTTGCCGGCCAGCGACTCCGGGCCGGTGATGGTCGAGGCGGTCGGCACGAGCAGGTCCTGACCGGCGACGAAGTACGGTCCGCCGAAGTTGACGACCTTCTTGCGCTCGTCGTTGATCGTGTACGTCGCGACGACCAGGTCGACCTGACCCTGCTGGATGTAGGGCTCGCGGTTGGCCGAGACCGTGGTCTTCCACTCGATGCCGCTGTCGGCCAGGCCCAGGCCCTTCGCGATGATCTTGCCGATCTCGACGTCGAAGCCGGTGTACGTGCTGCCGGTCTGCAGGCCGAGGCCGGGCTGGTCGGCCTTGACGCCGATGACCAGCTTGCCGCTCTCCGCCTTCTTGACGATGCCGGTGGCGCCGCTGCCGCTGCTGCCCGCGTCGTCGTCCCCGCCGCACGCGGCCACGGTCAGCGCCATCGCAACCGCGCCGAACGCGGCTGCCAAACGGGTGATGCGCATCATTGGGCTCCTCGAATATTCCTAGATGGACAACGGATCAGTGCGTGAGGATTTTGGAAAGGAAGTCCTTGGCGCGATCGCTTTTCGGATTGGCGAAGAACTCCGCCGGCGGCGCTGATTCGACCAGTTGGCCGTCGGCCATGAAAACGACGCGGTTGGCCGCGTGGCGCGCGAATCCCATCTCGTGCGTCACGACGACCATCGTCATTCCCTCGCGGGCCAGCGACGTCATCACGTCGAGCACCTCGCCGACCATCTCGGGGTCGAGCGCGCTGGTCGGCTCGTCGAACAGCATCGCCTTGGGCTGCATGGCCAGGGCCCGCGCGATCGCCACGCGCTGCTGCTGGCCGCCGGAGAGCTGCGCCGGATATTTCTCGGCCTGGTTGCCGATGCCGACCCGGTCGAGCAGCGACATGGCCCGCTCGCGGACCTCGGCCGGCTTTTCCTTGCGCACCTTGACCGGCCCGAGCATGACGTTCTGCAGGATCGTCTTGTGCGCGAACAGGTTGAAGGACTGGAAGACCATGCCGACCTCGCTGCGCAGCCGGGCCAGGGAGCGGCCCTCGGCGGGCAGGGGGCGGCCGTCGAAGGTGATGGTGCCGGAGTTGATCGGCTCGAGCCGGTTGATCGCGCGGCAGAGCGTGGACTTCCCGGAGCCCGACGGTCCGATCACGACGACGACCTCGCCTCGGGCCACCGACAGATCCACGTCCTGGAGCACGTGAAGCGGCCCGAAGTACTTGTTCACCTTGTCGAGGACGATGAGAGCCTCGTCGGACACTGCTGGACCACCGTCCCGTCATTGGGTTTCACCCGGATGGGCACACTCTATGTGGGCTCTTGTATCGGTTCACGCCGAGAATGGTCACGGACTGGTAACTCACCCTTCGCAATGCGCCATCATTGTCCACCATGTTCGGTATGGCTGACACCGATCCGACAGGCGGCCTCTGGAACTGGGCAGTTGGCGCCCCCTTCGACCCGGATCGTGTGCGCGGTGCTTTGGCCGGCACGCTGGAGCGTTCGGTGGTCCCCCTGGAAGCCGACGGGGACGTTCTTTGCGACGTCTACGAGGTCGGTGGCGACTTCCCGACACTGGTCGACGTCTATCTCGCGCCCTCGCGTGTCGACGAGGCCACGGCCGCGAGCGCCGTCTCGGTCCGGCTGGGTGCCGCGGTCCTGCTTCCGGACGACTCCCTCGACCCTTCGCGGTACGTCCTGGCGACGCCGGACGGCAGCCTGACCGCCGTCCAGGTCGACGAGGTCGAGACCGAGGACGGCCCCGAGCGTCGCAACGTGCGCCCCGCCACGCCATCGAGGTAACGAGTACCCTGGCCAATTGCCATGACTACCGAAACGCAGGGCGCCTCGCGCACGTACGACGTGCGCACCTATGGCTGCCAGATGAACGTGCACGACAGCGAGCGCATCTCCGGGCTGATGGAGGACGCCGGCTACGTGCGCGCGGCCGATCCCGAGTCGGCCGACGTGGTGGTCTTCAACACCTGCGCGGTCCGGGAGAACGCCGACAACCGCCTCTACGGCAACCTCGGCCACCTGCGCCCCACCAAGGT
The DNA here is from genome assembly GCF_050956135.1 of Actinoplanes sp. CA-131856. Lineage (GTDB taxonomy): Bacteria > Actinomycetota > Actinomycetes > Mycobacteriales > Micromonosporaceae > Actinoplanes. Next base: position 9,256,407 of record NZ_CP191849.1, on the reverse strand, counting down.
GAAGAACCCCGACATGCAGATCGCGGTCGGCGGCTGCCTGGCGCAGAAGGACCGCGGCGACATCGTCAAGAAGGCGCCCTGGGTCGACGTCGTCTTCGGCACCCACAACATCGGCTCGCTGCCGGCGCTGCTCGAGCGGGCGCGGCACAACTCCGAGGCCGAGGTCGAGATCCTCGAGTCGCTCGAGGTCTTCCCGTCGACGCTGCCCACCAAGCGCGAGTCGACCTACGCCGGCTGGGTGTCGATCTCGGTGGGCTGCAACAACACGTGCACCTTCTGCATCGTGCCGTCGCTGCGCGGCAAGGAGAAGGACCGCCGTCCCGGCGAGATCCTGGCCGAGGTCGAAGCTCTCACCAAAGAGGGTGTCCTCGAGGTCACCCTGCTGGGCCAGAACGTCAACTCGTACGGCGTGGAGTTCGGCGACCGGCTCGCCTTCGGCAAGCTGCTGCGCTCCACCGGCACCATCGAGGGGCTGGAGCGGGTCCGCTTCACCAGCCCGCACCCGAAAGACTTCACCGACGACGTGATCGCCGCGATGGCCGAGACGCCGAACGTCTGCCACTCGCTGCACATGCCGCTGCAGTCCGGCTCCGACCGGGTGCTCAAGGCCATGCGGCGCAGCTACCGCCAGGAGAAATACCTGGGCATCATCGACAAGGTCCGCGCCGCCATGCCGGACGCCGCCATCACCACCGACATCATCGTCGGTTTCCCGGGCGAGACCGAAGAAGATTTCGAGCAGACCCTCGAGGTCGTACGCCAGGCCCGGTTCTCCAGCGCCTTCACGTTCCAATATTCCAAGCGCCCGGGCACACCGGCCGCCGTGATGGAGGAGCAGCTGCCCAAGGCCGTGGTCCAGGAGCGCTACGAGCGCTTGGTCGCGCTCCTCGAGGAGATCACCTGGGCCGAGAACAAGAAGCTGGTCGGCGAGAAGGTCGAGGTGCTGGTCGCGGTCGGCGAGGGCCGCAAGGACGAGCGTACGGGCCGTCTCAGCGGCCGGGCCCGCGACGGCCGCCTGGTCCACTTCGCGACCGGCGACCTCACCCCGCGCCCCGGCGACATCGTCGAGACCGTGGTCACGTACGCCGCTCCCCACCACCTGAACGCCGACGGCGCCCCGCTGTCCCACCGCCGCACCCGCGCCGGCGACGCCTTCGAGGCCGGCCGCACCCCGAAGCTGAAGGGTGTCTCCCTCGGCCTCCCGACCATCGGGGTTCCGGCCCCGCTGCCGGCGTCGACCGGCGGCTGCGCGGTCTGAAAACGGCGATGGCCCGGTCCCCGAGGGGACCGGGCCGTCTCTCTGACAGCTAGTTGGCCTGCTCGGCCAGGGCCAGGAACTGCTTCTTGGAGTTGAGCGCCTGCTCGGCCTCCTTGATGCGGCGGTTGTCGCCGGCGGCCTGGGCGCGGGCCAGCTTCTCCTCGGCCTCGGCCACCTGCTCGCGCATCTGCTGGAGCAGCGGGTTGTCCTGCGGCGAGGTCTTGCGCCAGGCCGAGTCCATCGCGACCCGGATGCGCTCCTCGGCGGCCCGCCAGCGGCGGTCGAGAGAAGCCGCGGACTCGCGGGGGACGCGGCCGGCGTCGTGCCAGGCGGCCTGGGCGTCACGCAGCTTGTTCTGCGCGCCGCGCGGGTCGGCGTCGACGTCGAGCGCCTCCACCTCGGCCAGGATGGCCTGCTTGCGGTCGAGGTTGCCCTTGTATTCGGCGTCGCGGGCCGAGAAGACCTCGGAACGGCGGGTGAAGAACGCGTCCTGCGCGGCCCGGAAACGCTCCCAGAGGCGCTGCTCGGCCTCCTTGGCGGCGCGCGGTGCGGCCTTCCACTCGGCCATCAGGTCCTTGAGCCGGTTGGCCGTGGCCGACCACTCGGTCGACTCGGACAGGCTCTCGGCCTCCTTGACCAGCTCTTCCTTCGCCGTCTGGGCCTGCTTGCGCTGACCGTCGAGGGTGGCGAAGTGCGCGCCCCGGCGGCGGGTGAAGCCGTCGCGGGCGGTCGCGAAGCGCTTCCACAGCTCGCCGTCGGTCTTCTTGTCGACGCCGCGGATCGTCTTCCACTCGTCGAGGATCTCCTTGAGGCGGTCGCCGGCCGTCTTCCAGCCGGTGGCCTCGGCGGCGATCTTCTCGGCCTCCTCGACCAGCGCCGTCTTGCGGGCCAGGGCCTCGCCGCGGGCCACCTCGCGGGCCGCGCGGGCCTCGCCCGCCTTTTCCTCGGCGAGCGTGGCGAGCTTGTCGAGGCGGGCGTTGAGCCCGTCGATGTCGCCGACCACGTGCGCCTCGGCGAGCTCGGTGCGCAGGCGCTTGACGCTGCTCAGCGAGTGTGCCGCGTCGGCCGCTCCGGATTTCAGCCGCGCCTCGACGAGGTCGACCTCGGTCACCAGGTCGGCGAAGCGCCGGGCGAAGTGGGCCAGTCCCTCCTCCGGGGTGCCCGCCTGCCAGGAGCCGACCACGCGGTCGCCATCAGCGGTCTTCACGTACACGGTGCCGTCGGCATCCACGCGCCCGAAGGCCGTCCAGTCGTTCATGACCCATCCTCGTCTTCCCGGCGTCGCCGGTTCTGACGAACCGGTGACCACCGCCACAGCACAGTCGAACGCCAAGCTTCTCCATGGCATTCTTTCTCGCGCATTGTCACAGGTCCAACCGGGTTACGGGGAAGCGCCCGACGATGACCGTGGCCAAACAGTGTCCTACCGTGGCTTCGTGCCGTCGCCAGCCCCTTCACGCGTGATGACCGTCGTCGGGCCGACCGCGGCGGGCAAATCCGCCCTGAGTGTCGCGCTAGCCCACGAACTGGACGGCGAGGTCGTCAACGCGGACTCGATGCAGCTCTACCGGGGGATGGACATCGGCACGGCCAAGCTCACCCTGGCCGAGCGCGAGGGCGTGCCCCATCACCTGCTGGACATCTGGGACGTGACCGAGCCGGCCGCGGTCGCCGAATATCAGGGGCTGGCCCGCGCGGCCATCGACGACATCATGGCCCGGGGGCGCGTGCCGATCCTGGTCGGCGGGTCGGGCCTCTATGTGCGGGCGGTGCTGGAGGAGTTCTCGTTCCCGGGCACGGACCCGGTCATCCGGGCCGGCCTCGAGGCGGAGCTCGCTGCGGACGGCGCCGGGCCCCTCTATGAGCGGCTGCGTTCGCTCGACCCGGTGGCGGCCGCGGCCATCCTGCCCTCGAACGGCCGGCGGATCGTGCGGGCGCTGGAAGTCATCGAGCTGACCGGTCAGCCGTTCACGGCGTCACTGCCCGACCCGGTGCCGCACTACCCGTCGGTGCAGATCGGCGTGGATCGGTCCGTCGAGGCTCTCGACGAGCGGATCGCGCTCCGGGTGGATCTGATGTGGCAGGCGGGACTTCTGGACGAGGTCCGGCGTCTGCTTCCCCTCGGTCTGCGAGAGGGGCGCACCGCGTCGCGCGCGCTCGGCTATCAGCAGGCGATCGCCGAACTCGACGGCCTCATGTCGGATTTGTCGGCCAAAGAAGACACGGTGCGGGGGACGCGCCGATTCGTACGGCGGCAGCGCTCCTGGTTCCGCCGTGACCCGGCGATCCACTGGCTCGACGGGGCGTCGGGCACGCTCGTGGCGGACGCGCTGGCGCTTACGCGATGATGGACGGCGTGTTGTTCACCAAGGGCCACGGCGCCGGCAACGACTTCGTCATCGTCCCCGACCCCGACGGCGCGCTCGACCTGACGCCGTCGCAGGTCGCCGCCCTCTGCGACCGCCGCTTCGGCATCGGCGCCGACGGCGTCCTGCGCGTCGTCCGCAGCGCGAAGGACTCCGCCGGCGAGGGCTACGCGGCCGAGGCCGAGTGGTTCATGGACTACCGCAACGCCGACGGCTCGATCGCCGAGATGTGCGGCAACGGCACCAGGGTCTTCGCGCGCTATCTGGTCACACACGGTCTGGCCACTCCCGGCCCGTCCGGGCTGCCGATCGCGACGCGGGCGGGCGTCGTGGTCGCGCTCTTCGTGGGCGACGAGGTGCGGGTGCGCATGGCACCCCCGCGGGTGTACGCCGCCAGCACCGCGACCACCGGGCCGTTGACGTTCCCGGGCGTGGCCGTCGACTGCGGCAACCCCCATCTGGTCTGCGCCCTGCACGACGGCTTGAAGCTTCCGTCGCTCGACCTGTCGGTGTCGCCCGGCTTCGACCCGGCTCTGTTCCCGGCCGGGGTCAATGTCGAGTTCGTGACACCGGCGTCCCCGATCGAGGGCGCCGACCTGCACGTGGACATGCGCGTCTACGAGCGGGGCTCCGGCGAGACCCTGGCCTGCGGTTCGGGCGCCCTGGCGGTCGGCGCGGTGGCCCTGCGCGACGCGGGCCTGTCACAGGGCGTGGTGGCGGTCGACCTCCCCGGCGGCCGCCTGACCGTGACCCACGACGAGAACGGCAACTGGTGGCTCGCGGGCCCGGCCGTCCTGGTCGCCACCGGCGAGACCGACCTGGAGACCCTCATCCGATGACGGCCCCCGGCGGAGCTCCCGCCGCGGACCGCGTCGCCGCTCCCACCGCGGACCGCGTCGCGGCTCCTGCCGCAGGCCCCGTCGCCGGTCGCGGCGCGCACCGGGTCGCGCATCGCGGCTATTCGGCGGTCGCGCCGGAGAACACGCTGCCCGCCTTCGCGGCGGCCGTGCGCGGCGGCGCGACCTTCGTCGAGTTCGACGTGCGCACCACGGCCGACGACGTCCCCGTGGTCATCCACGACCGCACACTGGACCGCACCACGACCGGCGCCGGTCACGTCTGGGACCACGACCTGGCCTCGCTGGCCCGGCTCGACGCCGGTTCGTGGTTCTCCCCGGCCTACGAGGGTGTGCGCGTGCCCACGCTGGCCGAGACGCTGGCGCTGCTGGCGGCGCCGGGCCCGCAGCTCCTCCTGGAGATCAAGCCCCCGGCCACCCTGCCCGAGGTCAAGACGATCATGGAGATGGTGACCGCCGCCGGCCTGGCCGACCGCACCGTTGTCCAGAGCTTCGACCCCGAGGTGATCCGCCTGGTCCGCGAGGCCGCCCCCGGCGTCCGCCGCGGCCTGCTGCGCCTCCGCTTCGAGGCCGACACGATCCCGCTGGCCGAGGAGCTCGGCGTCGTCTGCTGCAATCCGTCGACGGCCGACGTCCTGGGCGCTCCCCACACCGTGATCGAGCTGGCCACCCGGGGCATCGACGTCATGCCCTGGACCGCCAACGACATGACGGAATGGCCCACACTGCTGGCCACCGGCGTGGCCGGCCTGATCACCGACCACGTGGCCGAACTCACCGGCTGGTCCGCCGCGCGCCCGGCCAGATAGCGGGCCGGGCTGCCCGGTCGTGGGCGGCCGTAACGAATGACGGGCGCCGGAGGCGCCAGCTTTCGTTGCAGGACAGCCCGGAAGCCCGCGACGGCCCGGACCACCCGCCCAGCTGTCCGCTGCGGCGGGTGGTGTCGGACGATTCGTACTTAAAAGGTTTCTTCTGGCGCGGTTTCGAGCTCGACCTCGGGCAGCGCGGCCGCGTTGTGCTGCTGCGGCCCCCGGACGGCGGCGCGGATGGCAGCCGCCACCGCCGGAGTGACACGCGGGTCGAAGACGCTGGGGATGATGACCGTCGGGTTCAGCTTGTCCTCGCCGACGACGTCCGCGATCGCGTTGGCCGCGGCCAGGGCCATCTCCTCGGTGAACTCCTCGGCGCTGACGTCGAGCATGCCCCGGAAGACGCCCGGGAAGGCCAGCACGTTGTTGATCTGGTTGGGCTGGTCGGAACGGCCGGTCGCCACGACGGCGGCGTGCCGGCGGGCGGCACGGGGATCGACCTCGGGGTCGGGGTTGGCCAGCGCGAAGACGATCGACTTGTCGGCCATCTTGGCGATGTCGTCGCCGGTGAGCAGGTTCGGGGCGCTGACGCCGATGAAGACGTCGGCGCCGACGATCGCGCCCGGCAGGTCACCGGAGTAGTTGTTCTTGTTCGTGTGGTCGGCCAGCCACTGCCACGTCTCCGACATGTCGGCCATGCCGCGGTGAAGGGCGCCTTTCCGGTCGTACGCGATGATGTCGCCCACGCCCTGGCGGAGCAGCAGCTTCATGATCGCGGTGCCGGCCGCGCCCGCCCCCGAGACGACCACGCGGACGTCCTCGAGGCGCTTGCCGACCACGCGCAGCGCGTTCGTCAGCGCCGCGAGCACGCAGATCGCGGTGCCGTGCTGGTCGTCGTGGAAGACCGGGATGTCGAGCTGCTCGCGCAGGCGGGCCTCGATCTCGAAGCAGCGCGGCGCCGCGATGTCCTCGAGGTTGATGCCGCCGTAGGCCGGCGCGATGGCCTTGACGATCTTCACGATCTCGTCGGTGTCCTGCGTGTCGAGGACCACGGGCCACGCGTCCACGCCGCCGAAGCGCTTGAACAGGGCGGCCTTGCCCTCCATGACCGGCATGGCCGCGGCCGGGCCGATGTTGCCCAGGCCGAGCACGGCCGAGCCGTCGCTGACCACGGCGACCGTGTTGCGCTTGATCGTGAGCCGGCGGGCGTCGGCCGGATTTTCCGCGATGGCCATGCAGACCCGGGCCACACCCGGGGTGTACGCCCGGGAGAGCTCGTCGCGGTTGCGGAGCGCGACCTTGGAGCTGACCTCGATCTTGCCACCGAGGTGCAGCAGGAAGGTGCGGTCGGAGACCTTGCGGACGTCGACGCCGTCCTGCTCCTCGAGCGTCTTGACCACCTGGTCGGCGTGGCTCGAGTCGGCGGTGTCGCAGGTGAGGTCGACCAGGACGCGGCTGGGGTCGGAATCGACCACGTCGAGAGCGGTCACGATCGCGCCGGCCTCGCCGACACAGGTGGTGAGCCGGCCGATGGACGAGGCGTCCGCGGTCACAGCTATCCGGATCGTGATCGAGAATCCTGCGCTGGGCAGGCGGGTCGTCACCACGGTGTTCCCTCCGACGTTGGCGGGTGCTTCACCGTAATCTTGCTCCCCCGGAATACTCGATTCCCACCGGGGCGTTGTGCCTTGTCCTGTCACTGAACGAAAACGCCCGGCACCTTTATGTGGATGCGCTCCTACCCTGGACGTGCCACGATCGGTGCCGAGGAGGTCACTTTTGCGAAACTCTTACCAGGCACCCGTACTCGAACTGGACGAGCCGGATCCCACGACCGGCGAGCTCGAGCTCGAGGAGCGGCATTCGCTACGGCGGGTCGCCGGTCTCTCCACCGAGCTCACCGACATCACCGAGGTCGAGTACCGTCAGCTCAGGCTCGAGCGGGTCGTCCTGGTCGGCGTGTGGACCGAGGGCTCCGTGCAGGACGCGGAAAACTCGCTGACCGAGTTGGCCGCGCTGGCCGAGACCGCCGGCTCCCAGGTGCTCGAGGGTCTGATCCAGCGGCGTTCCCGCCCCGACACGGCCACGTTCATCGGCCGCGGAAAGGTCGAGGAGCTGCGGGACGCGGTCGTCGCGACCGGCGCCGACACCGTCATCTGCGACGGCGAGCTGTCCCCGTCGCAGCTTCGTAACCTCGAGCAGCAGATCAAGGTCAAGGTCGTCGACCGGACCGCGCTGATCCTCGACATCTTCGCCCAGCACGCGAAGAGCAAAGAGGGTAAGGCGCAGGTCGAGCTGGCCCAGCTCCAATACTTCCTGCCGCGTCTGCGCGGTTGGGGTGAGTCGCTGTCCCGGCAGGGCGGTGGCGCCGGTGGCGGTTCCGGTGGTGGCGGCGTCGGCACCCGTGGTCCGGGTGAGACGAAACTCGAGACCGACCGTCGCCGCATCAACCAGCGCATCGCCAAGCTGCGCCGGGAGATCAAGGCCATGCGGACCGTACGCCAGACCAAGCGTTCCCGCCGGCAGAGCAGCGGAGTGCCGTCGGTGGCGATCGCCGGATATACCAACGCGGGCAAGTCCAGCATCCTCAACCGGCTGACCCAGGCCGGTGTGCTGGTGGAGAACGCGTTGTTCGCCACGCTCGACCCGACCACCCGGCGCACGGCGGCCGAGGATGGCCGTGTCTACACGCTGTCCGACACCGTCGGCTTCGTCCGGCACCTGCCGCACCAGATCGTGGAGGCGTTCCGCTCCACGCTCGAGGAGGTGTCGTACTCCGACCTGGTCGTGCACGTCGTCGACGGCTCCCACCCCGACCCCGAGGGTCAGGTGAGCGCGGTCCGCGAGGTGCTGGCCGACGTCGACGCCGACAAGCTGCCCGAGCTTCTGGTCATCAACAAGATGGACGCCGCGGACGAGGAGACGATTCTGCGGCTGAAGCGGGCGTGGCCGGACGCGGTCTTCGTGTCGGCCCGTTCCGGGCAGGGCATCGCGGAGCTGCACGCGGCCATCGCGGAGCGGCTGCCGAAGCCGGCGGTCGAGTTGCGCGTTCTGCTGCCCTATGACCGGGGTGACCTGGTCGCCCGGATTCATCGATCCGGTCAGGTGTTGCAGACCCGCCATTTGGACGAGGGCACCGAGCTCCGCATCCGCGTCGATGAGCGACTTGCTGGCGAACTGGAGTCGTTCCGACACTGAGCGTGCGGCGTCACCGATGAGGTGATCCACGCGTAACACCGGCACGGGACGCCGCATGCGACACTGATCGGATGCGGCGTCTCGTCTTTCCGGTCATCGTGGCCTCCGGGCTCGTGATGGCCGGTCCGTCCAGTGCGTTTGCCGACGATCCGGCACCGGTTGTCAGCGCCCCCTCGGTCGCGGGCAAGAAGATGTGCAAGATCGCGGACAAGCGCCTCGACGAGGTCTCCGGGCTCGTCGCCACCAAGACCGGCTACATCGTCATCAACGACGGCACGCTCGACGAAAAGAAGAAGAAGATCTTCTTCCTCAACGCGAAGTGCGCGGTCGTCAAAGAGGTCGACTACAGCGGCAAGGGCCCGCTCGACACCGAGGACATGATCCTCTCGGCCGACGGCCGCACGCTGTGGATCGCCGACATCGGCGACAACGACTTCGACAACGACAAGAGCCGCGACACCATCGGCCTCTGGAAGATGCCGGTCAGCGGAGCGTCGGAGCCGGTGCTCTACCGTCTCACCTTCCCCGACGCTCACCACGACGCCGAGGCGCTGCTCCTCAACGGCAACGGCACCCCGTTGATCGTCACCAAGGAGATTCAAAAGCCGGACGCTTCGGCGTACGTCTACGAGCCCACCGCCGCGCTCAAGACCGGCAAGACCGGCGTGCCGATGAAACTTGTCGCCAAGCTCACGGTCTCGGGTACGCAGACGGCCGGCAACCCGTACGCCCGCATCGGCAACAAGGTCATCACCGGCGGCGCCATCGCCCCCGGCGGCGGCAAGATCGCCCTGCGGACGTACACGGACGCCCTCGAGTGGGACGTCAAGAACGGCGACGTGCTGGCCGCGCTCAAGGAGAAGCCGCGCACGACCGGCCTGCCGAACGAGACGCTCGGCGAGGCGATCACGTACAGCCCCGACGGCAAGTTCTTCTACACGACGTCGGACATGAGCGGCGATACCGAGGCGGCCAACTACATCCTGCGCTACACGCCCGCCACCACGGTGGCCAAGGCGGCCGCCGGCGGCGAGGCCGGCGAGGAGAAGAAGTGGTACGCCGATCTCGAGCTGAGCGACATCACGTACGCGGTGGCCGGCGTCGGCGTGCTCGGCCTGATCCTGGTCGGTGTCGGCGTGTTCGGCATCGTCCGTTTCCGTAAGCGGGTGGCCGAGGAGCCCGACGAGCCGGTCGACGGCTTCGACAACCCGCTGGACGGCGAGCCGGAGACCGAGCTGATCGGTGTCGGCGGCGCCCCGCAGCGTGGTGTCTACGGCGGCAAGGGCGGCGCCCCGGCCCGGCCGTCGACGGACGGCGCGAACTCCGGAGCGGTGTACGGCGGCAACAAGAGCCCCGCCGGCGCGGTGCCTGCCGGGGCCGCAGCCGGCGCCGGGGTCTACGGCGGGGCGAAGGGCGCGCGCGGTCCGCAGGGCCAACCGCCTCGCGGCCCCCAGGGTCAGCCCGCTCGTGGCCCGCAGGGTCAGTCCGCGCGGGGCCAGGGTCAGCCGGCGCGAGGGCCCGAGGGTCAGCCTGGTCGTGGTCCGCAGGGGCAGCCGCCGCGGGGCCCTCAGGGTCAGCCCGCGCGGGGCCAGGGTCAGCCGGCGCGAGGGCCGGAGGGCCAGCCCGCTCGTGGTCCTCAGGGTCAGCCGGCTCGTGGTCCGCAGGGTCAGCCCGCGCGGGGCCAGGGTCAGCCGGCGCGTGGTCCTCAAGGGCAGCCGGCTCGTGGCCCGCAGGGGCAGCCGGCTCGTGGGCCCGAGGGACAGCCCGCTCGTGGGCCGCAGGGTCAGCCGCCGCGTGGGCCTCAGGGTCAGCCGCCGCGGGGTCCCCAGGGCCAGCCGGCTCGTGGCCCGCAGGCGCAGCCATCGCGAAACCCGCAGGGCCAGCCGGCTCGCGGTGGACAACAGCCCCCACGCGGCCCTCAGGGCCAGCCGCCGCGGGCCCCGCAAGGTCAGCCCGCTCGTGGTCCGCAAGGACAGCCCGCCCGTAACCCGCAGGGGCAGCCGCCCCGCGGTGGGCAACAGCCCCCTCGCGGTCCGCAGGGCCAGCCGCCTCGTGGCGGCGGGCAGGGCGGCGGCGTCTACGGCGGCGGCGGTCAGCAGCAGGCCCGCCCGGAGCCGGGACGGCAGCGCAACGACTACGCCGATTACCACCGCCGCCCCGAGGGCTACGGCCCCGGTTACGGCCCTCGCTAGACCCGGCGCAGGACGGCCACGACGCGGCCCATGATGGTCGCGTCGTCGCCGGGAATCGGGTCGAAGGCCGGGTTGGCCGGCATCAGCCAGACGTGGCCGTCGCGCTGGCGGTAGCTCTTCACCGTCGCCTCGCCGTCGATCATCGCGGCCACGATGTCGCCCGCGTCGGCGTTGGGCTGCTGGCGGACCACCACCCAGTCGCCGTTGCAGATGGCGGCGTCGATCATCGAGTCGCCCTTGACCTCGAGCATGAAGACGTCGCCCTCACCCACCAGCTCGCGCGGCAGCGGGAAGAACTCCTCCACGGCCTGCTCGGCCAGGATCGGCCCACCGGCCGCGATGCGGCCCACCAGCGGCACGTAGGCCGGCTGGGGCCGCGCCGAGCGCAGCGCCTCGTCGTCGACCAGCTCGTTGGGGGAGCGGACGTCGACCGCGCGCGGCCGGTTGGGGTCGCGGCGCAGGAAGCCCTTGGTCTCGAGCGCCTTCAGCTGATAGGCCACGCTGGACGGCGACACCAGGCCGACCGCCTCGCCGATCTCACGGACGCTGGGCGGATATCCGTACCGCTCGACCCAGCCCCGGATGAACTCGAGGATCTTGCGCTGGCGCGCGGTCAGCTCGGAGGTGACGGGGTCGGGGAACTGGCTGACCACGGGGGTGACGGAGCGCAGTTGCGGTGCGTCGGCGGCGCGTCCGCGGCTCGGCGAGCGACGTCGCGGGGCGGCCGTGGTGATCGCTCCGTTGTCAGGCTTGCTCTCATGTTGCCGGCTCGTCCGGTCGTCGGTCGACACGTCCGCCCTCCCTGTCGGCCAGTGCCTCGTCGGCACGTGGTGCTCTCGCGGAGCCGGAACGGAACGCCGTGGGGATGGCGCCTGCCCGGCTGACCCCTCTTGAGGGAGAACCGTAATGGCGCGGTACGACATATTCAAACATCTGTACGACATTCTTCCGGCGTGTCGCCCGGAAGTGCTCGACTTCCGTACGCCTGTTCTGATAGACCGTCGTACGGGCGTTCGATCGAACGCCCGTACGATGATCACATTTCCCGTGATCATTTTCCGAGGTCGAGCGGGGTGGCGAGACTGATGGTGAGCAACGGCGTACGGCATGTCGAACCGCCCCTGCGGCTCACCCGGCGCGGCCGCGCCGTGGTTCTTGGTTTTCTCGTTCTCCTGGCTTCACTGGCCAGTGCCGTGTTGTTCACCACGGCGTCGCGGGCTGACGAGCCGCCCGCGGGCCCGCCGCCTACGATCGTCGTCCGGCCGGGTGACACGCTCTGGGATCTCGCCGCGCGCGAGTTGCCTGATCGGCATGGTCAGGCGGGTGTCGACGAGCTGCGCCGGCTCAACGGGCTGAGCGGCTACGGCGTACACCCGGGCGATGTTTTGATCCTGCCCTACGGCTCTTGATCGACTCGAACCGTAACGAAAGATCAACCGCTCGTGTTGAGTCGGAAAATACGGCGCGTCGGCACGCCGCTGAACTTGCGCCCGCGTCCGCCGGGGCATAGCGTCTACCCCAACATCTAGTAGTTACAAGGGTGTAAGTCATCCACAGGTTGGGGTTACCGCCCACCGGTTATCCACAGGCCGTCCACAGCGGCGAGCTGGTGTCCACCAGCGCGACGCTGCGTTTTGCCATGTCCGGATCCGGGTTCGGGAGGTTGCTGGAGGGGGTTAACGGTGCGCTGCCCGTACTGTCGTCACGCCGACTCGCGCGTCGTCGACTCACGTGAGGCCGACGACGGTCAGCTGATCCGTCGCCGCCGCTCGTGCCCCGAGTGCGGCAAGCGGTTCACCACGGTCGAGGAAGCGGTTCTGGCCGTCGTGAAGCGCAGCGGGGTCACCGAGCCCTTCAGTCGTACGAAGATCATGAGCGGGGTTCGCAAGGCCTGTCAGGGCCGGCCCGTCGACGAGGACTCGATCGCGCTGCTGGCGCAAAAGGTCGAGGAGACCGTCCGGGCCAAGGGCGCGGCCGAGATCCCCAGCCACGAGGTGGGTCTGGCGATCCTCGCCCCGTTGCGCGACCTCGACCAGGTGGCCTACCTCCGGTTCGCGAGTGTGTACAAGTCCTTCGACTCGCTCGACGAGTTCGAGAAGGAGATCACCGCCCTCCGTGAGGCGGCGATCGCCCGGGAGGCCGCGGTGCGGCACGCCGTGGCGCCGCGATCCGGCGGTCGCGCACCCAAGATCAACAGCTAGAGCAGCAGGCTTCGAGTGGCAGACGTAGTAGTTACGAGGGGGAGCAGTATGGCCGGGGACGGCGTAACAGCAGGCAGGCAGCGCAGCCGGGCGAACGGCAACGGCGCGCCGGCCGGCAGCGGGGGGCTGCGGGTCGAGCGGGTCTGGACGACCGAGGGTGTCCACCCGTACGACGAGGTCGAGTGGGAGCGCCGCGACGTCGTCATGACGAACTGGCGGGACGGCTCGATCAACTTCGAGCAGCGCGGCGTCGAGTTCCCGAAGGACTGGAGCGTCAACGCGGCCAACATCGTCACCACCAAGTACTTCCGGGGCGCGGTCGGCACCCCGCAGCGCGAGCAGTCGCTCCGCCAGCTCATCGACCGGGTCGTGCAGACGTACCGCAAGGCCGGCGAGGACTTCGGTTACTTCGCCACCAAGGCCGACGCCGAGGTCTTCGACCACGAGCTGACCTGGATGCTGCTGCACCAGGTGTTCAGCTTCAACTCGCCGGTCTGGTTCAACGTCGGCACGTCGTCGCCGCAGCAGGTCAGCGCCTGCTTCATCCTGTCGGTCGACGACTCGATGGACTCGATCCTCGACTGGTACAAGGAAGAGGGGCTGATCTTCAAGGGCGGCTCCGGCTCCGGCGTCAACCTGTCGCGCATCCGCTCGTCCAAGGAGCTCCTCTCCTCCGGCGGCACGGCCAGCGGCCCGGTCAGCTTCATGCGCGGCGCCGACGCCAGCGCGGGCACCATCAAGTCCGGTGGCGCCACCCGCCGCGCGGCCAAGATGGTCATCCTCGACGTCGACCACCCCGACATCGAGGAGTTCGTGCAGACCAAGGCGCGCGAGGAAGACAAGATCCGCGCCCTGCGTGACGCCGGCTTCGACATGGACCTGGGCGGCTCCGACATCGTCTCGGTGCAGTACCAGAACGCCAACAACTCGGTCCGCGTCTCCGACGAGTTCATGCGGGCCTACGAGGAGGGCGGCGACTTCGCCCTGCGCGGCCGCCTGCACGGCGAGGAGATCGAGCGGGTCGACGCGAAGAAGCTGTTCCGCGACATCGCCAAGGCCGCCTGGGAGTGCGCCGACCCCGGTCTGCAGTACGACGACACGATCAACGACTGGCACACCAACCCCGAGACCGGCCGCATCACCGCGTCCAACCCCTGCTCGGAGTACATGTCGCTGGACGACTCGTCCTGCAACCTGGCCTCGCTCAACCTGATGAAGTTCCTGACTCCCGAGGGCGGCTTCGAGGTCGAGAAGTTCGTCAAGAGCGTCGAGTTCATCATCACCGCGATGGACATCTCGATCTGCTTCGCCGACTTCCCGACCGAGCGGATCGGCGTCACCACGCGCGCCTACCGCCAGCTCGGCATCGGCTACGCCAACATCGGCGCCCTGCTGATGGCCTCGGGCCTGCCGTACGACTCGGAGGCCGGCCGCAGCGTCGCCGGCGCCATCACCTCGCTCATGACGGGCACGGCCTACCGTCGCTCGGCCGAGCTGGCCGGTGTCGTCGGCGCCTACGACGGCTACGCCCGCAACGCCGAGGCCCACAAGCGGGTCATGCGCAAGCACGCCGCCGCGAACGACGCGATTCGCCCGGCCAACGCCGTCGCGACCGCGATCGTCAAGGAGGCCACCAAGCAGTGGCAGGCCGGCAACAAGATCGGTGAGAAGAACGGCTGGCGCAACGCCCAGGCGTCCGTGCTCGCCCCCACCGGCACCATCGGCCTGATGATGGACTGCGACACCACCGGCATCGAGCCCGACCTGGCCCTGGTCAAGTTCAAGAAGCTCGTCGGCGGCGGCTCGATGCAGATCGTCAACCAGACGGTCCCGCGCGCCCTGCGCAGCCTCGGCTACCCCGAGGAGCAGGTCGAGGCGATCGTCGAGCACATCTCCGACCACGGCAACGTCGTCGACGCCCCCGGCCTCAAGCCGGAGCACTACGCGGTCTTCGACTGCGCCATGGGCGAGCGCGCGATCGCCCCGATGGGCCACGTGCGCATGATGGCCGCGGTCCAGCCGTTCATCTCGGGCGCCATCTCCAAGACGGTCAACATGCCCGAGACGGCGACCATCGAGGAGATCGAGAACATCCACTACCAGGGCTGGAAGCTCGGCCTGAAGGCGCTCGCGATCTACCGCGACAACTGCAAGGTCGGCCAGCCGCTCTCGGCCGCGGGCAAGAAGAAGGACACGGCCGAGACCACCCCGGCCGCCTCGACCGAGGTCGAGCCGGTCGTCGAAAAGGTCATCGAGTACCGCCCGGTCCGCAAGCGCCTCCCGAAGAAGCGCCCGTCGGAGACGGTGTCGTTCTCGGTCGGCGGCGCCGAGGGCTACCTCACCGCGTCGTCCTACCCCGACGACGGCCTCGGCGAGGTCTTCCTGAAGATGTCGAAGCAGGGCTCGACCCTGGCCGGCGTCATGGACGCCTTCTCGGTGGCGATCTCGATAGGACTGCAGTACGGCGTCCCGCTGGAGACGTACGTCAGCAAGTTCACCAACATGCGCTTCGAGCCGGCCGGCATGACCGACGACCCGGACGTCCGCATGGCGAGCTCGGTGATGGACTACATCTTCCGCCGTCTGGCCCTCGACTTCCTGCCGTACGACACCAGGGCCGACCTGGGCATCTTCACGGCCAAGGAGCGCGCCGCCCAGGTGCAGGCCGAGGCCGCCGCCGAGGCCGCCGCGGCCCCGGTCGACCTGGCCGGCATGGCTGCTTCGGCCCCCGTGGCCCCGGCGGCCGAGGTGACCGCCGAGCCCAAGCTCGTGGTCACCGAGCCCACCACCGACCCCGAAAAGGCGGCCCCGGCCTCCGTAGGCTCGTCCACCGAGCTGCTCGAGATCGTCATGGGCCAGTCCGCCGACGCCCCGTTGTGCTTCACCTGCGGCACAAAGATGCGCCGAGCCGGCAGCTGCTACGTCTGCGAGGGCTGCGGCTCCACTTCCGGCTGCAGCTAATTCCCGGCGGAGTTCTCTTCTAACGAGAACTCGGCAGGTATGCGCTGGTGAGCGATATGAGTAGTGGCGGAGGGGCCCAGCCGGACAGCTGGGCCCCTCCGCTGTGGTGTGGTCGAGGGAGACTAACCATGGCCTCATGGCAGCGGCTGGACGACGTGGCTGCGGTCCGCGTCGCCGGATTGCGCGCCCGCCTGATCGCCGAGGTGCTCGATCCGTTGGAGATCCGTTTCGTCGCCCTGGCCGATGAAGCGAGGGTGGCTTGCCTGCGCCTAACGATGATCACGAAACCCGTACGCGAACCGGGCGCGCCACTGCTGCCCGGCACCACGCTCGATGTGTTCACCGTTGCAGGATTCCGCGGGATCGGGGTGGCGCGCTTGCTGTGGCCGTGGGCGGCACTGGTGTGTACCGCCCACCGGAGAGGACTGCGACCGCTTCACTCGCCCTCACGCACCCGAGCCGGCCAGGCATACGCCGAAGCGGTAGGCGGCGAGATCCCTGCATTGGCCGGCGGCCGATACGTTGACTGCCCAGAGCGGTTCGATGCCGTCGATGCCCTGTGGAGAGGCCGCCAGCACCTTGACCTTGAGGCGTCCAGGTCATGCGATAAGAGAGTCCTGTGACTGCACCGCGGTACCGCACCGACGCGGCTGACCGTTGATGTACGAGGGCGATCCAGATAAGGCGGACCAGCGGTCAGCCGCGACCACCACACGGTTGCCAAACTTTACTTGCGGGGCTTTTGCGTCGCGAAAGGGCCCCGACAAGAAGAAACTGCTAGCCCGGCATCGAAGCGGCAAGGAGGAGTTGCTTTCCATCAAGGAGGCCACGGTCCGGCTCGATTTCTACGACATCGGCGCGGCGCAGCTCTCGCTGCAGAGGCCCACGAAGCCGCGGCGCGCCTTCATGACCGCGCCGCCGCTCCGTACGAGCAGCTCGCGACTTTTGGGGAGCGCGACCGCCAAGTCCACCTTCGTCGTGCGGCCGAAGATCGTCGTGCGGCGAGCGTCGGTCGTGCGGCAGCGATCGCGGAGGGCCACGACACGGCTCGGCATCCCCGGTCTGACATCGGGCGTGACGACGAACTGTAGGCGTGAAGTTGCTGAATCCTCAGTGATCGAGCGCTGCGCGTGTGCCGCGACAGATCATGCCGGAGAATCCGTCGCCGCGGAGGGAAGCGTTCGTTGCACCCGTTGCGGTTGGGTCGCCCACGGCGTAACGCACCCCTCTTGATTCACTTCTTCGTTGGGAAGGGTTTAAGACCATCAAAACTCTTCCCAACCGTACGCATGTTCGACAATATGATCCTAACGACGGGGAGGAGGATGCAGTGGCGAACAACAGCGCGATCGAATGGACCGAAGCCACCTGGAATCCGACCACCGGCTGCGACCGCGTCTCGGCGGGTTGCGACAACTGCTACGCCCTCGTCCTGGCGAAGCGCTTGAAGGCTATGGGCTCGGCCAAATACCAGAACGATGGCGACCCACGGACCAGCGGCCCGGGTTTCGCGGTCACGATGCACGCCGACGTGCTCAGCATCCCGCACCGCTGGCGCGATCCGAAGCTCGTGTTCGTGAACTCGATGTCAGATCTGTTCCACGCCCGCGTGCCCTTCGACTACGTCGAAAGAGTGTTCGAGGTGATGGCGCAGACGCCGCGCCATACCTATCAGATCTTGACCAAGCGTGCCGCCCGCTTGGCGAAGATCGCGTCGCGGCTCAACTGGCCCGACAACGTCTGGATCGGGGTGTCGGTCGAGGACATGGAACAGACCGACCGAATCGAGCATTTGCGGCAGGTGCCGGCCGCGGTGAGGTTCGTCTCGGCGGAACCGCTGATCGGTCCGCTCGGGGGCATCGACCTCACCGATATTGATTGGCTGATTGCCGGAGGGGAATCTGGCCCAGGTAGCCGACCCATGGACGCCGGTTGGGCGCGTGCCCTTCGAGACGCCTGCGTTTCCAGCGGCACCGCGTTTTTTTTCAAGCAGTGGGGCGGCAGGACCCCGAAGGCTGGTGGGCGGGAACTTGACGGTCGGACATGGGACGAAATGCCCTCTGCGGCGCCAAGGCTCACGAAGGTGAACGCGTAGCGGCCTCAGGCGGGTTCGATCCACTTCTCGATCAGTTTGGAACCCGTCGCCGGCGTTCGTGTGAGTCGAGGATGTAGTCGCTTCCACGCGGCGCGGAGATGTAGTTCTCGCGCGAGACCGGCCGTACTGCCGAACACTGCGGCGTACATGTCGACGACGCGGAAGGCTTGTCCCTTGTTCAGTTCGGTGCTCAGGTTCTCTTCGATCTCCGCGATCCACCGCTCCTTTAAGACCGCTTCGTCGGTCTTGAAGATCACCTCGGGGTCGAGGAGCATCGTGTCGTCGTAGTCGGCGACGGTGACGGCGTGCCGCCATGCCTCCAAGCCCTTCGAGGCCGCCTCGCCATAGACATACATGCCGTCAGGGTGGCGGGTCAGGAAGAGCAGGTAGTACACGGGCTTGTGATGCGGTTTGTTCTTCACCTCCGTCACCCAGTAGCCACAGTGACCTTCCGCCGCGAGCCGTCGCGCGTACTCCGCCACCACGGCCTCTTCGGCTGCGTCCCTGTCCGGCATCGCGTCCCGCCAGGTGTCTCTCCACCAGCCGCCGCCGCAGACTTCGTCCATCCGGTCCAGGGTGGCCTCAGGTCCGTTGCCGCTGATCAGTTGCCCTCCGATCCGGCGTACCGCACCTGCATTGAAGTTGATCAGAACTTCCGTCGCCGCTGCCCCTCGGCCACCCGGGCGAGCCCACGGCTTCTTGGCCGACTCGAACGGGATCATCAGCCCGTACGGATCGAGGAACAGCAGCAGCGGGATGCCCTCCGCGAACGCCAGCACGTCGTCCAGGTGATCGTTGATCTCCCCGTGGACCGCCTGAGCCGTGACGCCGCTCGCCTCGGCCGCCACCATTGCCTTGAGCCGCCCAAACGCCTTGTTGTCCTTCTCGACGAACATGCACTCCAGTTGGCGCGGCATGGTCAGAAGATCCCTGGCCGTCTTGATCGCCAAGGCCGGCGAGCCCGGGTTGCCGTCCTCGTAGCGTCCTTCGCCCGCGTAGCCATCTGCGAACGCCACGCGGCCTCCAGGCGAGCGCGACCCAGTCTTCGCGGAGAAGGGGACAAGATACTTCGAGAGGATGGCGTGTTTCAAGATCGCCGCTGACTTCTTCGACTCGAAGAAATCCGCCATGCCCCGACTCCCATCTCTTCGTTCCATGCGAAGCGGAGCCTACTAGTCACGGAGAGTTCGCGAAACTAGTGATGATCAATGCCGACTGAAGAGCCGGTCGGCGCGAGCCACCCGGCTGCCTGCCCTGTCGCGAGAGACTTGCCAGTGGGGCAGCGCATGGGAAGGCGGTAGACCAGCGTTCGAGGAAGGCGAGGGCGGCCTCGATGAACGATGCGCGACAGGTGATCGCGTGCGGTAAGGGCACTTTGCGCAGCTGGCGTCGTCGGCAGGGATGGGTGAGCGGCTCGCTTGAGTAGTCGATGTCGCACCCCTGGATTTCGATACTCACCATCGCCAAGGAGTCTTCAGTAGTCATGGATTCCGACCCGAACACAGAAATATAGACGAACATAACTCGAACCGATCGTGATCCCATGCAGGTCCCGGTAGCGTTTGTTGATCGGTAATCAGGGCGGCCCCGGTTCTCCGGGCCGCCCTGATTGTTCATCCGGCCAACTGATCGATGCGCGCCCGCTGCATGATCGTCGGTTCGATGCCGGAAAGGAGCCGGTACGTCTCGGAGTGCGGAGGTTCGGGGCTGCGAGGAGCGAATCGGTCGACGACCTGCTGGATGACGAATGCACCGCCGGCAACCCCGGCTTCCACCGCCGGTTCGCCAATAAACGGGGAACTGGCGGCCGCGAGCGCTCCCACTAGGAGAGGCGCCCAACTGCCGAATTTCCTCGCTGTACGAGAGCGCTGATAGTCGCCGCATTCCTCGTCGAATTCGGCTATTGCCGCGAGCAGGCTGTCGACGCTGGATTGGCTGGTCCAGTGCTCCTGGCGCACTGCTCGGACCAGGCTTTCGAGCCCGGCGCGGAGGCCGGTAAGACTCTCGCGCACCTCTAGATAGGCGCTCATCTCCAGTGAGCCGACCTGCTCCGGAACGTAGAACTTGATGAGGGCCGTCAGGATGGCGCTGTCCGCCGGCGCGCTTCCACCAATCGCCGTGACGCCGAAGGCCAGCGGATCGTCGGTAATGGTGTCGAGCTTGTGCCGACGTGACGCCTGCGCGGCAGCGCAGGCGATCACCAGGTCGGCGGCGCGGTCCTCCACCAGATGCCACCCGTCCTCGATTAGACCAGGCAGCAGATTTCTGGCGATCTTGTCGTTTCTGTCGCCGGCCAAACCGTGATGGCTGAGCATGGCGAAGCTCTTGTCGGTGAACTTGCTCTCGTGGACGAAGGCGTAGCCCTCGATGCCCGCGCCCGCCGCGGTGATGTTCACCTGGTACCCGGACATCGCGGGCTCGCGCGCTATCAGGCCCAGGGCGCGGTCGAGGTAGAACTCCATGTCGGGTGGAAGCTTGACGTCGTCGGTGTCCGCCGTCACTTCCCGGATCGTTCCGTCGGGCAGCGACTGCTGAAGGTCGTACAGGCGGTCGGTGAAATCGAGATCGTCCACTGACGGAACGAATATGCCGATGGAGTCGGTCAGGAGAAGAGTTCTCCGGAGCCAGTTGTGTGGCGGCTCGATCTTCGGATAGTAGAGAAGGTTCATCGGTATCGCCCCCGCCGTCATCGTATGACTGGGGCGGAGCGGCAATTCACGTCACTTCAAGACCATTGCCGGAAGCGGCCGGTTTTTGCGGCAGATGCACATGATTTTTCTGCGTGGCAATGACATATACGGTCAGACTTAAGGCCAGCTCACCCACATTGGCCAGCCAGGGAATGCCAATGGCGGCAGCCGCCAGCATGGTCAGCGCGCCGATCAGCAGCCAGGGGGAGCGGTGGCGTTTCAGCAGGAGCACGCCGAAGGCGATCAGGATCAGGATGACGGCGATGGCGGGAATCGGTGGTCCGCTCGAAGCGGCGTTCGTGTAGCGGAGCGTGCCGGCGTAGTGGGCCGGCTCCAGGGCGAGAGTCACGATGTCGGTGTAGACGCCGATGCCGATCAGCAACGCCGTAACCAGAATGAAGGGCCGCAGGTCGGCGACTCCGGCCAGGCCGGCCGCGATCAGGATCAGCAGGGGCACCAGCAAGGCGTGTGTCACGAAGCGGGGCACCGACAACGCCTGCAACGCGTCGCCCGGGCCGATCGTGGCGCCTAGGGCGATCACCGCGTTGTCCCAGATCAGGGCGGCCACGACCAGGGCCAGCAAATGACGCGTCCACTGTGGTGGAAGGCGGAGAACCAGAACGAGCAGCACCGTCTCGGCGAGGGCTGTCAGTCCGAACACCGCGCTCGCCATAAGGGAAACCCCGTTCCGTCAGAGGAAACGAGCGTAGGGACCTTTAACGTGTAAGTTCAAGACGTGACCGCTACCGACCTCGATCGTCAGCGCCTCGACCGAGCGAAGTTCGCGGTCGGCTTCACGTTCGCCACCAACGGGCTCGCCTATGCCGGATGGCTGGCCCGGGCGCCCGCCGTGCGGGACGGGCTCGATCTCTCGCCGGCCGGGTTCGGGCTTCTTCTGCTCTGTCTGTCGGCCGCCGCCATCTCGGCCATTCCGCTGGCCGGGCCCCTCGTTCAGCGGGTCGGGCCGGCCCGGGCCATCCTCATCGGCAGCACGTCCATGGTTCTGGGGCTGACCGGGCTCGCCACCGGCACGCTGCTCGGCTCCGTGCCGCTCGCCGGGTTCGGCCTGGTGCTGGCCGGCCTGGGCAACAGCACCTGGGACGTCGCCATGAACGTCGAGGCGGCCGACGTCGAGCGCCGCGTCGGGCGGACCCTCATGCCCCGCTTCCACGCCGGCTTCAGCCTGGGCACTGTGCTCGGCGCCGGCGTCAGCGCCGTCGCGGCGGCCTCCGGCCTGCCGATCTGGGCGCAGCTCTATCTCACAGCGGCACTCACGCTTGCTGTGACGACCCCGGTTGTACGTCGATTCCTGCCCCACCACCCCCTCCCGGCGGGCCAGAAGCCGGCGACGAGCGTGCGCCAGGCCTGGCGCGAACCCCGTACCGTGCTGATCGGTCTCATCATGCTCGGCTTCGGCTTCACCGAGGGCACCGCCAACGACTGGCTGGCGATCGGCCTGGTCGACGGCTACCACGCCAGCGAGACCATCGGCGCCGTCGCGTTCGGCGGCTTCGTCACCGCGATGACCCTCGGCCGGCTCTTCGGCGGCTACGCCATCGAACGCTGGGGCCGCGTCCGCACCCTGCGCGTCACCGCCGCCTCGGCCGCCCTGGGCCTGCTGCTGGTGGTCACCCAGGTGTCTGTGCCCGTAGCAATGGCCGGCGCCCTGCTGTGGGGCGCCGGCGCTTCACTGGGCTTCCCGATCGGCATGAGCTCAGCCGCCGACGACCCGGCCCGCGCCGCCATCCGCGTCTCGGTGGCCGGCTCCATCGGCTACGGAGCCTTCTTGGCCGGGCCGCCCCTGATCGGCCTCCTGGCCGACCACGTCGGCGTCCTGCGCGCCATCCTCTGCGTCTTCGCCGCCCTGGCCATCGGCCTGTTCGCCTCCTCCGCCGCCCGCCCACTCCGGGTGGGTGACTGATTCGACGAGGCGTGCCCGCCTGGGTGTTGTCCCACTGGGGTAAGGCTTGGCGCGTGGGTCAAGCGCTGGGCCTGCGCAGCCACAGGTCGCGGTTGCCCGCGATCAAGACTCGGCCGTCGCGCAAAGTGGTCGCCGCCTGGGGTGGGGCGTCGCCGCAACCCAGTTCGCCTCGCTGCCACTGATGCGTGCCGTCGCCCAGCCAGACGACGCCGCAGAAGTCGGGGCGGCCCCCGGTGATGGGGAGTGAGTCGTCGATCGCTCCGGTCACCACCATCGTGCCTGTGGTGTCGACCGTGACGTCCGTGATCCGGCCGGCGCCCAGGCCCCCGGTCGGCCCGGGTTTCCAGTGCAGGCCGTCGGAGCTGGTCAGCACGTACGTCGTGTCCTGCTCGCCGGCCTCCGTCCGGTCCACGCCGCCGAATGCCGTCCAGCGGCCGCCGCTGTGGACGACGCGGGTCAGCATCAGGTGCTGCGGCAGGCCGTCGACCGTCGACGCCGACCAGGTGCGGCCGCCGTCGGTGGAACGCCAGGCGCCGGGATGGTCCCAGCCGAATCCGATCGCCACCACCGTGTCGCCGGCGGCGGCCAGGACGGACAGGAGCTGCCGGCTCGCCGGCTGCGAGCCGGCGGGCGCGGGCAGGTCCACGCGGCGCACCGACCGGCCGTTGTCGTCCGACACCAGCACCGCCGGTGGCGGGCCGACCGCGTCGACCAGGTCGGCGTTGACGATGATCCGGCCGCTGCCCGTACGCGCCATGCCGGCGACCCGGCTTCGGGTGCCCTGCCCTTCGAAGCCCGCTTTGGACAGGTCGGCGCGCGCCAGTTCCTCCCGCTTGCCGTCGCGGTAGCGGGCCAGGCCGCTGCTGGAGGCGGCGAGGATCGTGCCGCCGGGCTCGACGAGCGCCGCGTCCGCGCTCACCCCGCCGCCCGGCCACCCGTCGGGAAGGTCGCCACTGCCCCGTGCGGCGGTGGGGGCCGGGTTCAGCCGCAGCCGGTCACACGCCGTCTCGCCTGTCCAGTTCGCGGTCACCGCGCGGTAGCCGTTCTGATAGTCGCCGAGGGCCAGCGCGCACGACGACAGCGCCACCAGCGCGCGCAGGCCGCTGCCCGGCGGCACCCAGTCCGAGCTCGCCGGCCAGTCCACCGCGTCCGCGTGAAGCTCGAAGCCCAGGTCGGCGGCGGCCACGGTGCCCAGACCCCTGCGGTCCGGGGTCTCGCCCGGGGCCGGCCGAGACCGTACACATGAAACTGTCGCCAACAGCAACCCGACCGCGGCCAGAGCCCGCACAGCACGAATCATGGCCTCGATCATGCACGGGCCGTTCTAGGGTCGGGGCATGAGCTACGACAAGCAGGCCGTGATCACGTCGCATGTGGACGCCTCACCGGAGCGTGTCTGGACCGCTCTCACCGATGCCGAGGGGCTCACCGCCTGGTATTGGCCGGCCGAGCTGCATCCGCGGGCCGTCTCCGACCCCGTGGCCGGCGGCGGGTTCGGCATCGAGGCCGATGGCATGGGCTTCGCCGGGCGCTATCTCGAGCTCGACCCGCCCCGGCGCATCGTGCAGTCGTGGCGCTGGGCCGGCGACGACCGCGACAGCCGGGTCACCATCGAGCTGACCCCGGCCGGCGCGGGCACCGACGTTGTCGTCGTGCATTCCGAGATCGACGACGAGACCGCGAGGATGTACGAGGCGGGCTGGGCCTCCTGCCTGGCGCGGCTCAGGCCGTACGCAGGAAGTCGGTGATCAGTCCGGCCAGCACGGCCGGCTGTTCGATCACCATGGCGTGCGAGGTGTCGTCGAGCGAGATGTACTGCGGGTGCCCGGCCGCCTCGGCCTGCTCGACCACGAAGCGCCGGTGGGCCGCGTAGAGCTCGGCGAACGGCTCCTGCTCGGGAAGGTTGCGGGTCGGCAGCACCAGCAGCTCAGGGCAGGTCGTGCCGGCGTACACCGGGCCCAGATCAAGCTCGTTCATCAGGGCGCGCAGCTGTGAGGTGACGGCCGCGGACGGGCGGGTCGAGGTCTCGCCGTTCTCGTGGACCAGGTTGCGCCGGAATCCCTCGATCCAGACCTTTTCGTTGGCGCCCATGTCGCGGGCGGCCATCCGCTGCGACTCCACGATGTCGGGCAGCTGGTCGGCCTCGATCACCTGGCCGGCCTGGGCCTCGAGCTGGTCGAAGATCGCGTGCAGCCGCTTGAGCTCGGCCGCGGCCTTCGGCGGCTCCATGCCGGGCAGGTGCTCGACACGGGTGGGCGGCGGGTTGCCGTCGAGGCTGACCACGCCCGGCGCCTCGGGGTGACGCTGTCCCCACAGGGCGGCGAGCATGCCGCCGAGCGAGTGGCCGACGACGGCCGGCCGGTCGAGCTCCATCTGGACGCAGACCGCGGCCAGGTCGCCCAGGGCCGCGTCCCACGTCCAGGTGCCCTCGCCGGAGCGGCCGTGACCGCGCAGGTCGACGCTGATCACCCGGTGGCTCTGGCGCAGCGCGCGGGCCAGGGTGGTCATCTGGGCCAGGTTGCCGCCGGCGCCGTGCAGCAGGAGCAGCGGCGGCTCGTCGCCGCCGAAGTCACGGACCGCGAGCGGCAGGTCGCCGGCGTCGATCAGGCGGTCGTTGATCATGATGTCCTCCTCGCGGCGCGGAGCGCCGGGTGCCAAGTTACCCTGCGTACATTAAGGGTGTCTTTGGTGGTCTTTCGCTGCGCGAGGCGGACCAGTACGGTGTGCCCGGATCACACCGGAAGGATCGCCCGTGCGCTCGCGTCTCGTCGTGCTCGGCGCTGTCACGCTGCTCGCGTTAGCGGCCTGCGACGACAAGCCCGTGGACCAGCCCGTGGCGCTGCCCCCGGTGGAAAAGGCGGAGCAGCTGCCGGCGGCCGCGGCCGGTGGGGCGTGCGCTCTCTGGGATTACGCCTCCATCGAGGAGGCGATCGGCGTCACGTTCACTGTGGCCGCTTCCAACAAGGTCGACTCCACCTCGACGTGCGTGGTGCAGACCGTGGACGCCGCCTATCCGGACCTGACGCTGTCGGTCGTCCAGAGCACCGCGGCCACCGCCGACCAGTTCCTCGACGATCTGATGCCGCCCAAGGGCATCAAGCTCAAGGGCCTGGGCAAGGCCGCTTATCTGCTCAAGACGCCGGCGGCGGGTGGGCACGGGCCGGTCACCGAGGTCGGCTGGCTCAGCGCGTCCAAGCAGCTGCGGACGCTCCGCTTCACCTTCCCCGCAAACGCCAAGTCCACCGCCGTGACGGCGATGACCAGAGATCTGTTCACCTACGCCAAGGCGATGGACACGACGAACGGCTAGCTCAGTGCGCCGCGACGAACACGCGCGACGCCACCTCCCGCGGCAGCCGGATCTTGTCGCCGGACCGGTCGATGGTCACCCCGTCGCGTTCCTGGGCGACGGTCACCGTCGTGCCGGGGTCGATGCCGGCCGCGTGCAGCTGGCGCAGCACGTCGGAGTTCGTCTGCACGCTCTCGCAGATGCGCTGCACCACGACGCTGCCGGTCAGGCCCGGGAACGCCAGGTTGCGCTCGCCCGCGCTGACCTGGGCCGCGCTGTCCAGCACGTCCTCGTCCGCCTCGTCCGGGACGCCGAGCGCCTCGAGGCCGGGGATCGGGTTGCCGTACGGCGAGCGGGTCGGCTTGTTGAGCAGCTCGTAGACCTTCTTCTCGACCGAGTCGCTCATCACGTGCTCCCAGCGGCAGGCCTCCTCGTGGGCCTCCTCGTAGGGCATGCCGATGACGTTGACCAGCAGAAGCTCGGCCAGGCGGTGCTTGCGCATGACCGAGACGGCCGTGGCCCGGCCCTCGTCGGTCAGCACGAGATGACGGTCGTTCTCGACGGTCAGCAGGCCGTCGCGCTCCATGCGCGCGACCGTCTGGCTCACCGTCGGACCGCTCTGGTGCAACCGCTCGGCGATCCGCGCCCGCAGCGGGGGCACACCCTCCTCCTCGAGCTCGAGGATGGTGCGCAAATACATCTCGGTTGTGTCGACGAGGTCGTGTTTGTGTAGTGACGTCTTCATGCTTCGACCTCCCAGTGCTCACGGCCAACAGCCGGCCTGCCCCGGGTGTCGACGAGATAATTCACGGTGTGGCCCTCCCAGCAGCGATATTACCTCGTTACATGGGGTTGACAGCGGCCCCGAGCTGGTGGGCATAGACCCTACCCGACCGGGACAGTTCGCCGCGGGACGCCGCCACGGGCCGGAAGTTGTCGGTGGTGCGTGGCAGCATGACGGTCATGGTGGACCGGACGACCGCGGTGGTGTGGGACCGAGCGCTCCTCGACTACGACATGGGTGACCATCCGCTCAACCCCGTGCGTGTCGAGCTGACCATGGCGCTCGCCCGTGAGCTGGGCGTTCTCGACCGGCCGGGGGTGCGGATGATCACACCGGTCCCGGCCACCGAGGCCGAGCTCACCCGGGTCCACCGGGCCGACTACCTCGACGCGGTCCGCGCCGCCCCGAGCGACCCGTTCTTCTCCGGCTGGGGCCTCAACACCCCCGACAACCCCGTCTTCGACGGCATGCACGAGGCCTCGGCCCGCATCTGCGGCGCCAGCATCGCGGCGGCCGAGGCCGTCTGGCACGGGGCGGCGACCCGGGCCGTGAACGTGGCCGGTGGCCTCCATCACGCGCTGGCCGCCCGCGCGTCCGGCTTCTGCGTGTACAACGATCCGGCCGTCGCCATCGCGAAACTGCTCGACCTCGGCGCCCAGCGGGTGGCCTATGTGGACGTCGACGTCCATCACGGCGACGGCGTGCAGGCCGCGTTCTACAACGACCCCCGGGTCCTGACGATCAGCCTGCACGAGACCCCGCTCACCCTCTTCCCGGGCACGGGCTTCGCCGACGAGACGGGCGGCCCCGGCGCCGAGGGCACCGCGGTGAACGTCCCGCTGCCGCCGGGCACGGGTGACGGTGGCTGGCTGCGTGCCTTCCACGCGATCGTCCCGTCGATCCTGCGGGCGTGGTCCCCGGAGATCATCTTCAGCCAGTGCGGTGCCGACGCCCACCGGCTCGACCCCCTGGCCGACCTGCGGCTCTCGGTCGACGGGCAGCGGGCGGCCTACGTGGCGATGCGCGAGCTGGCCGACGAGCTGTGCGACGGCCGCTGGGTGGCCACCGGCGGCGGGGGATACGCGCTGGTCGAGGTCGTGCCCCGCGCGTGGTCCCATCTGCTCGCCGTGGCGACCGGTGAGCCTCTGGAGCCGTACACCCGGACCCCCGCACCCTGGCGCAAGCTGGCCGCCGAGCGTTGCCCCCGATCGGAGGTCCCCGAGTCGATGACCGACGGCACGGAGCCGCCGGTCGAGCGCTGGCAGCCCGGCACGACGCCCGACGCCGTCGACCGGGCCATCCTGGCCAGCCGCACCGAGGTTTTCCCGCTGCACGGCCTCGACCCCCACGACCCCCGGGACTGAGGGGCCATCGTGGACAAGAGCGCCGACGTCCTGCTCTCCGACGGCACCGCCGTCCATCTGCGGCAGATCCAGCCGAGCGACGCGCCGGCCATCGTGGAGTTCCACTCCCGCATGAGCGACCGGACGCGTTATCTGCGCTACTTCTCGCCGTACCCGCGCATTCCCGAGCGCGACCTCGAGCGCTTCGTCAACGTCGACCATCGCGACCGCGAGGCGTTCGTCATCGTCACCGGCCCGCGCATCATGGCGGTCGGCCGCTACGAGCGGCTCGGGCCCGGCTCGCCCGACGCCGAGGTGGCGTTCGTGGTCGAGGACGCCCATCAGGGCCGCGGCATCGGCTCCGTCCTGCTCGAGCATCTGGCCGAGGCCGCGCGGGCCAACGGCATCACCCGGTTCGTGGCCGAGGTCCTGCCGGAAAACTCGGGCATGCTGCGGGTGTTCAGCGACTTCGGCTACCAGGTGCAGCGCAAATACGCGGACGGCGTGGTCCACCTGAGCTTCCCGATCGCGCCCACCGAGAAATCGCGCGAGGTCCAGGAGTCCCGCGAGAAGCTCACCGAGGCCCGCTCGATCGCCCGGCTGCTGGCCCCGCGCGCGGTCGCGGTCTACGGCGCCAGCGCGAGCGGTCAGGGCATCGGCGCCGCCATGCTCGGCCATCTGCGCGACGGCGGCTACTCGGGCACGATCGTCCCGGTGCACCGCAGCGCCGAGCGGGTGGCCGGTCTCCGGGCGTTCCGGTCGGCGGCCGACGCCGGCGCGACGGTCGACCTGGCGCTCATCGCCGTGCCACCCGAGGGCGTCGCCGAGGCCCTGGCCGACGCCGCCGCGAGTGGCGCCGGCGGCCTGGTGGTGGTCTCGGCCGGGTTCGCCGAGACCGGTCCCGACGGCGCCGCCGCCCAGCGCGAGCTGATCCAGAGCGCGCACGACGCCGGCCTGCGCGTCGTGGGCCCCAACAGCATGGGTGTGGCCAACACCGATCCGCTCGTACGTCTGAACGCCACCCTCGCCCCTCGACTGCCGGCCGCCGGGCGGGTCGGTTTCTTCAGCCAGAGCGGCGCGCTCGGCGTCGCGCTGCTGGCCGAGGCCGACCGCCGTGGATTGGGCCTGTCCAGCTTCGTCTCGGCCGGCAACCGGGCCGACGTCTCCGGTAACGACCTGTTGCAGTACTGGCAGGACGATCCCGGCACCGACGTCGTCCTGCTCTACCTCGAGACGTTCGGCAACCCGCGCAAGTTCGCCCGTCTGGCCCGCCGGATGAGCCGCGTCAAACCGGTGGTGGCGGTCGCCTCGGCCACCCGCCCGGCCGGCCTGGCCGGCGACGGCCCGGGCCCGGACCCTTACGCGGTGACCGCCCTGTTCGCCCGCTCCGGCGTCATCCGCGTCGACACGGTGCGCGAGCTCTTCGACGTCGGCCTGCTGCTGGCCCACCAGCCGCTGCCCGGCGGCCGCCGGGTGGCCGTGGTCGGCAACTCGTCGGCTCTCGCCGAGCTGGCCGTCTCGGCCTGCCGGGCCGACGGTCTCACGGTGGCCGAGGGCTACCCGGTGACGATCAGCCCGATGGCCGGCGCCCACGACTTCGCCGACGCCCTGGCCGACGCCGCCGTCGACGACCGCGCCGACGCCCTGGTCGTCGTCTTCGCCCCGCCGCTGCCCGGCCAGCTCGCCGACGAGGACGCCGACTTCGCGGCGGCCCTGACCAGCGTGGCGCTGGCCGGCGAGAAGCCCACGGTGGCCACGTTCCTGCTCGAAGACCTGTCGACCAGGGTCCCGTCCTACCCGTCGGTCGAGGAGGCGGTGCGGGCCCTGGCCCGGGTCGCCTACTACGCCGACTGGCTGCGCCGCCCGCCCGGCGTGCTGCCCTCGTTCCCCGACATCGCCCCCGAGGCGGCGGAGCTCGACGGTCCACCGTCAGACCTTCTTTCGGCGTACGGGATAGACGTCGTCCCGTCCACATTGGCCTCCACGGCCGACGAGGCGGTGTCGGCAGCCTCCGCGCTGGGCTTCCCGGTGGCCCTCAAGGCAGCGGGCGGCGCCCTGCGCCACCGGATAGACCTGGGTGCCGTGCGCCTGGCCCTGGCCGACGAGGAGGACGTCCGGTCCGCGTGGGCCGAGCTGGCTGGAGCGTTCGGCCCCGACGTGCTGGTGCAGACGATGGTCGCCCCCGGCGTGGCGTGCCGCGTCGAGGTGATGGAGGACCCGGCCTTCGGCCCGGTGGTCGGCTTCGGCCTGGGCGGCGTGGCCAGCGAGTTGCTGGGCGACCTGGCCTGGCGAGCGGCCCCGCTCACCGACCGGGCGGCCGAGGCCCTGGTCGACGAGCCCCGGGCCGCCCCGCTGCTGCACGGCTATCGAGGGTCGGCCCCGATCGACCGAGCGGCCCTGATCGACCTGCTGCTCCGGGTGGGCCGCCTGGCCGACGACCATCCGCGCCTCCGAAGCCTCTCCCTGAACCCGGTCCTGGCCCGCCCCGACGGCTTGTCGGTCCTGCACGCCGCCACCGAGATAGGCGACCCCACCCGCCGCCCAGACACCGGCCCACGCCGCCTGCGCACCCCCTGACGCTTGCCCCCTCACCTTCAGCCCTCGTTGCCCGCGCCTTCCCACCTTCAGCCCCGTTGTCCGTGCCCTCTCGCCTTCAGCCCCGTTGTCCGTGCCCTCTCGCCTTCAGCCCCCGTCGTCCGCGCCTTCCCACCCTCAGCCCACGTCGCCCGCGCCCTCCCGCCTTCCGGCATCCGCCGCCCCGACTTCAGCCCACGTCGCCTGCGCACCCGGACTCTGGCTCGCGCTGCCTTTCTCGCCTTCTGACATCCGCGCCGGCTCCTGCTCTCGCCGCCTTCGAGCCCCAGACGCTCGCCGGTGTCCGTCGCGGGCGAGAAGTGTCGTACCCCGGCGATATCGTCGTCTCGCTCGGCGATGACGAAGGGCTGGCGATGATCGAGGCAGGGCAAGGGGATCTCCTGGCGGCCGATGTCGAGGCGCTGGTCAACGCGGTGAACACCGCCGGCGTCATGGGCAAGGGGATAGCACTCCAGTTCAAACGGGCCTTCCCGGCGAACTATCAGGCCTACCGCGCGGCCTGCGCACGTGGGGAGGTCCGCGCCGGCCGCATGTGGGTCTTCGCCGAGGGTGACCGCCAGATAATCAACTTCCCCACAAAACACCATTGGCGCGACAAATCACGCCTCGACGACATAGCGGCCGGACTCGACTCGCTGGTGTCGGTCGTCCGCGAGCGGGCCGTCACCTCGCTCGCCGTCCCGGCCCTGGGGTGCGGCGCCGACGGTCTCGCGTGGGCCGATGTGCGCCCCCTGATCGAGCAGGCCTGCGCTCGGATTCCTGATGTCCGGGTCGTGGTCTTCGCCCCGCCGGGCTGAGGGGTCCTGAGGCCGGGCAGTCATCTGGCTCATGCGGGGCGGTGCCGGGCGGGCGCATGATGGCGGCCACACCAAGGGTTTATGTCGCGACCGCCCGGGCACGATGCACCGGCCGGCCCCGGAAGAGAGAAGAACGAGATGAGCGACTCGCAGGAGAGCATCGAGCGGGAGATCGCCGGGGGCGACTACGGCCCCGGGATCTTCGACGAGCCCAGCACCTACCGCCCCGAGAAGGGCGACGACGACGCCGGCCTGTCCAGCACGCTGGCCGCGGGCACCGACACCGAGCAGCTCCAGGACGGTGGCCCTCACCCCGAGCACGGCGTCATGACCACCACCGGCGGCACCGCCGGTCCGAACAGTTTCCGCACCCACCCGCGCTCCGGCCCCGGCGTAGCCAACACGACCACCGGCGACGCCACCACCGGCGCCATGGAGACCCCGGTCGACGGCTACACCAGCGACGCGAGCAGCAACGCCGTCGACTGACCGCGCCGGACCGGCCCCGCCGGTTCCGATACGGTCACACACGTGACGGAACGGGAAGTGGTGGGGCCGGTAGGGCTGCCGTTCGCCTTCGGGCGTGAGGCTGATGTGTACGCGCTCGGTGACGGCCGTGTCCTGCGGCGCTACCGGCACGGGGGTGATGTCGCGCCTGAGGCGGCCGTCATGGCGTACTGCGGAGAGCGGGGTTTCCCCGTCCCTCAGGTCTTCGAGGCCCGCGGCGCCGATCTCGTCATGGAACGCCTCGACGGGCCCACCCTCGCCCAAGGCCTGCTGGCCGGTGAGGTGCCCGTCGGCGACGGCGCCACGATTCTCGCCGATCTGCTGCGGCGGTTGCACGATCTGCCGCCCATGGGTGACGGCGAGACCGTCGTCCACCTTGATCTCCACCCCGAGAACGTCGTGCTCAGCCAGCGTGGTCCGGTCGTCATCGACTGGCGCAACGCCTCCGACGGGCCGGCCGATCTCGACACCGCCCTGGCCGCGTTGATCCTCGCGCAGGTCGCCGTCGGCGCCATCGATCACGAGCTGGGCCGGCACGCCGGCGAGCTCCTCGACCTCTTCCTCGAGCGCGCCCCGGGCGACCCCGTCCGCCTCCTTCCCGAGGCCGTCGAGATCAAGCGCGGGCAGCCCACCCTCTCGCCCGAAGAAGTCGAGCAACTCTCAGTAGCCGCCGCCCGAGTGCGAGGAGTGAAGTAGATGCGGGCTCTCGTGCAGACCGTGAGCCGGGCCAGCGTCACCGTCGACGACGAGGTGGTCGGGAAGATCGAGGACGGCCTGCTCGTCCTGGTCGGCGTCACCCACGATGACACGCCCGACAAGGCCGACCAACTGGCCCGCAAGACCTACGAACTGCGCATCTTGGACGGCGACAGGTCGGCCGCCGATACCGGCGCGCCCCTTCTGGTCGTCAGCCAGTTCACGCTCTACGGCGATGCCAGGAAGGGGCGGCGGCCGAGCTGGACCGCCGCCGCGCCCGCGGAGCAGGCAGAGCCTCTGATCACCGCATATGTGGAAGCGTTGCGCGCCCGGGGCGCGACGGTCGAGACCGGCCGCTTCCGGGCGCACATGCTGGTCGAGAGCGCGAACGTCGGCCCACGAAGCCTCTGGCTCGAGCTCTAGAAGAACAGCCCCCGCCGCTGCGCCGACTGCCGCAGCCAGTTGTCGAGCTGCGCACCCCAGTCGGTGTGGTCGACCGTCGCGTAGTCGACGTCGAACCGGCCGAACGCGTCGTGGCCCTCGGTGAACAGTCCGCCCCGCTTGTCGATCTCCAGGATCACCTGGAGTTTCTGCGGCGTCGGGATGAACGTCAGCTCCAGCTGGTTGATCCCGCTGGCGTAGGCCGACGGCGGGTAGAACTCGATCTCCTGGTAGAACGGCAGGCTCTGCTGCGCCCCGTAGACCCGGCCACGCTCGACGTCGGCCCGGCTGAAGCGGAAGCCGAGCCGCAGCAGCGCGTCGAGGAGGCGCTCCTGCGCCGGCAGCGGGTGCACCGCCACCGCGTCCAGATCGGACTTGTCCACGGCCCGCGCCACCTCGAGCTCGGTGGCCAGCCCCATCGTCATGCCGTGCAGGTGCTGCCCGTAGACCTCGGTGATCGGGGTTTCCCAGGGCACGTCGAAGCGGAACGGTACGTCGTATTTCGCACCCGGCTCCAGGCGGAACGAACCGGTCAGCCGCTGGCGGTGGAACTCCTGGTCGGTGTTGTACTCACTGTCACCGCTCTCCACCTCGACCCGGGTGACCAGGCCGATCGCGAGATATTCGACGTCGACGGCGTGATCGCCGCCGACGACGTGCACCTGTCCCTCGAGGAATCCGCCCGGCCTGCAGTTGGGGTTGACCAGCACCGTCTCGACCGAGGGACCGCCGACTCCGAATGCCTGCAACATCTTTTTGAAGACCACTGAACCATCTCCTCCTCGCGGGCGTGTGGGGAACAGTATCGACGCACAGCAACCGACCGGTACCGGCATTTCGGGCACTTGTCGGCTTGGCGACGTCAGGGTTCTCCCTGATTCATGCCACCTGGACGCTTGCCTCACCTCGGCTTAACGCGTCCCGGGCCAAGCTATCGATCACCGGCACGCAAGTGACTGGACAGCTCGAGACGGTTTATCAGCGGGGAGGGGACTGAAAGGTGGTCCTGCAGATGAAGGCGACCGACAACAGCATGACGGACGGTGTCGAGCTCCTCACCGACCTGGACGCTACCGACGAGCGTGGCGTCTCCGCGGATCTGGTCCGGGCCTATCTGAACGGCATCGGCCGGACCCGCCTGCTCACCGCCGTCGAGGAGGTCGAGCTCTCCAAGCGGATCGAGGCCGGCCTCTACGCCGACGAGAAGCTCCCGGCGGCAGGCGACGACCTGGCACCGCTCCTCCGCGTCATCATCGCCGAGGGCAAGGCGGCCAAGAACCACCTCCTCGAGGCCAACCTCCGGCTCGTGGTCAGCATCGCGAAGCGCTACACCGGCCGCGGCATGGCCTTCCTCGACCTCATCCAAGAGGGCAACCTGGGCCTGATCCGCGCGGTCGAGAAGTTCGACTACACCAAGGGCTACAAGTTCTCCACGTACGCCACCTGGTGGATCCGGCAGGCCATCACCCGCGCCATGGCCGACCAGGCCCGCACCATCCGCATCCCGGTGCACATGGTCGAGCAGGTCAACCGCATGGTCCGCAGCCGCCGCGACCTCGCCGCCACGCTGGGCCGCGAGCCGAGCATCGCCGAGATCGCCACGGCCATGGGCGTTCAGGAATTCCAGGTCATCGAGCTCATCTCGTACGACCGCGAGCCGGTCAGCCTCGACCAGGCCGTCGGTGAGGACGGGGAGAGCGCCCTGGGCGACTTCGTCGCCGCCGTCGAGCACCAGCCGGGCGTCGGCCACGGTCAGGGCGAGCTGCGCAGCGAGGTCGAGATCGTGCTGGCCACGCTCTCCGAGCGCGAGTCGGCCGTGATCCGCCTGCGCTTCGGTCTCGACGACGGCCGCCAGCGCACTCTCGACGAGGTCGGCCGCGAGTTCGGCCTGAGCCGTGAGCGCATCCGCCAGATCGAGAAGGTCACCATGCTCAAGCTCCGCGACCCCGAGCGCGCGTCCCGCCTCGAGGCCTACGCCAGCTGACATCCAACCCCGGCCGCCCGGTGAGCTGACAGCTCCCGGGCGGTTGTGCTGTCAGCGGCCAGGAAAAAGCCTGCGAAGATGAGCGCCATGACGATTTCCCTGCCGATCGACGCCGCCGCCAACGAACTGCTCACCAAGGACCCGCTGGCGCTGCTCATCGGCATGACCCTCGATCAGCAGATCCCGCTGGAGAAGGCCTTCACGTCGCCGTGGGTGCTGGCTCAGCGGCTCGGGCACGCGTACACGGCCGGGGAGCTGGCCGACTTCGACCCCGAGGCGCTCATCGCGATCTTCGCCGAGCCGCCGGCGCTGCACCGGTTCCCCAAGGCGATGGCCGCCCGCGTGCAGGAGGTGTGCCGGGCGCTCGTCGACCGCTACGACGGCGACGCGGCCAACCTGTGGGCCGGCGTCGAGGACGGCGGAGAGCTGCTCAAGCGGGTCGCCTCGCTGCCCGGGTTCGGCCGGCAGAAGTCGCAGATCTTCGTGGCTCTGCTGGGTAAGCAGTACGGTGTCGAGCCGTCCGGCTGGCGCGAGGCCGCCGGCGGCTACGGTGCCGAGGGCTCGTTCAAATCGGTGGCCGACATCGTCGACGGCGAGTCGCTGGGCAAGGTGCGCGCCTACAAGAAAGAGATGAAGGCCGCCGCCAAGGCTAAGTGACAGTATTGCGTCGAAGTCCGTCCATTTCTCCTTTCTCGTCAACCTGGCGGTGCCAGGATTTCCGAAGGTGAGGAAAGCCTGCGTTACCAGCGGTTTTCCCCGACTCCAGTGGAAAGAGAGAGGGGAGACCACCCCCATGCCCTTGACGACGAGCTCCGCCAACGGGCGGGCGACCGATCACGCCCGGGCAAGCCGGCCGGTGTCGGCGCCGGCTTCGGCCCGGACCGCGGCGAATGGCGGGGACACCGACGCGAGTCGCCGGCAGGCCCGGTCCGTGGCGAAGCAGCAGCAGGCGGCCGAGCGGATCGCCGCCGCCACCGCCGAGATCTCCGCCCAGAACGCCGAGGCCACCGAGGCCTCGCGCCAGCTGACGGAGTCGATGCAGCAGATCTCGGCCGGGGCCGAGGAGGCGTCGGGCGCGACGCAGCAGAGCCTGGCCGCCATGAATCAGGTGGAGGAGCGGGTCGGCCGGCAGGAGTCGACCACCCGCCAGGTCGCCGACCTGAGCCAGGCTCTGCAGAATCTGCTCAACGAGACCCGCAGCGGCATCAACAACCTGCTGGCGAACGTCGACAACGCCTCGACCCGGCAGACGGCGTCGGTGGTGACGATCACCGAGCTCGAGAAGCAAGCCGACGAAATTGGCGAAATCGTCAAGACGGTGGCACACATCGCCGATCAGACGAATCTTCTCGCGCTGAACGCGGCGATCGAGGCCGCCCGCGCCCGCCAGCACGGCAAGGGCTTCGCCGTGGTCGCCGACGAGGTGCGCACGCTGGCCGAGACCAGTGAGCGCAGCGCCCGGCAGATCCGCGACCTGATCGACGAGGTGCGCGAGAGCGTCACCACGATCGCCTCGGGGGTGCAGTCGTCGGCCGAGACGGCGCGCGGCGAGGTGGAGAAGGGCAAGTCGATCACCGAGCAGCTCGAGACCATCCGGGCCGACATGGGCACGATCATGGCCGGCGCCACCGAGATGGCCAAGGCCGCGGTGGAGGCCCGGGACGCGACGGGCTCGGCCAAGACCCGCTCGGAGGAGATCGCGGCGGCGGCCGAGCAGCAGTCGGCGGCCTGCGAGGAGTCGCTGCAGACGGTCAACCAGCAGACCCAGGCGCTGCGGCAGAGTGACCAGGCGGCCGAGACGCTGGCCGAGATCTCCGAGGGTCTGCGAAACAGCACCGACGTCTCCAAGAGCGCCGAGGAGGTCGCGTCGGCGGCCGAGGAGCTGTCGGCCGCGGTCGAGGAGATCAATCGGGCCGCGAGCCAGATCAACGTCGCGATCAACGAGATCAACACCGGGTCGCGGACGGCGGCCGAGAAGGGCCAGCAGACCTCCGAGGCCGTCACGAAGATCGAGCAGGGCGCGCAGCTGTCGATGACCCAGGCCGGCAACGCGGTCGAGCGGGCCGACGTCATCCTCGGGCTCCTGGGCACCAACAAGGACGCTGTCGACTCGATGATCAACGCGATCGCCCAGGCGTCCCGGGAAGGCATCGAGAGCGTCCGCAAGGTGACCGAGCTCGAGCAGATCTCCCGGCGGATCGACAAGATCGTCGACGCGATCGCCAACGTGTCGATCCAGACCAACATGCTGGCCGTGAACGGCTCGGTCGAGTCGGCCCGGGCCGGCGAGTTCGGCAAGGGCTTCGCTGTCGTCTCCACCGACATCCGCAACCTGGCCCGCGACTCCGCGGACAACGCCGACCGGATCAAGGACCTGGTCAAGGCCGTGCAGGACCGGATCGTGGAGGTGCGGGCCGATCTCGAGGAGACCAGCCGCCAGGCTCTGGCCGAGGTCGAGGCCGCCAAGATCACCACGGCTCGCCTCGAGGAGATCGAGCGGGACATGCAGCAGGTGCGGGCCGGCAACGAGGAGGTCCGCGAGTCGGCCCAGGAGATCACCGGCGTGCTGGGCGAGGTCAAGAACGGACTGGAGCAGATCTCGGCGGCGGCCAACGAGGCCGAGCAGCTGGCCGGTCAGGCATCGACAGCGGCCCGCGAGCAGGCCCAGGGCGCCGAAGAACTGGCGGCCGCGGTCGAGGAGATCGCCGCGCTCGCCGACGAGTTGCAGAACGTCGGGTCCTGAGAAAGGGACGCAGATGACGAATGACGACGAGCTCGCCGCCGAGGACGACAACACCGATTACGTCACCTTCGACATGGCCGGCGAGCGGTACGCCTTCCCGATGAGCCGGGTCCAGGAGATCATCCGGATGCCGGCCGTGGTGAAGGTGCCGCTCGGCCCGCCCTCGCTCGAGGGCCTGGCCAACCTGCGTGGCCGCGTGCTGCCGGTGGTGAGCCTGCGCGACTGCTGCGACATGGACGCCCGGGACCACGACGAGACCACCCGCGTGATCATCGTGGACGGCGGCGTGCCGCTCGGCTTCGTGGTCGACCGGGTCTCCAGCGTGATCAGCATCGACCCGGCGGCGCTGGAGTCGGCCGACTCGGTGCAGTCCACGGTCCGCTCGGACGTGCTGGTCGGCGTGATCAAGGCCGACGGCGGCGACATGACCACGATCCTCGATGTGGACCGCCTCGTCGGCAGTCAGTTCGACCAGCTCACGGCCCGGGTGGCGGCCACCGATCCGGGCGCTGGTGCCCGGATGTCGATGGAGCGTGAGGACGACGCCGACGCCGAGAGCGACGACACGCTCGAGCTGGTCAGCTTCGCCGTGCAGGGCCAGGAGTACGCCCTGCCGATCGACCAGGTGCAGGAGATCGTCCAGGCCCCGGAGTCGGTCAGTCACGTGCCCAACGCGGGCAGCCGCGTCCTGGGCGTGATCGACCTGCGGGGCCGGCTGTTGCCGGTGGTGAGCATGCGCCGCGTGTTCGGCCTGCCGGTCACCCCGCTCGAGCCGCAGAACCGGATCGTCGTCGTCTCGATAGACGGCGGGGTGGTCGGCGTCGTGATGGACACCGTGCGCGAGGTGCTGCGCGTCCCGCATCAGTTGGTCGCGCCGCTGCCGGCCTTCATGGCCGGCGACGGGCGCAAGAGCGAGGTGGAGTCGGTGTGTCGGCTCGAGGACGGCAAGCGCCTGGTCTCCGTCCTGAGCGTCAACCGGATGTTCGACTCGCCCGAGGTACGCAACGAGATCGCCGAGCACCAGGGTCAGGGGGAAGCGCCGCAGATGGCCGACGACCGCAGGGTGGCCGACGACGGCCGGGGCGACGAGGAGCTGTTCGTCGTGTTCCGGCTCGACGACGAGGAGTACGCCGTCGACGTCGACGCCGTCCAGGAGATCATCCGGGTGCCGGAGGCGCTGATCCGGGTGCCGAAGTCGTACGACTTCGTCGAAGGGCTGGTCAACCTGCGCGGCACGGTGCTGCCGGTGGTCGATCTCCGTACGCGATTGGGACTGCCCCGCGGCGAGCGGGACGAGCGGCAGCGCATCGTCGTGCTGATCATCAACGGGGTCCGGACCGGCTTCATCGTCGACTCGGTGGCCGAGGTGGCCCGGGTCGGCCGGCACGTGCTGGAGCCGGCCCCGCAGCTCTCGGCCGAGCAGGCCCGCCTCGTGTCGCGGGTGGCCAACCTGCCCGAGCAGAAGCGGATGCTGCTGCTCGTCCAGGTCGACCAGCTGCTCGCGGCCGAGCAGGCGGCCGCGCTGGACGTCGTCTGCGAGGAGGTCGTCGTGGAGGACGACCTCGTCAGCGTCTGACGGGAGGTTGGCTGTGGCATCGTCGGTCCTCGTCGTCGACGATTCGGCACTCATGCGCAAGGCGGTGAAGGGCATCCTCGAGGAGGGCGGCTTCGAGGTGCACACCGCCCGCAACGGCGTCGACGCCCTGGAACAACTCGAGCGGGTACGCCCGGACGCCATCACCCTCGACATCAACATGCCGGAGATGGACGGCCTCACCTGTCTCGCGAAGATCATGGCGGAGCGGCCGACCCCGGTCGTCATGCTGTCCTCCCTGACCGAGAAGAACGCATTGGTCACCTTCGAGGCGCTGGAGCTGGGCGCTGTCGACTACGTGGCCAAGCCGGGCGGCACCGTCTCGCTGAACATCGACGAGGTCGCCCGGGAGATCGTCAGCAAGGTCAAGGCGGCCGCGTCGGCCCGGATCAACCGGTCGCGCGGGCTGCGGGAGCGGATCAAGGCGACACCGGAGAAGAGGACACCGAGCAAGGCGGGCGAGGTCGACCTGCTGCTCATCGGCTCGTCGACCGGCGGCCCGGCTCTGCTGGCCGAGTTGCTGCCGCAGCTGCCGGCCACGCTGGGCGCTCCAGTGGTGATCGCCCAGCATATTCCGGCCTCGTTCACGGCCCCGCTCGCGCGCCGGCTGGACGAGCTCTGCCAGCTGCGGGTGCACGAGGTCGACCGGATCATGAACATCGAGCGCGGCCACATCTACCTCGGCAAGGGCAGCGCGGACGTGGTGGTGGCCCGGCGCACCGACGGCATGATCGTCAAGAGTGTCCCGGCCGCCGCCGAATATCGCTGGCATCCGAGCGTGGACCGCCTGGTCGGCTCGGCCCGCCGGCACATCGCGGCCGAGCGCCTGGTCTGCGTGCTGCTGACCGGCATGGGCGACGACGGCGCGACCGAGATGGCCGGCGTCAAGGCCGAAGGCGGCCGCACGATCGCCGAGGCCGAGGAGACGGCGGTCGTCTGGGGCATGCCGGGTGAGCTGTCCCGGCGCGGCGGGGCGACGCTCACCCTGCCCTCGTACGAGATCGCCGACCGTCTCGCCGACTGGGTTCGCTGACAAAGGGGGATCACCGTGGGACTCGTTCGCCGCAACGCGCCGCCGCCCGAGGAGACGGCCGCGCCACCGTCCGCCGACACCCTGCTGAGCCAGCTCGACGACGCCGACCCGGAGCTGCGCCGGGAGGCCGCGCTCGGCCTGGACGGCTCGGCCGAGGCCGTGCCCGCGCTGCTCGACCGGGTCGCCGGCGAGAGCGTGGAGACGGTGCGCGACGCCATGCTCACCACCCTCGCCGCGCACGACACGGCGCAGGTTGCCGAGGGGCTCGCCGTCCATCTGGCCAGCGACGACGCCGGCCTGCGCACGGCCGTGGCCGAGACGCTGGCCACCATGCCCCACTCGATGCCGGCCATCGTGCCCCGGCTGATCTCCGACGACGACCACGACGTCCGGGTGATGACCGCGATGGTGCTGGCCGACCTGCCGCACCCCGAGGCGATGACCTGGCTGGCCGTCATGATCCGGGAGGACCCGCATCCGAACGTGGTCACCGCGGCCATCGACGCGCTGCTGCCGTCGATCGGGCCCGAGCATCACGAGATGCTGCGGGGCGCGGTCGCGCGGTTCCCGGACGATCCGTTCCTGCGGTTCACGGTCGAGGCGGCCGTCAAATGACCAGTGCCGCCACGACCGGCGCCGGTCTCAGCGAGGCGGACTTCGAGAAGTTCCGCGAGTACTTCTACAAGCGGACCGGGATCCAGTTCCAGCCGAACAAGCGCTACTTCGTCGACAAGCGGATCGACACGTGCATCAAGAACTCCGGGTTCGACACGTTCACCTCCTGGTTCGCGGCGCTGCGCCTGAGCGACCGCTCCGACCTGCTCCAGGAGCTGATCAACCAGCTCACCGTCAACGAGACGTACTTCCTGCGCGAGGACTACCAGTTCGACTCGATGCTGCGGACCGTGCTGCCCGACGTGGTCAACTCCCGGGGCGGCCCGAACCGCATCGTGGGGCCCGTGAAGATCCTCTCCCTGCCGTGTTCGACCGGCGAGGAGCCGTACTCCATCGCCCTTCGCCTTCTGGAGGAGTGGGACCTGATCGACCGGATCGACGTGGAGATCCACGGAGCCGACATCGACAGCTCGGTGCTCGACCGGGCCCGGCACGCCAGCTACGGCGACCGCTCGCTGCAACGCGTGCCGAAGAAATGGCGGGACAAGTACTTCAGCCCGGTCGGCTCGGGCCGCTACCAGCTCGACGAGGGCATCCGCGGCGCGGTCACGCTGCACCAGGTCAACGTGACCGACACCCTGGCCATGCGGGCGTTCCGCGACTTCGACGTGATCTTCTGCCGGAACGTGCTCATCTACTTCGACGAGCTGTCCAGTCGGCGGGCGGCCGAGAACCTCTACGGCGCGATGCGGCCCGGCGCCTATCTGTACCTCGGCCATTCCGAGTCGATGAGCCGCATCTCGCCGATCTTCACACCGACCCGCCTCCCGGAGGGCATCGTCTACCAACGACCGACCGGAGCCAACCGATGACAGAGACCCCAGTGAAGGTGCTGGTCGTCGACGACGCCGCCACGGTGCGGCTCTATCACACCAGCCTGCTGTCCGAGGCCGGCTTCGCCGTCGAGCAGGCCGCGAACGGTCTGGAAGCCGTCGAGGCCGCCCTCACCACCGCGTTCGACCTGTTCGTGGTCGACGTCAACATGCCCAAGATGAACGGCTACGCCTGCGTGGAGACGCTGCGCTCGGAGACGGTCGGCACGCCGGCCCCGGTCCTGATGATCAGCACCGAGGACCGTCCGGGCGACGCCGAGCGGGCGTACGCGGCGGGCGCCAACCTCTACATGGTCAAGCCGGTCTCGGCCGAGCGCTTGGTCCGGGTGGCCCGGATGCTCACCGCGGGACGGGGCATTCCGGCATGAACCCGCTGCTCGCCCAGTTCCTCGCCGAGGCGGCCGACCTGCTCACCCAGGTCGACGAGGGCCTGCTCCAGCTCGAACGCGATCCGGGCGACCCGGAGCTGGTCAACGAGGTGTTCCGGGCCGCGCACACGTTCAAGGGCTCGTCCGGGCTCTTCGACTTCCCCGAGCTGACCCGGCTCACCCACGCCGCCGAGGACCTTCTCGACGCCGTACGGGGTGGGAAGCTCAACCTCGACTCGGGGATGACCGACGACCTGCTGGCCGCGTTCGACCTCATCCGCGGCTGGCTGGCCCATGTCACCCAGCACGAGCGGCTGCCCGCGAGCGCCGGCAGCGACGCCGCCGTTCTCATCACCAAGCTCCGCGGCCCGCTCGGCGGCGACGCGACCACGCTGGTGGTGGAGAAGGCGCCGATCGTCCACGTCATCGCCCCGCCGCCGGAGTGGCTGAGCCACTTCGAGCACGAGTGGCTCGAGGCGACCGCGACGTGGCTGACCACCACCTCCTCGACCCTGCGTTTCGCCCGCTACCGGCCCGACGAGGGTTGCTTCTTCCGGGCCGAGGACCCGCTGCATCTGATCAGCCAGGTGCCGGCGCTGGCCCGGATCGCCGTGGTGCCCCCGGACGAGTGGCCCGCGCCGGACGACTACGACGAGTACGCCTGCCTGGTCGGCTTCGTGCTGGCCACCCGGGCCGGGCACGGCGAGCTCGACCACCTGTTCCGCTATGTGCCCGACCAGGTCGAGGTGGTCGAGCTCGACGGTGACGCGCTCCGCCGCTTCCTCAACGGCGAGGTGGCCGACGACGCGCCGGCCCCGGTGACCGAGCCGGCCGGGGAGACGCCGCGGGATCCGGAGGTGGTCCAGGACGCGTACGCGATTCTGACCGCGGCCCAGACCTCCCTCCGAGCCGAGGAGGTGATCGGCGGTGCCCGGCTGGCCTCGATCGCCCACTCGATCACGGCGGCCGCGGCGGCCCTCGGCGACATCACGGAACTGTCCGACCTGAACGCCGCGCAGCTCACCGAGACCGTCAACCGTCTGCTGGGCTCGACACCGCCGCCCCCCGAGCCGGTCGAGCGGCCCGCGCCGGAGGAGCGGATCGACCGCGGCCGGGCCGACGATCCCGGCGGCCAGGTCGGCACCAAGATCCTCAAAGTGGACCAGGAGAAGGTCGACCACCTCATGGAGCTGGTCGGCGAGCTCAACGTGGCCAAGAACGGCCTGACCTTCCTGGCCGACTCGGCCGAGGAGGAGTTCGGCAGCCGGGTGCTCAGCCGGCGCATCAAGGACCAATACTCGGGCCTGCACCGGATCGCCGAGGAGCTCCAGGCGGCCGTGATGGACGTACGGATGCTGCCGCTGTCGGTGGCCTTCTCGCGCTTCCCGCGGCTCGTGCGCGACCTCAGCCGCCGGCTCGGCAAGAACATCGAGCTGGTCATGGAGGGCGAGGACACGATGGCCGACAAGGACGTCATCGAGGCCCTCGGCGACCCGCTCGTCCACCTCGTGCGCAACAGCCTCGACCACGGCATCGAGCTGCCCGACGAGCGGACTGCGGCCGGCAAACCGGCCCACGCGCGGATCACCCTCAGCGCGGTCGCCGACGGCGACGCGGTGCTCGTGGAGATCGCCGACGACGGGCGGGGCATCGATCCCGTGCGGGTCAAGCGCAAGGCGTACGAGAAAGGTCTGATCTCCGAGGAGGAACTGGAGGGCATGGGCGACGCGGAGGCCGTGGAACTGGTCTTCCGCCCCGGGTTCTCCACCGCCGACCAGGTTTCCGATCTCTCCGGCCGGGGAGTCGGCATGGACGCGGTCCGCGCGAGCGTGGAGAAGCTCGGCGGCACCGTGACCATGAAGTCAGAGCTCGGCCGTGGCAGCGTGACCCGGCTGCGGCTACCGCTGTCGATGGCGGTCACCCAGGTCATGGTCGTCAGCGTGGCCGGGCAGCGCTTCGGCATCCCGGTCGACCTGGTGGTCGAGACCGTCCGCGTGCCCGGCGGCGAGATGGGCCGGGTCCTGCACCAGGACGTCGTCGTCCTGCGTGGCGAGGTCGTCCCGGTGATCGATCTGGCCGCGGCCCTGCGGATGCCGTGGACGCCGGACGAGAACGACGACCGGCGGATCCTCATCGTCAGCCTGCACGGTCAGCGGGTGGGCCTGCTGGTCGAACAGTTCCACCGCGAGGTCGACGTGATCCTCAAGCCGATGGAGGGCCTGCTCGCCTACGCGGACGAGTTCTCCGGCACCGCGCTGCTCGGCGACGGGCTGGTGCTGCTGGTGCTGAACATGAAGGAGGTGCTGGGTCTTGCCGCTCGAGCTGCATGAGGCCACCGCGACCTTGAGTGACGTGGTGACGGTCGACGAGGTCGAGCCGCTGGTGGCCTGGCTGCGCGCCACCGCCAAACCGAAGGTCAACCTGCGCCGT
Organism: Actinoplanes sp. CA-131856; assembly: GCF_050956135.1. Taxonomy (GTDB): domain Bacteria; phylum Actinomycetota; class Actinomycetes; order Mycobacteriales; family Micromonosporaceae; genus Actinoplanes. The sequence continues at coordinate 9,211,747 of NZ_CP191849.1, read as the reverse complement.
TGCAACCATCTGCACACCGGCGCGCTCCAAGCTCTGCTGCTTTTCCAACCGAAGATCAGCTCGGCACCGGCGAACGCCTTCCTGGCGGAGCAGGTGCTGCCACTGCTCGCGGGGAGCAGTGGCGCAGCCAGCCGACAAGGAAGTGAACCTCCATGACCACAGTGATGCTCGTCGACGACTCCGCCACCATGCTCATGAGCCTGAAGTCGATCCTGACCAAGGCCGGCTACTCCGTCGAGACCGCCGGGCATGGCAAGGAGGCGCTCGACAAGCTGGCCAAGGGCGTCAAGCCCAACCTGATCATCAGCGACGTCAACATGCCGCAGATGGACGGGATCAGCTTCGTGCGCGAGGCCCGTAAGGCCCCGGGCATGCGCTTCACCCCGATGCTGATGCTGACCACCGAGTCCGAGCAGACCAAGCGCAACGAGGCCAAGTCCGCGGGCGCCACCGGCTGGCTGGTCAAGCCGGTCGCACCGGACCAACTCCTCGGTGTGATCAAGCAGGTCGTTCCGGGCGCCTGAGTTGAGCCCGTTCCTGGGAGGTTTCGATGGCCGGCCTACTCCGTCGTCAGGCGGCGCCGTCCACGCCGGAAGAGGCGAGCGTGCGGGCTGACGTGGTCGCCGGTGCCCTGCGGCCCGTCCCCGAGTTCTGCGAGATCGTCGACGCGCACCTGCACGACGTGATCGAGCAGACCGGGGAGGCCGCCGAGGCGATCGTCCGGCAGATGCTGAAGGTCGACTCGCTGGCCGAGGTGATGGCGGGCGACGTGGTCCGCCTCGCCGGCACCCTCGACCGCACCGAGGACCAGCTGGCCCAGGCCGGCGACTCCAACGCCCAGCTGGTCGACCGGCTGGTCCGCTACTTCCTCTACCGCGACGAGCAGGTGCGGTCGCTGGTGGACGAGATGCGCGGGCTCAAGCAGCACGTCACCCAGATCGAGGAGGTCAGCAAGGCGACGAACATCCTCGCCCTGAACGCCATGATCGAGGCGGTCCGGGCGGGCGACGCGGGCGAGGGCTTCGCGGTTGTCGCGGACGAGGTGCGCAAGCTGGCCACCCGGTCGTCCCAGGCGGCCAGCGGCATCGGCACGATGATCGCCGACCTGACCGCCCGGCTCGACGCGGTGCTCACCGACGACAGCAACTTCGACGAGAACGTCAAGACCGACCTGCCGGCCGGGGACACGGCCATGACCCGCCGTCTCAGCGGCATCGCCCAGGCCCAGCGGGAGATGTCGGAGATGGTGGCGGGCATCCTGCACGACACCGTCGACGCCGCCCAGCAGGTGCGGCAGAGCTCGGACGCGCTCACCGTCGAGACCACCGGCGCCGTGGGGCACGTCCAGTTCCAGGACATCAGCCGGCAGATGCTGGAACACGTGGCGGACGCCGTCAGCGAGGTCAAACGCCAGGTCGAGGACACCATCGGGTACGCCGAGGGCGGTGTGCCGGCCGAAGCGCTGACCGAGCGGGCCATCTCGGCCGACGATCTGCGCAGCCGGCACGTCATGTCCCGGCAGCGGGTGACGCACGGCGAGAAGGCCGGCGTCACGGCGGCCGCCGACGACACACCACTGATCGAACTGTTCTAGGACGGATCCATGTCGCCGAACACCGAGCGGCCCACCGAGGCCGACGCCCTGCGGGCCCTGGCCGAGCTCGTCGGAGAGGAGACCGCGACCGGCATGTGGGACCTCACGGTCCGCGCGCTCGGCCTGCGCCGCCCGGTCGAGTCGGTCAGCGACCTGCGCCAGATCGCCGAGCACATGATGATCACGGGTGACCTGGTGCGGGTCGCCGGTCGCTCGCTGAAGGTCCGAGCCATCACCTACGACGCCCTGTCACCGACGGGAGGACAGCCATGATGCTTCTCCAGGAGCGCCCGCACATCGCATTTCCCCGTCACGACCGCCTCCTCGACGTGGCCCGCCTGGGGCTCGACCGCGAGGAGCCGCGGCCCTGTCTCCAGGAGATCGTCGACCAGGTGGCCGAGCGCCTCGGCGCGCCGTTCGCCCTGATCGACGTGCTCCTCGACGGCGCCCAGGTGTTCCTGGCCGGCCACGGCCCGGTGCCGCCCTGGATCGCCGAGGCCGGCGGCACGCCGATCGAGTGGGCGTTCTGCCGTCCGTTCCTCACCGACCCGCGGCCCCGCTTCGTGCGGGATCTGTCGGAGGACCCGATGTGGCGGGACAACCCCCTGGTGACCGTCGAGGGCGCCCGGGCGTACATCGGAGTGCCTTTGATCTCTCGCCGTGGGCACGTCATCGGTGGACTGTGCGCATTGGACCTGGCTCCGCGCGACTTCCCGGCGGAGTCGATCGCGACGATGGAGCGCCTGGCGGACGAGGTCATCGACCGCCTTGAATCGGAGGCCGCCGCTCGCGGTTGAGCGGGGTCTCTGGGCGGCGGCGGGGGATCGGTGCCATGATGGGGGGTCGATCGGAGACCCCATCGTGAAGAAACAGCCGGTTCTGATCACCGACGCCGCCCGTAGCCCCGACGAGCAATACCGCAGCCGTCAGGTCCGCTACGTCAGCATGATGACCATCCGGGCCCTCTGCCTCATCCTCGGCGCGATCCTGGTCAGCGTCCGTCCACCCCTGCTCGGCCTGTGGCTCGTCCTCTGCGCGGCCGGCATGGTCTTCCTGCCGTGGGCGGCCGTGCTCATCGCCAACGACCGCCCGGCCAAGAGCAAGGCCGAGCGGGCCGCCTCCGCCCTGGCCGCGAAACAGCAGGCCACCCTGCCTCGGCACACTCCCGAGGACGCCGAATATCTGATCATCGACCTCGAGCCCGAGCCTCGTCAGGAGGAGAGAGGCTGACGCGGCCGGGCGCCGATCTGTCCCACGGCCTCGGCGCCCAGTTCGGTGCCGGCCCTCAGCGACGCCTCCGGCGTCGCGCCGGCACACCAGGCGGCGAGCAGCCCGGCCGCGAAGGCGTCACCGGCGCCGGTCGGATCTTTCATCAGGCGTACGCGGTCAGGAGCCACCGACCGCACGATCCCGTCCCGGGACGCCCAGGTGGCCCCGGCCGCGCCCTGCTTCACGACCGCGTTGCGCACGTGCGCCGTCAGCCGCACCGCCTGCTCGGCCGCCGGGCCGGGCCCGGCCAGCACGTCGGCCTCGTCCGCATTGCAGAGCAACAGGTCGACGTCTCGTACCCAGGCCAGGAAAGCGGAAGCACCCACCGACCGCAGCGGCGCCGCCGAGGCCGCGTCGACGCTGGTCGTGCGGCCCGCGGCCTGGTGCAGAGCGGCCAGACCGCCCGGCCGTGACCCCTCGTGCAACAGCGGATAGCCCGAGAGGTGCAGGTGGGAGGCGCCCTTCATCGCGGCTCGCACGTCGTCCGGGCCGAGCAGCAGCGCGGCGCCCCGATCCGTGATCATCGTCCGCTCCTGCGGGCCGGCCAGCACCACGACACTGCCGGTGACCGCGCCCGGATGGGCCCGCACCGCGCACCGCACCCCGGCCGCCGTCAGCTCGGCCACCCGCTCGCGCCCGGCGAGGTCGTCGCCGACCGCCGCGACCAGTGTCACCTCATGCCCCGCGTGGGCCAGCCAGGCCGCGGTGTTCGCGGCCTGGCCCCCTCCGTTGACGGTGATCGCCGCGTCGGTGTCCGAGCCGAGCTCGATCGGCCCGCCGTGCGTCACCAGCACATCGGTGACCAGGTCACCGACGACGACGATGCCGGTCACGCGGCCGCGAATCCCAACGGCGCCGGCGATCCGGCGGTCGCGACCGCGATCTTCGCGGCCAGCTCGGCGTTGCGCAGGATGATCCGCACGTTGACGGCCAGGCTCTGGCCCTCGGTGCTCTCGTGGAAGTGCCCCAGCAGGAACGGGGTGACCGCCTTGCCGGTGATGTGGTCGCGGGCCAGCAGCTCGAGGCCCTCGGCCAGGGTGCGGTCGTGCAGCTCGGTGTCGAGCTGCTCGTCGACCGGCAGGGGGTTGGCCAGGATCAGCGCGCCGGCCCCGACGCCCTGGTCGGACCGGGCCCGGATGACGTCGGCGACCTGCTCGGGCGAGTCGAGCTGCCAGTCGATGTCGAAGCCGCCGTCGGTGATGAAGAAGCCGGGGAAGCGCTTGGTCCGATATCCGGCCACGGCGACGCCGAGAGTCTCCAGGCGCTCCAGCGTGGCCCCCACGTCGAGGATCGACTTCACGCCCGCGCAGACCACGACGATCGGCGTCTGCGACAGGGTGGTCAGGTCGGCCGATTCGTCGAACGTGACGTTCGCCTCGCGGTGCACGCCGCCCAGGCCGCCGGTGGCGAAGACGCCGATGCCCGCGGCGGCGGCGACCGCGCTGGTCGCGGCGACCGTGGTGGCGCCGTCGGCCTTGGTGGCGGCGGCCACGGCCAGGTCACGCACGGACAGCTTGGCCACGCCCTGGGCCAGCGCCAGGTGCTCGACCTGGGCGTCGTCCAGGCCGACGATCAGCTCGCCGCCGATCATGCCGATGGTGGCGGGCACGGCGCCCTGGTCACGCACGGTCTGCTCGATCTCGCGGGCCACACGGAGGTTGTCCGGGTGCGGAAGCCCGTGCGAGATGATGGTGCTCTCCAGCGCGACCACCGGCCGGCCGTCCCGGCGGGCACGGGTCACATGCTCGCCGTATCGAATCGCGAAGTCAGTCACGCCACCTACCGTACGGCTTTGATCATTGGACCGGTCCGGAGGTTGCTGTCACACTTGCGGGTTGGAGCTTTGTTCTCGCCGTCGAGGCCGGGGGGACCGGCGGTGACACAACCGAAGGGCAGATTTCACGTGAGCACTCAGATCCTGGAGCGTCCGGAGACCAAGGACGCCGACACCGGGCCGGAGATGTTCCACTACGTACGCAAAGAGAAGATCGCCGAGAGTGCCGTCATGGGCACGTTCGTGGTGGCGCTGTGCGGCGAGAAGTTTCCGGTGACCAAGTCGCCGAAGCCCGGCTCGCCCGTGTGCCCCCAGTGCAAGGAGATCTACGAAGCGATGACTCGCTGAACGAGGGCATGCTCAGCGCCGACCTCGTCGGCGTCGCGGTCTTCGCGGCGTCCGGCGCCTCGGCCGGAGTGATCAAACGGCTCGACCTGTTCGGTGTCGCCTTCGTCGGCTTCATCGCCGCGCTCGGCGGCGGCATCGTGCGCGATCTGGTCATCGGGGCCGTGCCGCCGCTCGCGTTCGCCGACTGGCGCTACGCGGTGACCGCGGTGCTGACGTCCCTGGCCGTGTTCTGGTTCCACCCACAGTTGTCGAAGCTGCGCCGGCCCGTCCTCGTCCTGGACGCGGCCGGCCTCGGCCTGTTCACCGTCACCGGCACGCTCAAGGCGCTCGACGCCGGCGTGCCGGCCGTCGGCTCCTGCCTGATCGGCATGCTCACCGCCATCGGCGGCGGCCTCGCCCGCGACCTGCTGATGGGCGAGGTCCCCGTCGTCCTCCGGCGGGACATCTATGCCGTCGTGGCCCTGGCCGGCGCGATTATTGTCACGATTCTCCGGGGGCTTTCCCTGGACTCGTTCTGGGCGCTGGCCGCGACCGCCCTGTTCATCACGGGTGTCCGGCTCGTCGCGCTGTACCGCCGCTGGTCCGCTCCGGTCGCTGCGCCGTAACCGGCGCGGGCCCGCCTCCGCGGCTATGCTGGTTGCCGCCTCCGGCTCTCACAACCGGGGGTTCGTTGTTTTTACGAGGGGACCGTTCGAGCTTTGAGCCCGCCACTGCCGAAACTGGAAACCTTCCCCGACCTGCGTGATTGGCAGCGCAAGGCCCTCGTGACCTATCTGCGCCGGCGCAGCGACGACTTCATGGCGGTGGCCACGCCGGGCGCGGGAAAGACCACCTTCGCCCTGCGGATCGCGGCCGAGCTGCTCGCCGACGGCACGGTCCAGGCGGTCACCGTGGTCTGCCCCACCGAGCACCTGAAGGCCCAGTGGGCGTCCGCCGCGGCCCGGGTCGGCATCCAGCTCGACCACCAGTTCCGCAACTCCGAGATCCACTCCTCGGCCGACTTCCACGGCGCGGTGCTGACCTACGCCCAGGTCGGCATGGCCCCGGCGGTCCACCGCCGTCGCACCATGACCCGGCCGACACTGGTCATCCTCGACGAGATCCACCACGCCGGCGACTCCCGGAGCTGGGGCGACGGCGTCAAGGCCGCTTTCGAGCCGGCCGTACGCCGCCTGATGCTCACCGGAACTCCGTTCCGCTCCGATGAGAACCCCATCCCGTTCGTCGAGTACGAGCGCGGCGACGACGGCCTCCAGCGGTCGCGGGCCGACTCCGTCTACGGCTACGCCGACGCGCTGAAGGACCGGGTCGTGCGGCCGGTGCTCTTCATGGCGTACTCCGGAGAGACTCGATGGCGCACGAACGCGGGCGACGAACTCGCGGCCCGCCTCGGCGAGCCGATGACCAAAGACCTGATCGCCCAGGCCTGGCGTACGGCGCTGGACCACCGGGGCGACTGGATGCCCCAGGTGCTGAGGGCGGCCGACGCCCGCCTGACCAAGCTGCGCGAGCACGGCATGACCGACGCCGGCGGCCTGATCATCGCGAGCGATCAGCAGACCGCCCGGGCGTACGCGAAACTGATCGGCGAGATCAGCGGCGAGCAGGCCACTGTCGTGCTCTCCGACGACGAGGGCGCCTCGGGACGGATCGCCACGTTCGCGGCGTCCGAGCAGAGGTGGATGGTCGCGGTCCGGATGGTGTCGGAGGGCGTCGACATCCCGCGCCTGGCGGTGGGGGTCTACGCGACGAGCGCGTCCACGCCGCTGTACTTCGCCCAGGCCATCGGCCGCTTCGTGCGGGCCCGGCGCCCCGGCGAGACGGCGACGGTGTTCCTGCCGAGCGTGCCCCACCTGCTCGGGCTGGCCAGCGAGATGGAGGCCCAGCGCGACCACATCCTGGGCGCCCGCAAGGAGAAAGACGGCCTCGACGACGACATGCTCGAGCGGGCCCAGCGCGAGGAGAACGCGGAAGGCGAGCTGGAGAAGCAGTTCGAGGCGCTGGGCGCCACGGCCGAGCTCGACCAGGTCATCTACGACGGCGCGTCGTTCGGCATGGGAGCGCAGACGGGCACGGCCGAGGAGGCGGACTACCTGGGGTTGCCGGGCCTGCTGACGCCGGACGAGGTGTCGATGCTGCTGAACAAGAGGCAGTCGGAGCAGTTGGCGGCCCGCCAGCGGGTCGAGAAGCAGAAAACGGCCGATCCGGTGCCGGCCCAGCGCGAGGCCCCACCGGTGATGACGGCCGGTGAGCGCCGCAACAGCCTCCGGCGCCAGCTGAACACGCTGGTCGCGGCTCATCACCACCGCACGAACCTGCCCCACGGCAAGATCCACGCCGAACTGCGGCGTCTGTGCGGGGGGCCGCCGAGCGCCCAGGCCACGATCGAGCAGCTCGAGGAGCGCATCGCGACGATCCAGACGCTGTAAAAGTTAAGTCCTCTTGACGTCAAGAGGACTTAACACGAGAATAAACCCATGCTTCTCGACAGAGTGGTGCACTGGAATCTCGATCTCGACGGCGATCTCTACGGCGACGAGCGCGAGCGCCTGCGGTGGTATGAGGGGATCGCCACGGCCGCCTCGCTGCAATGGCTGACGATCCCATGGGCCGCGGCGATCATGGTCTGGCCGCTGGGCAAGCCCGCGGTGCTGCCGCTGGCGATCGTGCTGGTCCTGCTCTACGTGCCGATGATGCTCAGCACGCTCTATGTGCGCCACCGTCGTGTCGACACCACGCCGCGCTCCTGGAGCGGCAAACGGATCTTCCTGACGGTTGTCAGCGGCAGTCCGGCCGCGCTGTTCCTGATCGGTGCGCTCTACGCGTACGACCCCGAGGGCGCCACGTGGCGCGGCGCGGCGTTCGGTGGCGCCTTCGGCGCCGTGGCGGGCCTGGTGGCCCAGGTGGTCGAGACCCGGCGCCGGCGACGTCGCGAGGCGGCTCTGGCACTCACCGAGGACGACGACTGATGGCGCCGCCTGCGGGCCCGGTGCGAGCACCGGAGGCGGGCGGTGCCGCGGGCACGCGCATCAGGGCGGCCCGCAAGGAGGCCGGCTTGACCCAGCAGGGCCTCTCGGCCGCCGTCCAGGTGAGCCGCCAGACCATCATCGCCATGGAGACGGGCGACTACGCCCCTTCGGTGTACCTGGCTTTGAAGGTCGCCAAGGCCCTCAACACGTCCGTGGAGCGCTTATGGGACGAGGAGGTGCCCACACCCACCCCGACCTGACCCCGGCGCCCCTAGGGCCCGCTGAGGTCGCCCTCGCTAGGCGGCGTTCGCGGCGGCGGCGGCGGGATGCCATGCCCCTCACCGGCAGAGGCTCCGGGTCCTCGCGGCGCAGGCTCAGCCGAGGCCTGGCGGCTCCTGCTCGGCGGCCTCCGCGGCCGGCGCAGGACCAACATCTGCCGGCCCACGCTCGACACCCTCGGTCTCACCTGCCCCCAATCACCCAGCACCACCGCTGCCCTGCACCCTGGTCTCGCCGCAATCACCTAGCACCACCACTGCCCTGCACCCTTGGTCTCGCCCCCAACCGCCCAGCACCACCACTGCCCTGCACCCCTGGTCTCACCTGCCTCCAGTCGCCCAGCACACCACCGCCTTGCACCCTTCGTCTCACTGCCCCTAATCGCCCAGCACGACCACCGCCCTACATCCGAGCGCACCTGGCCTCAGCCCCTCCACGGCCGGCGCCGGATTGGCGCAGAGAGCGCGGGCCGCCCAAGGGCACGACTCGCTCCGGGCGTCGCCGCCTGCCCCCGAGCCGAGCCGAGAATGGCGCAGCGACGAGCGCGACGAGCGCGACGAGCGCGACGAGCGCGACGAGCGCGACGAGCGCGACGAGCGCGACGAGCGCGGTAGCGCTGTGAGCCTGGGCAGCGCTGTGAGCGTGAACGGCACCTGGCGCTGTGGGCGTGGGCGGCGCTGTGGGCGTGGGCAGCGCTCGACGCTGTGAGTCCGGGCGGCGCCGTGGGGTGCTCGACGCTGTCAGTCTGGGCGGCGCTGCGGGCGGTGCTCGACGCTGTGAGTCTGGGTGGGGCTGCGGGCGTGGGCGGCGTCGGGCAATGGCGCCGTCGGCTGGGCGGAGCTGCGCCGAGCAGGGCGCGATCGCTGGTGTGCAGTGGGACAAGCGCGCGGGGTGCACCCCCGTCGGGCGTCAACTGATGAGCCTGGACCGTGCGGGCATGGTGCTGTGCCATCAGCGAGGGCTGGGCCGGCCGCTGGGCTGCGTTTGGTGGCGGCCCGCGAGATTGGGCTGGCGCCGGAATGGCGCAGCGGATGGCGGGCGGGCGCGCTGAGCGTGTGGCGTCGAGCCGAACGGGATCAGCGTGTGGGATCAGCTGCGCCGGTTGGGGCCCGGAAGGGGGCAGCGCCTAAAGCGTGGGCTGCAGCTGTGCCGGAGCGCGCTGGGTGCTGGGGTCTTTTGGGCATGAGAAGGGGCGCCCCACACCGTGGGCGCCCCTTCAGAGTCCGTTCGGGGGGATCGGCTCTTTTAGTTGGAGTTAGACATCATGTCGGCGCCGCGCCACGTGAACTCCGGATCGGCCGCGTACTGCACTGCGATCTTCACCAGGTCTTCGGCGTACCGGTTGGCGTGGTGTCCGCAGAACACCAGCTCACCGCCACCAGCCAGGGTCAAACGGAGCTTTCCGGCTGCATTGCAGCGGTCGCACCGTTCATCGGCTGCGGTGCCGGCCAAACTATCCGCCGGCGGCGTGAGAGTCGGGGTCATCGCCTTCCTCCTCTGATCGAACCGATGAACACGTTCCTCGGCTACTGCTCACATCGTGCAACACCCTGCACCGTTGCGGCCTTCCCACTGTGCCCCGGGGGGACCGAGGTCACACGTGCTGGGCTAAGTGTGCCGTGATCCAAGGGTGCCACGTCAACGATCACTTCGACACAACGGTCTGATCACCACCCGTTGATGTACGGGTGGTGACCATTCGGGCACGCGCTGTTGACTTAGTGCCCCTAGTCCAGGTAGTCCCGGAGGACCTGCGAGCGGGACGGGTGTCGCAATTTCGACATCGTCTTCGACTCGATCTGACGAATCCGCTCACGGGTGACCCCGTACACCTGGCCGATCTCGTCCAGCGTGCGCGGCTGGCCGTCGGTCAGGCCGAAGCGCAGCCGTACGACACCCGCCTCGCGCTCGGAGAGCGTCTGCAGGACCTGCTGGAGCTGGTCCTGGAGCAGCGAGAAGGAGACCGCGTCGACCGCGACGACCGCCTCGGAGTCCTCGATGAAGTCGCCGAGCTGGCTGTCGCCCTCGTCGCCGATCGTCTGGTCCAGCGAGATGGGCTCACGGGCGTACTGCTGGATCTCCAGCACCTTTTCCGGCGTGATGTCCATTTCCTTGGCCAGCTCCTCCGGGGTGGGCTCGCGGCCCAGGTCCTGGAGCAGCTCGCGCTGGATGCGGCCGAGCTTGTTGATGACCTCGACCATGTGCACCGGGATGCGGATGGTGCGGGCCTGGTCGGCCATGGCGCGGGTGATGGCCTGGCGGATCCACCAGGTGGCGTACGTGGAGAACTTGTAGCCCTTGGTGTAGTCGAACTTCTCGACCGCGCGGATCAGGCCCAGGTTGCCCTCTTGGATGAGGTCGAGGAAGGCCATGCCGCGGCCGGTGTAGCGCTTGGCCAGCGAGACCACGAGCCGCAGGTTCGCCTCGAGCAGGTGGTTCTTGGCGCGCTCGCCGTCGCGGCCGATCCAGCGCAGGTCGCGCTCCATGTTGCGCTCGAGCTTCTCCTCGCCCTCGTCGCAGGCGCGCAGGCGCTCGGCGGCGTAGAGGCCGGCCTCGATGCGCTTGGCCAGCTCGACCTCCTGCTCGGCGTTGAGCAGCGGGACCTTGCCGATCTGCTTGAGATAGGCGCGGACCGAGTCGGCCGACGCGGTGAGCTCGGCGTCGCGACGCGCCTGCTTGAGCGCCTCGGACTCCTCGTCGTCCCACTCGAAGTCGCCGTCGGTGGCCGAGCTGGCGGCGTCGGACGCGGCGGCCGCGACCATGGCGGCCGGCTCCTCGACGACGACGTCCTCGATCTCGGCGGCAAGCTCCTCGGGATCGATCTCGCCCTCGGCCGGGCCCTCACCGGGAGCGGCGGGCGCGCCGGCCTTGGCGGGAGCGGCCTTCTTGCCGGGGGCCGCCTTCTTGGCCGCAGCGGCCTTCTTGGCGGGCGCGGCACCGGCCGGGTCGGCCGCACCGGCGGCGGCCGCGGCCTGCTTCGGGGCCGGGGCCGGCGCCTTGCGGGCGGGCGCGGCCTTGGCCGTGGTGGCCTTGGAGGCGGGGGTGGCGGCGCGGGCCGCGGCGACCTTGCGGCGGGTGCTGGCCGAGCCGTCGACGACGACGGTGACGGCGGCGTCGACGAGACCGCGAAGAATCTTCTTGGCCTGAGCCGGATTCACCCCGGCGGACTCGAGCGTTCGCGCGACCTCGGCCGACGTGATTTGCCCGCCCGCGCCCTGGGCATGAGCGATCAGGGCCTCGGTGAGAGAACGAACGTCGGCACCGTTCTGGTGGGCTTCTGTCACGAAAGACCTTCCGGAGGCGATGAGGTTGAGCTACGGCCATGAGCCCAGCACAGCGCACGGCGAGGAGGCTGGCCGGTGTTGGTGTGGGGACCCCCGGGACGCGGCACCTCGATGGTCTTGGTGTCCGCGAAGCGGTGGGCAGGGGTGAATTGTAGCGCCGTCCTGCGAGATCCTCCCGTTGCAGCACGCCGCCAGGGGCCGCCGACCTCGCCGGAGACACCCGGCGCGAGAATGGTATCGGCGGAAAGGGCGAAAACGTGAGCGAGTTTCGGTCGGCATCGACACCGGGCGTTCTGCTGGAGATCGCGGTGGGACTGGCCCGGGACGCGGCCGCCACGGCGCGGCGGCTCCGGGCCGAGGCGATCTTCGAGGTGGAGACCAAGAGCACGGCCACGGACGTGGTGACGGCGGCCGACAAGGCGGTGGAACGCCAGGTCATCGACGCTTTGCGTGAGCTGCGGCCGGGTGACGGGGTGCTCGGTGAGGAGTACGGCGACGCGGCCGGCGAGGGTGCCGTCCGGTGGATCCTCGACCCGATCGACGGCACCGTGAACTACCTCTACGGGCTGCCGCAGTACGCGGTCTCGCTCGCGGCCGAGGCCGGCGGCGAGATTGTTGCCGGAATCGTGATCAACGCGGCCACCGGGGACGAGTGGACGGCCACCCGCGGGGGCGGCGCCTTCCGCGGTGATCGACGCCTGAAAGTTACGGGACCGGCCGAGCTGAGCCAGTCGCTGGTCGGCACCGGCTTCGGCTACGACGCCCGGCGCCGGGCTCATCAGGGTCAGGTGCTGGCCGGATTGATCACCCGGGTGCGTGACATCCGCCGGTTCGGCGCGGCGGCCCTCGACCTGTGCGCGGTCGCCGAGGGCACGCTCGACGCGTACTACGAGAAGGGCCTCAACCCGTGGGACCACGCCGCGGGCGGCCTGATCGCCCGCGAGGCGGGCGCGATCGTGGCCGGCCTGCGCGGCGCGCCGGCCGGGCTCGACATGGTCGTGGCCGCCCCACCAGCGATCTTCAACGATCTGCACGACCTGCTGGTGGGTCTGGACGCGGCCGGAGGAGCCTAGGAGTCCTCGGACTTCTTGAGGCAGCCGCCCGGCGGCACCGTCGGCTCGCCCACCTCGACCAGTGACTGGTTGACCTCGGTGGTGGTGGCGAGCTGGCGGAACTCGTTGCCGATCACGATGTCGATCACGGCGCCCTTGCGCTTGGCGTTGTACGACATCTTCGACTGGGCCAGGAAGTAGGCCCGGAGCAGCTGCGCCTTGCCGACCGTGTCCGGCCCGAACCTGATCTCGGCCACGCCCTTGAACTTGGTCTTGCTCTCGGCCGGCTTCTGGACCGTGAACCGCCTGTTCTTGAACTCGCTGGTCACGCTGTCGGCCAGGCCCGAGGTGTTCGTGCCGTTGAAGACCTTGACGGTGACCTCGGCCGGGTCGTCGGGCAGCCGGGTGTCGACCATCGGCGCCCCCTCGGGGCAGCCGCCCCCGCTCGTGGCTCCCCCCTGGGAGTCCTTGACGAGCGCCACGATGACGAAGACGACCGCGGCCACGGCGAGCACGCCGACGACGACGAGCGCTCGTACGCGCGCAAAACTCATGGGGCTGGCTCCAGGGATCCGGGGTGTGACGCCCGCCGGGGTAGGAGCGGGACCTGTCGGAAGGTTAGCGTCTGCCCGCCAGCCGCGCGGAAACAGGGAATACCTCCGGCGCGCCGACGATGATCGAGACGCTTTGACCCCTACCTTGATGTCGCCTCGGTCACATCGGGAACAATGGCGTGCCCATGCGCGTACAACTTTGCCGCAGTAGCGGTAGGGTTCCGCGCTCGCCGGGGGAGATTCGAGTGTTGGGGGCAGTGTCAGAAATCGTCCGGCGGAACCGGGAACCGAAACAACGTCCTTGACGTTACTAACGCCAAGTGACACATCGATACAGGAGAGTGAAAACCGATGGCCACCGACTACGACGCCCCGCGTCGCGATGAGGTCGACCTCGGCGAGGACAGCCTCGAGGAGCTGAAGTCCCGCCGCGCCGACTCGCAGTCGGGCGCAGTGGACGTCGACGAGGTCGAGGTGGCGGAGAGCTTCGAGCTTCCCGGCGCCGACCTTGCCGACGAGGAGCTCACCGTCAAGGTGCTGCCGATGCAGACCGACGAGTTCCGCTGTGCCCGCTGCTTCCTCGTGCACCACCGCAGCCAGCTGGCGACGGAGCGCAACGGGGAACTGATCTGCCGCGAGTGTGCCTGACCAGGCACGCGCGCGCAGCGCGTCACACCCGGCCGCGCGGAAGCGGTCGGGATTGAGGCCGTTGCCCGGTTTGACGGGGGGTCGACACCGGGCATCACGATGACATCAGCAGCCTCGGCCGATGACGGGAGGACGACGATGAGCTCCGAGCAGTCCGTACCGGACGTGGCGAAGGACGTGGCGAACGATCCCGTGGAGACGCCGGCGCAGACGGCCGCCGATGTCGAGTTGAGCAAGACTGTCGCCGCACTGACCGCCGACGATCTGGAGCCCGAGGGGCGGAGGCAACTCCTCGGCAGGCTCGTCGGCGACGTGCGGCGGCGCGGACTGGGCCAGGTGTTCCGGCCCAAGGCCGCGATCCGCTGGATGGCGGACGTGGTGGCCGACGTCGCCCCGCACGTTCCCGTGCGCGACCAGGCGACCCTGCGGCGGCATTTTCCGGGGCTGAGCGACGACGATCTGGCCGATCGCCTGATTCGCAACGCCCAGCGCACCACGGCCAGCGTGGGCGCGGCCGGCGGTGGCGTGGCCGCCGTGGAGTGGGTCGCCGCGCCGACCCTGCTCTCGGCGCCGGTGCTGCTGGCGGCCGAGACGGTCGCCGTGGTGGCGATCGAGATGAAGCTGATCGGCGAGCTCCACGAGATCTACGGGCAGCCGGTGCCCGGCACGTTCGGGCAGAAGGCCGTGTCACTCGTGCAGGCGTGGACCGATCAGCGCGGCGTGAACCCGCTCGTGCCCGGCGTCGGCGTGGCCACCGTGCTCGGCACGGCCGCCCGTCGTGACCTGCAGCAGAGCCTGCTCAAGCGCTTCGGCCGGCACCTGACCATGTTCGGCCCGTTCCTCACCGGAGCGGCCGTGGCGGGATATCTGAACCGTCGCGCGACCAAGAACCTGGGCGAGCACGTACAGAAGGATCTTCAGAAGAGGAGCCGGAAGGTGATCGACGCCGCTTAGGCGGCGTCGCGGGCCGCCAGCAGCGCGGTGGCCAGCTCCACGGGACGCCGGGTGCTGATCACCCAGTACGGCGTCGGGTCGTCCGGGTCGTCGAGCAGCACCTGAACGGCCGGGCCGATCCACGGCCGCTGGATCACGAAGGCGAGCGGGTGGGCGCCGACGCCCAGCGCCTCGCGCTTGCCCTCCATGTCGAGCGCGACCACGTCGGCGATGAACCGCACCGGCAGCCGCGCGTCGTCGACCCGCAGCTCGCCGCCGGTCACCTCGACCTTGATCCGCCCGATCCAGGCCAGGACGGCGATGGTGGCCGGGGTCAGCACCGCGAACGGCACCCAGATCGGCAGGGTGGGGAATCCGATGGTCAGCTCCACGCCGAGGATCACCACGACCAGCAGGCCGATGGGCCACATCCACCACCGGAGCGAGAGTCGCTCTCGGTGACTGGCGGGTGCGGTGGTGCGCGCGGGAGACTCCGGTGTCACCCTGGAAGGGTACGGCGCGCCTCCGCGACCGGGCACGGCAGGATGGCAGGGTGGGTCCCGCTTGCCCGCCGCCGCACGAGTGAGGAACCTCTGCCTTGACCGATGTAGTCATCCGGATCCGCCGGATCGACCCCGATCTGCCGCTGCCGGCCTACGCGCATCCCGGCGACGCCGGGGCCGACCTGGTCGCCGCCGAGGACGCCGAGCTCGCACCGGGAGCGCGGCGGGCGATCCGCACGGGCATCGCGGTGGCCATCCCGGACGGCTACGTGGGCCTGGTCCACCCCCGCTCGGGCCTGGCCGCGCGCCTCGGTGTCACGGTCCTGAACGCGCCCGGTACGGTCGACGCCGGCTACCGCGGTGAAGTTCTGGTGATCCTGGTCAACCACGACCGGCACACGCCGGTCAAGATCTCTCGCGGCGACCGCATCGCCCAGCTGGTCGTCCAGCGGGTCGAGCGAGCCGCGTTCCACGAGGTCGACGAGCTCGACGACACCGCGCGCGGTGCCGGCGGGCACGGCTCGACCGGTGGGCACTCAGGTTTGAAGACGGAAGGTGGCAGTGATGTTCTCCCGTAAGCGCGGCGGCCCCAAGCACGTGCGTGCGACCGACGCGCCGCCCTCGGAGGCGCTCGCGCAGAGCCTCGCCGCGGACGACGAGCCGACGGCGCCCGAGCGTGGCCCCTGGGACCAGAAGTTCGCCCCCGAGGGGGTGCAGCGGCTCGACCTGGGCAGCCTGCTGATCCCGGCCGTGGACGGCGTCGAGGTGCGGGTGCAGGCCAACCCGGACGGCGCGGTCGAGCAGATCGTGCTGGTCGACGGCGAGAGCGCGCTCCAGCTGGGCGTGTTCGCCGCTCCCCGCAGCGACGGCATCTGGGACGAGGTCCGCGAGGAGATCGCCCAGGCCATGAAGTCCGACGGCGTCTCCCCGCGTGAGATCACCGGCCCGTACGGCACCGAGCTGGCGGCCCGGGTCAACACCCCGGAGGGCCCGGCCGACGTCCGGTTCGTCGGCGTGGACGGCCCGCGCTGGATGGTCCGGGCGCTCTACCAGGGCGCGGCCGCGGCCGACCCGTCCCGCGAGGGCCGGCTCGGCGAGGTGCTGACCGGCCTGGTGGTCATCCGCGACGCCGAGGCCCGTCCGGTGCGCGAGGCGCTGCCGCTGCGCCTGCCCAAGGAGATGACCGAGCAGGCGGCCGCCGAGGCGGAGCAGGCTCAGGCGAACGGTCACCAGCCGCAGTAGGGCTCGTGACCGGGATCACCAAGGGCGTACGGTGTAACTCATGAGTAGTACGGACGAGCGCACGGGCCTGCGCAAGTTCTTCGACCGGCTGACGGCCACCGATTCGGAGCTCGACGCGCGTGACCTCCAGCGCGAGGTGGCCAAGTGCGGCGCCATGCCGGCCGGCCAGTGCACCCGAGGGCAGGTCGTCTCGGTGAACGGCCGGTTGCGCACGGTGGCGTACACTCCCCGCACCAACCTGCCTACGCTCGAAGCCGACCTCTGGGACGGCAGTGACGTGGTTACGCTGGTGTTCCTGGGCCGGCGCTCCATCGCGGGCATCGAGCCCGGCCGTCAGCTCACCGCGCGCGGGCGCATCGCCATCCGCGACGACCGCAAGGTGATCTACAACCCGTACTACGAGCTGGAGGCGCCCCGGTGAGTGGCAGCGAGCCGCGTCACGCCGCGAACGAAACCGTGGAGGAGCGGCTCGCCGAGGAGGTCGTCGAGGAACTCGACCTCCATCCGGTGAAGGAGCCGGAGGACGAGCCGCTGCCCTCCATGAGCGAGCAGATCGCCGAGCAGCTCGGCGGTGTGCGCGGTCTGATCGAGTCGAGCCTGCCAGTCTTCGCCTTCGTGATCCTCAACGTGGTCCTCGGCGACGCCGTCGTGGGTCTCGAGAAGCGGACGGCGCTCTACTGGGCCATCGCCGGCGCCGTTCTCGCGGCGGTGGGCATCGGGGCGTACCGGCTGATCCGGAAAGAGCCCGTGCGCCATGCGGTGAACGGACTCTTCGGCATCGCGATCGGCGCCTTCCTGGCCTATCGCACCGGCAAGGCCGAGAACTTCTACCTACCCGGCATCCTGTTGACGTTCGGACAGGCCGCGGTCCTACTGCTCTCGGTGGTCGTGCGCAAGCCGTTAATCGGCTACGCCTGGGGCATCATGGCCAACAAAGGTCAGCAAAACTGGTTCGACAATTCACGACTTTTCCGGACATTTCAGTGGCTGACCCTCGTGTGGGTCGTGTCGCTCTGCATCCGAGCCGGCATCCAGTACTACTTGTGGGCCCAGGGCGAAGCGAATGCGCTGGGAATTGTCCGGATTCTCATCAGCTGGCCGATTTATGCGGCGACGTTCGCCTTCTCGGCCTGGGCCATCCACCGAGTCACGTCACGCACTACTCAGCCGAGCTAGCCGCGCCCAGCACGACCGCGCGGATCTGGTCCTCCACCTCGGTGGTGCAGACGAAGATCAGCTCGTCGCCCGCCTCGAGCGGGTCGTCGCCGGTCGGCACCATCACCCGCTTGCCGCGCAGGATCGCCACCAGGGCCGAGTCGCGGGGCAGCGGCACCGAGCGGACCGGCTGACCCTCGTACGGCGCGTTGCGGGGCAGGGTGATCTCGACCAGGTTGGCCTCGCCCTGGCGGAAGGTCATCAGCCGTACGAGATCGCCGACCGTGACCGCCTCCTCGACCAGAGCGGCCATCAGGCGCGGCTTGCTGACCGCGACGTCCACGCCCCACTGCTCGTTGAAGAGCCACTCGTTCTCGGCCCGGTTGACCCGGGCCACCACCCGCGGCACCGCGAACTCGGTCTTGGCCAGCAGCGAGACGACCAGGTTGGCCTTGTCGTCGCCGGTCGCCGCCACCACCACGTCGCAGGAGGCCACGTCGGCCTCCTCGAGGCTGCTGAGCTCGCACGCGTCGGCCAGCACCCAGTCGGCCTCGGGCACCCGCTCCGGGCGCAGCTGCCGGGGCTGCCGCTCGATCAGCATGACCCGGTGGCCGTTGCCGATCAGCTCCTGGGCGATCGACCGGCCGACGTTGCCGGCCCCCGCGATGGCGATCCGCATGGTCAGTGCCCTTCCTTGTCGGCTCCGGAGGCGATGTCGAGCACCGTGGCCACGGTCTCGTCGGTGACGAGCATGAAGACCTGGTCGCCGTCCTGGATCACGGTGGAGGCGGTGCCCAGCGTGCCCATGCCGAAGCGCATCAGATAGGCCACCCGGGCCCCGGTGCGCTCCTCCAGCGAGCGCAGCGTGCGGCCCACCCAGTCGCGGTGCAGGGGCGCCTCGACGATCGAGACGACGCTGGTCGGGTCGCGGAACACCTCGACCGTGCCCTCGGGCACCAGGTGGCGCATCATCCGGTCGGCGGCCCAGCGGATGGTCGCCACCGTCGGGATGCCGAGCCGCTCGTACACCTGCGCCCGCCGGGCGTCGTAGATGCGGGCGACCACGCGGGTCACGCCGAACGTCTCGCGGGCCAGCCGGGCCGAGATGATGTTGGAGTTGTCGCCGCTGGAGACCGCGGCGAACGCGTCGGCCCGCTCGATGCCGGCCTCGCGCATCACGTCGCGGTCGAAGCCGATGCCGGTCACCGTGACGCCGCCGAAATCGGCGCCGAGCCGGCGGAACGCGTCGGAGTTCTGGTCGATCACCGCCACCGAATGGCCGCGGGCTTCGAGGTTCTGGGCGAGCGTCGACCCGAGTCGCCCACATCCCATGATGACCACGTGCATCCGATGAGGGTCGCATGCGCCGCCCGGAGGCGGCGGGCGGGGCGGGGTACGTACTCTTGGCACTCGTGGCGAGTACGACCTCTCTAGCGAAACGGCTGCTCCTGGGCCGGCCGTTCCGATCCGACAAGTTGCAGCACACGCTGCTCCCCAAGCGGATCGCGCTGCCCGTGTTCGCCAGCGACGCGCTGTCGAGCGTGGCCTACGCGCCCGACGAAATCCTGCTGACCTTGTCGATCGCCGGGGCCGGCGCCTTCTACATCTCCCCGTGGATCACGCTCGCCGTCGCGGTCGTGATGGTCACCGTGGTCGCCAGCTACCGGCAGAACGTCTACGCCTATCCGTCCGGCGGCGGCGACTACGAGGTGGCCACGGTCAACCTCGGCCCCCGGGCCGGCCTGGGCGTGGGCAGCGCCCTGCTGGTCGACTACATCCTCACCGTGGCCGTGTCGACCGCCTCCGGCGTGAGCAACCTCGGCTCGGTGGTGCCGTTCGTGGCCGAGCACAAGGTCGCCTGCGCGATCGGCGCCATCGCCATCCTGACCGCGCTCAACCTGCGTGGCCTCCGCGAGTCGGGCACCGCTTTCGCCGTACCCACCTATCTCTTCATCATCGTGATCGTCGGGATGATCCTCACGGGGCTGTTCCGGGTCTTCGTGCTCGGCCAGGACCTGCAGGCGCCCAGCGCCGGCCTGACCATCGCGGCCGAGGAGGACCACCTCACCAGCTTCGGCTTCGCCTATCTGCTGTTGCGGACGTTCTCATCGGGGTGTGCGGCCCTGACCGGTGTCGAGGCGATCTCGAACGGCGTGCCCGCCTTCAAGCCGCCGAAGAGCAAGAACGCGGCCACCACCCTGATGCTGCTGGGCGGCATCGCGATCGTCATGCTCGTCGGCATCGTGCTGCTGGCCCGGGCCACCAACCTCCAGTACGTGGAGGACCCGGCCCTCCAGATCATCGCGGCCCCCGACGGCTACGTGCAGAAGACGGTCACCACGCAGCTCGCTGAGACGGTCTTCGGCAACGGCTTCCTGCTCTACGTGGTCGGCGCGGTCACCGCCCTGATCCTCTTCCTGGCCGCGAACACCGCCTTCAACGGTTTCCCGGTGCTCGGCTCGATCCTGGCCCAGGACCGCTATCTGCCGCGGCAGTTCCACACCCGCGGCGACCGGCTCGCCTTCTCCAACGGCATCGTCTTCCTCGCCATTGCCGCGATGGTGCTGGTGGCGGCGTTCCAGGCCGAGGTCACCCGGCTCATCCAGCTCTACATCGTGGGCGTCTTCGTGTCGTTCACGCTGTCGCAGGGCGGCATGATCAGGCACTGGAACCGCCTGCTGCGCACCCAGCGCGACCCCGAGAAACGCCGGCGGATGATCCGCTCGCGGGCCATCAACGCGTTCGGCATGTGCCTCACCGGCGCCGTCCTGATCATCGTGCTGGTGACGAAGTTCCTGCTCGGCGCGTGGATCGCGATCGCCGCCATGATCGTCATCTACGGGCTGATGCTGGCCATCCGCAAGCACTACACCCGGGTCTCCCGCGAGCTCGAGCCGACCGACGAGCGGCCGGTGCTGCCGTCCCGCAACCACGCGGTGGTGCTGGTCAGCAAGGTGCACATGCCGACATTGCGGGCGGTGGCCTACGCGCAGGCGACCCGGCCCGACTCGCTCACCGCGGTCACGGTCAACGTCGACGACAAGGACACCCGGCACATCCAGGACGAGTGGGAGCGCCGCCAGATCCCGGTGCCGCTCACGGTGGTCGACTCGCCGTACCGCGAAATCACCCGCCCCATCATCGATTTCGTCAAGGGCATCCGGCGCGGCTCGCCGCGCGACGTGGTCACCGTCTTCGTCCCCGAATATGTGGTCGGCCGCTGGTGGGAGAACCTGTTGCACAACCAGAGCGCCCTGCGCATCAAGGGCCGCCTGCTCTTCGAGCCGGGAGTGATGGTCACCAGCGTGCCGTGGCAGCTCCAGTCGAGCCAGGACCGCGACCTCGAACGGATGGACCGCGGCCTGGTCCGCGCTCCGGCCCGGGGTCCCCGCAACCGGGGCGAGTCCCCGGCGGAGGCGAACGATGAGCAGTGATCCCGTCCAGGAGCTTTTCCAGGGCGACCGGGTGGAGCTCACGGTGGGCGCTCCCGCGCACGGCGGCCACTGCGTCGCCCGTCTCGGCGGCCCGCACGGCCGCGTCGTCTTCGTCCGCCACGCCCTGCCCGGCGAGCAGGTCACGGCGGAGATTACGGAGCTGCACAAGGGCTTCCTGCGGGCCGACGCCGTCGAGATCCACGTGGCCTCGCCCGACCGGGTCACACCGCCGTGCCCCTTCGCCCACCCCGGTGGTTGCGGTGGCTGCGATCTCCAGCATGCTTCGGGCGACGCCCAGCTCGGCTGGAAGACGGCCGTAGTGCGCGAACAGCTTCGGCGGTTGGCGGGCATCGATCATCCGGTACGCGTCGAGGCGCTCCCCACCGCAAGCGGAGACCCCCGCTTCGCCGAGGAATCTGCCGCGGCGTCCGAGCGCGCCGGTCACGCTCTGTCGCTGCTCGGGTGGCGAAGTCGGGTGCGCTACGCCGTCGACGCTCTCGGCCGGCCTGGGTTGCTGAAGCATCGGTCGCACGAGGTCGTGCCGATCGACCGCTGCCGGATCGCCCACCCCGCCATCCAGGAGCTGGACCTGCTCCAGCTCGACTGGCCGGACGCCGACGCCCTGCAGGCGGTGGCCACCACCGGCGGCGACGTGGCCATCCTGGCCCGGCGGGGCAGCGCGCCCACCGACGACCCGACCGAGGCGCCGGCCGGCTTCCGGAGCCTGCGCGGCCCGGCCGAGGTCACCGAGGTCGCCGCCGGTCGCACCTGGTCGCTCCCGCCCGAGGGTTTCTGGCAGGTCCATCCGCTGGCCGCCGAAACGCTGGTCGGCACGGTCCTGGAGATGCTGGAACCAGCCGAGGGCGAGGTGTCGTGGGACCTCTACGGCGGGGCCGGCCTGTTCGCGGCCGCGCTCGCCACCCGCACGAAGGCGCGCACCACGGTCGTCGAAGCCTCACCGGCCGGCGTCGCCGCGGCCCGCGCCAACCTGGCCGACCTGACCGGCGCCGAGGTCGTGGAGGCCCGCGTGGACCACGCCCTCAGCCGCCGCCGGGTGACCGGCCCGGTCGACCTGGTCGTGCTCGACCCGCCGCGGGCCGGCGCCGGCGCCAAGGTGGTGAAGGCGGTCGCCGCCGCCCGCCCCCGGGCCGTGGCCTACGTGGCCTGCGATCCGGCCTCGCTGGCCCGCGACATCGCGACGTTCCGCTCGCTCGGCTGGGAGCTGGCCGCGCTGAGGGCGTTCGACTGCTTCCCGATGACCCAGCACGTGGAGTGCGTAGCGCTGCTGACGCCCTGAAGTTACCGTGTGGTAACCATCCCGCCCGGTGACTTCCGAGGAGCTTCCCATGAGCACGTTCACCAGCCGTGAGATCCGGCTCGCCGCCCGCCCGCAGGGCTGGCCGGGCGACGACACGTTCGAGGTCGCGGAGGTGACGGTGGGCGCCCCCGCGGACGGCCAGGTGGTGGTGCGCAACCTCTTCATGTCGGTCGACCCGTACATGAGGGGCCGGATGAACGACGTGAAGTCGTACACCCCGCCGTTCCAGATCGGCGCCCCCTTGGACGGCTCGGCCGTTGGTGAGGTCGTGGCCTCGGCCGCGCCGGCGGTGCCGGTGGGCGCCACGGTGCTGCACGGTCTGGGCTGGCGCGAGTATGCGGCGCTGGAGGCCTCGAAGGTGCGCGTGGTCGACCCGGCGGCGGCTCCCACGCTGTCGGCTTACCTGGGCGTGCTGGGCATGACGGGCTTGACGGCGTATGTGGGTCTCCTGGACATCGCCCAGTTCAAGGAGGGCGACACGGTCTTCGTCTCGGGCGCGGCGGGCGCGGTGGGAAGCATCGCCGGCCAGATCGCCAAGCTGCGGGGCGCCAAGCGGGTCATCGGCAGCGCCGGCTCCGCCACGAAGGTCGCCCACTTGACCGAGGACCTGGGCTTCGACGCGGCCTTCAACTATCGGGACGCCCCGGTCCGCAAGCAGCTGCGCGAGGCGGCCCCCGACGGCATCGACGTGTACTTCGACAACGTGGGCGGCGACCACTTGGAAGCCGCGATCGGTTCCCTGAACAAGTACGGCCGGGTCGCGCTGTGCGGGGCGATCGCCCACTACAACGACACGGAGCCGCCCGCAGCCCCGCGAAACTTGGCGTTGGCGATCGGCAAGGAACTCAACTTGCGCGGTTACATCGTCACCAATCACGGTGCGCGGATGCCGGCTTTCGCCGCCGACATGGCAACGTGGCTCCGCGAGGGCAAACTCACGTGGCAGGAGACAATCGTCGAGGGCGGAATTGCGGCGGCGCCGGGCGCTTTCCTGGGCTTGTTGCGAGGCGCGAACACCGGCAAAATGGTAGTCCGCCTATAGCGGCCGGTTCTCCGCCTTCGCGCATTCCGCCGAAGGGGAGCCCGCGAGAGGCCGCCGCGCCCGATCAGGGGCTGGCGGCCGGTCCTGCGGCTGGCGGCCGGTCCTGCGGCTGGCGGCCGGTCCTGCGGCTGGCGGCCGGTCCTGCGGCTGGCGGCCGGTCCCGGGGCTGGTCATGCAGCCGCGTCTGGTCCCGAGGCTGGGCTGGTCCTATCGCCGAGTTTGGTCCCGAGGCTGGGGCTGGTCCTACCGCCGCGTCTGGTCCCGAAGCTGGGGCTGGTCCTACGGCCGGGGCTGGTCATGCGGCTGCTGCCTGGCCTCGGTGGCGCGGCGTTGTGCTTCGCGCTTCAGGCGCAGCAGTGTGAAGCCGTGGCGCTGAGCGGGACCCCACTTGCGGCGGCGCTCATGTTCGCGCCGAAAGGCATCCTTATCAGGCGACCAGTTGCGCGAAGGAGTGCGGTCGCGCATGGTGTTGATCTGCTCGCGGGAGAATAGTCCAAGCTGGTGGAATCGCATGACCAATTATCCCGTCGGCCGCTTGGAAAAGCCACCTGTCGATCATTCCAAATTCGATGGATTATTTGATGGCGCCACGACAATAATTGTCATTTATCAAGGGGGTCGGCTTAATCTGAGTCGGCGCTCGGCGCTCGGCGCTCGGCGCTCGGCGCTCGGCGCTCGGCGCTCGGCGCTCGGCGCTCGGCGCTCGGCGCTCGGCGCTCGGCGCTCGGCGCTCGGCGCTCGGCCAGTGGGGGAGGGCGGTCGAGCGCGCCCGGCTTCCGCGGTGGAGCGGGCTCACTCGCCAAGCGCGAGGTGTGGTCGGGTGACCGCGCGCAGCGCCTTCGGGGAGAGGTGGTTCGTCGGGCGAGTGTGGCGATCGGCGTCACCAGGAACACCGCTTCCGTGGCGGGCCGGCTCAGCTGAACGCCCAGGGTGGGTTGCTGAGGGTGACTCCGCGCAGCGCTTCCGCGGCCAGCCGGCTCAGCTGACCGCTCAGGATGGGTTACTGAGGGTGATTCCGCGTAGTGCTTTCGTGGTGAGCCGGTTCAGCTGACCGCTCAGGGTGGGGTGGGTCGCTGAGGGTGACTCCGCGCAGCGCTTCCGGGGCGAGCCGGCTCGGCCGGCCGCTCAGGGTGGGGCGGGCGGCCGAGGGTGGCGCTTTCGTGGCGAGCCGGCCTTCTCGAGCGAGGCAAGGCGGGCTCGCCGGTCGGAGACGTCAGGCCGTGGCGCGCTCTGCTGCCAGTACGGCGTTGCGGAACAGCATTGCCACTGTGGTCGGTCCTACGCCGCCCACTCGTGGGGTGATCGCTCCTGCCACCTCCGCGCACGACTCGTCCACGTCGGGGAGCAGGCGGCGGCCCTCGTAACGGACCCCCGCCCCGATCACCGTCGCTCCGGGGCGGACATGCTCGGGCTGGATGATTCCCGGTACGCCGGCGGCGGCGATCAGGATCTCCGCCCTCTGGGTGTAGCGGGGCCAGTCCTTCACGCCCGTGTGCACCACCGTCACCGCCGCGTTCGCTGTCGGGCGCTTCTGGGCCAGCAGCATGGCCAGCGGGCGGCCCAGCGTGGCTCCCCGGCCCAGGATGACCACCTCGCGGCCCGCCACCGGGATCTCGTAGTGGGCCAGCAGCGCCTCGATGCCCGCGGGGGTGCACGGCAGCGGGCCGGGCATGCCCAGGGCCAGGCGGCCCATGTTCAGCGGGTGCATGCCGTCGACGTCCATGTCCGGGTCGAGGGTCTGCAGGGCCGCGTCGTAGTCGAGGTGGCCGGGGATCGGGTACTGGATGAGGACGCCGTGCACCGCCGGGTCGTCGTTGAAGCCGGCGATCACCGACTCCAGGTCCTTCTGGGTCGCGTCCGCTGGCAGGTGCTCGTGGGGGGACTCGAAGCCCAGGTCGGCCGCCTGGCGCTGTTTGATGCGGATGTATCCGGCGCTGGCGTCGTCGTCGCCGACCAGGATGGTGGCGAGGCTGGGGGTGACGCCCCGGGCCCGCAGACGGGTCACGCGGTCGGCGACGTCGGCCAGGACGGCCTCGGCCACTGGGGCGCCGGGCAGGAGACGGGCTGAAGGCATGGCTGGACTCCGCATGCACGGGTGCCCAGGCGGTCGACCCCCCGTGACGAGCTCCCCGATGGTTGACCCATCCTCCGTGCCGCCAGTCGCGTTCGTACGACAAGCATGCCAGAGGAAAGTTTGTGACGGTTGTGTGTAGGACACCGCATCGAAACCTCTTGGCGGATGCGCCTGTGCGCCACGCCGATAGACTTTGCCCCCATGAGCGAATCCCTCCCCGCCTCCGACGGTCTTCTGGCCAGCGTCACCTCACCCGGTGACCTCAAGCGCCTCAACCCCGAGCAGCTGACCCTGCTGGCGGCGGAGATCCGGGACTTCATGGTGGCCAAGGTGTCGCGCACCGGCGGCCACCTCGGTCCCAGCCTCGGTGTGGTCGAAACCACGCTGGCGCTGCACCGGGTGTTCGACTCGCCCCGTGATCGCGTGCTGTTCGACACCGGTCATCAGGCGTACGTCCACAAGATCGTGACGGGCCGGCAGGACGGCTTCGACATGCTGCGGCAGCGTGGGGGCCTGTCCGGTTATCCGAGCCGGGCCGAGAGCGAGCACGACCTGGTGGAGAACTCGCATGCCTCGACCGCGTTGTCGTACGCCGATGGCCTCTCCAAGGCTTTCGCTCTGCGCGGCGAGGACCGTCACGTGGTCGCCGTCGTCGGTGACGGCGCGCTGACCGGTGGCATGTGCTGGGAGGCGCTCAACAACATCGCCACCGCGAAGAACCGGCTGGTCATCGTCGTCAACGACAACGGCCGGTCCTACGCACCGACCATCGGCGGCCTGGCCGACCACCTCAGCACGCTGCGGCTCAACCCGGGCTACGAGCGGGTGCTCGACCTGGTCAAGGACGCGCTCGGCAACACTCCCGTGGTCGGCAAGCCGGTCTACGAGGTGCTGCACGCGGTCAAGCGGGGCATCAAGGACGCGGTGAGCCCGCAGCCGATGTTCGAGGACCTCGGCATCAAATACATCGGGCCGGTCGACGGCCACGACATGCTCGCCATGGAGTCGGCGCTGCGCCGGGCCAAGGGCTTCGACGCCCCGGTCATCGTGCACGCGGTCACCCGCAAGGGCTACGGATATCGCCCGGCCGAGCAGGACGAGGCCGACTGCCTGCACAGCCCGGGCGCGTTCGACCCGCAGACGGGGGCGCTGACCGCCAAGCCGTCGGTGAAGTGGACGCACGTCTTCTCCGAGGAGCTCATCAAGATCGCCGACGAGCGGCTGGACGTCGTCGGCATCACCGCCGCCATGGGTGAGCCGACCGGCATCGCCGACCTGGCCCGCAAGCACCCCGACCGGGTCTACGACGTGGGCATCGCCGAGCAGCACGCGGCCACCTCGGCCGCCGGTCTCGCCATGGGCGGCCTGCACCCGGTCGTCGCCGTGTACGCTACCTTCCTCAACCGCGCGTTCGACCAGGTGCTGCTCGACGTGGCCATGCACGAGCTGCCGGTGACCTTCGTGCTCGACCGGGCCGGCATCACCGGTCCGGACGGCCCGAGCCACTACGGCATCTGGGACATGAGCGTCTTCGGCGCCGTGCCCGGCATGCGGATCGCCGCCCCGCGTGACGCGTCCACCCTGCGCGAGGAGCTGCGTGAGGCGGTCGCGGTCGACGACGGCCCGACGATCGTGCGCTTCCCGACCGGCTCGGTGCCGGCCGACCTGCCCGCCGTGCGCCGCGCCGGCCAGGTCGACGTGCTGCGCGAGGACGAGCGCAAGGACGTGCTGCTGGTCGCGGTCGGCTCGTTCGCCGCGCTGGGCATGGACGTGGCGGCCCGGCTGGCCGAGCAGGGCTTCGGGGTCACCGTGGTCGACCCGCGCTGGGTGCGCCCGGTGCCGATCGTGCTGGCCGGCCTGGCCGCCCAGCACCGCCGCGTGGTCACGATCGAGGACGGCATCCGGGCCGGCGGTGTCGGCGACGCGGTGGCCGCCTCGCTGCGCGACGCCGACGTCGAGGTGCCGCTGCGCGACTTCGGCGTGCCGGCGGGCTGGCACCCGCACGGCACCCGGGCCGAGATCCTCACGTCGCTCGGCCTGACCGCTCAGGACATCGCGCGCGACGTCATCGGCTGGGTGTCGCGGCTCGAGGCGGACACGGAGCCCGCCCAGGCGTGATGAGAAAAGCCTGATTAAACGCTGAAAAGCCGCGGAAGGGATTCTGACCAAGGCGACACCGTTATCTGCTCGTTACTTTAGAAGAATGAGCGACACGGTGATCATCGACCTCGGTCTTGATCGGGGCGAGCCCGAGACGTACGGCTCACCGAGCCGCTCGGCGTTCCCCGGCTGGTTCCCCGCGGCTGTTCTGGCCGTGCTCGTGCTGTTCACCGCGACCGCGTCGGCCCAGCCCGCGAAGTCCCCGATCCGGGAGATCTTCAGCCTGCGGATCGGGCCGGCCGACGCGTACGCGATGACCGACGGCGGCCAGCTCCTCGCACAGACCTTCGGGCTTCTGAGCTCGTACGACCTGGCGACCGGCCGGACGCTCTGGGAGGCCGGCCAGTCCACGCCCGCCTATCGCCTGCGCCTGGGTGGCGGGCTGGTGCTGATGCGGCCCTGGAACGCCGGCACGAGCGACCCGGGAACGACAGCCGTCTCGGTCGGCGACGGGGTCTCGCGGTGGACCCGGGCCGGTCAGGTGGTCACCGTGGCCGGCTCGCCCACGCTGCTCGCCGTCACCCCGCGGCGCAGCCAGTCCGGGGCCGGCCGGCGTGTCGAGGGACCCATCCAGGCGGTCGACCCGATGACCGGGCAGACCCGGTGGACCGTCGCCGTGCCGGCCAGCGCCGTGCTGACCGGCCTGCCCGGTCCCGGCGACTCGGGCACCCGGATGCTGCTGGTCCACGACGATCGGACGATGGAGGTCCGCGACCTGGTCACCGGCGAGCAGCTGGTGCGCCGCGAGGTGCCGCCGGCCGACTACGACCCGGCCAACCCGGCCGTGGTCGGCGGCCTGATCCTGCTGCGGCACCCCGGCAACCCCGGCATGGAGATCTCCGCGTACGACCCGGACACGCTGCGCAACGTGTGGGCCATGCCGGCCGACGGGTCGTACGACATCCAGGAATGCGGTGTCCTGGCCTGCCTGAGCGGGCCGGAGGGCATGCGGGCGATCGACCCGCGGACCGGTGACGTGCGCTGGCGGCAGCCGGGGTGGCGCGGTCTGCAGAGGTTCGGGACGATGTACGTCGCGTACGGCTCACCGGAGCACACCACCGCCCTCGGCCTGATCGACCCGGACACCGGACGGCTCGAGGCCGACCTCACCGGCTGGCGCCCGGTCATGGGCAGCGGCCTCCAGGGCCACCTGCTGGTGACGAGGTCGCTGGAGCCGGGAAGCCGTACGATGGTCGCCGTCGCCCGGCCGGGCGAGCGCCGCCCGCGGCTGCTGACCGACCTGCCCACGGGCACCGGCGACTGCCAGTCGGCGCCGAGCCGGCTGGTCTGCCGCACGATGTACGGCCAGCTCGTCGTCTGGGCGTACGGCCTGAAGGGTTGAGCCTTGGCGCTGATCGAGCTGGACCTGACCGCCCAGCCCGAGCCCGCGCCCAGCTCGCCGCCGCCCGCCCACCTTTACCGGATTCCCGGCCTGATCCTCGCGGTTGTTCTCGTGCTCGCCGGAGGCAGCGCGGCCCCGGCCATGCCCACCCTCTGGCGCTACCTGGGCTCGGTGCCGGCCGGGATCGGACCGGGGTCGCTGTTCCGGCTGGCCGGCGATCGTGCCTACACCGTCGGGGAGGACGGCGGCGCGCGCGAGGTGACCGCGTGGAGCCTGACCGAGCCGCCCCGGAAGGCCTGGAGCACCCGCTACGAGCTGCCCGGGGCCGACCCGGAGAAGATCGGGTACGGCGGCTCCTCCGTCCGGATGGCCGGCGACGTGGTGCTCGTCTCCGACGGGCCGATGACCACGGTGCTCGACCGGCACAGCGGACAGGCCCGCTGGTCGGCGCCGACGCCGGTCACGCAGATGGCCGGCGGCCGCGTCGGGCTGATCGAGGAGCCGCGCTTCCGGGCCGGCACCGTCTACGACCAGGAGGCGGGCGAGCCGGGCCAGCTCTTCTTCACGGCCGACGGCGAGCCGCACGTCGAGCCGCCCACGAACACCGAGATCCGCGGCGTCGACCTCTACACGGGAGCGACGGTCTGGACGCTCAGCGTGCCCGGCTCGGTCATCGTCGACGCCTCCTCGGGCGACACGCCGACAGTGCTGCTGCTCTCCTCGGCCGGCCTGAAGCGCATCGACGGGATGACCGGCCAGGTGGTCCGCACGGCCGCCCCCGACCGGGTCGACGGGCGCCTGCCGGCGAGCGGCGAGTCGATCGGCGGGCTGATGATGGTCTATTACTACAACGCCAACGGCTACATCACGCACGAGGCGGCCTACTCGACCGGCACGCTGGCCCGCCTCTGGGGCCGCGATGTCCCGGAGGTCCTGGTCCAGCAGTCCTTCTGCCTCGGGGTCGTCTGCTCGATCAGCGAGGCCGGGCTCGAGGCGCTCGACCCGGCCACCGGCCGTCCGGCGTGGCGGGCGGAGAAGGACCACGACCTCGTGCGGCGGGGCGGCTACGTGATGCAGCTGAAGAGCAACACCTCGGTTCCGGTACGCCTCGTCGACCCGGCCACCGGCGCCCCGCGCGTCGATCTGTCCGGCTGGCGGGCGGTGGTCGACGGACCGGCCGGCGAGGCGATAGTGCTCCGGCGCGGCCTCGAACGGGGCGCGAGCGCGTTCGGCGTGGTCGACCCCGAACGGGACGCCGTGCAGCCGCTCGGGGTGACCGGCGCCCCGATCAGCGACTGCGTGACCGGGGTGGGTCACGTGGCCTGCCGCACGGACGAGAGTCTGCGCATCTGGGCATACCGCGGCTGACCGCCGGAGGCGCACACTGGGGGAGGCCGGGGAGGGCGGCATGACCAACGTCGTGATCGACCTCGGTGACGCGCCGCGAGAGGCCCCACCGCCGGTGGCCGATCCACCGGTGCCGCTCCGGATGCTGCTCGGCCTCCTGTCGCTCGCGCTGCTCGGCCTGCTGGCCGCGGCCGGGCCCGTGCCACACCCGGCGGCGCCGATCGTCATCCCGGCCGACCTGGGCGACTCCGTGTTCGTCTTCGACGACCAGATGTTCGTGGTCGGCGGGTCGACCGTGGTCGGCAACGGCGTCCGGGTGCGCACGATCGACACGTACCACCTGCCCGGGGTCAGCCCGGTCGACGGCACCGTCGTCACCGTCTCGGGCGCGATCGACCAGGTGATGCGGGTCGGCGACACCCTGGTGACGTCGTACCAGCTCGACGCGAGCGGCCGCTGGGCCGTCGTGGCGGTCGCCGCCGGCACCGACGACACGCTGTGGCGGCGGCCGGCCCGGCTCGTCGGGGCCGCGGAGGGCCAGGTGCTGCTCGCGGCCGAGGACGCCTCGATCGCGGTCGACGCCGACACGGGCATGGTCCGCTGGTCGGTGGTGCGCCCGCCGAGCGGGGTGATCACCGAGGCCGGCACCGGCGGCGGCTATCCACGCTGGCTGGTCGTCCAGTCGGCGAACGGACGACTGGAGACCCGTGACGCGTACACCGGAAAGCTCGTCGCCGGTCGAACCCTGCCCCTGAAGACGGGGTACGTCTGGCCGGTCGGCGACATCATCACCGTCGACACCCGTGATGGGTTCAGCGCCTATCACCTGCCCGACCTGACGTTCCGCTGGCGGACCGCGGCCGACCTGTCGCAGAGCTGGATGCAGGCCGACTGCGGCGCGCTGATCTGCACGTTCCGCCAGCAGACGGGCATGGTGGCGCTCGACCGGCAGACCGGCCGGGCGCTGTGGTCCTCGGAGCTCTGGGCGTACGCCGAACCGGCCGGCCCCTACCTGGCGGCGACCCGGCTCGACCGGCGCCTCGACGAGCCCGCGGTGTGGCTGCTCGACCCGGCCACCGGCCGGACCGTCGGCGACTTCGGCCGCTGGGAGAGCCTCGGCCGCGCGGGCGACGGCCTGATCTACGGGAAGATCGACGTCCGGGGCGCGTACGTCCTCTACTACGGGCTGCTCGACCCGTCCGAGCAGGCGATACGGGTCACCGGGGCGGCCGCGGGGGTCTCCGGCAACTGCCGGGCCGCCGGGAACGTGCTGATCTGCCGCCTGGTCGACGCCTCGATCGGGGTCTGGCCCCTTCGGTAGCCTTTCACTTACGGCCTCTTCACACCCGGTCGACGAGGCTGTACCCGGTTGTCGACGGAGGTCTGCGGTGCGTGTGCTGGTGGTTGAGGACGAGCGGAACCTCTGTGACGCGATCGCCCGGGGGCTGCGCCGCAAGGGCATGGCGGTCGACGTGGCGTACGACGGCCTCCAAGGTCATGAAATGGCCTACGTGACCAGGTACGACGTCGTGATCCTCGACCGCGACCTGCCCGGCATGCACGGCGACGAGATCTGCGCGGCGCTGGTCGAGTCGGGCGCACTGACCCGGGTGCTGATGCTGACCGCGAGCGGCACGGTGGCCGACCGGGTCGAGGGCCTGCAGCTCGGCGCCGACGACTACCTGCCCAAGCCGTTCGCCTTCGACGAGCTGGTGGCCCGGGTGCAGGCGCTGGGCCGGCGGGCCACCCCGGCCGCGCCGCCGGTGCTGACGGTGGGCAACCTCGTGCTCGATCAGACCCGCCGGGTCGTCACCCGCGGCGGTGCACCGATCGACCTGACCAACAAGGAGTTCGGCGTCCTGGAAGAGCTGCTCAAGGCCCGAGGGGGCGTGGTGTCGAGCGAGGAGCTGCTCGAACGGGTCTGGGACGCCAACACCGACCCCTTCACCACGACGGTACGGGTGACTGTGATGACCCTGCGTAAGAAGGTCGGCGACCCGCCGCTGATCGAGACCGTGGTCGGCGCCGGCTACCGGGTGCCGGAACCGGTCGTCCTCTCATGACGGTCTACTCCGGCAGCGCCCACCGCAGCCTGCGGCTGAGCCTTCGCCCCACCCTGCGCCTCCGGCTGACCCTGCTCAACGGCATCCTGCTGGTCGGCGCGGGCGCCATCCTGGTCCTGCTGGCATGGCTGCTGGTGAGCGACGTGATGAGCTCGGGCGAGGGCCTGCGCCCGGGCACGACGGTGGTCCTGGAGAACGGGGAGACCCGCGACGCGGTCGAGTGGCAGAGCACGCTGGTCTCCCAGGCATCACAGGAAGTGCTGGTGAAGGGCCTGGTCGCCCTCCTGGCGATCGGCATCATCGGCACGGCGGGGGCGTACGCGGTGGCGGGCCGGGCGCTGCGCCCGCTGCACGCGGTCACACAGACGGCCCGGCGTCTCGGCGAGGAGACGCTGGACCAGCGCATCCGCTACTCGGGGGCGGACGACGAGGTGGCCGAACTGGCCCGCACGTTCGACGCGATGCTCGACCGGCTGGCAGGGGCGTTCGAGTCGCAGAAACGCTTCGTGGCAAACGCGTCGCACGAGCTCCGAACGCCGCTGGCGGTGATGAGGACCGAGATCGACGTGACGTTGAGCGACGACGAGGCGGATGTCGCGGAGTACAGGCGCATGGCAAAGGTGGTCCGCAACGCGTCGGAGAGAGCGAACGGCCTGGTCGACGCGCTGCTGGTGCTGGCCCGCTCGGAGGCCCAGTCGGGCCGGCGCCTGGTCCGCAAGGTCCCGGCCGACCTGGCGATGAGCGTGACAAACGCGCTGTCGGCGGTGAGAGCGGAGGCGGAGCGCCTGAAACTCCAGGTGACAACAGACCTCCAGCCGGCGTCGGTGGTGGGCGACCCGTCACTGCTCGACCGCTTGGCGGGCAACCTGATCGAGAACGCGATCAGATACAACCACTTGCTGGGCAGCCTGTGGCTGCGAACATCGACGGTCGACGGCCAGGCGGTGCTGGTGGTGGGCAACACGGGCTACGAGGTGGAGCCGGCCGACGTGCCAGGCTTGTTCGAGCCGTTCCGCCGGGGAGGCTGGGAACGCACGGGCTCCCGAGGTTCGGGCCTGGGGTTGTCGATCGTCCGAGCGGTGTGCGACGCCCACGGGGGAACGGTGTCAGCGGTGGCCCAGGACGGCGGCGGCCTGGAGGTCACGGTAAAGCTCCCAACGGCCGACGCGACCCCGGTGGTGGCGGCCACGGCGACGGTCAAGAGGGCCAAAGGCTTGGGCGTGGCCCCGTCGCAGTAGCGCCGGGGCGTGGCGCGGTCGTGGTGGCGCCGGGGCGTGGCGCGGTTGCGGTGGTGCTGGGGTGTGGCCGGTTGCACTAGTGCTGATCAGGCGGCGACGGTCTGGTCGCCGGCCTCGCGGCGGATGGTGCGCCAGCGGGAGAGGCTGATGCCCAGTTCGGCGGCGAGTTCGGCTTCGGTGAGGCCCGGTCGGGCGGCTCGGATCTCATGGGCCAGGGCCACCGTCTCGGCAGGCGTGCGACGGGGCCGGGAAGTTTTCTCGGTGCTGACGGTGGTGGTCTCCGGCCGGCTGCGCTGAGCGGGAACGGCCCGACCAGCACCGACAGGCCGAGCCGTCTCGGCGGCCCGGCCGGCGCCGGCGGGCTGAGGTGTCTCGGCGGCCGGGCGGCGGCCGCCGGGCGCGGACCGAGGTGTCTCGGCGGATGGGCGAGGAACGCCGGTTGCCGGGCGAGGGGCATTTCCGGCCGGGCGGCCCTGGCGAGTCATCGCGGGGGTGAAGGGCGCGTCGTCGGTGGCGCGCGGAAGGGCCGCGGCGACTTCGGCGAGTGCGGCGGCGGTCATTGCCCGGCTTCCGGCGCCGCGGCTCGTGGCTTGGCCGGTCGGAGCCGGGATGAGGCCAGGCATGGGCGGCGCGGAGAAGGCAGGATCCGACACGCTGCGCGTGTCGGAAATATCCGTCATGCGGCCCACGGGGGATTGGCTCTCGGCGTTGGCGTTGGTGGTGGTGCCGGCGGCGCTGAGGTGGGCGGGGGTGGTGGCGGTGCCGGCGGCGCTGAGGTGGGCGGGGGTGGTGGCGGTGCCGGCGGCGCTGAGGTGGGCTGGGGTGGTGGCGGTGCCGGCGGCGCTGAGGTGGGCTGGGGTGGTGGCGGTGCCGGCGGCGCTGAGGTGGGCTGGGGTGGTGGCGGTGCCGGCGGCACTGAGGTGGGCTGGGGTGGTGGCGTGAGCGGCGGCGTGGGCTGTGGGCGTCGGTGAGGTTGCCCCGGAGAAGGCGGCGGCCGGTGACGGAGTTCCGGAAGGTGCGGCGG
This sequence comes from Actinoplanes sp. CA-131856, assembly GCF_050956135.1. GTDB lineage: Bacteria > Actinomycetota > Actinomycetes > Mycobacteriales > Micromonosporaceae > Actinoplanes. Next base: position 9,177,101 of record NZ_CP191849.1, on the reverse strand, counting down.
ACGGTGACGGAGTCGCGGGCGCGGCGGCGGAAGGTGATGTGGTGGTGGGGGTGGAACGTTCCAGGGTGGAGATTCGGCCGCCTAGCTCTACCAGGCAGATGCTGGCCACGACTATCAGGCCGTCTACCGATAGGGGCAGCAAGTACGGAGAAGCGCCTGTCTCGCCGTAGCGGGCCGCTACTCCGACCATGTGCCAGTACGAGACCCAGGCGGCGATGCCGGCGATCGTGGCCGTCGCTATGAAGCGGGCGGCGGCCAGCAGCTTGTGGTGGACCGGGACCCTGGAGATCAGTTCCACTGTCAGCAGCAAGGCCAGTGGGGGCCACGCCGCGATGGCCTGGCTGATCGGGTTGTCGAGGGCGTGCAGGACGTTGGCCACGACCGAGGCGGCCACGCCCAGCAGCAAGGTGGCTCGTACCGCCCAGCGGACCCGGCGCAGGCGTTCCAGGATCACCGCAACTCTCCTCAAACCGATCGGGGACGCGGACCATCCTGACCGGTGGAGGTTACGCGGGCGCCTCCGGAAGGGAACCGTGACCGGTCCGTGCCGGAGGCGACGCGACTATGTGATCGTGTTGGGGGGTGTGTCGGCTTGACTCCGGCTCAGCTCTTGGTCTCTACCTGGGCTCGGAGCTTGGGGAACTCGGCCTTGGCGGCGCTGATGGACTTGAAGTACGAGATGATCATGCCGAAGCTGCCCTCGTCGGCCCAGGCGCACAGGGTGAAGTCGGTGTTGGCGGCCTTGCCGCTGCCGCACTTGGCGTAGCCGCCCAGGGTGCCGGTGGGGGCGGTGACGATGTTGTCGATCTTCAGGCCGCCCACGCCGGCGCCGTAGAAGGTGGAGTCGAGCTCCGTCTTCGGGTTGGCGATCGGCACCGCCGCGGCGGCCAGCACCACGATGTCCTCGTCGCCGACCGTGCCGTACAGGGCTCCGATGGCTTTGGTGACCCCGGGCATCGTCTTCAGGCTCGACTCGAGACGCTCGGTCTGCGGGGCGAACTGCTGGTTGGTCAGCTTCGGGCGCCCGCCGAGCCTGGCCGGCTCGATGATCTTGATGGTGGGAGCGGGCGGCTTGGTGGGCTCGGTGGTGGGCGCGGTCGTCTCCGGCGCCGTCGTGGTGCTGGTGGCGGTCGGCGTGGCGTCCGTGTTGGTCGCGTTGGTGGTGTCGTCCTTGGAGTTGTTGTTGGCGACCAGATAGATGGCCACCGAACCGCCGACGCACAGGACCAGCACGATGGCGATCGCCGTCAGCACGATCGGCAGCACCTTCGACTTCGGCTTCTCCGGCGGAGCCGGCGGATAGCCGGGCTGGCCGTACTGAGGCTGGCCGTACTCGGGCTGACCGTACTGCGGCTGCCCGTACTGGGGCTGACCGTATTGAGGCTGGCCATACTGCGGCTGCCCGTACTGCGGCTGAGGCTGCGTGTAGTCGCCAGGCGGCCCGTACTGCGGCTGAGTGGGATCCGGCTGCGAGGGCTGACCCGACGTGGGATAGGCCGTGGTCGGCGGGTATTGCGGCGCCGGCGGCACCGAGCCGGGAGCGTCCGCGGGCGGCTGCTGGCCCGGATAGGGCTGGTACGGCGGCTGACCCTGATACGGCGGCTGCTGCGGGTTCGGCGGCTGACCCTGGTACGGCTGTCCGGAGGAGGGCTCGCCCGGATAGGGCTGGCCGGGGTACGGGGGCTGCGACATCGAGCGCTCCATCATTCGGGTACCTCCGGAGCCTATCGGCATCCGGCAATGACGCATCTCCGGTGGTAGGGGGAGGTGCGACACACCGAAACGACGATGCCCCGCGCTCGTGCGGAGCGCGGGGCATCGACCATCAAAACCGGATCAGGCGGGCAGCGAGGCCACGCCCTTCGGCAGGAAACGCTTTCCGGTCACCCGCTCGGAGGTGCCACTGCGGTCCAGGTACGGCGTGACGCCGCCCAGGTGCAGCGGATAGCCGGCGCCGAGGATCATGCACAGGTCGATGTCCTGCGCCTCGGCGACCACGCCCTCGTCGAGCATGATCCGGATCTCCTCGGCCAGCGCGTCGACGGCGATCTTCCGTACGTCATCGGCCGTCAGCGGAGCGGAACCGGCCTCGATCAGCTCGACCACGGCGGGGTTGATCTCGTCGTCGACCATGACCGGCAGGCCGGAGTCGACGATCTTCTTGAGGTTCGGCGAGTTGCTGTAGCGGTCCGGGAACGCCCGGTTCAGAGACTCTCCGACGTGGTACGCCACGGCGGGGCCGACCAGCTGAAGCAGGGCGATCGGCCGCATCGGCAGGCCGAGCGGGTCCATCGCCACATTGACGACCTCCAACGGCGTACCGGCGTCGATGGCCTTGAAGATCTCGCTGGTGACCCGCAGCAGCAGGCGGTTGACCACGAACGCGGGCGCGTCCTTGACCAGCACCGACGACTTCTTCAGCTCCTTGCCGACCGCGAACGCCGTGGCCAGCGTCGCGTCGTCGGTCCGGTCGCCCTTGATGATCTCGAGGAGCGGCAGGACGGCGACCGGGTTGAAGAAGTGGAACCCGACCACGCGCGACGGGTGCTCCAGGTCGGCCGCCTGCTCCGACACCGACAGCGAGCTGGTGTTCGTGGCGAGGATGGCCTCCGGGGTGACGATCTTCTCGATCTCGGCCCAGATCTGCTTCTTGAGCTCGAGGTTCTCGAAGACCGCCTCGATCACGAAGTCGGCGTCGGCGAACACCGACTTGTCGACCGAGCCGCTGACCAGGCCGCGCAGCTTGGCCGCGGTGCCCTCGTCGAGGCGGCGCTTGGCGACCAGCTTGTCGATCTGGTCGTGGACGTAGGCCACGCCCTTGTCGACCCGCTCCTGGTCGAGGTCGGTCAGCACGACCGGCACCTGGAGGCGGCGCACGAACAGCAGCGCCAGCTGCGAGGCCATCAGGCCGGCGCCGATCACGCCGACCTTGGTGACCTTGCGGGCGAGCGACTTGTCGGGCACGCCGACCGGGCGCTTGGCCCGGCGCTGCACCAGGTCGAAGGCGTACAGGCTGGCCCTGGCCTCATCGCCCATGATCAGATCGGCCAGAGCCTGGGTCTCGGCGTCAGTGCCGTCGGAGAACGACGCGTCCTTGGCCAGAGCGAGCAGCTCGAGGGCCTTGTTGGCCGAGGGGACGGCGCCGTGCAGCTTCTCGTCGAGCTGCTGCTTGGCGAAGAAGAGCACGCCCTCCCACATGTCCTTGTCGACCTCGGGCCGCTCGACCGTGACCTCGCCCTTGACGACGCCGGCGGCCCACTCGAGCGAGCGCTCCAGGAAGTCGGCCGGCTCGAACAGCTGGTCGGCCAGGCCGAGCTCGGCCGCCTGCTTCGGGCGCAGCGTCTTCTGGGTGAGCGGGTTCTGCAGGATGACCTGGGCCGCGCCCGGCACGCCGATCAGGTTGGGGAGCAGCTGGCTGCCGCCCCAGCCGGGGACGAGGCCGATCGCGACCTCGGGCAGGCCCAGGGCGGCGGCGCCGCCGGAGACCGTGCGGTAGTGGCAGTGCAGGGCGACCTCGAGGCCGCCGCCGAGGGCCGCGCCGTTGATGAACGCGAACGTCGGGATGGCCGAGTCCTTGAGACGGGCGAAGACCCGGTGGCCCAGCTCGCCCAGCTCGACGGCCTGCTCCCGCGAGGTGATGTACGGGATGCCGGTGATGTCGGCGCCGACGCAGAAGATGTACGGCTTGCCGGTCAGGGCGATGAACGCCGGGTCCGCCTCGGTGGCCTTCGTGATGGCCTCGTCCAGCGACGCCAGGCCGCCGGGACCGAAGCTGTTCGGCTTCTTGTAGTCGAAGCCGTTGTCCAGCGTGATCAGCGCGGCCTTCTTGTCGAGGCCGGGAACGGCGACGAACCGGAGAAGGGCCTTGGTGACGACCTCGTTCGGGTGCTCGATCACTTTGCGAAGCCTTCCCAGTTCGGGTTCTCCCAAATGACAGTGCCGCCCATGCCGATGCCGATGCACATGGCGGTGAGGCCGCAACGGACCTCGGGGTGCTCGGCGAAGTGGCGCGCGAGCTGCGTCATCAGGCGGACGCCGGACGAGGCCAGCGGGTGGCCGATCGCGATGGCGCCGCCCCACGGGTTGACCCGCGGGTCGTCGTCGGCGATGCCGTAGTGGTCGAGGAACGCCAGCACCTGGATCGCGAACGCCTCGTTCAGCTCGAACAGGCCGATGTCGTCGATGGTCAGGCCGGCCTTCTTCAGGGCCTTCTCGGTCGACGGGATCGGGCCGTAACCCATGATCTCCGGCTCGACGCCCACGAAGCCGTACGACACCATCCGCATGGCAATCGGCAGGCCCAGCTCACGCGCGGTGTCCTCGCTGGCCAGCAGCGCGGCGGTGGCGCCGTCGTTGAGGCCGGCGGCGTTACCGGCGGTGACCCGGCCGTGCGGGCGGAACGGGGTCTTGAGGGTGGCCAGCTTCTCCATCGAGGTCTCGCGGGGAGCCTCGTCGGTGGTGGCCAGGCCCCAGCCTTCCTCGGTGTTGCGGACGGCGACCGGGACCATGTCGGGCTGGAGCTTGCCGTCGGCGTACGCCTTGGCCGTCTTCAGCTGCGAGTTCAGGCCGTAGCGGTCGGTGCGCTCCTTGGTGATGTTCGGGAGGCGGTCGTGCAGGTTCTCCGCCGTCGAGCCCATGACCAGGGCGGACGGGTCGACCAGCTTCTCGGCCAGGATGCGCGGGTTGGGGTCGACGCCCTCACCCATGGGGTGGCGGCCCATGTGCTCGACGCCGCCGGCGATCGCGACGTCGTAGGCGCCCATGGCGATGCCGCCGGCCACGTTCGTCACCGCGGTCATGGCGCCGGCGCACATGCGGTCGATCGCGTAGCCGGGGACGGTCTTGGGGAGGCCGGAGAGCAGGGCGGCGGTGCGGCCGATGGTCAGGCCCTGGTCGCCGATCTGGGTGGTGGCGGCGATGGCCACCTCGTCGACCCGGTCGGGCGGGAGCTGGGGGTTGCGGCGCATGAGCTCGCGGATGCAGCGGATGACCAGATCGTCGGCGCGGGTTTCGGCGTACATGCCGTTGGCCTTGCCGAAGGGGGTGCGGACGCCGTCTACGAAGACGACCTCGCGTACTTCACGGGGCACAGCAAGCCTCCTTGCGGGCGAGCCCATGGGGGTGTGAGTTCCGATGCTACTCGCCGGTAACTAATGGCGGCTAGCGGGTTGTGAGAATCCACATCGGCTGTGCGAAGGACGCGATGAGGGTGGGCGCCCCACTGGTTTGGTCGCGCCCACCCTCTTCTGGTCTTACTGGGGTTCGGGGAGTGCCTCGGCCAAGCTGGTGGCCAGGAGGACGGTCTGCCAGTTCCGGGCGCCGAAACCCTGAAGGGTTGTGGTGATGGTCTGTGGGGTTATGTCCTCGGGAGGGGACCAGGCCAGGCGGCGGATGTAGTCGGGGCTGATCAGGTTTTCCGGAGGGAGGGTGTGCTCCTCCGCCGTGGCAATGACCACCTGACGGCAGCGGGCCAGGCGGGCGGCGGCGATCGGGTCGCGTTCGGCCCAGCGGTGGGGCGGCGGAGGGCCGTCCACCGGCTGGTTCACCGGGAGGGCGTCGTCGGGCAGGGCGCGGGCCTCGTCCAGGGCGTCCAGCCAGACCCGGGCCAGGCGGCGGACCGAGCGGCCGCCAAAACCGGGGATCGTGAGCAGGGTGCGCTCGTCCTTGGGGTCCTGTTCGGCGGCGGCGACAATCGCCGAGTCGGGGAGAACCCGGCCGGGGGCCGAATCGCGGCGGGCGGCCACGCCGTCACGGGCGTACCAGAGGGCCCGGACCCTTGATTGTGCCCTTGCTCCGCGTACGCGGTGTATGCCGGAAGTACGGCGCCACGGGTCGGGGCGCACCCGCGGGGGACGGTCGGCGCTCGCCACCAGGGCCGCGAACTCCTCGGCGGCCCAGGCCGACTTGCCCTGGCGGTCCAGCTCGGCCGCCAAGTGGTCGCGCAGGTCGGTCAGGAGCTCCACGTCCAAGGCGGCGTACGTCAGCCAGGACTCCGGCAACGGGCGCGTCGACCAGTCGGCGGCCGAGTGGTGCTTCTCCAGCGAATAGCCGAGGAGCTGCTCGGTCAGGGCGGCCAGGCCCACCCGCTCGAAGCCGGCCAGGCGCGCCGCCAACTCGGTGTCGAACAGCCGGCGCGGCTTCATGCCGATCTCGGCCAGGCAGGCCAGGTCCTGGCTGGCGGCGTGCAGCACCCACTCGCTGTCGGCCAGGGCCGCGTCGAGGGTGCGCAAGTCGTCCAGGGGCAGCGGGTCGATCAGGACGGTGCCGGCGCCGGCCCTCCTGAGCTGGACCAGATAGGCACGCTGGGTGTAGCGGTAGCCGGAGGCGCGCTCGGCGTCGACGGCCACGGGGCCGGTGCCGGCGGCCATGCGGGCGACGACGTCGGACAGCTCGGCGTTGGTCTCCACGGGGCGCGGAGTGCCGTCGCGGGGCGCGGTCAGGGGTACAGAAGGGGCGGGCGCGGCGTCAGGACCACCAGACGTCGGGTCGGGCGGCTCGGCTTGCGGTCGTCCGTCCCTTGCGGGCTCCGGTGCGTCCCGACGGAGCAGGGGTGCGTCGTCGGTCACTCCGTTACCGTACGGGGAGGCCACCCCACGCGCGCGCAGCCGGGTCCCGGCGCGCCGATTCTCGATCTTCGGCGGAGCTGATCCGAACCGGCGTTTGCTCCGTACTACCCTCCGCAGCGCCGTTTACCCGGGAGGCCGCGCCGGATGACCATGACCTTCGAACCGTTCACGCCCGCCGGCTCCACGGGGGAGCAGCGGCAGTACGACGGGCGGCGCCGCGCGGCTGCCCCGGCCTGGGAAGAGACGCCGGAACCGGCGCGGTGGAACGAGCCGGCCAGCGACCCCTGGGGCGAGCCGGCGCGCCGCTTCCAGGAGTGGGAGCAGCCGCAGCAGCAGGGATGGGTCGAGGATCCGCAATGGCAGGTGCCGCAGCAGAGGCAGCCGCAGGCGCCCCGATGGCACGAGGAAGTCGCGGCCCCGGCGCCCGAGCCCGAACCGCGGCGCTCATCGCCGGGCGGGCGGATCAAGCCGCTCGTCATCGGCGTGGTCGTTCTGCTGCTCCTGGTCGCGGGCTGGCAGGCGTACCGGATCGAAGGAATGAGTGACCACAACCAGAGCCTGGCGTCGGGGCTGGCCGCCGAGAAAGGGCGGACCGACCGGCTCGAGCAGCAGCTGGCGGGGGTCTTCGACCCGGAGGCGGTCTCGTCGAAAGTGCTGCCCAGCGTGTTCCGGGTGCGCGCGGGCAGCTTCACCGGGACGGCGTTCTCGGTCGGCAGGAAAGCCAAGGGCAACGAGTCGAACCTGATGACCAACTATCACGTGGTGGCCGAGGTGTGGACCGACGGCGGGCGCAAGGTGTCGCTCGAACGGGGCAGCACCCGGATCACGGCCACCATCGTCGATGTCGACAAGGCCAAGGATCTGGCGCTGCTACACGCGGACACCAAGATCGTGGGGCTGGCGACGGCGCCGGCCACGGTCAAGCCGGGGCAGCAGGTCGTGGTGGTCGGGGCGCCGCTGGGGCTGGACGACACCGTGACCACGGGTGTGATCAGCGCCTATCGGCCGGATGATCCGGACGGGCCGACCATCCAGTTCGATGCGCCGATCAACCCGGGTAACTCGGGGGGGCCGGTGGTCAACGCCACTGGGCAGGTGGTGGGGCTGGCCACGGCTAAGGCTAAGGATGCTGAGGGGATTGGGTTGGCTATTCCGGTTAAGACGGCTTGCGAGACCTTTGTGGTTTGCTGATGCTGTGCTGGCTGGCCTCGCTTCGCTCGGCGGGCACTTCGCCCTGAGAGGCAAATGAGTTGAGCCCGGTTTTCCAACGCCGCACACCCCGCGGCGTTGGAAAACCGGGCTCAACTCATTTGCGGGCGAAGTGCGACTTTGGTTGCGGTTGGAGCGGGATTTGCAGCCAGTTGCGGGCGAAGTGCGACTTTGGTTGCGGTTGGAGCGAGATTTGCAGCCAGTTGCGGGTGGAGTGCGACTTTGGTTGCGGTTGGAGCGGGATTTGCAGCCAGTTGCGGGTGGAGTGCGGCTTTGGTTGCGGTTAGAGCGGGATTTGCAGCCAGCTGGAGGCGGTTGGAGCGGGATTTGCAGCCAGCTGGAGGCGGTTGGAGCGGGATGTGCAGCCAGCTGGGTGCGGTTGGAGCGGGATGTGCAGCCAGCTGGAGGCGGCTGGGGTGGGATGTGCAGCCCGCGGGTGTGGTTAGCCCACTCTCTGGCGGTCTGTGAGGGTTGTTACGCCTGGGGGTGGTAGGCCGGCTGTGGAGGCGAGCATGGCGCACCAGCCCAGCAGGTGGGCGGTGAAGTCGTCGGCGGTGGGGGTCCAGGAAGCGCGGACCTCGAGGTCGGCTGTGGGTGGGGGGCCGGCCAGCTCGCCGAAGCGGGTCGATGTGGTCTGGGTGATCGTGCCGCCTATCGCCGTGTAGGCGGCGGCGTGCTGGGCCAGGCCGTCGGTGAGCCACGTCCACGCGACCTCGGGCAGCAGCGGATCGTCGGCCAGGTCGGCCTCGAGCTCGGCCGTGACCAGCGTGACCAGCCGGATGTCGCCGTGCCAGGCCTCGTGGCCGGCCGGGTCGTGCAGCAGGATCAGCCGGCCGCCGGCGACCTCGTCGCCCGCGCGCAGGACTGTCGCGCTCAGCGCGAACGCGTACGGGGCGAGCCGCTGCGGCGCCGCGATCTCCTCGAGGAGGATCTCGGGCCGTGGCGCCGGGGCCCGCAGGCCGGCGACCGCGCGGGCGAACGCCGGAGGTTCAGCGGAGGGGGACGCCATGGGGGAAGACTATGCCGCCGCCGCGTGTCCGTAGCCGATCGGCGCGCCCCGCGTGTCGTGGCACGATGGCGCGGTGACCACAGTCTTGAACGATTCGCCTTTCGTGCGGGCGTGCCGCGGCCTCGACGTGCCGCACACCCCGGTCTGGTTCATGCGGCAGGCCGGGCGGTCCCTGCCCGAGTACCGCAAGATCCGTGAGGGCATCGGCATGCTCGACTCGTGCCGGCGTCCCGACCTGGTCACCGAGATCACCCTGCAGCCGGTGCGCCGGCACAACGTGGACGCGGCCATCCTGTTCAGCGACATCGTCGTGCCGATCGCGGCGGCCGGCATCGACCTCGACATCGTGGCCGGCACCGGCCCGGTCGTGGCCGAGCCCGTGCGCACCCCGGCCGACGTCGAGCGGTTGCGCCCGATCACCCCCGACGACGTCGGCTTCGTCGCCGAGTCGGTCCGGCTCCTGGTCAAGGAGCTGGGGGGCACGCCCCTCATCGGCTTCGCGGGGGCGCCGTTCACGTTGGCCAGCTACCTCATCGAGGGCGGTCCCTCCCGGACCTACCTCAAGACCAAGGCCATGATGTACGCCGAGCCGGCGCTCTGGAACGCTCTGCTGAGCCGCCTGGCCGACATCACACTGGCCTTCCTGCGCACCCAGATCGACGCCGGGGTCAGCGCGGTGCAGCTGTTCGACTCGTGGGCGGGCGCGCTGAGCGAGGCCGACTATCGCGAGCACGTCCTGCCGCACTCGCGGCGGGTGCTGACCGGGCTGGCCGACGCCGGCGTGCCCCGCATCCACTTCGGGGTGGGCACCGCGGTGCTGCTCGAGGCCATGGGCGAGGCGGGCGCCGACGTGGTCGGCGTGGACTGGCGGACGCCACTCGATCGGGCGACGAAGGTGATCGGTCCCAAGCCGGTGCAGGGCAACCTCGACCCGGCCGTGCTGTTCGCCGGCCGCGAGGTCGTCGAGCGCGAGGCGCGCCGGGTGCTCGAGCAGGGCCGGGCCGCACCCGGCCACGTCTTCAACCTGGGGCACGGCGTCATGCCCGAGACCGACCCGGACGTGCTGACCCGGCTGGTCGCGTTCGTCCACGAGACGTCCGCTCGATAGGTCACACTCGCGGGCCCCCGCCGAGGCGGCGGGGGCGCCAAGTGGAAGGGTTGAGCCGTGCGGAAGCGGGTTGCGGTCATCGGAGGCGGCATCGCCGGTCTCGCTGCGGCCGTACGGCTGCGCGACCTGACGCCGCCGGACACCGAGATCATCGTGTACGAGCAGAGCGGCGCCCTCGGCGGCAAGCTGCGCACCGGCGAGCTGGGCGGGGTGACCGTCGAGCGGGGCGCCGAGTCGTTCCTGATGTCGGGGACCGACGGGGCCGAGTCGGCCGCGGTCGGCCTGGTGAAGCGGCTCGGGCTGGGCGATGCCATCAGACATCCGGCCAGGGTGCCGGCCGCGCTGGCCATCGGCGGGCGGCTCGCCTCGATGCCGCCGGGCACGCTTGTCGGCGTACCGGGGGATCTGGCGCAACTCGGCGATGTGGCGCACCCGGACGCTCAGCGGGACCACGACGCGGGCCGTCCGCTGCTCGCCGCAGGCGAAGATGTCGCGGTCGGGGCGCTGGTGCGAGAGCGCTACGGCGACGAGGTGGTGGACCGGCTCGTCGACCCGATGCTCGGCGGGGTCTACGCGGGACGGGCCGACAAGCTGTCGTTGCAGGTGGCGATGCCGCAGCTGGCGCGGACGGCGCGGGTCGAGCACACCCTGCAGGGCGCGGTGCGGGCGGCGCAGCGGGCCAGCCGCCGGGTGCCCGGTCAGCCGATCTTTGGTGCGGTCGAGGGCGGCATGAGCCGCCTGGTGGGCGCGGCGGCGGCGGCCAGTGGGGCGCGGATCAGCCTGGGTCTTCCGGTACGCGAGATCGCGCGCACGGCACACGGATGGCGGCTGCTGCTCGGGCCGGTGCCGGCGCCGCAGACCGACGATGTGGACGCCGTGGTGCTGGCCGTGCCTGCTGCACCGGCTTCTCGTCTTTTATCCGGAATCTCCGACATCGCCGCCGACGCTGTCTCGCGGTTGGCTTACGCCAGCGTGGCCTTGGTGGGCCTCGCGCTCCCGCCTGGCACGCCTCTCCCGGATTTGTCGGGATTTTTGGTGCCACCGAGCGAGGGCACGCTGGTCAAGGCGGCCACGTTCTTCACGACGAAGTGGCCCCATGCGGCCGGTGGCGGCTCGGTGATCGTGCGAGCGTCGCTCGGGCGCGCGGGCGAAGAGGAGCGACTGCAGGTCGACGACGCGGTGCTTCTCGACCGGGCGCTGTCCGATCTTGCCCGGATGCTCGGTGACGAGCTTCCGCCGCCGGCCGCCTCCTGGGTGCAGCGCTGGGGCGGCGCCATGCCGCAGTACGCGCCGGGGCACCTCGACCGGCTGGCCGCGGCCCGGGCCGCGCTGCCGCCGGGCCTGGCGCTGGCCGGGGCGGCGTTCGACGGGATCGGCATCCCGGTCTGCATCGCCAGTGGCGAGCGGGCCGCCGAAGACGTGAGCAAGGCTCTAGAAGGGTAGAAGCATGGGCGAGCAGACGAACGCGGCGCGGCTCAACGAGCTGAACGCGACGATCCGGTACACGATGTGGTCGGTCTTCCGGGCCGAGACGCCGCTGCCGGCGCTGCGCGACGAGCTGGCCGGTGAGGTCGACGGCCTCTTCGAGCAGCTCGCGGCCAAGGACATGACGATCCGCGGCACGTACGACGTGTCCGGCCTGCGGGCCGACGCCGACGTGATGATCTGGTGGCACTCGGAGTCCTCGGACGCGCTCCAGGAGGCGTACTCCCTGTTCCGCCGGACCGCGCTGGGCCGTCACCTGGCCCCGGTCTGGTCGCAGATGGCGCTGCACCGCCCGGCCGAGTTCAACAAGAGCCACATCCCGGCCTTCCTGGCCGGCGAGGAGGCGCGGCCCTACCTCTGCGTCTACCCGTTCGTGCGGTCGTACGAGTGGTACCTGCTGCCCGACGAGGAGCGGCGCCAGATGCTGGCCGAGCACGGCAAGCTGGCCCGGGGATATCCGGACGTGCGGGCCAACACGGTGGCGTCGTTCGCGCTGGGCGACTACGAGTGGATGCTGGCCTTCGAGGCCGACGAGCTCTACCGCATCGTCGACCTCATGCGTGACCTGCGGGCCTCCGAGGCGCGGCGGCACGTGCGCGAGGAGGTTCCGTTCTACACGGGCCGCCGCCGCTCGATCGGCGAGATCGTAGCTACCCTGCCGTAACCCTCTTCATGGGAACGTGCGGAATGCCGTCTTCCAGGTATTCCGGACCGGTCGGCTCATATCCGAACTTGGCGTAGAACTTCGTGAGATGCGCCTGGGCGTCGAGGACGCTCGGGCGGTTCCCGATGACGGCCAGCGCCTCGGTCATGAGCCGGCCGGCGAGCCCGATGCCGCGGGCGCTCTTGGCGGTGACCACACGCCCGATGCGCTGGACATCACCGTCGTCCAAGATACGGAGATAAGTCCGGATTTCTCCGTCGCGGGCAAACCACAAGTGCCTCGTGCCGGGTTCGTCGTCGCGGCCGTCGAGCTCGCCGTACGGGCACTGCTGCTCGGTGATGAACACGTCGGCGCGCAGCTTGAGGATCGCGTACAGGGTCGTGGTGTCGAGATCTCGGAACGAGGCCGACCTGAACTCGTCATGTTGATCCGGTTGCATGTGCCGAAGCGTATGCGGCGCGGCGTCACCCGTATCGTCCCCGGGCGTTGTACGGATGGAAGCCCGAGGTGTGGAGGCCTTCATGATCAAGCGGAGCAAGTTGTTCGGCAACAAGACCCGGGTGACCTTCTGCCTGCCTCAGTCGGTGGTCGACGGGCAGGTCAGCGTCGTGGGCACGTTCAACGAGTGGGAGCCGGGCCGGCACGAGCTCAAGCCGCGCCGCGACGGCACCCGCACGGTCAGCGTGACCGTCGGCCCCGGCCACTACCGGTTCCGCTACCTGGCCACCGGCGGCGTCTGGTTCGACGACGAGTTGGGTGACGAGCTTCTCGTGTAACGCAATTCGCAGTTTCGGCCGTACTGCACCGGAGATTCGCTTGACTTGGCAAGCAGATCTTCGAGGAGGCAACCATGGCCGGTACGCGGCTCGCAGTCATCTACTACTCGTCCACCGGGACCATCCACAAGATGGCCGAGCGTCTCGCCGAGGCGGGTGAGAAGGCCGGAGCCGAGGTACGACTGCGCCAGGTCCCCGAGCTCGCGCCGGCCGAGGCGATCGCGTCCAACGCGGCCTGGAGTCAGCACTTCGACAAGACGAAGAACGAGCCCAAGGCCACCGCCGACGATGTGGTCTGGGCCGACGCGGTGCTGTTCGGCTCGCCGACCCGGTACGGCAACGTGGCCAGCCAGCTCAAGCAGTTCATCGACACGCTCGGCCCGCAGTGGGGTCAGGGGCTGCTGGCGAACAAGGCGTACGCGGGCTTCACCGCCTCGATGACCGCGCACGGCGGCCAGGAGTCGACGCTGCTGGCGCTCTACAACACGATCTACCACTTCGGCGGCATCGTCGTGGCGCCCGGCTACACCGACCCGCTGAAGTTCTCCGACGGCAATCCGTACGGCGTCTCGCACGTCACCGGCGGCACCAACGACGCCCCGCTCGGTGATGCCCAGTACGCGGCTCTCGACCACCTCGCGCAGCGCATCGTCGCGATCGCCGGCCGGTTGAAAACCGACTAAGTTTCACATTTGCCGCTAATCTGGCTGCATGACCACGTACGAAACCGCCGACCTGCACACCCGGGTCGCCCGGTACGAAGCCGCCCTGGAAGAGTTGCGGGCGGCGCACCAGGACGTCCGCGCCGTCCTGCAGGACCAGATCCTCTACGAACGGTGGCAGCAGATGGGCGCCGACCTCGGCTTCGTCGCCAACCAGGCGCCGCCGCCCGACCAGAGCCGGCCCCAGCGGGACCTCCAGTCGCTCAACGAGCACATCCCACAGATGTCGGACAGCTGGGCGAGCTAGCTTCTTCTTCCACCCCTGCCACCGAGGGGTGGAGAGATCCCGGTTGCCGGCCGCTACCGGGACCCGCCGGACGGTCCCACCTCTGTGTGGGCCCGCCCGGCGGGTAGTTTGGCTGCCATGCCCGTCGACACCCAGTACGAGGACCTGCTGCGGCGGGTCCTGACCACCGGAACCGCGAAGAGCGACCGCACCGGCACCGGCACGGTCAGCCTGTTCGGCGAGCGCCTGCGCTACGACCTGTCGGCCGGCTTTCCGCTGATCACCACCAAACGGGTGCACTTCAAGTCGCTGGCGGTCGAGCTGCTGTGGTTCCTGCGGGGCGACAGCAACGTCGGCTGGCTGCGCGAGCACGGGGTGACGATCTGGGACGAGTGGGCCTCGCCCACCGGCGAGCTCGGCCCGGTCTACGGGGTGCAGTGGCGATCGTGGCCGCGACCGGACGGTGGCCACATCGACCAGATCAGCGGCATCCTCGAGACGCTGCGGCGCGACCCCGACTCGCGCCGGATGATCGTCTCGGCGTGGAACGTGGCCGACCTGCCGGAGATGGCGCTGGCGCCGTGCCACGCGATGTTCCAGTTCTACGTGGCCGACGGCCGGCTCTCCTGCCAGCTCTACCAGCGCAGCGCCGACCTGTTCCTGGGGGTGCCGTTCAACATCGCCAGCTACGCGCTGCTGACCCGCATGGTGGCCGACCAGGCCGGTCTGCTGCCGGGTGATTTCATCTGGGTCGGTGGCGACTGCCACATCTACAACAACCACTTCGACCAGGTGCGCACGCAGCTCACGCGCGATCCCTTCGAGTTCCCCTCGTTGAAGATCGCTTCGGCGCCGTCGCTGTTCGACTACAAGTACGAGGACTTCGAGGTCGTGGGCTATCAGCACCACCCCGCGCTGAAGGCACCCGTCGCCGTATGACCGTGCACATGATCTGGGCCGAGGCGCACGAGCGGGTGGTCGGCGCGAACGGGGAGATCCCGTGGCGGCTGCCGGAGGACCAGCGGATGTTCCGGGAGCGCACGGTCGGCGCGACAGTGGTGATGGGGCGGGCGACGTGGGACTCGCTTCCGGAGCGGTTCCGGCCGCTGCCGGGCCGGCGCAACGTGGTACTGACCCGTGACCCTTCGTGGTCGGCCGAAGGGGCAGAAGTGGTTCACTCGGTGGAGGAGGTTGACCTCACAGGCGAGGTCTGGATCATGGGTGGCCAGGCGGTCTACACGGCCTTCCTGCCGGTGGCCGACCACATCCTCCGCACCCGCCTCGACCTGGAGGTTTCCGGCGACACCTACGCACCCGAGTTGGGTGACGGATGGGTCGTCACGTCCTCGTCGGGCTGGCAGACTTCGCAGAGCGGCCAGCGATACGTGGTCGAGGAATTGGTTCGCAGCGGGCAAGCCGCACAGCCGGGGCAGTCAGCGGTTGCGGCGGAAAGCTAGTCTTCCCGCCGACGAATGGCGCTAGCAGGAAGAGGTCACTCATGCTCTTGTCACCGGTGACACTCTCCGTGGTCACGCCGATGTACAACGAGCGCGAAGCGGTTGATCACTTCGTCGCCCGCCTGCGCCCGGTGCTGGACGGGCTCGGCGACTCGTACGAGGTGGTGGCCGTCGACGACGGCAGCAGCGACGCGACCGTCTCGCGGCTCATGCAGCTGCGCGCCGAGTGGCCCCAGCTGCGCGTCGTGGCGCTGCGCCGCAACGTCGGGCACCAGACGGCGCTGCGCGCCGGCCTGCGGGCGGCCAAGGGCGCCTACGTGGTGAGCATCGACGCCGACCTCCAGGACCCGCCCGAGGTGATCGGCGAGATGCTGGCCGCGGCCCGCCGCGAGAAGGTCGACGTGGTCTACGGGGTGCGCAGTGACCGCAGCACCGACACGGCGTTCAAGCGCCAGACCGCGGGCCTCTACTACCGGGTGATGCGCAAGCTGGTCGGCCCGTGGGTCTCCGACCAGGCCGGCGACTTCCGCCTGATGAGCCGGGCCGTCGTCGACGTGCTCAACGGGCTGCCCGAGCCCCGCCCGGTCTACCGGCTGATCGTGCCGTCGCTGGGCTTCAGCAGTGCCGAGGTGCCCTATGTGCGGGCCGAGCGGGTGGCCGGCGAGACGAAGTACCCGCTGTCGAAGATGATCAAGCTGACGCTCGACAGCATCACCAGCTTCTCGGCGGCCCCGCTGAAGATCGCGACCTGGCTCGGACTGTTCAGCTTCTTCATTTGCGTCGTGCTGATGGTCGTCGCGCTGATCACGTGGCTGGCCGACGCGGTCGTACCCGGCTGGACCTCGCTCTACGTGGCGGTGCTGCTGCTCGGCGGCATCCAGCTGATCTGCCTGGGGCTGCTGGGCGAGTACATCGGGCGCATCTACGCGGCCAGCCAGGGGCGCCCGCCGTTCCTGGTCGCCTTCGACACGGCCGCGCTCGACGTCACCAGCAGCGTCGCGACGCCGGTGCCCGGCGGGCCGCTCGACGACGATGTCGAGGCAGTGGAGCTGGCCGGCCAGGCGCCGTCGGGTCGTCCCTAAGCCTTCGGCTCCAGGCGGATCGACAGGCTGTTGACGCAGTGCCGGGTGTTCTTCGCGGTCATGTGCTCGCCGCGGAAGACGTGGCCCAGGTGCGAGTCACAGTTGGCGCAGCGGATCTCCGTACGGACCATGCCGTGGCTGTAGTCGTTGATCTCCTTGATCGCACCGGGGATCGCGTCGTCGAACGAGGGCCAGCCGCAGTGCGAGTCGAACTTGTCGTCGCTCGGGTAGAGCGCGGCGCCGCACGCGCGGCAGTTGTACATGCCCTCGGTCTTGGTGTCGACGTACTCCCCGGACCAGGGAGCCTCGGTGCCCGCCTGGCGAAGCACCCGGAACTCGTCGGGGGAGAGACGGACCCGCCACTCTTCCTCGGTGGTGGGCAGGGTGGTGTCGTTCGTTGCCATGCTTCAAAGGTACGACGCACCGGTGGTGCGGCCCCGGGTGTCCGGACGTCCGTTGAACCAGGGCATGGACGATGCATCGGCGGCCATGTTCCGGCCCACCTGGCAGCAGGCCCTCGGGCGAGGGCTCTTTCTCGGATCGATCGCGAACGTCGGCCTCTGGCTGCTCGTAGCGGTCCTGACCTGGGCTGATCTTGCCCTTCCGGCCGGGCCCGGATGGGCCTTCGTGGCGGCCGGGCCGGCGGTGGCCGGCGCCCTGATCGGGCTGGCGGCCCGGGGGCGGACGGGCACGCAGATCAGTTCGGGCGGCATCCGGACCCGTTCCGTTTTCGCGGACGGCGTAGCCACCTGGGACGACGTGGCCGACATGCGGGCCGAGCGGCGGGGCGCGCGCACCGTGGTGTCGGTCTATCTGAACTCCGGCGCCAGTGTGCGGCTGCGGGCTCCGTACAGCGGCGAGCTCTTCGCGGCCGACCCCAAGTTCGAGGGCAAAATGTTCGCTTTGTCCCATCTGTGGCGGAGTCACCGTTTCGGTGGTCTTCCGGGATGATGACCCGCCGAGGCGGCTTAAAGGGTAAATCGGGCATTTGCCGCTAAGCTCCCCTCTCGGACCATGAACACCGCCAGAGAACGGATTAACTCCTCATGAGCTCACTTCGCCGGATCGTCGCCGTCGGACTGCCCACCGCCGGCCTCGCCGTCGCCGCCGCGCTGGCCCTCGGCGGTTCGCCCGCCGTGGCCACCGCCGACCAGGCTCCGCAGCCGATGGTCGCCGCGACCACGACCGACCCGGGCCGCCCCGGTGGCGCCGCCGGATATGGCACCGAGGCGCCCGACACCGACACGCCGACCCGCGGGAACCCGGGCTACGGCAGCCCGGCCCCGACCACGCCGGCGCCCAGTTCGGCCACGCCGAGCACGCCGGCCACCACCACGCCGACCGCCAACACGGACACCGTCCCGGCCGAGACCCCGGCCGGCGCGGCCCCGGCCACCACGGCCCCGGGCGGCGGCGTCAGCGCCGGCGGAGCCCTGCCGGTCACCGGCGCCCCGATGAGCACGCTGGTCGCCGTGGGTGGCCTCCTGGTGGCCGCCGGCGCGGCCTCCGTCTTCTACACCCGGCGCCGCCGCAACGCCTGATCGTCCCGCCACAACGAAGGCCGCCCGGTTCCCGCCGGGCGGCCTTCGGCGTGATCGGCCTCGTCATCGTCGGTGCGGCGAGATGTCGTACCCAGGGCTTAAGGTCTGGGTATGCCGAAAGCCGCAGCGGAAGAGCATGAGATCGCCGGCCACACGGTGCGGCTGAGCAGCCCCGACAAGGTGATGTTCCCGGGCAAGGGATACACCAAGCGCGATGTCTTCGAGTACTACCTGGCCGTCGGTGACGGGATCATGCGGGCGCTCAAGGACCGGCCGACGACGTTGCAGCGCTTTCCCGACGGCATAGAGGGCGAGACCTTCTTCCAGAAGCGGGTCGGTGCGCGCGGTGTGCCCGACTGGATCGAGCGGGCGACGATCAAATTCCCCTCCATGCGTACGGCTGAGGAGCTGTGCCCGGTCGACCTGGCTCACGTGGCCTGGGCCGCGCAGATGGGCACCGTCGTGTTCCACCCGTGGCCGGTGCGGGCGTCGGCGCCCGACCAGCCCGACGAGCTGCGCATCGACCTCGATCCGCAGCCGGGCACGAACTTCGGTGACGTGGTGACCGCGGCCGGGGTGATCCGCGAGGTGCTCGGCGATCTGGGCTGGGTGGGCTTCCCCAAGACGTCGGGTGGGCGGGGCGTTCACGTCTACGTGCGCATCGAGCCCCGCTGGGATTTCGTGCAGGTGCGCCGGGCGGCGATCGCCCTGGCCCGCGAGGTGGAGCGGCGCCGGCCCGAGGCCATCACCACGGCCTGGTGGAAGGAGGAGCGGGGCGAGCGGGTCTTCATCGACTACAACCAGATGGCGCGCGACCGCACCATCGCCTGCGCCTATTCGCTGCGGGCCAACGGGCGGGCCACCGCCTCCGCGCCCGTGACCTGGGACGAGCTGGCCGACGTGGAGCCGGACGACTTCGATCTGCGCACGGTGCCGAAGCGTTTCGCCGAGATCGGCGACCCGCACGCGGCGATCGACGACGTCGCCCACGACATCACGCCGCTGCTGGAGTGGTCGGCCCGCGACGAGAAGGACGGCCAGGGTGACCTGCCCTACCCGCCCGATCACCCGAAGATGCCGGGCGAGCCGCCCCGCGTGCAGCCCAGCAAGATGAACAAGGCCAACTGGGAGGGCAAGTAACTACTTGGTCTCCAGGCGTCCCAGGTCGCCCGGGTCGGGCAGGTCCTCGCCGCGCAGATAGGCCGTGGTGAGCTTCTGCAGCAGGGCCAGCCGGGCCGGGTCCTCGTCGGTCGTCTCCCGGGCCTCGTAACCGGGGATGCCGCCGAGCGAGTGCTCGGCGCCGTGCAGGGTCAGCAGGGTCTTGGGCCCGGGGGCCAGCAGGTAGGGGTCGGCCATCCAGTCGGGGCCGCGGGTGGTCAGGAAGTTTTGGTCCTTGTCACCGGCGACGACCAGCGCCGGCGCGGTCATGTGCCCGAAGTCCGGGTTGAGATAGGGGAAGTGCTGGGCCGCGAACGGGGTCAGGTCGTCGCCGCCCCGGCCGGCTGTGGCCAGCAGCACGCCTTTGCTGACGCGCGGGTCGCGGAAGTCCTCACCGAAGACGCGCAGCCCCAGCAGCGCGCCGGTGGTCTGCCCGCCGAACGAGTGCCCGGCGGCGACGATGTGGTCGTGGTCGACCCGGCCGGCCAGCCCGGGCACGGCCTCCTCCAGCGTGGCCAGGTGGTCGAGGGCGCGCTTCGCGTCCTCGATGCGGAACCGCCAGATGTTCGGCGTGCGCGGGTCGTCCGGGGCCAGGCCGAGCGTGCGCGAGTCGAGATACGTGGGCTGGAGGACCACGAAGCCCTGCCCGGCCCAGTGGTCGGCCAGCGGGCCGTATCCGTCCAGCGACGAGCCGAAGCCGTGCGAGAAGAGCAGGACCGGCAGATCGCGGCCGGTCACCGGGGCGGTCACCCGGAGGTGCAGGTCCTGGCCGCGGCCGGGCGCCGGCAATGCGACAGGCTTCACCGAGACGATCGGGGTCATGAGGCATCCTTAGTAAGCGGGACGTTGTCCCGATTGAAGATACGGGACGTTGTCCCGTTTAGGGGAGGGAGTGTGTTGTGAGCGACAGACCCCGGCGGGCCGACGCCCGGCGCAACGCGGCCACGCTGCTCGACGCGGCCGCCTCGGTCTTCGTGACCTCGGGCGTGGAGGCGCCGATCCGGGACATCGCGGCCGAGGCCGGGGTCGGCACGGCGACCATCTACCGGCACTATCCGACCCGGGCCGACCTGATCGTGGCGGTCTACCGGCACCAGGTCGAGGCGCTGGCCGAGGCCGGGCCGGTGCTGCTGGCGGAGGGCCCCACGCCGTACGCGGCGCTGGTCCGGTGGATCGAGGCGTTCGTCGACTTCGTGATCACCAAGCAGGGGCTGGCCGCCGTCCTGCAGTCGGACGATCCCTGCTACGACCCGCTACACTCGTACTTCGTGGAGCGGCTGGTGCCGGTCGGCGGCGAGTTGCTCGCGGCCGCCGCGGCGGCCGGGGAGATCCGGGGCGACCAGGACACGTACGAGCTCATGCGCGGGGTGGGAAGCCTCTGCGCGGGGGCCGGAAAGAACATCCGGTACGACGCGCGGCGGCTGGTCCGGCTGCTGGTGGCCGGATTGCGCTCGTCACACTGAGAGCGCGGGCGGGAAACCTGTGGATTGAACGACGGCGGATCGGGAGACTACGCGCTCATGGCACATCGCAGTCGACTCTCGACCTTCCTGATCGACACGCCGCGGGACGAGGCGCCCCAGGCCGCCGAGTTCTGGGGGCGGGCGCTCGGCGTGCCGGCGCGGCCCGTGCCGGGCGAGGAGCAGTTCATCTCGCTGCGCGGGGTGCTGCCCGACCACAATTTGGCGGTGCAGGCCGTCGACGACGCGCCGCGCTACCACTTCGACATCGAGACCGACGACGTCGAGGCCGAGACGGCCCGGCTCGTCGGGCTCGGCGCGGTCGAGGAGGGCCGCTGGCTCGAGTGCGTGACGTTGCGGGCGCCGGGCGGACATCTGCTCTGCGTCATCCCGCCGCACAGCGACCCCGAGGTCTTCGAGCGCCTAGCCCAACGGTGGGACTAGCTTCATGCCCTCGTGGGAAGCCGTGAAGCCGAGCGACTCGTAGAAGCGCCGCGCCTCGGTGCGGCGTTTGTCGGTCGTCAGCTGGATCAGGCCGGCTCCCCGCTCCCGGGCGCGCGTCATGGCGTACGCCATCATGGCCCGGCCCAGACCGCCGCCGCGACGGTCGGCACGGACCCGGACCGCCTCGATGGTCATGCGCGTGGTCCCGCCCCGGCTCAGGCCGGGGATGAAGGTGAGCTGGCAGGTCGCGATGACCTCGCCGTCGTCGCCGACGATCAGCTCGTTGTTCGGATCGGCGTCGATCTGCTCGAACGCGGCCCAGATCGTCGCGTCGACCTGCTCCGACACGGAACCGCGCGAACGGCTGATCTCGTCATCGGCCAACAGGGCCAGAATCGCGGGGACGTCGGCCCGCTCGGCGATCCGGAACATCGCACTCTCCCTTTCCGATCGTTGCTCGGGCACGATGTTGGCCATGAAGGTGCTGCTCAGGGTCTATCGCGGGATCGTCTGGCTGGCCAACTCGCCGGGCACGCTGATTCTTTCGTACGCCATCCTGATCGTCGTCTGCGGCGTCCTCTTCTCGCTCGTCGAGGAGGGCAAGTCGCTGGGCGACGCGATCTGGTGGGCGGTGGTCACCGCGTCGACCGTCGGATACGGCGACATCTCGCCCGCGTCGTGGCAGGGACGGGTGATCGCCGGGCTGCTGATCTCGCTGATGGTGCTGGTCGTGATCCCGCTGATCACCGCGCACTTCGCCAGCAAGCTCATCGTCGACCGGGACGTCTTCCGGCACGAGGAGCAGGAGGAGCTCAAGCAGAACCTGCGGCAGGTGCGGGCCCTGCTCGAGCAGATGGCGGCGAGTCAGGGGATCACTTCGCCGGACAGCGCAGCCCCTCCTGCGGCACCTTCAGATCGATGAGGTAGCCGTCGACGGCCTGCACGATGCACTGGGTGCTCGGATAGGCCGTGTGGCCCTCGCCCTCCCAGGTCAGCACGTGGCCGACGCCGAGCATCGAGGCGAGATCGGCGGTGTTCTCGTACGGCGTCGCGGGGTCGCCGGTCGTGCCGACCACGACGATGGGCGGGGCGCCCACGGCGGCGGCGGCCGGGTAGGGGTCGCGGTCGCCCTTCCAGACGGCGCAGGGCAGCATGCCGACCGCGAGCGAGCCGCCGAACAGCGGGTATTTCTTGCGCCACTCGCCCTGGAGCCGGCGCACCTCTTCGACCGTCGGCGCGTCCTTGGTGTCGGAGCAGTTCACGGCCAGGTTGGCGTCGAACAGGTTGCTGTACGTCCCGTCGGGCTTGCGCTCGGCGTATTGGTCGGCCAGCTCGAAGACGCCCTCGGCGTCACCCGTCTTGAGGTCGGCGATGGCCTTGGCCAGGGCCGTCCAGCCGGTCTCGGTGTAGAGCGAGGACACCACGGCCACGAAGATCCAGCCCGAGGTGGCGTTGCGGCCGTCGGCGCCCTTGACCGGCTTGGTGTCGGCCGCCTTGAGCGCGTCGGTGACGGCCTTGCGCGCGTCGGGCGCGATCGGGCAGTCGGCCGTGTTGGCCTTGCACCAGTTCGTGAAGTTGGTGAAAGCGCGCTCGAAGCCCTTGGCCTGGCTCTCCGAGCCCTCGATGAAGCTCTGCTTCGGATCGACCGCGCCGTCGAGCACCAGGGCCCGGATCTTGGTCGGGAAGAGCTGGGCGTACGTCGCGCCGAGCAGCGTGCCGTACGAGTAGCCCAGGTAGGTCAGTTTCTCGTCGCCGACCGCGCCGCGGATGGCGTCCATGTCCTTGGCCGCCTGCACGGTCGAGAACGTGGCCAGCTGGGCCGGGCCGTATTTCTGGGCGCAGCCGTCGGCGATCTTCCGGTTCAGGGTGACCAGCTCGTTGTAGTCGGCCTGGCTGACCGGGTCGGGCACGGCGGCGAAGCTCGCGTCCTGGTCGGAGGAGCTGATGCACTTGACCGGGTCGGAGCGGCCGACGCCACGCGGGTCGAAGCCGATCACGTCGAACTTGTCGGTGATCTCGGTCGGCAGACCGCCGAACTGCTGGCCGAACGACAGGTAGACCGCCGTGTCGATGCCGGAGCCGCCCGGTCCGCCCGGGTTGATCAGCAGCGAGCCGGTCCGCTGTTTCTGGGTGGCCGAGCGGATGCGGATCATCGCGATCGCGTACGTCTCCCCGTTTCCGGGGTCGGACCAGTCACGCGGGACGGAGACCTTGGCGCAGTCGTACGTCATGCCGGCCGCGCCCCGGCCCACCAGCTGATCGGGGATCTCGGGGCAGGGCTGCCAGTCGGCGCCGGTCGCCGGCGCGGCGGAGGAAGAGGACGTGCTCTGCGGGGCCGGCGTGGACTTGCCGGAGCCGTCCGGGGCGAACGAGGGCACAGTGCAGCCCGAGACGGTGACCACCAGCGCGGCGGCGACGGCCAGGAGAGAGCGGCGCACGGTGGACCTTTCGTCGGCGGACTGTCCCTCGAAGGCTATCCGGTGAGTCTGACAATCCGCCGTCAGCGGCTGGTCAGTACCTCGGCCAGATTGAACTGGACTGGGCGTTCGAGCTGCTCGTAGGTGCACGAGCGGGGTTCCCGGTCGGTGCGCCACCGTTCGAACTGGGCGGTGTGGCGGAACCGGAGACCCTCCATGTAGTCGTAGCGCACCTCGACCACCCGCTCCGGCCGCAGCGGCGTGAACGACAGGTCCTTGCCGTTGTTCCAGCGGCTCACCTCGTTCTTGCGCGGGGTGCGTTCGCCCTGCTCGTGGGCCGCCCAGTTCCACGGATGGCCCTCGAAGGTCGTCACCAGGGGCTGAAGTTCCTTGAAGAGCTCTTCCCGTACGGCCATGGGGAAGCTCCCGATGACGCCGACCGACACGAGCACGTCGCGCTCGTCGTAGAGACCCAGCAGCAGCGAGCCGATCCGGTCCTCGCCGGACTTGTGCACCCGGTAGCCGGCGACCACGCAGTCGGCCGTCCGCTTGTGCTTGACCTTGAACATGACCCGTTTGTCGGGCTGGTAGACCAGATCCTTCGGCTTGGCGATCAGCCCGTCGAGGCCGGCGCCCTCGAACTCGGCGAACCAGCGCCGCGCGGTCTCCAGGTCGTCGGTGGCCGGGGTGACGTACACCGGAGGCTTGGCGCTCTTGAGAACCTCGGACAGCCGGGCCCGGCGCTCGGCGAAGGGCAGCTCGGTCAGGTCCTCGTCGCCGAGCGCCAGCAGGTCGAACGCGACGAACCCGGCCGGTGTCTGCTCGCTGAGCAGCTTGACCCGGCTCGCGGCCGGGTGGATGCGCTGCTGGAGGGCCTCGAAGTCGAGGGTGTTGCGCTCGGTGTCGGCCACGATCACCTCGCCGTCGATCACCGCCCGCTCCGGGAAGTTGGCCAGCACGGCCTCGACGACCTCGGGGAAGTAGCGGGTCATCGGTTTCTCGTTGCGACTGCCGATCTCCACCTCGGCCCCGTCGCGAAAGATGATCGACCGGAATCCGTCCCACTTCGGCTCGTAGAGCTGGCCGGGCGGGATCTCGGCTACGGGCTTGGCGAGCATCGGCTTGACCGGTGGATTGATCGGCAGCTCCATCGCCCCAGTCTGCCGTCTCCTCGCCCGCCGCGGGGGGCTGGCGGCTGGCGCGTAAGCGTGTAATTTTGTAATCACGCTTACCGGGGAGGTTCGTAATGAGATTCCGACAGGGACCGCCGGGACGGGTCGAGCCGCCGAACGCCGACGACGCCGCGGCCTGGGTGGCCGGGGCGGTGACCGACGGCTGGTTCACCGAGCGGCCCGAGGTCGTCGTCGACCGCGACGAGATCATCATCTGGGGCCGGGTGGCCGCACCCGACCTGGGCGAGAGCGCCACCGACGCCGACCGGGCGGCCGCGCAGGCCGGCCGGGTCAACCAGTTCCGTGAGGACACCCGCAACGACCGCATGCGGGTGGCCCGCCAGATCGAGCACCGCTATCAGCGCAAGGTCGCCTGGGGCGTGCGCTGCGGCGACACCAACGAGCTGTTCACCCACCTGGCCGCGCCGGTGATGACCCGGCTGCGCCAGCCCGAGCGGCAGATCCTCGACACGCTGGTCGACGCCGGCGTGGCCCGGTCCCGCTCCGAGGCGCTGGCCTGGTGCGTCAAGCTCGTCGGCCAGCACACCGAGGAGTGGCTGTCCGACCTGCGCTCGGCCATGAGCAAGGTCGACGACCTGCGGAAGCAGGGCCCTTTGTAGGGTGATCCACGTGCTACGTGAGGTCACCGCCATCCGCTATGTCACACCCCTGCGCGAGGGCGGCTCGCTGCCCGGCGTCGTGGAAGCCGACGACCTCGGCACCTACGTGGTCAAGTTCCGCGGCGCCGGGCAGGGCCCGAAAGCGCTCGTGGCCGAGGTGATCTCGGGCGAGCTGGCCCGGCGCCTCGGCCTGCCCGTGCCCGACCTGGCCGTCGTCCACCTCGACCCGATCGTGGCCCGGGCCGAGCCCGACGAGGAGGTCCAGGAGCTGATCAAGGCGAGCGCCGGGGCCAACCTGGGCATGGACTTCCTGCCCGGCGCGCTCGGCTACGACCCGGTGGCCCATCCGGTGGAGGCCGGGCTGGCCTCGCGGGTGCTCGCCTTCGACGCCTTCGTCGAGAACGTCGACCGCAGCTGGCGCAACCCCAACCTGCTGATCTGGCACAACGGCCTGTGGATGATCGACCACGGCGCAACCCTCTACTTCCACCACAACTGGCCCCGGGCGTCGGCGGTCGTCCACCGTCCGTACAAGTGGGACGACCACGTGCTGAAGCCGTACGCGACAGCGCTGGCGACGGAGGGCCCGGCCCTGGCCGCCCGGATCACCCCTTCGCTGATCCGTGAGGCGGTCGACCTCGTCCCGGACGAGTGGCTCGACGACGGCGACAAGGACGCGTACATCTCTCATCTGACCGCCCGCGCGGCCGAGCCGGAGGCGTGGCTGCCATGAGGGTCCCGTACGAGTACGCCGTCATCCAGGCCGTCCCGCGCATCGAGCGGGGCGAGCTGATCAACGTGGGCGTGGTCCTGTACTGCCAGCGCCGCGACTTCCTTCAGGCCCGCACTCACCTGCACGAGGACCGCCTGCGCGCCCTCGACCCGTCGGCCGACGTGAAGGCGATCGGCGAGGCGCTGTCCTCGTGGTCGGCCACGTGCACGGGCGCCGGCGCGGCGGCCGCGATGAGCCAGGGCGAGCGCTTCCGGTGGCTGGTGGCGCCCCGGAGCACGATCCTGCGAGCCGGCCCGGTCCACATGGGCCTGGCCACCGACCCGGCCGAGGAACTGGAACGCCTGGAAAACCTGCTGGTGAGATGAGGGTCCGCCGCCTCACCGAAGCGGAGTTCAAGGCGACCACCGCGCCCGAACCGGAACGCGTCGGCGCCGACGAGCCGCCGCCGTTCGACTTCTGGAAGTACTTCGAGGCGATCCCCGCGGAGGATTTCGGGGAGCATGACTTCTCGGAGGGACGGGTGTCCTACGCCTGGGCCATGCGCGGAACCGGATATCAGCACGTGCTCGTGGAATGCGAGACACCCGATGTGTTCCTCGTGCTGGTGCTCGACGTGCCCGCCCGCGCGGTGACCGGGCACCACCTTCTGGACCTGAACAGGCTCTACGGCTTGAGGTAAGAGCCGCCGCGTCGCCGAGGTCCCGAGTCTCAAAAGGTCCGGCAAGATGGAGATGTTGGCGCCTTACTTGAACCCAGGGACGGGCCTTACACGCCTTCGCACCACCCTAACGGCTTGATTTCTATACAGCTCAATTCGACAGTGCTGCGAATTCGAAACCCGGGAACGTCCTTCTCTGGATGTGCGTGACGGTTAGTACCCTAGCGGGTGATCAGGTGGCGGGTCCCGCTCATAATGGCGGGTATGGAGCTGAAGCCACCCACTCAGAGTGACCGCCGCCACGGACTGAACAAGGTAGCCGAGATGGTCGTGTCTGCGATCCCTGGGGTGGGCGGGCCGCTGGGGGTCGCGCTCGCCGATAGACTGACGCGGTCGTACAACGAGCGTATGCAGGATTGGTTGACTGATGTGGCCGTGGCGCTGCGTCAGCTTGAAGGGCGCGTGGGCGACTTCGAGGATCTGGCGACCAATGAGGCATTTCTGGATGCAGTAGCGGCGGGAACGCGGATCGCCGAACGGAGCCGCCAAGAAAAGCGAAGCATTCTCCGCAACGCAGTGCTCAACACGGCCCTTGCCGTAGATCCAGACGAGGATCGTCAGTACGTCTTCTTCGATCTGATCGACCGCCTTCCACCAGTGGCTCTGCGCTTACTCAAGTTCGTAGCCGATCCGCGCTTCCGTGAGGATGTGGTTGGTTACAAGCCGCCAGCCTCCGGTGGCGAAATGGTACTCATTGCTGACATCGCGCGTCTGATCTCGCCGAACCCAGCTCCAGGCGAAGGTAGCGGCGCCTTAGCGTCCTTCCTGAACAAGCAGTGCACCCGCCTCAGGGATGAGGAATTACTAAGTATTGGTGCACTTAGTCAAACGGGATACGAAAATGATGGCGAGTATTTTAGCCAACATGTTCACTTGGGTCAGGTTACGCGATTCGGCCGCTCGTTCCTAAACTTCATCGAAGACCCGCGCGACACCGATGGCCAGAGTAATAGCGTTCAGGAATGAGTGCTGTGATCGCTCAGCGGCCGCTCGGGATGGGGTTGATCCCGTCGTGCGTTCGGACGACCGGCGCCGTGCTGCTAATCGCGTCGAGAATCCGGACGGCGTACGCCTCATCAGAACGCTCGGCAACCTCGTCCGCGTCCATCCACTGCAGAGCGCTTCCGCTGGCTGGTGGGCCCCCGGAGCACCATCCTGCGCGCCGGCCCGGTCCACATGGGCCTGGCCGTCGACCCGGCGGAAGAACTGGAACGCCTGGAAAACCTGCTGGTGAGGTGAACGCCGGATCGGTCACACTGCCACCGTGGACGGCTTCAGGTGCGCGACCTGCGGGAACCCGCTGAGCGTCGCGGTGCAGTCGGTGAAGCTGCCGGCCCAGCCGCACCCGTCTCTGCTGAACCACCACCGCGTGAACCCGCCGCTGCTCGCTCCGGGCACCTACGCCGTCGACGAGTCCGCGTACGGCCGTGAGCGGATCACGGGCACGTTCGTGCTGTCACCGGGGGACGTGCGCGGCACCCGCTTCGTCCACGACCTGGTCCTGATCGGCTGCTGGTCTCTGGTCGGGTGGGATCCCTGCATCGCCTGCGAGAAATGCGGCACCCTGGTCGCGTTCCGGGCGGACGACTGCCACGTGGCCCAGGAGACGCGCTTCGATCCGGCCAAGGTCGTCCGAGAGGCTCGCGCCGCCGAAACCCGGAACGCTCCGGAGCCGTTCGCGGCGGTCGCCGACTGGGACGAGCCGGCGCCGGGCGTCGGGCGACTCCGGCCGCGCCCGGAGCTCACGGCGACCCGCTGGGGCGGCCGGGGCGTGAAGGCGCATCTCTATCGGGACGACCCGCCGGCCTGACTGTCATATCGCCCTCGGAAACGGACGTCCTCACGCGACGGGGTTGAGGTGATATTCGGTGGCCTCGATGCTCGGGGGCCATGGGCTTCTTTCTGAGGGCGGCGGCCGTGGCGGTGCTCGGCCTGACCGTTCTGACGCCGGGGGCGTCGCAGGCGGCGGGGCGGTCCGATGCCGTACTCGCCTGGAATGTTCATGCTCAGACCGCTATCTACGAGGTGGCCCGGCAGTCGCCGACGGCCGGGGTTCGCAGCTTCGCCATGGTGCAGGGAGCCGTGTACGACGCGGTCAACGCGATCGCCGGCGCCCCGTACGAGCCCTATCTGGTTGCTCCGGCCGCTCACCGCGCCGACTCGACGCCGGCGGCGGTGGCGGCCTCGGCCTATCAGGTTCTTCTGTCGCTCTTCCCCGCCCAGGCCGGCGCGCTGCGGGCGCGGTACGACGAGGCGCTGGCCGCGATCGAGGACGGGCCGGCTGAGCGCAACGGTGTCCGTGTCGGTGAGGCCGCGGCCGCGGCGATGATCGAGGCGCGCCGGGACGACGGGGCCTTCGCGAACATCGCCTGGCCGGTCGGGACGACGCCCGGGCAGTACCGGCTCACCCCGCCCGATTTCGTGCAGGCCGGCGGCTGGTTCCCGTTCCTGGAGCCGTTCGTCCTCGACGACCCGGGCGCCTTCCGGGTGGCCGGGCCGCCCGCTCTGGGCAGCGCCGCCTACGCCCGGCAGTTCAACGAGGTGAAGGCCACCAATGTCACCCGGACGCCGGATCAGACCGAGGCGGCGATCTGGTGGGACGACTACCGTCAGGTGGAGTGGTACATCAAGCGCGGGCTCGCCGCCGATCACCGGCTGAGCACGGTGGAGACGGCGCGCATGCTGGCCATGGTCGACATCGCCACGGCCGACACGATGATCGCCTGTTACGGGCAGAAGCGGCACTGGCGTTTCTGGCGGCCGGTGACCGCCGTTCCGCTCGCCGGCACCGACGGCAACCCGGCCACGGTGGCCGACCCCTCGTGGACGCCGCTGCGGGTCACCGCTCCGTCGCCGGAATGGCCGTCGGGGCACGCCTGCTACACGTCCGCCATCATGACCGGACTGCGGGCGTACTTCGGGCGCGACGAACTGTCCTTCAGGGCGTACAGCGCGGAATCCGGCACCACCCGCTATTTCCACAGTTTGAGCTCGGCCCGGGCCGAGCTGATCGAGGCTCGGATCTGGGCCGGCGTGCACTACCGGGGCGCCACCGTGCAGGGCGACCGGCTCGGCGCCGAGGTCACCCGTGCGGTGCTGGCCCGGGAGTTCGGCCGGGCGTAGCGTCGGGCTGTGCGCAAGCCGATGAGCTGTCGGTTCGGGTGGCACAAGTGGGTTCGGCGCTCGACGCAGGACGGGCAGCAGTTTCAGCAGTGTGCCCGCTGCGGCAGGGATGACGGGCAGTCGAGGCCGCACTGGGCCGCGGGGCCGATGGCGTGAGCCGCTGTCACCCGGTCGGGCATTGCCGGGCGGGTGATGGCGCGCGGCCCTAGGCTCGAAGCATGGACTATCAAGTATCGGTCAAGTGCGAACAAATCGCCGAGTGGTACGTGAGGGTCAAGGGGCTCGCGGACGCTCACCACGGGCACGCCACGGGCGATCACCTGAAGGCGCTCGCGGACGAGATCTACGCGCAGGTTCCTTCGGAGTGGTGGGCCAGCCAGCCCGCGCCGCTCGACAACCGGGTGCGTAGCTAGAGCACGAAAGCGTCGGTCCACAGCTGGCGGGACCGGCCCCCGAGAGCCTCCATCAAGCCGACCGCCTGCTGGTCGGTCAGGCCCGCGACGAAGTCGATCACGGCGCGGCCGCGGGCCCGGTGGAGGCGCTCCGGCGTGCCGGCCGGCAGCTCGGCCTCGGCCAGCTCGACCAGGTCCTGGAGGCGGCGGGGGATGCGCTGCTCCTCGTCGGGGTCGGTCAGCCAGGCGCTCAGCGCCTCGACCAGCGAGGCCAGCAGGCGGCCCTGACCGCGCTGGTGCAGGGCCAGGTCGGGGCGGGCCAGGACGAACCGGTTCTGCACGAACTTGAGGATCTGCACCTCGTGCCACTGTGCCGGGGCCAGCTGGACATGGCCGGAGCGGACCGCGGGGTCGGCGATCGTGCGGCACGACTCGACCAGACGGCGGGTCCAGGTGGCCGAGAACGCCGCGACCCGGGCCTCGGCCTCGAGCGAGCCGTCGAACGGGCGGGCCAGCAGGCCGTCGACCAGCTCGGCCCGGACCAGCTCGACGGCGGCCGAGAACGCGTCGTCGTCGGCCATCCAGCCGTCCTTGCGGTGCAACTGGCGGCGCAGCGACTCGATGGCGCCGCCGGCCCGGTTCAGGTCGGTGGACGCGCCCCAGCGCTGCCACGCCATCAGCTCGGTGGCGACCGCGCCCTGCTGGAGGACGCCGACCCGGTGCACGTCCTCCAGGTCGTGGATGGCGTAGGCGATGTCGTCGGCCGTGTCCATGACCGAGGCCTCGACCGTCTGCTGCCAGTCGGCCACCCGGCCCGCGAACGGGGCCCGGGCCGCGCGCATGTCGTTCGCCTCGGTCGAGTACGCGTTGAACTTCATCGAGCCGCCGTCGGGGTCGTCGGCCGGCGGGGCCGCCCCCCGCGGCGGCGGCTCCATGAAACGGGCCTCACCCCGGCGGGTCCACGGATATTTGAGGATCGCCGCCCGTACGGCATTGGTCAGATTGAGCCCCAAAGTGGTCTGGCCGCGGCTCTCGGTGCTGGTGACGATGCGGTACGACTGCGCGTTGCCCTCGAAGCCGTCGTCGAGCCCCAGCCGATGGCGGGCCAGCCGGTCGAGGACCCGCTCGCCGAGGTGGCCGAACGGCGGGTGGCCCAGATCGTGGGCCAGGGCGGCCGCCTCGACGACGTCGGGGTCGCAACCGCCGAGCTTCTCGGCCAGTGACGGGTCGACCCGGTCGGCGATGGCCCGGGCCACCTGGGCGACCTTGAGGCTGTGGGTCATCCGGTTGTGCACCAGCAGGCCGGCGCCGCCCGGGCTGATGACCTGGGTGACGCCGGCGAGCCGGGCGAAGAACGGTGAGCTGACGATCCGGTCGCGGTCGACCCGGAACGGGCTCGACGCGAGGTCACCGGGGGCGACGAGACTGTCGCCGAACAGGCGCTGAGCCCGGGGATCATCCATCCCGCGAAGGTTACCTGGCCTGCAGAGCGTCCAGCGCGACGGACATGGCGGCGACCAGGCGGCGGTCGACGCGCGGGTCGTGGATGGTGACCACGTACTTGTCGCGCAGGCCCCACTTCTTCACGACCGAGAAGACCGGGCGGTCGGCGATCACGAAGTCGAAGTGGTACGGAAGCCAGGACAGGCTCTCGACGAAGCGGCGCAGGACGGCCACCCAGGCGTTGGTCTCGCGGCCGACCATCTCGCCGAAGCCGGGCTGCTCGAGGTGCCACGTCGAGCGGATCAGCGACTCCTTGAAGTTCTTGCGGAACAGCCCGATCGGGGCGCCGTTCGCGTCGACCACGTCGTACGTGGCGCCCAGGTCGATCACCTGACGGGCCTTGAAGCCCAGCACCGGCGTCGTCTTGGTGTCGTCGGTGTAGAGGGTGACCTGCTCCTTGAACGCCATCCGCTTCTGCTGGGCGAAGGCGAGCATGCCGGCCTCTTGGCCGTCGGGGGTGACGGCGTGGATCTCGTATTGGTTGACCATCAGCCGCACACGCTGACGGACGATCAGCTGCTGCTGGGTTTGAAGGGTGTCGACAGTCACGGCGAGAGAGTGTGTCATACCCGGCGAATACTGTGGGGAACCTGAGCACCTCGGTGGCGGCGCCCCTTGCGTAGAGGTCAAACTGGGTTAATGGCGAAACGAGGACGTACGGGTTCATTGATCGCGCTGGCTCTGGGCGCGGCGGCGGTCTGGGTGGCGAAAGACATTCCCCGCCAGATGGGCGCCAAGGCCAAGGGCGATCGGCTGGCCCGCATGCAGGCCTCACCGCAGTACGCCGGTGGCAAGTTCCGCAACACGGTGCCGGCCACCGAGATCGCCTTCTCCTCGATGCCGCGGCTGCTGGCCGCCACCCTGCGCGACCGCGACGGCCGCCACCCGCACCAGCCGATCCCGCTGGTCACTCCCGACCCGGGCGCCACCGCCGACGGCCTGCACGTCACCTGGTACGGCCACTCCTCGGCGCTGGTCGAGATCGAGGGCAAGCGGGTGCTGCTCGACCCGGTGTGGAGCGAGCGCTGCTCACCCTCGCGCCTCTCCGGCCCCAAGCGGCTGCACGAGCCGCCGGTCGCCCTGCGCGACCTGCCGCCGCTCGACGCGGTGCTGATCTCGCACGACCACTACGACCACCTCGACATGGAGACCATCCACAACCTGGTCGACCTCCAGGCGGCGCCGTTCCTGGTCCCGCTGGGCGTGGGCGCCCACCTGGAGCGCTGGGGCGTGCCGGCCACCCGCATCGTCGAGATGGACTGGAACGACACCCACAAGGTGGCCGGCATCGAGTTCGTGGCCACCGCGGCCCGGCACTTCTCGGGCCGTGGCCTGGGCCGCGACGAGACGCTCTGGACGAGCTGGGCCATCAAGGGCCCCACCCGCAAGGTCTTCTACTCCGGCGACACCGGCTATTTCCCGGGCTTCGCCCGGATCGGTGAGGAGCACGGTCCGTTCGACGTCACGCTGGTGCAGGTCGGTGCGTACGGCGACGCGTGGCCGGACATCCACATGGTGCCCGAGGACGGCGTCGCGACCCACGTCGACGTCAAGGGCGGTCTGATGATCCCGGTGCACTGGGCCACGTTCAACCTGGCGCTGCACGAGTGGCCCGAGCCGGCCGACCGCACGTGGGCCGAGGCCAAGGCCCGGGATGTACGTCTCGCCGTGCCGCGTCCGGGCGAGCGTGTCGACGTGGACAACCCGCCGGCGGTGGACGGCTGGTGGCAGCAGATCGCGTAGCGGTCGCGCTGCTGGTGCTCGGCTACGGGGTGACCCCCGCGGGGCTCACTCCCGGCAGCGTGGCCCGGGTGCGGGCGGCGATCTCGTACGTCGAGGCCGGCGCCCGCCCGTCGCGGATCATCTTCAGCGGCGGCTGGGCGCAGGTCCGCGACGGCGCGCCCGAGCCGCCGCCGGACTGCCGCGAGGCCGCGCTGATGCTGACCATGGCGCGCGACGCCGGCCTGGACGAGGTGGCCGATCTGCGCTCCGAGTGCCACTCGCGCAGCACGCTGGAGAACCTGCTCCGGATCTCGGCCGACGGGCTGCTCGACGGCCTCGACCTCGGCCCGTCCCGGCCGCTGGGGCTGGTCACCCACGCCTGGCATCTGCCGCGCGTCCGCTATCTGGCCGGCAAGGTCCTCGGACTGCGGGGCGGGGCCCTTCTGGGCATTCCGGCCGCCGGCTCGTCGCCGCTCGACGAGTACGCCATCAGGGCCGCCTCCCGGATCGGTTTCCTGGGCGTACGTGATCCGCAGGAACTGCTCCGCCGGGAGCGACGGATGGTGGCGTTGTTACGACGTGGGGTATAGGAGCCGGCATGGTCCTGCTCCTGCCGGTCTTCCAGCCGTCGTCCCACCTGTCCGAATTAGTGGCTCAGATCGACTGCCCGGTCGTGGTGGTCGACGACGGCAGCTCGCCGCCCGTCACGGGGCTGCCCTGCACGGTTCTGCGGCACCCGCGCAATGCGGGCAAGGGTGTGGCGCTGCGTACGGGATTCCGCCATATCGCTTCGGCCTTTCCCGGCTCGCCGGTGGTGTGCGCGGACGCGGACGGGCAGCACTCCCTCGCCGACATCAGGCGGGTGTCGGACGCGGTGGAGGCCAGTGGCCACACGGTCCTGGGTGTGCGGCGGGTCCGGCGGATGCCGTGGCGCAGCCAGGTCGGCAACGCGCTGACCCGGCTGCTGTTCCGGGCCACGACCGGCCGGTCGGTGCGCGACACGCAGACCGGCCTGCGCGGCTATCCCGGCGACCTGATCCCGTGGCTGCTCACGGTGCCCGGCGACCGCTTCGAGTACGAGATGAACGTGCTGGTGGAGGCCGCGCGCGCGGGCCATCCGTACGCGCAGGTGGAAATCAACACGACATATCTGAACGACAACGCGTCGTCGCATTTCGGGCCGGTCGGCGACGCGCTGCGGGTCTACCGCTCGCTGTTGCGGCTCTAGCTGTTGGCGGCGGTGTAGGCGGCGAGGAACAGGGTTCCGAGGACCAGGACGAGGCCGACGATCAGCCGGGTGGTGCGTACTCCTTCGTGACGTACGGGCCGAGCGGCGCGCCTGGGTTTCCGACGAGACGGCATGGCGTTCAGTGTGGGGCCGGCCCGCATGGAGGGCGTCTAGCTCGGCACCAAGCTCCTGTCGTCTATCCGTCTTTTCACGAGGGCGAACGGCACAAGCGAGACAGCCAGGTAGAGACCGCCCGCGATCAGCAGCGCCGCGCGCGGACCGGCCTGGTCGACGGCGAGGCCGCCCAGGAGTCCACCGAGGGGCACGCCGGCGAAACCGATGGCGACGGCCAGGCCGAGGACGCGGCCGCGCAGCTCGGGCGGGACGCGCTCGTAGCTCAGAGCCATCAGGATCGGGTTGACGGCGGCGACGGCGAGACCGGCGCCGAGAGCGACGGCGAGAACGGGCCAGAGACGGTCGGTCGTGGCGAGCGCGAAGAACCGGGGCGACCCGGCGAGCAGGAAGCAGACGGCGAAGGTGAGCACCCGCGGCAGCCGGGTGGCGAGGGCCGCGTAGATCAGCGAGCCGAGGACGGCGCCCAGCCCGAAGACGCCGCCGAGCAGACCGAGGACGGCCGGGCCGGCGCCGGTCTCCCGCACCCAGACCGGGACGAAGACGATGCTGTACGCCTGATCGGCCAGGTTGGTGAAGAAGAGGACAGCGACGATGACGGCGAACAGGCTGTCCCGCCGCAAAAAAGCGAAACCGGCAGCGAGGGAGGCCAGGTAGCTTTCCCGCGCTTCACCGGCTCTCTCCTCGCTGGTACGGACGCCGACGGCGATCGTCGCGGCGCACACGGCGAACGAGGCGGCGTCGATCGCGAGTACGGCGGCCGGGCCGAGGGCCGCGACCAGGAGACCGCCGAGCGGCAGGCCGACCAGGATGGCGGTCCGGCCGATGCCGTCGAAGAGCGTGGTGGCCCGGGCCATGGCGGTGCCGGCGGCGGCCTGGGGGAGAAGGGCGCGCTTGGCCGTGTTGGTGGCCCCGCCAAACGCGCCGGCCACGGCGACGATCGCCAGCAGCGGCCCGAACGACAGGAGGCCGAGCAGGTGCAGCAACGGAACCAGGGCGACGACGACGGCGCTGGCCGCGTCCGAGAAGATCGCGACCCGGCGGGCCCCGAGCCGGTCGACGAGCGGCCCGCCGAACATCCCGGCCAGCACGAACGGCAACGTCTGGGCGAGGGCGACGGCGCCGACCCGGGTCGCCGACCCGGTGGTGGTGAGCACCAGCCAGGGCACGGCCACACTGGACACGTGGCTGCCGGCCAGCGACACCGACTCGGCGACCAGCAGACTGGCCAGCGGCCGTCGCATCAGCTGTCGCTCAACGGCAGGATCTGCCACTGGACGGCCACGCGGTCGCCTTGTTCGCCGCCGCCGTACTCGGCTACCAGGGCGGACATGCGCTCCCGAAGCTCGGCGGCCCGGTCCGGGTCGAGCCGCAGGATGTCGGTGCCGAGGTAGAGCGCGTCCTGCCATGCGCGCGACACCGCCGGCAGGTTGGCGATGGCGGCCTCGGTGCGCTGGAAATCGGCTTGGGCCACGGCCCGCAGATAGCCCTCGGCCAGCTCCCACGACTTCCGGCCCTCCTCCGGCGTGAGCACGGTCCGCTGCTGAGCGGCCCGCCACCAGCGCTCCCGGGCGGTGCCACGCTCGGCGTCCTCGACCACGAACCCGTACTGCGAAAGCTGTCTCAGGTGATAGCTGGTGGCGCCGCTGGATTGCCCCAGCTGCTCACCCAGCCGCGAGGCGGTCGAGGGACCGCGCTCCCGGAGCAGGTTCAGCAGCCGCACCCGAAGCGGATGCGCCAGCCCGCGCAACGTCCGCGGATCGAGCGCGACGCTCTCGTCGTCGTCCATCATGAATGCAAAGCTATATTTGCAAAGCTTTCTTTGCAAGAGTGTTCTAGGCTGCGGATCATGAACTTGCCGGCCGCCCTCGATCACGGCGCTCCGCCCTTACCCGCGACGCTCCCGCCGGGCCGCGAGGTGATCGCCGCCGCCGGCGTGTGGGGCGATTACGGCTCCGTGATCGTCCTGCGCCGCGACGACGAGGAGGACAACGACCTGCTCGACGACGTGTACCTGCTGGCCCGATCGCCGGACGGCCGCTGGCCGGAACCGAGCGGCTTGATCACCCTGCCCGGTGTCATCCGCTCGGTCTCCGACGTGGCGTGGTTCAGAGGATTCGATGCCTCCAGAACCCTCCGCGGAACCAGGTCCTACTTGCCCTTGACCGACTCCGACCGCCGCGACGGCTGGCCCTCCGGGTCCTTCTGGGCAGAGCTCGACGATCGGTGATCCTCGCTTCTTCATCGGACGATCGCCAGCAAAGACGCGATCAGGCCGCAGCCGCGGATGCCGAGCGGAAGGAAGCGTGAGCGAGGCGGTCCGGCCCCGTCGTGCCCGGCATGCCGTGGGTCGCTTGCACGGCTCCCTAGCATCGGCGCGGTGGAGAAGATCTTACGGGCGGCGGGGCTCGAGTCTTATCGGGCGGAGCCGGTGCGTGTTCATGATGAGACCGTCGTCGTGGTTCGGCCTGAGGGTGATGCGCAGCGGCTGTTGCGTTCGGCGCGTGCTGCTCTTCCGGACCACAATCCGGTTCTGGTGCTTCACCGGGAGGCGGTTCTGGACCCGGACTTCCACCACGATCGCACGCCCGGCGACCTGATCGCCTGGGCTCGGAACGCCGATGTCGATGCCGAACTGGCTCGGCTGCCGGGGTTCAGCATCTGGGGGCGCGATCCGGAGACGCTCGGCACCGGCGATGAAGGCTATGACCTCGACGCCTACGACGTGGCGCATTTCGGGGAGCCGGAACTGCTTGTCATCCTGCCCCGGCCTGAGCCGTGGACGGCTTTCGCCTACCTGAATCCGTACGGCGTCTGGGGAACGCCGGGCGATCTGCTGCTGGCCGCCGCCCGTCGCTGGCATGAGCGGTACGGGGCCTCTCCCACCACGATCGGGCTCGCCAACGGCTTCACGGTGCCGCGGCCACCGTCCGGCCTGGCCGATGCCGAGGGGCTGGCGGTGGAACATGTGGCGATCGCCGGGCTGACCGCCGGGACCACCACGCGGGCCTACGCCCGAGCGCTCCTGGAGCTCGACCGGTGGTGCCTCTACGAACGTCCGTGAGGCCGGCTGGCGGTGCGCATGTGCCGGTGCCCGCGTTTGAGGACAGGACGGTCACCGGTTGCTTCGGCCGGGGGCGAAGTCTTCCGGGCCTAGCCTGCGGCCATGCGTGAGATTCTGTACGACCCGGCGTATGTCGTGCCCGCCGTGCCGCCTGGTGACTCGGGGGTGGCGTGGCTTCGGGCGTCGGTCGGGCGGTTCTGCGAGGGGCCGGACCATGTACGGCGGCGCGGGCTGGCCGAGGCGATCCTCGACGCCATTCCGCCGGAGTCGCTCACCGGGCGACGCGGGCATCCGGTGGCCGTTCTGGCCGCCGCCATGGGTGTGACCGATCCTGACGTTGCCCCGCTGGTCGAGGACGTGGCGCAGGCCTATCAGCCGGGCCACGGGGACGACGGCGTAGCCGATCCGGCCGTCGAGCGGCTTGTGGTGATCTTCGGTGGGCGGCGTGACGAGGGGACGGCGGCGCGGATCGGGGTGCTGGTTCAGGCCTGTACGGCGACCCTCGCGCTCATCGAGCGAGCCCGGCACCGGCCCGTTGAGGAGGTGCTGCGTGACGATCCGCCGGTGCCCTTCACGAAGCGCCGACGGATCGACACGGGGGAGATCGTGCTGGTCCCGCTGGCCGGGGAGACGGCCTTCGGGGCGGGACCGCGGCGCTGCCCGGGACGGGAGCACGCCCTGGCGCTGGTCAGGAACGCTGACGGGGTACGCAGATCTTGACGGCGGCCGGGGCGACCTTCGCGGTGAAGGTCTTCGTCTTCGTGCGGGCGCCTCCGTCGAGCTCGTACTCCATCTTGGATTTGAGTTTGACCTCGATCTGCCGGGCCCGGGTGGTGCGCACGAACGGGGAGCTGTCGCTGCGGCCGACCGCCATCGTGCCGAGGGCGCGGGCCCACTGGAGGGCGCCCTGAGCCGTGGCGACGCCGACGTCGAGCCAGCCGTCGTCCGGTTTCGCGTCGTCGAAGGCCTTGATGCCGCCGGTGATCTTGCTGACGTTGCCGATCAGGACGCAGCTGGCCTCGTCCTCGAACCAGTCGTTGCCGTCGATCTTGATCTGGGCCTGGGGCGCGGCGCCGTTGACGTGGCGGACGCCGGCCCAGACGTACGCGAGCTTGCCCAGTCTGTCCTTCATGTTGCGGTCGGCGTCGTTGATCATGGCACCGTCGAAGCCGACGCCGGCCATCACGCCGAAGTACTCGCCGTTCAGTTTGCCCAGGTCGATGCGGTGATGGTCGCCCTGAAGGGCGATCTCGACCGCCTGCTCGAGGTCGGCCGGAATGCCCAGGTTGGACGCGAGCAGGTTGCCCGTGCCGGCCGGCATGATGGCCAGCGGGATCTTGGCGCCGCCCTTCTCGCGGGCCAGCACGTCGATCGAGCGCTGCACCATGCCGTCGCCGCCCCACACCACCAGCAGGTCGGGCTTGGCCTTGATGACCTTGCGGACCTGTTCGGGCGCCTTCTTGCTCTTCGGCACCTCGCACCACAGCAGGTCCTCGACGCCGGTGTCGGTGAGGCGGCGGCGGAGCTCGTCCAGGCCGCCGCCGAGCGTCTTGCGCTGGTGAGCGACTACGGCGATTTTCCGGGGAGTGCGCATGGGCAGCGCACTACCCGTATCGATGGATTCGTAATCAGTTGACCGTCTCGCGCATGCGCTGCTCGGCGGCTGCGCTGCGGATGACCATGAGGCGCAGCTCGAGCTCGTCCGAGACCATCGAGGCGAGGTGCTCGAGAGCCTTGAGCTGGCGCGGGTTGGCCTCACGGGGCTTGTTGTCGATCACGTTGACGGTGCCGAGGCGGTAGCCGTCGTGGGTGCGGATCGGCGCGGCGGCGTAGAAACGCAGGCCCAGATCGCCCCGGACCAGCGGATGTTCGAGGGTGCGCGGGTCGACCGCGGCGTTGTTGATGACGTACACGTCGTCCTGGGCGATGACCGACGCGCACAGGCCGGGCTCGCGGCCGACCTGCCGGACGCCGCTGAGGCCCTGGCACGCGGCCAGCCACACCCGGTCCTGCTCGACCAGCGAGACGGTGGCGATCGGCGTGTCGAAGATGGCGCCCGCGACGAACGCGATCCGGTCGTACGCGTCCTCGACCGGCTGATCGACCAGCCGGTAGCGGCGGACGGCCTCGAGCCGGGCCTGCTCCTCGGGGTTGATGGTGTCCAGGTACTCGTAGGCGTTCGACGACACGGGACTGCTGCTCGTCATGGCTGCTCCTCGTAGGCGGCTACGGTGCCTGCGAGCCTAGAAAGGGCATCGGTGTCCCGCAATGCTCTCGGTGGGCGAATCGGCGTCACATCCTGTGAAGAGGCTGGGATGTCGCACAATCTGTCGGTCTCCGGGTAATGGTCGTGCGTGACACAACCAACCGCCGCCGTGATCGGGCAGCTCGCCCGCGACCTCGTATTGACCGTTGACGAACTCCCGGACGTCGGTTCCTCCGGCGCGGCGACCGCCCGGCGCGAGCAGCTGGGCGGCAAGGGCGCCAACCAGGCGGTCGCGCTGGCCCAGCTCGGCGTGCGGCCGTCGCTGGTCGCGGTGGCCGGTGACGACGTGATCGGCGACGTGCTGCTGGATCAGGCCCGGAAGGACGGCATTGACGTACGCCACGTGGTGCGCCGCCGCGGTGCCCTGACCGGCCTGATCGTGGAGATCCTCGAACCCGGGTCGCACTACCGCTACGTGGAGCACCTGCCGGAGGAGGTGCTGCTCACCGAGGGCGACGTGCGGGCGGCTCGGGACGTGATCGCGGGCGCCGACGCCGTACTCGTGCAGATGCAGCAGCCCTTCGAGGCCGCGCTGGCCGCCGCGCGGATCGGCCGCGAGGCCGGGAAGCTGGTCGTGCTCGACGGCGAGATCAGCGACAAGGCGATTCTGGAGTACGCCGACGTCGTGCGGGCCGATGAGAAAGAAGCGGCGGGGCTCGACGCGGGCATCCTGGCTGGCGGCCCGTCGTTGATCGCGCTGGCGAAGGAGGACGGCAATGTCCTCATCTGGAAGGACGGCCAGGTCAAGATCCCGCTGACCGGCGGCGAGCCGGTCGACACGACCGGTGGCGGCGACTCGTTCACCGCCGCGCTGACCGCGACCCTGCTGGCCGGCGGCTCCTACGAGGAGGCCGGCCGCCGGGCCACCGCCGCCTCCGGCGACACCGTCCGGCACGCCGGCGGACGACCGGACCTGCGCGATGTCTGAGATCGGAGCGGCCGAGCCGTGGGCCGTCCGCGAGACCGCCCTGCCCGGCGAGGACGGACTGCGCCAGGCCGAGTCGATCTTCGCGCTGGCCAACGGCCACATCGGCCTGCGGGGCAACCTCGACGAGCCGCACGCCGGCGGGATGCCCGGCACCTTCCTCAACTCGCTCTACGAGGAAAGGACCATCACCTATCCCGAGGCCGGGTACGCCTTCCCGGAGCGCACCGAGACGGTCGTGAACGCGCCCAAC
Organism: Actinoplanes sp. CA-131856; assembly: GCF_050956135.1. Taxonomy (GTDB): domain Bacteria; phylum Actinomycetota; class Actinomycetes; order Mycobacteriales; family Micromonosporaceae; genus Actinoplanes. Next base: position 9,135,926 of record NZ_CP191849.1, on the reverse strand, counting down.
GCGAAACCGATCACGCTGCGGGTCGGCGACGAGCCGTTCGACGTACGGACCGGGACGCTGACCCGGCACGAACGGGTCCTCGATCTGCGGGCCGGCACGCTGACCCGCGAGGTCGAATGGACCTCACCCTCCGGCGTCGAGGTGCGGGTGCGCAGCGTACGGCTGGTCTCGTTCCCGCGCCCCTCGGTGACCGCCGTCCGCTACTCGGTGGAGGCCGGCGCGCCGCTGACCATCGAATCCGACCTGGTGGTCAACGAGGCCCTGCCGTCGGAGCGCGACGACCCGCGGGCCAGCGCGATCATCCCGGCGCCCTTCCGCGGCCTGTCCAGCGACCGCGACGTCCTGGTCCACCGCACCCGCCGCAGCGGCCTGCCGGTCGCCGCCGCGGTGATCCATACCGGTCATGAGGGCACCGTCGTGAGCTCGCGCGACCTCATCCGGTGGACGGCCACCGGGCACGGCGCGATCAGCTTCGACAAGTTCACGGCGTACCGCTGGAACGAGGACGACATCCGCGACCTGGCGCTGACGGACCGGGACGCCGCGGCCCGCGACGGCTTCGACACGCTGCTGGCCGAGCAGCGGGCCTATCTCGACGAGTTCTGGGACGGCGCCGACGTCGAGGTCGACGGCGACCCCGAGATCCAGCAGGCCGTGCGGTTCGGGCTCTTCCACGTGCTCCAGGCGGCGGCCCAGGCCGGCCCGCATCCCATCCCGGCCAAGGGCCTGACCGGCAACGGCTACGACGGGCACACCCTCTGGGACACCGAGACGTACGTGCTGCCCGTGCTGACGTACACCCATCCCGAATGCGCCGGAATGGCCCTGCGATGGCGGCACAGCACCCTCGACCAGGCACGCGCCCGGGCCCGTGAGCTGCGGCTGGACGGCGCGTCGTTCCCGTGGCGCACGATCAGCGGCCCCGAGTGCTCGGGCTATTGGCCGGCCGGCACGGCCGCCCTGCATGTCAACGCCGACATCGCCGACGCGGTCCTGCGCTATCACGCCGCCACCGGCGACGAGGAGTTCATGCGCTCGGCCGGCCGGGAGCTGCTCGAGGAGACGGCCCGCATGTGGAAGTCGGTCGTCTACTTCGACGAGCACAACGTCGGCCACATCGCCGGCGTCACCGGGCCCGACGAATACACGGCGCTGATGGACGACAACATCTACACGAACCTCATGGCGGAACAGAATCTGCGGGCGGCGGGCGCAGCCGTACAGCTGAATGTGCCTTTTGACGAGAAGCGCCGGGTCCACGATCAGTCGGCCGGGTTCACCCGCCTGCCGGCATGGGATTTTTCGGACGAGGAGTATCCGCTGATGCTCCATCACCACTACCTCAACCTCTACCGCAAACAGGTGATCAAGCAGGCCGATCTGGTGCTGGCCATGATGAAGCGCCCCGACGCGTTCACGCTCGACGAGAAGCGCCGCAACTTCGCGTATTACGAGGCCCGCACGGTCCGTGATTCGTCCCTGTCGGCCCCTGTGCAGTCAGTGCTGGCGGCCGAGTTGGGTCACTTGACGAGAGCACACGAATATCTGGCCGAGGCGGCGCTGCTCGACCTGCGGGGCAGCGGCGAGGCCGGCGGCGACGGCCTGCACATCGCGGCGTGCGCGGGAGCGTGGATCGCCCTGGTCATGGGCTTCGGCGGCTTGCGCGACCACGACAACTGCCTGTCGTTCGCCCCGCGCCTGCCGCCGAAGCTGAGCCGCTTGGCCTTCGGCCTGCGCTGGCGCGATTGCCGCCTGTCCGTCGTGGTCACTCCGGGTTCGGTGACGTACGCCGCCCGGCACGCCCCCGTCGACTTCCATCATCAGGGCAAGGAGGTGCACCTGGCCGCCGGCCAGGAGAGGACGTTCCCTCTGGACCCGGTCGAGGACGTGCCGGCCCCGGCGACCCCGCGCCCCCCTCGTACGATCCCCGCATGACGGTGTGGGTGGCCTTGTTGCGGGCGGTGAACCTGGGCGCCCGCAACAAGGTCCCCATGGCCGAGCTCCGAGCCGAACTGGAGGCGGCGGGCCTGCCCGGGGCCCGAACCCACTTGCAGAGCGGAAACGTGCTGGTCCGCTCCGACCTGGACGTGGGCCCGATCATCGGCAAGGTCCTGCGCGAGCGTTTCGCCCTGAACGAGCCGGCGATGGTCCGCAGCCGGTCCCGCCTGGCCGAGATCATCGCCGCCAACCCGTTCCCCGAGGCGGCCGCCGCCCGCCCGACGTTCCTGAGGGTGGTGTTCCTGGCCGACCACCCAGCAGCGGACCTGGGCAAGACCCACGACGACGTACGCCTGAACGGCCGCGAGGTCTACATCGACTACAGGGACCGCGTGCACGGCAACCCGGTGAACGCCGCCACGATCACCCGCCGCTTGGGCCTGCACGGCACCGAACGCAACTGGTCCACCATCACGAAGCTGGCCGAGATCGCGGCTCTCCTGTAGCCCGGGCACCGTGCCGTCCACGAAGCGCCGAGGCACCCGCCGCGCGCGGCTGCCCTCGACATCGACGCCCGCAATCCCGTTGACCATCGGCGCCACCTCTCGCCACCTCTCGCCACCAGAAGTCAGCGGTCGGCCGCTCGCCGCGTCCGCGGCATGTGAATGCGGACTGGATCGCATGATGGATCCGCATGCCGGCTCGATCGATGTGGCACATTTTTCTCTTACCGTTCCGCGGGATTTCGCGGGAGAATAACTCATGCGCCAGATACGGGGTCAGATGCAATTTTTCAGCCACACCCAGATAGCTCAATGGCGCGACCCCACCCGGCGCCGTAACTACTCCGCCAGTGCGGAAGAATTCCGTCGCGCTCATCACGAGCGCCGGCAATACGGATTGATCCAACGCCATACCCGCAAATGGCGCAGCTTGCACGGTGACGCCCCGATGCCACCCCTGGCGCCGCCCCGCCCCTACCGGCCGCGTCACCGCCCTACCCCGACCACCCCGGCCGCGCCAGACCCGGTCGGCCCGGCTGCCGTCGGACCGATCGACCCGACCGCCCCACTCCCGATCACGCCAGTTCCGGCCGCGCCGGCTTTACCCGTCCCGGCTTCACCCGTCCCAGGCCTGGCCGCGCCAGCTCCACCCGCCCCAGCTTTACCCACCCCGGTCCTGGCCGCGGCGGATCTGCGCGCTCCGGTCCTGGCCGCGCCGGATCTGCGCGCTCCGGTCCTGGCCGCGCCGGATTTGCCGGCTCCGGTCCTGGCCGCGCCGGGTTTGCCCGCTCCGGTGCTGGCCGCGAGGGGTTTGCCCGTCCCGGTGCTGGCCGCGCCGGCTCCACCCGCCCCGGGCTTACCCACCCCGGTCCTGGCTGCGCCGGATCTGCGCGCTCCGGTCCTGGCCGCGCCGGATTTATCCGATCCGGTCCTGGCCGCGAAGGGTTTGCTCGTCCCGGTGTTGGCCGCGCGGGGTTTGCCCGCTCCGGTGCTGGCCGCGCCGGATCTGCCCGCCCAGGGCCCGGCCGCGCGGGGTTTGCCCGTCCCGGTCCTGGCCGCGCCGGATCTGCCCGCCCAGGGGACCGGCCGCGCTGGATCTGCCTGTTCACGACTCGGTCGGCGTTGGCACTGCCGAACCCGGTTCGATCAGCCCGGCGCGTCGGGCCATGTCCACTCGAGACCCTCGAGCCCGGTGGCGGCGATCAAGACCGCCTCCACTGCACCGCCGGTCAGACCGCTTATCGACAAGGCCTTCAGTGCGCCGACCACGACGCCGGCGCCCGGATCACTTCGGCGGATCCTCGACCGCACGCTCTGCCGCGCCCCACGCAACACCAGGCACTGCCCAACCCCGCCGGACCACGGTCGCCGGGCACAACTAAAACAGATTAATAGCACTCGCCGTGGTCATTGTCCAGCCGTTGTGAAAGCATTCGGGGGCGACTCGAAGAAGCCGCCGTAGTGCACTGCTCGATAGGTATTGCCGCAAATGCCGAATCGATGGCGGCGTTGAAACTCGCGAACCAAGAAGGCGCCGCTACCGGACACGCACCTTGCACGGCGCTGCCTGCTTTTACACCGGACGCCCGTTGTTGGTGGGCGGGGTGCGGGGGAGTTCGACGTGCATTGTTGTGCCTGGGCGGCCGTTCGGTGGGCTGATCGTGATGGTGCCGTGGTGGCGGTCGGCTATCAGCTTGGCGATGGGCAAGCCCAGGCCGGCGCCGGGGATGGCCATCTCGGTGGCTACCGCGCCTCGGTAGAAGCGGTCGAAGACGTGGGGGCGCTCGTGGGCTGGGATGCCCAAGCCGGTGTCCGTGACGTCGACTGTCGCGGTTGTTTCGGCTCCGGTCAGCGCGATGCTCACTGCTCCGCCGTTCGGGGTGTAGGTGATGGCGTTGTCCAGCAAGGCGGTCACCAACTGGGTCAGGCGGCTGGGGTCGCCTCTCAGGGGCAGGTTGGGTGGTGCCATTCGGGTGATGGTGATGTTCTTGGCTCGGGCCTGGTCTTCTACCGCGCTTGCCGCCTCTGTGAGGACGCTGACCAGGTCGATGTCGGTTAGTTCGAGGGGGGTGCGGCCGGCGTCCAGAGCCGACAGGTCCAGCAGTGCCTCGACCAGGCGGCGCAGTCTTTCGCCGCCTCGGCGGGCTCCGTCGATCATGGGGTGGAGGTCGGAGGCGGGGGCGTCCGGTTCGGCGTCGGCCAGCACGTCCAGGTAGGACAGGATGATGGTCAGCGGGGTGCGCAGCTCGTGGCCCACGAGGTTCAGATATTCGTCCTTGGCGCGGCTCAGCATCTGTTGCAGGTGCTCGTTGTGGCGGGCCTCGGTGATGTCGTGGAAGACGGCCACGGCGCCGAGGCGGCGGCCCTGCCGGTTGGTGATCGGGTGGGCGTTGACCCGCACCAGGCGGCGGCCGTCGCGGGTGCGCAGGGCGAACTCGGTTCCCCGCACCTCGGTGCCGTGCAGCGCCCGGCGCAGGGGCATCTGGGTCCGGTCGACCGGGTCGCCGTTCGGCGTCGTGATCGGCAGCCACGCCGCCCACTTGTCCAGGTCGGTGACCTCGTCCGGCAGGGCTAGACGTTCCCGCAGGGAGCGGTTCACGACCGCCAGGCGGCCTTCGGCGTCGCAGGCGGCGACACCCGTGTCGAGGCTGTCCAGCATCGTGTCCAGATAGAGGCGCTGCTGATGTTCGGCCTCGTGGGCGCGCTGCTCGCCCACGAACGCCGCGCACGCCTGCGCGCCGTTGTCGACCGCGGTCAGCTCGTCCGGCTGCCACTGCCTCGTCCGGTAGTCCATGACCGCGCAGACCCCGACGGTTGCTCCGGACGGATCGCGGACGGGGAATCCGGCGTACGCCCGAATGCCCACGGCCCGCACCGGCGCCTCGGCCGGGACCCGGTCGTCGGCCGCCACGTCGCTGATCACCAGGGGCACGCCGGTCCGCAGGACCAGCCCGGCCAGGGTGGAGGACGTCGGCACCTCCTGCAACGGCTCGAAGCCGGGCGGCAGGTTGTGCCCGCCGATCAGCCGCAGGTTGCGGCCCTCGGCCAGGTGGATCATCGCGCAGACGGCCCGCGCTCCCGCCTCCGTGAGCGCGGCCAGCCGGTCCGCCGCCACCCGCGACATGCCGCCGGGCGCCATCTCCATGACGGGCGCCGGTTCGTCGGGCGGACGCGACTCCATCCCCTCAGTGTCGCGTCCGCCGCACCCTCATGTGCCCGGAAAGGGCGATCGTCGCCTGATCAGAGCGGCTGGTGGGGCCGGTGATCCGATGCTTGTCGCATGTTCAAATTGGCTCCGTGGCCCTGGACCGCGGCCGGGCTGCTCACGGTCGGCGTCCTTCTGGACCTGCGAGCCTGGACCTGGGCCTGGAACGAGGTGGGCCCGGCCCTCCACCAGCATTTCCTGCTGGTCCTGTTCGCCGTGCCGGCGGTGCTCCTGATCGTGGGGCCGCTGCTCCTCCAGCGCTGGTCGGTCCGCCGGGCGATCCGCGCCGGGGCGGTCATCACCGGTCCGCGCTGGCCGTGGCTGCTCAGCTATCCGGGCGTGGGGATCGCGGCCGCGAGCGTGGCCGCGATCGGCGTGCTGGCCCTGCTGTGGATGATGAAAGTGGCCGGTGACGAGCCGAAACTGCAGATCGAGGCCATCAAGTACGGGCTGGGGCTGTTCGCCGCGGGCGGAGCCGTGGCCGCGCTGCTGCTCGCGCTGCGCCGCCAGCGCCACCTGGAGCTGGCCCAGGCCCACACCGAGCTGGACGCGACCGAGCGCCGCTTCACCGACCTCTACACCAAGGCGGTCGAACAGCTGGGTTCGGCCGAGGCGGCCGTACGTCTCGGAGGTCTCTACGCCCTCGAAAGGGCGGCCCAGAACGACGTGGAGCAGCGGCAGACCATCGTGAACGTCCTGTGTGCCTATCTGCGCATGCCGTACGCCTTCCCCGATGAGGGCCGCGAGGCGAGGCTGGAGCTCCAGGTCCGGTTGACCGCGCAGTGGATCATCTCGACCCATGTCGTCTGCCCCGGCCCGGCGATTCCGGAGATCCTCCGGTTCTTCCGGCCGGACCGGCGGGAACGGTTCTGGCCCCACCTCGACCTCGATCTCACCGGGGCGACCCTCATCGATTGGGTCGCACGGGAGGGGCAGCTCGGGCGGGCGCAGTTCGACGATGCCGTGTTCTTCGGTACGGCCGACTTCAGTGGGGTGACCTTCTCCGGAGAGGCCCGTTTCGGTGGGGCGGAGTTCCACGGAGCCGCCACGTTCGACAGGGCGGTCTTCTACGGCGACGTCCGGTTCGGCGACGCGACGTTCGGCAGTCCGCCGACCTTCAGCGGGGCCGGCGCGGAGCCGCGCGAGGACCGTGACGACGTCTGGCCGGCCGGGTGGTGCCTGGAGCCGGACGGTTCAGTGGCGGAGGTGCTCGACGTAGGTCATGGCCACCGTGAGGACGACCGGGACGGCTAGGAGCCACCACATGCCGTACGCGAAACCCAGCACCACCGCGACCGGAACGCCCAGGGCGAGCGTCAGACAGCCGGAGAGGAAGAGCGGGGGTGGGGTGTCGTCATCGTCGGGGTTCGGCGACGCGGGCGGCAGCTCCGGATGGGGCAGCGGGAGGTCGGCGAAGATCCGCGACAGCTCGGAGCGGGTGCGGGCCTGCCGGGCGGCCTCGACGCGGCGTTCGTACTCCGGCGGGTCGAGGCGCTTCTCGGCCAGATGCTCCTCCAGCGCCTCCCGGGCCGAGTCGCGCTCGGGCGTGCCGATCAGCAGGTCGGGTGCCGGCTCTGACGTCACCCGCTCAGGGTAGACAGATTCTCCGTGGTCATCGATCGACGGCGGTCAGGGGCTGGGCCGCGGAGAAGGCGACGCTGAGCAGGCCCGCCCTCGTGCGCACCTGGTATCGGGTGCGGCCCCGCTTCTCGACGGTGCCGGTCAGGCCGGCGTACTTGCCGGCGCCGGTCAGGCGGACCCGGGCGCCGATGGCCACCGGGGCCGGGGTGGGCTCGGGGCGGTGGTCGCTCAGGCGGGCCAGTTCGGCGATGTAGCGGGGATCCATGTCGGCCGGGCGGCCGTGGTGGGTCCAGGTGTAGCGGGCTTCGAGATCGAAGCGGGGCGAGCACTTCGGGCACGAGCGGACCCGGATGGGGCGGCGGTGCGCGGTCGTGCGGTGGCCGGCCGGGCAGGTGCCGACCCAGGCGCCGTCGACCTGGGGCGCGTCGGCGGGCAGGCAGCGGCCGCCGGTGTAGCCGATGCGCCGGGCGGTCGCGCGCCACACCCGGTCGTGCCCGTGCCCGGAGCCGGCCAGGGCGTGCGCGATCTCGTGCAGCATGGTGTCGGTGACCTGCTCGGGCGAGTACAGGCTGATCAGCGGCCGGGACAGGGTGATCTCGCGGCGGTCCGAGCGGCAGGCCCCGGCCCGGGTCTTGGCGTTGTCGAAGAGCAGTCGCCAGCCGGTGAGCTTGTGCCGGGCCATGAGGGTGGTGGCGAGGTCACGCGCCTGATGGAGGTCCAATGTCGATACTCCGTGCGACTTGCGAGGGGTGGGTCAGCGGGTCAGGGCGGTGGCCTTGATCAAGGCGCGGTGCAGGAAGCGGGCGTCGCCGAGCATGGTGCGCAGGCGGCGTTCCAGGCCGGCGATGGGCACGAGGTTCTGCGGGGCCCGGGGATCCTTGTAGGAGGCCGAGGCGAAGCGCGGCAGGGTGGCGCCCGAGATGTCGGCCAGCTCGATGGCCTCCTCGGCGGTGAGGTCGGGGGAGCACTCCACGCGGACGATGCCGGACCAGGGTGCGCCCGAGCCGCCGGGCAGGCGGAGATACCAGGACCAGCCGCCCCACACCGTGCCCAGGTGGAAGACGGGGGTGCGCTGGCCGGGGCGCAGCGAGGTCACGACCGGCGTGAGGGCGCCCGGCAGGTACTGCTTCTGCTGCGTCTTCACGTAACCGATCGTGCGGGGCAGCTGGCGGCGGTTGCGCAGCGGGCCGTCCACGACCAGCAGGTCGGCGCCGTCGGAGCCGACCGCGCGGGCCTCCGACGAGATGTCGATCTCGAGGGCGGTCAGCGACGGTTGCACGGCCGACGGCAGTTTCGAGGCCTCGCCCGCGCCCTCGATGCGGTGGACGGTGTAGCGGACCGTGCCGGCCTGGACGTCCGACGCGGTCGGGCTGGCCGTGAACAGACCCCGGCCGACCTTGGCCCCGACCAGCTCGGCCTGGCCCCGGGCGAGGTCGCAGCGGACCACGCCGGCCGCGTAGGAGGCGGCCAGGCCCGCGTACGACGTGCCGTCCTCCTCGGCCGTCCACAAGCCGGCGTCGTTGCGGCGCACGCCGTCGACCAGGAAGACGACATCGGGTCGGCGCACCGCGGGGGACACGTCGATGGGAGCCCACTCGGCGGCGGGGATCTCCACGTCGGTGTCGACCTGGGCGCTGCTGGGCGACGCCGGGCCCTCGCCACCGTCGGCGCCCTCATAGGAGGCGCCGTACGACGGGTCCCACGCGTCCACGAACATCCTGGTCAAAGGCCAACCCTCTCCACATGGGCGGTACGCGCGTCCTTGCGCACCTCGAACCGGACCGGCACCCGCTCGGCGAGCGCGGTGACGTGGGTGACGACACCGACCATGCGGTCGCCGCGGGCGGCGAGATTTTCCAGCGTCGCCGCGACCACGTCGAGGGTGGCCGCGTCGAGCGTGCCGAACCCCTCGTCGAGCACGATCGACTCGAGGCTGGCGGCGGTGGTCGACATGCCCGCGAGCTGCTCCGACAGGGCGAGCGCGAGGGCCAGCGAGGCCTGGAACGTCTCGCCGCCGGACAGCGTGCGCACGCCGCGGCGCAGACCGGCGTCGTGGTGGTCGACGACGAAGAACTCGCCCTTGTCGTGGATCAGGTCGTACTGCCCGCCGGTCAGCTCGCGCAGGATCCGCGAGGCGCCGCCGACGAGCAGGTCGAGCGCCTCTTCGAGCAGCCAGCGCTCGAAGTTGTTGGCCCGCAGGTGCCCGGCCAGCGCCTTGGCGACCCGGCTCTCGCGCTGAAGGGTCATGCGCTGCTCGGTCAGCTCCGCTGCCGAAGCGCGCCGGTCGTCGAGCCGCTTCCACGCCGCCTCGGCCCGCTCCGCCGCCACCGCCGCCGCCCGGATGAGGTCGGCTTCGGAAATAGAGGAAAAGTCGGAAATGTGCGCCGAGGAGGGGTGAGAGCCGCCCGAGGGGGAGGGGTGCCGCGTGGAAGGCGTGCCGGCGGCGGACGAGCGCGACGGCGCCGGCCCTCCCGCCGTGGACGGGCGCGACGGCGCCGGCACGCCCGCTGCCACGAACAAATCCGAAATGTCGGAGATGGTGGAGAGGGTGTCGCGATGGGCGGCGGCGACGGCCTCGTCGGCCTCGGTGCGGGCCGCACGCCGTGCGAGCACCAGGTCGGCGGCCCAGGCGACCAGGGTCGACCATGCGCCGGCCAGGTCGTCGCGGTCGGCTGGGGGTGGGGAGAAGCGGGCCACGCCGTCGCGGACGACGTCGAACTCGCGCCATGCCGTGCGCTGCTGTTCCTCGGCGGCGACCACGGCCGCCTGCGCCTTGCGATGGGCCACGCGCGTTGTCCGTACGGACGAAGCCGCCTGATCGAGCTGTTTCTGGAGCCGGGCCAACTCGTCGAGCCGGCGCTGGAGGGCCTCGACGCCGGGCGACTCGGCCACCGCCGTGCGGGCCTCGGCCAGGCGTGACAGGTGGTGCTCGTACTGCGCGCGCTTGCGTTCGAGGTTGCTCTCCAGCTTGCGTGCGACCGCGTCCCGCTGCTTCCAGGCCTGCTCGGCCGCCTCGGCGGCGGCCCGCGCGGCCTTGCCCGCGGCCTCGGCCGCCCGCACCGCCGACCCCTCGGGCACAGCCGGGACGGTCGTCACCGTCTGCTCACACACCGGGCAGTGGTCGCCCACCGCGAGATGCGCCCGCAGCGCGGCCGCCCGGTCCGTGCGCTGGGCCTCCGTGTAGTCGAGGCGGGCCTGTTCGAGCAACTGGGCCGCGCCCAGGTGCTCACTGTGCGCCAGCTCCAGCGCCGCCACCGCGTCCTTGTGCTCGACGTCGGCCACCGACACCTCGCCCGCGAACCACTCCTCCTGCCCGATCAGCCGCTGCAACTCGGCGTGCCGGTCGAGCATCAGGCTCAGCGAGCCCGCGTCGCCGGCCGCGGCCAGCTCACCCCGTACCTTCTCTTCCTTTTCCTCGGCCGCGCGCACCTCGTCCGCGGCCTCGGCGGCGGTCGCCCTCGCCGCGGCCGTCACGCCCGCGGTTTCCACGCTTGAGGCAGGTGTACGCACGGAGCCCAGCTGCCGCAGTTCCGCGTCGAGCTCGTCCCGCTTCGCGGCGGCGGCCGCCTCGGCCGCCCGCTTGTCGCGCAACCCGGGCACGGCCTGCTCGACCGCTGTGGTGAGCTCGCGCATGCGTACGAGATGGGCCTGTGCCTCGTCGACCGCCTCGTCCGTGGCGTCGGCCAGGCCGGCCAGATTTTGATCGACCACGGCCAGCTTGCCCTCGGCCGTCTGCGCGCGGCCGGTCGCCTTGGTCTGGACCTCCTCGTAGACGTGCAGGCCGAGCAGGTTGACCAGGATCTGCTGGCGGGTGGCCGGCTTGGCGTGCAGGAAGTCGGCGAACTGGCCCTGCGGCAGCACGACACAGCTGGTGAACTGCTCGAACGGCAGGCCGACGGCGTGCAGCACGGCCTCGTCCATCTCGGCCGGGGTGCCGGCCAGCACCTCGCCCAGGTCGTCGAGGTCCATGCCGGTGTCGAGCTTGGTGACGTCGAAGCCGGGCGGCATGAGCTGGAGGCCGGCCCCGGCGGTCTTGACGTTGCCCCGGCCGTCGCGCCGGACCACCCGGGTCGCCACGTAGCGGTCGCCGGCCGACTCGAAGACCAGGCGCACGCGGGCCTCGGTGGCCGAGGGGGAGAGCGCGTTGACGATGCCGCGCGCGCCGCCCCAGCGCGGGACCGTGCCGTAGAGGGCGAACGTGATCGCGTCGAGCACCGTCGACTTGCCCGAGCCGGTCGGCCCGACCAGCGCGAAGTAGTCGGCGTCGGTGAAGTCCACGGTGGTCTCGTCCCGGAACACCGTGAACCCAGCCATGTCGAGCCGTATGGGCCTCATTTGTTCGTGCTCACCTCGTCGTACAGCTCGTCGAACAGCTCGCGGACGCCGTCCTCGGCGTTGTCCTTGCTGTCCAGGTAGTCGCCGAAGAGCTCACGCGGCGACCGGCCGGCCCGCTGCGCCATCCGCTCTCCCGTCCGGTCCGGCATCATCTCGGGGTCGATGCGCACCTCGAGAGCGTTCGGCAGCAGCTCCTGCACGTCCTCGCGCAGACCGACCCGCGGCTTCTCGCGCACCAGAACACGGAGCCAGGCGTCCGGAAGGTTCACCGTCGCCAGCTGTTCGAGGGTGCCCCGCACGGTGCGCAGGGCGATGGCCGAGGAGATCGGCACGTCACGGACCCGGGCCGCCCGGTCGACGCCGACCTCGACGACGGCGACCGACGGGATGTTCTCCTCCTCGCCGAAGTCGATGGCCAGCGGGCTGCCGCTGTACCGGGTCGGGCACGGGGCGATGACCTGCTGCGAGCGGTGCAGGTGGCCCAGCGCGACGTAGTGGGTGTTCTGCGGGAAGACGGTCGCGGGCACGGCGTAGCCCATGACCGTGTGCGCCTCGCGCTCACCGCCACCGGTGGTGGCCCCGAAGATCGTCAGATGGGCGGTCAGCAGGTTGATCACGCCAGGATCGGAGAACCGCTCGCTGAGCTTGGCGATCAAACGGCCGAGATGATCGGCGTACGTCTGAGAGGCCTCGGCCGCCGTCAATTCGTACATCTCCGCCGCGCGGATCGCGTAGCGCTGCGACAGGAACGGCAGCGCGACCAGCTGCCAGCGCTCGCCCTCCTCGGTCTGGCCGGTGATCAGCAGGTCCTCGGGGTTGGACAGCACCGAGCCGCGCAGCTCGATGCCGGCCGCGTCGGCCCACGGGCGCAGCGCGTCGAGCGCGGCCCCGTTGTCGTGGTTGCCGCCGATCGCCACCACCCGCGCCCCGGTCTTGCGCAGGGCCGAGAGGGCCCGCGTGACCACCCGGGTCGCGTCGGCCGTCGGGGCCGCGGTGTCGTAGAGATCACCCGCGATGATCACCAGATCGGGCCGCTCGGCCCGGGCGATCTCGACGACCTGGGCCAGCACGCGGATGTGCTCCTCGTGCCGGTTACGGCCCTTGAGTACCTTCCCGACGTGCCAGTCGGAGGTGTGCAGGATGCGCATCGGTGAACCCTAGAACGGGATGTCGTCGTCTTGCGAACCGCCGCGGCCGCCGACGACGGCGAACGGGTCGGCGCCCTGGACGATCGACTTCATGGTGGACGAGGGGGGTGGCCCGGACTCGGACTTGCGGGTGGCCCAGGCCGGGAACGGGAACTCCACGCAGAGCGGGACCGGGATGTCGGGCTGGTTGACGAACATCGTGCCGGGGCGGGCCAGCAGGGCGCGCTGGCGCATGGCGGGCGGCAGGAAGCCGTACTCGGGGCGGGCCGCCTCGGCCGGGTCGAGCCGGCCGACCACCCGGATGGCCGAGTTGGTCACGATGCGCCGCTCGACCTCGCTGGCCGTCTGCTGAGCGCCGATCAGGATGACACCGAGCGAGCGGCCGCGCTCGGCGATGTCGAGCAGCACCTCCTTGATCGGCGAGGTGCCCTCGCGCGGCGCGTATTTGTTCAGCTCGTCGAGGACGACGAACAGCAGCGGACGGCCGGTGCCCGACTTCTCCTTCTCCTCGAACTCGGTCTTGAGCGTCACACCGACCACGAACCGCTGCGCGCGGTCGGGCAGGTTGTGCAGGTCGACCACGGTGACCTGGGCCGACTCGGCGGTCTTGATCTGGTGCGGGCGGCGCTGGGCCAGGTCGCCGCGGATCAACCGGGACAGGTCGCGCTTGCTGCCGATCAGGCGGCGGGCGAACGCGTTGACGGTGCCCATGTTCACCGCGCTGCCGGCCCAGATCGACCGGGTGTCGTCGTCGGTGAGCTGCTCGACGATGTGGTCGACGAGGTCGCCGTACGACCCGATCCGCCGGCCGTCGATGCTGATGCCGCCCTCGGCCGGCACGGCGTGGCGGTGCAGGTGGGCGGTGACCGAGTGGACGACCATCGTGTACTGCTGGCGCTCGTCGTCGGCGTCGGCGAAGACGTACGGCAACAGGCGGGCCGAGCAGAACTCCTCAAGCGTCCAGTAGAACGCGTCGACGCCGGTGAGGCGGCTGCTGACGTCGGGTGCCCCGGAGGAGTCGCCTGCTCGTGGGGGCGCGTACACGCGTACATCGGGGAAGGGGTTGGCCGGCAGCTCGAGGAGCTTGTAGGCGGCCCGGGTGCTCTCGTCGAGCTTGGTGTTGGGGTGATCGAGGAAGAGCAGGTCCTCGCCCTTGACGTTGAAGATCAGGGCCCGGGCGTTGGCGCCGTCGGCCCCCAGCTGGCCCGAGCGGAAGACCGAGTAGAGCAGGAAGGTCGCGAAGCTGGTCTTGGTGGCCACGCCGGAGATGCCGGAGATGGACACGTGGGCGCCGCGGGTGCCGTCGAGGAAGTCGGCGTTGAGGAAGACCGGGACGCCGTCGCGGCCGGTGCCCATCGGGATGCGCCGCTCCATGCGGTCGAAGTGCAGCGCGGCGTCGCGGGCCTCGCCCTCGGCCCGGTGCACGACGGCGCCGGGTGAGGGCGGCACGTAGAGCTCGGGGTCGACACGGGTCGTGGTGATCTCGGCCGCTTCCTGGACCATCGCGGGCAGGGTGCCGTCGGCGATGGCGAAGACGTCGGAGTCGAACTGGGCGCCCTCGTGGCGGGCGCGGACCTGGGTCACCACGCCGGCGATCGTGACCGGCTCGCGGTCGGGCAGCTCGCGCTTGGTGACGACGACGTCGTCGAGCTGGAGATAGCTGCCGGGGGTCACGGCCGTCCAGAACTGCAGCGGGGTGGCATCGGCTGTACCTAGAACCCGCCCGACGGGGGAAGTTTCGTCAGACACGTCGATCATCGTGCACCAGGGGTACGACAAAAGACGTACGCGGTGTCGGTTGGCACGCGTTGTCCACAACTTCTGGTGCTCATACACAGAGTTATCCACAAGATCTTGCTCGTACGAGGGAGGCGCGCCCATCTTCGATACGGTTGCGCGGTGACACTCACTGGGCGCGTCCATGTCGTCGCGGGCGGCACGGGCCGGGCCGGCACCGTCGTCGTGCAGGAATTGATCTCCCGGGGCGCTGTGGTTGCCGTGCCCTCGCGTCGCCCTGACCGGCTCGCCCGTCTGCAGGCGAAGATCCAGTCGGATCGACTGCACGGCTACGTCGGCGACATTTCGGATTTAACGGACTCGTCGCGGCTGGTGGAGGAGATCGTCGCGGCGCTCGGGCCGCTCGACGCGGTGGTGGCGTCGCTGGGGGAGTGGTGGGAGGGGGTGCCGCTCACTGGGCTCGACCCCGCCGTCTGGCAGAGGATTATTTCGGACAATTTGACCAGCCACTTCATGGTGGCGCGGGCGTTCCTGCCGGCGCTGGCCGACCGGGCCGACTCGGTCTATCTGTCGCTCGGGGGCATCGCGTCGGTGCTGGCGGTGGCGGGGTCGGGGCCGATCTCGGTGACCGGGGCGGCGCAGGCCATGATGATGCGGGTGCTTTCCGCGGAGGCCGAGGGCAAGGCCGTACGGCTGCATGAAGTGGACGTTTACACGCCGATCGTCACCGAGGACTGGGACGGTGGAGAGATCGAGCCGGGCTGGTTGACCGGGCGCGATGTCGGGGCCTTCGTGGCCGACGCGCTGACGCCCGGATTCAAGGGTGGGCTCTTCCTGCCGATCCCCGAGGACACCACGTTCCGGCGCAACGAGGCCTAGGGTCCCGGCGTGCCGGTGGCCGGCGGGGTCGGCTCGGGTGGGCGATGCTGGCAGTCGCACCACGAACCGCCGCGGCACTTGTCGTGCTGCTTCTCGCGACACGCGGGGCAGATCACGTCCTGACCATACGCCGGGCTATTGACGATCGGGACACGGTCGCGCAACCGGTGCGAAATGCCGAGTTGGCACGATGTACTCCGAAGGGGCGGCATCGCTGTGCCGCCCTAAGACGGGAGGAGTTGCATGTTGCTGCGGGTACGAGTCACCCTGCCGGACCGTCCCGGTGCCCTCGGCCAGGTCGCGCGCACGCTGGGCGTCGCCGGCGCGGACATCGTCCAGGTCGTCGTGCTCGAGCGACTCGGCGGCCGCGCCGTCGACGACTTCACCGTCGTCTGGCCCGGCGCCTCCCGTGTGGAACGCCTCCTGGCCGGTCTCGCCGCCATCCCGGGCGTGCAGGTCGACGGCGTCTGGAAGGCGATCGGCGCCCCCGTCAACGGCGGGCACGACGCCGAGCTGCTGGCCCAGGTCGCGGCCAACCCGGCCGACGGGCTGGCCACTCTGGTCGACGCCGTGCCGGGCCTGCTCGCCGCCGACTGGGCCGCGGCCGCTGTCGTACCGTCGGACTGGGCCTCCCGGACGGGGGCTCCGGCCGTGACGTACGCGAGCTGGCGCGCTCCCTCCCCGCTGCAGCTCCCCGAAGTCACGCCGCTGCGGGCCCGCCCGCTCACCGGCGCCGACAACACCAAATACGCGGTGGCCCCGTTCGGCCGCGACGGCCTGGTGCTCGTGGTGGCCCGCTCCGACGACGACGAGCTGCCCGCCGCCGCCTTCCACGTGACCGAGGTCGACCGGGTGGCCCAGCTGGTCCGCGCGGCCGCCGTCATCCTGGGTGACCGGCTGAGCACACCGAGCCTTCCCGCGGTGGCAAACCCCATGTGATGGGACTCGCACCCAAATCCCAGCTCAAGCAATGTCCGGTTAACACCTGCGGGGCAGTATTGGCGTTGGTACAGCTGACGTGAGTCGCCGAGAGGAGTGCCGGACATGGCGCTGTGGCGGATCCGGGCAACGGTCGACGACCGGCCGGGCTACCTGTCCGTTCTGACCGCGAGCCTTGCTCTGCGGTCGGTCAACATTCTGGCCGTGCAGGTGCACACCACCGAGGCCGGCGCGGTCGACGAC
Organism: Actinoplanes sp. CA-131856; assembly: GCF_050956135.1. GTDB lineage: Bacteria > Actinomycetota > Actinomycetes > Mycobacteriales > Micromonosporaceae > Actinoplanes. The sequence goes on along the minus strand of NZ_CP191849.1, from coordinate 9,119,418 downwards.
TTCCTGGTCGACGCGCCCGACTCGATGACCGAGACCGAGCTGCTCACCGCGATCGCCAAAGGCCGCGGCCGCAACGCCTTCGTGGCCCGGGCCGAGGCGCAGGGCCTGGCCGACCAGCCGACCCGGGCGCTGGCCCTGGCCGGCCGGCTGGTGCACGAGCCCGACACGCTGGGCGAGACCCTGGTCGCGCTGCTCGACGCGACCGAGGTGCGCTGGCGTCCCGAGCCGCTGAGCGGCGGCCCCGGTCACGACGCCGAGCGGATGCGGCTGGCCGACCCGGACGGCGGCTCCCTCGAGGTGCTGCGCGCGGCCCCGGCCTTCACCCCGGCCGAATACGCGAGGGCGCAGGCCCTGGTCGAGCTGTCCGGCGCGATGCTGCGCCGCCGCCGCGAACAGGCCACCCTGCTGCTGCCCGACGGGGCCGAGCTGACCGTACGGCTGGCCACCGCCGACGACCTCGACGGCGTCCGCGGCCTGCACGAGCGCAGCTCGGCGGCCACGATCCAGCGCCGCTACCTGGGTGGGGGCGGCCCGAGCGGGGCCCGCCTGCGCCGCCTGCTCGAACCGTCCGGCGCCGGCCGCACGCTGCTGGCCCTCGCGGGCGACCGCGTGGTGGCGATGGCCAACCTGCTCACCGAGGGCGACCTGGGCGAGGTGGCGATCCTGATCGAGGACGGGTGGCAGCGCCGGGGCATCGGCACGGCCCTGCTGCGCCGCCTGCTGGCCCACGCCGAGCGCGTCGACATCGCGGCCGTCGTGGCCCACGCCGCCGCCGACAACGTCGCCATGCTCCGCACGCTTCGCCGCCTGGGCGCCGGCCCGGCCGAGCGCGACGGCGCGATGGTCAGCGTCACCCTTGCCGTCCCGGTCGAGAAGCCGGTGGGCGAGCAGTCCCCGGTGATCTCCTAGGAGACGCGGGCGCCGTGCTCGACGCAGGTGGCTGTCCAGCCGGTGGGCACCACCTGCACCTTCATGCGGCGGCGGCACTCGGCGCAGTAACGCGGCGGCTCCAGGGCCCGCGCCCGCTCGCAGGCGGCGTGATCGCCCTGGGCGGCGGGCTCGCCGCAACGGTCGCAGAACATCAGAGCGTCGCCGACAGGGCCTTGACCGGCATCTTCAGGTCGGCCAGCAGGGCGAGGTCCTCGGTGGCCGGGCGGCCCAGGGTGGTCAGGTAGTTGCCGACGATCACCGCGTTGATGCCCCCGAGCAGGCCGTCGCGCGTGCCCAGGTCGCCGAGGGTGATCTCCCGGCCGCCCGCGTAGCGCAGGATGGTGCGGGGCATCGCCAGGCGGAAGGCGGCGATGGCGCGCAACGCGTCCTTGCCCTCGACCACCGGCTGATCGCCCAGAGGCGTACCCGGACGGGGGTTGAGGAAGTTCATCGGCACTTCGTGCGGGTCGAGCTCGGCCAGCTGGGCCGCGAACTCGGCCCGCTGCTCGATCGACTCGCCGAGACCGAGGATGCCGCCGCAGCAGACCTCCATGCCGGACTCGCGCACCATCGTGAGGGTGCTCCAGCGCTCCTCCCAGGAGTGGGTGGTCACCACGTTCGGGAAGAAGGAGCGGCAGGTCTCGAGGTTGTGGTTGTAGCGGTGCACGCCCATCTCGACCAGCTGATCGACCTGCTCGCGGGTGAGCATGCCGAGGCTGGCCGCGACCTGGATGTCGACCGCCTCGCGGATCGCCTTGACGCCCTCGCGCATCTGGTCCATCAGGCGCTTGTCGGGCCCGCGCACGGCGGCGACGATGCAGAACTCGGTGGCCCCGGTGGCGGCGGTCTGCCGGGCCGCCTCGACCAGCGACGGGATGTCGAGCCAGACCGAGCGCACGGGCGAGGCGAACAGCCCCGACTGCGAGCAGAAGTGGCAGTCCTCCGGGCAGCCGCCGGTCTTCAGCGAGACGATGCCCTCGACCTCGACCTCGGGACCACACCATTTCGTACGCACGTCGTGAGCGAGCTGGAGAAGCTCGGGCAGGTCGCCGTCACCGAGGCGCAGCACCTCGAGAATCTGCGCCTCGCCGAGGCCGGCTCCGCCGGCGAGTACCTGGGCACGGGCCTTCTCGAGGATCTCGGGCATGCCCGTACCCTACAGACCTTCACGGCCGGTAGGACTGTCAGTGGCGGGTGATAGTTTCCCATTCTCGTGATCGCTGGAGGTGTCTTGTCGGGCTGGTTGGAGGAGCTGGATCGCCTGGCCGCGAGCAGGGCCAAGGCGGGGCTCACCCGTCAGTTGCGCCCCCGGGCGACCGCCGTCGATCTGGCCGGCAACGACTATCTGGGCCTGGCCGGCGACCCCCGGGTGACGGCGGCCGCGACCGGGGCCCTGTCGACGTACGGCCTGGGCGCCACCGGCTCCCGTCTCGTCCGCGGGTCGACGCCGGCCCACGCCGACCTGGAGGCCACCCTGGCCGACTGGTTGGGCACCCCGGCCGCCCTGGTCTTCTCGTCCGGCTACCTGGCCAACCTCGCCGCCGTGCGGAGCATGGCCGCTTTCGGCACCCTGATCGTCTCCGACGCCTACAACCACGCGTCCCTGATCGACGGCTGCCGCATGGCCGGCACCGAGACGGTCGTGGCACCCCACAACTCACCGTCCGGAGTGGCCGCCATCCTGGACGCCCACCCCGGGTCGAACGCTGTCGTGGTCACCGAATCGGTGTTCTCGGTCGACGGTGACCTCGCGCCACTGGCCGAGCTCCACGAGGTGACAAGCTCGCGCGGGGCGCTGCTGCTGGTGGACGACGCGCACGCGCTGGGGCTGCTCGGGCCGGGCGGCGCCGGCGGCGTGGCGGCGGCGGGTCTGTCCGGGCGGCCCGACGTCGTGGTCACGGCGACCCTCTCCAAGTCCCTGGGCGGAGCGGGCGGGGTCGTGGCCGGTCCGGCACAGTTCATCAGGCATCTGGTCGACACGGGCCGCACCTTCATCTACGACACGGCGCTGCCCCCGGCGGTGGCGGCCGGGGTCGAGGAGGCCCTGCGGATCGCGAGGGCGGCCGACGACCGCCGCGCGCTCGTGGCGACCCGGGCCGCTCAGGCGGTCGGGCGCCTGCGAGAGGCCGGGTTCGACGTGGTGGCGCCGGCCGCGGGCGTACTGTCCGTTGTGGCTCCAGGCCCCGAAGCGGCCTTGGCGTGGGCCGCCGACTGCCGTGACCGTGGCGTCGCCGTAGGCTGCTTCCGCCCGCCGTCCACCCCCGACGGCACGTCGCGCCTGCGCCTGACCCTCAACGCGGGCGTTTCCGGCTCCGACTTCGCCCGCGCCCTGGACGTGATCGTGGAGTGCGCCCCGTGACCAGCAAGCCCCGCCCCCTGCCCACCGGCCCGTCCTGCCCGGACGTGACCGAGGTGGTGACCCGCCTCCCCACAGCGAACGTGATCCTGACCGGCCACCCCGGCACCAAGGGCTTCACGTTCCCCCCGTTGCCGGGCCGAGTCTCACCGACGGTCCCCACGGCCCGCACGCCGGACGAGACGCCGGCCATGGCCACCGCCACGACGGTGAGCAGGCCCGCCCCGTCGCCCTCGACGGAGCCGAACGCCGCCGCGCTTCCTTCGCCGGGCGAGCGGGATGCCACTGTCTCTTCGTCGTCGGCTCCTTCCTCGTCGGCCGAGTCGAGTGCCGCCGCGCCCTCGCCGGCCGATTCGAACGCTGCCGTGCCTCCGTCGTCTGCGGGGCCGGACGCCGTCGTGTCTTCGTCGTCGGCCGAGGGGGATGCCGTCGTGCTGCCCTCGCCAAGCGAGCCTGACGTTGCCCTGCCTTCCTCTTCGGGCGAGTCGGACGCTGCCTTGCCTTCCTCTTCGGCCGAATCGGACGCTGCCCTGCCTTCCTCCTTGGCCGAGCCGGAGGCTGCGCTGCCGGGAGCCTCCTCTGCGGATGCGGTAGCCGTCGGCAATGTCCGCTCTTTGAGTGAAATGTCGCCCGGGGTGAAGCGGTCCTCTGGAATTGGAGGGCGCGGGCTCTCGGCAGTAGTGGCACCTGCCGTCTCGTCGCTCGCCGGCCCCTCGGACTTCGCGCCGCATCAAGGAGAACGAGCCGAGTTCGGTCGCCCCGAGTCTGGTCGCGCTCAGGCTGGTCGCCCCGAGGGCAGTCGTCCCGAGGTCGGTCGACCCGATTCAGGTCGCGCTCAGGCTGGTCCGGGCGGGACGTTCTCCGCCGAGGTGTCCGGTCGCCCCGCTGCGGAGCTGGGCGGAGCTGCGGAGCCGGGCGGCGCTGCTGAACTGGGCGGCGCTGCTGAACTGGGCGGCGCTGCTGAACCGGGCGGAGCTGCGGAAAAGGGCGGCGCTGCGGAACTGGGCGGAGCTGCGGAACCGGTCGGCACGGCGCCCGCTGAGCCGGCGCCGATCGGGGAACCGCTGCCTGAAAGCGTTCCCGTTTCGCCGGCGCCGGTGGGGCCCGCTCTCGATGCTGATGAGCTGCCCAGCGGTGAAGCGCTCGGGGCCGAGATCGCGGCCGAGCTGTCCGCTCAGGCTCCGCCCGCTGCCCAAGCGGCGCCCCGGCGTGCGGCCTCGGGGGAGTGGCGTGGGGTCGTGCTGGTCACCGGCACCGACACTGACGTCGGCAAGACCATTGTCACCGCGGCTGTGGCGGCCGCTGCCCAAGCGTCGGGGCTTCGAGTTGCCGTGATCAAGCCGGGGCAAACCGGGATCGTCACCGGCGCGCCCACCGACATCGAGGTGATCAGCCGGCTGGCCGGGCCGGACACCGCCCGTACGCTCGCCGAATATCCCGAGCCCATGGCTCCGCTGGCCGCCGCCACGGTGGCCTCCATGCCGCCGCTCGAACTCTACGAAGTGGTCGACGCCATCCGGGCCGAAGCCGGCAAACACGATCTCGTGCTGGTCGAAGGGGCCGGCGGTCTGCTCGTGCCGATGGGCGTGCGGCCCTCCGGCGAGTCGTGGACCTTTGCCGACCTGGCCACCGCCCTCGGCGTCAGCACCATCGTCGTGGCCCGGGCCGGGCTGGGCACCCTCAACCACACCGCCCTGACCCTGGAGGCCCTCAACCGGCGGGGCATCCCGGCCGGCGTGGTCATCGGCGCCTGGCCGTCCCATCCCGACCTGGTCCACTGGGCCAACCTGAGCGAGATGGTCCCGCATCTGCTCGGCGCTCTTCCCTCCGATGCCGGGCGGATGGATCCGGGCGTCTTCCGCCGTTCCGCGCCGGGCTGGCTCACCCCGTCGCTGTACGGCGTTCTCGACAACTGGCGCGTCTGGGCCGAGGAGACCGGCGACGGGCACCATTAGGGTCGCGCTATGGGGATCGAGATTCGTGAGTACGACCCGGAGTGGCCCCGGCTGGCGGTCGCCGTCATCGCCGATCTGGAGACGGCTCTGCCCGGGGTGATCAGGTCGGCCGAGCACATGGGCAGCACGTCGGTGCCGGGCATGGCGGCCAAGCCGGTGATCGACGTGATGGTGGCCGTCGACGAGCTCGATGTGGTGGAGGAGCGGGAGAGCGCGGTCGAGGGCCTCGGCTACCGGCGGGTCGACGTCGGCATGCCGGAGCGGCTGTTCTACCGGCGGGTGCGCGACGGCGAGCTCGTCGTCCACCTGCATGTGGTGACCGTGGACTCGTGGGCCACGCGCAACGAGCGGCTGCTGCGCGACCACCTTCGTGAGCACGCGGAGGACCGGGTCGCCTATGGGCAGCTCAAGCGGAAGCTCGCCGAGGCCGGGCATGACGCCGAGGCGTACACCCGGGCCAAGACCGCCTTGATCCAGCGCATGGTCGATGACGCCCGGGCCGCGCGGGGGCTGCCCCGGGTCGACGTCTGGGAAGGCTGATCAGGCCGCGCCGGCCAGGACCGAGGTGACCAGTTTCTCGACCTCGGCCGGATCGGGTGGGGTGTCGTCGTGGCCGGCGAAGACCAGGTGGCCGGTGCCGATCAGGGTCAGGGCCAGCGTGTCGGCGTCCGCCCGTGGGGAGAGACGGCCCCGGTCCTGTTCGGCCTTCAGATAGGACGCGAGCATGGTGGCCGCCTCGGTCAGCAGCGGGATGCCGGTGGGGCGGTCGCGGCGCAGCCGGGCCCGCAGCTCGTCGCGGGCGATGATCAGGGCGACGACGTTCAGGGCGATCGAGCCGAAGACCGCGGTCAGCGCGCCGGCCAGGTTGGCGACGACGGTGGCCGTGCCGGCCGAGGCGCGCAGCGCGTCCGACTCGTGGGCCAGACGGGCGATGCGGTCCTCGACCAGCGCGGCCAGGAAGTCGTCGAAGTCGGTGAAGTGCCGGTGCAGCACGCCCTTGGCCACGCCGGCCTCGGCGGTGACGGCCCGGCTGGTCAGGCCGCCGGCGCCGTCGCGGCGCAGCACCCGTTCGGCGGCGTCGAAGAGCTGCTGTCGTACGTCACGCAGGGCCACACCGGTCGGCATCTAATCATCTTGCCTGGCGAGGGGTTCCTGGAGCTCGGTCACCCACTGGTCGAGCTCGGGCGGGCACTCCAGGCTGACCTCGCGGGGATATCCGGCCGAGGCGTGGCCGTTGTCGTCGATCCAGCGTGCGAGGGTCTGCGCGGTGGGCAGGATCGCGTCCATGGAGCCGCGGTGGACGATCGTCGCGGCGCGGTCCAGGCCGGGCAGGTCGTGCACGAGCAGCTCGCCGTCGCGTGGGGGAGCCGACACCTGCACGGCGGCGTGGACGGTGACGCGGCCGTCGGCCTCGGGCGTGTAGTACGCGATGCCGGGGCCGGTGGGTGCGATGCCGGCGGTGGCCAGCCGGCGGAACAGCTCCTCGTAGAGCGGGGCGATGACGGGACCGATCAGGCCGGGTTCGAAGCCGGCGGCGGTCGCGGCCAGCTCGGCGACGCGGACGGTGGGCACGGACTTGAGGACGACCTCGTCGGTGGGCATGTGGCCCTCGCTCTCGATGGCTCGGAGCCTCGCCTCGACCTGGGTCAGCCGGGCCGTCGCGGCCGCCACGGTGCCGGCCAGCTCGGCGTGCCGCAGGCGCAGCATGCCGCGCAGCTGCTCGGTGGTGACGGCCTCGTCGATGATCTCGCGCACCTGCTGGAGCGTGAAGCCCAGCTCCTTGAGCGCGACGACGCGGTTGAGCAGGGCCAGCTGGCCGCCGGTGTAGCGGCGATATCCGGTGGCCGGGTCGACGTGGGCCGGGCGCAGCAGGCCGATGCTGTCGTAGTGGCGCAGCATGCGGACCGAGACACGGCCGTGCCGGGCGAAGTCTCCGATGGTGAACATGATGCTCCGAGTCGATCGCCTGACACGGTGTGAGAGTCAAGAGGCTATCCAAGTGGGCGCTTGCCCACTAGAGTGGGCGCATGCCCATTCAGCCTCATCGTGAGCGGCGGATCGCGGAGTCCTTCGGGACAGACCCGCGGCGGTACGACCGGACGCGCCCCCGCTATCCCGAAGCGCTGATCGAGCGGCTCGTGGCGCCGGAGGTGCTCGACGTCGGCATCGGCACGGGGATCGTGGCCCGCGCGCTGCGGGAGCGGGGGTGCCGGGTGCTCGGCGTCGAGCCCGATCCGCGGATGGCCGAGTTCAGCCGGGCCGACGGCTTCGAGGTCGAGGTGGCGACCGTCGAGCGGTGGGAGCCTCGCGGGCGCGTCTTCGACGCGGTGGTGGCCGGGCAGACGTGGCACTGGGTCGACCCGGTCGCGGGCGCGGTCAAGGCCGGTGAGGTGCTGAGGGCCGGTGGCCGGCTGGCTCTGTTCTGGAACGCCGGCCAGCCCTCGCCCGAGGCGGCCGCGGTGTTCAAGCAGGTCTACCAGCGGCTGATGCCGGACAGCATGATGGCCCGGGCGTACGGGTCCACGGCGTCGGCGGCGCAGATGTACTCGGCCATGCTCGACACGGCCGAGGCCGGCATGCGGGAGGCGGGCGTCTTCGGCGAGGCGGAGCGGTGGCGGTGGGACTGGGAGCACGTCTACGGCCGCGACGAGTGGCTCGATCAGCTGCCCACCCAGGGCGCGCACACGACGCTGCCCCCGGATCAACTGGCCGCGCTGCTGGCCGCGACCGGCGAGGCGATCGACGCGCTCGGCGGGTCCTTCACGATGAGCTTCGCAACCATGGCGGTGACGGCGACACGCGCGAGATGAGGTTCCCGTGGAGTCGTACATCATGAAGATCTCAAGAATTGGGAGTGGCCGTCAGAACGGGCGAAAGGCGCCAAGCGGGACGCATCCGGCGGAGATCGCCTGAACGGGCCGAGACATCACCTGAACGGCTCAGTTGCCCCTTCCGTACGCCATTGGGAGCGCTCCCAAGTGCTGGGACGGGAACGCTGCGGAAGCGTGGAACTACTTAGCGGTAATGCCGCACCGGTAGTACGTCGCGGCAGCTCAGAACGACGTTTCATGGGACGCGTGTGGCTGAGTATTATTCGGCTGCCCTGGCCGTCATATCGGCGCAGATCGATGAATTTTGATCGTCTGCCCACGCGCCTCGTGACTCCCGGCAGGAGTCTCGCGAGACCGGAGGACCGTTTGAGACCGCTCCCGAAAAATTTCCCGTCGGCGTTGATCCCGAGGGCTGTCCCCAGCCGTATCTCAGGCGACGGGGAAAGCTCCGGGCGGAGGTATCGATGCATGCGGTGGCCGAGGATCGGCTGGCGCCGGGCGGGGTTGGCCTGATGACACAGCGTTCCGGTGGACGGTGGCAGTCACTCGACGGGAGCCGTGGTGTGGGCGATGGTGGTTCGGTGATTCCCCGGCAGGCGCCGCGGCACGAGGCTGCGCCCTCGACCGGCCCCAGTCACGAGGACACCCTGGTCAAGATGCTCTATGAGGAGCATGCCGGTCCCTTGCTGATGTTCGTTCTGCGGCTGACCGGTGGTGACCGGCAGCGCGCCGAGGACATCGTGCAGGAGACCCTGCTGCGGGCCTGGCGCAACGCGCACCGGCTCGGCGCCCAGGGTCAGCAGTCGCTGCGGCCGTGGCTGGTCACGGTGGCGCGGCGGATCGCGATCGACGATCACCGCAGCGCCAGCGCCCGGCCCGCCGAGACGTACGACCGGGAGTTGGAAAGCTTCCCGAGCACGGCCGATGACACCGACCGTGTTCTCCAGTCGATGACGGTGTCGGACGCGCTGCGCGAGTTGAGCCAGTCGCACCGCGAGATCCTCATCGAGACGTACTTCCGGGGCCGCACGGTGCCGGAAGCGGCGGAAAAGCTCGGCCTTCCGTTGGGCACCGCCAAGTCACGGGTGTACTACGCTCTGCGTGCGCTGCGGACCGCGTTGCAGCAGCGGGGGGTGACGGAATGACACAGGAAGACCACTTCGACGTCGCGTCGTACGCCCTGGGGGTGCTCGACAGCCGCGATGCCGAGCGCTTCGAGGACCATCTCATCGAGTGCCCGCGCTGTGCCTATGAGCTCGAGTCGTTCGTCGAGGTCGCCGACCTGCTGGCCGACGTCGACGCGCAGTCGGTGATCGCCGCCGAGGAGACCCGGCGCGACGGCTTCATGCTGCAGAAGGTGATCGGTGAGGTCGCGCACGAGCGTCACCGGGCCAACAGCCGGCGGCTCTACTCGCTGGCCGCGGCCGTCGTCATCTTCGCGATGCTCTCGATCGGCGCCTTCTTCGTCGGCGGCCAGGTGGTCGGTGACAAGGGCGGCACCACGACGGGCAACACCACCGCGCAGGGCGGCAGCAGCCAGACCGACCCGCTGCCCAACAGCGGCCAGGGTCCCGGCATCGGCGGCCCCGACCTGACCGGCGAGCGCTTCGACGGCGCCGACCCGCGCACCGGCGTGCAGGCCTCGGTCGCCTTCGAGCAGAAGGACTTCGGCACCCAGATCCAGTTCGCCATCTCCAACATCACCGGGCCCAAGACGTGCCGGCTGGTGGCCGTGCACACCGACGGCACCACCGAGCCGCTCGTCTCGTGGACCGTGGGCACCAAGGGCTGGGGCACCGCCGCCAACTCGCAGCCGCTGCTGCTCCAGGCGGTCACCGCCACGCCGCGCGCGGACATCGCGCACGTCCAGGTGCAGGAGGTCCCCTCCGGCGACACCCTGGTGCGCGTTCCGTAATCGATTCATCACCAAAAGGCCCGGCCGATTCGGCCGGGCCTTTTTCGTCTGTGGCGAAGAGATCTAGTACGTAGACGGCGGCCGAAGGGTTCAAACAAAAAACTGGGAAATTGATCGGCCCTTTTTTCAACCCTGAGCGATCCCTGGCGCGTACTACAGCCCGGAAACGCCAGATGCATGAAAACCATGGAGGGCACGTGTTCCCGGAGAAGCGAAAGTTGATGGTTGTCGGCACCGCCATCGCCGCAGCGTTCGCACTGCAGGGCTGCGCCCCGGCCGGATACGGCAGCAACGCCGCCGCCGACTACGGAAACGCCGCGGAGCCCGCCTCCGAGAACGTCGCGGCCACCGCGGGCGCCACCGCCGACCCGAACGCCACGGCCGACCCCAACGCGCAGGCCGACCCCAACGCCACCGCCCCTCCCGGTTCCGAGGACGCCGCGCCGGAGCTGAGTGAGGAGGAGGAGACCAACACCCTCACCGGCACCAAGGTCGCGCGCATGGGCCAGGTCGTCGAGAACGAGGAACAGCAGGTGCTGTACCGGTTCGACAACGACAGCAACAGCCCGGCGAAGTCCAACTGCGAGGGTGACTGCCTCAAGGTATGGCCCGCGGCCCTGACGACCGACGGCAAGCCGACCCTCAAGGGCGTCGACTCCAAGCTGGTCGGCACGATCACCCGCTCCGACGGCACGAAGCAGCTGACGCTCAAGGGCTGGCCGCTCTACACGTACATCGGCGACACCAAGCCGCACGCGTGGAAGGGCCAGAACGTGGCCGGCAAGTGGTTCGTGATCCAGCCCGACGGGGCCAAGAACCTCACCTGCCTTCCGGCGATCTCAAAGGCGGTCGCGCCGCCGAAGGACGATTCCGCAGACGACGCGGGCGCCGCCGGGTCGAGCGACGACTCCGGCACCGGTAGTGACTACAGCTACTGACTTAATCGTCTTTTAAGAATTGCTCGATCGGAGGTTTGAGGAAAATGCGTTCGCGGTTGCTGGTGGGCATTTCGGCGGCGATTCTGGCTTTCCTGGTCGCCCCGGTCACCCCGGCCCACGCCGCCGGCGGTGACGGCGTCCCGGTCCCCGCGGCGACCGGGCTCTCCGACAAGGGTTCCGGCGCCATCTCGGACGCCGACAAGGACTTCGTCATCAAGGTCCGCCTGGCCGGCCTGTGGGAGATCCCGGCCGGCAACATGGCCCAGGAGAAGTCGAACGACCCCCGCGTCGTCGCGATCGGCAAGGCCATCGCGGCCCAGCACGTCACCCTCGACGCCCTCGACCGGGCAGCGGCCAAGAAACTCGACATCGACCTGCCCAACCAGCCGAACAGCGACCAGCAGTTCTGGCTCAGCGAGATGCGCAACGCGACCGGCAACCGGTTCGACCAGATCTTCGTCGACCGCCTCCGGGCCGCGCACGGCAAGATCTTCCCGGCGATCGCGACGATCCGGGCCAGCACCCGCAACGACAGCGTGCGCAAGCTGGCCCAGCAGACCAACCAGTTCGTGCTGACTCACATCACGCTGCTCGAGTCGACGGGAATCGTCGACTACGGGTCGCTGCCCACAGCTCCCGCCCCCGCGGCGGCCGGAAAGGGACCGGTCCCAGTGGACGGGCAGATGCTCCAAGCCGCCAGCAGCAACAGCGGCGTACCAGGCGTCAACACCACTGTGATCCTCCTTGTCCTCGCCGCCGCGCTCGTGGCCGGCGTCATCACGACCATGCGCATCTTCCGGGCGCGGTAGCCCCAGCCGTCGTCCGAGTCGCGTAAGAGAAAGGTTCACCCCATGCGAAGGTCCAAGTACCGGCGCGCCGCCAGGAGCAACAACTGGTTCAGCGGAAAACGCCGGATCATCGCGGTGGCTGCCACGCTGGTCGCCTTCGGCGGCATCGTGACCGTCACTCAGGTCTCCAACGCCAGCACCGACCGGAACCAGCGCAAGGCGCTCAGCGCCTGCGACCGGATCCAGGCGCCGCCGCAGTCCGAACTGTCCACCAAGACGCGCAAGGGCACCTACACCACCAACAACGGCACGGTGACCCAGCACGCGGACGACGGTGCGGGCGACACGGTGTCGGTCTCGACGCTGCGTACCCGGTGCCGTAACTGGGTCATGAACAACGTCGGCAACAACGGCCAGGCCACGACGCCGCCGACCACACCGGCCACCAACGAGCCGGCCGCCGGTGAGCCGAGCGCGAGCGCGCCCGCCGAAGAGGGCGGTAACAACGGCGGCGAGCAGGGCGGCAACGGCGAGCAGGGTGGCGACCAGGGCAACAACGGTGGCGACCAGGGCAATGGCGGTGACCAGGGCAACAACGGTGGCGACCAGGGCAACAACGGTGGCGACCAGGGCAACGGTGGCGACCAGGGCAACGGTGGCGACAACGGCGAGCAGGGCGGCGACCAGGGTGACCAGGGCGGCGACCAGCCCGACCCGCAGCCGACCGAGTCGCAGACCACGCCGCCCCCCGGCGCCGGCCTCGGCATCCTGACCAACAGCTGCGACACCAGCCAGCTCGCGCCGCACGACGGCTTCCAGAACGGCAACCGCTGCGTCTCCACCGAGTTCGGTGAGGTCGGCGAGGCCGCGAACAACCCGACCCTGCTGATCACGCAGGCGCCGCGCCAGATCGCGCCCAACACCCCGTTCACGCTGACCGTCAGCACCCGCAACCTGATCCGTGACCGCTTCCTCGCGGCCGGCCAGGGCGGTTACTACGTGGAGAGCTCGGTCCTGCAGAACGGCCTGGTCCGTGGTCACTTCCACACCGCGTGCCGCATGCTCGAGAGCACCAACGCCGCTCCGGCCCCGGACCCGGTCCCCGCGTTCTTCGTGGCGACCGAGGACAGCCGCGGCAGCGCGACGCCCGACTCGGTGCAGATCCAGGTGCCCGGTCTGCCCACCGCCGGCACCGCGCAGTGCGCCTCGTGGGCCGGTGACGGCTCGCACCGCATCCCGATGATGCAGCGCGCCAACCAGATCCCCGCGTACGACGCCGTCCGGATCACGGTCCGCAACGGCCGCGGGCGCTAAAGATCGAGGAGCGGCGCCGCCACACCGGCGGTGAACCCGGCCGGGACGAGGTCACCGACATGGCCCCGTCCCGTCCGGGACCCCCCATCCCCGCCGGCGAAAATCGTCCTTCCCCCTGATGGACGACCTGCGGCGGCAATCCGCTCCCCACGGCGGTCCGGACCGACTCGGGTGTCCGGTCGCCCTCCGATGGCCCTGACCGGGAGCGCGGTCAGGGCCATCGGCCTGCCTGGGCAATAGCGCTGGCAGGTGGCACAGTGTTCCGATGACTTCCGAAGTGACCCGCCGGCTGACGACCCCGCCGCGCTATCACTTCGGCGCCTCGGTCGGCCCGCTCCTGGTCCCCAAGCACGACCCGTGCGGCCGTTTCACCGGCGATGACTTCTGGCTTGCCGCTCGTACGCCTTCAGGCCCCGCGACGATCCACCTTTATCGCGATAAATCGGGCGGCGGAGATGCGAGCGCTCCCGGCGCGCAATCGGGCGGCCGGCAGGTGGACGGTGCTGCCGCGGGATCGGGCGGCCGGCAGGTGGACGGTGCTGGCGCGCGGTCGGGCGGCGGGGATGCGGTCGAGGTCGGCGCGCGGTCGGGTGGGTGGCACGCGGGCGGGGGCGGCGTCATTTTTGCCACGGGATATGGGCCGGGTGCTGCGTGGATCGTCGATCGGGCCGACGCCATCGCCGGGCTTCGTGACGATCTCGAGGGGTTCGAGGAGCTCGTGGCGCACAACCCGCTCGTCGCGCGATTGGCCAAGACCTTTGCCGGCGTGCGGATGCCGTCCACCGGCATGGTCTTTCCCCGGGTGCTGCGGGCGATCCTGGAGCAGAAGGTCACCGGCAAGGAGGCCCACCGCTCGTACCGGGCGATCTGCCGGGCCGTCGGCGAGCCGGCCCCCGGGCCGGTCGATCTGGTGTTGCCGCCCGACCCGGCGAGGATCGCGGCCATGGCCTACTGGGAGTTCCATCCCTTCGGGGTCGAGCAGCGCCGCACCCAGGCCCTCCAGCGCGCGGCCCTGGTCGCCGACCGGCTGGAGCGCTGCGCCGACTCGGCCGAGGCGACCCGGCGGCTCGTCGCGCTGCCCGGGATCGGGCCGTGGACCGCGGCCGAGGTGGTGCGGGTGGCGTACGGCGACGCGGACGCGGTGAGCGTCGGCGACTTCCACATTCCGAACACGGTGGCCTGGGCGCTGGCCGGTGAGGCCCGCGGCACCGACGAGCGCATGCTGGAACTGCTCGAGCCGTTCCGGGGGCACCGGGGCCGGGTCTGCGACCTGCTCGCCCACGGCGGCATCGGGGCGCCGAAGTTCGGCCCGCGGATGCCGATCCGTTCCTTCGCGCGCTTCTGACATGCTCTAAAATCGGGCGAATGGGCGAAATCGTCCTGGTGCTCGTGCTCGTCCTGGTCAACGCGGTCTTCTCGGGCAGCGAGATGGCCCTGGTCTCGTTGCGCGACAGCCAGGTGCAGCGGCTCGAACGGCGGTCGGGCGGTGGGCGGGTGCTCGCCCGGCTGACGCGTGACCCCAACCGGTTCCTGGCCACCATTCAGATCGGCATCACGCTGGCCGGCTTCCTGGCCTCGGCCACCGCCGCCGTGTCGCTCTCGGAGCCGCTCGTCGAGCCGCTGGGCTTCCTCGGCGGGGCGGCCGAGCCGGCCGCCATCTTCATCGTGACCGTGCTGCTGACCTTCGTGACCCTGGTCGTCGGCGAGCTCGCGCCGAAGCGGATCGCCATGCAGCGTACGGAGGGATGGGCCCTGCTGGTGGCCCGCCCGCTGGACGTCCTGTCGATGATCTCGCGGCCGGCCGTGTGGCTGCTGGGCGCCTCGACCAACCTGATCGTCCGGCTGGCCGGCGGCGACCCCGGGGCCCAGCGCGAGGAGGTCACCACCGAGGAGATCCGCGACATGGTCGCGGCCCAGCAGGACTTCTCGGCCGAGCAGCGGACGATCATCAGCGGCGCCTTCGAGATCGCCGACCGGATCCTGCGGGAGATCCTGGTGCCCCGCCGTGACGTGCTCACCCTGCCCAGCGGCGCGTCCGCCCACGACGCGCTGCGCCTGCTGATCGACGGCGGCCATTCGCGGGCGCCGGTGGTCGGCCCGGCCGGCCTGGACGACGTGGTCGGCACGGTGCACCTGCGCGACCTGGTCGACGTCACCGGCACGGTCGACGAGCACTGCCGCCCCGGTGTCTTCCTGCCCGAGACGCTGCGGGTCTCGGACGCCCTCATGCAGCTGCGCGGCGAGCGCCGGCAGCTCGCCTTCGTGGTCGACGAGCGCGGCGCCATCGACGGCATCGTCACGATGGAGGACCTGGTCGAGGAGATCGTGGGGGAGATCTACGACGAGACCGACCGCGACGTGGCGTCCGTGGTGCACGAGCCGGACGGCGCGATGTCGATGCCCGGCTCGTTCCCGGTGCACGACCTGCCCGACCTGGGCTTCCACGCGGCGGGCGACTCCACGACGGTGGCCGGCATGGTGCTGGAGGCGCTCGGCCACATCCCGACCTGCCCGGGCGAGGTGGTGGCCCTGCCGGAGTTCACGGCCGAGGTGACCGAGGTGACCGGCCGCGCGATCACCCGCGTCCGGATCCGCGCCACCGCAGCCGGCTGACCAGCCGGCGTGAGACGGCCGGCGCGAGCGGCCGGGTGATCAGGGGCGGTGCGAGCGCTGGCGGCTGACCTCGTAGAGCACGACGGTGGCCGCCGACGCCGCGTTGAGTGAGCTGGCGGCGCCGGTGATCGGGATGCGGACCATGGCGTCGGCCGCCTCGCGCCAGGCCGTGCTGAGCCCGGTCGTCTCGTTGCCGACCAGCAGGATCCGTGGCCCGGTGAGGTCGTAGTCGGCCACGTCGGCCGTGCCGTGCTCGTCGGTGCCCACGATCTCGACCGGCAGGCCGTCGCGGCGCAGACGCGACACCCACGCCAGCACCTCCTCGTGCCCCTCGGCGCGGATCACCGGCAGCGCGAAGAGCGAGCCCGTGCTGGCCCGGACCGACTTCGGGTCGTACGGATCGGCGGCGTGCCCCGAGATCACGACCGCCGCCGCCCCGAAGGCGTCAGCCGACCGGATCAGCGTGCCGATGTTGCCCGGCGTCGACGGCCGGTCGAACACGACGACCAAGAGATCATCCCCGCCACGGGGCAGATCCGACATTTCCGGAATGCTGACCACGGCGACCAGCTCGGCCGACTCCTTGTCGGCCAGCTCGGCGAACAAGTCGGGCGCCATGGCAACCGGGCGCGCCCCCGAGCGGTCGAGAACGGATCGGGCCCATGCCGACAAAGACTGGTTGTCCGGATAAATCAGATCGGAAATGTCCCACCCGTGATCCAGCGCGAGCGAGATCGGGCGCACGCCGTGGACGAGGAAGGAGCCGGCGCGGTGCCGCTTCGTCCGGTTCGTGAGCAGCGCCTGCCACTGCTGAAAGGAGGCATTCCGGGTAGTTACTCGCACGGCCGTCGACCCTACCCAACGCCACACACGCCGGTCACAATCACTAGGCGAGGAGGTGACCGCCATGCAAACTGACGGCGTGGCTTTCACCCTGACGATCGATTGCGGCGGCGGCGGCATCAAGGGCTCCGTGCTCGACGAGGCGGGCACCATGCGGGCGCAGCCGTTGCGCGTCCCGACGCCGTACCCGTTGCCGCCCGACCTCTTCGTGAAGACGTTGGTGGAGCTCGGGGAGCGCCTGCCCAGCGCCGACCGGGTCACCGTCGGCATGCCGGGCATGCTGCGGCACGGCGTGGTGGTCGCGACCCCGCATTACGTGACGCGCAGCGGGCCCCGGACGAAGGTCGATCCCGAGCTCGTCGAGGCGTGGAGCGGGTTCGACGCCCGCACGGCGCTGGCCGACGCCTTCGGCATGCCGACGCTGGTGCTCAACGACGCCGAGGTGCACGGGGCCGGTGTGGTCGCGGGGACGGGGTGCGAGTTGGTGCTGACGCTCGGCACCGGGCTCGGCTGTGCGTTGTTCGACGGGGGCAAGCTCGCCCCGCACCTGGAGATGTCGCAGGCGCCGGTGCGCTGGGGCATGTCCTACGACACGTACATCGGTGAGCACGAGCGGCGCCGGCTGGGTGACGCCCTCTGGTCGCGCCGGGTGCGCAACGTCATCGAGGGGCTGCGCCCGGTCTTCCTGTGGGACCGGGTCTATCTGGGCGGCGGCAACTCCCGTCTCATCACTCCCGCCCAGCTGGCCCGCATGGGCGACGACGTCGTAGTGGTGCCGAACACGGCGGGCATCGTCGGGGGTGTCCGGGCCTGGACATTGGGTACCGTTCGTTGATATGCGGCCCGCTGCGCTTCTCCTCGACTTCGGGGGCGTCCTGGCGGACGCGCCGCCGCAGCGCAGCGCTCCGCCCGGTCTCGTTCTGCGCATCTTCAACCTGACCCGGGGCGCCCTGTCGCCCGGCGAGATCCAGCGGTCGGTCACCGAGGGCGCGGCCGCCTACGCGCGGTGGCGCGACGAGGACTGGCCGGACGAGCTGAGTCAGTCCGAGGTGTTCGAGCGGTTCATCCTGCCCGGCTGGCCGCCGGCGGCTCAGGTGCCGGTGCGCGGGGCGGCGCGCAAGCTCGCGTACGAGTGGGCCTGGCGCGACAATTGGGCGCTTCGTCCGGGCGTACCGGAAATGTTGCAGTTTGCCCATGAGGTCGAGATCCCGCTCGCGGTCGTCAGCAACTCGCTGTCCGGCGCGGCCCACCGCGACTTCCTCGACAAGGCGGGCATCGGGGAGTTCTTCGCCGCGCAGATCTACAGCGACGAGGCCGGTGTCCGCAAGCCGAACCCGCAGATGATCTGGCACGCGACCGACGCGCTCGGCGTGGAGCCGGAAAAAGCCTGGTTCGTCGGGGACACCCCGCGCCGCGACATCGAGTGCGGCCGCCGCGCCGGCGTCGCGCGGGCCCTCCTCATGCCGTCGCCGCGCACCCGCACCGAGCCCGACGGGCCGAGCCCGGACGCCGTCGTCGAGGACGGATTCGCCCTGCTCAAGCTCCTGCGGGAATGAGCTGCCAGACCGTCGTGTGACGCACCGGCACGCTTTCGAGTGACACCGGCACCGGCACGTCGTACGAGGCTCGCCTGGTCAATCCCTCGGACGGCAGATAGGCCCGGCCGGGGTCGCCGATCAGCACCAGACTGCCCCGGCTCGCGGCCCGGCGCAGGAACGGCAGCACCCGGGCCGCCATCTCGCGGCTGTAGAAGACGTCGCCGGCCAGCACCACGCCGTACGGGTCGTCGCTGTCCAGCAGATCGGCCTCCACCGTGCGGATCCGCACGCCGTTGGCCTCGGCGTTGACCTCGGCCGCGGCCAGCGAGTACGGATCGACGTCGTTGGCCGTCACCGGGCTCGCGCCCACCTTGGCCGCCGCCACGGCCACCAGCCCCGACCCCGTCGCCAGGTCGAGCACGCTGCGCCCGCTCACCAGCTCGGGATGGTCGACCACGTGCCGGGCCAGGGCCTGACCGCCCGCCCAGGCGAAGGCCCAGAACGGCGGCGGCTGCTCGGCGCCGGCCTCCTCCGTCTTCTCCCACAGCGCGATCGGCTCCTCCGCCTGATAAAGCGAGAGCTCGGGGACGAAGGGCACGGGCGCGAGCACGGTGTTGCCGCGGATGAACTCGAGGAGCACACGACGATTGTGCCGGTTTCACTCAGGTCACCCCGTGCCGGGCCGATCAGGCACCCCGCAGAACCGAGCGCGGAGTGGAGGCAGGGACAGGATGCCGGCACGCTGGGCCGCCGCCTTCGGTGGCTGGATGGCGCTGATCGCCGTCCTCTTCGTGCTGGCCCCGGCCGACGCGCAGAGCCTCCTCCGCGTGATCGGCGGACTCTCGGCGGTCGCCGCCATCGCTTACGGCGTACGCCGTCACCAGCCCGCCGACCGCATGCCATGGCGCCTGCTGGGGATCGCGGTCACGCTCTCCTCGATCGGCGCCGCCGCCTACACGGCACCGGACCGGGCCCTCGACCACGTTCCCGGCCTGTCCATGGCCGGCGGCGTGCTGGCCCTGATCGGCTATCCCGTGCTGGCCGGCATGCTGCTCGTGCTGATCCGCCGGCGCACCGGCGGCCTCCGCGACCGGGCCGCCCTGCTCGACTCGCTCACCCTCACCTCCGGCGTCGCCCTGCTCGCCTGGAGCTTCGTGCTCGGCCCCGACCTCCAGCGGACCGGCGCGTTCGCCGAGATCGCGTTCCCGCTGGCCGACCTGCTGCTGCTCGGCATGCTGACCCGGCTGCTGACCGCCGGCCGCCCGGTCATGGCGGGCCGGATCCTCGGCGGCGGCCTGCTGGTCATGCTGTTCGCCGACGCCGCCTATCAGCTGTCGGCCGCCGGTGACGCCGCCGTCGGCGGTTTCGCCCTGTACGCGGCGGCCGGTCTGACCGCGCTGCACCCGTCGATGATCGAGCTGAGCCGGGCCGCGCCGGCCGCCGAGACCGAGCTGACCCGGCTGCGGCTGGCCCTGCTCGGCCTGGCCTCGATGGTGGCGCCCGCGGTGCTGCTGGTGCGGATGTTCCGCGACGGCGAGGTACCCGACCTGACGGTCGTGGCGATCCTCAGCGCCGTCACGTTCCTGCTGGTGCTGGTGCGGATGGCCGGCATCATGGCCAGTCACCGCCTGGCCCTGGCCCGGGAGCGGGCGCTGCGCCGGGCCTCGGCCGCCCTGGTCTCGGCCAACGCCACGGACGAGGTCAACGCGGCCGTCCGCGTCGCGGTCGCCGAACTGCTGCCGCCGGACACCCCGCACGGGGTCGTCCTGGCCATGGCGGTCGACGGCACCGCGCTGGCCGCCGGGCCGACCCGGATCGTGCCCACCCGCGACGTCGACTGGGCGGTCGCGGTGCGGCTCACCAACTTCAGCCTGACCCTGCGCAGCCCCATGGTGCTGGGCGACCGCCCGGCCGGGACCTCGCTGCTCGGCGTGCTGCACGTCGGCGCGCCCGCCCAGCGGCTGCCCGGCCTGCTGCGGGCGGTCGAGGTGCTGGCCGGGCAGGCGGCGCTGGCCCTGGAGCGGATCGAGCTGAGCCACGAGGTGATCCGGCGCAACAGCGAGACGTACTTCCGCACCCTCGTCCAGAACACCTCCGACGTCATCCTGATCGTCGACGACCTTGACCGGATCCGCTACGCCAGCCCGTCGGCGGCGGCCGTGCTCGGCGCCGACCCGAGCGGCACGCTGCTGCCCGGCGTGATCCATCCGGGCGACCGGAGCCGGCTCGACGAGGTGCTGGCCGCGATCCGGGCCGGCGACACGATGCAGGAGGGCCTCGACTTCCGGGCCGTCGGCCACAGGCGTACACCTGTGCTCCTGGAGATGCACTCGCAGGACCTGCGGGCCGACCCGACGGTGGCCGGGGTGGTCGTGACCCTGCGCGACGTCACCGAGCGCCGCCGCCTCGAGCAGGAGCTGATCCACCAGGCGTTCCACGACTCGATGACCGGCCTCGCCAACCGGGTCCTGTTCCACGACCGGCTCGGGCACGCCCTGCACCGCGGCGCCCGCGACGGCTCGGTTGTCGGCGTGCTCTTCATCGACCTGGACGACTTCAAGAAGGTGAACGACACGCTCGGCCACGCGGTCGGCGACCAGCTGCTGATCACGGTGGCCCACCGGATCGCCGGCGCCCTGCGCGCCGACGACACGGCGGCCCGCCTGGGCGGTGACGAGTTCGCCGCGCTGGTCGAGAACGTGCAGGACCCGGGCGCGGTCGAGGAGACGGCCCAGCGCATCCTGACCGCGCTGGCCGAGCCGGTGCCCCTCGACGACGGCACGACCATCATGGCCGTGGCCAGCATCGGCATCACCACCACGCCCGAGGCCGACTCGGCCGACGAGCTGCTGCGCCAGGCCGATCTGGCCCTGTACGTCGCCAAGGGCGCCGGCAAGAACCAGTGGCGCCGCTATCAGGCCGACCTGCACGGCGCGATGGTCGAACGCCTGGAGCTGCGCTCCGCCCTCGACCACGCGGCCCGCGAAGGCCACTTCCTGCTCGCCTATCAGCCGATCGTCGACCTCGGCACGGACGAGCCGGTCGGCTACGAGGCGCTGGTTCGCTGGCACCACCCGACCCGCGGCGTGGTCCAGCCGGCCGAGTTCATCGAGGTGGCCGAGGAGAGCGGCCTGATCGTGCCGATGGGCCGCTGGGTGCTGGAGCAGGCGCTGCACACGGTCGGCCAGTGGCGGCGCATCCTGCCCCGATCCCGCCAGCCGTACGTCAGCGTCAACGTCTCGGTGCGCCAGTTCCGCGAGGCCGGCTTCGTCGACGAGATCAAGCAGGCCCTGTCCCGGGCCGCGGTGCCACCGCACGCCCTGATGCTGGAGCTGAACGAGACGGCGCTGGCGGCCGAGAACGAGTGGGTCTGGACCCAGCTGAAAGACCTGCGCGACCACGGCGTCCGCATCGCCATCGACTACTTCGGCCCCGAGCTGGACGGCCTGCCCCTGGACGTCCTGAAGATCGACAAGTCGGCCATCGACGACATCGCCCAGAGCCAGGAACAGCTGACCCGCGTCCAGGGCATGGTCGCCCTGTCCCGCCAGTACGGCCTGACGGTCATCGCCGAGGGCATCGAGAGCACCACCCACCGCGACCTGCTGGCGTGGTTGGGATGCCCCCTGGGTCAGGGCTACCTGTTCTCCAGCCCGGTCGACGGCACCGAGGCCCTGAGCCAGATGACCGACCGCCTGCCCCTGGTCGCCTAGTACGGATTTCCCGTGCCGGGAAGGCGTCCGCGGAGCAAACCGCCCAGACGGCCCGGGAGGGCGGGGTCGGCCGACAACGGTGGGCCCTCGCCGTGTGCCCGGTCGGCCATGCCGGCCACCAGTTCCTTCAAGGACTCGACGGCGTCGCGGGTGGGGCGCCAGCCCAGCTCGGTGGCGGCGCGGTCGCAGGACATCAGTGGGGCCTTCAGGGCCAGCCGCGCCCAGCCCGCGTCGATCGGCTGGAGGCGCAGCCACCACGACAGGGCGGCGGCGCTGGTCAGGGCGGCGCCCGGGACCGGCACGCGGATGCCGTGGAAGGCCTCGGCCGCCACCTGGGGGTCGAGGACCGGGCCGGCCGCGATGTTGAAGGCGCCGTGCACGTCCGAGAGGACCGCGCGGGCGTACGCGTCGGCCACATCGTCGGCGTGCACCGCCTGCAACCGCAGTGCCGGATGGGACGGGATGGCGGGGATCCACTGCGGCCTCAGCAGGCGCGCCGGCAACAGTGGGCCCGCGAAGTAGCGCGCTATCTCCGTGCCGACCGCGCGCTGGAAGATCAGGCCGGGGCGCAGGCGCACCACGCGCAGCGTCGGATGTTCCGACTCGACAGCGTCCAGCATCCGTTCGACCTGGGCCTTGTGGCGGCTGTAGGACGACGCCAGCACCCCGGCCCGGGCCCAGTTCTCGCGGACGTACGCGTCCTTCGGCCCCGGTGAGTAGACGCCCACCGACGACGCCTGCACCAGCGCGCGGGCCCCGGACCGCAGCACGGCCCGGGCCACCGCCCGGCTGCCCAGCACGTTCGTGCGGTAGAGCAGGTGCTGGTCGTGGCTGGGCTGGATCTGCCAGGCCAGGTGCACCACGGCGTCGGCGCCGGTGAACACCTCGGTGAGGCGCTCGGTGGCGTCCTCGGCCCCGATGTCGACCGAGTGCCAGGTCGCCCCGGCGTACGCGCCGACCGGGTCGGGCAGCCGCCGGGCCACCCCGGCCACCTCGACCTCGGGCTCAGCGGCCAGACGGCGCAGGAGAGCGGTTCCGGCGTTGCCGGTGGCTCCGACGATGACGACTCGCATGTCTTGGCCCGTACCCGAGGCGGCGCGGTTGAATCACTCCGGCCGGGGTAGCCACTCCGTTCATGAACCTCGTCGTGAACGGCGTCGAGCACGAGCTCGACCTGGACCCGCGCACCACGCTGCTGGACGCGCTGCGGGAGCACATCGGCCTGACCGGCGCCAAGAAGGGCTGCGACCACGGCCAGTGCGGTGCCTGCACGGTGCTGCTCGACGGGCGCCGGGTGAACAGCTGCCTGATCCTGGCCGTCACCCAGCAGGGCACCCCGGTCACCACGATCGAGGGAATCGATCATCCGGTGCAGCGCGGGTTCCTGGAACACGACGGCTTCCAGTGCGGTTACTGCACCCCGGGCCAGATCTGCTCGGCCGTGGGCATGCTCGACGAGGTCGCGCACGGGTGGCCGAGCGCGGTCACCGAAGACGGCGAGGACCTGCTCAGCGACGCCGAGGTGCGGGAGCGGATGAGCGGGAACCTGTGCCGCTGCGGGGCGTACGCCAACATGGTCCCGGCCATCAAGGAGGCGGCGGCCCGGTGAAGACCTTCACCTATCGCACCGCCACCGATGTCGCGGGCGGCCTCGAGCCGGGCGCCACGTTCCTGGCCGGCGGCACCAACCTGGTCGACCTGATGAAGCTGGGCGTGGCCACGCCGGACGTGCTGGTCGACGTGACCCGGCTCGGCCTCGACGAGGTGACCTCGCTGAGCGGGGGCGGGCTGCGGATCGGCGCCGGAGTGCGCAACAGCGACCTGGCCGCCCATCCGGACGTGCGCCGCGACTTCCCCGTGCTGAGCCAGGCGTTGCTGGCGGGAGCGTCGGGTCAGCTGCGCAACATGGCGACCACCGGTGGGAACCTGTTGCAGCGCACCCGGTGCCGCTACTTCATGGACGCGACCAAGCCGTGCAACAAGCACGCGCCCGGCACCGGCTGCCCCGCCCGTGAGGGTGACCACCGCAATCTGGCCATTCTCGGCGGGTCGGAGCAGTGCATCGCCACGCATCCGTCGGACATGGCGGTCGCCCTGGTGGCGCTGGACGCGGTGGTGAACACGTCGCAGCGGTCCCTGCCGGTGAGCGACCTCTACCGCCTGCCCGGCGACGACCCGTCCCGGGACACGGTCCTCGATCACGGGGAGTTGATCACTTCGGTCGACGTACCCCCGCTGGGTCTGAGAAGCGCCTATCGGAAGGTGCGCGACCGGGCGTCGTACGCCTTCGCGGTCTCCTCGATCGCCGCCGCCGTGGAAGTCGCGGACGGCCGGGTGACCGACGTCCGGCTCGCGTTCGGCGCGGTGGCGCCCAAGCCGTGGCGGGCGCTGCTCGCCGAGGAGGCGCTGCGCGGCCGGCCCGCCACGCGGGAGTCCTTCCTGGCCGCGGCCGACGCCGAGCTGGCCGCGGCCGAGCCGCTGAAGGACAACACCTTCAAGGTTCCGCTCGTACGTAACCTGGTCGCCTCCGTGCTCGAAAGGCTCACATCATGACCGTCACCGAGCACCGGGCCGTCGGCCGGCCGCTGCAACGGATCGAGGGGCCGGAGAAGGTCACCGGCGCCGCGAAGTACGCGGCCGAATATCAGGTCGGCGATGTGGCGTACGGCTGGGTCGTGCAGTCGCCCGTGCCCCGGGGCCGTCTCGTCGACGTACGGGTCGATCCGCTCTTGGACCTTCTCGCGGTCCTCTGGCACGGCAACGCTCCCCGGCTCGAGAGCGCCGACGACCCCGAACTGGCCGTGCTCCAGACCGACGAGATCAGCTACCGCGGGCAGGCCATCGCGCTGGTGGTCGCCCGCAGCCTCGAAGCGGCCCGGCGCGGAGCGCAGGAGCTGTCGCTGACCATCGAGACGGAGCCGCACGACGCCGTCCTGCGCACCGACCACCCGGATCTCTACACGCCGGACAAGGTGAACCCGGCCTTCCCGTCGGAGACCTCGGCCGGTGACGTGTCGGCGGAGGCGCCGGTGGAGGTCGACGTCACCTACACGACGCCGGCGCTGCACAACAACCCGATGGAACCCCACGCCACGACCGCTGTGTGGTCGGGCGACGAGCTCATCCTGTACGACTCGAACCAGCACCCGGCCGGCATCGCGGCCACTGTCGGCGCGCTCTTCGGCATCTCCGAGGTACACGTGGTGACCGAACACGTCGGCGGCGGCTTCGGGTCCAAGGGCACGGCCCGGCCCAACGCCGTGCTGGCCGCGATGGCGGCCCGGGTGACCGGTCATCCGGTGAAGCTGGCCCTGCCCCGGCAGGCGCTGTTCAGCATGGTCGGTCATCGCACGCCGACGATCCAGCGCGTCCGGCTCGGCGCCACGGCCGACGGCACGCTCACCGTGATCGACCACGAGGCGTACTCACAAAGCTCCCGGATCTTCGAATTCGCCGAGCAGACGGCGGTGGCGACCCGGCACATGTACGCCGCGCCGAACCGCCGCACGGGCCATCGCCTGGCCCGGCTCGACATGCCGACGCCGCGCTGGATGCGCGCGCCCGGCGAGGCGCCCGGCATGGTGGCGCTCGAATGCGCGATGGACGAGCTGGCCGTGGCCCTCGACATGGACCCGATCGAGCTGCGCGTGCGCAACGAGCCCACGGTCGACCCGGACTCGGGCAAGCCGTTCACCTCACGTCACTACGTCGAATGCCTCCGCGAAGGCGCGGCCCGGTTCGGCTGGGGGGACCGCGACCGGCGACCCCGGCAGCGCCGCGAGGGCGACTGGTGGATCGGCACGGGAGTGGCCGGCGCGACCTATCCGACGATGGCCCAGCCCTCCACGGCCCGCGTCCGCGACCTCGGCGAAGGTGATTTCGAGGTGGCGATCGCGGCGGCCGACCTGGGCACCGGCGCCCGGACGATCCTCACCCAGATCGCGGCCGACGAGCTGGGCGTGCCGGTCTCCCAGGTGCGCCTGCGCATCGGCGACAGCACGCTGCCCAAGGCCTCGGTGGCCGGCGGCTCCTCGGGCAGCGCCTCATGGGGCTGGGCGGTGACGGGCGCCTGCCGGTCGCTGCGGGAGACGGGCGGGACCGAGTCGACCTTCGACAGCTCGGAGCTCATCGCCGAGCAGGAGAAGGAGGGAAAGCACGCCTTCGGCGCCCACTTCGCGGAGGTACGCGTCGACGCCGTGACCGGCGAGGTGCGGGTGTCCCGGCTCTTCGGCATGTACGCGTGCGGCCGCATCCTGAACCCGCGCACGGCCCGCAGCCAGTTCATCGGCGGCATGGTGATGGGGATGGGCATGGCCCTGTTCGAGGAGGGGGTGCTCGACCCGGCGATGGGCGAATGGATCAACCACGACCTGGCCGAATATCACATCCCCGCCCACGCCGACGTCGAGTCGATCGAGGCGGAGTGGCTCGACGAACAGGACGGCTCCCTCAACCCGATGGGCAGCAAGGGCATCGGCGAGATCGGCATCGTAGGTTCCCCGGCCGCCATCCTGAACGCCATCTGGCACGCCACGGGCGTCCGCATCCGCGACCTCCCGGCCCGCCTCGACAAGATCCTGCCGGGCCTCTAACCGAGGCGCTTCCCGCGGACGATCACGGCTTGCGGCTTGTGGAGCAGGCCGAGATCCGCTCGCGGGTCGGCGCCGTACACGACCGCGTCGGCTGGGGCGCCCTCGACCAGACCGGGCAGGCCGAGGTAGGCGCGCGCGGTCCAGGAAGCGGCGGCGATTGCCTCGTGCGGTGACACTCCGGCGGCCACCAGGGCGCGGATCTCCCGGGCGATCCCACCGTGCGGCCGGGTGTCCGTGCCGGCCAGCACGGTGACCCCGGCCTCGACGGCGGCGGCGGTCAGCCGGCCGTGCGCGCTCGCCCCCGGCACGTACCAGCTCCGGCCGGCCCGCTCGGGATCGGCGGCGATCCGCTCCAGGGACTCGGTGATCACGGCCAGCGTGGGCGTCAGCGCGATGCCCCGCTCCGCCATGCGCGGCAGCAGACCGGGATCGAGACCCATCCCGTGCTCGATCGAGTCGACGCCCGCCTCGACCGCGACCTCGCCGCCCGCCGTGTGCTGCGAGTGCACCGCCAGGCGCCCACCCACCGCGTGGACCCGGGCGACCGCCTCCCGCAGCACGTCCACCGGCATGACGTCGTCACCGGCCTGCCAGTCGATCACGACCTTCGCCCACCCCGTCCGTCCCGCCTGCTCGGCCGCGACGGCGGGCAGATCGACCGGATCCGGCCGTCGTCCCCACCCCTCGAAGAACTGCCCGTGCTGGGCGATCCACGGCCCGGCGTGGAAGGCCCGCGGGCTGTCGGCCGCCCGGCCGAACCACTCGGGCGGATCACCGGCCAGGCCGGGCGACCGGATCAGCGTCACCCCGGAGTCCAGATGGGCTCGCAGATCACCCCGCAGTGTCTCGTCGTCCAGCGGCCGGCCGGGCGCCTCCGCCCCGGGATGCGTGTGGGCGTCGACCAGGCCCGGCAAGATCCAGCCCTCGGCCACCAGTTCGGCGCCGGGAACCGGATCGGTGGTCCACCGGTCGCCGTCGGCGTAGAGGTCGATCGGTTCGCCTCCGGGCAGGGCGAGGCCGCGGATCCGTAGCACTGTCATGCCCGCGATCCTAGGGTCGATCGATTGTCGAGAATGGACGAGCCGCCCCGGCGCCGGAGAATCGGCTACGAGGCGGCTCGGGTCTCGAGGGTCACGCGGTGGTGCAGGCGGCGCCGTTGAGGGTGAAAGCGGCCGGCTTCCCACTGTTGCCGGTGTGGGTGGCCTGGAAGCCGAAGCTCGCGCTCGCGTTCGGGGCCACGGTGCCGTTGTGGGCGACATTTCTGGCCGTGATCGCGCCCGTGGAACCGGTCAAGGTCGCGTTCCAGGAGCCGGTAATGGTCTGGCCGGATGGGAGTGTGAATCCGAGGGTCCAGCCGTTCAGGGCGGTACTGCCTGTATTGGTCACCGTTACATTTGCGGTAAGGCCGGTGTTCCACGTGTTGGTCGCATAGGTGACGCGGCAGCCGGAACCGCCGGGCGGCGGGGTTGTCGGTGACGAAGTGGGCGGGGAAGTGGGGATGCCTCCACCGTTCACCTCGGCCGCGAAATCGGTCACGGCCAAGCCGGCGCCGCCGATCCAGGGCTCGAATCCGGCTTGAATGCTCGTCAAATACCAAGCGTTGGTGATCGCGCCGCGATTCTGTACGTCGCGGATGAAGTCGAGGACGCTGAACGACCACGACGGGATCGGCGCCGGAGCCACGTACGAAATCACGGCATTGGCGCCGTTGCTCCCGCGCCAGACCTCCCAGGAGCGGCCGCCGACGGTCGTGGTGCCGACAACCGAGCCGATGGGCTGGATCGGGCCCTGGCGGTTGAACCAGATCATGATCTCCTGCTGGTTGACGCCGTCGGTCCTCGGTGACGGGTCGAGCCAGATGTCGAACGCGGCGTCGTACGTGGCGCCCTGCACGTAGCTGTAGGAGACCCGGCTGGTGGCGCTGGAGATGTCGCTGACCCGGATCGGCAGGTTCGTGCCGGGAGAGCACTTCGTGTAGTGGCAGCCGAAATAGACGGCCGGATAGGAGACGGGGGCGCCGCTGGTGTTGCCGGTGCCCTGCTGACTGGTGATGGCGAAGCCGGTGCTGGTCACGTTGATGCACTGCTGGGCCGAGGTGCCCCAGCGGTTGTTCATCACGACGTAGCGGCCGCCGATGGTGGTGGTCCCGTATTGCTCGCAGATCTCGGCGTCGGCCGAGGCGGGCCCGGCCACGGTGAACGCGGCCACGCCGGCCGCGGCGAGCAATCCGGCGGCCAGGCAGGCACGGAGAAGGCGTCTCATTTCCACATGCTCCGGGGGAGGGGGACGGGGGTTGGGAGCGCTCCCAGGACACGTTACAGGACATTCACAAGCATGAAAAGAGGGGCACCGGAGGAGCGGAATTGCGACATGCGAAGGGGGCAAATTTGCTCTGACAACGGTCGGGAGACAGAATGAAACCGTATCGACATTCACGGCGTCGCCGACGTGCGCATAGTCGTGACTCAAATGACATCGCTGTAGGAGCGGGGCACACCATGGCCAAGCAGGTAATAACCCTTCTGACCGACGACATCGACGGCGGAGAAGCCGACCGCACGGTCGAGTTCGGACTGGACGGTGTGAACTACACGATCGACCTCTCCGAGAAGAACGCCGGCAAGCTGCGTAAGGCGCTCGACCCGTTCCTGAACGCGGCGACCCGGGTCGGCCGCAGCTCGGTCGCGTCGCCGGTCCGCCGGGGCGCCCAGGCCAGCACCGGCCGGGCCAGCCGCGATCAGAACCAGGCCATTCGCGAGTGGGCGAACAAGAACGGCTACGAGGTCTCCGAGCGTGGCCGCATCCCGAGCCACATCGTCGAGGCGTACCACAGCAAGCGCTGAACCACCGACGGCGCCGCCGGGAAACCGGCGGCGCCGTTGTCGTCGAACCGCAAAACGGGGAGGAAGCGCATGCCGGTCGTCATCGTCACGGGAGCATCGAGCGGCATCGGCCGCGCCACCGCCCAGCGTCTCGCCCGCAACGGCGTCACCGTCGTGCTGGCCGCCCGGCGCGCCGACAAACTCCAGGCCCTGGCCGAGGAAACCGGCGGCACAGCCGTGCCGACCGACGTCCGCGACCCGGCCGCGATCACCGCCCTGGTCGAGCGGGCCCGCGAGATCACCGGACGCGTCGACGGCCTGGTCAACAACGCCGGCATCGGCGGCGCCGCGTCCGTCCTGTCCGACGACGACGTGGTGGTCGGCATGGTCGAGGTCAACCTGATCGCCCCGATCCGCCTCATGCGAGCCGTCGTCCCGCTCATGCGCGAGCAGCGCTCCGGCGCCATCGTCAACATCGGCTCGGTCGCCGGCGAGGTCGGCATCAGCGGCGCCTACTCGGCCACCAAGTTCGCTCTCCGGGGCATGACCGATTCCGTACGGCGTGAGCTCGCCGGCACGGGCATCGGAGTCACCCTCGTCGAGCCGGGCTACATCGCCGGCCCGGCCAACAAGAACCGCACCGGCCTCCCCGGCCCGGAAATCGTCGCCGCCGCCATCGAGAGCGCCCTCAAGCGCCCCCGCCGCCGCGTGATCGTCCCCGGCCGCTACCGCCTCGCCGTGGCCGCGGCCACCGCGTTCCCCTTCGTCGCCGACCGCATGTACGCGGGCAAGGCCGCCGGCCGGAAAGAACTGAAAGGCCGCCTCTGAACGCGCCCGGCGGCCCAGCGCACGAGCCGGCGGCGCTGGGATCCGCACGGGGAACCGATGAGGGGCGCAGTAGAGTTTGCGCGATGCTGCGACGGCGCCTGCTCTACCCGATCGTGGTGGTGCTGTTGCTCGGGCAGATGGCGTTCGCCATGGTGACCACGGCGGTGCAGCAGTCGCCGACCATCGACGAGCCGGTTTATGTGGGCACGGCGGCGGTCTACGCACAGCAGCACAGCCTGCGCTACAACCCGGAGCATCCGCCGCTGGCCAAGCTGTTCATGGCGGCCGGGATGGCCTTCGAGGACGCGCGGCTCGACCCGGGCTATCGGGGGAATCAATCGCTGCTGGGGCGGCATCTGCTGTACGAATCGGGGAACAACCCGTTCCGGCTGATGCTCGCGGCGCGGCTGCCCATCATCCTGCTCACGCTTCTGTTCGGGCTGGTCGTGCTCTTCTTCGCGCGGGATCTGGCCGGGCCCTGGGCCGGGCTGGTGGCCCTGGGCCTCTACAGCTTCTCGCCCGACCTGATCGCGCACGGTGCGCTGGCCACGCTCGACGTGCCGGCGGCGGGACTGGTGCTGACCACGTTCTGGCTTCTGTGGCGGGCGCGGGAGAAGCCCGAGCTCTATCTGCCGCTGGCCGGGGTCGCGTTGGGGGCGGCGCTGGCGACCCGGGCCAGCACGCTTCCGGCGGTGCCGATCGCCCTGCTTCTGGCCCTGCTGCCGTTCCGCGTCTCCTGGAAGGTGGTGGGAAGGGCAGTCGGGGTCGGCGTCATCGCGGTCGCCACGGTGTGGCTGGTCTATCTGGCCGTGGATCCGCGGCTCCGCTTCACCACGCCGACCGGCATCACGAACCCGGGCGGGCTGCGCGGGCTCGCGGTCGACCTGCTGCCGTTCCCCAAGGCCTACCGGGACGGGGTGCTGATCCAGTTCCGGTTCGAGCGGCAGACGTTCAACGGCTTCCTGTTCGGCGAGGCGTACAAGGGATCGCTCTGGTATTACCTGCCGGCCGCGCTGCTGATCAAGACGCCGCTCGGGATGATCGCGCTCTGGGTCGCCGGCACGGTCACGATGCTGGTCAAGAAGTGGATCGCGGGCCTCTACACGCTGCTGCCGGCCGGGGTGCTGATGCTGGTGGCGATGACGGGGGCGCGCGATTACGGCAGCCGGTACGTCATCTTCATGCCGATGTTCCTGGCGGTGGTGGCCGGGACGGTCATGTTGATCAGGTGGAGGTGGACCTGGATCCCGACCGCGGTGCTGGTCGCTTTCGTCGCGGTCAGTTCGCTGCGGACGTTCCCGTACTACCTGCCGTACTCGAACGAGGCCTTCGGCGGCACCGCCAACACCCACAACAACCTGCACGACTCGAACGTGGACTGGGGACAGGACCTGCCGAGGCTGGCCGCGACATTGCGGGAGAAGTACGCCGGCGAGAAGGTGTGGCTGGTCTACAAGGGGAGCGGGGTGCCGAGCTACTACGGCATCGACGCGCCGAACCCGCTCGGTGTACCGCTCGACCAGGTGCGCGGGATCGTGGTGGTGTCCGACTCGCGGGTGGCGCTCGCCCGTAACCAGCTCAAACGGATCATCGACTCCAGCACGGTGATCGATCAGGTCGGCTATTCGATGACCATCTACCGTCGCTGAGTTCCCGGTTGGGAGCGTTCCCAGTAGAGTCTGGCCGCATCCCGACTCCTGAGGACTGATGGATGAGCGTGACTGGGCACCGCCGCGCCGAGCGGCCGCGGCGACTGGTTCTGCCGGCAATCGTGGTCGGCTTGGTCGTGGTGGCCGGCGTGCCACTGGGATTCGGCGCCCGCGCGCTGGGCTGGTGGGGCGGCTCGGGCGCCACCGACGTCGCCGCCACCGCGTCCACCGACGCCGCCAACGCTTCCCGCGACGCCGCCAACGCCGCCAACGCCGCCTCCCGTGACGCCGCCAATGCCGCCAACGCCTTCCGCGGCGCCGCCGACGCCGCCGACGCCTCCCGTGCTGCCGACGCCGCCGACGCCGCCCGTGACGCCGACGCCGCCGACGCCGCCCGTGACGCCGACGCCGCCGACGCCGCCCGTGACGCCGCCTCTCCGCCCGACAAATCGGAAATATCCGGAGGCGCGCCGAGTGGGGCCGCGGTGAAGCCGGGTGCGCCGTCGGCCTCCGCTTCCGGGGCGGTCGGCGGGTGCCAGCGGATCGCGGGCGCCACCCCCACCACGAAAATCACGAGCGTGAGCCTCGGAGGCGGCAAGGTCGTGGGCTACGGCGGGGAAGGCGACACCGAGAAGCTGCCGCTCGCCATCGCGTCCACCCCGGCCGGCGGATCCTGGCTGGCCTGGCTCGGCACCGACGGCAAGGTCCATCTCGGGCGGCTGGGCTGCGACGACAAGCTGGCCGGCCCGGCCACCAGCTTCACCGGCATCGACCTACAGGATGTGCAGGCCGACGCGACCGGCGGCGTCCTGCTGCTCACCCGCAAGGGCGCCTGCAACACCGGGCCGCTCTGCGGTGGTGAGTCGAGCCCCTGCAACACCATGTGGATGGTGCGGTTCGACAACAACGGCCACCAGGTCTGGGAGCGCCAGGTCACCAACCTCACCGGCGGCCGCGGCGGCTACGACGACGGGGCCCGGTTCGTCTGGTGGTACCAGCATCACGGCCGGCTCGCCTCGGACGGCACCAACTACGCCGCCTACTTCGGGGTCGCCATCACCGTCAGGAACGGCACCTGCGTCGACGTCCACGAGGGCGACCGCATGCAGGTCGTCAGCAAGAGCGGCGCCCTGCTCGACGGCCACGGCAGCTTCGAGGTCGGCTGCTCGCACGCGTGGACCTCGCGCATCGTCTGGGACCCGCGAGCCAAGAAATACGTGATGGTCTGCGCCACCGACAACGACTGCCGGATCGCCCAGCCCAACCCCTACCGCACCGTCGCCAAGGGCACCTGCGACGGCACGCTCTTCGGCGGCGACCTCGTCCTCGCCAGGTCCAAGGGCTATTGGACCGCCTGGAGCCAGGGCGGCACGGTGCGGCTGTCGCATTTCACCGGCGGCTCGGCCGCCGACAAGACCGTCGCCACGGGGGTGTCGTCGAAGCATCCGCACCTCGTGGCGTACGGCCCATCGAAGATGTTGCTCTCCTGGCAGTCCGGCTCGTCGATGAAGGCGCGGGTCTACGACGCGGGCACCGGCTCCGCGATCGGCCCGGCGTTCACCATCGCCGCCAAGGACCATGACTACCAGGCCTTCAAGTCGTACGCCGATGGCAGCGCCGCCTATCCGGCGGCGGGCGCCTCCCCGGGCACGGTCACGATCGCCCGGGTGCTGCCGAGCCGAGCGTGAGCAGGCCGGTCACCGCCACCACCAGGCCTCGGCCGAGCCGCTCGGCGAAATCGACCCGCGAATCCGCCAGCCGGGGGTCCCGCACAGCCTCGGCGACCCCCGGCGACGGATTGGCGAAAGGCCACAGACCCGCGATCAGCAGGACCGTGTACGACACCAGCTCGCGGGCCGACTGCTCGGTCAGCGCCGGGATCCGCTCGCGCAGCACGGTCGCCAGCCGGGCCAGAAGCTCGCCGTTGGCCAGCTTGAAGTCGCGGACGGCCTCGGCGCCGATGTTGCGTTCGAGCTCGGTGCCGAGCGCGCTCCACAGGTCGCACATCCGGGGGTGGGCCGCGAGCGAGCGGGCCAGCGCCTCCATCACCTCGGCCGGCGGCCCGGCGGGCAGGCCGAGCCCGTCGAGCCACTCGCCGATGGTCCGGTTGAGCAGCGCGAAGAAGACCGCCTCGCGCGTCTCGAAGTAGCGGACCACGTTCGTCTTGGACAGGCCGACCCGGCGGGCGAGCTCGCGGAGGCTGATCTCGCTCACCGGCATCTCGGTGAGCAGCTCCTCCGCGACCTCGAGGATCGCCTGTCGCCGGGCCTCGCGCTGTTCAGGGCTACGGGCCCGTAGGAAGTCGCTCATTGTCGAGAAACCTTACGCAAAGCTGACCGACTCGCTCACCGCCCGCCACTCGGCGTCCGAGGCGGCGAGCGATTCGGCCTTGGCCTGGGCGACGGCGACGGCGTCGGCGCCGAGCAGCAGGTGCAGCGGCGGCTCGGGGTGGTCGGCGACGTCGATCAGCACCTGCGAGATGCGCTCCGGGTCACCGGGCTGCTTGCCGTTGTACGAGCTGAAGCGCTCCACAGCCGGCTCGAGAACCGGCTTGTAGGGGTCGCTGATGGCCAGCGTCCCCATCGAGTCGCCCGCCCAGTCGGTGCGCATGCCGCCCGGCTCGGCCACGGTGACCTTGATGCCGAACGACTCGACCTCCTTGGCCAGGACCTCGGAGAAGCCGCCGACGGCCCACTTGGCCGACTGATATCCGCCCAGGCCGATGCTGGCCACGCGGCCACCGACCGAGGAGATCTGGATGATGTGGCCCTCGCCCTGCGCCCGCATGACCGGCAGCGCGGCCCGGGTGACGTTGACGACGCCGAAGAAGTTGGCCTCGATCTGCTGCCGGAAGTTGTCCTCGGGCATGTCCTCGATCGACGCCACGTCGGCGTAGCCGGCGTTGTTGACCAGCACGTCGAGCCGGCCGAAGGTGGCGACCGCCTCGGCCACGGCGGCTCGGGCGGCGGCCGGGTCGGTGACGTCGAGCGCGACGGCGCGCACCCGGTCGCCGTAGGTGTCGGTGAGGTCCTTCAGCTGCTCGGGGCGGCGCGCGGTGGCGACGACCCGGTCCCCGTGCTCCAGCACCGAGGCGGCCAGCTGGCGGCCCAGGCCGCGGGACGTACCGGTGATCAGCCAGACCTTGCTCATGACGGCTCCTTAAGAGGCCAGTGGAATCTTGCTACGCCCACCATAACGGGCCACTGGCCTCTTGTATGCCGCCTCGTGGCACGCGTCACGAAAGGCCGAGGATGCCCACCGCCTCCTCCCGCATCTCGACCTTGCGGACCTTGCCGGTCACGGTCATCGGAAAGCCGTCGACCACGTGCACGTAGCGCGGGACCTTGTAGTGGCTGAGCTTCCCGGCGCAGAACGCCTTGACGTCGTCGGCGGTCAGCGGAGCAGCATCGGGACGCATGACCACCCAGGCCATCAGCTCCTCGCCGTACTTCGGGTCGGGCACACCGATCACCTGCACGTCGGCGATGTCCGGATGCGTGTAGAGGAACTCCTCGACCTCGCGCGGATAGACGTTCTCGCCGCCGCGGATCACCAGGTCCTTGATCCGGCCGACGATGTTCAGATAGCCGTCGGCGTCCATGGTCGCCAGGTCGCCGGTGTGCATCCAGCGGGCGGCGTCGATCGCCTCGGCCGTGGCCTCCGGTTGGTTCCAGTAGCCGAGCATCACCGAATAGCCGCGGGTGCACAGTTCGCCCGGCTCGCCGCGGGCCACGGCCAGGCCGGTGGCCGGGTCGACGACCTTCGACTCCAGGTGCGGCATGACCCGGCCCACGGTCTCGGTGCGGCGGGCCAGGGTGTCGTCGGGGCGGGTCATGGTCGAGACCGGCGACGTCTCGGTCATGCCGTAGCAGATGGCCACCTCGGTCATGTTCATCTCGGACACGACCCGCTTCATCACCTCGACCGGGCAGGGCGAGCCGGCCATGATGCCCGTACGGAGAGAGCTCAAGTCGTACTCGTTGAAATTGGACAGTCCCAGTTCCGCGATGAACATCGTCGGCACTCCGTACAAAGAAGATATTTTTTCTCCAGAAACGCTTTGAAGGGTGGCGACCGGATCGAAGCCGGGCGCGGGCAGCACGATGCAGGCGCCGTGCGAGGTGGCCGCGAGATTGCCCATCACCATGCCGAAGCAGTGGTAGAGC
This sequence comes from Actinoplanes sp. CA-131856, assembly GCF_050956135.1. Lineage (GTDB taxonomy): Bacteria > Actinomycetota > Actinomycetes > Mycobacteriales > Micromonosporaceae > Actinoplanes. The sequence goes on along the minus strand of NZ_CP191849.1, from coordinate 9,083,627 downwards.
GGCACGGGCAAGCAAACCCGGTCGTGCTCGGTGTAGTTGATCAGCTCGCCCACGAAGTAGCCGTTGTTCAGGATGTTGTGGTGCGAGAGCGTCGCGCCCTTGGGGAACCCGGTCGTGCCCGACGTGTACTGGATGTTGATCGGATCGTCGAACGACAGGTCGGCCACCACCGGCCCGCCATTCTCGTAAATTTCTGGCAAGTCCGGAATGTAGATGACGTCGGAGAAGCCGATCTCCTCGATCATCGCGCGGTAGTCGCTCGTCTTGAAGGACACAGCGCTGATCAACAACTCGACACCGGACTGTTCGACGACATAGCGCAGCTCGTGCGTACGGTAAGCGGGGTTGATGTTGACCAGAATCGCCCCGATCTTGGCCGTCGCGTACTGCGTGATCACCCATTCGCCGCAGTTGGGCGCCCAGATGCCGACCCGGTCGCCCTTGCCGATGCCGCGCCGGAGCAGGCCACGGGCCAGCCGGTCCACATCGTCGTTCAGTTCCGCGTACGTCCAGCGGCGCCCGGCCGCCACGTCCACCAGCGCCTCCCGCTCGCCGAAGCGGGACACCGTCCGTTCGAGGTTCTCGCCGATCGTCTCGCCGAGCAGGGCCAGATCCGAGGTTCCCGATGCATACGACAGCATTTCCGCAGCATGGACCGCTCGGCATGATCAACGCTAGGGTCGGCGCGTGATGATGCAGCGGGTGATCGTGTCGGGCGACGGGGTTGCGGTGGTCGAGGCCGAGGTGCCCACGCCGGGGCCGGGCGAGGTTCAGGTGCGGACGGCGGTGGCCGGCATCTGCGGGTCGGACACCCACGCGCTGCACGGGCTGCACCCGTTCATCGAGCTGCCCTACGCGCCCGGCCACGAGGTCTCGGGCACGATCTCCGCGCTCGGTGACGGCGTCACCGCGTTCCAGGTGGGGCAGCGGGTCACCGTCGAGCCGTTCCTGCCCTGCTGGGAGTGCAAGCAGTGCCGGGCCGGCCGGCAGAACATCTGCGAGCGGCTCCGGTTCTTCGGCTGCGCCCACGATCAGGGCGGTATGGCCGACTATTTCACCATCGATCAGCGGCGGCTGCACGTCATCCCGGACGAACTGGACTGGCCCGCGGCGGCCTTCATCGAGCCGCTCAGCACACCGGTCCACGCGATCGGGCTCGCCGGCGGCGTCGCCGGCAAGACCGTGGCCGTGCTGGGGGCCGGGCCGATCGGTCTTCTCACGCTTCTGACGGCCCGGGTGTACGGCGCCACGAGCGTCGTCATGACGGCCCGTTCCGCCGCCAACCGGGAGCGGGCGCTGTCGTTCGGGGCCTCGGCCGCCGTCGACGCGACCGCCCCGGACGCCGTCGGCCAGGTCCGGCAGGCGCTGGGGGAGAGCGCCGACGTGGTCTTCGACTGCGTGGCCACGCAGAGCTCGATCGACCAGGCGTTCGGCCTCGCGGCCAAGGGCGGCACGGTCGTCGTGGTCGGGGTGCCGCCGGCCGACGTGTCGATTCCGCTGCCGATCGTCCAGGACAGTCAGCTGCGCCTCCAGGGCAGCGCCACCTATCTGCCGGACGACTTCGCCGAGGCGATCCGGCTGCTGGTCACGGGCGCGGTCGACGTCTCCCGGCTGGTCGGTGCCACCTATCCGCTGTCCGAGGCGGCATCGGCCTTCGACGATGCCGCGTCCGGCCGTCATCTGAAGGTTCTCCTGACCTGAGGTCTGGTGGTTACCGGCCGGTAATGCAAAAGTGGGGCCGTGGCTGATTACGACGTCGTGATCGTGGGCAGCGGCTTCGGCGGCAGCGTGAGCGCGCTGCGCCTGGCCGAGAAGGGCTACAAGGTCGGCGTGCTCGAGGCGGGCCGGCGTTTCACCGCGCGGACGCTACCGACGAGCTCCTGGGACCTGAAGAACTTCCTGTGGGCGCCGAAGCTGGGCCTGCGCGGCATTCAGCGGATCACCCTGCTGAAGGACATCGTGGTGCTGTCGGCGGCCGGGGTCGGTGGCGGCTCTCTGGTGTACGCCAACACGCTGTACCGCCCACCGGCGACGTTCTTCTCCGACGCGCGCTGGTCCGGCATCACCGACTGGCAGGCCGAGCTGGCGCCGTACTACGACCAGGCGTCACGGATGCTGGGCGTCACCGAGCAACCCACCATGACACCGTCCGACGTGGTCATCCGCGACGTGGCGGAGGAGATGGGCGCCGGGCACACGTTCCGGCGTACACCGGTCGGGGTCTTCTTCGGCGAAGCCGGCAAAAGCGTCCCCGATCCGTTCTTCGGCGGGGTCGGCCCCGCGCGGACGGGCTGCACCCAATGCGGCAACTGCATGATCGGCTGCAAGGTGGGCGCCAAGAACCGCCTCGACGTCAACTATCTCTACCTGGCCGAGCGGGCCGGCGTGACCGTGCACCCGCTGACCACGGTGACCGCGCTGCGTCCCGGCCCGACCTGGACGATCACGACCACGCGGGGAACCTTCACGGCCCGCGACGTGATCCTGTCGGCCGGGGCGCTGGGCACCCAGTCGCTGCTGCACGCCATGCGCGACAAGGGCATCCTGCCCGGCATCTCGCCGCAGCTGGGCGCGCTGACCCGCACCAACTCGGAGGCGCTGCTGGGCGCGCAGGCCGGCAAGGTGCCCGACGAGCCGTTCTCGTCCGGTGTGGCCATCACGTCGTCGTTCCACCCCGACGCCGCCACCCACATCGAGCCGGTGCGCTACGGGCCTGGCAGCAACGCGATGGGCCTGCTCTCCACGCTGCTGGTCGACGGCGGTGGCCGGGTGCCGAGGCCGCTGCGCTTCCTGGCCGAGGCGCTGCGCCATCCGTACGTGCTGGCCCGCTCCCTGTCGGTGCGCCGCTGGAGCGAGCGCACGATCATCGCCCTGGTCATGCAGACGGCCGACAATTCCTTGACCGTACGAAGGACGAGGCGCGGACGCCTGACCACGGCCCCCGGTCATGGCGCCCCGAACCCGACGTGGATCCCGGTCGGCCACGAAGCGGTCCGCCGCATCGCGACCCGCATCGGCGGCTTCCCGGGCGGCACGGTCGGCGACATCTTCAACATCCCGATGACCGCACACATCCTCGGCGGCGCCACCATCGGTGCCGACCCGTCCTCGGGCGTGGTCGACGCCTACCACCGGGTCTTCGGCTACCCCGGCCTGCACGTGATCGACGGCTCGGCCGTCCCGGCCAACCTGGGCGTGAACCCGTCCCTGACCATCACCGCGATGGCCGAGCGGGCCATAGCCCTGTGGCCCAACAAGGGCGAACCCGACCAGCGCCCGGCCGAGGGCTACACCCGCCTGGCACCCATCGCGCCCCACTCACCAGCCGTCCCGCCCCACGCCCCGGCGGCGCTGAGGCTCAGCCCCTGAACTCGTTCGGGGGGAGGCTGTCGGGGGTCCGGCGCTTCGAAAGCTCGGCCTGCCGGAGCTCCACTCGGCGGATCTTGCCGGAGATGGTCTTGGGGAGGTCGGTGAACTCCAGGCGGCGGATGCGGGCGTACGGCGGCATGTGCTCACGGGCGTACGAGAAGATCGCCTCAGCCGTTGCCTCGTCGGGCGCCCAGCCCTCGGCCAGCACGATGTAGGCCTTGGGCACCGCCAGCCGCACCGGGTCGGGGGAGGGCACCACGGCCGCCTCCACCACGGCCTCGTGCTCGATGAGCACGCTCTCCAGCTCGAACGGGGAGATGCGGTAGTCCGAGGCCTTGAAGACGTCGTCGGTGCGGCCCACGTACGTGATGTAGCCGTCCTCGTCGCGGGAGGCCACGTCGCCCGTGTGGTAGTAACCGCCGGCCATCCGCTCGGCGGTCAGCTCCTCGTCGCCGTGATAGCCGACCATCAGGCCGGCCGGGCGCGGGTCGAGCGCCACGCAGATCTCGCCCTCGGTGGCCGGGGCGCCGGTGTTCGGGTCGATCAGCTCGATGCGGTAACCCGGTACCGGGCGGCCCATCGAGCCCGGCTTCACCGGCTGGCCGGGGGTGTTGGCGATCTGCACCGTCGTCTCGGTCTGGCCGAAGCCGTCGCGGATGGTCACACCCCAGGCCTTGTTCACCTGGTCGATGACCTCGGGGTTGAGCGGCTCGCCGGCCCCCACCACCAGGCGCGGCGGTGTGGCCAGGGCGGTCAGGTCGGACTGGATCAGCATGCGCCAGACCGTCGGCGGGGCGCAGAAGCTGGTCACGCCGCAGCGCTGCATCTCGGCCATCAGGCGGCCGGCGTCGAAGCGCGCGTAGTTGTAGATGAAGACGCAGGCCTGGGCGTTCCACGGGGCGAAGACGTTGCTCCACGCGTGTTTCGCCCAGCCCGGCGACGAGATGTTGAGGTGCACGTCGCCCGGCCGGAGGCCGATCCAGTACATGGTCGAGAGGTGCCCGACCGGGTACGAGGCGTGGGTGTGCTCGACCAGTTTCGGGTTCGCGGTCGTGCCCGACGTGAAGTAGAGCAGCAGCGTGTCGTCGGCGCGGGTCACGCCGTCTTTCTCGAACGCCGGCTCGGCGGCGTAGGCCGAGCGGAAGTCGAGCCAGCCGTCGACGGCCGGTCCGACCGCGATGCGCGTGACACCGGGGTCGACCGCTGTGAACTTCCCGGCGGCGGCCGAGGCGGCGATCACATGCTTGGCGCCGCCGCGGGCCACCCGGCCGGCGGCATCGGCCGGGCCGAGCAGCGGCGTGGCCGGGATCAGCACGGCGCCCAGCTTCATCACGGCCAGGATGGTGTCCCACAGCTCGACCTGGTTGCCCAGCATGAGCACGACACGGTCCCCACGGCGTACACCCTGAAGCCGCAACCACGACGCGACCTGATCCGACCGGCGCGACATCTCGGCGAAGGAGAACCGCTGCTCGGAGCCGTCCTCCTCGACGATCCACAGGGCCGGCGCGTCGTTGCCGGCCGCGATCACGTCGAACCAGTCGAGCGCCCAGTTGAACTCGCCCAGCTCGGGCCAGCGGAAGCCGGCCACCGCGCCGTCGTAGTCGGTCGCGTGCGCGAGCAGGAAATCCCGGGCCTGACGAAACGAAGCTGCTGTCATGCCGCTGAGTTTTCCCCGGATGGCCTCAGATGTTAATGGTGCGGGTGGCCGTGAACCCGCGTTCAAGATCACCCGTGACGCAGGCCATCGCGAGCGCGTGCGGGTTGGCGCCGGCCGGGTCGGCCCCGGTCAGGCGGTGGCGGCTGCCCTCGTACCCCTTGGTGGTGTAGACCTGCTGGCAGACGTCGCCCGGCAGGGAGATCTGGCCGCGGCGGCCCGGCTGCGCCTCGAAGTGCAGATGCGGCCATTCGTCGCGATAGGCGCCGGGGAAGACGCTGGTGAAGGTGACCCAGCCGGCGTCGTCGGTGGTCTGCAGGCCGCGCAGATAGTTCTGCCCGGCCATGCCCGGCGAGTAGAGGGAGTACGCGCCGTCCCGGTCGCCGTGCCAGAGATAGACCGCGTGCCCGTCCAGCGGCCGTCCCGAGGTGGCGCTGACCAGTCGCAGGCGGATCGTCAGGGGTACGCCCTTGGCGACGCCGGTGGCGGTGCCGAAACCCCAGCGGATGTCGCTGCGCACGATGCCGGAGCGGCTCAGGGTGTCGCTCTCGGCGGCGGCCAGGGCGGCCACCGTGACCCCGTTGACCAGGCCCAACATGCGTCGGCGCCGCAGCGTCGGAACGTCCAGGGCGAGGCCGCCGTCGTGCTGCCGGGTCTGCATCTGCACGGTCATGCGTCCATTGGGCCGGGCCCCGGTTGCGAACCGGGTTTCCCGGCGGGTGCGAGTCGGTTACTGTCCGTTCCATGGGCGATGATCGATCTTTGGCCCCGGAGGTCGCGTACGACGACGAGGAGCTGCCCGCCCGCCGGCTGACCGGGCGCGTCGGCCTCGCCGTCTCGATCGTCGCGTTCGCCGTCGCCGTGCTCGTCATCTGGCAGGTGTTCCGACCACTGGCCCGCGGCAGCCAGTACTACCTGATCATCTTCCTGGCCGGGACGCTGCCGCTGGTCTTCGTCGCGTACCGCCTCCGCCGTGGCAGTCCCGGGCGGCCGACGGCGCCGGACTGGGTCCTGGCGTGCGCGGCCCTGATCGTCTGTCTCTACCCGTTGAACCCGTTCAACGGCGGCTACGACGCGTTCCTCAACCGCCAGGGCCTGCTCGACCCGATCGACGTCGTCTTCGGCGCGATCATGCTGGTGCTGGTCGTCGAGGCCTGCCGCCGGACCACCGGCTGGGCGCTGCCCGTCGTTTGCCTCGCTTTCCTGGGGTACGCCTATTACGGTGGCCTTCTGCCGCAAAGCTGGCCCATCGCACACGCCGGCCTCGACTTCGCGCAGATCGTGGACGCGCTCTACAACTCGGGCAGCGGCTTCTACGGCACCCCGCTCGACGTCGCCGCGACGTACATCGTGCTCTTCACGATCTACGGCGCCGTCCTGGACCTCAGCGGCGCCAGCCGCTTCTTCGTCGACCTGTCGGTGGCCGCGTTCCGCCGCTCCCGCAGCGCCGCCGGCCGCACGGCGGTGGCGGCCGGCTTCCTGCTCGGCACGGTCTCCGGCTCGGGCACGGCGACGGCGGTCAGCGTGGGCGCGGTCACCTGGCCGATGCTGCGCCGGGCCGGATATCCGGCCGAACAGGCGGGCGGCATGCTGGCCGCGGCCGGCGTCGGCGCCATCCTGTCCCCGCCCACGCTCGGCGCGGCCGCGTTCATCGTCGCCGAATATCTCGACGTGTCGTACCTGACGGTCCTGGGCTGGGCGATGATCCCGACGGTCCTCTACTACCTGGGCATCCTCCTGGCGGTCGAGATCGACGTACGCCGGTTCGGCGTCCGCTCGCTGTCGACGCCCCCGACGAGCGTGCTGCGCCTGCTGGGCCGCTTCGGCTACCACTTCTCGTCGCTGGTCGTGATCGTCGTGCTGCTGGCGCTGGGGGAGAGCGCCACCAGGGCGGTGGTCTACGCGACGCTGCTGGCGTTCCTGCTCTCGTTCCTCGACCGGACCGCGTGGCTGACCCCGCGCCGAGCCTTCGAGGCGTTGAGCGCGGGAGTCCGCGGCGTCCTGCCGGTGGTGGCGGTGTGCGCGGCCGCGGGCATCATCACGGCGACGACGACGAAGACGGGATTGGGCGCGCAGTTGGCGTCGCTGCTGGTCCGGGGAGCACAGGCCCTGTTCTCGGACCCGACGGCGGTGCTGGCGATGACGGTGGTCCTGGCCGCGGTGGCCCTGGCCTTGCTGGGCTTGGCGGTGCCGGTCACGGCGAGCTTCATCATCGGCTGGGTCATCATCGGCCCCGCGCTGCTGGCCTTGGGCGTGCCGGCCCCCGCGGCGGCGATGTTCGTCTTCTACTACTCGGTCCTGTCCGAGGTGACACCGCCGACGGCGCTGGCCGCGGTGGGCGCGAGCGCCATAACGGGAGGCCGAACGATCCCGACGATGTGGCAGGCGCTGAAGTACGCCCTGCCGGCGTTCTTGGCGCCGATAGCTTTCGTGCTGACCCCCGCCGGCTCATACCTGCTGGCCCGAGGCTCTTTCCTGCAGATCACGTGGGCCACAGCGGTAGCAATGCTGGCGGTGGCAGCTTTGGCGGTAGCCACCGGCGGCTGGATCCTGGGCGTAGGCCGAGCCGGCACGGGCCCACGGGTCCTGGCCGCCCTGGCCGGCTTGATCCTGCTTTATTTGTCACCGCTCGCCATCGCCATAGGCATAGCCCTGTTCCTTGTCGCCATTGCCTGGACTTTCGTCGACCGCCGCCGCTCCGATCCCTCGGCACCGTCATCCCCACCCCACACCGTGCCGTCTCCCTCGTCTTCCGCCGCGCCGTCTCCCTCGTCTTCCGCCGCGCCGTCTCCCTCGTCTTCCGCCGGGCCTTCTTCCACGCCTGCCGCCGGCCCATCCCCCTCGTCTTCCGCCGGGCCTTCTTCCACGCCTGCCGCCGGCCCGTCTCCCTCGTCTTCCGCCGGGCCCTCTTCCACGCCTGCCGCCGGCCCATCCCCCTCGTCTTCCGCCGGGCCCTCTTGCTCGCCCTCCGCGGCGCCGGCCGGTGCGGCTTCTGGCGAGACCTCAACCCGGCCCTCCGCCCCAATCTCTTCTCCGCCCTCCTCCTCTCCTGATGAACGGGGTTGATATGAAGCGAAATATCGGATTTGCGCGCAAGGATGATCGGCCGGATCGGCCGGAAGCAGCCCGAGCGGTCGAGCCCGTTGCGGTCCGGGCGGTGGAGTCCGTTGCGGTCCGGGCGGTGGAGTCCGTTGCGGTCCGGGCGGTGGAGTCCGTTGCGGTCCGGGCGGTGGAGTCCGTTGCGGTCCGGGCGGTCGAGCCCGCTGCAGCCCGGGCGGTCGAGCCCGCTGCAGCCCGTGTGGCGGAACCTGCTGCACCACGTAAGGCGGAACTTGCCGGAGCCCGTGGGGCGGAACCTCCTGCAACCCGTGGGGCGGAATCTGCCGCACCCCGTGGGGCGCGAGGTCCGGGCTGGCGTTTCGGTCGGCGGGCGGGGCTTTCCGCGGTGGCCGCCTCGGTGCTCGTGGTGGGAGCGGCCGGCTGCGGAGGACGTCAAGACTCTGCCTCGACCGACTCCGGTGGCGAAGTCACGTGCACTGTGGACAACGAGACCCGGGTCGGTATCGCCACCGGCAACGCCACCGGCGTGTACTTCGCTCTGGGTAATGCCTATGCCGAGCAGATCAATGCCGGCGGTGGGAAGCTCAAAGCCACCGCCTCCGAGACCGGCGCCTCCGTGCAGAACATTCAGCAGGTGGTGGCCGGGCAATACGCCGTTGCCTTCTCGCTCGCCGACACCGCCGCCGACGCTGTCAACGGGACCGGGAGCTTCGACAGCAAGCAGCCTGTGGCCGCTCTCGCGCGGATCCACACCAACTACACGCAGGTGATCGTTCGTAAGGCGGCCGGCATCAAGGATGTCGCCGGCATGAAGGGCAAGCGGGTCTCCACCGGGTCGCCCAAGTCCGGTACCGAAGTCATCGCCAACCGCATGCTCACCGCGGCCGGGCTCGACACCGCCAAGGATGTCAGCGCCCAGAAGCTCGATCTCACCAAGACCGTCGACGGCATGAAGGACGGCTCCATCGACGCCCTCTTCTGGTCGGGTGGGCTGCCCACCCCCGGCATCACCGATCTGCTGACCACCTCGGCCGGGCAGGTCGAGTTCCTCGACGTCACGCCGTTGCTGCCGGAGCTTCAGAAGATCAATCCGGTGTACGAGGCCGGCGCCATCCCGGCCGCGACCTACAAGCTCGCCGCCGACACCCCCACCGTCGTCGTGCCCAACCTTCTTCTCGTGCGGGACGACCTCGACCCGAACGTCGCCTGTTCGCTCACCAAGACGCTCTTCGAGCGGCAGCCGCAGCTCGTTCAGGCGAACGCGGCCGCCAAGGAGATCACCCTCGAGCAGGCCCGGAAGACCGACCCGGTTCCGTTGCAGCGCGGGGCCGTCAAGGGGCTCGACGATCTGAACGCCCCCAAGTAATCGGCTTGCCCTGACAGGCGGGGGAGGGTCATCATGGTCGCCATGATGATCTTCTCCCGGAAGGGCGCGTGCGCCCTCGCGCTGTGATCGCGCTCGCGCGGCGGGACGCCGCGCTCCGTAACACCCTCTGGCAGCAGGCGGACGACATCCGCCGTGAGTGGCTGAGCATCGGGTTCTCGACCGAGCCGGCCGACCGCCAGGCCACCGAAGAGGCCATTGCCTCGATCTGTCACCGCCGGCCCCGGTTCATCTGGGTCGATTCGCCGCGCGCGGCGAAGCCGTACCTCCACGGCCTGCCCACGCACGACGATCTGCGATCGTGGGTCGCCTCCCGTCGGCCGCCGGGGCGGCCGCCGATCGCCAGCGACATCGCGGCGGGGCTTTCCTTTCTCAGGTCCACGGTGGACGAGACGTACACCGAACCGCCCTCGGACCGGCCCGTCCCCAAGCGCAAGAAAGGCGAGTCCTGGCCCGTTCTGCCGCCGGAGCGGGCCCTCGAGATGGGCCTTCCCTTGCGGGAGATCCTGGCCCAAGGTGTACGCGATTCGCTGTTCCGGATATTTTCCTCGTTCTATCTGTCCGTGCGGGCGGCCCTCGGGCCCACCCCGGTGTGCTGGTACGGGCAGCAGGACGCCTGGTGGATCGCGCACGTCGACGTGTTGCGCCGGCTCGGGCTGGCCACCCCTCGCGCGGGCCGTGAGCTGGCCGCCTGGGAGACCCTGGCCCGATCGGCGGGGTGGTGGTGGCCCGGTGAGGACCGTTGTGTGCTTGTCGAGCGGCCCGCCGTCGTACAAACCAATCGGGTCGAGTACCGCGATGGATGGTCCGTGACCACGGCCGTCTGACATTTCGTCAGTTGCCGGGCATCGATTTACCGGTGCCCGGCCCTACGATCGCGGAGTGACGACAACGCTGGCTCCGGAGCCGACGGCTCTCCGTGCCGTGCCCGACATCATCCGGCGCCGGCTGGCGACCCTCGACAACTGGCTCGACCCGCATTCGTGGGCGGTCACCGGGGTCATCGTGGTGATCGCGGCGATCCTGCGGCTGAACGGCATCACCAGTGCCAAGGGCTATGTCTTCGACGAGGTCTACTATCCGACCGACGCCTGGGACATGCTCCAGCACGGCGTGGAGTGGGACGAGAAGACCAACGGCCCGGCGTACGTGGTGCATCCTCCCCTGGGCAAATGGCTGATCTCGATCGGCGAGTCGATCTTCGGCAACACCGAGCTCGGGTGGCGCTTCATGCCCGCCGTGGCCGGCATCCTGATGATCCTGGTGCTCATCCGGGTGGCGTACCGGCTGTTCCACTCGGTCGTGCTGGCCGGCGCGGCCGGGCTGCTGATGACGCTCGACGGCTATCAGCTGGTGCTGTCGCGCATCTCGCTGCTCGACATCTTCCTCGGCCTGTTCATCCTGATGACCTTCGCCGCCGTCGTGCTCGACCGCGACCATTACCGGCGCAGCCTGCTGCGGGCGCTGGAGAACGGGTTCGATCCGGAGAAGACGCCGTCCGTGCCCCGGATCGTCCCGTGGTGGCTGCTGGTGTCGGGGGTGATGCTGGGCCTGGCCTCCGGCGTGAAGTGGAGCGCGCTGTTCTTCGCGCCGTTCTTCGCCGCGCTGGTGATCGTCTGGCGGGTGCAGGCCCGGCGCTCGGCCGGCGTCCGCGGGCCGTTCCTGGCCGGCGCCATCGGCGACCTGGGCTGGCTGATCCTCGCGCTCGGCGCGGCCTTCGTGGTCTACCTGGCCACGTGGACCGGGTGGTTCGTCACCGACACCGGCTATTTCCGGCACTACCGGGCCGACAACGGCGTGAGCGAGCCGCCGGTGATCGGCGCGCTGCTGAACCTGTGGCACTACCACTCCGAGGCGTACAAGTTCCACAGTGGCCTCACCTCGAAGCACCCGTACCAGTCGTGGCCGTGGCAGTGGCTGCTGCTGGGGCGGCCGGTGAACTTCTACTGGCCCAGCGCGACCGGCTGCGGGGCGCCCAACTGCGTACGGCAGATCCTGCTCCTCGGCACCCCGGTCCTGTGGTGGTCGTTCCTGCCGGCGCTGGCCGCGCTGACCTGGTTCGGCGTCGCCCGGCGCGACTGGCGGGCGTGGGCGATCGGCACCGGCGTGGTGGCCGGCCTGCTCCCGTGGTTCTACTACGCGATCAAGGACGGGCGCACGATGTTCTCGTTCTACGCGCTGCCGGCCCTGCCGTTCCTGATCCTCGCGGTCGTCTACGTGCTCGGCGCGATCATGACGCCGCGGGAGGGTGTGGCGACCGGTTCGCAGCGCTCGGACCGGCAGTTGATCGGGACGATCGCGGCGGCGGCGTACGTGGTGCTGGTCGCCCTCTGCTTCGCGTACTTCTATCCGATCTTCGTGGGCTCGTCGATCCCGTACGACAGCTGGTCCCAGCGAATGTGGCTGGGCGGCCGCTGGATCTGACAAATCTCCTCATAGGGGGCATCCGGCGTGGGAGCCTCCAGAAGTGTCCCTCACGATCAAGATGAGAATCATCGTCTCGATGGTGCTGATGCTGGTGGTCTCCATGGTCGCGGTGGTCTGGTACATCACCCATCGCAACGCCGACGACGCGCGGACCACCGGCTTCGCGTACGCCGACGAGGTCGCCCAGCGCAACGCCGCCGAGGTCCGGCAGGTGGTGCTGACCGGGCTCGACACGGCGCGGGACATGGGCCAGGCGCTCGCGGTGACCTCGAGCCGCGCCACGGCCAACGCCCAGATGCGCGCGGTGCTGGCCGGCCACGAGGACTTCCTGGGTGTCTGGACGGGCTGGGAGCCGGGCGCGTTCGACGGGCGGGACAGCCGCTATCGCAACGCCGGGGCCGGCGACGATGCCACCGGGCGGTTCGTGCCGTACTGGTACCGCGACAGCGGCAAGATCGCCCTGGCCCCGCTGGTCGACTACGACAAGAGCGGCCCGGGCGACTACTACCAGATCCCCAAGACCACCGGCGCCGAAAAGGTGATCGAGCCGTACCTGTACGAGGTGGGCGGCGTCGACACTCTGATCACTTCCGTCTCCGTGCCGATCAAACGCAACGGCACCGTCGTCGGCGTCTCCGGCATCGACATGTCGCTGGCCAGCCTCCAGACCCTGGTCGGCGCGATCAGACCGTTCGGCACGGGCCGCGCGATGCTGGTCAGCACCGCGGGCGCGGTCGTCGGCGGGGGTGACGCGGACGCGGCGGGCAAGGCGGCCCCGGACGACGTCGCGGCGCTGGCGGCCAAGGCCGTGCAGGCCGGCGACACCACCCAGGAGGTCACCGACAGCGGTGACGAGACGCTGTGGACCGCGGCGCCGGTGACGCTGGGGGAGAGCGACACCTGGACGCTGGTGGTGTCGGTGCCGACCGCCACGATCCTGGCCACCGCCGGCAAGACCCGCGAGATCAGCCTTCTCCTGACCCTGATCGCCGTGCTCGTCGCCGGTGCGGCGGCGTTCTACCTCGCCCGAACAATCGTCCGCCCGATCGAGCGGCTCCGCGACCGGATGGCCGAGATCGCCGACGGCGACGGCGACCTGACCCAGAGGGTGACGATCACCCGTGACGACGAGGCGGGCCAGCTCGCTGGTGCCTTCAACCGCTTCGTGGAGAAGGTGGCGGTGACGATCCGCGGCATCGCCGACTCCACGGGCCGGCTCACCGGCGCCGCCCAGGAGCTCAACCAGGTCAGCGCCCAGCTCCAAGCGGGCGCGGCCGACGCCTCGGGCCGGGCCACGACCGCCCGGTCGGCCAGCGAGCAGGTCAACTCGGGCGTCCACTCGATCGCGGCCGGAGCCGAGCAGATGACGGCCTCGATCGCCGAGATCTCGACCAACGCGACACGGGCGGCCCAGGTGGCCAACCAGGCCATGTCGGTCGCCGAGCGCACGAACAGCCAGGTGGCGGAGCTCGGCTCGGCCAGCGCCGAGGTCAGCGAGGTGGTCCGGCTGATCACGTCGATCGCCGAGCAGACCAACCTGCTGGCCCTGAACGCCACGATCGAGGCGGCCCGAGCGGGCGAGATGGGCAAGGGCTTCGCGGTGGTGGCGGGCGAGGTGAAGGAGCTGGCCCAGCAGACGGCCCAGGCCACCGAGCAGATCACGGCCCGGATCGGCGCCATCCAGACGTCGAGCACGGCCGCGGCGGCTGCGATCGGCGAGATCGCCGAGGTCATCAACCAGATCGGCGAATACACGACGACGATCGCCTCGGCCGTGGAGGAGCAGACGGCGACGACGGCCGAGATGAGCCGCACGGTGACCGAGGCCGCGGCCAACAGCGGCGACGTGGCCCACACGATCACCGGCGTGGCCGACGTGGCCTCGTCGACAGCGGGCGTGGCGGCGACCACCCAGCAGGCGGCGGCGAACCTCTCGCAGCTGGCGGAAGACCTGACGACGCTGGTCCGGGCGTTCCGCTTCTAAAGCGTGATCACCACCTTGCCCCGGCCGTGGCCGGAGCCGACGTCGCGGTGGGCGTCGGCCGCGCGGGCCAGGGGATAGGCGGCCCGGACGTGGATGCGGAGCCGCCCGCCGGCGTACATCCCGGCCAGCTCGGCCAGCCGCTCCCGGGAGCGCAGCGGCGGGGTCACCTTGACGCCGTCACGGCCGTGATCGACCAGGGTGAGGACATTGCTGGTCAGAGACAGCGACATGTCGAGCGCTTCGCCGCCGGCCCCGTCGAGGACCGCGTCGACGCCGTGCGGAGCGACCTCGCGTACCCGGGACGGAAGCCCCTCGCCGTAGGCGATCGGGACGGCACCCAGCCCGCGCAGATAGTCGTGGTTGGCCGGGGCCGCGGTGCCGATGACGGTGGCGCCCCAGGCGAGGCCGAGCTGGACGGCGACAGTGCCGACGGCGCCGGCCGCGCCGTGGATCAGCAGGGTGTCGCCCTTGGCCACGCCTAGCTCGAGCAGGGCGATGTGCGCGGTCTGAGCGCCGGCGCTGAAACCGCCGGCCACCTCCCACGGCATGGCCGGAGGCTTGGCGGTCACGTGGTGATCCGGCACGACGATGTATTCGGCGTAGGCGCCCAGCATCCCGAAGCCGATCACCTCCTGCCCCTCGGCCTCTCCTTGATCGACGACACCGGCGAACTCGTTGCCCGGGATGCGCGGGAACCCCGGCGGTGCTCCGGCTGGGTTCCATCCCTCGCGGACGGCACAGTCGTACGGCTGGACGCCGGCCGCCCGGATCCGCACGCGCACCTCGCCGTCCCCGGCGTACGGGGTCGGCACCTCCATCTCCCTCAGCACCTCGGGCGGTCCCGGTCTCTCGAATGCGGCTGCTCTCATGGCCACCACCCTCCAACTTGAACCGGGCTTCAGGTCAACCTTTAAAAAGCCATTGCCATTTCTCCGTACGCCTACTAATGTCTATCTCGTCCGAACAGGAACACGTGAGAAAGGGGAGCGAGATGATGTGGCAGACCGCCGGCATGGTCGCCCTCCGCGCGTGCGGTTCGGTGTCCTGGCGACGAGCCATGAAGCGTCCCTTCTCGGGAGTGTGCAGGCGAAACAGCTGACGTGCAGCTGTGCGCCGGCCGCCCTCCCGCTTCGGGACGGGCGGCTTTTTCGTTTCCTGTGGGCGTAGCTCAATTGGTAGAGCGGCGGCCTCCAAAGCCGAAGGTTGCGGGTTCGATTCCTGCCGCCCGTGCATTCTTTTCCGCACAATTGAATAGCACCCTTTAAAGGGGTCGAGGGCGTGGCCGCGCGGGCCGGCTCCGGCTAGCTGGGCGGGAATAATTGCGCTACCCACCCAACGCGCCGGCCACCCCTCGACCCAGGACGAGTCGTCGTAGCTCAGCGGTAGAGCGCTGCCCTCATAAGGCGGAGGCCGGTTGGTTCGACACCACCCGACGACATGCAAGCCCCTGTAGCGCAGTTGGACAGCGCGCCGGTCTACGAAGCCGGAGATCGGGAGTTCGAATCTCCCCGGGGGCACGGAGCGCCGCTAGCTCAACGGGTAGAGCAATCGCCTCTTAAGCGATGGGTTCGGGGTTCGAGTCCCTGGCGGCGCACTCGCAGGGTAGAGGAGTGTGGAGTCCTCGCCGGCCTCATAAGCCGGAGACCGCGGGTTCAAATCCCGCCCCTGCCACCAACCACAGTCGATACACTCCCTCGCGTCGACGCGAGGGGGAATCGATGGGTGTCAGCCGGCGTGGCTTGTTCGGTGGGGCGGCCGCTGTGGGCGTGGGCGCGTTCGCCGCGCCGGAGCGGGCGGTGGCCGCGCCCTTGGACCGGCCGTTCCTGACGGTGTCGGCGCCTCATCTGATCGTCGCCGAGCAGATGGTGCACTATCAGCGGCTGCTCGCCGCCGGTTACCTTCCGGACGGGCCGGCCGGGCACTGGCCGCTCGGCGGTGACGCCGTCGACCTGGTCGGGGGCGGGGCCCTCACCCGGGGCAGCGGCACCACCTTCACCACGCTGCGGGCCGGTGGTGAGCTCAGCTTCGACACCACCCCGGCCGCCACCGCGACGACCGCCGCCGTTCTCGACACGAGCGCGCCGTTCAGCGTCTCGGCCTGGGTGCGGCTCGGTGCGGGCGCCGCCCTCACCTCCATGTTCACCGCGGTCAGCCAGGACTCCGGCGCGACCAGCCGGTTCCTGCTCCAGTGGGATCCGGAGCTCGGCTGGGCGTTCAAGGTGCGCGATCCGGCCGGCTCGGTCAAGGCGTCGGCGGTCGGCGGCAGCGGCGGCGATCCGCGGGCGACCTGGGTCCATCTCGCCGGGGTCAGCACCGGCGGCACGATCAGGCTCTTCGTCGACGGGGTGGCCGGCGCCGAGGTCGTCCCGGGGATCACCCCGTGGGCGGCGACCACCAGCCTCCACATCGGGCGGGCCACCTGGAACAGCGCGCCGGCCAACCGCTGGGACGGCGCGATCTCCGACGTGCGGGTCTACCAGCGGGCCCTGAGCCCCGGCGAGGTCCAGGTCATCTCCGGCCGCAAGGCCAGGGCCACCAACGTGTACGACATGGACAACCCGGCCGAGCTCGTCTTCGGGGCGCCGGGTGATCCGGCCACCTGGATCGCCCGCGCCCGGTGTGCCTCTTTCGTCTCGGGGATCCTCAAACAGACGTACCCCTGGGTGACCGGCTCTTTCTTCGATCAGTACTTCGGCGAGTCCCCGGAGGCCGAGGACTACCGCCGGGTCTTCGCGGCCGGCTCCTGTCCCCGGTTCCGGCGCGTCCAGCGGGTGGTCGATCTGCGGCCGGGTGACCTGGTCGCGATCGACTACGACCCGGGCCGGGAGGGGCCGGGCCAGCTGAACAGCGGGCACATCGTCATGGTGCGCGAGGTGAAGGGCGAGAACCCGAACGGGCCGGTGATCGCGGGCGCCAGGCAGTACGCGGTCGAGGTGGTCGACTGCACGGCCGACCCGCACGGCGTCTACGGGAAGGCCACCTACGCGCCCTATCCGGACACGCGCATGGTCGACGACGTGAGCAATTTCCAGGGCGCCGGCATCGGCCACATGATGTTCTACGCCGACGCCGCCGGATTGTTCGCCGGCTACCGGTGGAGCGCGAACAGCGGCGGCGACAACACCTTCCCGGTCGTGGAAAGGCCCATCGCCGCCGCCCGGGTCGTCTAGTCGTAGTAGAAGTCCATCGCCTCGCCGACGCGTTTCGGCTTGACCACGCTGACCGGCTTGCCGTGCGCGCTGAAGGTGGTCGTCATCTTCAGCGTCTCCTTGTTGTTGACCTGCACGTCGATCCGGGTGATCCAGCCGTTGGCGTCGGTGAAGGCCTTGAAGTCGGCCGTGCCACCGATGATCCAGATGCTGGGGGCGCCGATCGGCAGGAAGTCCTCGGAGCCCGCGCTCGGGTCGAACGTGCCGCTGAAGCCGCGCGGGCCGGTCTTGCGGACGGTCCCGATGGACTTGGTGAAGGCGGCCACGCCGTTCGGGTCGGTCATGTCGACCTGGAGGTACGAGTCCTTCTTGACCCGCTTGAGGTCGAGGTGGACCCAGGTGCTCTCGCCGGCGTCCTTCTCGTAGAGGTCGCCGGCGATGATGATCCGCTGACGCGACTGCGGGTCCTCGCCGCCGGTGACCTTGGTGGTGGTGGAGAGCTTCCTGGCCTTCGGGTCGAACGAGCCGCCACCCTGGATGCGCTGCTTCTCGGGCGCGGCCGCGTTCACCGCGAACTTGTACGTCGCCTTGTGTGTCTTCTGCAGCGCGGCGATGAGATCGGGTTTGGCGGTGTCGACCGGCGCCGGCGCCGGGGCCGAAGCCGGCGCGCCGGATGATCGGCCGTGGGCGATTTGTACGGATGGCGCGCAGCCGGCGAGAACCGGCCCGGCCAGGGCCAGTGCTAGCAACTTCTTCTTCATTTATCCCCCGTGTGGTACCTGACGTGCATCGATACCTTAAACGAACCGCGTGTGAGGAGCGACTCCGTTGTGGGGGCAACCACGACGGGTAGGTAGACGGCAACTCACGAAGGCGGGAGGCCGAGATGTTCGGCAGGAGTCAGACGGTGGCCGACCAACTGGTCGAGGTGCTGGTCCAGGCGGGGGTGCGGCACATCTACGGGATCGTGGGCGACAGCCTCAACTCGCTGAGCGACGCCATCCGGCGCAGCGACGAGATCGAATGGGTGCATGTGCACAACGAGGAGGCCGCGGCGTTCGCGGCGGCCGCCGAGGCGCAGCTCACCGGCAAGCTGGCGGTCTGTGCCGGCAGTTGCGGGCCGGGCAATACCCACCTGATCCAGGGCGTCTTCGACGCGCACCGGTCGGGCGTGCCGGTGCTGGCCCTCGCCTCGCACATCGTGTCGACCGAGATCGGCACCGGCTTCTTCCAGGAGACCGACCCGAAGCGCCTGTTCGAGCAGGCCAGTCACTGGACCGAGATGGTCTCGTCGCCCGAGCAGATGCCGCGGATGGCCCGGGTCGGCATCCAGACCGCGGTCGGCAAGCGTGGCGCGGCCGTGCTGGTGCTGCCGGGTGACGTGCTTTCGATGGAGGCGACGGCCGAGACCGGCACGGGACATCCGGTGGCCGGTCCGGTGATCGGCGCGCCGCCGGCCGAGGTCATCGACGATCTGGCCGTACGTCTCAACGCCGCCCACAAGGTGGCCATCTTCGGCGGGATCGGCTGCACGGGCGCCCGGGACGAGGTGCTCCAGCTGGCCGGGGTGCTGAACGCGCCGGTCGGGCACACGCTGCGCGGCAAGGACGTGCTCCAGTACGACAACCCGTACGACGTCGGCATGACCGGCCTGCTGGGTTACGGCTCCTGCTACGAGGCCATGCACGAGGCCGATCTGCTCCTGCTGCTCGGCACCGACTTCCCGTACCGCCAGTTCCTGCCCCAGAAGAACACGATCCAGATCGACATCGACCCGTCGCGGCTGGGCCGGCGCACCGCGCTCGAGCTCGGCGTGGCCGGCGACGTCGGCGCGACCATCCGGGCGCTGCTGCCCAAGCTGCGGCAGAAGGACGGCAAGTTCCTGGCCAAGATGCTGCACAAGCACGTCGACGAGCTGGACAAGGTGGTCAACGCGTACACCCACGACGTCGACCACCTGGTGCCGATCCACCCCGAGTACGTGGCCCGGGTGCTCGACGAGGAGGCCGCCGACGACGCGGTCTTCACCGTCGACACCGGCATGTGCTGCAGCTGGGCCGCCCGCTTCATCACCCCGAACGGTCGGCGCCGGATCCTCGGCTCGTTCGTGCACGGCACCATGGCCAACGCCCTGCCGCACGCGCTCGGCGCCGCGAAGCTGGACCCGCGGCGTCAGGTGATCTCGATGTCGGGCGACGGCGGTCTGGCCATGCTGCTCGGTGAGCTGCTCACGGCCCGTACCCATCAATTGCCCGTCAAGGTCGTGGTCTTCAACAACTCGAGTCTGGGCATGGTCCGCCTCGAGATGCTGGTGGCCGGCGACCCGCCCTACGAGACCGATCACGACGCCGTCGATTTCGCCGCCATCGCGCGGGCCGCGGGCTTCCACACCGTCCGGGTCGAGAAGCCGGACGAGGTCAGGGCCGGTCTGCGCTCGGTGCTCGACCACGACGGGCCGGCCCTGCTCGACGTGGTCACCGACCCGAACGCGCTGGAGATCCCGCCGCACATCACGGCCGAGGAGGCGAAGGGGTTCGCGCTCGCCGCCGGCAAGACGGTGCTCGCCGGCGGCGTCGGCCAGATGCTGCAACTGGCTCGCACGAACCTGCGCAACGTTCCCCGTTAGCGCCTCGCGCGGAGATCGGCGCCCACCTCGTGCAGGTGCGTCAGAGCCTGCCGGTACGAGTCGGTGAGGCCGGTCATCTCGTACGGGACGCCGATCTCCGCGCAGTACGCCCGCACGATCGGCTGCGCCTTGGGCAGGTTCGGCGTCGGCATGGCCGGGAACAGGTGGTGCTCGATCTGGTAGTTCAGCCCGCCCAGGGCCGCGTCGGTGAACCAGCCGCCGCGGACGTTGCGTGAGGTCAGCACCTGCTTGCGCAGAAAATCCTCGGTGCCGTCGGGATGCGGCATCCCCTTGTGGTTGGGGGCGAAGGTCATGCCCAGATAAACACCGAAGATCGCTTGGTGTACGACGAAGAACGCCACCGCCTGCAACGGCGTCAACACCAGTGCCAATGCTGCGATATATCCGACAAAGTGGACGCCGAGCAAGGCGGACTCCAGGCCCCGGTGCTTCTTGACAGTGCCGTTCAGAAGGGCGCGGACGCTGTCCTTCTTGAGGGAGAGGCCCAACAGCGTCAACAGGGGAAAGAACAGATACGCCTGATATTTACCGAAAAAGCCGCGTGCGTTCTCCGGCGACCAGGCCAGGACCCCGGGGCCGACGTCGGGGTCGAGATCATCGTGGTTGGGGTTGGCGTGGTGTTTGGTGTGCTTGTCCATCCAGTAGCCGTACGACATGCCCATGGCCAGGTTGGCCACGATCATGCCGGCCCGGGAGTTCGGCTTGTTGGTGCGGAACACCTGCCGGTGCGCCAGGTCGTGGGCCACCAGCGCCGTCTGCGCGAAGACCACGGCCAGGAACGCCGCCACCGCCAGGGTCCACCACGACGCGCCGACCAGGAAGAAGGCGCCCCAGCCGCCCACCAGCGCGGCGGCGACCAGACCGAGGCGAAGCACGTAGTAGCCCGGCCGCCGTCGCAGCAGACCGGCCGCGTTGATCCGCCGGTTGAGTTCCGCGAAGTCGCTGCCGGCCGTCGCTCTCGGCCGCTCTGCCATAGTCGTCATGCCGATCAAGGCTTCTCTGTTTTCCAGGCGGGGGCAGTAATGCCAGACCCCCGAATTCGGTAGGGCTAGCACTACTGACCGACCGGCGACGGTGAGTCACGATGAGTCGGTGGAGACACGAGACTGGATTCGCGACGGGCTGCGGGCGGTGGCCTTCGGGCTGCTGACGATGGTGCTGGCGATCATGAACATCCCGCTGTTCGTGTTCTTCGTGCTCGGCCTGGTGCTGACCCCGGTGCTCGGCATCGGCCTGGTCGTCCTGCCGGGCGCGACGGCGCTCATCCGGGCCAAGGCCGACCTGTCCCGGCGGCTCGCCCGGACCTACGGCGTGATCATCGAGCGGCCCTACCGCCCCCGCCCCGAGGGCAGCCTGCCCATCGGGTGGGGCGCGTTCCGGCGGATCGTCGCCGACCCGGCCACCTGGCGCGACTTCGCCTGGCTGCTGCCCGGCGCGGTGGTCGGCCTGGCGCTCGGCATCCTCACCCTGTTCCTGCCGGCCTACGGGCTCGAGGGCATCATCCTGCTTCCGCTCTGGCTGCACCTCGGCGGGGTCTGGTACGGCTACGGCGTCAACTGGCCGATCGAGAGCGTCGCCCAGGGCTTCCTGTCGCTGCCCCAGGGCGTGCTCATCGCCATGCTGGGCCTGGTCGTGGCGCCGTACCTGCGCCGTTTCGACGCCCTTTTCAACCATCTCTTCCTCGGCCCGACCAAGGCCGCCGAGCTGCGCTCGCGGGTCAGCCGGCTGACCGTCACCCGGGCCGACGCGGTCGACGCCCAGGCCGCCGAGCTGCGCCGCATCGAGCGCGACCTGCACGACGGCGCCCAGGCCCGGCTGGCCTCGCTCGGCATGACCATCGGCCTGGCCGAGGAACTGGTCGAGCGCGACCCGGCCACCGCCCGCAAGCTGCTGGCCGAGGCCCGCGAGACGAGCTCCGACGCGCTGACCGAGCTGCGTCACCTGGTCCGCGGCATCCATCCGCCGGTGCTGGCCGAGCGCGGCCTCGACGGCGCCGTGCGCGCGCTCGCGCTGACGCTGCGCATCCCGACGTCGGTCGACTCGACGCTCGACGGCCGGCTCGAGACGCCGGTCGAGTCGGCGGCCTACTTCGCGGTCGCCGAGTGCCTGGCCAACGTGGTGCGCCACAGCGGCGCCACGTTCGCCTACGTCGTCATGCGCCGCGAGGGCGACGTGCTGCGGCTCGAGGTCGGCGACGACGGCCACGGCGGCGCCGATCCGGCGCGGGGGACCGGTCTGGCCGGAATGGAGCGACGCCTCGCCGCCTTCGATGGCACGATGTCCGTGTCCAGCCCGCCGGGCGGACCGACCATCGTGACCATGGAGCTGCCGTGCGCGTCGTCATCGCCGAGGACCATGCTCTCCTCCGGGACGGACTGACCCGGATCCTGCAGGCGTTCGACTACGAGGTGATCGCCGTCGTCGACAACGGCCCGTCGGTGCTGCCCACGCTGCTGGAGCAGAAACCCGACGTGGCCGTCCTCGACGTCCGGCTCCCGCCGACCTTCACCGACGAGGGCCTCCAGGCCGCCATCGCCGCGCGGGCCCAGGTGCCCGGTCTGCCGATCCTGGTGCTGTCCCAGCATGTCGAGCCGCTGTACGCCCGGGAGCTGCTCTCCGACCGCAAGGGCGGCGTCGGATATCTCCTCAAGGACCGCGTCTCCGACGTGGCCCAGTTCCTCGACGCGGTGCAGCAGGTGGCGGGCGGCGGCACGGTGATGGACCCCGAGGTCGTGGCCCAGCTGCTCGAGCGCAACCGCCCGCTCGACGTGCTCACGGCCCGCGAGCGCGAGGTGCTCGGCGAGATGGCGGCCGGCCGGTCCAACGCCGCCATCGCGGCCCGGCTCTTCGTCACCGAGAAAGCCGTGAGCAAGCACATCAACAACATCTTCACCAAGCTCGGCCTGCCCCCGTCCGAGGACGACAACCGCCGGGTGCTGGCCGTGCTGGCCTATTTGGACAGCTGAGGCAGCACCTCGGAGGCGATCAGGTCGACGTGGTCGAGATCGTCCATCTCGGTGATCCGCAGGTGGACGCGGGTCGCCCCGATCTCCCGCAACTCGCCGATCCGCTGGACGAGCCGGTCGGGGGAGCCGACCACCGGGTCCTCCGGCGGCAGCACGCTCTTGGCGTGCAGCGGGGCCTCGCGGCGCCTGGCCTCGGCGTCCGTGCGCCCCAAGGCCACGACGACCCCGGCGGAGTAGGTGATCGGACGGGTGCGGTCCTTGCATGCCAAGCGCACTCGTTCGAAGGCGGCGGCGGTGTCGGCCACACTCTTGAACGGCATGTTGTATTCGTCGGCGAAGCGGGCGGCCAGCTCCGGCGTCCGTTTGGGGCCCTTGCCGCCGACGATGATCGGCGGATGGGGCCGCTGGACCGGCCGGGGCAACGCGGGCGCGTCGCGAAGCTGGTAGTGCTTGCCGTCGTACGAGAAGCCCTCGCCCTCAGCCGTTCCCCAGATGCCGGTGAGGATCTCCAGCTGTTCTTCGAGGCGGTCGAACCGCTCACCCAGCGGCGGGAACGGGATGCCGTACGCGGTGTGCTCGATCTCGACCCAGCCCGCGCCCATGCCGAGCTCGACCCGGCCGCCGCTCATCTGATCGACCTGCGCCACCATGATCGACAGTGGACCGGGCAGGCGGAATGTGGCCGAGTTCACCAGCGTGCCCAGGCGCAGCGTGGTCGTCTCGCGGGCCAGGCCGGCCAGGGTGATCCACGCGTCCGTCGGCCCCGGCAGCCCCGGCTCGGGTGTCAGCGAGCGGTAGTGGTCGGCCCGCAGCAGACCCTCGAAACCGGCGTCCTCGGCATGGCGCGCCAGCCTCAATTGGGTGGCGTACGTCGCACCCCGGTGCGGCTCGATGAACAGACAGACACGCATCATCGTCCCTAATAATCCCTGATCCGGACGCATACCGGCTCATCATGATCGATCGTGAAGGATCCGTCCACATCGGGGTTGAGACGAACTTGTCATCGATGTATGGAGCAGTTTGCCCTACGATCCCCGGTCGGGGCATCCCCGTCCCCGCTCGGCGTTTTGCCGGGAACATACCCCCACCGGAGGATCACGGTGCAGAGAAGGACCTTCGTGCGTTCGGTCGTCGCCGGCGCCCTCGCCCTCACGATGAGCGCCGCGGCCGGCTGCTCCGACGACTCCGGAGACGACAAGGCCAGCGGCGGCGGCAACGGCTCGACCGAGAAGATCACGTACCTGACCTCCTTCAACACCTTCGGCCGGGACGCGTACGCGTACGTCGCTCTCGAGAAGGGGTACTTCAAGGACGCGGGCTTCGACGTCGAGATCAAGCCGGGCTCCGGCACCGGCAACAACATCAAGGCCATCGTGGCCGGCCAGGCCCAGTTCACCCCGGTCGACCTCACCGGCGCCCTGCTCAACGCGGGTGGCAAGGACAAGGTCACCGGCTTCACCGCCGTCGCCGCGATCCAGCAGCGCACGATGGCCGCCATCATCGCGCTCGAGGGCAACGGCATCACCTCGCCCAAGGACCTCGAGGGCAAGCTCCTGGCCGACCAGCCCGGCTCCGTGGTCCAGGGTCTGTTCCCGACCTACGCCAAGCTCGCGAACATCGACGACACCAAGGTCAAGTGGCAGCCGACCAGCGCCCAGGCGCTGATGGGCACGCTCGCCTCGGGCAAGGTGCAGGGCATCGGCCAGTTCGTCGTCGGCAAGCCCACGGTCGAGGGCATCGCCAAGAAGAAGGCGGTCGTCCTGCCGTACAGCGACTTCCTCCAGGACCTTTACGGCAACGTCCTGATCACCTCCAGCGACTACGCCAAGAACAACCCCGACAAGGTCAAGAAGTTCAACGAGGCGTTGCTCAAGGGCCTCCAGGACTCCATCGACAACCCGGCCGACGCCGGCAAGATCCTCACCAAGTACGTCCCGACGGCCAAGGCGGAGTCCGCGGCCGCCGAGCTCACGCTGATGGCGCCGTACGTCCGCTCGGCCGCCGCCGGCATCCCGGTCGGCGCGCTCGACGCCGAGCGCGTGGCCCGCAGCATCGCGATCCTCCAGGGTTCCGGCCAGATCGACCCGGGCCTCAAGCCCGAGACGGTCATCAACTTCGACCTGACGCCGAAGGCCTGATCTTTCTTCGACGGGCGCGCCGTTTCCGACGGCGCGCCCGCTCTCTTCAAGGAGCTCCAGTGGTGCAGGAGACGTTGACGCGGCCTGACTCGCCGGCCGCCGCCCCGCCCCGCCGGCGGTGGTCACCGTCGGTGGTCCTGTGGCCGCTGCTCGGCCTCGTGGTCACCGTCGCGGTGTGGTGGCTGTCGGTCGAGATGTTCGACGTGCAGACGATCATCCTGCCGTCGCCGCCCGAGGTGGTGGACGCGTTCACCCAGTACCCGTCGCTGCTCCTGAAGGCCACGTGGGGCACCACGAAGATCACGCTGATCGGCTTCGCGCTGTCGGTGGTGGTCGGTGTGGCCATCGGCGCCGCGCTGGCCGCGTGGAAGCCGTTCGAGCGCGCCTTCGCCCCGCTGCTGGTGGCGCTGAACGCGGTGCCCAAGGTCGCCCTGGCCCCGCTGATGATCGCGTGGTTCGGGTTCGGCAACACCCCCGTACTGGCCATGGCCTTCCTGGTCTGCTTCTTCCCGATCGTCCTGTCCACGGCCACCGGCCTCACCAGCACCCCGGCCGACCTGGCCGAGCTGGCCCGCTCGCTGGACGCGACACGCCTGCAGACCTTCCACCGGATCCGGGTGCCGGGCGCCCTGCCGCAGATCTTCACCGGCCTGAAGCTGGCCATGCCGCTGGCCGTGATCGGTGTGGCGGTCGGCGAGATGCAGTCCGGCGCGGTCGACGCCGGCCTCGGCACGATCATCGTGCAGACCAGCGGCCAGGGCGACACGGCCACGGCCTTCGCCGCCCTGACCCTGATGGCGATCGTGAGCATCGTGCTCTACTACGCCCTGGTCTGGCTCGAGCACGTCTCCCTGCCGTGGGTGCGCGGCACCACCGGCTAGAAGTTTTTTCGCCGGCCATGTCGAGAACGCGTGGCCGGCTCCGTCCCCGGTGGTGAGAGCGACCAAAATGGGGTCGCCGACGCACCGAGGAGACTCATCATGGCGAAGTACCTGCTGCTCAAGCACTACCGTGGCGCGCCGACCGCGGTCAACGACGTGCCGATGGACAAGTGGGCCCCCGAGGAGATCACCGCCCACATCCAGTACATGAACGACTTCGCGGCCCGGCTCGAGAAGACCGGGGAGTACGTCGACGGCCAGGCGCTCGCCCCCGAGGGCGAGTGGGTCCGCTACGACGGCGAGGGACGCCCGCCGGTCACCGACGGCCCGTTCGCCGAGACCAAAGACCTCATCGCGGGCTGGATGATCATCGACGTCGACAGCCGCGACCGCGCCGTCGAACTGGCCGGGGAACTGTCGGCGGCCCCCGGCGCCGGCGGCAAGCCGATCCACGAGTGGCTCGAGGTCCGCCCGTTCCTGACCGAGATGCCGACCATCACCGAATGAACGCATCCGAGCTGAGGAGCCTCATCCCCAGCGTGATCGCCGTTCTCGTCCGCCGCGGAGCCGACTTCGCGGCGGCCGAGGACGCCGTTCAAGAGGCACTTCTCGAGGCCGTACGCTCCTCGGCCGACCCGCGCGACCCGAAGGCCTGGCTCGTCACGGTCGCCTGGAACCGTTTCCTGGACGCGACCCGGGCCGACTCCGCTCGCCGCCGCCGCGAGGACCTGGTCGACGCCGAGCCGGCGCCGGGCCCGGCCACGGCCGCCGACGACACGCTGCGCCTCTACTTCCTGTGCGCCCACCCGTCGCTGACCCCGTCGTCGGCGGTGGCGCTCACCCTGCGCGCCGTGGGCGGCCTGACCACCCGGCAGATCGCCGAGGCGTACCTGGTGCCCGAGGCCACCATGGCCCAGCGCATCAGCCGGGCCAAGAAGACGGTGTCCACGGTCCGCTTCGACCAGCCCGGCGACGTGGCCACGGTCCTGCGGGTGCTGTACCTGGTCTTCAACGAGGGCTACTCCGGCGACGTCGACCTGGCCGCCGAGGCCATCCGCCTGACCCGCCAGCTGGCGGCCGCGATCGACCACCCCGAGGTGGCCGGCCTGCTGTCGCTGATGCTGCTGCACCACGCCCGCCGTCCCGCCCGCACGACCCCCGGCGGCGCCCTGATCCCGTTGGCCGAGCAGGACCGCACCCGGTGGGACACCACGTTGATCGCCGAGGGCGTCGAGATCCTGCAGGCAGCCCTGGCCCGCGACCGTTTGGGCGAGTTCCAGGCCCAGGCCGCCATAGCCGCCTTGCACGGCGACGCCCCGACGGCCGCCGAGACAGACTGGGTGCAGATCGTCGAGTGGTACGACGAGCTGACCGCTTTGACCGACAGCCCGGTGGTACGCCTGAACAGGGCGGTGGCAGTGGGCGAGGCCGACGGCCCACAGGCGGGCTTGGCCGCCCTGACCCCACTGGACCCGTCCTTGCCGCGCTACACAGCGGTGGCCGCCCACCTCCACGAGCGAGCCGGCGACCAGGCCACCGCCGCTCGCCTTTACGCCCAGGCCGCCCAGGAGGCCACGAACACCGCCGAACGCGACCACTTGACCCGCCAGGCCGCCCGCCTCAATGCTCACGGCCGAGCCTGACTCTTCTGGACGACGTGCCGCTGCCAGGCCGCAACGCCGTGTATAGTTCCTCTTACCTGCGAGAGCCCCCGCCGATTGGCTTGGGGCTTTCTTGCTGTTCGGGGCCGTCAGCCGTGTGGCCTGAGAAGGTCAGCCACCGTCAGGCCAGTCTCGCCCCCGACAAATTTGAGCCCGACCTCCGCCCTGGCCGCGAGGCTGAGCGGGCCGAGGCCTTCGACCAGCGAGGCATGGGTGATTCGATCGAGCCCGGCCCCCACCAACGGTGCGGCGATGCGCAGGGTTGCCTTCACCGCTACGCCCTGCGTGGAGCCACCGTGCAGCACGATGTTCCGGGTTCGATAAAGCCTCCGCAACGCAAGGCGAAAGATCGTCGCCACAGCCGCGAGCTCACGTCTGGGGTCAGTGATGACCCGGCGCATTCGGCATTCCGCCGCGACATCGGCATCGTGGCGGAACCGCTTGGCCAGTTCCAGAGTGTTCCCGGCTGCGATCGCCGCGGCCACCGCTGACGCGCGCTCTCGGTTGGTGCCGCAGGTCGCCAACGTCCTGGCAAGAACGTCGGGAGTCTTGGGTTGATGCCTGTATGCCAGAGCGGTCAGCTCGGCACGAGGCCATGAGCATGCCAGGATGGCCGCCATCCGGTCGGCGGCGATGGCCTTCCCTGATCTTTCCTCCTCGCGTGGATCATCAGGATGCGACAACAGGGACTCGATCGCGGCCCACCCTCCCGCCACGGCCGGGGCGAGAACACCCCGGTTCATGGGGGCGGCCAACTCCAAAGCGTCGTCGATCAACGTGCGCTTTCCGTCGACCCTGTACAGGTGGCCCTCATTCACCATGGACAGGACGTATGCGCCCCGGGCTGGAGTGGCGACGGGGATCGGATCGGGATGCTGGTCGACCCACAGGTGCGCCGCGGGTTTGACGCCGGTTTGGTGGCCACGCACAAAGGCCGACCGAGCCACCATACGATTGACGAGTTCGCGGATCTGGCTGGCCGCGCTGAACGGATCACGCGACATCACCCGATAGAGAAAGCCTCCAGTGATGCGCATACCGCTGGTGAGATGGCCCCGGTGCGCGAGCCAGTTCACGACCTCCCGGCCCGAGAGCCACGACTCGTGTTTCTGTGCCTGTCCCAGTTCGGGCGCGCTCTCCAAGACCATGAGCACGGTGAACTCTCGTGGTGCGGCAGAGCCGAGCGCGATCGCCTGCTCAAGGATCTCCTCGGTGCTCGCCCGCCGGCGGGAAAGCGGCCCGATCCATGTCGACAGGTGGCTCGCGTCGTAGCCGAGGTCGAGTAGGTGGGCCGCGAGGACACGGGCGAGCCGCTCGGGCTGTGGCCGATGCTCCTTCGGTCCGGCGGCCGCAACCGCCCAACGATTCAGATATCCGCCGCGAGCGTGAGCGATGACCTCGCCTAGCCTGCGGTGGGCTGGGCTGGGATCGGGTAGCGGCTTGTTCAGCAGCGCCGTCAGTTCGGTGCGCAGGTCCTTGTCGCCGAGCCCGACGTCGGGGCCGATGACCTTGGCCAGCTGGTGGCGCTGCCAATCGACCGCGGCGGAGGACAGGACGCGGTGCCGCGCCCAGGTGCTCGCCTCCAGCAATTCCTCCAGGGCGAGCAGCGATCCGACATCCCACAGCCGGCGGGGCCATGGCTGTCCCTCCATCGTCAAGAAGTCGATCATCCGAGCACGAACATGACTGTCGTACGTGTCTGCGGATCCGGCGGGCGACATCCGTGCACAATAGAGGGACGAGCGTGCTGGTCATGCCGGGTTCACCCGATCGGTGGGTCCTGATGCAGCGGCCGGGTGTTCCACCAGGTGACCAACTGTTCCGCCACGGTCTCGTCGGGGATCAGGTCGCGTATCTCGGCCAGGCCGCCCTCGTTGGCAAGGGCGACCAGGACCGGGGCGATCAAGCGGCCGTCGCCCAGGAGACGGCGCGCCTCCCGGATCGCCTCGTGGTGGTCGAGGGCCATGGCCCGTACCTGGTCGTCGGGGTCGTCCTTGAGTCTTTCCGTCACGGCGTCCACCGCGTTCACGTCCAGGCCGGGCAGTTCGCGCGTGGCCGCGTAGAGGGCGTAGTAGCGGATGTCCTCGTCCTCGTCCTCGCAAAGGCGGAACAGCGCCTCGGCGGCGGCCGGCTCCACGGCCGCGGGGTCCACCAGCCCGGGCAGCGCCCAGGTGACCGAGTACCGCACCCCCACGGCCGGATGGGCGGCCAGGGGCAGAACGTCGGCCAGCGCCTCGACGGCGTCGTGGCTTCCCAGCGCCGAGACGATCCGGCCCAGGACGTCGGGGTCGTCCTCCCGCGCGAGCCGTGCCCGCAGCAGGGGGATCGTCTGGGCGCGGTACGGCCGCCGCCCGTCGGGGCCCATCTCGCCGAGTTCCCGCAGGATCGCGGCGCCCAGCTTCCGCCACGTGGCGTCCCGGTCGTTCACGAGCTTGGCGGCCCGCTCGAACACCGGCCGCCGATGCAGCTCGACCAGATGTGGCTTGGGCACGTCGCCGCCCTCCGCGAGCTCTCGCCGGGCCAGGCTGAGGAGCTGGTTGAGCGCCATCTCGGCCAACGAAAGTCTGCTACGCGATGATCTACGGCATGAGCAGGTTGTGGCAGGACGTCCTCATCCCCGACAGCGTGGTGGCCAGCAACGGGTTCACCGCTGAGCTCGGTGGGACGGTCGAGATGGCTCTGGCCCTCGCCGTCGAGCGTGAGGGAACCCACGAGGTGGCCGGGCGGGCCCTCGACGTGGAGAGCACCATCTGGTCCGACGACGGCTGGGTGATCGATGTCGACGGGCTCGGCATCTACGTCATCGGGAAGCCCGTGCCCTCGCCGGGCACCTGGGCGACGGTGCGTGGCCGCCTCCGCATCGCCGAGGGCTACGAGACCGACGGTTTCCTGCCCGCCGAAGAGGTGCTGCGCCGCACGCTGCGGACATGGACCGTTCGCCGGATCGTGCGCCTGGACATCGTGCGCGGCCGTCCCGGGGTGGTCGTGGGCCGCGGGAGCGGCGACGAGGTGGCGCAGGTCCGGTGGGAGGGGGCCGACACCCGCGGCTACCTGCTCGATCTGGCGCTCGTGGCCTAACATGTGTCCGTCCACTTCAGACTGAGCTAGGAGCGGCCGGCGACATGAGTGACGCGCATTTCGACACCAGTGAGCCGCAGACGGCTCGGATCTGGAACTACTGGCTCGGCGGCAAGGACAACTTCGCCGTCGACCGGGCGGTGGGCGATCAGATCCGGCAGGCCTTCCCGGACATCGTCGACAACGCGCGGGCCTCGCGGGCCTTCCTCGTGCGGGCGGTCACCTTCGCCGCCGCCGAGGCCGGGATCAGGCAGTTCCTCGACGTGGGCACGGGGCTGCCGACCGCCGACAACACGCACGAGGTGGCGCAGCGGGTGGCGCCGGAGTCGCGGATCGTCTACGTCGACTTCGATCCGATGATCCTGTCGCACGCGCGGGCCCTGCTGACCAGCAGCCCGGAGGGCGCCACGCAATATGTCGAGGCCGACGGCCGCGACTCGGCCAAGGTGCTGACCGAGGCGGCCGGCACGCTGGACTTCACGGAGCCGGTCGCGCTGATCATGTCGGGGTTGCTGGGGCACGTCACCGACGACGAGGAGGCCGAGGCGATGGTCCGGGCCTACCTCGCCGCTCTCGCTCCGGGCAGTCTCTTCATCGCGCTCGACGGTTCACACAGCGTCGAGCACGGTGAGGCCGAGAAGATCTGGAACGAGCAGGCCAATCCGCCGTACGTCCTGAGGGGCCCCGCCCAGTTCGCCCGCTTCTTCGACGGGCTGGAGCTGGTCGAGCCCGGCGTGGTCTCGGCGCCGCTGTGGCGACCGGCCGCAGACGACGCCAAACACCTCGACGTCGTCTGCGGGGTGGCGCGCAAGCCGTGACCCCCGTCAGGCCCGCCGCGCGGCGAGCGCGCCGGCCGGCTGCCCACGGACCGCGCGCTTCTTGCTGGCTTTGCGCGCGGCCCGGGCCAGCCGGGCCGAGGTGAGAAGCCGCCGCCGGTCGTTCTCGGCGATCAGCTCGCGGTGGTGCTCGGTGGCCAGGCTCAGCATCAGGTCCGGGTGGATCAACATGGCTTGTCTCCTTGTCGGCCGGTGATGCTTCAAGTCTCGACCGGCCGCCGCGCCGCCACATCGGGCGCGGTTGCGTATCTTCGCTGCTCAGTGCCGTCTAGGTATACCTAGACGGCTGCTCGAACCCACCGCCGAGCGCGGCCGGGATCCAGCTGCGATAGTCTGCTTCGCTCGGCGGGGGTCCGGGCATGGCGCATGCCATCGGCGACTCGTGGATCAGGTCGACATGCAGATCATTTCCCTGGCTCAGTTGCGCGAGACCGACGAACGGAGCCAGCGTTTCACCCCGCTCGGCCTCGGCCTGGATCGCATGCTGGCCCCGGAGTCCGCCGCTACCTTTCACCAAGAGACAGTTGCCCAGATCGATCTCGCGGACGCCGTCGCGCGGGGCACACGTGACGCGTTCGAACGGCTGCGCGCCATCCACGCGTACGGCGTGCTTTGCTACGAGATCTACACACTCGTCAACGACCACGCGTTATTGGTCATCGAGCAGGCCCTGAGGGACCGGTTCATCGACTTCCACGACGGGTCATGCACTTTCGTGCTCGACGACGGCACCGAGAAGACGATCACCATCGGCGGGTACGACGACGTATTCAAAGCGGCCAGACGATTCTCCCCAGGACGCGGTTACCGGCTGCGCGTGGGACGCGGCGCAGCAACCGCCGAGTTCAACGGCATGCTCGACGGCTTGCGCAAGCGGGCCCGCGCCGCTGGCCTACTTCGCGGGCAGCGCAACCGTCGCATCGAACAGTTGCTCGCAAAGCTGCGCAACTCCGTTGCTCACCCTTCCTCGACGCATCTGCTCACGCCGGTCGACTGCGCGACGACGTTGCACGATTTGGCCGAGTTCATCAACCAGCTCTGGGGAGCACCGACCCCGGACGGCCGCCTTTACCCGGCGCCGGCCGAGCGCGACGTGCTTTTCATGGGCTGGAACGCCAAGGGCAGTTTCATCATCGCTCCAGCCGAACACCTCACCGCCGGCCTGATTCCGCTCGACGACATCGAACAGTGCGCGATCATCCGCGCCTTCTTCCGCCCAGGAACCCGCCTGGAGGATCCCGACCTCCGCTACTTCAACAGCCGATACGAGAACACCCGGCTACCCGCCGAGTACCTGTGGGGAGCGGGCACCCCCTCGGAAGCCGCCTCGTGGCTCGCCGCCACCCGCCCCGCGCGGGACTCGGTAGACCTCCTTGATCAAGTCTTCGCCATCCGGCACGACGGTGAACGCGTGTACAGGCCCATGAAACCCGGTCTGGTCACGTTGCTCGACCGGGCCGACCAGCCCGGCCATTGGTACCTCGTCCAAGCCGATCACCCTCAGGACGCCTTCATCCACATCCGTCGGCTCCTGGCGGCCGAGCCCGATTGCCGTCGGCCCGGTGAATGCGCGGTATGCCCGGTCGAGGTCCTCGATCACGGCACGGTCGAGGACCTCGCCGGGCGCGGCCATCTCGCTCCGGCAAGCGCCGCGCTGCCTCCGGCCTTTCAGGTTTGTGACGACATCTCCTCCTGGCAACCGGCACCGGCGCTACGGGCGGGTTGAGACCACGGTGAAGCCGCCCGGCAGGACGAACGCTCGCGGGCCCGTGCTCCGGGATCGCAGCAAGCCCGTGGCGTCGTAAGTCTCGGCGGCGCCCGACACAGTCACCGTGGTCGGGGTGGAAGCGGCGCTGCGCAACAGCGTCGTCGTCCGGCCGCCGCCGGCTATCACGTAGCGGGACACCAGTGGCTCCAGCATGACCGCGTCGATCAGGGCCTCGCCGCCGGACGCGGTGGCCGTCAACTCCGTACGGCCGGCTTGAAGCTCGCCTACCGCGACCGGAAGCAACGCACCCGGCGCCGGCGAGGCGCCCTGCTCGCCGATCTGACCGTGCCGGAGGACGCCGCCGGTCGACCAGCGGGTGACCGCCTCGCTTCCCGGGCGCAGGTCGGCGATCGGCAGCACCAGCTGGGGCTGGGCGTTCGCCGGCAACCGCCAGCGCAGCGACGCCCCGGACGGGAGCCGCACGTAGCTGCCGTTGCTGTACTGCGACTCGCCCGTCCACGGCGAGTCCGGAGTGACCACGGTGGCGCCGCCGCTCAGTGTCGCGAGCTCGGCCTCCACCGTGGTCGACCCCACCCGTTCCACGACGCGGCCCTGGCCGGCCAACCCGGCCACGTCGGGATGGGCGTCCAGCGCGAGCATGCTCAACAGCCCGTGAATGGTCGATTCGGCGCCGGCGTTGCGGTTGACCGTGCCGTCACCCGCGATGCCGTCCACGGTCCGGCCGGTCGCCGGGTCGTACGCGGGCGTCCCGGAGGCGTTGGCGCCGAAGTACCACGCCGCCACGATGCCGGCCAGGCGGCGAAATCCGGTCCGGCCGGTCGCCTCGGCCACCGCCAGCAGCGATTGCAGGCGCGAGTCGACGCCGTACGCGATCTGGTTGCGGTCGATCCGGGCCGGCAGCCGGCCGTTGTCGGGGCCGCCCGACGTGAGCAGCCACGGCGTGAACACCGCGGAGTCGGTCACCGCCGCCTTGGCCAGGCCGGGGTCGCCGAGGACCTGCGCGGCCCGGGCCAGCGCGGCCGGCATCTGCGACGCCCACGCGTGCCAGTCGGAGCGGGACAGGGCCCAGGGCAGCATGGCGCCGAACGGCCACGACCGCGCGTCGCCGCCGCCCAGGGCCGCGATCCCCTCGGCGAACTGCCGTAGCATGCGCCGCGCCTGCGGGCCGGGCGCGTGCGCCAGGCCCAGCATCGCCTCGGCGGTCGCGTCGGCGCCGTCCACGATCAGCCAGGCCGGCACGCGCTTGCCGTCGACGAGCTGCCATTGCCCGTACCGCCGGAGAACCTGACGTTGAAGTGCCCCGATGGCCAGATCGACCCGTTCCCGGTGGAACGGGTCCTTGAAGGCGGCGTACGCCTCGCCGAGCGCCCACACCGCGCGGGCCAGCCAGTACGACGGGCCGCTGTCGGACGGGTCGGGCAGTTCGGGCGGGTCGGCGCTCGGGTTCAGCGTCCCGTCCGGCTGCATCCACAGCACGAAATTTCCGGACGTGGTGTTCTGCATGTACGCCAGGCCGCGCAACAACTCGTACGCCGCCGCCTTGCTCGTCGCACTTCCGGTCTGCCGGAAGTGCCGCACGTAGACGACCACGGCCCGCGCCATGTCGTCCGAGTTGAACGCGCCCTGCCCATAAGTGTTGGTCGCCGCGTCGTAGGCGCCACCACCGATCCGCCGATAGCTTCCGTCGGCGTTCGGTTCGGCGTACGTCCAGAGAACTCCGATCTTCGAAGTCTGCCCGGGCGGGGTGACGCGGTCGCGCAGAAAATCAAGGTGGGCGAGGTTAGAGAGCCGGGCCGGCGCCGACTTCAGCAGCGGGGCCGTCAGAGCCAGCCCGCTGGCCGACAACACGGTTCTGCGTTTCATCGTGTGCTCCTCGGGTCAGCCGAGCCACGCCGATCTTGCTGTCCGCCATGCCGTAGAAGACGTAGTGGACGCCGTCGACCTGCTCGATGGCGGTGGGAAAGACCACGTTGGGAACGGTTCCGGACTGCTCGTCGGCCGTTTCCGGGACAAAGATCGGTTCGGGGGTACGGCTGAGCACGCGGCCCGGGTCGGCCGGATCGAGGATCATCGCGCCCGCGGCGTACGTGACCCTCTGGTTGGTGGGGTCGAAACCGGGCGGGATGTAACCGGTGACGCCGTGGTGGATCAGCAACCAGCCCTCGGGCACGCGCAGCGGCGGCGGGCCGGCCCCGATCTTGAGGGCCTCGTACGGATATTCGGACAGCGCCACGCAGCGGTGGTTCCGCGGCCGGACCAGCGCCGTGATGTCGTCGTGCACGAGGTCGGCCGGGACGTACGAGATCCAGATGCCGGCCCGCTCGTCCGAGACGCCGGCCGGCAGGTGCACCCCCTCGCCCGGACGGAACCAGCCGAGATCCCACATCGGACGGTGCAGCATCGCGTAGCTGGGCCGGCCGTCCGGTCCCGGCACGGGTTCGGGGAAGAACACCGCGTCCTTGTTGGGGAAGAGGTTGAGATCGGTGTCGAGGTCCTTCTGGTACGTGAACTGGACCGGCCCGAGACGTTCCCACTTCCGCAGGTCGGTCGAGACGGCGAGCGCGAGCTTGGGGCCGAGGGGGCCGTACGCGACGTACGTCATCAGATGTTTGCCGAGGCTCGGCACCCAGGTGGTGCGCGGATCCTCGACGCCCGCGTTGTTCTTGCCGCGTTCCCAGCCCTCGTCCGGTGCCAGGACCACGCCCTGCCGGCGGACGCCGGCCGGCACGCCGTCGCGCAGCTCGACCTCGGCCAGGCCGACCCGCGACACGTTGCCGGGCGCGACCATGCGCGGCAACAGGTAGAGCTTTCCGTCCGGGCCCCAGCCGCTCGCCGGGTTGAGGACGCCTTCAGCCTCGAGGGTGTCGCCCTTGTCGGGCGCCATGATCACCCCGAGACGGGTCAGGGAGTACGTCATGTCAGCGTTTCAACCTTTCACGCCGGAGCCGAGATCGGTGGAGACGAAGTGCCGCTGGAAGGCGATGAACAGGCCCACCGCGGGCGCGGCCAGCACGCACGCGCCGGCCAGGATCGCGCCGAACGGATTGGCCGCTCGCGCCGAGACGTTGCTGATGTAGTTGGCCAGCGACACCGCGAGCGGCTGCATGTCCGCCTGTTTGGTCACCAGGAACGGCCACAGGAATTCGTTCCAGGGGCCGATGAACGTGAGCAGCACGGCGGTGAGCAGCGCCGGCCGCACCAAGGGCAGCGCGACCGACCAGAGGATGCGCAGTTCGCCGGCGCCGTCGAGCCGGGCCGCGGCGAACAGGTCGTCCGGAAGCTGGAGGAAGAACTGCCGGAAGATGAAGACGGCCGTCGTGTTGATGGCGAACGGCAGAATCATTCCGAGGTACGAGTCGGCCAGCCCGTAACCCCGCACGATGAGCACGTAGAGCGGGATCAGCAGCAGCTGGAACGGGATGACCTGCACCAGCAGGACCAGCACGAAGAGCGTTCCGCCGCCGCGGAAGCGCAGGCGGGCCAGCGCATATCCGGCCAGCACGCCGAAGACCACGGTGCCCAGCAGCACGCCGCCGGTGAAGATGCCGGAATTGATGAGCGAACCGAGCAGATCGACCCGCGAATTGATGTCCTTGTAGTTGTCGAGCGTCAGCCCGGAGGTCGGGAAGGCGCCTTTCACGGACGTGTCCGGCGACGACTGCAACGAGCCGATGAGCATGTAGTAGAACGGGAAGAGGAACGCCAGAGCGCCGAGGAACAACACGACGTAACGCAACCGCCTCATGTCAGTCCCTCTCGATCAGACGCCGGTTGATGTACGCCACCACGAGCACCCCGATGACCAGCAGCACCCCGATCGCGGCGGCGAAGTCGGGCTCGCCCTGCTGCAGCCCGCGCTGGTACATGACGAGCACCGGGGAGGCCGAGGCGCCGTTCGGCCCGCCCCCGCCGGTGAGCAGATAGGGCTCGGTGAACAGGTTGGCCCCGGTGATCAGCGACAGGATCACCACGAGCGCGGTGGCCGGGCGGACCGCCGGCACGGTCACCGACCAGAAGCGGTTCCAGGCCGACGCGCCGTCGACCGAGGCCGACTCGTAGAGCTCCTTGGGCACGTTCTGCAACGCGGCCAGGTAGAGCAGGATGAAGAAGCCGAGCTGCTTCCACGTCACGAAGACGGCGATCACCGGCATCGCGAGATATTCGTTGATCAGCCAGGACGGGTCGGGCGCCAGCGGGCCGAGCACCGTGTTGACCAGGCCGTCCGAGTTGAACAGGAACAGCCACACGCCGACCACGGCCACGCTGGCCGTCACGTACGGGACGTAGAACGCGACCCGCAGGAACGTCCGGGCGTGCACCACCTTGTTCAGCGCGACCGCCAGCAGCAGGGCCAGCCCGGTCGTGAGCGGCACGTTGATGATCAGGAAGACGCCGATGTTGCGGAAGCTGCGCAGCACCGCCGGGTCGGTCAGCACCGCCTTGTAGTTGTCCAGGCCGACGAACGGGTGGTCGACGATCGCGCCGGGCGCGGCGAAGAAGTAGTCGTGGAAGCTCATCCAGACCGCGAACCCGAACGGGTAGGCGAAGATGACGGCGATGTAGACCGCGTACGGCGCGGCCAGGATCATCCCGACCGGATGCCTTCCGAGGATCCTGCCCTTCGCCATCAGGACCCGCTGGCGAGCTGATCGACCTTCTCGGCGGCGCCGCTGAAGGCCTGGTCCACCGGCTGCTTACCGAAGATCACCGAGGCCGAGTACGCGTCGCGGAAGGTCTGCCAGATGGCCACGCTGTTGGGCACGTTGGGCACCTCGACCGTGCGGGCCGCCTGATCGGCGAACTGCTTGTAGGCCGGGTTCTTGGCGAAGTAGTCCGGATAGGTGGTCGCCACGTCCTTGCGCAGCGGCATCTGCCCGGTCTTGTCGAGCAGGGCGCCGTCCTGCTCGCTGCTGGTCGCGAACTTCATCAGCTCCCAGGCGGTGGCCCGGTTCTGGCAGGCGCTGTACATGGCCACGTTCTTGGCGTCGCTGAACGTCCTGATCTGATCGGCCGGCTTGCCGGTCGAGGTGGGCACGGGCACCGAGCCCCACTTGACCTTGTCGCCGTAGACCGCGACCGCCCACGGGCCGACGATCGCCATGGCCGCCTTCTGGTCGGCGAACGAGTCGCCGTTGTACTGCTCCTTGCCGGCCAGGCCCTCGTCGTACATGGTCTTCCAGAACCCGGCGACCTTCTGCCCCTCGGGCGAGTTGAACTGCGCCTTCGTGTCCTGCACGAGCTGCTTGCCGTCGGTCTCGGCCAGGAACATCGGGTAGAAGTCGAACCAGGACTGGAAGAACTCGCTGGTCGGCGCGGGCCAGATGGCGAACTGGGCGGCCTTCGAAGATTTGATCTTGCGGGCGGCGGCCAGGACGTCGTCGTACGTGCTGAGCGCGGGCTTCTCGGCGTCGAGGCCGGCCTTGGCGAAGACGTCCTTGTTGTAGAAGATCATCACCGGGTTGGACTTCCACGGCAGCTGGTAGAACTTGCCGTCCGGCGACTTGTACTGCTCGGCCGTCGTGCCGGTCCGGTCGGCGATGTACTGCGCGGCCCCGTCGAACGAGTCGAGCGCGACCAGGCCGCCCTGCTTCTGGAACTGCGGCACCGCGGCCGGGGCGGTGTTGAAGATCAGGCACGGCGCGTTGCCGGCCGTGATGGCGGCGCCGATGACCTCCTCCGAGCTCTTGCCGGCCGGGATCTCCTGCGCGGTGACCTTCTGGTCGGCGTGCTGGCCGTTCCAGGCCTCGACCATGGCCTTGCCCCAGGCGAGCTCCTCCTGGTTGTTGGAGAGCCACACGGTGATCGGGCCGGTGGCGGCGTTCGCCTTCGAGGCGTCACCACCCCCGCTGCCGTCGCATCCCGCTGTCACCAGCAGGGTCGC
This sequence comes from Actinoplanes sp. CA-131856, assembly GCF_050956135.1. Lineage (GTDB taxonomy): Bacteria > Actinomycetota > Actinomycetes > Mycobacteriales > Micromonosporaceae > Actinoplanes. Next base: position 9,044,777 of record NZ_CP191849.1, on the reverse strand, counting down.
GGTCATCAGTAGGGCCGGGAGGGAGCGTTTCATGCGGTGCCTCCTATCGGAGCGGTGGACGCTCGGACGACGAGTTGGGCTCCAGGGACTTCGATGTCGTCGATCTGCTCGCCCTCGATGAGGCCGAGCAGGGCTTCCGCGGCTTTCCGGCCCCAGAGGTACGGGTCGGTGCGGACCGTGGTGAGCGGCGGGCTCACATATCCCGCGAGCTCGGTGTTGTCGAAGCCGGTGACCGAGACGGCGACACCGAGCTCCTGGGCCACCGCCATGCCGGCGATGGCCATGAGGTCGTTGGCGTAGACGATCGCGGTGGGCGGCTCGTCACTGTCGAGCAGTTCGCGGGTGGCCTGCGCGCCGCCCGCCGCCGAGAAGTCGGCGGCTACGTACGGCCCTTCGCCCGTTTCCGCCCACGCTCTTCTGCGGATCTCCGCGTGCAGGAAATGAGGCGGTCCGCCTACGTGCGCGATGCGGCGGTGGCCGAGCTCCTGGAGGTGCCGGACGGCGGCGACGATGCCGGGACGGTCGTCGACCAGCACGGCCGGGAAGGAGCTGGGCACGTCGGGGCGGGCGATGGTGACGGCCGGCAGGCCGAGCTCCTCGAGCAGCGCGATCCGGGTGTCGCCGACCCGCAGGTCGAGCACGAAGACCCCGTCCACCCGCTTGCTGCCGGCCAGCCGCCGATAGCCGGCCTCCTCCTCGTCCTCGGGCACGACCTGGAGCACGAGGGCCTGCCCGCGGTCGGAGAGGGTGCGCTCGACACCGGCGATGAAGGCGGGGAAGAACGGGTCGGCCCCGAGCAGCTCGGGCTCGCGGGCCAGGACCAGCCCGACCGCGAAGGCCCGCGACGTGGAGAGCGCGCGGGCCTGGTGGCTGGGCGTCCAGCCGAGCTCCCGCGCGGCGTCGAGAATGCGGCGCTTGGTGTCCTCGGCGACCCCCGGCCGTCCGTTCAGGACGAACGACACGGTGCCTTTGGACACCCCCGCCGCCGCCGCGACGTCACGGATCGTGGGCCTGGTCATGCCACCTCCGTCGGCTCTTCAAACCGGTTTGAACGCGAACCTAAACCGGTTTGAACGACCGCGCAAACGGAGACGAAATCGTTTTGTCCGTGTTACGGGCGTGTTAACACAGAAAATTCATTCCCATCGGGATCGGTCATCGCCCCGCCCTCCACACGCGACGCCCCCGCTGCCACGAGCCGGTCGAGATCGCCGGGACCGTCCACCGCGACCGCCAGGACCAGGTCTTTACCGGAGCGTGGGGTCAGCGGCGGCCCGCTCCAGGTGACCTTGGATCCACCGCGCGGCGACTGGATCGCCGTCTCCTCGTTCTGATCCCAGACCAGGGGCCAGCCCAGAGCCGTACTCCAGAAAAGCCCGGCCTCGCGCGACCCGTCGCAGTTGACCGCGCCCACCGCGCCACAGCCGGCGAGAAAGTTGTTGCCCGGCTCGATCACGCAGAACTCATTGCCCTCCGGATCGGCCAGCACGACATGCCCCTCGTCACCCTTCTGCCCGACGTCGGCGTGCCGCCCACCGAGCGCGAGGGCCCGCTCCACCATCCGCAGCTGCTCGTCCGGAGACCCACTGGTCAGGTCGAGGTGACTGGTGTTCGGCCCGGCCTTGGCCTTGCCGGTCGGCACGAACCGCAGCGCGATCCCGCCCTGGTCCCCGGCCGGAAGCAGCAGGGGATCGTCGTCCGCCGCCTTCCAGCCCAGCAGCTCACCCCAGAAGGCGGCCAGCTCCCGGGGCTGCCGGGCCTCGAAACAGGCGGCGAAGAGTCGAGTGGTCATGCCCTTTCATAGACGCCCATCGCCCCCACCCGCACCCCTATTTAGCCGTGCCGCCCGCCGCTGCCGTCACCTATCCCGCCGACGCGGTAATGATCTCGAGGCGGTGATGCAGCCGGAAGTCTTCGAAGTCCTTGACGTTGAGCGTGGCCAGCGGCAGACGGTGGGTAAGGCAACAAGCCGCCACCCATGCGTCGTTCATCGGCCGCGGCCGGCCTCGCCGCATGGAGGCGGCGGCGAGATAGCCGAACGTGTCGGCCACGTCCTCGTCGCCGGGCAGCATGGGTATGGCCGAGAGCCACGATCCGAGCTTTCGGCGAGTACCCGCACCCCAGTCGCGGACCTCAGCCCATTTGACCAGCTCGGCACGCACGGGTGACGAAAGTGAGCACGGGCTGGGTGTCGATCAGTCTGGTCGCCAGAGCGGGCGGCAAGCGCTTCTTGATGATCAGTGATGCCACGTCGGTGTCGAGGACGACTGGGCGCATCAGCGGTCAGGCCATGTCGCGGTGACGCTCGGCCTGGGTGAAGTGCAGGAAGTCGTCGAATTCCTCGTCGGACTCGAAGATGTCGGCGGCCATCGCGTCGAGGTCAGCCAGGGAACGGACAGGCTTGGCCTGCTTGGCCCGGATCAGCTCGTCGACCGAAATGCTGGTGCGCCGCGCAGGAACTCCCGCGTTGCCGGCACTGCTGTTCACGATCCACCTCCGCTCCTGCCGAAGTCCAGGCTACCCGGAAGCCGCAGCCGGTGGCGGCCTGCGGTGTGCCGGGGCTTCCTCAGGCCGACTGGACGACGGTGAAGGGAGGGCGGACGCCCTCGGTCAGCTCGGCGGCTGCCTCCAAGGCCATCACCGCGCGCTCGTGGCTGGTCAGGGAGTAGCGCAGCAGCTGGCCCATCCGGTAGCTCGTGGTGAAGCCCATCAGATAAGGGCCGACCTGGAACACCTTCGAGTCGGAGCGGACCGCCACGTGCCAGCCGTCGCTGCCCGCCGAATCGCCGCCGATGGTGACCGTGGTGCCGTCGGTGATGCCGACGATGCACGTCATGGAGGATCAGCGGGGCCTTCGAGGCCCGCTTTCTCGTCGCGGTCGGCCCACTCCAGCAGGGTCTCCAAGGAGAAGTGTTCGTCGTCGATGGTGGCGTGCAGGTCGCCGAGCTGGGCGAAGCGGGCCGGCACGGTCTGGATCGTGAAGTCGTCCGGTTCCACGTCGGCGATCTCGTCCCACGTGATCGGGGTGGAGACGGTGCCCCGCTGGTTGCCCCGGACCGAGTACGCGCTGGCGATCGTGTGGTCGCGGGCGTTCTGGTTGTAGTCGACGAACAGGGCGGCCGGGTCCCTGTCCTTGCGCCACCATGTCGTCGTCACGTCCTCCGGAGCCCGGCGCTCCACCTCACGCGCGAAGGCCAGCGCGGCCCGGCGCACGTCGCCGAAACCCCAGTCGGGGCGGATGCGGACGTACACGTGCAGGCCGCGGCCGCCCGACGTCTTGGGGTAGCCGGTGATGCCCAGGTCGTCCAGGACCGTGCGGGCCACGCCGGCGACGCGGCGGACCCGGTCGAACGGGCAGTCGGGCATCGGGTCGAGGTCGATGCGCCACTCGTCGGGCTGCTCGGTGTCGGCCCGGCGCGAGTTCCACGGGTGGAACTCGACAGTGGACATCTGCACGGCCCAGATCACGTCGGCCAGCTTTGTCACGCACAGCTCGTCGGCGTGCCGGTTGTAGCGCGGGAACTTCACCCGGACCGTCTCCAACCAGGGCGGGGCGCCGTTCGGCACCCGCTTCTGGTGGACCTTCTCGCCGGCCAGGCCGTCCGGGAAGCGGTGCAGCATGCACGGCCGCTCGCGCAGCGCCCGCACGATGCCGTCGCCGACCGACAGGTAGTAGTCGACCAGGTCGCGCTTGGTCAGCCCTAACGAAGGGAAGTAGACGCGGTCGGGGTTGGAGACGCGCACCTCGAGGTCGCCCACCTCGACCTGGATCGCCGGGGACGCCATGTCAGCCGAGCCAGGCGGGGTCGAGGTCGGCCAGCAGCGTGTCGCGCGCGTCGAGCAGGTCGAGCATCGGCCCGATCTTCGGCAGCTCGTGCGTGATGAAGTAGCGGGCCGCGAGCCGCTTCCCGTCGTAGAACGCGCCCGTTTTGTCCCCAGCGGCCTCAAGCTGTGACAACCAGATCCAGGCGACCACCAGATGGCCGACGGCGTCGAGATAAGCCGTGGCGTTGGCCAGTGCGACGGTGGGGTCGCCGCCCTCCCATAAAGTCCGAGTGGAAAAAGCGACCCGATCACACGCCGCGAGCACAGGCGCCCCAAGCGGGCCGGTGCAAGATGCCCGAATTGTCCCCAGGAGCAAGTCGAGCCCGGCCCCACCCTTCATCACGGCCTTACGGCCGAGCAGGTCGAGAGCCTGGATCCCGTCGGTGCCCTCGTGGATCGAGTTGAGCCGGTTGTCCCGATAGAACTGCTCCACCGGATATTCGCGCGTGTAGCCGTACCCGCCGTGGATCTGAATGGCGTGGTCGTTCGCCACCCGGCACCACTGCGACGGCCACGCCTTCACGATCGGCGTCAGCACGTCCAGGAGCAGGTCGTTCTCCGGCGACGGCTCGTCCAGCAGCTTCGCCGCGTAGAGGATCAACCCCAGACCCCCTTCGACGTACGCCTTGGAGGCGAGCAGCATGCGCCGCACGTCGGGATGGTCGACGATCGGCACGGGCGGCGCCGCCGGGTCCTTGGCCGCCACCGGGCGCCCCTGGAGGCGCTCGCGCGCGTAGTCGAGCGCGTGCAGATATCCGGTGTATCCGAGGGCCACCGCGCCCGCCCCGACGCCGATCCGGGCCTCGTTCATCATGTGGAACATGTAGGCCAGGCCCTTGCCCTCCTCGCCGACCAGATATCCGGTCGCGTCGTCGAAGGAGAGCACCGCGTTGGTCGTACCCCGCCAGCCCATCTTGTGGTTGAGCCCGGACAGCGCGACGCCGTTGCGCTCGCCGACCGTGCCGTCGGAGGCCACGTGGTGCTTGGGCACGATGAACAGCGACAGGCTCTTCACGCCGGGCGGCGCGCCCGCGACCCGGGCCAGCACGAGGTGGACGATCGTCTCGCTCAGCTCGTGGTCACCGCCCGAGATCCACATCTTGCTGCCGCTGATCTTGTACGACCCGTCGCCGTCGGCCACCGCGCGGGTGAGCACGTCGCTGAGCGACGAGCCGGCCTGCGGCTCGGACAGGCACATCGTCCCGGTGAACCGGCCCTCGACCATCGGCCGCACGAACCGCGTGATCTGCGAGGGGCTGCCGTAGGTGGTCAGCAGGTGGGCGTTGGCCATGGTCAGCAGCGGGTACGACGACGTGGCGATGTTCGCCGCCTGGAACCACAGGAAGCAGGCGCGGGCCACCACACCCGGCAGTTGGAGCCCGCCCAGCTCGGCGTCCATCGTGCCGGAGATCAGGCCGGTCTCGTTGAAGACCTTCAGCGCGGCTCCGACCTCCGGGTGCACCTGGACCCGTACACCGTCGAAGGTCGGCTCTTCCAGGTCGTTGCGGCGGTTGTGCGGGGCGAAGTCGCGCTCGGCGATCTGGGCCGACACGTCGAGGAAGGCGTCGAACGTCTCGCGGGAATGCTCGGCGAAGCGGTCCCGTTTGGTGAGCGCCTCGACGTCGAGCCACTCGTACAGGAGGAAGTCGAGATCACGACGCGAGAGGATCCTGGACACCACCGGCACCACCTTCGATCGGGAAGTTGCACCCAGTGTGCCGGTTTTCAGTCCTCCGCGCGGTGCCGGCCGCCGGTGCTTCTGCGATCACGGCCGGATTTCTTCACCGCGTACATGGCGTGGTCGGCCGCGCGCAGGGCCTCGTCGGGGTCGCCCGCGCTGGGTGCGAGATGCACGCCGACGCTCGCGCCGATCCGTACGTCAATGCCGTCGATCTTGAATGGCTCCTCGATCGCGGACCGGATCCGGTCGCACGCGGCGCCGGTGTCGGCGTCGCCCACGACGCCCGGCATGAGCACCACGAACTCGTCGCCGCCGACCCGGGCCAGCACGTCGCCCTCGCGCACGCAGCCGGTCAGCCGCCGCGCGACCTGCCGCAGCAGCTCGTCGCCGGCCTCGTGCCCGTGCGCGTCGTTGACCGGCTTGAAGCCGTCCAGGTCGACGAAGAGCACCCCCACCGGCTGGTCGCGCAGCGAGGCGCCGAGCGCGTCCTGCATGCGCCGCCGGTTGGGCAGGCCGGTCAGCGCGTCGTGCTGCGCCTCGTGCGCCAGCCGCTCCTGGAAGGCGCGGTTCTCCGAGATGTCCCGGGCGTTGATCACGATGCCGTGCAGGGCCGGGTTGTGCATCTGGTTGGAGGCGGTGAACTCGAACCAGCGGTACTCGCCCTTGGCCGAGCTCGACCGGCACTGCAGGCGCAGCACGGCGTCGCGGCGGCTCAGCAGCAGGGCGAACTGCTCGCGCATGTAGTCGCGGTCGTCGGGGTGGACGATGTCGAAGACGCTGCTGCCGACCAGCTGGCCCTGCTCGAAGCCGAGGATGGCCTTGGCGCTCGGGCTCGAATATTCGATGTTGCCGTGCACGTCGAGCACCGACACCAGGTCGGGCGCGTGCTGGAACAGGGCCTGGAAGCGCTGGTCGGCCTGGCGGCGCTGCTTGATGGTGCGATAGCCGAGGGCGGCGATGGCCAGCACGCCGATCATCAGCATGGCCAGCAGGGTCAGGTTCAGCGTCTGGCTCTTGGAGTGCACCGCGCCGTCGAACGACGCCTGGCTCTGCGTCCGCACGTAGGCCCAGCCGCCGGGCAGGCCGCCGACCACGATGGCGATCATCTTGGTGCCGGAGACGTCGGTGTACTCGACGAACTCGGTGTCCGCGTCCTCGGCGAGCGCGTTGCGGATCGCCGGGTCGAGCTTGTGGCCGAGGTCGGTGGGGTCGCTGGTGGCCGCGATCGTGCCGGTGCTGTCGACGATCGTGGTGAGGTGGGCCTTGCTGCCGAGCGAGACCGTGTACTGCTGCAACGGGGTCTTGGCGACGTCGTTCAGGCCGACCAGGAGCGCCACGGCGCTGCCGCCGACCATCACCGGGACGGCGACGGCCTCCAGATAGGTGGCGTCGACCGACATGATCGACGAGACGCCGTACATCTCCCCGCCGGTCAGCATGGTCATCAGGGGCTTCCAGCCGGCGTCGGTCACGGCCGGCAGGCCCGAGTCGCGCGAGCTGGTCAGCACGTTGCCCTTGAGATCGATCAGCAGCGTGCCGTAGGCGAAGTAGGTGCTCTTGGCCGCCAGCTGCCGCAGGGCCGCCCGGTCGGCGGCGCTGTTCTTCCCGAGATGCAGCGAGTTCTCGGTCAGGAAGTTACCGAGCTCGGCCGCCGACAGCTTCTGCATGGCGCCGACGAGAGTCTTGTTGTTCACGCCGAGCGCGCGTGAGTCCGCCCGGTGGACCTGGTCGGCCGCGCGCAGCGCCGACCGGTTGACCAGGATGCCGATAGTGCCCGCGCCGGCCAGCAGGACGACGCTGATCACGACCGCGATCCAGGTGCGCAATCGCATGAATGTTGACCCTCCTCAGCGCTAGCCATCGGCAGCGCCGGGCGCCACTGAAAGCAAATGCCGGCCCGGTTTGTCGAAGTTCCCGCGTCGAGCACGAAGGGACGGGAGCGGGCGAGTCCGCAGGTACCGCCGCCGAAATCGATCTACCAGCGGTAAAGGTGCTTGCGGTACGGCACCAATGGGGAAGATCCTGCGTTTGAGGCGGATTGGGGGCGATCCATGCGCAGGCTCGTGCTCGCGCCGCCCCGACCATGGATTCCCACCCAGCGCGGCCGTGTCATCGCCGCCGCCCCGCCCCGCCGCCGGGTCGTCAGCTGCGGGCTCAGCGTCACCGGCTTCGGTCTGTGCGCCGTCTTCTACTGCCTCTCCTACACGCCGTCGCTGCTCCCGCGCACGTGGTCGCTGCAGGGGGTGGTGGCCGGACTGACCGCCGCCATCGGCTACGCGCTGGGCACGTCGATCGGCGCGCTCGTGCGGTGGCGCTGGTGGCCGTCGAGGCGGGCCGAGCGGATCGCCTGGCGGGTGCTGTTCCTGCTCGTACCACCCCTGATCCTGTTGTTCCTCTGGCTCGGCACCCGATGGCAGCGTGAGCTCCGCCTGCGCCTGGGCATGCCACCCCAGCAGGAGTACGACCTGATGCGCACCGTCGGGATCAGCCTGCTCACCTTCGGGCTGCTCCTGCTGCTCGCCCGCTGCCTGCGGCTGGCCGCGCACGGTCTGGCCCGGCTGTTCGGGCGGCTCGTGCCGGAGTCGGCCGCCTACTGCGCCGGCTTCGTGGTGGTGACCCTGCTCAGCTACACCGCGTTCGACGGGCTGCTGGTCAGCAACCTCTACACCACCGCCGACCGCTCGGCCGCGGTCACCGACAGCGGCACCGGCCGCGGTGTCGAACGGCAGATGTCGCCGCTGCGCTCGGGCAGCCCGGCCTCGCTGGTGTCGTGGGAGTCGCTGGGACGGCAGGGCCGCAACTTCGTGGCCAAGGCGCCCAGCCACGATCAGCTCGAGGCGTTCGCGAGGCGCCCGGTCGAGGAGCCGATCAGGTTGTACGCCGGTTTGTCGTCGGCCGGCTCGGTGAGCGAGCGCGCCGGCCTGATCGTCCGGGAGATGGACCGCACCGGCGCCTTCGGCCGCAAGGTGATCGCGGTCTTCACGCCGACCGGGACGGGCTGGGTCGACAACGACGTGCCGAGCTCACTGGAATACATGTACGCGGGCGACACGGCCCTCGTCTCGATGCAGTACTCGTACCTGCCGAGCGTGATCTCGTTCGTGGCCGACCGCTCGAAGGTGGTGGAGGCGTCGGCGGCGCTGATCACCGCGGTGCGGACCCGCTGGCAGGCGATGCCCGAGGCCAGTCGGCCCAAGCTGCTGATCTTCGGGGAGAGCCTGGGGACGTACGGGACGGAAAAGACCTTCGGCAGCGCCGAGGCGATGGTCGCCGGGGCCGACGGGATCCTGCTGGAGGGCCCGACCTTCGCCAACCCGATCCACCGATCGCTGACGGCCGGGCGCTCACCGGGAACGCCGGTGTGGGATCCGTCGTACGCTCACTTGCCGGTCGAGTTCTCGTCGCGGGCCGAGGAGCTGCGTGACCTGAACGGTCCCCAGCCCAAGGTCGTCTACATGCAGAACTCGTCCGACCCGGTCGTCTGGTGGAGCCCGAGCCTGTTCTGGCAGAAGCCGCAGTGGCTGAGCGGGACGCGCGGGCCGGACGTCACGCCGGCGATGCAGTGGTACCCGGTGGTGACCTTCTGGCAGACCACGGTCGACGCCATCTTCGCCAACAAGGTGCCGACCGGGCACGGACACGTGTACAAGTCCGGCGCGGTCGACGGGTGGGCGGCGCTGGCCCCGCCGCCGGGCTGGACCGTGGGGGACACCGTGCGGCTGCGGGCGCTGTTCGACTCCGACTAGCGCTTCAGCCAGGGTTGCAGCGCGCGGGTGACCCGCGGCAGCACCAGATAGGTCATGATCGGGGTCAGGACGAGGGTGCTGATCAGCGTCCTCAGCACCGGGTGAAGATCCACGATCAGATGATTGAGGGTGTACGCCGCCAGGAGGCTCACCGGGAAGAAACCGAGCCAGATGGTCACCGCCTGCTTCCACCGCGGTGGAGCCTTTGGGACATTTTCCACATTTCGCTGTCCGGGCCGCTCTCCGGGCCGCTCTCCGGGCCGCTCTCCGGGCCGCTCTTCGGGCCGCTCTTCGGGCCGCTCTTCTGGCGGGTCGAACCATCCCTCGATGCCGGTGCGGCGTTCGACGCGGGTGTGCTCGACGAAGCCCTCGGCCGACGACAGCCACCAGCGCCGCTGCGGCGACTCCTCCCAGTTGCGCAAGGCGTCGGCGTCGGCGAAGCGGTAGAGCATGTGCCACTCGCTGGACGCCTGGTCGGGCCGCACCCAGCCGGTGCCGAGGAAGCCCGGGAAGTCCTCGGCCAGCGTGGTCCCGGCGTTCACCCAGGCGATCATCTCGGCCGTACGCGAGGGATCGGCGCGGCGCGTGATCGCGACGGTGACAGTCTCCATGTCCCACATTGTGGTATGCCCAGGTTGCGAACGAGGTGCGCTCCCGGTTTCCGTGCCGTGGCACACACGGTAAGTTCCGCGCCATGACCTTGAAGCGAAAGTTGTCGATGGTCCTGGCGGCCTCGGCGATGCTGGCCGTCGTGCCCGCCTCCGCCGCCTCCGCGGGCCCCGCGGGTTCCGCGCCCGCCTGGCGACTCACCGACACCGGCTCGACCGCCCAGTTCCGCGGCCTCGCTCCCGTCAGCTCCCGCGTCGCCTGGGTCGCCGGCTCGGCCGGCACGGTCCTGCGCACGACCGACGGCGGCCGCCACTGGGCCGACGTCAGCCCCGCCGGCGCCTCCGACCTGCTGTTCCGCGACATCGAGGCGTTCGACGCACGCACCGCGGTCGCCCTCTCGATCGGCGAGGGCGAGGCCTCGAGGGTGTACGCCACCACGGACGGCGGCCGCTCCTGGCGCGAGTCGTTCCGCAACGACGACCCGGCCGCCTTCTACGACTGCATGACGTTCCTGGACCGCAGGCACGGCCTGGCCCTGTCCGACCCGGTGGGCGGCAAGTTCCGCATCCTGGCCACGGCCGACGGCGGCCGCACGTGGAAGGTCCGCCCGACCACCGGCATGCCACCGGCCCTGACCGGCGAGTTCGCCTTCGCCGCAAGCGGCACGTGCTTGGTCTCGGCGGCCGGAAAGGCCATGTTCGCCACCGGTGGCGGCGCCACGGCCCGGGTCTTCACGTCCCGTGACGGCGGCCGCTCCTGGTCGGTCACCGACACACCGGTCCCGAGCGGCCCGACAGCGGGCATCTACAGCCTGGCCGTACGCCCGTCGGGCGAGGCCATCGCGGTGGGCGGCGACTACAACACCCCGACGGCGGCTCCCGACGGCGCGGCCTACCGGCACGGCCGTACCTGGAAGATCGCCCGCAAGGTCCCGGGCGAGTACCGCTCGGGCTCAGCGTGGGCATCACGGAGCGTGGCGCTGGCGGTAGGCCCCACCGGCAGCGACATCTCGCGAGACGCCGGTCGCACATGGACCCGCTTCGACACAGGAAACTTCGACGCCGTCGAATGCACGGCCGACGGTTCATGCTGGGCATCGGGCCCGACAGGCCGAGTGGCCAAACTGACCCGCTGACCCCACACGCGAGGCCGGGCGTTTTGATGTGGCCCGGCCTCGCGCGAACACAGCTGGCCTCAGAGTCGCGCTGGGCGCCGCTCGCGGGACCGGCCCGTGGCGAGCGCCGGCAGAGCCCGTTCATGGAGCCCATCCGCATCGCTCACGGAGCCCACCCGCAATGCCCGCTCCCGGAGTCGGCCCGTCGTGCCTGCTCACGGGGTCGGTCCGCGCTGTCCGTTCGCGGAGTCGGCACGTGCTGCCGGCATGCGCTGCCCGCGTGCTGAGTCGGCCCGCTGAGTCGGTCCCGCAGAGCCCGCCCGCAGAGCCCGCCCGCAGAGCCCGCCCGCAGAGCCGACCCGCAGAGCCCGCCCGCAGAGCCGACCCGCAGAGCCCGCCCGCAGAGCCCACCCACAGAGCCCACCCACAGAGCCCACCCACCCGGGGGAGCCGCCCGAGAAGGATTCTCCCAAAGCGGCCAAGATCGTGTAGGTGGGCTGTGGACAACCCCGGCGATGTGGAAAACCGCAGCTGATCGCCGGCATGTGCTAGCCGAGCGCTGTGGAGACGGAAAGTGCTAGGCGAGCGCTGTGGAGACAGAATGTGCTGTTCGAGCGCTGGAGACGGAAGGTGCTGTTCGAGCGCTGGAGACCGAAAGTGCTGTTCGAGCGCTGTGGAGACGGAAAGTGCTAGTCGAGCGCTATGTAAAGGCGCCGACCCGTAGGCCGGTAGCCCACCCGCTCGTACACGCGCCAAGAATCCTCACCCGATGCTTCCAGCCAAGCGATCTCGGCGCCGGCCGTGAAGAGGCGTCTGGTGATCTCGGCGGTCATCGCGCCGGCGATGCCCCGGCGGCGGTGGTGTTTGGGCACGGCTATGCCCGCCACCTCGCTGACGCCGTCGTTCGGTGGGACCGCCACGCCGCCTCCCGCGCATGTGCCGTCCGCGGCCACCACCATGACGGCTATGCCGCCTCTCGACTGGAGGCCGCCGATCCGGGCTATGTCGGCCTCGGTGGAGATCGGGTCGCCGCCGAAGGCCGCGTTCTGGGCGGCGATCATCGCACCCCGGTCGGCGTCGGTGATCGGCTCTCGCAACGTGTAGCCGCCGGGCGCCGGTAGGTGCTGGATCGACTCGGGGGTGCAGACCAGATATTCGTGGCGCTCCTCGACGGTGAAGCCGGCGTCGAGCAGCAACCGCTCCAGGCCGGGCGCCGTGGACACCACGTATTCGAGGCGGGGCTTTCGGGCGTACGACCGGAAAGCCGCCACAAGCGCAGTGACCTCAGCCCCGGAGATTGTGGCGCCGGGGAGCGGGGTCGCGTAGTTGATGCCGGGACTGTCGGTGGACGGGTCTACGCCGATCACGAACGGGCCGACCCGGACCGGTGTGGGCCGGGAGGAGAGGTTGGCGACGACGGACTGCTGGATGCGTACATCCAAGGTCATTTTAAATGCCTCTGCGGAAGAGAAAAGGGAATGAAGACAGGGTGAGATGGCCGCCGATCAGGCAGCTTGCCTCAGGCGGCCGTCGGGCCATCCGAGATCACAGGCTTCATTCCCTCGTGCAGAGTGCCCGCGCCGATCGCGCGGGAAGCCTCAGCAGGATGCCAGCCGCAGAGGGGAGCGGTCAACGATATTTGTCGCCGTGCCGGTGGGCGACCCGCCAGGTTCCGTCCTCGCGGCGGAAGATCGTGGTGGCGCGCAGGGCGTACGTGACCGGGGTGTCGTTCGCCGTCGCGGTGATCCGTTCGATGTCGACCAGATAGGCCAGGTCGCCGTTGACGCCGGCCGCGATCACCTCGTACTCCAGGGACTCGCAGGCCGAGAAGCGCGAGGCCAGCCACGCGAAGGTGGGGCCCAGCTCGGCCCAGCCGGTGCGGTTGACCTCGGCCCCGAACAGGGTCACCGGATCGTCGTGCGACCACAGCGCGCTCCGCGGCCCGGGATCACCGTTGTGCAGCGCGATCTCGGCCGCCCGCAGCCGGGGCAGCATCTCGGCGAGGAAGTCGTCGACGTCGCTCACGCCGCCATTCTCGCTTCCACAGTGGAAGTAGCGGAATCGCCTGCGAGTATGAAGCGGCGGGCCGGCCTGCTCGACTACCCGGCGTCACCTGGAGGGCCGGCGCCAGTGGTGGAGCGGCCCATGGCTGCCGGCCCACCTGGGCGAGGCCCGGAGGCCGGAAAACGCGTAACCGATAGGTTACACTTCTGGGCGTGGACGAGGTGGCCGCGGCGATCGCCGACCCGGTGCGGCGGGAGATCCTGCTCATGCTGCGCGACGAGCGGTTGTCGGCCGGTCAGATCGCCGGCCGTTTCGCGATCAGCCGGCCCGCCGTGAGCCGCCACCTGCGGGTTCTTCGCGAGGCCGGCCTGGTCGCCGACCGCGCCGACGGCCGTCACCGGGTGTACGAGCTGGTCACCGCACCCCTCGCCGAGCTGACCGGCTGGATCGAGGGCCTGACCCACCCGCCCGTTTGGGAGCACCACCTCGACGCGCTGGAGACCGAGGTCTACCGCACCCGCCGCGAGCGCCGCACGACCACCACCGCCGATCGATCACAGGAGAAGAGCGCATGAGCCCGACACCGACCGGCCGCCTTTTCGGCAAAGACCTCGTGCTTGTTCGTACGTTCCACGCGCCCCTCGACGACGTCTGGGCCAGCCTCACCGATCCCGTCCGTACGGCCCGGTGGTTCGGCCCGTGGAAGGGTGACGCCGCACCGGGCGCCGCGATCCAGGTCCAGATGATCCAGGAGGAGGGTCAGCCCTGGATGGACATGACGATCGACGCCTGCGAGCCTCCGCGCCGCCTGGCCCTGTCGTCCGTCGACGATCATGGCACCTGGCTCCTGGACCTGGCGCTCACCGAGACCGGCGGCGTGACCGAGCTCCGTTTCACCCAGCACCTGACCGATACCGACGGCGTCGGCGAGGTCGGCCCCGGCTGGGAGTTCTACCTGGACGCGCTGGTCGCCTCGCGTGACGGTCAGCCCATGCCCGACTTCAACGACTACTACCCGTCGATGAAGGAACACTTCGAAGCGCAGCGTTAGCCGGGCATCCGGGGACGGCCGTACTGCTTGATGTCGTACGCCCATTGCCGCACCAGCGCGTCGGCCTCCTTCCGCGTCGTGACGAGGCGATACCCCTCCGACCTGCCGACCTGATAGGCCACCACCGGCCATCGGTCGGTGGCCGTCCGATACGGCAGGACCACCGCTGTCTTCAGCAGCGTCCAGAGGAACGCCCCCAGCAGGGCGACGGCGAGCACCGCGGCGATGCCCAGCATCAGAAGCGACCCGAGGTGCCCACCGTCCTCCAGCCCGGAGAAGTCCGGCACGGACCAGCCTTCCCCGAACGGCGTCCAGGCCAGCCGCTGCCGCCCGACCCGCCACTTGACCCACTCGCCCGACCCGGCCCGGCTCACCACGATCACTCCGTCATGGTGATCCGCTTCCGCAAGGACCGGACCGTTTGCCGGTTCACGTCTGGCCCCGGCGTGGCTAGCCTCCGCCTGTGGCTCGTACGAGAGTGTCCTATGCGGAAGCCGTCCGTCTGCTGCTCGGCGCCCCCGACGCCGCCACCGTCGCCGGGCGGCGGGCGGCCGGCGGCCTGCTCCTGGCGGTGGCGCCGCTGGCGCCGGAGGTGGTGCTGTCGCTCTTCGACGCCAAGGGCGAGGCGAACAACCTGCTGCGCGACCTGGTCGGCCGGGCGCCGGCCCGCATTCGCGGCGCGCGCGGAAAGCGCCATTACGAACTGCTGGAGGCGGCACACGGAATTGTCGTGCTCTCCTCGTTCTTCGACGCCGTGGCCGAGGTGCACGGTCCGCGCTTCACGGCGCTGGAACTGACCGACGACGAGAAACGCCACCTCGCGACGACCGGGCTGGGGCGGGAGCTCCGCAATCCCGTCGCGCCGATGCCCGGGGCGACGCGCGGCTTCGCCGAGAACGTGGGTCTCGTCGAGGGCGCGATGCGGCTGATGGCCGGACGGTTCGGCGACTTCGTCGGCAAACTGGCCGAGGGCCGGAACATGCCGGGCCTCGACGCGACCGAGATCGACCGGGCCGTGGCGATCTACTGCGAACGCTACGTGGCCCTCGCGGCCGACGTTCCCGAGTTCGCCATCTGGAGCCAGCTCGACGAGCACGCGGCCACCCGCGCCGAGATCAGGGAGCAGAACGAGACCCTGGCGCGCCTGGAGGCCACCCTGGCCCGCCTCGTCGACGCGCCGACCCCGGCCACCGAGGCCGAACAGCGCCTGGCCAACCACGCGGCACAGGTTCTCCGGGAGCCGGTCTGGCAAGCGGAGAGCTCGGACATCACCTTCCCGGCGATGGAGCAGGCCTTCATCACACCGCGGTTCCGCCTGGCGCGCGCGGACAAGGACTCCCGCCTGGCCGACGACGAGTGGTGGTCGGGGCAGGGAGAGCACGAGGACCTGGCCGCCTTCCTCGCGGCCTATCTGACCGATCCGATGAGCACCGAGCGGCCGCTGGTCATCCTCGGCCTCCCCGGCGCCGGCAAGTCGCTGCTCACCAAGATCTTGGCCGCGCGCCTGCCGGCGGAGGTGTTCACCACGTTCCGCGTGCCGTTGCGCGCGGTCGACCCGGACGCCGACATCTACAAACAGGTCGAGACCACGGTCGAGCGCCTGATCCACGAGCGGCTGGAATGGGCGGCCCTGTGCCGCGCCTCGGACACCACGAAGGTCGTGCTGCTCGACGGTTTCGACGAGCTCATCCAGGCCACGGGCGTGACGCAGTCGAACTTCCTCGATCGCGCCGCCCGCTTCCAGCAGGCGGAGTGGGTGAACGAACGATCCGTCGCCGTCGTCGTCACCTCGCGTACCCTGGTCATGGACCGCACGGCGGTTCCGGAGGGCACGCTGGTCCTCAAGCTGGAGCCGTTCGACGATCACCAGATCGAGCAGTGGATCGACACCTGGAACGCCGCCAACGCCCATGCTCCGTCCGCGCGCGAGTTGACGACGGCCGAGCTCGAGCGCCACAAGGACCTGGCCGAGCAGCCTCTGCTGCTGCTGATGCTCGCCATCTACGCCGCGTCGGGCGGAATGCGGCTCGACGCCGAAGAGCTCTCCACGGAGGGCTTGTACGGGCGGTTGCTCGACCTCTTCATCCGCCGCCAGATCCGCGACAAGGCGAAGAAGGATCTGGACGAGGAAACTCTGACCGCCGGGGAGGCGGAGAGCCGCCGTGACCTGGCGACGGTGGCCTACGCGATGTTCAACCGCGGCCATCAGTGGGTCAGCGAGAGTGATGTGGACGCTGATCTGCTGGCTCTGGAGGAGGGCGGCGCACCGGCCGTGCCGGTGTCCAGCAGGTCGGTGACCCGGGCGCAGCGCACGATCACCGGGTTCTTCTTCGTGCACACCGCTCACACCGGCGAAGAGGCCCACGCTCCGGAACGCCGCACCTACGAGTTCATGCATGCCACCTTCGGCGAATATCTGATCGCCGAACAGACGGCGAAGCTGCTGCGTGACCTCGCGGAGGACTGGCGGCGATCACGGAGCCGGGCCTACGGCACCCGGCTCGACGATCGGATCCTTCGGGCGCTGCTGTCCCATCAGCCGTTGAGCAGCCGCGAGCAGATCCTGCCCTTCCTGGACAGCCTGCTGGGGCGTATGGAGACAGCGGAGCGCGGAGATCTGCGGCACGCGCTTCTGGACCTCTACCGGGAGGCCCGGCGAAGCGTCCCGGACGACCCGTACCGCCCTACCCCGTTCGACGCCGTCGGCCGCCTCGCGGCCTACACCGCCAACCTGGTCCTGCTGGCGACTCTGAGTTCTCCGCCGAAAGGGCTGCCGGTCACCGCACTGTCCGGCCGCCCGGGCACGCCGGACTTCGCCTCGACGGTCGGGCTCTGGCGGAGTGGCCTGGAGTACGACGCGGCGACGAGCCTGTTCGATACCCTGTTCCGGTCCGGGGACGATCTTCGGATTTCGTTCGGCGCGCAGGTGTCGGTCTCGCTGCCGATCGCGGAGGCGCGGTTGATCGGCGACCGCGCGCACGAGGCGATGCTGTGGACCGGCGAGAAGCTGACGCCCCGGGCCCGCCTCACCGGCATGACGGATTTCCAGGTGGAGCTGCACGGAGCCGTGGTCCAGCTCATGAGGTCCCGCTGGTCGACGCCCCTGCTGGAGCGGGTGATGCCCTACGACGAACAGGACTATTTCGACCTGGCCGAACTGGCCGAGAGCGATGACGAGTCCGCCGCGGCCGACACCGTCGCCCTGCTCGCGCTTCTGCTGATCGACGAGGATCGCCGACTGCCGACCGAGCTGGTCGACCGGCTCGTCACGTCGATGATCTCGCCGGATCTGATCCCCGACGTCCAGCCGCTGCTCTCGATGCTGGCTTTCGGCCGGCCGGAGTTGTTCGGCCGGCATCCCGCTTTCGTCAAGGGCGTCCTGGAGACGGACTCACCCGCGTTCCTCTACGAACTGGCGACCTCGCCGAGGAACAGCGGACGTCCCGACGTTGCCGAGTTGGCCGCCCGACTGGCCGACCGCCTCACGAGCCCGGACTCGCGGATCACGATCACCGTTGACGTGCTGCCGTCCATGGTGCGGACCCTGGCCTTCGCTCCCCACCGGCTGGCCGCCGTCATCAAGTCGCTCAATTCCTACGGCACCACCTCCTGGGAGCAGGTGCGCCCGTCGGATCTGCTCGCCGCGCTGGATCTCATCGAGGACGAGCGTGCCGACCTCACCGAACCGTTGAGCAACTACCTGGCCGTCCGCGCGGGCGACGAGGACGTGGTCGCGATGGAGGAGATCGGAAAGCGGGTCGACCGGCGCGCGGGCGATCGGTAAGCATGGAAGCCATGAAGGTCTTTCGCGACGCGTACGGAATCCCCCATCTTCGGGCCGCCTCGGTGAATGAGCTGGCGTTTCTGCAAGGGCGGGTGGCCGTCGTCGATCGAGGGCAGCAGCTTGAAGTGGAACGGCGGCGGGCCGAAGGGCTGCTCGCTCAGCTGGTCGGGGTGGAGGGGCTGGGCTGGGACCGGTTCGCGCGGAAGGCCCGGATCGCGGATACGGCGCGGAAGGCGTACGACAAGCTCGATGACAGGACGAAGGACTGGCTGACCGCGTACGGGGACGGCGTTCGGAGCCAGGGGCTCGCCTGGGAGGACTGGACGCCGCTCGGCGTGTTTCTCGCGCGGCACATTCTGTTCGCCAGCTTCACCGCGAAGATGTTCAACGCCCACGTCGCCCGGACGCTTGGTGAGGACAAGGTCTCGTGGTTCGACGCTGAGGGGCCGGGGGAGACCGGCAGCAACGCCTGGGCCCGGGGTGGGGAGATCGCCGGCGATCCTCATCGGGCCATCGAGCTGCCCGGTGGCTATCAGCAGGTGCGGTTGAGCTGTCCCGATTTCGACGTCTTCGGGCTGACCTTTCCGGGTGTGCCCGGTGTTCAGCATTTCGGGCAGGCCGAGACCGTGGCCTGGGCGGTCACCAACGCGCAGGCCGATTATCAGGATCTCTACATCGAGGAGATCGACGGGGACCGGGCTCGCGGGCCCGAGGGCTGGGAGCCCGTCGCGCGTCATGTCGAGAGCATTCCGGTCAAGGGCGGCGACGACGTCGAGGTCGAGGTTGTCGAGACGGCGCGAGGTCCGATCATCGATCAAGACCTTTCCCTTCGTACGCCGACACGGGCCGACCTGGAGCTCGGGTTCGGCAGCCTTCTGCCGTTGCTGCACGCGCGCACGGTCGATGACGTGGCCGACGCCCTCCAAACTTGGGTCGAGCCGGTCAACAGCATCCTCACGGCCGACACCAGCGGGCGGATCCTTCAGCTCACCGTCGGGCGCGTGCCCCGGCGCGACGACCGGAACCGGCATCTGCCCGTGAAGGCCTGGGAGTCGGCGTACTCCTGGAAGCCCGGCTATGTGCCGATGACCCGCCTGGAGAAGACGAGCGCGGTCAACGCGAACGACCGCCGGCCCGACACGGAGGCCTATGGCGTCTCGTTCGCGTCGAAGAAGCGGGCCGAGCGGATCCGCGAGCTGCTCGACGCCGGCACACCGCACGAGCGGATCCACATGGACACGAGCATGCCGGCCGACAGCGTCGAGGCCGGCCGGCGGGCGGCGTTCAGGGACCGGGTGGCGCGGCGGCTCTTCGACCATCCGGCGCTGGCCGGGCTGGGCGAGCCGACCGGGTTCGACCCGATCTTCGACGTGGATCCGCGGGCCAAGGTCGGCCTCATGCAGGACAGCCTGCTGGCCGCGCTCGAGACGAAGCCGGAGGACCTGGTCGACCCGGCGACGATCACCTCCGGCCGGTGGGGCGAACGGCACCTGCTCAACCCCGTACAACTGCCGGGCCTCGACTTTGACTTTCCGCGCGTGGAGTTGTCGGGGGAGCGCGACACCGTCCTGTGCACGTCGAGCGCGCCCGGCGTCACCGATCTCTGCCGCAAAGGGCCCGTGGCCCGGTATATCTGGAACGTCGAAGACCGTGAGCGGAGTCGCTGGGTCGTCCCGTTCGGCGCCTCCGGCGACCCGGACAGCCCGCACTTCCGTGACCAACTGCCGCTCTGGACCCGTGGCGAGCTGATCCCGCTGGTCGTGGACTGGGCCGAGCTGATCGAGGAGTGACATCATGAGGTTCCGCGCCGAACTGCAGCGCACCGGCGGCACGACCACCGGGTTCGAGGTGCCCGACGAGATCGTCACCGGGCTCGGTGGAGGGGGCCGGCCCAAGGTCGTGGCCACCTTCCACGGCTTCACCATGCGCTCGACCATCGCCAAGATGGGCGGCAGCTACTGGCTCGGGGTGAGCGCCGAGCGCCGCGCCGCGGCCGGGGTCGAGGGCGGCGAGGTCTTCGACGTCGACGTGGAGCTCGACACCGCGCCGCGTGAGATCGAGGTGCCCGACGACCTCCGGGAGGCGCTCGACGCCGACCCGGCGGCCCGTGATTTCTGGCCGACCCTGTCGTTCAGCAACCAGCGCTGGCACGTCGACCAGCTCACCTCGGCCAAGACGGCCGACACCCGGGCCCGGCGGCTGGCGAAATCCGTCGGGCTGCTGCGGGAGGGCAAGGCGCGTTAGAGCGGCCGGTACGCCACCTCGGGGTCGAGCAGGCGTACCCAGGCGGGCCGCCACGCCTGCCCGCGGGCGGCCATCTCCTCCTGGAGGTTCGTGCGCCACGGGCCGGAGACGCCGTCGTCGGCCCACCACTGGGGCCACGAGTCGTAGCGGCGCTCCACCAGCACGTCGGTGGCCGTGGTCTGCACGCGCAGGAACAGCCAGCGGCCGTAGCGGGGGTCGGCCTCGGCGCGGCGCAGACGCCGTACGAGATCACCCAGCTCCTGAAAGGACGCGAAGCGTGCCTCGCCGGGGCGCTCCAGCGGCGGGTGCTTGCCCGGCTGCGCGCTGAGGCTGGTCGCGTCCGCGTAGACCAGGGCCGTGCACCGGCCGTCGCCGTGCGGTGAACGGTCGCGCATCCACGCCGCCAGCGCCTCGAGCTCGTCGGTGGCCGGCGGCTCGGGGCGGGCCAGCTCGGCCGCGTCCTGCATGGCCGACCACACCAGGCGGTCGTGCTCGCCCTGGCTGAGCTTGCGGACCCGGCGCATGGGCGGCCGCACGCCGGGCGCGATGCGCGGCGGCCGGTTGCCGGCGGTGATCCCGCCGCGGTCGGCGCAGGCCAGCGCGGCCCGCAGGTCGAGCGCGGGCTCGGTCAGGCGGCCGAGCAGCCGCTCGAAGGCCGGGCCGGTGACCTGACCGCGCACGGCCGCCGACAGCAGGTCCTCACCGGCGGCCCGCACGTCGTCGCGCTCGGCCGGGCTGCGCAGCTCGTGCTGACCCCACTCGGCGACGATCTCGGCCAGCTCGGTCAGCGTGTTCTCGGTGCTCAGCACGGCGCCGACCGTCTGCACGAGCCCGTCGCTCACCCCGTCGCGATAGCGGGTGCGCGACCAGCGGCCCTCGGCGTGCCACACCACGAAGCCGAGCGAGTCGGTCTCGGCCAGGGCGGCCAGGTCGTCCCAGGGCAGCCAGTCGGGGGCGCCGGTGAGCAGGTCGATCGGCGGATCGGCCTCGGCCGTGCCGCTGTGATCGCGGTCGTAGCCGAACAGCACCGCGCGGGCGCCGTCGAGCAACGCGAGCCGCGCCCAGCTGCCACCGTGGTCGTCGTGGTGGGCCCCACGGTCGTCGACGAACCAGACGTCGTCGTACCCGATGCCGGTCAGGCCGGCGGCCAGGGTCGCCCATCGGGTCCAGAGCAATCCGGGCGCGGGCAGGTCCACGTCGGTCAGCATCCGTCCACTGTGCCAAACGCCGCCGAAGCGATGTCACCCCCCTTGCCCCATGCGAAAGGTTCCGGACCGGACGGTCTGCGCTATGAAGATCACTGAGCGTGCATCGACCTTCTACCATGCCTGGGGTCATTCCCGTCAGAAGGGTCGTTCCGTATGCCTCTGAAGACGCACCGACTACTCACCGCCACCCTCGCCGGCGTCATGGCCGCGAGCGCCATCGCGGCTCCCGCGCTGGCCGGTGGACACAAGACCGGCGTGGACGCCGTGCCCACGCCCAAGCTCGGCTGGTACAAGTGCTACGACTACGCCGAGTGCGCCACGGTCCAGCTGCCGCTCGACTACGACAACCCGCGCGGCGCCACCACCGAGATCGCCGTGCTGCGGGTCAAGGCCAAGAACCAGTCCGCCAAGATCGGCAGCCTGTTCGTCAACCCGGGCGGACCGGGCGGCTCGGCCACCCAGTTCGCGCTCGCCGCGCCGTACTGGCTCACCGATCCGCTGCTCCAGCGCTTCGACGTCGTCGGCGTCGATCCGCGGGGCATCGGCGCCAGTGAGAACGTGCGCTGCTTCAAGTCCGTGAAGGAGCAGACCGCGGTCCTCGATCTGATGAACGTGCCGTTCCCGGTCACCGGCGCCGAGGAGAAGGCGTACGTCCAGGGGTCGAAGTTGCTCGGCAAGGCCTGCTCGACCACCGGACGGCCGCTGACCGGGGCCGCCTCGACGGCCGAGGTCGCCCGCGACATGGACGTCATCCGCCGCGCGGTCGGCGACAAGAAGCTGAACTACCTGGGCTTCAGCTACGGCAGCGCGCTCGGGCAGTACTACGCCAACATGTTCCCGGACCGGTTCCGGGCGCTGGTCGTCGACGGCGTGCTCGACCCGGTCGCCTGGGTCGGCAACACCCGGCAGGTCATCGATGATCGGCTGCACTCCAGCGACGGCGCCTACAAGGCGCTGATCGAGATCCTGAAGCGCTGCGACAAGGCGGGGGAGGCCAAGTGCGTCTTCGCCGAGGGTGATCCGGTCCGGCATTTCCGGCAGATCGCCGAACACCTGAAGAAGGAACCGCTCGCCCTGCCCGACGGTGAGGGCGGCACCATCCAGGTGACGTACGCGGTCTTCGTCAGCGCCATCCTCGGCTCGCTCTACCAGTTCGACGCGGGCGAGCAGGTCACCGCGATCGCCGACCAGGTGGGTGACGCGATCGAGGGTGGTTCCACCGCCGCCCTGGTCCAGCGGGTCAAGGACGCTCGGGCGACGCGGCAGTACGACTTCCCGTACGACAACAGCGCGGAGGCCGGCACCACGGTGATCTGCACCGACGGCCGGTTCCCGGCGAACGCGGCCGACTGGCCGCGCTACGCCGACCGGCGTGAGGCCGCGGCGCCGTACTTCGGCCGTTCGTGGGGCTGGATCGACAGCCCGTGCGCCCACAAGACCTGGACCGTGCGGGACGAGGACGCGTACACCGGTCCCTTCACCCGCCGGACGGCGGCGCCGGTGCTGGTCGTCGGCAACTTCTGGGACCCGGCCACGAACTATCGGGGCGCGGTCTCGTCGAGCCGGCTGCTGCCGAACTCGGTGCTGCTGTCCAGCAACAACTGGGGCCACACCGCGTACGGCTCGGGTGTCTGCGCCACCACGGCGATCGACAACTATCTGCTGACCGGCACGCCGCCGGCCCGCGGAACGGTGTGCACCGACGCGCCGCAGCCGTTCGTCAATCCCGTGGCCACCATGGCCGCGGCCGCCGGAAAGCAACGGCCGCCGATCGCGGCGCCGTTGCCGGACTCGATCCTGATTCCGGCCAAGCTCTGATTTTCACTACGTGATGGGGCGGCTCTCGGGCCGCCCCATTGCTAATGCCAGCCGCTTCCGTCGCGGGTGTCCGCGACCTTGCCGGCGATCGACGCGACGAGGATGACCAGGAAGAAGAGCGCCAAGAAGAGTTCCATGCATTGAGCATCTTCGTGTTCCCGGGCCGCCGACAGTGGCAGATATGCCATGCATCTTCAAAATCCTGCCAAGCGGCCGTATGCTGCGTCACATGCTGCGCAACGTGGCCGTGATCGCCCTTCCCGACGTCGCCCCGTTCGAGCTCGGCGTCCTCTGTGAACTGTTCGGCTACGACCGCTCGGCCGAGGGCCTGCCCAGCTACGACTTCGCCGTCTGCTCGATCGACGGCGGCCCGGTGCCCAGCCGTTCCGGCTTCGACGTCGCGGTCAAACACGATCTTTCCCGTACGGAGTCGGCCGACCTGGTCGTGGTCGCACCCTTCGACAATCCGTACTTCGCGCCGCCCGCCTCGGTCAGTGCCGCCCTCCGCGCCGCCCACGAGCGCGGCGCGTGGGTGATGAGCGTGTGCACGAGCGCGTTCGCCCTCGGGGCGGCCGGCCTGCTCGACGGTCGCCGCTGCACCACCCACTGGCTGCACACGGCCCGGCTGGCCCGGCAATATCCGTCCGCGATCGTCGACCCGGACGTGCTCTACGTGCAGGACGGGCGCATCCTCACCAGCGCCGGCACGGCCGCCAGCATCGACGCCGGCCTCCACCTGATCCGCCAGGAGCACGGCAGCGCGGTCGCCACCATGCTGGCCCGGCGCATGGTCGTGCCCCCGCACCGCGAGGGCGGCCAGGCGCAGTACATCGAGACCCCGCTCAAGCCGGTCGAGTGCGCGACCATGCAGCCCGTGCTCACCGCGGTGATGGAGACGCTCGACCAGCCGCACACGGTCGACACCATGGCCGTGATGGCGCACATGGCCCCGCGGACCTTCGCCCGCAAGTTCCGGGAGGAGACCGGCGCCACCCCGCACGACTGGCTCACCGGCCAGCGCCTGCTGCTTGCCCGCCGCCTGCTCGAAGACTCCGACCTCGGCGTCGACGTGATCGCCGACCGGGCCGGCTTCGGCAGCGCGGCCACCCTGCGCCACCACTTCGCGCAGCGGCTCAGCACGACCCCGCAGGCATACCGGGGAACGTTCCGGTCGTCACAGCCGGTGTGAGCGCTTGCCGGCGCGGGCAAACGCTCAGGTCATGGCGAAGACTCCCGGCCCCACCCTGTTCGTGCTCTTCGGAGCCACCGGTGACCTGGCTCGGCGGATGGTGCTGCCGGCCTTCTACACGCTCGCGATCGAGGGCCTGCTGCCCGACGACTGGATCCTGGTCGGCAACGGGCGCGGCGACGTCTCCCACGAGAACTTCCGCCAGCACGTCCACGACGCGCTGACCGAGTTCGGCCCGGCACCGGCCAAGGGCCCGTGGAAGGAGTTCGCGTCCCGGCTGCGCTTCGCCGGCGGTGGCTTCAACACGGAGGATCCGGGCAGCCTGCTCGACGTCATTTCCGAGGGTCGTTCGGCGTTGGGGCCCTCCGCGCAGATCGTCCATTATCTGGCGATTCCCCCGGTGGCCTTCCCGGACATCACGGAGGCGCTCGGGAAGCACGGACTCGCCGATGGTGCGCGTGTGGTCTACGAGAAGCCGTACGGGACCTCGCCCTCGTCTTTCCGCTCCTTGAACCGGCTCGTGCACCGGGTGCTGAAGGAGGAGCAGGTCTACCGGATCGACCACTTCCTGGGCAAGGAGGCGACACAGAACCTGCACGTGGCCCGCTTCGCCAACGAGGCGTTCGCCGCGATGTGGAGCCGAGAGCACATCGAGAGCGTGCAGATCGACGTGCCGGAGACGCTGGGGGTGGAGGACCGCGCGGCGTTCTACGACGCGACCGGGGCCGTGCTGGACATGCTGGTCACGCACCTGTTCCAGGTGGCGGCCGAGGTGGCGATGGAGCCGCCGGCCAGCCTGGAGGCGGCCGATCTGCAGGCGGCGCGCGAGAAGGTGATCCGGGCGTTCCGCCCGATCGACCCGGCCGAGGTGGTGCTGGGCCAGTACACGGGCTACAAGTCGATCAAGGGCATCAAGCGGGGCTCGAAGACGGACACGTACGTCGCGGCGAAGCTGTGGATCGACAATCCGCGCTGGCGTGGGGTGCCGTTCCTGCTGCGCACGGGCAAGAGGCTGGCCGAGAGCAGGCAGGTGGTGAGCCTGGTGCTGAAGAGGCCGGAGGGGCCGTTCAGTGGTTTGCCGCCCCAGTCGAACGTGCTGACCTTCGACCTGGCGGGCGACGGGGCGATCGACCTGTCGCTGCTGGCCAAGAGGCCCGGGGTGGCGCTGGGGATCGAGCCGGGAAGCGTGCGGCTGCCCTTGGCCGAACTGCCCGACGCGGAGCCGCTGCCGCCGTACGTCCGCCTGATCCACGACGTGCTGACGGGGGACCGTTCCCTGTTCACGAGGCCGGACGGGCTGAGCGCGACGTGGAAGGCGATCGGGCCGTTGCTGGAGTCGCCGCTGGCGCCGGCCGCCTATGCGCAGGGATCGTGGGGGCCGGCCAAGGCGCGGAAGCTGGCCTCCTGGCTGCTCGGTTCCTGAGGTTGCCGGAAATGTCTTCAGGTCAAACTTGTCAGTCTGAACTGAAGACATTAGGGTGGGAGCCGTGACAGACATCCCCGAGTCGGCCGCCCACGCCGCGACCGAGGTGCGGGTGGTTTTCAGCCGGCTGCGGCGGCGGCTTCGTGAGGTCGCCAAGCTCGACGAGCTCACGCCGTCGCAGACCTCCGTGCTGAGCCGGCTCCAGGGCGGCCCGGCCTCGTCGTCGGCGCTGGCCGCGGCCGAGCAGGTGCGCCCCCAGTCGATGGCGGCCACCATCGCGGCGATCGAGCAGGCCGGCCTCATCACCCGAACGCCCGATCCGGCCGACGGGCGCAAGCAACTGATCTCCCTGAGCGCGCTCGGCCGTGAGCGCATCAGCGTCTCCCGCCAAGCGCGCGAGGAGTGGATGGCCCGCGCCCTGGCCGACGACTTCACCGAGGACGAACGCCAGACGATCATCGCGGCGCTCGCGCTGCTCGATCGTCTGGCCGATCGATGACCGTCGCCACTGCCGGCAAGGCCGAGACCGCTTTCGATCGGCGCCTGATCGTGCCGATGGTGCTCGGCTCGGTGCTCAACCCGATCAACTCCTCGATGATCGCGGTGGCTCTCGTGCCGATCGGGCTCGCCCTCGGCGCCCTTCCCTCCGAGACGGCCTGGCTCGTCTCGGCCCTTTACCTGGCCACCGCCACCGGCCAGCCGGTCGTCGGAAAGCTCGTCGACCGATACGGCCCGCGCCATCTTTATCTCGCCGGCAGCGCCCTGGTCGGAACAGCCGGCGTACTCGGCCTTCTCGCCCCGAATCTGGGCGTGCTCATCGTTTCGCGCGTCCTTCTCGGGCTCGGCACCTGCGCCGGATATCCGGCCGCCATGTTTCTGATCAGGAGCGAGTCACGCCGTACGGGAAAGGACAGCCCCGGCGGCGTCCTCACCGCGCTCGCCGTCTCGGCTCAGACCATCATCGTGATCGGGCCGACCTTCGGCGGTCTGCTCATCGGCCTGGGCGGATGGCGTTCGATCTTCGCGGTCAACATTCCGCTGGCACTCGCCTGCATCGTCTTCGGCCTGCTCCGCCTGCCGCGTTTCACCGGTGCCGCGCCGGCCACCCGGCTCGATTTCCTGGGCATCGGGCTTTTCGCCGGCACCTTGACGGCGCTGATGCTCTATCTGATGGACCCGGCCCTGAACGACCTCTGGCTGCTGGCCGTCATGGCCCTCTGCGCGGGCGGTTTCGCCTGGCGTGAGCTGCGCGCCACCGACCCTTTCCTCGATCTGCGCGTCTTCGGTGGCAACGGCCCGTTGATGGCGACTTATGTGCGTGCTCTGCTCGCTCAAACAGCTTCATACGCCATTTTGTACGGCTTCACGCAGTGGCTCGAGGCGGGACGAGGGCTCAGCGCCTCACACGCCGGTCTGGTCCTGCTGCCCATGTCCCTGTTCGCCATCGTCATCTCGAGTGTCACGGGGCGCCGGAAGGCGTACCGGCAGAAATTGATCGTCGGCGGTCTGGGGCAGCTCGTGGTGAGCGTCCTGATGCTCACCCTCAACGCGGGCAGCCCGCTCTGGCTGCCGGTGCTGCTGACGCTGATCTGCGGGCTTCCGCAGGGACTGAACAACCTCGCCAATCAGAACGCGCTCTACTACCAGGCCGACCCGTCACGCATCGGCGCCGCGTCGGGCCTGCTGCGCACGTTCAGTTATCTCGGCGCGATGGTCTCGTCGGCCGCCACCGGCATCTCCTTCAAGCACGGGGCCGACACGGCCGGCCTGCACGGCCTGGCGATCTTCCTGACCGTCGTGGCCGTCCTGATGCTGATCCTCGTCCTGGCCGACCGCTCCTTGTCGCGCGCCGGCTCCGGTTCCCCCTCCTGAAAGGCACCACCATGCCCGTCACCACCCTCGACCCGAAGACCGCGCTCGTGGTCGTCGACCTGCAGCGCGGCATCGTCGCGGCCCCGGTCACCCCGCACCCGGCGGCCGACGTGGTCGCCCGCACGGCTGCGCTGGCATCGGCGTTCCGCGCACACGGCCTCCCCGTGATCCTGGTCCACGTGACCGGCCACCCCGACGGCACTGACTCCCTGCGCGCCCGCACCGACGCCTCCCGCCCGTCGAGCCCCCGCCCCGAGGGCTGGGACCAGATCGTCGACGACCTCACCACCGGCGACGACATCATCGTCACCAAGCGCAACTGGGGCGCCTTCTACGGAACCGACCTGGACCTTCAGCTCCGCCGCCGCGGCATCACCCAGGTCGTCATCACCGGCATCGCCACCAGCATCGGCGTCGAGTCGACGGCCCGCGCCGCCCACGAGCACAACTACCAGGTCACCATCGCCACCGACGCGGTGACCGACCTCGACCCCGGCACCCACCGCAACAGCATCGAGAAGATCTTCCCCCGCCTGGCCGAGACCGGCACCACGGCCGAGATCCTCGACCTTCTGGCGGCGTGAGACTCAAGGCTCCGGCCGGATCTCCCCATCGAAGCGCCAGCCGGGCGGCCACACGTGAAGGGCGTCCGGCTGGCGAACCTGAGCGCCGGAGAAGATGGACGGCTCCTCCCGCGGGAAACGGGAATGCCGGAAGGTCACCTGCTCCTCGAACGTAGCCGTTCGGAATGTCACCCGCCCCGCGAACGTCGCCTCCTTGAACGAGGCCGGCCCGCCGAACCGGGCATCGCGGAACGTGGCGTCGGCGAACTCCGCGCCCGGAAAGCTGGCCCAGCCCTCGAAGGAGGCGGACTGGAAGTCGGCGAATCCGGCGAAGGCCGCCTGGCTGAACTCGGCGCGAGAGGCGAAGGCGGCATCGGCGAACGAGGCCGATCCGGTCACCGAGATCCTCCGGAAATCCGCCTCGGCATCGAACACCGCGTCGGTGAACCGTGCCGCGCCGAGAAAGCGCGCCTCGGCGAAAACCGCGGGGCTGCTGAAGGTCGTACGGCCGAAATCAGCGTCGCCCTCGAACGTCGTCGTGGCGAAGGACGTCATGGTGAACGTCGAATCCGCGAAAACGGTGAGCCCGGCGAAGGTCGCTCCGGTGAAGGTCGCGGTGTCGGGATGACCGTGCGCGAAGGTCCAGTCGACGAGGTGGGCGTTGCTCAGGTCGAGGCGGATGCCGGGCCAGCCGGGACATAGGGCATGCGGAGGTAGGCGCAGATGACGTTCACGACGGTCTGCCGTTGGGTGGGGTTGTTCTGGGCGACACGTTCCAAGGCGTAGAGGCCGCCCAGCCGGACGGCGGCGTCGGCGTGGCCGATCTGTTCGACCGCCTGGGTGTACATCTCGGTGATCCGCCGCTGGGAGGCGTCGAACTCGGTGTGCTCCTGACGGCGGAGCTCGAGCTCGTGGGTGTGCTCGGACAGACGCTGGCGGCGTACGCCCAGAAGCAGCGCGGCGGCGGCGCCCCCGGCGGCCGCGATGCCCAAGCCGTACTTGATGGCGTCGATCTGGAGCTTCGCCTTGTCGACGCCCGTGACGTCGTCGGCGATGAGCAGCATCGTCGTGAGGCCGGCGACTCCGACGGCCGCCACCAGCAGGGTGAAGGTGAGGATGCCGCGATCGGACAGGATCCACGGCCATCGCAGCGGCGGAAGCCGTTCGTGCGACATCCGGTCAGGGCCCGGCGACTCTCGGTCGGTCACAACCGCATAGTGACGTAGCGCCGCACCTCCTCGGCCGAGGCGGTGCTGGGCACTCCGGCCGGTGGTGGTGGGCGGTCCACCATCACGACCGGGATGCCGTGCTCGCGGGCGGCGGCGAGCTTGGCGTCCGGGCCGCCGCTGTCCTTGGTGACCAGGACGTCGATCCGGTGTGCGGTGAGCAGGCGGCGCTCGCTCTCCAACGTGAAGGGACCGCGGTCGAGCAGAACATCCAGGCGCGCGGGCATGGGTGGTGTCGGCGGCTCCACCGAGCGGGCCAGGAACCAGGCGTCCACGTCGGCGAAGGCGGCTATGCCCTGGCGGCCGGTGGTCAGGAAGACCCGGCGGCCCAGCCGGGGGAGCAGGGCGGCGGCGCCGGGGAGATCGGGTACGCGGTGCCAGTCGTCGCCCGGGCCTTCCGTCCAGCCGGGGCGGCGCAGGGCGATCAGTGGCACGCCGGTGGCCTCGGCGGCCGCGGCGGCGTTCGCGCTGATGCCGGCGGCGAAAGGGTGAGTGGCGTCGACCAGGACGTCGATCCTCGATGTCCGTAGATAAGCGATCAGTCCGTCTACACCGCCGAAGCCGCCGATCCGGACCTCGCCCGGAGGCAGGAGGGGGGCCGAGGTCCGCCCCGCCAGCGACGTGATCACGGTGTGCGCGGGATGCAGGGTGGCGGCCAGGGCCCGGGCCTCGGTGGTGCCGCCGAGGATCAGGACTCTCGGCATCTTGTCGTGGAGTAGAGGTGGCTGTCGGGGAACTGGGCGGCGGTCAGGGCGGGACCCACGACGATCACCGCGGTGCGCCTGATGCCGGCCTCCTTCACCTGGGCCGCTATGCCGGACAGGGTGCCGCGCAGGATTTCCTCGTCGGGGCGGCTGGCCCGGGCCACCACCGCCACCGGGCAGTCGGGGCCGTATGACGGGATCAGGTCGGCCACGACGGCCTCGATGCGCTGGACGGCCAGGTGCAGGACCATTGTGGAGCGGCTGGCGCTCAGCGAGCGCAGGTCCTCGCCCGGGGGCATGGCGGTGGCTCGTTCGGCCGTCCGGGTCAGGATGACGGTCTGCGCCACCGACGGGACCGTCAGCTCGCGGGCCAGTGAGGCCGCGGCCGCGGCGAAGGCGGGTACGCCCGGAACCACGTCGTACGGGATGCCGGCCGCGTCGAGGCGGCGCATCTGCTCGGCCACCGCGCTGAACACCGACGGGTCGCCCGAGTGCAGGCGGGCCACGTCCTGGCCGGCCGTGTGGGCGGTGACCATCTCCTCGATGATCTGGTCGAGGTTCAGGTTCGCCGTGTCGACCTTGCGGGTGCCGGGCGGGCACGCCTCCAGCAGCTCCGGCGGGACCAGGCTGCCCGCGTAAAGGCACACGGGCGAAGCCTCGATCAACCGCTGCCCTCGTACGGTGATGAGGTCGGCCGCGCCCGGACCGGCGCCGATGAAATGGATCATCGGGTCACCGACCAGATCGTCACCGGCATCATTGCTCTCCATCCCGTGAAGCCGCCCACCGGCGACGCCCGATTGATCGCCACCCGGGTCATCTCGCCGCCGTGCTCGGCGTACGCCGCGGCCAGGAACGCCTCCGACTCGACGGTCACCGCGTTCGCCACCAGGCGGCCGCCCGGCTTCAGTGCCGCCAGGCACGCGCCGAGCACCCCGTCGCGGGTCAGCCCGCCCCCGATGAAGATCGTGTCCGGCGCCGGCAGCCCTTCCAGCGCGGCCGGAGCGCTTCCGTGAACCACGCGCAGCCCAGGCACACCCAGCGAGGCGGCATTTGTCGTAATCGTCGACACCCGCGCATCGTGCGACTCGATGGCGATGGCCCGGCACGACGGATGGCTCCGCATCCATTCGATCCCGATCGACCCTGAGCCCGCTCCCACATCCCACAGGAGGCCGCCGGGCGCCGGGGCCAGGACCGACATGGTCACCGCCCGGATCTCGCGCTTGGTGAGCTGGCCATCCGAGACGTACGACGCATCCGGCAACCCAGGCGCCAGAGACGTCGCCGGCCCGTCACCGCAGTCGATCGCGACCACGTTCAACGCATCGATAACCGAAATGTCGGAAATGTTCGAGAAGGGGAGCGCGACGATGGTTTCGGCGGGGCCGCCGAGTTGAGACAGCACGGTGAGTGTGGCCTCTGAGAATCCCGCGGATGACAGCAGCTCGGCCACGGCGGACGGGGTGGAGGCGTCCCTCGACAGGACCAGGATCTTCCGTCCGGGGTTCAGGGCCCGCCGCACCACGTCCACCGGGTCCGTGACCAGGCTCACGACCTCCACCGCGGCCAGCGGCCACCCCATGCGGGCCGCGGCCAGCGACACCGACGACGGGTGGGGCAGAACGCGTACGCGGGAAGCCCCCAGCAACCGCACCAGCGTCGCCCCGATCCCGTGGAACATCGGGTCGCCGCTCGCCAGCACGCACACCCCCGGGCCCGCGTGCTCCTCGAACAGGCCCGGCAGGGCCGGTACCAGCGGAGACGGCCATGCGACACGGGTGGCCGCCACCTCGGAGGGGAGCAGGTCCAACTGGCGCGAGCTGCCCAGGATCACCTTGGCTTCGGTGAGCGCGCTCCGGGACGTACGGGAAAGGTCGTCCCACCCGCCGGCGCCGATGCCGACCACAGTGACCAGGTCGGGGTTGCCGTCGCGCATGCGCCGAACCTATCGCGGCCCCACCTGGCGAGATTTTCCGGATCCGGTTGAGCGATGCCCGCGCCGGGTGCGTACAACCCCCCGACGGCTTGTCGGACCGCTGAACGGGTGAGGACTATGGCGCAGGGACCCCCCACGTTCCAACAGCGCTACGCGCCGGACGAGGACGAGCAGTACTTCGCCGGTCTGCGTGGCGTGCCCGAGGCGGACGACCCCTGGGGCGCCCAGGACGACGACCCGCGCCTGTCCGGTGGCTACGGCGTGCGGGAGGTCGACAACTGGCTGCCCGACGACGAGTTCCGCCGCAGCGACATCCTGATCGAGTCGCAGACCGACCCCACCGGCTGGAAGACCAGCGGCTCGGTGCAGCCGCCGATGGACGACGAGCGCCCGCCGGCCGAGGCCGTCTCCGGCAACCGCCTGCTCACCGTCCTCCTCTTCTTCTCCGGGCTCGCCACCAGCGTCGCGCTCTGGGTCTTCGACACCCAGCCGGGCGCGGTCAACGACACGCCGACGCTGATGCTCGCGGCGGGCCGGATCACCGGGCTGATCGGCGGCTATCTGCTCTTCGTCCAGCTGCTCATGATGAGCCGCGTCTCCTGGCTCGAGGAGTGGGTCGGCGCGCGTGACCTGCTGCGCTGGCACCGCTGGCTCGGCACCTCGCTCGTCGTCTTCGTGCTGGCCCACGTCGTCTTCATCGTCTACGGCTACGCGCTCACCGGCGACGCCGGCGTGATCGACCAGGGCTGGACGATCATCACCACCTTCCCCGAGATGATCAGCGCCACGGTCGCGACCGGCCTGCTCGTGCTGATCAGCCTGATCTCGATCCGGGCGGCCCGCGCCAAGTTGCCGTACGAGCTGTGGCATTTGATCCATCTTTCCGGCTATTTAGTGCTTCTTCTGGGGTACGGCCATCAGGTCGCCACCGGGGCCGACCTCAGCGGCCGCTTCGCCTCGGTGTTCTGGCCCGGCCTGGGCGCGCTGGTCATCTCGGCGCTGATCTGGGGCCGCCTGATCGAGCCGCTCTGGCTGAACGTGCGGCACCGCTTCGAGGTGGCCGAGGTGGTCGGTGAGGCCTCGGGCACGTTCTCGGTCTACATCGGTGGCAAGAACCTGGAGAAGCTGCCGGCGCAGGCCGGCCAGTTCATGCGGTGGCGCTTCCTGACCCGCAACGGCTGGTGGCAGTCGCACCCGTTCTCGCTGTCGGCGGCGCCGAACTCGCAGTGGCTGCGGCTCACCGTGACCGCCGTCGGCGGCCACACGTCACGCCTGGCCACGATGAAGCCGGGCACGCCGATCTGGGCCGAGGGGCCGTTCGGGGTGTTCACGGCCCAGCGCCGTACGCGCCGCCGGGCCCTGCTGATCGCCGGTGGCAGCGGCATCGCGCCGATCCGGGCCCTGCTCGAGGACATGCCGCCGGACACGATCGTGATCTACCGGGCGTCGCGCCCGGACGAGCTCGTCTTCCGCGGCGAGCTGGAAGACCTGGCCGAGCAGCGCGATGCCTGGGTCCGCTACATCGTCGGCTCCCGCAACGATCCCGGCCCCAAGAGGCTGTTCACCCCGGACGGCCTGCTCGGCCTGGTGCCGGACGTGAGCCGTCGCGACGTCTATCTGTGCGGCCCGCCCGGCCTGGTCGGTGCGGCCGTGGCGACCCTGCGCGAGCTGGACGTGCCCGACAGTCAGCTGCACCTGGACCCGTTCGAGTTCTGAGGAGTTCTTCCGATGCGACGTAGTACCGCGGCAGCCGTCGGCACCCTGACCGGTGCGGCACTGATCATCGGGGTCCGGCTGAGTGTGCAGCCGCCGGAGGCCCCGGTCGCCGCCCCGCCCGCCGTCGACCTGGCCGGTGGTACGCCCACACCGGCCAAGCCCAAGCCGTCCGCCACCGCTTCTGGCAACAAATCCGGCAAAGCTACCGAAGCGGCCAAGCCCAAGTCCGGTTTGAAGGACGGCGTCTACAAGGGCAAGGGCGCCACCAACCCGTACGGCACGGTCCAGGTCTCCATCCGCATCGAGGACGGCGAGATCACCGGCGCCGACGCCACCTATCCGACGACGGCCGACAGCGCCACCATCAACCCGCCCGCGGTGGCCGCCCTCAAGCAGGAGACCCTCGGCGCCAAGACCGCGAAGGACGTGGCCGCCGTCTCCGGTGCCACCTACACGAGCAAGTCGTACGCCGAGTCCCTCCAGGCAGCGCTGGACGCCGCAAAGGCGTAGGGTCACGCTCTGTGCGCCACGTCGAGCATGTGATGGGTACGACGGTCAGCATCGAACTGACCCCCGATCGTCCCGACGACGAGCTCCGCGCCCTGATCGCGGACGTCTGCGGCTGGCTGCACGAGGTCGATGCCCGTTTTAGCACGTATAAAGCGGACAGTGAGGTGTGCCGCTTCCGCCGGAAAGAGATCACCCACGCCGAGCTGTCACCCGACATGCGCCACGTCCTCGACGCCTGCGCCGACCTGTGGCGCGACACGGACGGTTACTTCGACGCGTACGCCACGGGACCGCTCGACCCGTCGGGCTATGTGAAGGGCTGGTCGGTCGAGGTCGCCTCCGCGCGGCTGCTGGCCAAGGGCTCGGCCAGCCACTACATCAACGCCGGGGGCGACATCCGGATGCGCGGCCACCACCCCGACGGCGGCCCGTGGCGGGTCGGCATCCGCCACCCGTGGGAGGCCGACAAGGTCAGCTGGGTGCTGGCCCTGACCGACGGCGCGGTGGCGACCTCGGGCACCTACGAGCGCGGCGACCACGTCGTCAACCCCCGCACCGGCAAGCCGGCCCGCGGCCTGCGCTCGGTCACCGTGGTCGGCCCCGACCTGGCCCTGGCCGACGCCTACGCCACGGCCGCCCTGGCCATGGGCGAGCCCGGCATCGCCTGGCTGGCCAAACAGGCCCCCGCCGGCTACGACTCAGCCGTAGTGACCGACGACGGCCGCGCCTTCAGCTCGGCCAACCTCCCGGCTGCTGTCTGAGGTCGCTGATCGCGGTGCCCAAGTCGCGTTCGATGCCGTCCGGCTGCTGCAGGCCGTTCGTGAAGAGTAACTGGACGAACGGGCGGTGTTCGGGGCGGCCGGCCGTCGCGAAGTACGACGTCAAGCCCTCGCCGAGCTCGGCCTCGGGTGGCAGGGTGGCCACGTCGACCAGCTTCTTGATGCCCTTGACGGCGACCTTGTCGAAGGCGGCGATCCGGCGGGCGAAACGGTCGGTGAAGTCCTCGATCTCGGTGTCGGCGACGACCCGGTTGACGTAGCCGTAGTCGGCGGCCAGCTCGGCCGGGATGTCGTCGCCGCCGAGGAGGATCTCCAGGGCCCGGCCCCGGCCGGTCAGGCGGGCCAGACGGGCCA
Source organism: Actinoplanes sp. CA-131856 (assembly GCF_050956135.1). GTDB lineage: Bacteria > Actinomycetota > Actinomycetes > Mycobacteriales > Micromonosporaceae > Actinoplanes. The sequence goes on along the minus strand of NZ_CP191849.1, from coordinate 9,009,418 downwards.
TCGCACCGCCGCCGGGCACCGCGCCGACGCCGACCTCGAACTGGCCGAAGACCGCCTGTTCGGAGGCGAAGCGGATGTCGGTGGCCAGGACGAATTCGCTTCCCGCGCCTCGTGTGCGGCCCCGGATCTCCGAGATCGTGGCGATCGGGAGCCGGCTCAGCCGTACGAAATTGTCGAGGTAGGGGTGAAAGCCCGTGGGGCCCGGCTGCATGGCGGCGACGCGGCGGGTGTCGGAGAGGAAATCCCAGTGGGCCATGAAGTAGCCGGGGGTCTCGCTGCGGAAGACGACGACCGTCAGCGCCGGGTCGTCCTCGATCTCGGTGATCAGCGCGGCCAGCTGCTCGACGGTGTCGGGGTCGATCAGATTGGTGGTCCCGTTGCCGAACGTGACCCGCCAGTACGAGGGTTGGACCTTGGTGACGCGGAACTGTTCCATGGGGCTCAGCCTGCTGGTGGAGCGACCGGCGAAGACCCGTCAGACTCCCTGGTCGTCCGTCTCCAGGGCGGCGGCCAGCTCGCCGCGTGACGTGATGCCGAGCTTGGGGAAGATGCGGTACAGGTGGGTGCCGACCGTGCGCGGGGACAGGAACAGGCGTCCGCCGATCTCCTTGTTGGTCAGGCCCTGCGCGGCCAGGGCCGCGATCTGGGCCTCCTGCGCCGTCAGTCGGTCGTCCGTACGCCGTACGGTCTCGCCGGTCGCCCGCAGCTCCTGACGTGACCGGTCGGCCCAGGCCGTCGTGCCCAGCGCCTCGAAGAGGCTGGCCGCCGCCCGCAGGTAGGGGCGGGCGCGGACGTACTGGCGGTCGCGGCGCAGCGCCGACCCGTACGCGTGATCGGCCCGGGCCTTGTCGAAGGGATGCGCCGGCAGCACGGCCGCGATGTCGCCCGGCACGTAGTCGGCCGTCGAGCGTTGCAGCCGCAGCAGCGCCTTGGCGTAGACGAGCCCGCGGGTCAGCGCCGGCGACCCGGTGGCCGCCTCCTCGTCCTCGAGACCACCCAGCAGGGCCTCGAACCGCGCGGCCCGCCCGGCCATGACCGCCGCCTCGGCCAGCGAGCCGACCGCCCAGAACCGCACGGTCGGGTGATAGGCGATGTCGCCGGTGTCGAACAGCCGCAGCAGGTGGTCGAAGGCGGCCGCGCCGTGGCCGGCGGCGAGCGCCGCGTGGCCCCGGACGAACTGGCAGAGGCAGATCATGCCGTGGGCGCCGCTGGGCAGTAGCGCCCGCACGGCGCCGTCGGCGATCTCCTCGGCCCGGGCCTGCTCGCCGCGCAGGGCGGCCGTCATGCCCTGGGCGAGCCGGGCCACGACGGCCCAGCGGGGCTGGCCGGTCTCGGCCGCGAGCCGGACCGCCTCGGCCGCGGCGCCCTCGATCCGGTGGGCGTCCTTGGCGAACACGCCGACCCAGGCCTCGGTGACCAGGGCCTGGGTGAGCAGGCCGACCCTTCGCTGCGACCGGCTGGCGGTGACCGCGTCGGCGGCCAGCGTCTTGGCCGGGCCGAGCGCGCCCACGGCCAGCGCGGCCCAGGCCAGCTGGTGGTCGGGAAGGGGCGCGGCCACGAACTGCGGCAGCGCCGCCACCACCTCCTTGCCGTACTCCAGCGGCACGGCCAGGGCCAGCAGGGTGGCGATGCGCGGATGGTCGGCGCCCAGGCCCGTACGCCGCACGAACTCGACGACCGTGGACCGCACCTCGGCCGACAGCGGCGTGAAGTAGAGCTGGAGCACGACCCCGCGCAGGACCTCGAAGGCGTCGTCGACGTCGCCCACGGCCAGCGACCGCTCGGCCGCCTCGAGGTGGGTGAGCAGGCGGATGTTGGTGACCTCGATGTCGCCCCCGGTGCCGGCGTTGGCCCAGTTCAGCCACAGGCGCTCGGGCCGGCTGAGCGCCCGGTCGTCGATGAGGGGCGAGATCCGGCGTACGGTCGCCGTCTCGCCGGCGTCGAAGGCCGTGTTCACGGCGCGCAGGTACCGGTAGGCCCGCCGTCCCGGGTCGGTGGTCAGTTCGGCCGCCCGCTCCCAGGCCGCCGCGGTGCCGCGCACCCGGGCCACGCGCTGCATGGCCGCCGCCAGCTCGTCGTCCGGACCGGTCGCGGCGAAACAGAGATGCCAGGTCCGCCGCTCGGGGTCGTCGATCACCGCGGCCAGGGCGGCGTGGGCGCCGCGCCGGTCGGCCGGTTCCACCGGGCGGGTCAGCCGCAGGGTGCGGCCGTCGAGCGAGGCCAGGCGCGCGTCGAGGGCCGGTTGAAGGTCGCTGAGCGACAGCCCGGTGGCCCGGAGGATCTCGTCGACGTCGGTGTGGTCGTCGACCGCCGCCACTTCCAGCAGCCGCCGGGCCGGCGGTGGCAGGTCGGACAGGAGGGCCCGGTAGGCCTCGGCCAGTCGTGCGGGGTCCCGCAGCCCGAGCGGGTTGCCGGCCGCCTCGTCGACGATGCGGGCGCGGTCCGCCTCGGTCAGGCCGGGCGCGACGATGCGAGCCGCCGCCTCGGGGCTCACCGGGCCGATCGGCAACTCCCGCAGGCCGGAGCCGCGGAGCCGCCGCCTGGTCTCGGCGCCGTCGCGCATGCCGAACAGCAGGGCCAGGTTCTGACCGGCGAGCCGGCGTCCCACGTACGCCAGCGCCTGCCAGCTCTCCTCGTCGAGCCACTGGGCGTCGTCGGCCACCAGCAGCGTCCCGGAGCCGAGCCGGTCGAGCACGGCCAGAGCGACCCGGTAGGCGTCCCGATCGGCCAGCACCTCGTCGATCGGCATCACGCTGCGCAGCATCCGCTCCAGACCGGCGAAGGAGATCTGGCTCTCCACGGGCACACCGGTTACGGTGAGCACCCGCCACCCCTCGGCTCGCGCGGCATGCGCCAGCAACGCCGACTTGCCGATGCCGGGCGGCCCGGTCAGCACCAGAGCTTGACCGGTCAGCGCCGTGAGCTGCTGTAATTCGCCGTCGCGGCCGATCAGATCTGACACCATCGAAAAATAGCCGATCACCGTGATCCGTCACGTGACTCACTGATGACGCAACCGTGTCCCGGCATCCGCCCGATCGTTCCCGGCCGACCTACGCTCGGCCTATGACCAGGGCAGTTGTGATGGACGACTACGGGCCGCCGGACGTGTTGCGGCTCGCCGGGACCGACGTGCCCGCACCGGGCGACGAGCAGATCAGGGTGACGGTGCGTTACGCCGCCGTCGGCCCGACCGATCTGGCCATCCGGGCCGGGCATCTCAAGGGTGTCTTTCCCGGCGGCCCGGGCACGGTCCTCGGCTTCGAGGCGGCCGGGGTGGTCGAGAGCGTCGCCACAGCATTCAGGACATCGCGGTGGGTGACGAGGTCGCGGTTTTCCTGCCGCGTCTCGGCGGCTACGCCGCCCTTGCCGTCGCCGACTTCTGGGTGCCCAAGCCGGCCTCGGTGAGCTGGGCCGACGCCGCGGCGCTGCCGGCTTCGGGCGAGGCCGCCGTACGGGTTCTCGACCAGCTCGCCGTGAGCTCGGGGGAGACCCTGCTGGTGCTGGGCGCGGCCGGGTCGGTCGGGCGCGTCGCGACTCAGATCGCGGTGGCCCGTGGCGTACAGGTCCTTGGCGCCGTTCGTGCCTCTGACTTCGATCTTGTACGCGGATTCGGGGCCACTCCGCTCGACTACCACCATTTGTCCGGCAAAGTGGACGCGGTGCTCGATGCCTCGGGCCGGAGCGACCTGCCCGCCGCCATCTCGCTCGCCGGTGGCCCGTCGCGCGTCGTCACGCTCTCGGACCCGCGCGGCCCCGGGCTCGGCGTGAAGCTCTCCGACGTCGTCCCCGAGGGAGTCGTTCCGGCCCTGCGCGAGGCGATGAGCCGCCTGGCCTCCGGTGAGCTGTCGCTCCAGTCGCAGGTGGTGGTTCCGCTCGCCGAGGCCGCCGACGTGCACCGCAAGCTGGAATCGGGCTCGCTGCGGGCCAAGGCCCTGCTCGAGATCTAGCTCGGCACCGCCCGCATCGCCAGGTCGACCGTGGCGTACAGGCTCGCCCGGTCGACCCCGGCGGCGGCGTGCACCGCGTTGCCCTCGCTGACCGTCATGACATAACGGGCCAGGGCCGCCGGATCGGTGCCGGCGGGCAGGTCGCCCTCGGTGACCGCGCGGGCCAGCCGCTCGGCCAGGGCGCGCTCGCCGCCCAGCCGGCTCGTGGCCAGGAACTGCGCCACTTCGCCGTTGTCGCTGCCACCGGCCAGGCCGCCCTGGATCGACAGACATCCGGCCGGGCGGTCGGTCCGGGTGAGCGCGTCGGCGTTCGCCCGGAGAAACTTCTCGATCACCTTGTACGCCGTGGGTTCGGCCAGGGCTTCCCGGGCGTACGCCATGTCGTGCTCCGCGTAGCGGGCGACGGCCCGGCGGAACAGCTCCTCCTTGTTGCCGTACGCGGCGTACATGCTCGGCCGGTTGATGCCCATCGCGGTCGTGAGGTCGGTGAGCGAGGCGCCCTCGTAGCCGTGCTCCCAAAAGACCTCGATGGCGCGATCGAGCGCCTCGTCGGCGTCGAAGCCCCGCGGCCGTCCCTTTGTCTTCACCGTCACACCGATCAGTCTACCGCTCGGTACAGAAGTGGGCTACTGTCATTCCATACCGAGCGATACAGAAATAAGGAGGAGGTGGCCCGATGAAGCAGGCAGGACTCTGGAGCATGAAGTTCCGCGACGTGGCGGAGCTCGAGAAACTCGGCTGGGACACGTTCTGGACACCCGGCCTCGACGGTTCCGGCGCCCTCGGCACCGTGGCCCGGCTGCTGGCCGCCGCGCCGGCGAGCACGGTCGCCACGGGTGTGCTGAACATCTGGGGCCAGACGCGCCGCAAGCTGTCGGACTTCTACGCGGCCCACGCCGACCGGCTCCTGGTCGGCCTCGGCATCGGGAACGCGGCCGGCGCGGCCGCCCGCGGCCAGGACTACGGCAACCCGATCACGTCGATGAGCCGCTACCTCGACCAGCTGGAGATCCCGGCCGAGCGCCTGCTGCTGGGCGCGCTGGGCCCGAAGATGGTCGACCTGGCCGTCACCCGCACCGCCGGTTGGCACCCGTTCCTGGTCACGCCGTCCTATGTGGCCAAGGAGCGTGCTCGCGTCGGCCAGGGGCCGCTGATCGCACCCCACCAGGCCGTGGTCGTGGGCCTGCCGCCGGCCGAGTCGCGGGCGCTGGCCCGGGCCCAGGTCGGCATGTTCATCGGCTTCCCGGCGTATCGCAACAACCTGCGCCGCCTCGGCTTCACCGACGACGACCTCGTGCCCGGCGGCAGCGACCGCCTCATCGACGCCCTCGTCGCCCACGGCAGCACGTCCGACATCGCCGACCGCGTCCGCTCCCACCTGGACGCCGGCGCCGACCACGTGGCCCTCCACGTGCTCGGATCACAGACCCCCACTTTCGCTTCCGTTCTGAAGGAGAACTGATCATGGGACAGCTCGACGGCAAGACCGCCCTCGTCACCGGCGCCACCGCGGGCATTGGCCTCGCCTCGGCCCGCCGCCTGGCCGCCGAAGGCGCGCACGTCTTCGTGACCGGCCGCCGCAAGGAGGCCCTGGACGAGTTCGGCGACGGCTTCACCGCCATCCAGGCCGACGTGGCCAACCCCGACGACCTCGACCGCGTGTACGCGGCCATCGCCGAGCGCGGCCAAGGCCTCGACATCGTGTACGCCAACGCGGGCGGCGGCGAGTTCTCGGCGCTGGCCGACATCACGTGGGACCACTACGCGACCACGTTCAACACGAACGTGGGCGGCACCATCTTCACGGTCCAGAAGGCCCTCCCGCATCTGAACGAGGGCGCGTCGGTCATCATCACGAGCTCCAACATCGACGTGAAGGCGGCCCCCGCGTTCAGCGTCTACGCGGCCTCGAAGGCGGCCCTGCGCTCCTTCACCCGCAGCTGGGCGGCCGAGCTGGTGGACCGCAAGATCCGGGTCAACGCCATCGCCCCCGGCCCGATCAACACCCCCGGCCTGTCCGGCCTGGCCGGCACCCCCGAGGACGCCGCTCAGCTCCTGAAGGGGCTGGCCTCCGGCGTCCCGATGGCCCGCCTGGGCACCCCCGACGAGATCGCCGACACGGTCCTGTACCTGGCTTCCCCGGCCAGCGCCTACGTGACGGGTTCCGAGATCTACGTCGACGGCGGCGCGAGCCAGGTCTGACCTGCACGACGCAGTCCCCTCGCCGGTGCTGCTCGCGGAGAAAGCGACAAGCCAGGACGAAGAGCCCGTCAAGTGCCAGCAAATCGGTGGATAACAGTTATCTGCAATCCGCAGATTGAGGTACGCAGTCAGCAGCTTTACGTGTGATGGTTGCTGACTGCGCATCGATCGGCGACCATGGCGGTAGGAGGTCGCCATGGCACATCAGTCCGTATCCCCGGCTTCCCGACCCGGTCCGGAAGTCGTCTACTACCCCGGCCCCGGCATCGTTGTGACCAGTCGGCGCGTCGACACCGACCAGGGGCGTTTCCTCGTCAGCGACCTGAGCCACATCTGTCGCGAATACGAGGAGACCCATCTCCCGTTCAAAATCGCGCTGTTCGCCGGCGGCGTCGAAATGGCGCTGGCCGTGCCGCTGGCCGCCGCCTTCGGCGCGGTCTCCCTGCTCGCCGCCGGAGTCGTCGCCGCCGGCGGCGCCGGGGTCGCGGCGGCGGTCGAGAGCCGGAACCAGCCGACGTGGATGGCGCTGGTGGCCGTGCATCGCGGCCGCGTCGTCACGCTCTACAGCACCAACGACCACCAGAGGTTCGATCAGGTGCGACGGGCCGTCCTCCGGGCGGTCGAGGCGCGGGAGACGCCGACGTGGCCCGCCGTCACCGAGCTCACGGCCGTGTCAGGTCGGCCCGAGCTGCCCGCAACATCTCGATCGCGTCCTCGCCGGTCCGGCCGTAGGTGAGCATGTCCTGCACGATGTCGCGGAACAGCGGGGTCCGGCTCATCTGCAGCGACGACGCGCCGGCGGCGGCCTCGACGTAGAGAACATCGTCGTGGTCGGACGCGTCGAACTGCAGAAGCTCGAAGGTGCCACCCAGGCCGGAATGGTGAACGAGATCGAGCGGGGTGATGCCGATGGTGTAGACGTCGGTGTTCTCCGCCAGCTCGAGCAGATGGTCGAGCTGCCGCCGCAGACAGTCGGGCCCGCCCACCGGCCGTCTCAGCACCGACTCGTCGATCACCGCGACGATCCGCGGAGGATTCGGCCGGGTCAGGCGCCCGAGGAACGCCTCCTGCCGGTCCATCCGCAGCCGCACTCGCGAGCGCACCTCATCGTGGTCGGGGCTGCGGCGCATGGACAGGGCTGTGATCTCGCGGGCGTACTCCTCGGTCTGCAGAAGTCCGGGGAAGAACAACAGCTGCCAGATGTTGATGACCGACGCCTCGTACTCGTAGGCGACGAAACGCTGGAAGGCACCCTCAAGGCGGTGCTTGCTGTACCACTGCCGGGTGCGGGACGCCTGGGACAGCCGGGCGAGCGCCGTCACCTCGTCCTCGTCCTCGACAGCGTAGTAGGCCAGCAGGGCGCGAAGCTCGAACGGCTGGACGGTGACCTCGCCGTTCTCGATCCGGTTGAGTTTGGACACCGACCAGCCGGTGTGCTGGGCCACGGTCGCCGCGCTGAGCTCGCTCGCCTCCCGCAGGTTCTTGAGGCGAGCCCGGACCAGTTCCCGAGCGACGATCGGGCCGATCTCAGCCGGCTCCGAACCGGAACTAGTCACCGCCACCCCGTTCGTCCTCTCCGGTCGCAAACCGCCGGATGCAAACTGCGGAATGCATATTCGCGCGAGTCTATCGCAATGCGTTTCCCGTCGGCGCGGTGTCCGGCACGGGACTCCGTCCGCTTATCCACAAAGCTGAATCTCGGGTACTGTAAGTGATCGGCTGGCTCCAACGATGGAGCCTTCGCCCACGCGCGCGGCAAACACCGGCAGCCGCGCTGCGGCCGAGACCTCGCGCAACTGCAGATCGTCCTACGCGCGGGTTCTTGCTGGTCTACGCGGGAGGCGCGATGACAGACAGGCGCGAACTCAACTGGCGAACGAGTTCGAGAAGCGGTGGGGCCAACTGTGTGGAGGTCGCGCTCGACGAGGAAACCGGCCAGGTCCACATGCGCGATTCCAAGGATCGTTCCGGCCCGGTATTGACCTTCGACCGAGCGACGTTCCGTGCCTTTGTCGCGTCTCTCATGGAGGCCGGCCCCGCCGACAAGTGATATGGCGGTCACAGTTCGCGGCTGATCGTCTCCAGCAAGGACCGCGCGTCGTCGCCGGAGACGGCTGACGCCATCATCGACTCCATGGCCACGCGGCGCCGCTCGGCTTCGGCTTCGTCCAGCACGATCCGGCTCTCGTCGGTGGTCTCGAAATAGACGGCTTCGTCGCCTTGCGCGTCGCGGTGCACCTCGAACGGCCCGGCGAGCCCCGGATAGGCACCGGCGCCGAACGGAACGATGCCCAGGTCGACAGTGGGCAGCTTCGCGACGTCGCTCAGATGGGCAAGCTGCTTGCGCATGGTCTCGCGGTCACCGACGAGGCGTCGCAGCGCTCCCTCGTCGATCAGCACCGAGACCCGCGGCGGCTCGTCGCCCTCGAGCCGCTCGGCCAGGCCCGCGGCCCGTTTCATCCGCCTCCGGACCCGGTCGGCGAGCTCCTGGTCGCCCGGGTCGAGCGAGAGGATCCCCCCGATCATCCCGGCCGCATAGCCCTCGACCTGGAACAGCCCCGGCACCCAGTTGGTCTGCATGAGGTGGATCTGAACCGACTCCGCTTCGCGCTTCAGCAGCTCGTCAAGGGCAGCTTGCCCCCATGAAGTGGTCGCGTCGCCGGTCCGATTCATCGTCAGGCCCCTCATCCGAATCAGCCTAGACCGGTCTGCCGGTGGCTGTCTGCGCTTTGCAGATTTCGTTATGACGGCTTGGGACCTTAGCGAACCCCCCACCCCGAGTCGACCCCAAACACACCGCGTCTCAGCCATTTGTCCATTTCGCCACAACACATCACACTCCGGCGGGACCACCTCCGCCAACCCCAACCGGGAGCGGTCGCTTCAAATTTCAAGGCGCAGAAGAAGGACCGCCGGCGGTGAAAGGCGGATTCGCCGCCCCCATCGCTGCCAGGCTCAGCAGAGACCGTGCCCGTCAGTCCCGCCGCACCCATAGCATCGCGGCCCGCCAGGCCCAGCAAAGAGCGTGACCGTCAGTCGCCGCGTGCCCATCGCATCGCGGGCCGCCAGGCCCAGCAAAGAGCGTGACCGCCAGTCGCCGCGTGCCCATCGCAACGCGGGGCTTCCGGGGGCTCGGCCCCCGGAGCAGATATGACGAGACGGCCCCGGCTCGCGCTTTCCGCGAGCAGGGACCGCCTGCCGTCTCGTGGGCGATACTGGGATCGAACCAGTGACCTCTTCCGTGTCAAGGAAGCGCGCTCCCGCTGCGCCAATCGCCCTTCGGGTATTGCAAACTGCGAGGTGGAGACGGGATTTGAACCCGTGTACACGGCTTTGCAGGCCGTTGCCTCGCCTCTCGGCCACTCCACCGAGCCAGCCCTGCACGTGTCCTGTGAAGGCCTTCTCCGAGCGGACGACGGGATTCGAACCCGCGACCCTCACCTTGGCAAGGTGATGCGCTACCAGCTGCGCTACGTCCGCTTGTCTGTCCGGGCCGTTGTCCCGGCGACGGATGAAACATTAGCGGGTACCCGGGCGCCTTGCCAAACCGGGGTACCCCGGCGCGTCGTGGCAGCTCGTTCACCAGGTGTTTCCGGGTTATCCACAGGCCGGGAAACAGGGCAGCGGACGTACGGCCCTCCGGTGTTGGATGGGTCCATGGACTTCCGGCAGATCAGCGCGGCGGAGCGCACGGCGACCATGTTCCCTCTTCAGACCTATGCGTTCATGCCGTCGCCGTGGCCGGAGGAGGAGGTGGCCGCCTATCGGAGGCGGATGCCGTTCTTCGAGTCGACCATCAGCATGGTCGCCGAGGAGGACGGGGAGGCGCTGGCCTGCGCGGCGGCTCTTCGTATGCGGCAGAACGTGCGGGGGCATGTGCTCGACATGGCCGGCGTGGCGTCGGTGGCGTCCCATCCGGCGGCGCGGCGGCGCGGCATCGTCCGTGAGCTGCTGACGAGGCTCTTGCGGCAGTCGCGGCAGGAGGGGTTCGCGGTCAGCGCGCTCTATCCGTTCCGTCCCAGCTTCTACGCGCGGTTCGGGTTCGTCGGGATTCCCCGTCACCGCACGGCCAGCTTCGCCCCGGAGGGGCTCACCCATCTGGTGCGGGCCGATCTGCCGGGTGAGGTCGAGCGGCTTTCGATGTGGGACGGCCATGAGGCGTACGAGGAACTCAGTCGCCGTTTGCTCGGAGAGCGTCACGGGTTCTCGGTGTTCGACGCGGTGCGCAGTGCGGAGTTCCGCGAGGAGAAGCAGTGGGTGGCCGTCGCGCGCGTGGGTGGCGAGGTGGTGGGCGCCGTGAAATACCGGATCGATCGGTACGGCGGTGAGCTGACCGGGTCCGACCTGCTGGCCACGGGGCCGCTGGGGCGGGCGCTGCTGCTGCAGTTCTTCAGCCGGCATGTCGACCAGGTGTCGCGGGTCGTGGTGCGGGTCGGCGCCGACGAGGTGCCCGAGTTGTGGGGCACCGACTTCGCGGTGACCACCGAGGGCCAGGTGAATCATCCGCGCCGGGGCGGGGCGATGGTGCGGGTTCTCGACATGGAGGCGCTGACCGGCGTGGCGGCCGGCGACGGTGACGTGACGATCGAGATCCCCGAGGACGAGCACGTGGGCGGTGTCTGGCGCCTGACCGGTGAGGGTGGCCGGTTGTCGGTGGCTAAGGGGACGTCGGAGCCGTCGGCCACGTTGACGGTGGGTGGGTTCAGCGGGTTGCTCTACGGCGTGCTCGACCCGGTCGAGGTGGTGGTTCGCGGTCTGGGGCGCGTCGACGGGGCGGCGGTCGGGGCGCTGGGCAGTTTGTTCCCGCGGCAGATGCCGTACATCTGCGCGGACTTCTGAGAGGGGTGGGTGTGCGGAAGGGTTCGATCCTGTCCTACAAGTCCGAAGACTCGGTTCTGAGCGTCTATTCGAAGGGTTCGGTGCTGTCGATCGGCTCTACCGGGTCGGCGTTGTCGGTGGGTTCGGTCGGCTCGTTCGGCTCGATCCTGTCGATCGGTTCGTGGCTGTCGGTCGGTTCGGTGCTGTCCGCTTTGTCGGTCGGCTCGGTCTTGGCATGGCGTGCCCGAAAGGCGGTGATGAGAGCGGGCGGTCAGAACTGAGGTCACGCGCGGACCGCGGTGTGGACTGGGTACAACCTGTTCCGAGAAATTGAACTTCATGACATTATCGTTACTTGCCAGTAACGTTCGTCATCTCGGAGAGGGGTGTGCCTTGATCTACGGCGTACAGGCCCCGCGCCGCCGGGACGCGCAGCGCAACCGCCAGGCGATCCTCGAGGCGGCCAGCGACCTCATGACCGGGCGGCGGGGCACCGTGGGCATGCCGGAGATCGCCCGTCGGGCGGGTATCGGCCAGGCCACCCTCTACCGGCATTTTCCCGACCGATATGCGCTGACCTCAGGGGTCATCGCCTTTCAGGTGGAGCGCCTCGAAGTTTGCGTCGACGCCAACCGGCATCAGCCGGCCGCGTTCCGGCCGTTGCTCGGTGCCGTCTTGAGCTCGCAGGTCGCCATGCGGCCGCTCGTCCATTTGGCCCGCCGCCTGGAACCGGCCGTGCAAGGGCGGTACCTGCGCCAGATCGTCGGGCTGCTGGCCGGTCCGTTGCAGCGGGCGCAGGAGCAGGGCTTCGTGCGCCGTGACCTCGTGCCGGCCGACCTGCTCCTCTTCTTCGGGATGGTGGAGGGCGTGGCCGAGGGCATCATCACCGACGGCGCCGCCGGGCAGGGCGGCACCGTCGAGCATGCGGCGAAGGCCATCGAGCTCGCCCTCGACGGCCTCATGCCGGCGCCGTGAGACCGGGCGGTCTCCCGCCGGCGCCGTGAGACCGGGCGGTCTCCCGCCGGCGTCGTGAGGCTGGGCGGTCTCCGGCGGCGTCGTGGTGAGGCTGGGCGATCTCACGCCGGCGCTACGAGGTCTGAGGGGCTAGGCGGGCTCGTGGCCGTGCCAGGAGTGCCACAACGCCGCGTAGGGGCCGCCGGCTGCTACCAGCTCGTCGTGTGTGCCTACCTCGATGATGCGGCCGTCGTCCATCACCACCACGCGGTCGGCGTCGTGTGCTGTCTGGAGGCGGTGGGCGATGGCGATCACCGTACGTTCGTGCAGCACCGCTGCCAGGGCCCGCTCCGCTGTTCGGGCTGCCGTCGGGTCCAGCAGCGCCGTCGCCTCGTCCAGGATCACCGTGTGCGGGTCGGCCAGCACCACCCGGGCCAGCGCCAACTGCTGTGCCTGCGCGCCGTCCGGTGGCTCCTCGCCCAGGTCACGGTCCAGGTCGTCGGCCCAGTCGGCGCCCACCGTCTTCAGTGCCCGGCGCAACTCCTCGTCCGGCGCCGCCACCATCAAGTTGTCGCGCAGCGTCTCCCGGAAGACGTGATGCTCCTGTGTCACCAGCACCACCTGGCGGCGCAGCTCGTCCGGCGGCAGTTCCGCCACCGCCACCCCGCCCACTGTCACCGAGCCCGCGCCCGGACGGTCCACCCCGGCGATCAAGCGGCCCAGCGTCGACTTGCCCGCGCCCGACAGGCCCACTATCGCCAGCCTTTCACCCGGCAGCACCGTCAGGTCGACGTCATGCAGCACGTCACGGCCCTTGTCGTACGCGTACCGGACGCCCTTGATCTCGATGCGGTCGCCCTCGGGCAGTCGCGTCTCGAACCGGGGCGCCGGAATCTCGGCCAGGCCCTCGACCCGGGCGAACGACGCGCTGCTGCTCTGCAACTGCTCGATCCAGATCGTGATCGCGTCGAGCGGGCCGACCAGCTGCCTCAGGAACAGCACCGCCGCGCTGACCGTGCCCAGGCTGACGTGACCGTCTATGTAGAGCAAGCCGCCCACCAGCAGCACCAGCACGCTCGGCAGGGCGTACGAGATCTCGACCGATGGAAAGAAGAAACTCCGCAAGCTCAGCGTGGCCAAGCGGGTGCGGCGCGTCTCGGCGATTGCCCCACGGCCCGCCGCGAGGCGGCGTTCCGCCAGGTCAAAGGCTTCGATCGTACGGGCTCCGGCTGTCGTCGCCGCGAGTTCCTCCGCCAGCTGCGAGTTGGCCTCGCCCTCCTTGAGATAGGCCGGGCGGGCCCGCTTCAGATACCAGCGGGTCGAGAACCAGATGCCGGACAGCCCGATCAGGCCGATCACCCCCAGCAGCGGGTTGAGCAGCAGCAGCGCGGCCACCAGGAAGACGATCTGGACGAAGCTGATCAGCAGGGTGGGCAGGATGTCGCGCAACGTGGTGGCCACCGCGTCCACGTCGGTGGTGCCGCGGGCCGCGATGTCGCCGGCCGGCACCCGCTCCACCACCGAGGCGGGCAGGGCCAGCGAGCGGCGCAGGAAATTCTCGCGGATCCGGGCGGCGGTGCGTTCGCCGAAGCGGTAGGCGATCGCCAAGGCGTACCGGGAAAGAACGGTTTGAAAGATCGCGCAGGCCAGGACCGCCGCGGCCAGCTTGTCGACCGCGCCGACCCCGCCGCCTCGCGTGACCTCGTCGATGATGCGGCCGAGCAGCCACGGGCCGGCGACACCGGCCAGCGCGACCAGCGAGTTGAGGGCGAGGATGACCACGACGGACCGCCGGTCGAGCGCGATCAGGCGCAGCGCCGCCCGCGCCACCGTCCGCTGATCGGCGACCGGAAGCCTCATTCGTTCTCCTCCTCGCCGAACACGCGGGTGACCAGCGCGCGATATCCGGGCTCGCCGGCCAGCAGGTCGCGGTGGGTGCCGGAGGCGGCCACCCGCCCGTCGACCAGGTAGTGCACCACGTCGGCCCTGTCGAGCAGCACCGGCGACGTGGTGGCGACGACCGTGCCCCGCCCCGCGCGCGCCTCGGCCAGACGTTCGGCGATGGCCGCCTCGGTGTGCGCGTCGACGGCCGACGTCGGCTCGGCCGCGAGCAGCATCTCCGGATCGGCGTGGACCGCGCGGGCCAGGCGTACGCGCTGGCGCTGCCCTCCGGACAGGTTGCGGCCGGCCCACTCCACCGGCCGGCCGAGATCGTCGGCGACGTCGTGGGCCACAGCGGTGTCGATCGCGGCCCGCACCTTCGGCTCGTGCGGCTCGTGCCGGCCGGCGACCACCTCACGCAGCTCGCCCGCGAACAGGTCGGCGCTCGGCTCGGTGACCAGGATCCGCTGCCTGATCAACGGCTGCGAGATCTCGTCGAGCCGGACGCCGCCCCAGGTCGCCGCGGTCGGCCCGTAGCGCCCCAGCCGGTCGATGACCGCGGCCGCGTCGGCCGGGCGGGAACCGGCGAGCGCGGTGAACCGGCCCGGCTCGGCGACCACACCGGACTCCGGATCGTGCAGCACGGCCGGACCCGGAGGTGCCTCCCGGCCGGCCGGATCGTCGGCCGGGAGGCGCAGGAAGTTGACCACCCGCCGCGCCGCGACCAGCCCCCGCGTAACGTCGAACGAGCAGAAGATCAGCACGTTGACCGGGATCACGAGCATGGCCGTATATCCGTACACCGCGACCAGCTGTCCCGCGGTCAGCTGCCCCTCGGCCGCGAGCCGGGCCGCGAGCCAGACGACGACGGCGAGGAACACGACCGGCAGGCCGTCGCCGAGCGCCCCGATCCAGCTCGACGGGCCACCGACCCGGTAGCCCTGCTGTCTCAAGCGGCCGGACTCACGTTCGTACCTCTGCAAATGGGTCTCCTTGCCGCCGAGCCCGTTGAGGATGCGCAGGCCGCCGAGCACGTCGACCAGGCGGGCGTTGAGCTCACCCTGCCGCTGCCGATATCCCTGCGAGGCGCGCTGGCTGCGTTGCAGCAACGGCCCGACGAACAGAGCCAGCACCGGCACCCCGGCCAGCACGACGATCGCCAGCGAGGGCGCCGTCCGGGACAGAAGGACCGCGACCACGATGTACGCCAAGGTGGCCGCGACCCCGACACCGCCGACGTTCATGGCCCGCCCGATGGTCCACACATCCGAAATGCCGATGGTGACCACCTCGCCCGCGGTGACGCGCCGCGGCAACGCCGAGCCGAGCCGCGTGGCATGGGTCATGACCAGGTCGGCGGTCCGCAGAGCGGCCGCCATCCGCAGCTTCGACATGCTGCGGTGCCGCATGATCCCCAGCACCGCGCTGGCCACACCGACGACCAGGACGGCCGCGACCCAGCCGATCAGCGCGCCCGGTTGCCGCGCGCCGAGCCCGCGGTCGATGGCCTGCGAGATGAGGTACGGGGTGGTCGCCAGGCTCACGAACCACAACGACCCGAACATCGCCCCCAACCCGACCCGTCCCTTGTGCTCCCGCCCCAGCCACCACAAAAACCGTCCCGGTCCCCGTATGTCCACGTCGGCCACTCTGCCCCAGAGCACCCTCGATCGCTGCCCGTTTTCAGTCGATGTGGCGCTGGATCACGCGGGGCGGGAGGACGTCCACAGTTCCTCGAAGACGCGAACGCGCTTGGCCACCGTCTCCGCGTCGGTCACCAGCCTCGTCGCGATGAAGTACGGCACCGCGTCGGCCCCGAACTTCGAGCCGGGCGTCAGCTCGTAGCTCAGCTCCCGGTCGAAAAGGACGATGTCGGGGATGAGAAGTCTCCGCGCCGGCGGGAGGCTCGAGGCGTCCTTCTGCTCGCGCAGGATTTGCTGGATCGCCCGGTCGGCCGCCGCCTCGCCGTCGTCCAGGATGAAGACGCGGCGGACGCGGACGCCCCGTTCGATCGCCTGCCGCTGCCATTCGAGATAGCGGACGCCGATCTCGGAGCTCCAGAATCCCTGGTCGGCGAAGCAGGGTCATGCCACCGATCAGGATCGTCAGGATCAGCACCGTCGCGAGCGGCTGATCAGTCAGGTTCGTGACTCCGAAAGTGACCACGCCGACGCCCAGCGCGATCGCGATCTTGCGGACAACCGGATTGCCGAGCGCCACATCCATTCCAGCAATGCTGCCGACGAGTCTTCGCGCAATCAATCCGGGGACTTATGGTGACGGCATGCGGATCGTTGTCATCGGTGGCAGTGGGCACATCGGCACCTTTCTGGTGCCGCGGCTGGTGCGGGCCGGGCATGAGGTGGTCAATATCAGCCGGGGGCAGCGGAGCCGTTATGTGGACGACCCGGCCTGGGAGCAGGTGCGGCACGTGGCCGCCGACCGGGAGGCCGAGGACCGGGACGGCACCTTCGCCGAGCGGGTCGTGGGGCTGCGGCCCGACGTCGTCGTCGATCTCATCTGCTTCACGCTCGAATCGGCCACGGCGCTGGTCGAGCGGCTCCGCGGGGAGACCGGGCACCTGGTGCACTGCGGGTCGATCTGGCGGTTCGGGCCGAGCCTGAAGATTCCGATCACCGAGGAGAACGGGGCGCCGCCGATCGGGGAGTACGGGGTAGGCAAGGCGGCCATCGCCCGGATGCTCCAGGAGGAGTCGCGCCGGGGTGGCCTGGTCACGACCTCGCTGCATCCGGGACACATCGTGGGGCCGGGCTGGCATCCGGTGGGGCCGCTCGGCAACCTCGACCCGGCCGTGTGGCGCAAGCTGTCGAGCGGGGAGCCGCTGGAGATCCCGGGCATCGGCGCCGAGTTCATGCACCACGTGCACGCCGACGATGTGGCGCAGGCCTTCGAGGCCGCCGTCGCGCGGCGGGAGGTGGCCGCCGGCGAGGACTTCAACGTGGTCGCGCCCTCGGCCCTCAACGTGCGCGGCTTCGCCCAGATCGCCGCGTCGTGGTTCGGGCAGACCGCCGAGCTGCGGACTGTCACGTGGGAGGCGTTCCGGCGTACCACCGAAGCCGAAGCCGCACAGGCCAGCTGGGAACATCTCGTCCGCAACCACTACTTCAGCGTCGACAAGGCGCACGCGCTACTCGGCTACGCGCCGCAGCACGAGCCCGAGGACGCGGTGCTCGAGTCGGTGCGCTGGCTGATCGAGCACGGGCAGTTGGACGTCGCCGGCCCCCTCAAGATCTGACCCCATGGACCGGATCATCGAGACCGGCGATCGCGTCCTCGACCTGATGGCCTCGGTCATCGCCATCCTCACCACGCCGGTGCCCAGTGAGCTCGACGCTCTCGCGGTGCCGACCGGCCAGGGCGAGGAGTGGCGCCTGCGGCACGCGATCCACCTCTGGGAGACGTCACCGCGCACCCGCCACCTGCTCATCGCCGACGGCAACCCGGCCGAACGGACGTACACCGGCCTCAGCCCGGCCTATCTGCGGAGCCTGGGCCTGCGCCGTCTCGACGGGGTGCGCGTCCAGCCCGAGCCGGCCCCCAACACGGGACTGCAGGCCACCTGGATCGCCACCCAGGCGGCCGAACTGGGCATCGGGAATCTCGGGCTCGTGGTCACGCCGTACCACCTGCCCCGGGTCTTCCTGACCGTCCTGAAGGCCTTGACGAGCCCGGTCGCGCTCCACCCCGTGCCGGTGCCCGTGCCGCCGCACGAGCGGGTTCCCGAGACCGGCGCCACCGCGTACGACCTGGTGCCGGGCGAGATGCTGCGGATCCTCGACTACGCCGGCAAGGGCTGGCTCGCCACCCCGGCCGAGCTGCGCGAATACTTGATGGCGCGGTGATCGTCCGAACGGCAGACTGCTGGCCATGGCGAAGTACCTGTTCTTCTGGGGGCACCAGCCCGAGGCCGACGGTCGTCCCGGCGCGGGGTGCCTGAGCCAGTGGTGGCCGTCGCCGTTCGAGGTGGACGGGGTGCGGTTCGCCACGGCCGAGCACTACATGATGTGGAGCAAAGCCGTGCTTTTCGGCGACGAGGACATGGCCGGGCAGATCCTCGCGGCCGGGCATCCGCACGCGGCGAAGAAGCTCGGCGGGCGCGTCGCCGGATTCGAGCAGCAGACCTGGAACGACCACCGCCTGCCCATCGTCGTCGCCGGCAACCTGGCCAAGTTCGGCGCTCACGACGACCTGCGCGACTTCCTGCTCACCACCGGCGACCGGGTGCTGGTCGAGGCCAGTCCGCTCGACCGTGTGTGGGGCATCGGCCTGGGCCGCGACGATCCCCGGGCACAGGACCCGGCACAGTGGCGCGGCCTCAACCTGCTCGGCGTCGCCCTGATGCGGGTCAGGGACGAGCTTGCTCGTACGAGCGGGCCACGATCCGCCGCAACGACTCCTGGTCGGCCTGGTCGACCCGCTTGAGATAGAGGCAGCCCTTGCCGGTCTCGTGCGCCTCCAGGTAGCCGGTCAGGTAGATCGAGGTCTGCCCCTTCCGCGGCGAGAAGCCGATCGCGGCCGATCTCCTTCGGGTTGGTGGAAGTGCTCAGATTCTCGCTCCGGCGGCCGAACCCAGTCACTACCGAACGCCCTCCGGAAGGACCCCCATGAAGCGCCGACTTGCCGCCGTCACGGTTGTTGCCTCGATGACGGCCCTGTCGATGTCCGGTACGGCCCTGGCCGCCCCGAGCCACAAGGCCAAGCCCCCGGCGGTGCAGGCCGCCAAGGACACGGACCGGGACGCGATGCCCGACGCGTACGAGAGGGCCAACGGGCTCAACCTCCGCAAGAAGGACGCGGCCGGTGACAAGGACGCGGACGGGCTGACCAACCTGGCCGAGTACAAGGCCGGCACCAGCGCGGACGACGCCGACACGGACGGGGACACGCTGCCCGACGGCTACGAGGTCAGCAAGAAGCTCAACCCGAAGAGCAACGACGCCAAGTCGGATCCGGACGCCGACGGGCTGATCAACAAGACCGAGCGGATGCTGGGCCTCAACCCGCGGTCGGCCGACACCGACGGCGACGGGGTCAAGGACGGCGACGAGGACACCGACGGCGACGGCGTGGTCAACAGCAAAGACGCCAAGCCCAAGGTGTACGACCGTCCGGCCCGCGGCAAGAAATCAGCCTGATCTCCGTGGTGTAACCCGCAAGCTCTATCGTCTGCGGCATGACGCGCATCCTGCTGATCTCGGGCAGCACCCGCGATGAGTCGTTGCACAACGCCGCGCTGCGTACCGCCGCTCATCTCGCCCCGGAGGACATCAACGCCGGCCTGTTCGAGGGTCTGCGCGGTCTTCCGGCGTTCGTGGAGGGCGAGCAGAACCCGCACGACACCGTCGTCCTGCTGCGTCACCAGGTGCGCATCGCCGACGCGGTGCTGTTCAGCACGCCCGAGTACGCGGGATCGATCCCCGGCAGTCTGAAGAACCTGCTCGACTGGCTGGTCGACGAGAACCTCCTCGACGGCAAGCCGGTCGCCTGGCTCTCGGTGGCCGGCGCGGGCGAGGACGACCTCGCCCGCGCCACCCTGGAGGCCGTGCTCACCCACGCCAACGCCAAGATCCTGCGGGCGGCCTGCATCCGCCTGCCGCTCGGCGCCGAGGCGGTCGACCAGTACGGCTTCGTGGCCGACCCGCTGCTGCACCAGGCGCTGCGGGACGCCCTTCAGGGTCTGGCCCGGGTGCTGGCGATGAGCGAGAAGCCGTCGCGGCCGTCCTGGCAGACGTACTCGAGCGTCTTTCCCGTCATCGAGCGCCGGGACGGCCCGCTCACCTTCTAGTCCCTCTTACTTTTGGGGGAATCAAGTGACGGGCATTTGACCGTACGGGGTGACAGCTCCCGAACAGCACCCACCCTGGGGTGTCCCCATCGCCCTTCGCGAAGGCACACCCATGTTTCCCTCACTTTTCCGTGGCCCGGCATGAGCGATTTCGAGCGTGCCCACCCGCGGCAGGCGCTGGCCGACTTCGAGCTCGGGGCGAAGCTCGGCGAGTCGGCGGCGGCCGAGGTGTTCCGCGCCCGCAACCGGACGTTCGACATCGTGGTGGCGCTGAAGAGATGGCGGCGGCCGTTCGCGCCGGCCACCCAGAGGGCGTTCGACGAGACGTGCCGGGTGCACTACGGGCTGTCCGAACATCCGAACGTCGTCCGTCTCCTCTGGGCCGACCTGGCCGGTGACCCGCCGTGGCTGGCCACGGAGTTGCAGCAGGGATCACTGGCCGAGCTGCTGAACAGGGGGCTGATCCCGCCGGCCCAGGCGTGGCGGATCGCGGTGGACGTGCTGCGAGGGCTGACCGCGGTCCATCATCGGAGGCGGCCGCACGGAGCGCTCAAACCGGCAAATGTCCTCGTGTCGGCGGAGGGGCGGGCGATGCTCCGCGACCTGGCGCCGGCGACATCAGCGGTGCCGGACGCCGGCTTTCCGGTGGCGGTGCCGGACATGCGGGCGGTGGGCGCGGTCATCGCCGCGTTGTTCCCGGACCCGCCGCCGGCGGTGGGGGCGTTGCTGGCCCGGCCGCCCCGCACGGCCGAGGCGTTCCTGACGGCGGTGGAGAGCGCGCGGGGGGAGGGCCGCGAGCCGTACGTGGAGAACGCCGGCCCCTTCCGGACCGGCCCACCGTCACAGACGAGCCGAACGGGCCCGGTCGCGGCCGGGGGCTGGATGGGCGCGGCGGCCGGGGAGGGCAGCGCGGCGAAGGCGGGGAGTGCGGGCGCGCAGAACACCGGCGCCTACGATGTGCCGCGCCCGGCCGAGCCGAGCGACCTGCCCGCGAACTTGCACACGCCGGCGCCGGCTTCACGTCGCGAGAACGCCGCGACTTATCCCGAAAAGTCGCCTCAAATAGGCGCAACGCCGACGCTCGGAGATGCTGGAGGGCCGGGCGTTTCTGGATCGGGCGTTTCTGGATCGGGCGTTTCTGGGCCGGGCGTTTCTGGGCCGGGCGCTTCTGGGCCGGGCGTTTCTGGGCCGGGCACTTCCGGGTCGGGCGCTCCCGGGTCGGGCGCTCCCGGGTCGGGCGCTTCCGCGGCGGGTGACCTTCCGGCACGAGGAGGCGCTCCCGCGCAGAGGAGCGGCTCCGCGCAGGGGAGCGGCTCCGCGCAGAGAGGCGGCTCCGCGCAGAGAGGCGACCCCGCGCAGAGAGGCGGCCCCGCGCACGGGAGCGCTTCCGGCCGTGGAGGTGCTTCCCCTCCCGGAGGCGCGATGGCTTCCGGAAGATCTGTGGCTTCGGGGGCGGGAGCGGCCGTACAGCTGTACCGGCGGCCCGGAGAGGGACGGCGACGGTGGGTGCGGGTTCTGGTGGTCGCGGCCGGGGTCTTGGTGCTCGCGGCCGTGGTGACTGTCGTGGTGGCGTACGGGAGAAGGAATGAAAGGTTGCCGGGGCCGGCGCCTTCCGCGGAACCGGGCCCCAGCCTCGTCCGGTCCTAGGGGGTGGGCTTCGCGGCGGCTGTCGCTCGTTCGGCCAGGCGGCGCAGGAGCGGGGGAGTGTCGTACGCGTCGAGCTGGACCTCGATGAAGGCCAACCGGTCCGGGTGGTCGGCCGCGCCGCGCAGGGCCTTGTCGAGCTCGGTCGGTGTCGCCGCGTGGTGGTAGTCGGTCTCCGGGCCGGTCAGGCCGGCGACCAGGGCGCGCCAGTTCCACGGCGTCACGTCGTTGTAGACGGCCTGCGGGCTCTGCAACGCGCGCTCGATCGTGTAGCCGTGGTTGTTGAGCAGCAGGATCACCGGGCGGAGGCCGGCGGCGGCGATCGTGCCCAGCTCCTGGATGGTCATCTGGGCGGCGCCGTCGCCGATCACCAGGACGGGGCGGCGGTCCGGCTCGGCCAGGCCCTGGCCGAGGACGGCGGGCAGGGCCCAGCCGATCGAGTTCCAGATCGGCTGCCCCACGAGCGTCGTGTCGGCCGGCAGCCGCAGCGACAGCGCGCCCCAATAGGCGGTGCCGGTGTCCGCGATCAGTGCCATGTGCTCGGGCAGCCAGTCCTCCAGCGCCCGCCACAGTCCGGCCTGCGTCAGCTCCTCAGTGGGGCTGTCGGCGAGACCGGCCGCGCTCGGGAGGTCGCTGGCGGTGGAGATCCGCGAGGTCGGAGACGTGGCGGCGAGTGCTGCCGCGACGGCTTCCACCGCGTCCGGGAACAGGACGTTCTCGAAGCGCCGGTCGCCCACCCCGGAGACGGTGGCCGAGGTCCACACCGTTCGGTCGTCGATCGGGCGGGCCGAGAAGAAACCGGTCAGCTCGGCCGTCTGGACCGAGCCCAGGTGCACCACCACGTCCGCCCCGTCGACGGCCGCCGCCGGGGCCTCGCCGAGCATCGTGCCCGCGTAGTCGCCCAGGTGGCCCGGCGTTCCCTCGTCGATCACGCCCTTGGCCGCCAGCTGGGTGACCATCGGCAGGCCGAGCCCGGCGATCCGTGAGCCGAGCCGGTAGCGCGCCGCCAGCTGGCCCACGACCAGCACCGGCCGCTCGGCCCCGGTCAGAACTTCGGAGACGGCCGCGCTGAACGCCCGTACGGCAATCGGATCTGAAGTGATCCTCAGCGGCTCGCGCAGGGGCGCCGCCGAGATCCGGTGCAGGGCCAGGTCCTGCGGCACGCTCAGATAGGCCGGCTTGCGTTCGCGCCGCGCCGCCACGACGACCGCGTCGATCTGCTCACCCGCGCGGTCCGCCGTCAGCACCTCGGTGGTGACGCTTATTTCGGCGTACGCCCGATGGAAGTGCCCGAAATCCCCATCGGCCAGGGTGTGGTGGACGAGCGCTCCGGCCGCGACCGTTCCGGTCCGCGGCGACCCGACGATGTGCAGCACGGGCGCGTCCTCGGCGGCGCTGCCGGCCACCGCGTTGATCGCGCTCAGCTCGCCCACGCCGTACGTGGTGACGAGCGCGGCCAGTCCGCGGCTCCGGGCGTACGCGTCGGCGGCGTATCCGGCGCCGAGCTCGTTGGGCGACCCGGTCCAGCGCAGCCCGGGCACCTCGGCCAGGCCGTCGAGCAGGTTGAGGTTGAAGTCGCCGGGCACGCCGAACAGGTGGGACACGCCGGCCTGACGGAGCCGCTCGCCCAGATACGCGGCGACGGTGACCGTGGAGGCATAGTCGATCATGGGGACGAGCCTGGTGGCTGTTGCGCATCCTGCACAATGTGATGTCTTCTTCTTGTGCGTTCTGCTCAGCCCGAGCGGCCGTCACCGGGAAGGATTGCGCACGATGCGAATCTTGGACGCCACCGACGCGCGGATCCTGCTCGCCCTCGACGAGGATCCCGACGCCACTGTTGTGGCCCTGGCCGACCGGCTGAACATGTCCCGCAACACCGTCCAGGCCCGGCTGCGCCGCATGCGCGAGTCGGGTGCGCTGGGTGCCTACTCCCGGCGGCTCGACCCGGCCGCCCTCGGTTATCCGCTGATGGCCTTCATGACCCTGTCGCTGAGCCAGCGTGAGGGGGACCGGGCGGCCCAGCAGGTGGCCCGCATCCCCGAGGTGGTCGAGATCCTGGCCACCACCGGCGACGGCGATCTGCTGGTGCGGGTGGTGGCCCGGGACACGGCCGACCTCTACCGCATCACCAATCTGATCGTCGAGGCGCCGGGAGTCGTCCGGACGTCGACGTCGATCGTGCTTCACGAGGTGGCGCCCAGCAGTCTCGACGGCCTTCTCTTAACGGTGCGTAATGTGGACCGCGGCGCGTAGAGTGGGTCACCGTGGCATTGATCTCCAATGACGGAGATCAATGATCTCTACGGGTGGAAGAATTGAACAGCGCGGTCTTCACGCGGTAATCGGGGCCTGGACCAGGAGTAATGCGCAACGTGCGTAGTACTCGAAGGCCATAACCGTCTGCTGGATCGAGGGCGATTTCGTGCCGGTGATTGCAAGTTGCACACCAAAACGGGCACGGAGGGCATCCGGTAGATGAATTGGCACATTCAATCGGCACACACGCATTGTCATGACGCGCTCACTCTTCGTACAGTGATGAGCACAGATCATCGATCAAGATGAGTGCGACAAGCGGGCCGACCTGGCGGCGGCCTGCGGGGGAGCCGAACATGCTTATCAAAGTCATCGACCAGATCACCGATGCAGAGCAGAACCAGGCGATGTGGACCATGTACACGGACGCCTTCGAGGAGTTGAATCACCTCGCAGTCCAGCGTCACCTGATGTACAAGTCGGAGTTCGACGAGGTAATGGCGGACGCGCGCGTGGGCAAATATCTGGCCCTCGACGACGATGGCACCATGTGCGGCGTCGCCACCTACACGAACGATCTCAACGCGGTTCCGTTGATCGCTCCCCAGTACTTCGAACGGCATTGGCCGGAGCACTACGCGGCCCGGAAGATCTGGTACATCGGATTCGTCGCCGTGAGTCCGCATGCCCAGGGTCGTGAAGCCTTTTCCCAACTGGTCGAGCAGATGTACCACATCGCCTCGGCCCAGAACGGGCTCGTGTGCTTGGACATCTGCAACCACAACGACGAGGTTCGCCGCATGTCCCGAGTGTTCCGGATGATGGTCAGCCGGCTCTCGGACAACATGAAGTTCACCCGGATCGACCAGCAGTCGTACTGGCTCTACGAGTTTCCGGCAGCCGCGTAGCAGCTCGGCAGGGGGCACCACTGTCAGTTCATAGGCAACCTCCACATGGACCACAGCGGTGGTCCGCCGGGAAGCTCGATGACTGACCGGATCCGGTATCCGTGCCGGAGGTAAAGGTCCCGGTTACGCGGGTCGTTCGCCTCCAGATACGCGGGGATTCCAGCCTCGTCGAGCCGGGCGTGATGGCGGTCGAGGAGCGCACTGCCGATTCCACGGCCCTGGTTCTCCGGATGGACGGCCAGGAAAGCCAGATAGTGGTGGGGATCGGTGGGATGGCGCGCCTCGATCGCCGCGTCCAATTCGCAAGTTCGGTCGTACGCCGGGCCGGTCACCTCCTTCATACGCTGCTCATAGTCGAGCGGCGGCGGGATCATGGCGGTCAAGGGGAACCACAGCGCCACTCCGGAGACGCTGCCGGTGTCGTAGTCCGAGGTGGCGTACACCTCGCCGTACCGGACGGCGTGCTCGACGAAGATCTCGAAGTAGCGCGGGCTGTCGCGCCGGCGCACCTCGGCGTCGGGGTGCAGCCAGCGGGCCACCGGCCCGTCCCACATCGCCGCGGCGACGAGGCCGGTGATCTCCTCGACGTCCACGGGTGCGACGTCGCGGATCACCAGTTCCTGGATCGCGTAGGTCATGACTTCCTCTCAGTGTTCTTCCAAGGAAGGGCCGGTGGGCTTTCAGTACGGGTAGCCGCCGCGGGCGCCGACCGGGTCGGCGTGCAGCGAGCGCATGAGGGCCTGGGTCTCGGCGGCCACGCTGGACCGGTTGTCGGAGCCGCGGCCGATCGCCGCGTACACCTCGGGGCGGGCCGCCCGCATGATCAGGGCCCAGACGACGCCGATCAGGCCCACGGCCAGATAGCAGACCGGGATGAGCCACTGGAACGGTGAATCGCCGGAGACCTGCAGAAGCTCACCGAAGCCGATGCAGGTTGCCGCCAGCACGACCGTGAGCAGAAGGAAAGCCAGACCGGGAGCGAAGTAGGCGCGCCAGATGTTCTCCCCTCGCCGCTTGTGCACGAAGAACGCGATGACCGCGGCCGACGCGGCCCACATGAGGATGAGGACGCCGAGCCCGCCGATCGTCGTGAGCCACGCGAACACGTAGACCAGCGGGTCGGCGCCGGCCAGGGCGTACGCGCTGAGCACGATGATCGCCAGCACGCTCTGGGTGATGGAGCCGAGGAGCGGAGCGCCCGTACGGGGGTGGGTGCGACCCCACGCCGCCGGCAGGACGCCCTCGCGGCCGAGTGCGAACTGATAGCGCGACACGGCGGCGTGGAAGGCCAGCAGAGCCGCGAAGACACTGGTGAGGAACAGGATGTAGCCGAGGTCGACCATGACCTTGGGCAGATGGGGACCGACCAATGTGAAGACCAGGTCGGTGCGATGCTCGGCGGCCTTGGCGGCGATCTGGTCGGGGCCGGTGTTGACCGACATGGCCCAGGCCGAGATCGCGCACAGGATGCCGGCCAGCAGCACCGCGATGTGGGTGGCCCGGGCGATCGTGCGCTTCGGGTCTTTCGCCTCCTCGGAGAGCACCACTGTGGCCTCGAAGCCGACGAAGCCGGCGATGGCCAGCACCAGCAGCACGCCGACGACCGGGGTGGCCAGCGGCGCCGGCGAGAACTGCGAGAAGGTGATCTCGCCGTTGGCCGGGTTGCCGACCATCACGAGGTCGTAGATGAGCACGATGCCGATCTCCAGCACCAGCAGGACCGCCAGGACCCTGCCGCTCAGGTCGACCCACAGCAGGCCGAGCACGGTCACGGCGGCCCAGGCGCCCACCGCGCAGGCGTACCAGGGAACGGAGAATCCCAGAGCCGCGAGGATGCCGGAGGCAGCCGAGCCGAACAGGCCGAAAAGGCCGATCTGCATGAGGGAGTAGGCGGGCAGGGCGACGAAGGCCGCCCCGACGCCGACCATCCGGCCTAGACCGTGACTGATGTACGAGTAGAAGGCGCCCGTGTTCACGATGTGCCGGCTCATGGCGACGAACCCGACGGTGAACAAGGACAGCAACCCCGCCACCACCACGTACGCGATCGGGACGGCGGTGCTCCCGATGATCGCGTAGATCGTGGTGATGGACCCGATGATCACGGTGAGCGGTGCGGCTCCCGCGACGCCGAAGAACACCACAGACGGAATGCCCAACCGGTTCTTGGCCAGCGCCTGTGTGACGATGTCCGGCTCTGCGGGTTTCGTACGCTCCATCAACATCCTCCCGGCCCAATGGTCGTGATTGTGAGGCCGGAGGTGATGGCGCCCGACGCCGCTCACCGTCGGCCGACGGTCAGCACCGAGCCCACGGAGGTCTCGGTGATCTCAACGAGCTCCCGAAGGTCGCCCGGTAGCGACCCGACCGCACTCGGCAGCGAATGGAACGCGTGCCGGTGCATCTCGAAGTCGTAGAGCACGTGTCTGGTGAGGCCGGTGGCCGCCACCAGTCCGATGAGCACCCGGTCGCTGGTGCTCATGCCGATGCCGCGCACCAGCAGGTTGGCCAGCCGGGCCGGGGCCCAGGCGGCCGCGTTGCGCTGGGCGGCGGTGTTCGGCATGTACAAGGTCTCGGTGGAGAGCATGCGGCGACGGGTCACGGCCTCGACCGCGCCGAGGCGCGACAGCCGCTCGCCGACCCGGATGGCCGCGTCCTGCGAGAGGAAGGCCAGCCACACGCGTACGTCTCGGTGTTGTGGTTGTGCGATAAGTAGGTCGAGGATGTCGTGTGCGAGCGCGTCCGTCGGAGGATGCCGGTCGAGGATGACCAGGTCTCCGTCGGTGATGCCGATCCGTCCTTCGAGGACGAGCTCGCCGAGGAGAGCGGCGGCCAGTCCCAGGCCGGTTGCGCGTGGATGGAGACGGGACCGGCCGGTGCGGTCCTCGTGTGCGATCAGGAAGTACTGGTCAGCCAACACGCCGCCACGCCCCTTAGACAACGTCTTGATGTGTGGGTCTTTTGTTCGTTTTGGGGTGATGACCCCATGAAGATCACTCTGTGTGCAGAAAGGTATGACTCGATGTGCTCCGCATCATGTACCCGACAGCAAGGTCATGACAAGAAGTACTAGACTTTTTGTGGAGTCCTCCTTGTTTGGATCACCAGCACGGCGGCCGTACTATCGGCATCATCAGGACCGAGGGAGTCCAGGTGTCCGTTGATGAAGGACCCACGCTGCGCCGTCGACGTCTGGGGGCGGAGCTGAAACGGTGCCGCGAGGCCGCCGGATTGACGCAAGAAAATGTGTCGCGTCATTTCGAGTGGCACGCCGCCAAGGTGACGCGCATCGAGACCGCGCGCGTGGCCGTGACCCCGCGCGACGTGAAGGACCTGCTGACCCTGTACGGCGTCGGCGACCAGGAGTACCGCGACGCGATGGTCGAGCTGGCCCGCCTCTCGCGCGAGCGCACCTGGTGGACGGACTACCGCGACATCATGCGCCCCGGCAACTTCGTCGGCCTGGAGGCCGCGGCCGCCTCGATGCGCTGCTGGGAGCCGGTGCTGGTGCCCGGGCTGCTGCAGACCGAGTCGTACATGCGCTCGCTGATGGAGGCCGGCCGCACCAACGACTCGCCCCAGCACATCGACCGCCGGGTGAAGCTGCGCCTGACCCGGCAGGGCCGGTTGCGCGCCGATCGGCCGCTCGAGCTCGAGGTTGTCATCGACGAGTCGGTGGTCCGCCGCGTGGTCGGCGGCCCGCGCGTCATGAATGAGCAGCTTCGGCACCTTATCGAGGCCGCTCAATTACCGAATGTGACGTTGCGGATTCTCCCGTTCCACGCCGGCGAACACACGTTCCTCGGCGGGTCAGCGGCCCTTTTGGAGTTTCGGGAGACCACCCATTTGGATGTTGTCTATCTTGAAGGTCTTGCGGGAGACTACTACGAAGAGCAACCATCCGAGGTTGCCCGTTACCGACAAGAGTTCGAGCGATTGAGCGCTATGGCGCTCGACCATCGCATGACCATCAAGATGATCGAGAGCCTGCTCGTCGCGTAGGGCTCCCCGAGACAACCGCATATCCGAAGGGGGGTGCTTGAATTGCTCACGCACCAGCTCGCCGATGCCGCCCAGCTCGCCCACGCCACCTGGCGCAAGGCCAGCCGTAGTAATGGCAACGGTGGCAACAACTGTGTCGAAGTCGCCTTCCTCGACACGAGCGTCGCCGTCAGGGACAGCAAGGACCGCTCCGGTCCTGCGCTCCTGTTCACCCAGGCGGAGTGGACCGCCTTTGTGGACTCTGCCAAGGAAGGCGAGTTCGACATCAATTCCTGAGGCTAGAGACTAACCATAGGCACGGACCGATGGGAAGTGCCTACGCAAAGTCAACTTCTCCGCAATGGGGCCCGCGGCTCCGCTCACCGGGAGTCGCGGCGCCCCTACTCTGCATAATCATTTCGACAGTCCCATTCCCCGGTTCTGGAATGCGAAGTTCTTTCGGGTGAGTACGGCCCCGTCAGATCTGGGACAGCTCCCCGGCGTAGCTTTGCTGGAGTGAGTGATCTCGAAGGTGTCCTCCTGTTCGCCGGCATCCCGCTCGCCGTGGTGGGGGTGATCTTCGCCCTGGTCTTCTGGACGAGCGAGAAACCAAGCCGCGAGCCCCTCTCGAAGCCGGTGATGGACAGGGAGGCCGAGCTCGAGCCGATCCACACCGAAGAGCCGGAGTAGCCCACCGGCCGGCGTCATGCGACCTGGAACGTCACCTCTTGCGGCTCGTGCGGGATGGGCGGCCCGCCAACGGTTGCTTGGGTTGGCTCTTGCCGGCTCGACCGGGCCACTAGCGGCCGCTGGGGTTTTCGGCTTCGCAGGCACGGCCGGGCCGTCGGCGGCGGTTTGGCTGTCAGCTCGCGCGGGATCGGCAGGTAGCACGTGGCCGCTTGGGTTGTCAGCTTTGCGAGCGCGGCCGGCCGTCGAGGGCTGCCTGGGCGGTCAGCTCTTGCGGGCTCGGGTGGGCCACCAGCGGCCGCGGAGTGAGGCCAGGACGATCAGGCCGCCGGCCAGCAGGGCCAGGCCTAGCACGGCCGCGGTGGCCAGGGGACTGCCGCTGAACGGGACCGGGTCGGGGACGGGGTCGGCCCAGAGCTGTGGGCGGGCGGGGACGGTGGCCGGCGGCGGGGTGATGACCGTCGGGGTCGGGTTCGGCACTGACGGGTCCGGGGTGGGTGGAGCGCTGAGCTGCGGAGCCAAGCCCCGGGCCGGGACGGCCGTGGTCGCCATGGGCACGGCGGCTGGTGCGCCTGCGGCCTGCTGGGCCCCAGCGGCTTGTTGCGCTCCGGCGGCTTGCTGGGCGGCTGCGGCTTGCTGGGCTGCGGCTTGCTGAGCCGCATCCTGCCCGGCTGCATCCTGCCCGGCCGCCGGGGAGAAGGTGGGATTCGCGGTCTGTGGCGCACGGGTGGGAGTGGCCGCCTGCGGTGCCCCGGTCGGTGTTGCTGGCTGTGCTGTCCCGGTGGGGGTTGCCGACTGGGGGTCCGTTGCCGGTGGGGTGGCGATGGTGAACGGGCCGTAGGCGGTGGCTGTGGTTGCGCCTGGCGCGGTGGCGTAGGCGTACGCGCGGTCGGTGGAGACGGTGATCGGGGCCGTGGCGGTGCAAGTGGTGGTGGCGCCGGGGGCCAGGATCGTCGCGGCGCAGGTGGCCCGGCCGGCGTGGGTGGCGGTGAGGTGGATGTCGGTCAGCGTCTGGTTGCCGTTGTTGTGGATCTCGTACGAGTAGGCGATCTCTTCGGGGCGGCGCTCGGCCGATGACGTGACGGTCAGGGACGGGCGGGCGGCCACCAGGCGGACGTCGGCGGCGGTGGGGCCGAAGAGAGTGGGCTCGGTGGCGCCCGGGGCGTAGCCCTCGGCCATGACGATGTTGGCGAGTGCGGTGCCGGCGTCCACGTCGGGGCGCGTCACGGTGTACGCGGGTGCGTCGCAGACCATCGTCTTGCCGCGTTCGAGCGTGGTCTCGGGGCAGGTGGCGGGGCCGGACAGCGTGTCGGTGACGGTGATGCCGTCGATCGGGTCGCTGCCGTTGTTGGTCACCCGGTAGCGGAAGCGGATCGAGTCGCCCACGTCGGCCGGGCGGGAGGACCGGGGGCTGTCGACGGCTACCTCGAGCGAGGCCTCGGCGGGGACGACGGTGACGGTGGCCGTCCGCTCGAGGTCGCCGGCGGAGGGGGCCGGCTCGGAGTCGCCGGTCGGCGGGGCGGTGGCGGTGGCGGTCGGGCCGGGCTCGCCGGTCGACGGGGCGGTGGCGGTGGCGGTCGGGCCGGGCTCGCCGGTCGACGGGGCGGTGGCGGTCGGGTCGAGGTCGCCGGTCGGCAGGGCGGTGGCGATGGCGGTCAGGTCGAGGTCGCCGGTTGACAGGGCGGTGGCGGTCAGGTCGAGGTGTCCGGTCGTGCCGGCGGGGACTGTCCATTCGCCGTTGTCGTAGGTGCCGGTGTCCGGTTCGCCGGTGAGGATGGCCAGGCCCCTGCTCGGGTCGAGGCGTACGGTGGCGGGCTCGTCGGTGGTGGTCACGGTGGTGCGGAAGTGGACCGTGTCGCCCTGTACGGCGTTCGGTGTGCTCGTGGAGATCTTGAGCGTGATCGGCTGGTCGCCGGAGGGCGTCGGCCGTGCCGGCGCTGGGATGAAGCCGGCCGTGTTGTCGTCCGGTGTGAGCTCGCCGGTCGCGCTGGTGGCGGTCACCGTGATCGTGTCCGCGTCCGGGGGGCCGGCGGCGGTGAGGGTCATCGTGCGGGTGCCGCCGGCGGGCACCGTGGGGTACGTGCACTCCGCGGTGCCGCTGGTCAGGTTGCACGTGCCGTCGGGTGAGGTGGCCGAGACCGCCGTCAGGTCGCCGGGGAGGGCGGCGCTCAGCACGGCATCGGTGGCCTGGTTGGGACCCTTGTTACTCATGGTGATGAGGTAGCGGGAGATTTCACCGGGGGTGGTCGTGACCTTCACCGACCGGTCGGTGGCGGGGGCGACGTTGACACCGAGCGTGTTCGAGGTGGACGTCTGCCTGTCGCCGGTGCCGGAGAGGGACGTCGCGTACGAGGCGGTGGCCCTCGAGGTGATCGTCGTGCCGGCGCTGGACACGGGCACGCGGGACTCGTACGTCACCGTGCGGCTCTCGCCGGGGCGCAGGACGCCCACGTCGAACGTGTGTGAGCCGGCCTCGACGGTCGTCGCGCGGGCCGGGTTGCCGCCCGCGTTGCGCGTGGTGACGGCGTACGTCACACGGTCGTTGACCTTGACCTTGTCGCTGGTGACGGTCGCCGTCGTGAGCAGGCAGGCGGGGGTGCCGAAGGAGACGGCGTCGACCGACGTGCGATCGGCGGCGCGCAGGGCGAAACGCGTGCGGGTCTGGCCGTCGGGGACGGTGTAGACGCCGGCATACGTGGTCCACGCGGCGCGGTCGCCGCTGATCACGTCGCCCTGGCGGTCCAGCGAGCCGCCGGGTGAGCCGATCAGGACGGCCAGCGTGCCGCCCCGATGCTGGAGCTCCCAGCGCAGGACCTGGCCCGGAACGGTCGTCAGGTCCTGATGAACAACGCCGGGGGACAGCTGAGCGTGCTGGCCCTTCTCCTTGCGCAGCGTGAGTGGACCGGGCTGCCAGCCGGGTACGGTCACAGTGGCGACGCTACCGTCGGCGATCAGCGGGGACTCGAAGTCGCCGTTGCGGAGCGCGACCGGAGAGGCGCAGGTGCTCTGCGCGGCGTCCACCGGACGTTGGTCCAGTGGATCGGCGGCGCCGACGACGTACAGGACGGCGGCCATCATGATGACCGCCATCCACCGGGAAAACGCAGCCCAAGGCACATCAGCACGCTAACCGTCGGTTAGGTACCTTTCGGGCTGTATCGGCAAAATCAGACGCGGCCGAAGTCCTGCGTCCAGTACGGTGCGCCGCCGGCCGTGTAGGCCACGCCCACCCCGACCGCGGTGTTCGCGCAGTTCAGGATGTTCTTGCGGTGGCCCGTGCTGTTCATCCAGCCGGTGACGACCTGCTGCGGGGTGCGGTAGCCCCAGGCGATGTTCTCGGCGGCGGCGCCGTTACGCGGATATCCGGCGCGGACCTCGCGGGTGACGAAGTTGCTGCCGTCCGAGCCGGTGTGGCTGAAGAAGTTCTTCTTGACCATGTCGGTGCTGTGGGCGCGGGCGGCCGTGGTCAGGCGGGCGTCGGTGCGCAGGGCCTTGCAGCCGTTCTTGACCCGCTGGGCGTTGGTGAGCTTGACGACCTCGGCCTCGTACGCGGCGGGGGTCGTCGGCGCGGCCTGGGCGGCCGCGAAAGCCGGGGCGCCGAACATCGTCGGAACGGCGATGAGGGCGGCGGTGACGACGGCGCGGCGGACGAAACGCTTCAAGAGGTGGCTCCTTCTTTCGATCGGCTGTACGCCAGTCAGATCGGGGAGCCGGAGCGCGGATGAAGAAGCGGAACCGGGAAGCAACCTGGGGCAACCCAGGTGCTCCCCGGTCCGGCGGGGGGAAAGGTCAGAGGGTCAGGGTCCAGGTGTTGATGTGGCCGGTGTCGGCCGAGTAGACGTCCTGCGCCCGCAGCTTCCAGGCGCCGTTCGCGGCCTCGCCCGACAGGTTCTTGGTGTACGTGGTCACGATGTTGTCCGCGCTGTCCGAAGACGACGAGGCCTTCAGGGCGTACACCGTGCCGTCCGGCGCCACCAGGTCGAGCTTCACGTCACCGCGGTAGGTGTGCACCACGTTGACCGCGATGGTCGACGTGGCCGAGGCCGACCGTGCGCACCCGGCGATCGTGATCGTGCTGGTCACCGCGGAGCCGGCGTCGGGGATCGTCACGTCGGTGGCGTTGGTGCCGGTGCAGCCGGTGGTCGGCGGCGGCGTGGTGGTGGGCGGCGGGGTGGTGCCGCCGCCGGTGCAGGTCGGGTCGGCCGACTGGGCCGGCACGCTGACGGCGTCCCACGCGGCCTTGACCGTGTTGAACTCGGTGCAGCTGTTCGGGTAGAGGTTCTTGGCCGCGGTCAGCGTCCAGGTGCGGTACTTCAGGTACGACGAGCTGGACGTCTTCATCAGCATGGCGTTGTACATGATCTTGATGGCGTTCTGGATGCCGAGGCCCGTGATCGTGCTGCTGTTGCAGGTCGTGCTGGCCGGCTGGCCGTTGCCGCTGGTGCCCTGGGCGAGCAGGTAGAACCAGTGGTTGCCGGGGCCCGCGGCGGCGTGCACCTCGTCGCCCGGGGTGCTGCTGGAGTAGCAGTTGTCGTCCCCGGCCAGCGACGGGTTGTACATGTAGCGGATCGGGCCGCTGCCGACCAGGTTGACCTCCTCGCCGACCTGGTAGTCGGGGGCGTCGTTGGGGTTGTTGATGTACCACTCGGTCGCGGCGCCGAGGGTGTCGGCCACGAACTCCTGGGTGTTGCCCCGCGAGATGCCGCCCGGCGTGTAGTCGTCGATGCCGTGGCCCAGCTCGTGACCGACCACGTCCGCCGATGAGATCCACTGGCCGGCCGTGTTCTTGCCGATCTGGATCTGGGTGCCGTCGTAGTACGCGTTCTGGTCGTTCAGGCCGACCCGGATCGGCCACGCGCCGCCGCTGCCGTTCTGGCCGTTGCGGCCCAGCCAGGCCGAGAGCATCGCGTACTGCTTCTGCGCCACGTAGAAGGCGTCGACGCAGCCGGTCTCCTTGTTGGTGCCGGTGCCGTTGCCCCAGACGTTGTCACTGCCGCTGAAGGTGGTGTTGTTGGCGGCGTCCTGGCAGCGGATCGTGGTGTGGCTCGGGTCCTGGAGCGTGTAGGTCGAACCGGACTGGGTGGTGTCCAGCGTGACCGAGCCGTTGATCCAGCCGGTTCCGGTGCCGGAGACGTCGGTGACGTGCTCGTACTCGCGCAGCACGGCGCCCGAGGCCGCGTCCACGTCGACGGTCAGCCGGCTCGGCCCCTCGGCGCTGGTCCCCTTGACCGTGGTCTCCCAGGCCAGCTTGCCCGGCTTGCCGTCGAGGGCGACCACGACGAGCTTCGTGCCCTCCACCTCGGTGACCGTCTTGAGCTGGGCCTTGGCGATGCCAGCGGCGGCCGTGTCGGCCAGCTGGGGCACTGTCGAGATCTCGCCGATGGGCTGGGTCAGGGCCACCGACGTGTACTTGGTGGCACCCGCCCCGTCGGTGACGACGACGAAGTCGCCGCCGATCACCGGGAAACCGTTGTAGGTGCGGTCGTAGGCGACGTAGTTGAAGCCGGCCGAGCTGTAGACCTGGCGCCGCTGGAACGTCTCGTTCGGGCTGGCGGCCAGGACCGCGGGGCGGGAGGCGACGAGGGCATCGGCCTTGGCGGCGGCCGACTGCGGATCCTGTGGGACGGCGGTGGCCGGCTGGGCGACGGCGACCATGGCGGTGGCGGCCAGGGTTCCGGCGGCCGCCGCCATGATCAGGGGGGTTCGACGTTTCACGCGCGTACTCCTTCAGGGGTGACTTGAAGAGGACGCTAGGCATCGATGGTCGTCACCGAATCAGGGAAAACCCTTGCGCCGGTCATTCAACAATTTCTTTCGGTGACGCCCTGAGCGCTGGCAGTGACTGTCGCGGTGGGGCATCATGGCCGGACAGCGTCCCGTCAGGAGTGTGTGATGACCTCACAACTCGAGTTCGCGGCCCGATCCGCGTTCGCGCAGGTGCTGAACGCCTGGCGTACGCGCAGGGGTCTCTCCAAGAAGCAGCTCGCCGCGTCGATGGGCTACCACCCGTCGTACATCAGCCACGTGGAGAGCCTGCGCCACCACCCGACCTTCGAGTTCGCCTGCCGCGCCGAGGCGGTCCTGGCGAGCGGGTCCGAGATCATCGAGGCGTACACGGGCTGCCGTCCCACCGGCACGCTCGAGCCGGCCGCCCGCTCGGGCTACGAGCCGAGCCAGATGCTGCCGGCCACGATCGTCATCGAGGACGAGCTGGCCACCCTCACCTACACCGACGACTGGTACGTCTGCCGGGTCGAGCGGTTGGTCCGCAACGTCGGCGACCGCCCGGTCACCACCTGCCCGGTCCGCATCGACGTCGACCGCTTCCCCGACCAGCCCGGCGTCTCCCGGCGGCTCTACCAGGAAAAACCGCTACGCCTGGCCGATCTCGACTTCGCGGCCGCGGCCGGCGAGGAGCTTATGGACGTACGCGTCACGCGCACCAGCGACGCGTATCTGAAACTGGCCCTCGTGTTCGGCAACGCGCGCGCCCGGTTCCCGCTCTACCCGGGCGAGCAGACCCGGGTCGCCTATTCCTATCGGGTGCCGGCCAGCCAGTACGGCCAGTGGTTCCAGCGGGAGGTCCGCTTCCCGACCCGGGCCCTGACCGTGTCGCTGCGGCTTCCGGAGTCGCTCGGGGCCGAGGTGGGGGCCGAGGTGCTGTCGTACGCGGGCATCAAGTCGTACACGCCGACCGTGGCCCACGCCGACGACGGCACGGTGCTGCACACCATGCGGATGCGGGAACTGCTGCTGACCAGCCAGGTGAGGCTGCGCTGGCGGTTCGCGGCGTTGCGGGCGTCAGCCCCACGGGCGGCCTGAGCCGCGGTACTGCGACAGCGGGATGACCTCGTCGCCGGCCGGCATCCGGTCGGTGTAGAAGCGGCCCTCCAGATGGTCGATCTCGTGGCAGACGTGGCGGGCCAGCCCACCCGTGAACCGCGTGACGACCAGCCCGCCGTCGAGGCGCCGGTGCTCGACCTCGACGCGGAGCGGGCGATGCACCCGGCCGCGCACGTCGAAGAAGCTCATGCACCCCTCGTACTGCACGTCGAGGCGCCGGGACTCGTCGACTACGCGGGGATTGAGCAGCACGATCTCGCTGCCGCCGGGATCGGCCGGGCGGATCACGGCGGCGGCGCGGTCGATGCCGATCTGCGGCGCGGCCAGGCCCATGCCCTTGGCGAAGACGTGCGCCCGGGCGACGAGATCCATCGCGGCGAGGACCCGGTCGATGACGTGGCGGGCCTGTGCGGCCTCGCGGGGAAGATCGAAGGGACGGGCCGGCGTACGCAGGGCGGGATCGTCACGCTGGAGGATGCCGATCGCCGCCATCCGGTGGGCTGGGGTGAGTTCTTTGGAAACCACGAGAACCCCTCGGTATCAAGGAGAGTCTTCAGCCGAGTCAAGGGTGGAGGTGGGGTGGTCGGACGGGTCAGTGCCATTGATACATGGGACGAACCTGAAAACCGCATGAACGGTCGTGAATGAGACCGTGAATGAAGGAGAGGGTTCAGCCTGCGGTTTTGCGGCCGCGGACGGCCCACGCGGAGGCGGTCAGCGGAATTTCGCCGGTCTCCGTGATCGGCAGTCGGTGCCGCAAATCATCGCGAATCCGGCGTCTTCCGGATCGCTCAAACCGGCCAGATAGGCGGGCGCGGGACCGGTGGCGCCGAGAAACGGTGTCCAGTAATCGTCGAAGCTGGCGAAGATCGTGGGGATCTCGATGGCACGCGTACGGACGTCGGTCAGTCCCGCGCCGGCCCACGCCGCCCGCAGCGCTTCCTCGCGGCAAATCGGAAATCTCCGGCTCTCATCGCGGTCGGGCGCGGCGGCGGCGTCCCAGAAGTGCCGCATCATCTGCATTCCCGAGGCATAGTCCCAGACGTACGCCGCCACGACCGCCCCCGGCGCGGCGACGCGGGCGAACTCGGCGACCGCGCGGGCCGGATCGGGCACGAAGTTGAGCGCGAGCCCGCTGACGACCGCGTCGAAGGAGCCGTCCCGCAGCGGGAGCGCGGCGGCGTCACCGGCGACCCGGGTGGCGTCCAGGGCCGACCTCAGGAACCCGCGCGACGGATCGAGACCGACGACATCCGCCGGCCCGGCCGCCATGATCGCCGAGGTGAGCGCGCCGGTCCCGCACCCGGCGTCGAGCCAGCGGCGCCCACCCGGGACGCCGAGCCATTCGACGAAGAGCGGGGCGACCCGGCGGCTCCACCGCCCGACGTAAGCCTCGTAGGCATCGCCGGCCGCCCATATGTCGCCGGTCATGCGCTTGAACGTAGGCCATCGCCCGCCGCGATTGAAGGGGCCGATGGGAGGAGGGGAGGGTGCGCGGGGTCAGATCTGGCGGTCCCGGCCGGCGAAGAAGCCCGCGATGATCTGGGGGATCATCAGCAGGAGGACGAAGGTCAAAGGGGCACGCCAGCCGTCGGTGTGGTCGTGGAGGACACCGACCAGGATGGGGCCGGGGATGGCGAACAAGTAGCCGGTGCTCTGGGCGAACGCCGACAGCTTCACCACCGTCCCGGGTGTGCGGCCCCGCAGGGCGATCATCGTCAGGACCAGTGGGAACGCCGTGTTCACGATGCCCAGCAGGATGGCCCACAGCAGCGGCGCGGCGGCCGGCGACCACCACAGGCCGCCGTAGCCGGCCAGGCCGAACAGGCCCAGGACGACGGCGATCCAGCTCTGGCTGCGGAGCCGGCCGGCCAGCGACGAGAGCAGGAAACCCAGTGGCACGCCCAGGAACGAGGTCACCGCGAAGTACACGCCGGCCCGCTCGGCCGAGATGCCGGCGTCGCGGTAGATCTGCGGCAGCCAGCCGATGATGACGTACGCCGATGTCGACTGCATGCCGAAATAGACGGCCAGCGCCCACGCGACCGGGTGGCGGCTCACCCGTACGACATCGGCCTTGTGGGTCCCGGGGTCCGGGGTGAAAGGCTGCCGGGCCAGTGGGAGCCACGCCGGCACGGCCAGCACGGCCACCGCCGCCCAGCAGGCCAGGCCCAGGCGCCAGTCGTCGCCGAAGACGCTCGCGGTCAGCGGCACCGTGGTCGCGGCGGCCACTGTCGCGCCGATGTTCAGCGACACCGTGTAGAGGCCGGTCATCGTGCCGACCCGATCGGGGAAGTACGCCTTCACGACCGACGGCAGCAGCACGTTCACCACCGCGATGCCGGCCAGCGCCACGAGACTCAGGAGCAGGAACAGAGCGGTTCCGGGCGCGTACGGACGGACCGCGAGCCCGGCCGCCAGCACCACCATGCCGGCGAGGATCACGCGGGCCGGGCCGAACCGCCGGGCCAGCCGCGGCGCCAGGAAGCCCACGCCCGCGAAGCACACCGCCGGCACCGAGGTGAGCAGTCCGGCCACGCTGGAGCTCATGCCCAGCCCGGAGCGGATCTCGCTGAGCACCGGGCCGACGCTCGTGACGGCCAGCCGCAGGTTGACCGCGGCCAGCAGCAGGGCGGCCACCGCGATCAAGCGGCCCTTGGTGGAGCTGTGTGTCAGGTCTTCCTCGGCGGTCACCACTTACCCATCATCGACCGCCGGGCCGGAGCGCTTACGCCCGGTCCTGCTCCTGTTCCACCTGCTGGTTCCATTCACGCTTGGACGACTGCCAGCCGTCCTCGTTCATGCCACGCCGCCAGTAGCCCGAGATCGAGAGCTGATCCATCGGTACGCCTCGCTCGACCTTCAGATATCTCCGCAGGTCCTTGACGAAGTTCGCCTCGCCGTGGACGAACGCCTGCACGTCGCCGTCCGGGAACTCGAGACCTCGTACGGCCTCGATCAGCAGCTCGCCGGGAGCACGGTCGCCCCGGTGCAGCCAGGTGATCTCGGCCCCGGTCTCGATCTTCTGCTCCTCGTCGGGCCCCTCGACCTCGATGAACGCGGTCACTCGGGCGCCCGCGGGCATGCCCTCGAGCGCGGCCGCGATCGCCGGGAGGGCGCTCTCGTCGCCGGCCAGCAGGTGCCACCCGGCGTCGGCGCTGGGCGCGTAACCACCGCCGGGGCCCATGAACCGGAAGGCGTCGCCCGGCGTGGCCCGGGTCGCCCACGGGCCCGCGATGCCCTCGTCGCCGTGCACCACGAAGTCGACCCACATCTCGGGGACCTCGGGCAGCCACTTGCGGATCGTGTACGTCCGCACGACCGGCCACTGCTCGCGCGGGAAGCCCTCGCGGATCGCGGCCATGTCGAACGGCTCCGGATAGGTGACGCCGTCCGCGGGGAAGAGCACCTTCACGTAGTGGTCGGTACACCTGCTCGCGTCGATGGCCTTGAGGGCGTCGCCTCCGACCACCACGCGGACCATGTGCGGGGTGAGCTGCTCAACCCGGGTGACGACCGCCTCGGTCGCCGCGCGTGCCGGCCTGTTCGCCATGTCGAACCTCTTCCTTGGGCGTCCGGTTGGTAAGGCTACCCTCAGTTGCTGAGTTCGGGATCACTGATCCCCGCCCGCTCAGGTTTTCCGGTCATGCGCACAAAGGGGCGGCCCGCACTTGGCGGGCCGCCCCTTTACTGCTGTCGGTTGCTTACTCCCAGGTGGTGCCCGGACGGCGGCGGCGGGTGAAGGCCATGATCGCCATGCCGACCAGCAGCAGGACCGCGGCGCCGGCGATCGCGGCGAACGTGTTGCTGCCGGTCAGGGCGAGAAGGCCGCCCTGCTCCTTGGTGGCGCTCTCGGCCTGCACCTGAGCGACCTGGTCGGCCACCGGGGCCTTGTTGCCCGAGTTGAACTGGCCGTCCTCGCCGTTCGAGTACGTGTAGTCGGTGCCGCCGGCCGCCGCGGCCGGGGAGCTGCTGGTGGCGCGGGGCTTGGGGGCCGCCTTGGTGGGCTGCTGGGCGGGAGTCTCCTCCTGCTCCGAGGTGCCGTTCCCCGTGCCGGTGCCGGTGCCGGTGCCGGTGCCGGTGTCGTCGGTGCCGGAGTTGGCGCCGGTGGCCGGCTTGGTCGTCGTGGCCGGCTTGACCGGGGCCTTCGTGGTCGGCTTGGTGGCCGGGGTCGTCGGGTCCGGCGTGAAGTCGTCCTTGGTGTCGGCCGGGATGGCCGGCGGGGCCTGCGTCGGGCCCTTGGTGGGCGGCTTGGTCGGGGTCACGCCGCCGCCGTTGGTGCCGTTGCCGCCGCCGCCCGTGTTCCCGCCACCGGTGTTGCCGCCGTTGTCGCCACCGCCGGTGTTCCCGCCGTTGTCGCCACCGCCGGTGTTCCCGCCGTTGTCGCCACCGCCGGTGTTCCCGCCGTTGTCGCCACCGCCGGTGTTCCCGCCGTTGTCGCCGCCCCCGTTGTTCCCGCCGCCGGTGTTGCCGCCGTTGTCGCCACCGCCGTTGTCGCCTCCGCCGTTGTCGCCTCCGCCGGCGGCGTTGCGGACGGTGATGCGGATGGCGTCGATGGCGGGCGTCTGGTTGGCCCGCTGCATCATCGGCACGCGGTGCGAGCCGTCACCGGCCCACGAGGCGCACTGCGCGGTGCCCTCGGTCGGCACGCCCGGCACGGTGATGCTGACCTCGTCCGGCGTGGCGCTGCCCTTGCTGTCCTCGGTGGCCACGAAGAACGCGGGAACCGGGTCGGGCGCGGGCGCCTCGTTCGTGTTCTCGAGCATGCGGCACGCCGTGTGGAAGTGGCCGCGCACCAGGCCGTCCTGGAGTACGGAGCTCTCCACGTAGTACCCGCCCTTGCCGGCGGCCAGGAACCGGTCGCGGATCAGGTTGCGGGTGCTGATCTTGAGGGTGAACGGGGTGTTCGGCGCGACCTGCTGGGGCGCGTCGGTGATCAGCAGGGTCGGGTTGTTCGCGGCCTCGCCGACCTCGCCGAACTCGGTGGAGACGCAGCGGTTGCCGTTCTGGAAGCCGTCGTGCGGAGTCAGGTTGCTGTCGACGCACGTGTCGGTGAGGATCACCTGGCCGTTCACCACCTTGCCGGCCCCGCTGCCCTCGGGCCGGTCGTCGTTGGTGGCGGCGTTACCGATCTGGGCGAAAGCGACCGCCGCGCCGGCGGCGGTGACGACCGCGCCGACCGCGAACAGCCGCCGGTTGCGTCCCGACGGCGTGGCGGCCGCACGGCGGTAAGCAGACCTGCGCATGCGCGATACCTCTTCTTCCCGGAAATCCACCCGGCGTCAATTCCCACCGGCACCCAGACGGTAGGAGCGCGCCCGCCGAAACGCAATTCCGGTGAGCAAGTTGATGAATTCTTATCCGGGAATTAAAGAAAAGATATGCGACCGCACTCGAACCCCGGACATCCTCCGAACGGATGATGCCGGGAGTTCATCAAGATCACGAAAAAGTTTGCTGACCAGTGAACATTCCTCAGCGTCACTGGACGGCCCCACCGTAGAGCCCGAACCTGAGAATAGCCTCGGAATGTTACGGCGAAGCCATCCTGAGTGACTATTCACCCGGCCAGGCGCCGCGTTCGCGATAAACATTCCGCAGGATTTCCGGGCGATCCGTCATGATGCCGTCCACGCCGAGATCGAGCAGCCGGGTCATCTCGGCCGGATCGTCGACCGTCCACACGTGCACCTGGAGCCCCGAGCGGTGGGCGGTGGCGACGAACCGGCGGTCGACGACGGTCACCGGGCCCTGCCGCGCCGGGACCTGAGCGGCCGCGATCGACGGGGGCGGCTTCAGTCGTACGCCCCATAACGAGGCCAAGCGCAAGCGGGCCACCGAGGCCGGGCCCATCGAGGTGGCGATCGAAGGGCCGGCCAGAGCGCGCACCCGGGCCAGGCGGCGGTCGCTGAACGAGGCCAGCAGGACGCGCCCGGTCGCGCCGGCCCGCCGGACGGCCGCGACCGTGGGCGCGGTGGCGTCGTCGGCCTTGACGTCGATGTTGAAGCGGATCGCGGGCCAGGCGTCGAGGACCTCGTCCAGGCGGGGGATCGCGGCCGCGCCGCCGACCCGCACGGTCCGCAGATCGGGCCAGGTCAGGGCCCCGATGCGACGCGCCGTGCCGGTCAGCCGCAGCAGTGACGAGTCGTGGAAGACGACCGGGACGCCGTCGGTGGTGGCGTGCACGTCGGTCTCCACGTAGCGGTAGCCGAGGCCCACCGCGCGGGCGAACGCCTCGGCCGTGTTCTCGTCGCCCTCGGCGGCGCCGCCCCGGTGGGCGAAGGCGAGCGGGGTCGGGGCGTCCAGGAACGCGAATCGGCGCACGCACCACAGCTTAGGAGCCGGGGTGGGCTAACCGCCCGACTGCCTCCCATTAGGGACAAATAGTCGAGACTCGGGCGCGCGGCTCGGCATGCTGCCCTACTTTAGGCCACGTCCCACTTGGGGCAAATCATCCGATTTGGAGCGCAGAACCGTGTCTTCTTCACGTTCCACGAGAGTTGTCCGGGGAGGTCTGGTCGCTGCCGTCGCCTTGTCGATAGCGGCCGCGCTGTCCCCGGCGGGCGCCTCGGCGGCGTCCGACGACCCGTTGATCGATTATCCGACCTTCAAGGGCGCGTCCTCGACGCTCGACCGCAACGGCAGCGCCGACCTGATCTGGTCGTCCGGCGGCCGGGTCGACCAGCGGGTCCTGCGGCTCACCGCCGGTGGCTACAAGCAGATGGGCTCGGCCTGGGCCACCCAGAAGCTCGACGTCACGCGGTCGTTCGAGTCGAACTTCAAGGTCTACCTGCACCACGGCCAGCCCGGCGCCGACGGCGTCGCGTTCGTCGTGCAGACGAAGGGCCCGCGCGCGCTCGGTGGATGGGGCGGCGGCCTCGGCTACCGCGGCATCAAGCCCAGCGTCGCGGTCGAGTTCGACACCTGGCAGAACACGAACGACCCGAGCAGCAACCACCTGGCCGTCGTCATGGGCGGCAACCCCGACTTCCAGGCCGACACGGCCGAGTCGGGGATTCCGCTGTACGGCAAGCCGTTCGCGGCCCGGGTCGTCTACGACGCCGACGAGTCGCTGCTGCAGATCTACGTCAAGTCGCTGAGCGCGGGCGCCGAGGAGCAGTTGGCGCTCGAGCACGAGGTCAACCTGGCCGACGAGATCGACGGGTCGGACGCGTGGGTCGGCTTCACCGCCGGCACCGGCTCCGCCCTGTCCAAGCAGGACATCTACTCCTGGTCCGTCGACGGCTCAGGGGCCTGACCGAACAGAAACGCCGGTGCCGCCGGCGTGAAGGCGGCGCCGGTGTCCCCGGCAAACCACCGAGTCTTGGAGAGAAGTCATGTCTACGGTCCCCTACGTCCGCCCCGAGGCCGGGACGGGAACCGAGCTACCGCCGCCGGTGGTCGTGCCCGCGAGTGAGCCTCTGGTCAGCGTCATCATCCCCGCCCTCAACGAGGCCAGGAACCTGCCGCACGTGATGGCCCGGCTGCCCGAGGTCGACGAGGTCATCCTGGTCGACGGCGGCTCGACCGACGACACCGTCGAGACCGCCCGCCGGCTCATGCCCGGCATCCGCATCGTCACCCAGAACCGCAAGGGCAAGGGCAACGCTCTGGCCTGCGGTTTCGCCGCCGCCACGGGCGACATCATCGTGATGATCGACGCCGACGGGTCGACCGACCCCAAGGAGATCCCCAGCTTCATCGCGGCGCTGCGCTCGGGCGCCGACTTCGCCAAGGGTTCGCGGTTCAGCGGCAGCGGCGGCAGCGCCGACATCACCCGCCTGCGCCGGGCCGGCAACCGCTGCCTGAGCTTGATGGTCAACATCATGTTCCGCACCCGGTACAGCGACCTCTGCTACGGCTACAACGCCTTCTGGTCGCGCTGTCTCGACGTCTTCGACCTGGACAGCACGAGCCCGGTGCCGGTCAAGAGCCGCGACGGCCGGCTGTGGGGCGACGGCTTCGAGATCGAGACCCTGCTCAACCTGCGGGCGGCCCGGGCCCGGCTGCGCATCGTCGAGGTGCCCAGCTTCGAGCAGCAGCGCATCCACGGCGAGAGCAACCTGAACGCGCTCACCGACGGCCTGCGCGTGCTGCGGACCATCGCCCGCGAGTGGCCGCGCCGCCGTGCGACCGGGGCCCGGCGTGCGCCGGAGCGCACCCGGTGAGGATCGGCGTCGTCACGAACGCCTACCACCCCGACATAGGCGGGGTGGAGACGCACGCGCGCCGGCTCTGCGCCGCCCTGGTCGCCGCCGGTGACCAGATCGAGGTGCTCACCCAGCACGCCGCCGGCTCCGAGGAGGAGATCGACGGGGTGCTGGTCCGCCGCTTCCCGCTCACGGTGGCGGCGGCCAACTACCGGTTCTCGCTTCCGCTGTGGCGGTGGCTGCGGCGGCACGCCGGGCGGTACGACGTGGTGCACGCGCACAGCTACCACGCGCTGGCCGCGCTGCCGGCCGCCCTGACCAACAGCACCCCGCTGGTCTTCACGCCGCACTACCACGGCACCGGTCACAGCCGCCTCCGGGCCGCCCTGCACCCGGTCTACCGCCCGGTCGGCCGCCGCATCATCGCGCGCTCGGCCCGGATCATCTGCGTCACCCGGGCCGAGCGGGAGCTGCTGATCAGCCACTTCCCGGAGGCACGGGACCGGATGGTGGTGGTGCCCAACGGCACCGACCCGGCGCCGATCGTGGCGGGCGAGACCGGCGACGGCACGTC
This sequence comes from Actinoplanes sp. CA-131856, assembly GCF_050956135.1. Taxonomy (GTDB): domain Bacteria; phylum Actinomycetota; class Actinomycetes; order Mycobacteriales; family Micromonosporaceae; genus Actinoplanes. The sequence goes on along the minus strand of NZ_CP191849.1, from coordinate 8,964,761 downwards.
GATCCTCTGCGTCGGGCGGCTGGAGCGCTACAAGCGGGTCGACCGGGTGATCCGGGCGATGGCCCACCTGCCCGAGGACCACCGGCTCGACGTGGTCGGCTCGGGGCCCGCGGCCGACGAGCTCGAGCAGCTCGCCCGCCGCATCGGGCTCGGGCCGGAGCGGGTGGCCTTCCACGGCCGGCTGCCCGACGACGCGTTCGCGGCCCGGATGGCCGGGGCGGCCGCGCTGGTCTCGGCCTCGGAGCACGAGGCGTTCGGGATGGCCGTGGCCGACGCGCTGACCGCCGGCATCCCGACCGTGGCCTCGTTCATCCCGGCCCACCGCGAGCTGGCCGCGATGGCCGGCCCCGGCGTGCCGCTGTGGCTGGTCAACCCGGACGACGAGGCGGCGCTGGCCGAGGCGCTGCTGACCGCGGCCGAGGCCGAGCGGGCCACGCTCGGCCGCAACCCGCTGCCGACCTGGCACGACGTCGTCGTGGCGACCCGGGAGGTCTACGCCGCCGTCGCCCCGCCGGTCCGGGTCATCCAACAGGCCGGCCGATGACCCTGACCGAGGCTCGCCCGGCCGAGCGGACGCGAACGGTGTCCGCTCCGGCGAGAAGCCGGCCGGAGCTGTGGTGTGCCGCCTCCCTGACCGTGGCCGGTGCGGCCGGGGCGGCGCTGCTGGTGGCCGCGAACCGGGCCGCCGAGTGGGACCGCGGCACCCAGTTCGGCCTGTTCTGGCTGGGCATGCTGGTCTTCACGCTGCCCGCCGTGTGCTGGGCGGTGCGCCGGGCGACCGGCGCCCGGCTGCGCGTCGCCGTGCTGGCCGGCTACGCCGGCTTCACGTTCCTGCCCAAACTGCTGCGCAACCCGTTCGGGCCGCTCTACCACGACGAGTTCGCCCACTGGCGGCAGAGCAAGGAGATCCTGCTCGACGGCCGCCTCTTCGAGCAGAACCCGATCGTCAAGGTGGTCGGCGACTTCCCGGGCCTGCACTCGACGGTGGCCTCGGTCAGCGCGCTGACCGGCATCTCGGTCTGGCACGCGGCGCTGCTCGTGCTGGCCGCCGCCCACGTGCTCGTGGTGCTCGGCGTGACCGTGCTGGCCGAGGAGATCTGGCAGGACGGCCGGATCGCCGCCGTGGCCGCGATCATCTACAGCCTGAACAGCTCGTTCCTGTTCTTCGACACCCAGTTCGGATACGAGTCGCTGGCCATCGCGCTGCTGGTGTGGACGCTGGTGGCGCTGCACCGGGCGATGCGCGGGCCGGCCCGCCGCTCCCGGGCCGGCTGGGCCGCCGTGACCGTGATGCTCTCCGGTGCCACCATCGCCACCCACCACCTGACCGCCATCGCGCTGATCGCGGTCATGATCATCATCTGCCTGGTGGTGACCGTCCGGGCCGTGCGCCGGGGCACCCCGGTCGCGGTGCCGATGACCGCCTGGGGGCTCACCCTGGCCGCGGCCGCGCTGGTGGTGGCCTGGCTGGCCCTGGTCGCCCCGCGCACCACCGGCTATCTCGACCCGTACCTGACCCGCGCCCTCGACCAGATCGCCGGGATGGCCGGCGACGGCGGCGGTGGCGGCCGGACGCTGTTCCGCGAGTCGGTAGCGCCCTGGTGGGAGCAGGCGGCCGCGTTCGGCGCGCAGGGCCTGGCCGCGGTCGCGATGGCGGCCGCCGCCCTGCGCCTGCGCCGAGGGCACGGCACCGAGCCGGTGGCCCGCAGCGGCGCGCTGGCCATGCTCGTGCTCGGCTCGTTCTACTTCCCGGCCGCCCTGCTGATCCTCACCCCGTCCGGGGCCGAGGGCGCCCGGCGGTCGTGGGCGTTCAGCTATCTCGGCATCGCGCTCGTCGTCGCGCCCCTGGTGGTGACGATGCTCGACCGCCCGGTGCGCCGGCTCGCCAAAGCCACGACGGCCGGCCTGCTGCTCGCCGTCTGCGCGGTGGCGGCGGTCGGCAACACCGCGGCCGGGATGAACCCGTCCTACCGCTTCCCGGGCCCGCCGGTCTTCGGCTCGGACACCCGCTCGTCCATTCCCGAGGTGCGGGCGGCGTCGGCCTGGCTGCGGGCCACCCAGGGACGCGAGCTGCGGATCGTGGCCGACCGCTACTCCGGGTTGATCTTCGGCTCGTACGGCGGGCAGAACCCGGTCACCGGCTCGGTCACCTTCCCCACGTACGACCTCTATCTCACCCAGCCCGGCCAGCCCGCCCCGAGGCAGCTGATCCAGCAGCTCAGCGCGTGGCGGTTCGGCTATCTGATCGTCGACAAGCGGATGGCCCGGGAGGTGCCCGAGATCCAGATCTACTTCGAGACCAACGAGCCGGTCCCGCACGACGGCAAGCCCGCGTTCACGCTCGGCCAGCTGACCAAGTTCGACCGGACACCGTGGACCATCAAGATCTACGACAGCGGCAACATCGCGATCTACCGCTTCGACTTCGCGCGGACCGGGCGATGACGACGCTCCGGCTGCTGGCCGCCGGCTCGGCCGGGCTGCTGCTGCTCGCGTTCGGCAGTGGCCTGCCGATGGTCTTCCCGCTCGTCCTGCTGGCCGTGCTGCTCGTGCTGGGTGAGCTGTGGCTGCGGGCGCTGGCCGCGGAGACCATGCCCGCCCTGGCCCGCCTCGGCCTGGCCACGGCGGCCGGGCTGGTCAGCCTGCCGTTCACCGCGATCGGCCTGCACGCGGCCGGTGTGCGCATCCGGGCCGAGTCGATCACGGCCGGGCTCGCGGTGATGCTGCTCGTGGTGACGGTCGTGGTGCTGGTCCGCGAGCGGGCGGGCAAGGTGGCCGACGATCCGCGTCTGGCCCGCACCGCCCTCGCGGTGGCGATTCCCGGGGTGCTCACGCTGATCGTGGGGGTGGCGGCGGTCCAGGTGTACGCCCGGATGCCGCACCCGCCGGAGCCGGGCTATACGAGCCTCGCGCTGAACGGCTGGGCCGGCGACGTCACCGGCCCGGTGCCCATCCCGGCCGGCGGCCTGATGTTGCCGCTGCGGGTGAGCAGCGCCGGTTCGCCGCCCGCGGTCGAGCCGCTGCGGGTCCGAGTGGGCGAGCGGCTGGTCTCGGCCCGCCCGCTGCGGATCGCGGCCGACACGACCCGGGCGGTCGAGGTCTTCGTACCGCCCCCGCCGGCCGACGGTTGCCTGCACCGCATCGAGGTCAGCCTCGGCGACACCAGCACGGTCGTGTACGCCCGGGGCGCGGCGGCGTCCGTGGGGAAGGCCGGCGGCGGAATCGCGGTCGGCGGCGGTGGTTCGGCCGTGGGGAAGGTCGGCGGCGGAATCGCGGTCGGCGGCGGAGGTTCGGTCGCGGGCGGGGTGAAAGCCGGCAGCCAGGCGCGGGCCGAGGGCGGCGCGGTGGGCGTGCGGAGTGTGCGCGCGTGCTGAAGGCGGTCGCTCGGGACTCGCTGGCCCGGAACAGCGTGCTGATCATGGGGAGCACGGTCGGCACGGCCGGGCTCGGCTATCTCTACTGGCTGCTCGCCGCTCGTGAGCTGCCGCAACCGGCGATCGGCACCGCGACCGCGCTCATCTCGGTCGCCACCGTCGTCAGCATGGTGTCCAACCTGGGCGCCGGGCATATGTTCATCCAGCGGCTGCCCGGGGCCGGCCTGGCCGCCTGGTCGCGGATCGTCAGCGCCGGACTGCTGCTCGGCTGCTCGTCGACCGCCCTCGCGGCCTTCCTGGCGGCGGCCGTGCTGCCCGCGGCCGGCGCCAACTTCGCCTTCCTGGCCGGCGCCGGCGGGGCCCTGGCCCTGATCGTCACCGCTGTCGCGCTGACCGCCTCGACGCTGCTCGACTACGTCTTCATCGCGCACCGGGCCAGCCACGGCATGCTCGGGCGCAACCTCGGGGTGGCCGTCGGCAAGGTGCTCACCCTGGGCGCGCTGATCTGGTCCGGCGTGGGCGGTCCGGCCGCGGTGCTGCTCGCCTGGACGGTGCCCTCGGTGGCCGTCACGGCGTACACCCTGGGGGTCAGCCTGACCCGGCTGCGACCGGGAGCGAAACTCCGGGGCGCCGGAATCGGCGCCGAACTGCCGCACCTGCGGAGCTCGCTGACCGGGCACCACCTGATCAACCTGGCCCAGGCCGGGCCCAGCGCCCTGCTGCCGGTGCTGGTCACGGCCCGGCTCGGCGCCGAGGCCAACGGGCACTTCTACGTGGCCTGGATGACCGCCTCGGTGCTGTTCATGGTGTCGCCCGCGGTGGCCTCGGCCATGTACGCCGAGCGCGCCAACCGGTCGGCGGCCGGCCTGCCCCGCGCCGCCCTGGTCGTGCTGGTCGTGATCGGTCTGCCGGCGCTGGTCCTGTTCACCTGCGGCGAGGAGATCCTCGGGCTGTTCAGCGGCGGCTACGCGGCCGAGGGCGAGCTGCTGCTGCGGATCCTCGTGCTGGCCGCCGTCCCCGACGCGATCACCAACCTGGCCGTGGCCCACTGGCGCTCGCTCGGCGACTATCGCCGCTGCCTGCGGCTCAACCTGCTGATGGCCCTCACCTGCCTCTGCCTCACCTGGCTGTGGCTGCCCGGCGCCGCCATCGAGGGCGCCGGCATCGCGTGGCTGACCGGGCAGTGCGCGGGCGCCCTGGCCGTCGCCGTCATCGCCTTCCGTCGTCGTCCCCCTGGGAGGAATGTTGAAGATCCTGCACCTGTCCAACCTGTACGCGCCGATCATCGGCGGGCTTGAGCGCAGCATCGCCACCAGCAGCGAGGAGCTGGTCCGGCGCGGGCACGAGGTCACCGTGCTCACCCTCGCGACGCCGCGCGCGGCGCACGACGAGGAGATCAACGGGGTACGCGTGAAACGCGTGCGCAGCGTGGCCAACACCGTCCTGCCGGGCATGAACGAGGACGCGTCCAAGCCGTTCCATCCGACCACGGCCGACCCGCTGACCATGGCGGCCATCCGCCGGGTTCTCGCCGAGTCGCACTACGACGTGATCCACAGCCATGACTGGCTCATGTACAGCTATCTGCCGCTGCGCTTCGGCCGCCTCGGCCGGCCGCACGTGCACACCGCGCACGACTTCGGGCTGACCTGCGTCAAGAAGACCTTCACCCGCAACGACAAGACCTGCGGCGGTCCCCGGCTCGGCCGCTGCCTGCCGTGCGCCTCCGGCCAGTACGGCCGCCCTCGCGCGGCGCTGCTCACCACGGCGCTGCGCTCGCAGCGGCACCGCGGCATCGACGCGCTCACCGCGATCTCGCCGGCCGTGGCCGAGGCCCTGTCGCACGGCCGCGTCCCCGGTGACCTGCCGGTCAAGGTGATCAGCAGTCTGGTGCCGGACGGTCTCGACGAGCTGGCCCGCCGCACGCCCCGGCCGTCCTGGCTGCCGGACCGGCCCTACCTGCTGTTCGTCGGCGCGCTCGGCCCGCACAAGGGTGTCGACGTGCTCTTCGACGCCTATCAGCGGCTCGGCGACGACAAGCCGCCGCTGGTCTGCGTCGGCACCCCCCGGCACGACACCCCGCCCATCCCGGAGGGCGTGATCGTGCGGCACGACGTGCCCCACCACGAGGTGATGGCGGCCTGGCACGGCGCCGCGGCCGGTGTCGTGCCGTCGATCCTGGAGGCCATGGGCCAGGTCGCGGTCGAGGCCCTGCTGGCCGGGGCGCCGCTGATCGCGTCGAGGACCGGCGGGCTGGCCGACATGATCCGCGACGGCGAGACCGGGCTGCACGTGCCGCCGGGCGACCCGGTCTGGCTTGCCGCCGCCATCGTCCGGGTGCTCACCCAGCCCGGCCTGGCCGACCGGCTGCGCGTGGCCGGTCACCAGCGCGGCCTCGACTACACCGCCGCGCGCGTCGTCCCGCAGATCGAGGAGGTCTACCGTGAATGCGTCGCCTGACGACAGCCCCACCCGGATCGTCGTGGCCGGATCCGGCTGGCGGTTCCTCTCCGGCATCAGCTACTACACCTGCCGGCTCAGCAACGCGCTGGCCACCCGGTACGAGGTCGGCGCCATCCTCATGCGGCAGCTGCTGCCGACCCGGCTCTACCCGGGGCGGTCCCGTGTCGGGCAGCGCCTCAACGACCTCGACTACGCCGACGGGGTGCGCGTCTTCGACGGGATCGACTGGTGGGCCGTGCCGAGCCTGATCCGGGCCGTGCGGTTCCTGCGCTCGTTCCGGCCCGACGTGCTGGTGCTGCAATGGTGGACCGGGACGGTGCTCCACTCGTACCTCGTGCTCTGCCTGGCCGCCCGGATCTTGAAGATCAAGGTCGTGGTCGAGTTCCACGAGGTGCAGGACACCGGCGAGGCCGCGCACAAGTGGGCCTCGCTCTACTGCCGCAAGCTGATCCGCCCGCTGCTGCGCGGCACGGACGGCATCATCGTCCACTCGCGCTTCGACCGGGTCGCGCTGCGGCAGACGTACGACCTGACGGGTGTCCCGGACGAGATCGCGTTGCACGGGCCGTTCGACCACCATGCGGTGCCGGCACCCCGCGCCGCTGAGTCGGGGCGGCGGCGCCTGCTCTTCTTCGGCACCATCCGTCCGTACAAGGGTCTCGAGGATCTGATCGAAGCCTTCGCCCTTCTGCCCGGCGACTGTGAGCTCACCGTGGTGGGGGAGACGTGGGAGGGCTGGACGCTGCCCGCGGACCTGATCGCGGCGTCGCCGGCCTCGTCGCGGATCACCTTCGTCAACCGCTACGTCACCGATGCCGAGGTGGACGGGTTCTTCGCGGCGGCCGATGTCGTGGTGTTGCCCTATCGGCGTAGTTCGGCCAGTGGGCCGCTGCATATCGCGATGAGTCACGGGCTGCCGGTCGTGGTCACCGCCGTGGGTGGGCTCGTGGAAGCCGCTGAGGAGTATTCGGGGGCGGTGTTCGCTCCCGCTGCCTCGCCGGCCGCGCTGGCCGCTTCGATCGCTGCTGCCCTTTCGGACAAAACGGGCAGGCGGCACACCGACCCCTCTTCGTGGGAGCGATCGGTGGCCGCCTTTGAGCGCCTGTTTGCCGAAATCGGCGTTGTTGTGGTCCCTCAGGACGCGGTGATCACCGCGTCGTCGAACCAGACCGTGCCTTTGTTGTCGCCCGACTTGATGTGAACCTGCATGCTGGCCGAGCCGGCCGGGGCGACACCGTCGACCGCCAGCTTGGTCCAGCCCACGGTGCCGTTCGGCAGCCAGTTCGAGGCCACGCCGCCCAGCCACTTGTCGTTGATGTCGAACCAGCTCAGCGCGATCTGGGTGGTGCCGGTGGTGGCGTTGCCCCGGGCCCACACCTCGGCGTGCCACTTCTGGTTCGACTTCACTGGCGTGACCGGCGAGACCCGGTAGGACGGCGAGCCGGCCGCGGTCTTGCCGGAGTTGGACATGGTCACCGACCACTGGCCGGTGCGGCGCACCGCCTGCGTCTTGGTGGCCAGGCCCAGCTCCGGCAGATATTCGCGCCACGGGCTCTGGCCGGCCGGCAGCTCGAAGCTCGGGTCCATCAGGGTGGCCGGCATGGCCGCGTTGGCCCAGCCGGCCTTGACCACGGCGGCGGCCGGCTTGGCCGTGCCGTCGAGGCGGAACAGGCCGTAGTAGTACTGGCCGGGCAGCTTGGAGACGGCCGAGGTCGGGATCGAGCCCTGTGCCGAGTCGGTCAGCGTCCACGGCGCGACCGGCACGCCGGCGATCTCGGCCGCCTCGAACACGCGGCCCAGGAAGGCCGCCTGCTCGCCCTCGGTGTTCTGCAGGGTGTTGAGGCCGGTCTCACCGATCACCATGGGCGCCGGGGCCACGGTGGCCTCGGCCTGGTTGATCATCGCGAGCGCGCGCTCGGAGTTGCCGTAGAAGTGGAAGTCGTAGTAGTCGATCGGGCTGGCCGCCAGCGCCGTCTTGATCTTGGCCATGCCCTTGGCGCCCTGGCCGCCGTCGACCGAGAACGTCAACGGCATGGTGGGGAACGCGGAGCGTACGGCCGGAACGATCTTCTTGGCCCAGGCCACGGCGGTGGCGTTGTCGGGGTTGAACTCGTTCTGCAGCTCGACCGAGATGACCCGGTTGTCGTTCTTGTAGGGCGCCAGCAGGGTCTTGGCCCAGGTGATGCTGCGGTCGACGTCGGTGTAGCCGTCCCACCAGTCGAACAGGGTGAACTTGACCGACATCCCCCGGGCGCCGGCCATGTCGACGAACTGGTCGAGCCGGTTGACATAGGTGGCCGACGGCGTGGGCCAGCCGAACGTCGTGGGGAAGACGATGATGCGGATGTTGTTCGTGCCCAGCGTGGCCGCCTTGGCCAGATCCGCGTCGATCTTGGCGGCGTCCCAGCTGGTCCACATCTTCGACCAGCCGGCGGCCGACGGGTAGTAGTTCAGGGTCTTGGCACTCTTCACCGCGTTGAGGCGGCTGGCCAGGGTGGGCACCGTCGTCGTGGTGGCGGTCTTGACGGTGGTCTTGGCGGTGGCGGCCGCCTTGGCAAACGCGGCGGAATCCACCAGGCCGACACCGAGCAGCAGCGATGAGGCAAGCACAGCGGCGCACTGGCGAGGGGAGATCACTGAGGTCGTGCCTTTCAGTCAGACGAATCAAGCGGAAGTGCCCCTCAATTCGGCGGACTGGTGGCCGGGTGTCGAAGAGTGCTGATTGCATAGCGGTTGCACCGCGGTGCATCCCGGTGGTGAGGCCCCTCTCGGTCAGACCGGGTAGTGGCGAGGCGTGTATACGGCCGTCGTGCCGTCGCCGCGGGTCACCGCGCGGGTCTGCGACGACCCGATGATGAGCAGGCAGCGCATGTCGATCGAGGCCGGGTCGAGCTCGCCCAGCGTGGTCACCCGTACCGACTCCTCCGGCCCGCCGACGTCGCGCCCCACGACCACCGGAGTGCCGGGCGCGCGGTGCTCCAGGAGCACCTCGCGGGCCCGGACGAGCTGCTCCCGGCGGGTCTTGGAAGCCGGGTTGTAGAGGGCGATGACCAGGTCGGCGGCGGCCGCGCCGGCCAGACGGCCCTCGATCACGGGCCACGGTTTGAGGCGGTCGGAGAGCGAGATGACACAGAAGTCGTGGCCCAGGGGAGCGCCGGCCCGGCTGGCCACGGCCTGGGCGGCGGTCAGGCCGGGGACGATCCGGACCGGGACGTCCTTCCACTGCGGGTCCTCGGCCACTTCGAGCACTGCGGCGGCCATGGCGAAGACGCCGGGGTCGCCGGAGGAGACGACCGTGACGCGGCGGCCGCGCTTGGCCAGATCGAGGGCGAAGGCGGCCCGCTCGGCCTCGACCCGGTTGTCGGAGGGGTGCAGAGTCTGGTGCGGTCCGGGTACCACGCGGTGGAGGTACGTCACGTAGCCGATCAGATCGTCCGCTTCGGCCAGTGCCGCCCGTGCCTCCGGGGTCAGCCAGCGCGGATCGCCGGGGCCGAGGCCGACGACAGTGACCTGACCCGCTTTCCCGGATCGGCCGCCCATGAAGGCCGAGGCGGCGGGGCTGGGGAGCAGGGCCAGCGAGAAGTACGGCACGGTGGCCGGGTCGACGTCGGCGAAGGGGGCGGAACGCTCGCGGTCGGTGGTGGCGCGCTCCACGTACCAGGCGTCGTCGAGCCGGCCCGCCTTGTCGAGGGCCTCGCGGACGCCGTCGAAGGTGCGGCCCAGCTTCATCACGGCGGCCGACTCGGTGCTGGACAGGCGGGCGGCCAGCTCGGCCGGCGGCAACGTGCCGGGCAGCACGGTCAGGGCCTCGTCGCGCTCCATCAGCGGGCGGCCCAGGACGGCGCTCGCCGCGCTCACCGACGTCACGCCGGGCACCACCTCGGTCTCGTAGCGGTGCGCGAGCCGCTTGTGCATGTGCATGTAGGAGCCGTAGAAGAACGGGTCGCCCTCGGCCAGCACGACAACGGTCCGCCCCGCGTCGAGGTGGGCCGCGAGCCGGGCCGCCGCCTCGGCGTAGAACTCGTCGATCGCGCCCTGATAGCCACCCGGATGATCGGTGTCCTCGGTGGTCACCGGGTAGATCAGCGGCTCCTCGATCTGCTCCTCACGGAGCAGGGAGGCGGCGATCGCGCGGGCGTTGCTGCGGCCGTGCCGGGCGGCGTGATAGGCCACCACGTCGGCTCCGGCGATCAGCCGGGCCGCCTTCACCGTGATCAGCTCGGGGTCGCCCGGCCCGACACCGACACCGAAAAGCCGTCCCGCCATGCTCACTCCGCCTCCGAGGCCAGCGCGTTCACCGCGGCGGCCGTCATCGCGCTGCCACCACGGCGGCCGCGCACGATCAGATGGTCCAGATCGGACAGCGCGAGCGCGTCCTTCGACTCGGCGGCCCCGATGAAACCGACCGGGATGCCCAGCACGGCCGCGGGCCGCGGCGCGCCGTCGGCGATCATCTCGAGCAGCCGGAAAAGCGCGGTCGGCGCGTTGCCGATGGCCACGACCGAGCCCTCCAGCCGGTCGAGCCACAGATCGAGGGCGGCGGCGCTGCGGGTGGTGCCCAGCTTCTCGGCCAGGGCCGGCACCGAGGGGTCACGCAGGGTGCAGACGACGTCGTTGTCCGCGGGCAGGCGCTTGCGGGTGACGCCGGAGGCGACCATCTCGGCGTCGCAGAGGATCGGGGCGCCGTCGAGCAGGGCCCTGCGGGCGGCCGAGGCCACGTTCGGGCTGTACGCGATGTCCCGCGCCAGATCGACCATGCCGCAGGCGTGGATCATCCGCACGGCCACCCGCGCCACGTCGGACGGGAAGCCGTCGAGATCGGCCTCGGCCCGGATCGTGGCGAACGAGCGCCGGTAGATCTCGGCGCCGTCGCGCTCGTACTCCATCAGATCCTCCTCGCCGACGCGATCGCATCGAACGTCTCCCCGGTCGGTTGCCGGGTCACGGCATAGCCGGCCGGTGTGGCCTCAACTCGGACGTGCGGGCCGCTCGGGCTGCCGCAACCCCGGGCGCAGCCGATCCAGTGCACGGGCAGGCCCTCGGTGAACTCGCTGGTGGCGGCGGCGTCGGCCCGGACGTCGGCCAGCGACTTGGCGCAGCCGGGGCGGCCGGCACAGGCCGTCACGCCGGCCCAGCGGGAATCGGCAGTGGTGGGCAGGCCGGCCTCGTCCAGGCGGCGCCGCCAGCGGCGGGCGGCCTCGGGGGTCAGGTCGGGGACGACCACGCCGCGGGCGGGGGTGATCACCAGCCGGCGGGCGGTCGTGAGCAGGCGCAGGGCGTCGCCGCCGAGCATGCCGAGCGGGACCAGGGCGCTCACCGCGACCAGGCCGTCGGGCTGATTCAGGAGGCCGATCCCGGTGGGTTCGGGCGTGCGTGTCACGGGGTGGGGCGTGCCGGGGGCGCCGAGCTTGGCGGCGACGCGGGCGGGGCCGCCGGGCATCTCGTGCAGGCGCCAGGCGGTGACGTCGACGCGCTCGTCGAGGAACGCGTGGGCGGCGGCCAGCAGGGTCGCGACGACGGCGTTCGCGGGAACTCGCAGGCCCGCGTCGTGGCCCGCGAAGAGGACCGCGAAGGCGTCGCCCTCGGGGACCGCGGCGAGGTCGGCGGTCAGGGGGACGTCGCCCACCGCGAACAGGAAGCGGCCGGGCAGGGCGGCCAGGGCCGGGTCGGCGCACAGCGCCTCGTCGAGGTCGGTGACCAGCGCGCGCAGCGTGGCGTCGGCCAGGGGCGGGGCCGCGATGTTCCGTACGGTCTCGTGGGTCGGCGACGGCAGCAGGCCGGCGGCCGACAGATGGGCCGCGAGGGCCGTCGGGTCGGTCTCGGTCAAGGCCCGGAGCTGCAGATTTGCCCGGGAGGTCAGCTCCACCGGGCCGATCTCGCCCAGGGCCGCGAGCTGGGTGCCGGTGAGCATGCCGCCGGGCAGGCGGACGCGGGCCAGCGGGCCGTCGGCGGCGTTGTGGAGCCGCAGGGCGCCGGGGCAGGCGTCGACCTTCGTCTGGCGGATGGGGGGAGGCACGGCCCGGATACTACGTTCGGGTACCGACATGGCCGCATCCTCGGGTCGGGATCGTCACACCGCCGGACCCTCCTTGACGGCGGGTGGGAGCGCCCGGAAGGGTGGTAGGTCACGAGCGGCGACGCCGCGGAGGAAGCCGGTGTGAATCCGGCGCGGTCCCGCCACTGTCACCGGGCCTCACCGGCCCGGGAGCCAGGAACTCCGGTCGCCGTGGATTCCTACGACCCGGGGCGCGGACCCCGAGGGGAGCGCGCGTGTTCCTGTTGCTGTCGACCTCCGACACCGACCTGCTCAGTGCCCGGGCCAGCGGCTCGGCGTGGCGTCTGGCCAACCCGGCCCGCACCCAGGTGAGCGACCTTCCGGCCCTGCTCGACGGTGTCGAGCTCGTCGTGGTGCGCATCCTCGGCGGCCGCCGGGCCTGGGAGGAGGGGCTCGACGCCCTGCTCGCCGGTCCGGTGCCGGTGGTCGTGCTCGGCGGCGAGCAGGCGCCCGACGCCGACCTGATGAAGCTCTCCACCGTGCCGGCCGGTGTGGCCGCCGAGGCGCACGCCTATCTGGCCCAGGGCGGGCCGGGCAACCTGGCGTCGGTGCACGACTTCCTCTCCGACACGGTGCTGCTGACCGGTCACGGGTTCGCGCCCGCGCAGGCCGCGCCCGAGTGGGGGCCGCTGCCGCGGGAGAGCTCGGTGGAGGGGCCGGTCGTGGCGGTCCTGTACTACCGCGCACACCACATGGCGGGCAACACGGCCTTCGTCGAGGCGCTGTGCCAGGCGGTCGAGGCCAAGGGTGGGCGCCCGCTGCCGTTGTTCACGTCCTCACTGCGTACGGCGCCCGAGGAATTGCTCGCCGAGCTCCGCAAGGCGGACGCCCTGGTCGTGACGGTGCTGGCGGCCGGCGGCACCAAACCGGCGACAGTGGGCGCGGGCGGCGACGACGAGGCGTGGGACGTGGGTGTCCTGGCCGGGCTCGACGTGCCGATCCTGCAAGGCCTGTGCCTGACCAGCAGCCGGGCCGCCTGGGAGGAGAGCGACGACGGGCTGACCCCGCTCGACGCGGCCACGCAGGTGGCGATCCCCGAGTTCGACGGGCGGATCATCACGGTCCCGTTCTCGTTCAAGGAGATCGACCCGGACGGGCTGTCGGTCTACGTGGCCGACCCCGAGCGGGCCCTGCGCGTGGCCGGCATCGCGGTGGCACACGCCCGTCTGCGGCACGTGCCGCCGGCCGAGCGGCGCATCGTGCTGATGCTGTCGGCCTATCCGACGAAGCACTCGCGCATCGGCAACGCGGTCGGCCTGGACACGCCGGCCTCGACCGTCGCCCTGCTGGAGGCGATGCGGGCCAGGGGCTATCAGATCGGGGACTTCGGTCAGTACGACGGCGACGGGCTCATTCACGCCCTCATCGCGGCCGGGGGCCAGGACCCCGACTGGCTGACCGAGGAGCAGCTCAGCGGAAACCCGGTGCGGATCGCGGGTGCGGCGTACGCCTCGTGGTTCGCCACCCTGCCCGGCGACCTGCGCGCCAGCATGGAACAGCACTGGGGCCCGCCGCCGGGCGAGCTGTACGTGGACAACGGCGACATCGTGCTGGCCGCGCTGCGCGATCAGAACGTGGTGGTGATGGTGCAGCCGCCGCGCGGGTTCGGGGCCAACCCGGTGGCGATCTACCACGACCCCGACCTGCCGCCATCGCACCACTACCTGGCCGCGTACCGGTGGCTGGCCGACGACTTCGGCGCCCACGCGGTGGTCCACGTGGGCAAGCACGGCAACCTGGAGTGGCTGCCGGGCAAGAACGTGGGCATGTCGGCCGCGGACGGCACCGACGCGGCGCTGGGCGACCTGCCGTTGATCTACCCGTTCCTGGTCAACGACCCGGGCGAGGGCACGCAGGCGAAAAGGCGGGCCCACGCCACGCTGGTCGACCATCTGATCCCGCCGATGGCGCGAGCGGAGTCGTACGGGGACATCGCCCGCCTGGAGCAGCTGCTCGACGAGCACGCGACGATCGCCACGCTTGACCCGGCGAAGCTGCCGGCGATCCGGGCCCAGATCTGGACGCTGATCGAGGCGGCCCGCATGGACCACGACCTCGGCCTGTCGGTCCGGCCCGGCGACGAGGAGTTCGACGAGTTCATCCTGCACATCGACGGGTGGCTGTGCGAGGTGAAGGACGCGCAGATCCGCGACGGCCTGCACGTCCTGGGCGCGGCGCCGACCGGTGAGGCCCGGGTCAACCTGGTGCTGGCCATGCTGCGGGCCCGCCAGATGTGGGCCGGCAAGGTCGCCGCCCTGCCGGGTCTGCGCGAGGCGCTGGGTCTGCGCGACGGCGCGTCCACGTTGGAGACCGACCGGATCGAGACCGTCGCCCGTGGGCTGGTCAGCGCGATGGAGGAGCGGGGCTGGCCGGCGGCCGTGCCGGAGGACGTGTCGGACGACCCGGACGTGCGCCGGGTGCTGGAGTTTGCCGCGACCGAGGTGGTGCCGCGGCTCGAGCGGACCACTGATGAGCTGGGCAATCTGCTGCACGCGCTGGACGGCGGCTACGTGCCGGCCGGGCCCAGTGGGTCGCCTCTGCGTGGGCTGATCAATGTGTTGCCGACCGGGCGGAACTTCTACTCCGTCGACCCCAAGGCCATTCCGAGCTCGCTCGCCTGGGAGACCGGGCAGGCCATGGCCGAGTCGCTTCTCCAGCGCTACCGGGCCGACTACGGCGACTGGCCCCGCTCGGTCGGTCTCTCCGCCTGGGGGACCAGCGCCATGCGCACGGCCGGCGACGACATCGCCGAGATTTTGGCCCTCATCGGCTGCCGTCCCGTGTGGGATCCCGCCTCGCGGCGGGTCACCGGGCTCGAGCCCATCGAGCGGGCCGAGCTCGGGCGGCCACGGATCGACGTGACCGTGCGTATCTCCGGCTTCTTCCGGGACGCCTTCCCGCACGTGGTGGCCATGCTCGACGACGCCTTCCGGATGATCGCCGAGCTGGACGAGCCGGACAACTTCGTTCGGGAGCACGCCCTCGCCGACCAGGCCCGGCACAGCGACTGGCGCCGGGCCACCACCCGCATCTTCGGGTCGCGGCCGGGGGCGTACGGCGCCGGGATCCTGCCTTTGATCGACAGCCGCAACTGGCGTGACGACAAGGACCTGGCCGAGGTCTACGCCGCGTGGGGCGGCTTCGCCTACGGTCGCGGGCTCGACGGCGTGCCGGCCCGCGACGACATGGAGAACGCGTACAAGCGGATCGACATCGCGGCCAAGAACATCGACACCCGCGAGCACGACATCGCCGACTCCGACGACTACTTCCAGTACCACGGCGGCATGATCGCCACGGTGCGGGCGCTGACCGGCAAGGCGCCGGCCGCGTACGTGGGCGACTCGACGAACCCGGACGCGACGCGCACCCGCAGCCTCACCGAGGAGACGGCGCGGATCTTCCGGGCCCGCGTGGTGAACCCGCGCTGGATCGCCGCCATGCGACGCCACGGCTACAAGGGCGCCTTCGAGCTCGCCGCGACCGTCGACTATCTGTTCGGCTACGACGCGACGGCCGGCGTGGTCACCGACTGGATGTACGAGCAGCTGGCCGCGACCTACGTGCTCGACCCGGAGAACCAGAAGTTCTTCCAGCAGTCGAACCCGTGGGCCCTGCACGGCATCACCGAGCGGCTCCTCGAGGCGGCCGACCGCAACCTGTGGGAGTCGCCGTCCCCCGAGACGCTGAGCGCCCTCCAGGAGCTCTATCTCGCGACCGAGGGCGACCTCGAGGACGCGTAGTTCCGGAACCGTCGCGTCATCCATAGGTTCACCTGCGTCGATCCGGGTCGGGAAGATCAGAAAGCGCTTCCCGGCCCGCGACCAGGCATTGACAGCAATTGAAACCCCGGTTCAGAGTGGCGTCACAAAGAGCGCTTTCACACGGTGTCCCCGCACCGTGAAGGCGCATCCCCCCCATTCTGGAGTCGCCCCATGACATCCCCAGTCCTGGAGAGACCGGTCCGGCTCGCCGCCCTCGTGGCGGGCCTCGTCGGCCTGTTCGCCGCCTATCTCGTCGCCACCGTTCAACCGGCCCGCGCGGCCGAGGTGCTCGTGTCCCAGGGCAAGACCGCCACCGCGTCGTCGACCGAGGCCGCCGGCGCCTATCAGGCCGCCGAGGCCGTCGACGGCAACAACGGCACACGCTGGGCCAGCGCGTTCACCGCCAGTCAGTGGTGGCAGGTCGATCTCGGCGCCACGACCAGCGTCTCGCGCATCGCCATCAACTGGGAGGCCGCCTACGCCAAGGCCTTCACCATCCAGTTCTCCACCAACGGCAGCACCTACACCCAGGCGTACGCCACCACGACCGGCGCCGGCGGTCAGCAGAGCATCGCCGCCACCGGCTCCGCTCGATATGTCCGCATCAATCTGACGGAGAGGGCGCTCTCGGCGTACGGCTACTCGTTCTGGGAGTTCCAGGTCTTCTCAGGGGACGGTGGCCCGACGACACCTCCGACGACACCTCCGACGACCCCGCCGGCCGGCACCACGCGCCTGCTGTCGTACAACAAGCCGGCCCAGGCCAGCACCTGGCAGAACGACGTCAACTGCAACCCGTGCAGCCCCGACAAGGCGTTCGACAACGACCCGGCCAGCCGCTGGGCCACCAGCTCCACCAACGGCTGGGTCGACCCCGGCTGGATCTCGGTCGACCTCGGCGCCACCGCCCAGATCAGCCAGGTCGTCCTGCAGTGGGACCCCGCCTACGGCCGGGCCTACCAGCTGCAGACCTCCAGCGACAACGCCAACTGGACCACCTTCTACTCCACCACCACCGGTGACGGCCTCAAGGACGTCATCAACGCCACCGGCACCGGCCGCTACGTGCGGCTCTACGGCACCGCCCGCAGCGGCCCCTACGGCTACTCGCTGTGGGAGTTCAGCATCAACGGCACCGGCGGCAACCCCACCACGCCGCCGGCCAAGCCGGCCGACCCCACCTTCCCGGCCACCCGGCTCGTCTTCTCCGACGAGTTCAACGGCGCCGCCGGCGCCAAGCCCGACCAGGGCAAGTGGACGTACGACCCGGGCGTCCCGCAGAACGGCGAGATCCAGTACTACACGCCGAACAGCGAGAACGCGCAGATGAACGGCCAGGGCTCGCTGGTCATCGAGGCCCGCAAGCAGGACTACCAGGGACGGCAGTACACGTCGGCCCGGATGAACACCAGCAACAAGTTCCACGTGCAGTACGGCCGGGTCGAGGCCCGGGTGAAGGTGCCGAAGGGCAACGGCCTGTGGCCCGCGTTCTGGATGATGGGCGCCGACTTCCTCACGGGGCGCCCGTGGCCGTACAACGGCGAGATCGACATCATGGAGGTACTCGGCCGCAACACCAGCGAGGCCTACTCCACGCTGCACGCCCCGGCCTACAACGGCGCCGGCGGCTACGGCCAGAAGTACGCCACGGTCGACCTGTCGCAGGACTTCCACGTCTGGGCGGTGGAGTGGGACAGCAAGGGCATGCGCTTCCTGCTCGACGGCAACCAGGTCTTCTACGCCAGCAAGGAGACCGTCGAGAACACCCGCGGCCCGTGGATCTACGACCACCCGTTCTACGTGATCCTCAACCTGGCCGTCGGCGGCGACTTCCCCGGCCCGATCGACGCCAGCACCCCCTTCCCGTCCCAGATGCTCGTCGACTACGTGAGGGTGTACCAATGAGGTGGGCCGCCGCGGCCCTTCTGGCCGCTTCTCTCCTGCTCGTTCCCGCCAGTGCCAGCGCCGCCGACCCCCTGATCTCGCAGGGCAAGCCGGTCACGGCCTCGTCGACCGAGTCGGCCGCCTTCCCGGCGTCCAACGCGGTCGACGGCAACCTCGGCACGCGATGGTCCAGCGCCTTCAGCGACCCGCAGTGGCTTCAGGTCGATCTGGGCGCCTCGGCCACGATCTCGTCGGTCGTGCTGAACTGGGAGTCCGCGTACGCCCGCGCCTTCAGCGTCAAGGCGTCGGCCAACGGCTCCACCTGGACCACGCTCTACAGCACCAACGCCGGCACGGGCGGCCGCCAGGCCCTGACCGTCGCCGGCAGCGGCCGCTACGTGCGGCTCGAGACGACCGCACGGGCGACCCAGTGGGGCGTCTCATTGACCGAGTTCCAGGTGTACGGCAGTGGCGGTGGCACCACCACACCGACCATCCCGCCCGGCGCCGTCCGGGTGGCCGAGTTCCTGGCCGACTGCCCGTTCAGCCACCGGCTGCCCGACGACCCGATCATCTTCCCCGGCCTGCCGGGCGCGTCGCACATGCACAGCTTCTTCGGCAGTGAGGTGACCAACGCGTCCACCACCACGCAGGACCTGCTCAACGCGAACAGCAACTGCAACCCGTCGATCGACAAATCGTCGTACTGGATCCCGACCCTCTACAACGGGAACACCCCGGTCGAGCCGACCACCGGCATCTTCTACTACCTGGGTGAGGGTGTGCGCGACGACCTGATCGCGCAGACCCAGCCGTTCCCGCTGGGCCTGCGGATCGTGGCCGGCAACGCCAAGGCGACCGGCCCGGCCGACAACACCATCGCCCGCTGGTCGTGCCTGCACGCGGGCGAGGTAGGCTCGTCGGCCAACTTCGTCACCTGCCCGGCCGGCACCATGCTGGAGTCCTACCTGGACTTCCCGCACTGCTGGGACGGCGTCAACCTGGACTCGGCCGATCACAAGAGCCACATGGCCTATCCGGTGAACAACGCCTGCCCGGCCAGCCACCCGGTGGTGGTGCCCAAGCTGCGCCAGGTGATGCGGTACCCGATCAACGGCAACCCGGTCAACTTCCGGCTCGCCTCGGGCCCCGGTTACACGATGCACGGTGACTTCTTCAACGCCTGGCCGGTGGACGAGCTGGCACGGCGGGTCAACGACTGCATCCGGATCATCGTCAAGTGCGGCACCGACGGACGTCCGTGAGCATGGGCCGGGGTGTTATAACGAACGCCATGACGCCCCGGCCCCGCCATCCGACCATGGACCAGGTCGCCGAGGCGGCGGGTGTCTCCCGGGCCACCGTGTCCCGGGTGATCAACGGCGCCACCAGCGTCGATGCCAAGATCCGGGAGGTGGTCCAGCGGGCCATCGCCGAGACCGGATACGTGCCCAACGTGGCCGCCCGCAGCCTGGTCACCCGCCGGTCGAACTCGGTGGCGCTGGTGATCAGCGAGCCCGACCGGCCGGACAACCACTCGTTCCTCAACCGCATCTTCACCGACCCCTATTTCGGCCGGGTCACCGCCGGCGCGACCGGCGCCCTGCGCCCGCACGACGTCCACCTGGTGGTGATCCCGACCGACTCGACGGATCACCACCAGGTGATGCGCTATCTGCGTCAGGGCCATGTGGACGGCGTGTTGCTGATCAGCAGCCACGAGCAGGACACGCTGCCGCGCCAGGTGCACGAGCTGGGCATCCCGGCTGTGGTCTCGGCCCGGCCGACGTCGCCCATCGCCGTCAGCTACGTCGACGTCGACCAGCGGCTGGGCGCCCGGCTGGCCGCCGACCGGCTGCTGTCCCTGGGCCGCACCAGGCTGGCCACGATCAGCGGGCCGCTGGACATCCCCAGCGGCCTCGACCGGCTGGAGGGCTTCCGGGCCCACCTGGCCGGGCATGACGTACCGTCCATCGAGGGCGACTTCACGCGGGCCGGTGGCGAGGCCGCGGCCCGGCGGTTGCTCGAGGAGCATCCGGAGATCGACGGGCTCTTCGTGGCCAGCGACCTGATGGCCGAGGGCGCGCTGCGCGCCGTGCAGGATCTGGGCCGGCGAGTGCCCGAGGACGTGGCCGTGGTCGGGTTCGACGACTCCAGTGCGGCCTTGGACTGCCGGCCGCTGCTGACCACCGTGCGGCAGCCGGTCGAGGAGATGGCGGCCGAGATGGCCGAGGTGCTGCTGGCGCACATCGCCTCGCCCGGGCGATTGCCGCGCTCGGTGACTTTTCATCCCACTCTGGTCGTACGCGACAGCGGGTAACCACAGAGCGTCCCTGGCCGGTAACGTACCGTCCCATGGGGAGCGAACCGACCGCCGGGGCGCTGCTCGCCGCCGGGAACGAGGCCATGCTCGAGGCCGCCTTCCGGACCGGCGACTTCCTGCCCGCCCGCCAGATGCTGGAGGCCGCCCGCGACCGTGCCCACGCCCAGCGGGACCGGGTCGCCGAGGCGACCGCGCTGACCCGGCTCGGCATGCTCGCGCACTTCGCCGCGATCTCGGGCGACCTCACCCGCGCCGACTGGGCCGGCGAGCAACGCCTGTTCGCCGAGGCGCTGATGATCCAGCGCGAGGTCGACGACCCGGCCGGCGCCGCCGAGTCGCTGTTCGGGCTGGGCCTGGTCCACCAGGTGCTGCGCGGCGACTGGGGCACGGCCATGCCGTTCTACACCGAGGCGCTGACCCTGGCCGAGCGCTACGCCGACGAGATGGTCCGCTCCGAGGTGCACCGCCACATCGGCTTCTTCCACGTCTTCGTCTCCGGCGACACCGAGCGCGGCCTGCGCCACCTGCGCATGTCGCAGGTGCTGCGCGAGCGCTACGGCGATCCGCGCCGGGTCGCCACCGGCACGCTGGCCCTGGGCGAGGCCGAGATGGCCGCCGGCAACCTGCCCGAGGCCCTGCGGCTGCTGCGCGAGGCCGTGCACCAGGCCCGCATGGCCGGGCTCAGCGCGCAGCGCGTGGGCTGGGCCGAGCACGCCCTGCACGACGCCGAGCGGGCCGGCGCCCTCCCCGACCGGGGGGCATAGCCCGCCGATCATGGTTGGGTCGCC
The DNA here is from genome assembly GCF_050956135.1 of Actinoplanes sp. CA-131856. Classification (GTDB taxonomy): domain Bacteria; phylum Actinomycetota; class Actinomycetes; order Mycobacteriales; family Micromonosporaceae; genus Actinoplanes. The sequence goes on along the minus strand of NZ_CP191849.1, from coordinate 8,944,110 downwards.
GGATTTTGGGGCATGCTGGCCGGGTGCGTCGATCTCTGGTAGCGCTGATGCTGCTGGCCTCCGTGAGCGGGTGCGCCTCGGTCGGCAGCCAGGAGGACGCGGCCGCCGGCAAGGCCACGGGCCTGCTCACCGCGGTCGCCGCCGGCGACGGCGACGCGGCCTGTGCGCTGCTCGCCCCCGACACCGTCAAGGCGGTCGCCGAGGACGAGCCGTGCCCCGAGGCGATCCTCGACAAGAGCCTTCCCCGGCCCGGCACGGTCGTCGAGACGTCCGTCTACGGGCAGTGGGCGCAGGTCAAGCTCTCCGACGACACGATCTTCCTGGCCGCCTTCGACGAGGGCTGGCGCGTGGTGGCGGCGGGGTGCACGCCACAGGCGTCGCGGCCGTACGACTGCACGGTGGAGGGCGACTGACATGCGCGCCCTCTTCGTGCTGTTGCTGTTGCTGGTGGGAGCCGGACTGGCGTACGTCATCACGCTGGGGGTGTTGCACCGATGAAGCGGTTCCTGCGGGAGAACGGGATAGGGCTCGTCTTCGGTGTGCTCTTCCTGATCGTGCTGGTCGGGCAGGCGTTCGCCGGGCTGGCCCAGTTCAACGAGGCGCAGCGTGCCTCGGGCCTGCCCGACATCGCGTTCTGGCGCTACGTCACCTCGGCCAGCTTCGGCGTCGACGTGGCCGAGAACTGGCAGTCCGAATATCTCCAGTTCTTCCTCTTCATCATCCTGACCGTCTGGCTGCTCCAGAAGGGCTCGCCCGAGTCGAAGTCGCTCGACAAGCCGGGCCGCGAGACCGACCAGGAGCAGAAGGTCGGCCCGTACGCCACGCCGGACTCCCCGAAATGGGCCGGCGCCGGCGGCTGGCGCACGTCGCTGTTCTCGAACTCGCTCGGCCTGGTGATGGGCCTGATCTTCGTGGGTTCCTGGCTGGCCCAGTCGATCGCCGGCGTCGCCGCCTTCAACGAGGAGCAGCTCAGCGACCGTCAGGACCCGGTCTCCTGGGGCCAGTACGTCCTCGGCGCCGACTTCTGGAACCGCACGCTCCAGAACTGGCAGTCCGAGCTGCTCGCCGTGGCCTCGATGGCCATCCTCGCCATCTTCCTGCGCCAGCGCGGCTCCTCACAGTCCAAACCGGTCGGCTCCCCACACGACGCGACCGGCGTCGAGGGCTAGGCCGCGGCGGGCGAGGTTCGCCGCGCCGCGCGTTTGGCGCGGGCCATCCGCCACAGATAGGCCGGGGTGGGCGGAACCCAGCCGAGCTGTTTCGCCAGGCCGAGATCGTCGCGGTTGGCCCAGTGCTCGGCGACCAGGCCCTCCCGCATGCGGAACCAGTGGGTCTGCGTGATGGCGAAGGCGCGGCCGGTCGGCGGGAAGGCCTGGGCCACCTCGCCGCGCTCGTCGTACGCCACGAACGGGCCGATGTGGCGGCCGGACATGGTGCAGTGCACGGCGATCAGGTCGCCGTCGGCCACCGTGTCGTGAATGTCGAAGTCGAGATCGGCGAAGGCGGCCCGTAGCCACCGGGCGGTCGCCGCGAACGCGGCCGGCCCCTGCCCGCGGCAGGCGGGCGGCTCGTCCTTGGCCTCCCGGTTGGTCGCCCGCGGGTGGACCACCTCGTCCAGGTCGCCCAGGTCGCCGGACGCCATGATCGTCATTGACCGGACGCAGAGATCGACGTCCAAGGTGCGCATGGTGCCTCCTCCGGAGATATCAGATACTGTTGAGCAGTATTCGATACTGTTGGGCGGTACTCAATGCCTCGTCGTGTGTACGACAACACCGGGCGGGCGGAACAGGCGCGGCTCACCCGCCGCCGCGTCCTGGGCGCCGCCCGCGATCTGCTCGTCGAGCGCGGACCTCTGGCGATCACCATGCGCGACGTCGCCGGGCACGCGGGCGTCTCGGTCGAGACGGTCTACAAGACGTTCGGTACCAAGGCGGCCCTGATCAAGGACGTGTACGACGTCACGCTGGCCGGCGACGACGACCCCATCCCGATGATCGACCGGCCCGAGCACCGCGCGGTGTTCGCCGCCACCACCCCTCGCGACAAGGTCGCCCGCTACGCCCACGTCGCCCGCCTGATCAGCGAGCGCGTGGGACCGCTGCTGGCCAGACTGCTCGCCGGCGCTCGCGGCGGCGACCCCGAGCTCTCGCGATTCCGCGAGGCCGTCAACGGGGAGCGGCTGGCCGGCGCCACCGCCATCGCGCGGCACCTGGCCGAGACCGGGGGCCTGCGTCCCGGAGTGCCTCTCGACCGGGCCCGCGACCTCGTCTGGACGCTGATCTCGCCCGAGGTCTACGAGCTGCTGGTGAACGACCGTGGCTGGTCACTCGACGAGTACGAGCAGTGGCTGGCCCGATCCCTGACGGACGCCCTGCTGGCCTAGAGATCCTTCACCAGCTGTTCGGAGACGACGGGCAGGGCCAGCCGGTCGGCGAACTGCTCGGCGCCGTGGCTCGAGGCGGAGACCAGAAGACCGATCTGGGGTACGCCGTGACGCGCGACCGTGGTCTCGGCGGCGGCCACCATCTCACGGCCGAGGCCCTGGCGGCGGTACGGCTCGTCGACCCACAGATAGAGGATGGTGCCGCTGCCGGGGCGCGCCGGTGACGGCTTGGTGATCCAGATCCAGCCGACCGGGCGGCCACCGGCGATCGCCGTGTGCAGCCCGTCCGGGCCGAGCTCGGCCGCGCGCTGCCGGGCCCGTTCCGGACGCTCCCGCACGAGCACCATCGGATCGGTCGCGACCAGCTCGTCGAGGCGCCGCTGCTGTTCACCGGCCGTCATCGGCACGAGGGTGACCGAGCTGGCCGTCTCCACGGCGGCGCGGGAGCGGATCTGGGTGAGCAGGCGATAGCCGAGGCGGCGGTAGAGGCGCCGCGCTCCGGTGTTGTGCCCGAAGACGTGCAGCCCGACCCGGCCGACCCCGCGGTCGGCCAGCTCCTTCTCGGCCGCCCGGAGCATGGCGCTGCCGTAGCCGCGCGAGCGGTGTTCCCCGGCCACCTCGATCTCGGAGATCCAGGCCATGGTCTCGAAGGTGGTGCCGGGCAGCGAGAGCCAGAGGAAGCCGACCTCCTCGCCGTCCACCACGCCCTTGAGGAGCAGCTGACTGGCGGTGTCGACGCCGTCGGGCAGCAGGGCGCGGGTCTGCCGCTCGGACTCGCGGACCGCCTCCTCGGGAGAGAAGCCGTGGTGCTCGGCCAGCGCGTCGGCGAACAGGGCGGTCATGGCCGGCATCCGGCGGTCGAGATCGTCGGCGGTCAGCGGGGTGAGTTCGATCGTCATCTTTGTTGTCCAGCCTTCGTCGGATGTACGACGGATCGATCGCGGTCTGTTCTGTCGGCTCCGTGACCGATGTTAATTTGACGGCCAGGAGCACGACGGTCACAGGGGGCGGCCTTGACCGATGACTCGGGTTTCCACGGCGTGATCGGCATCGACGTCGGCACCAGCTCGTGTGCCGTGTCGGTGTGGGACGGCACCAAGCTCGTCGTCGTGCCGTGTCCCGACGGCACGCCCACCATGCCCGCGGCCGTCGGCCAGGACACGAGCGGCCAGGTGGTGGCCGGCGTGCCACCGGCGGCCGACCCCGAGACGGTCGTCGCCGGCATCAAGCGCCAGCTCGGCAGCGGCGAGCGCGTCCGGTTCCGCGGCCGCACCTATCAGCCCCGCGAGATCTGCGCCTTCCTGCTGCTCGAGCTCAAGCGCCAGGCCGAGGTGTTCGTCGGCGGGTCGGTGCACGACGCGGTGATCACCGTGTCGGCCGCGGCCGGCGAGGCGCAGCGGCGCGCCCTGCGCGAGGCGGCCGGCCTGGCCCAGCTGAACGTGCGCCGCCTGGTGGAAGATCCGGTGGCGGCCGCGATGGCGGTGGCGGCCGACGACCGGCCGGGCATCTACGCCATCTACGACCTGGGCGGCGGCACCTTCGACGCGTCGATCGTGCGGATCGCGCCGGGCACGGTCGAGGTCCTCGGCAGCGCCGGCGACCCCCGGCTCGGCGGCGACGACTTCGACGCGCGGATCGTCGAGTTCACGCTGCGGCAGATCCGCGAGCGGCACCACGTCGACCTCAGCCAGGACGCGAGCATCAGGCGGCGGATCCGCTGGGAGGCCGAGATCCGCAAGCGCGAGCTCTCGGTCACCGATACCACCACCCTGGAGCTGCCACGGCTCACCGCCACGGTCAGCGCGGCCGTGCCGCTGACCCGGCGCGGCTTCGAGGCGATGATCGAACCGGACGTGCAGCGCTCGCTCGACCTGCTCACCGAGGCGGTGGCGGCCGCGCACGCCGCGCACGGCATCGGCTGGGGCGACATCGACCAGGTGGTGCCGGCCGGCGGCTCGTCACGCATCCCGATCGTCCGCGAGCGGCTGGCCGGCTATTTCGGCTTCGGCCCGTCCGGCATCCGCGACGACCTCGACCCCGACGAGCTGATCGCCCGCGGGGCCGGCCTGGTCGCCCGCGACTACGAGCCGGCCCAGCTCTTCGAGGGCTCGCCGGTCGGGCTGCTCAGCGCCAGCCTGCGCCTGCGGGCCGAGCTGGCCGGGGCACCGGTCGTCCCGTCGGCCACCGGCCCGCCCGAGGCCACCGGCCCGCCCGATCTGTCCGGGCCGCCGGCCGAGACCCCGGCCGACTTCCGGCCGGCCGCGGTCGCCGCCTATCTCCTGCTGATCTCACCGTCCCCGTCCCCCGACGGCGTCCTCACCCCGCTGCGAACCGCCTACCTCGACTTCATCGCGGCCGTGCACGCGGCCGCCCCCGACGCTCGCCTGTCCGAATTGGGCGCCGCCCTGACCACCGAATATCAGCGCACCCAGGCCACCGGATAGCCCCGGCCCCACCGCCGGCCGTGGCCCGCCGACCGTGGCCCGCCGACCGTGGCGCGCTGACCGTGGCGCGCTGACCGTGGCGCTGACCATGGCCCGCCGACCGTGGCCCACCGACCATGGCCCGCCCTCCCAGGGGGACCCCCATCCAACAGAGCCATCCAACCGCATTCCCCACGGCCACGCGGTAGCCCTGTGGATAACCGGGGCAGCGGGTCGCGGACCGGCGCAGGGGCTAACGTTGGCGGATGTTGATCAGTTGCGGCGCTCCGGTGGCCGGGGCGTGGGCCGATCCAGCGTCGCTGACGACCTTCGCCCGGCGGGCCGAGGAGCTCGGCTACCACGGCCTCTGGGCGTTCCAGCGGCTGCTGGTCGGCGAGGGGCAGCGGCTCGAGCCGGTCTACCACCGGGTGCTCGACCCGCTTCTGGCGCTGAGCTGGGCCGCCGCGCACACCACGTCGATCCGGCTCGGCGTCGCGGTGATCAACATTCCGTACGTCTCACCGGCCTACCTGGCCAAGCAGGCGGCCACCCTCGACGTGCTGTCGGGCGGCCGGTTCGACCTCGGCCTCGGCACCGGCTGGTCCGAGCCGGAGTTCACGGCCACCGGCTCCGATCCTCATCCGCGCGGCGAGCGCATGACCGAATACCTCGAGGTGCTGCGCACCCTCTGGACCGGTGAGGTCGCCTCGTTCGACGGCCGGCTCTATCAGGTGCCGCCGAGCGTCATGGCCCCGCCCCCGGTGCAGCCGGGCGGGCCCCCGGTGCTGCTGGGCGGCACGGCCGACGCCGCCCTGCGCCGGGCCGGGCGGGCCGCCGCGGGCTGGGTGAGCAGCAGCCGCGCCAGCTTCGAGCAGATTGCCCGGGGCGCCCAGATCGTGCGGCGGGCGGCCGAGGAGGCCGGTCACGACCCCGATCTCGTACGCATCGTGGTGCGCGGTGTCGTCCGGCCGGGGGAGCGCGACGACGCCGTGCCGCTCTCCGGCGACTGGGAGCAGATCCGGGCCGGCGCCGAGCTGTACGAGCGGGCCGGTGTCACCGAGCTCTTCTACGACCTCAACTGGGACCCGGTCGTCGGCGCGCCCGGCACGGACCCCCGGGTGGCCGCCGAGCGGGCGGAGGAGATCCTCACGGCCCTGGCGCCGGGGGCCTGACGGCTCGGGTACCTCACCGGGAGGTCATACCGTCCGCGCGATGACGGACATCGAACTCGGTATTGGGCCGCGAATGGCTACCCGATTCGTTATCGGAATGGCCGCCGTCTCCGTATGAGCTTCTTTCCGGGGCCTACGGGGCGTGACCCCGGAGCCACGGAGATCACCCGCGATCCCCGTCCCGCTGGCCGGGATCACCGTCGATACGGTCCCGTCTTCACACATGTACCGAAGATCTTGCGCCGTCAGGCCCCGAAGGCCGGAGGAATGAACGGCGGCGAAGGCCCAAGATCGACACTCTCGCGAAACTGTCGTGAAACAGCGGTCTGTTGCGCCCCGATCGAGAGTTCCATAACTTTGCGCAACAGTACGATTGCCCTCTGGCTTTCCAAATCGGACAAAGGAGGCAAATATGAGTGGGATTACGGGTGATTTGCCCGGCGGAGTGGCAGTTCTGCCGTACTACCGGTTGGGCCGGATGTGACATGGGCCATGCGAGGCTTTCAGCGGGCCGTTATTCATTCGATGCGTCAACTCATTTCCTACGGGCCCAGTTCGAAGTACCTTGCCAACCGCAGCATCCGAATACCTCTCACGCACGGCGCATGTGAGGTGTGTCGTTCGAAGGAGGTGACCGACGCGTGGAACCGCTGATCGAGGAAGCCGAGTTGTCCCGGACACCGGCCTCGACCGATCCCATGACGGCCGCCGCGGGTGATCACGAGAAGAAGGTGACCACCCGTCGCAAGTCCCCGACGCAGATCGCCCTGGCGCGCCTGCGCAAGGACAAGGTGGCGGTGATCTGTGCCAGCATCTTCATCTTCTTCGTGCTCATCGCGATCTTCGCGCCCCTGCTGGCCAAGCTCGAGGGGCAGAGTCCCACCGAGTACCACCAGGACCTGATCGACCAGTACGGCTACCCGACGATCGCGCCCAACGGCGAGCACTGGTTCGGCGTCGAGCCGCGCCTGGGCCGCGACCTGTTCGCGCGGTTCGTCTACGGTGCCCGGCCGTCGCTGATCGTGGCCGGCTCGGTCACGATCATCACGACGATCATCGGTGTGGTCGTCGGCCTGCTCGCCGGCTTCGTCGGCGGCTGGCTCGACCGGATCATCTCCTGGGTCATCGACTTCGTCCTGAGCCTGCCGTACCTCCTGTTCGCCATCGCCGTCCCGGCCGTGCTGCTGTCGGTGTTCGTCGGCACCTCGGAGGACGTCGCGGCGGACGATGTGGCCTCAGCGCGTTTCTACTCGCTGATCATCGTGCTCTCCTTCTTCGGCTGGGCCAGCCTGGCTCGACTGATCCGTGGCGAGGTGCTCTCCCTGCGTGAGCGGGAGTTCGTCTCCGCGGCCAAGGTGCTCGGCGTGCCGACGCACAAGATTCTCTTCAAAGAGCTGCTGCCCAACCTGGTGGCGCCCATCGTCATCTCGGTCTCGATGGCCCTGCCGACCTACATCGTCACCGAAGCCGGCCTGACCTATCTCGGCGTCGGGCTCACCGAGCCCACGCCGTCCTGGGGCCTGACGATCGCCGCAGCACAGAATTTCTACCGGGTCGACCCGCTCTACCTGTGGATCCCGGTAGCGGCCATCACGATCCTCGTGCTCTCGCTGAGCCTGCTCGGCGACTCGATTCGTGACGCATTCGATCCCCGCACCCGACGGTGACGTGGTGACGCCCAGTATGAGAAGAGGAGAAATGGCAAGGCGATTTAACGTTGCCGTGGCGGCCACCGCCGCCCTGGCACTCGGCATCGCGGGCTGCAGCAGCCCGTCGTCGAACAACGACTCGTCGAACGGCGGATCGTCCGACGCCGGCAAGATCACCCAGCAGGCCAACGCGCTCGACCCGAGCGCCAAGGGCCCCGCGAAGGAGATCGAGGGCGCCCGCAAGGGCGGCGTCCTGAACATCCAGGCGCAGACGACCCCGAACACGTTCGACCCGACGGACATCTACTACGTCGACTCGAACGAGATCGGCAAGCTCCTGTTCCGTACGCCGACCCAGTTCGACATCCGTGACGGCAAGCCCACCCTCGTCCCGGACCTCACCGACCTGGGCACCCCGTCGGCCGACAAGCTGACGTGGACCTTCAAGATGCAGCAGGGCATCAAGTACGAGGACGGCACGGACGTCAAGGTCGAGGACCTGGCGTACGCCATCAAGCGGTCCTTCGCCCACGACATCTACGTCAACGGCCCGACCTACCAGCTGTCCTACTTCAAGGACGGCGACAAGTACAAGGGCCCGTACAAGGACGGCGACACCTACTCAGGCGTGGAGACCCAGGGCACCGACACCCTGATCATCCACCTGAAGACGCCGTTCCAGGACCTGCCGTTCTACATGACCTTCCCGATGTTCACGCCGATCCCCAAGGCGAAGGACACCCGGCAGGACTACAAGAACAAGCCGCTGGCGACCGGCCCCTACAAGTTCAAGTCCTACGCGGCCGGCACCTCGCTGGTCCTGGAGAAGAACACCAACTGGGACGCCAACACCGACCCGGCCCGCCACCAGTACCTGGACGGCTACAACTTCCAGTGGGGTGTCGACGCGGTCAAGTCGCAGACGGCCATCCTCAACAGCAACGGCCAGGACGCCAACGCGATCAACTACGACGTCCTCGACGCCACGCTGATCCCGCAGCTCGCCAGCAAGAAGTCGCAGCTGGTCCAGGGCGAGAGCCCCTGCACGATCGTGTGGCAGCTCGACAGCCGCAAGATCCCGCTGGAGGTCCGTAAGGCGATCGCCAAGGCGTACCCGAACGACCAGATCTGGAAGGCCGCGGGCTACAACGACTACGTCGCCGAGCCGGCCAGCACGGTCATGCCGCCGTCGGTCCCCGGCTACGAGAAGTACACCCCCGTCGCCGACCTGACCGGCACCGGCGCCGGTGACCCGGCCGCCGCCAAGGCCATGCTCGAGGCTGCCGGCAAGGCGAACTTCGAGGTCAGCTGGTACTACGACAACCAGAAGCCGCAGACGCAGCAGATCAGCCAGATCCGCGCCGACGCGCTGACCAAGGCCGGCTTCAAGGTCAAGCCGATCGGTGTCGCCACCGCCGACCTGCGTACCAAGAAGGGCGACTACGACGCCCCGGTCAACATGGGCCAGAGCCCGGCCGGTTGGTGCTCCGACTGGCCCGCCGGTGGTTCGTGGTTCCCGGTCCTCTTCCGCTCGCAGAGCATCGACGAGGGCCAGAGCTGGGGCATGCTGAGCGACCCGGCTCTCGACAAGGAGATCAACGACGTCGCCAACCTCCCGGCCGACCAGTCGACCCCGAAGTGGGCCGCTCTGGACAAGAAGGTCATGGAGCAGTACATCGCGATCCCGACGTACTACGACAAGCTGGCCGTCGTGCAGGGCACCAACGTCGGTACCACCCTCGGCGACCCGACCATGGGCATGCCGCTGTTCGGCTCGATGTACCTCAAGAGCTGACGTAGCACCTGAGCAGTAGTAACTCGTATCATCCCGGGGTGGTCCGGTCCGCTCATCCGGCGGACGGGACCACCCCGGGCGCAAAATCAAACCCGGCGTTACCGGCGCCGATGTAGAGATCTCCGGGAAACCCACCCGGCGCCGTGACGAAAGAGGAGCAAGCGGTGCTGCTGTACATCCTGAAACGCGTCCTGAGCGCGATCTCCGTCGTGATCGTGACGCTGGTGGCCAGCTTCGCGTTGTTCTTCCTGGCGCCGACCGACCCCGCCGGCGTGATCTGCGGCCCCCGATGCACCCCCGAGCGCGTCGCCGACATCGAGGCGAGCCTCGACCTCGACGAGCCGCCGCTCGTGCAGATCGGCAGCTACATGAAGGGCATCGTGGTCGGCCGCGACTACGAGGCCGGCGGCACCACGCAGCACTGCGAGGCGCCCTGCCTCGGCTACTCGTACACGCTCGGCCAGCCGGTCACCAAGCTGCTGGCGGCGGCGCTGCCGGTCACCATCTCGATCGTCGTCGGCGGCGCGGTCGTCTACCTCCTCGTGGGCGTCCTGGCCGGAACGATCGCGGCCCAGGTGCGCGGCACGACCCTCGACAAGGCGGTCGTCGGCACGACGCTGTTCGTCCAGTCGATCCCGTACTTCGTGGTCGCCCTGCTGGTCGCCCTGTACGCCACGTTCCTGCCCGACTCGGGCTACCACCCGTTCTTCGACAACCCACTGACCTGGGCCAGCGGACTGCTCGCGGCCTGGCTGTGCGTGGGCCTGACGAACGCGGCGGCGTACACCAGATACTCCCGGGCCTCGATGATCGAGACGCTCGGCCAGGACTTCGTCCGCACCGCGACCTCCAAGGGCATCAGCCGCCGCCGTGTCGTCTACCGGCACGGTCTGCGCGCCGGCCTGACGCCGGTCGTCACGATCTTCGGCATCGACCTCGCGTTCCAGCTCACCGGCGCGATCTTCACCGAGAGCATCTTCGGCCTGCCCGGCCTGGGCCAGCTCACGCTGCGGGCCTTCGGCCAGTACGACCTGCCGGTCCTGCTGGGCGGCGTCCTGGTCGGCTCCGTGGTACTCGTGGTGATGAACCTCGTGGTGGACATCGCGTACACGTTCCTCGACCCCCGGGTCCGGCTCGGATGATCCCGAACCGCCCCCTCTCCCCACCCCGCAGCACGAAGGCGGCAGTATGAGCGACCAGACGATCCCGGGACCGACCACGGTGACCCGGGGTGCCCGCACCCCCGGGACGAACGAGGAGCCGTACCTGGAGGTCAGCGACCTTCACGTGCAGTTCCCGACGGCCGACGGACTGGTCAAGGCCGTTCAGGGCCTGAGCTACTCGGTCCCGCTGCGCCGCACGCTGGCCATCGTCGGCGAGTCCGGCTCAGGCAAGAGCGTGTCCAGCATGGCCGTGCTCGGCCTGCACGACCGCCGCGTCGCCCGGATCACCGGCTCGATCAAGGTCGGCGGCCGCGAAGTGGTCGGCATGTCCGACAAGGAGCTGGAGAAGTACCGGGGCGGCGACGCCTCGATGATCTTCCAGGACCCGCAGTCCTCGCTCCACCCGTACTTCACGGTCGGCGACCAGATCATGGAGTCGTACCGGGCGCACCACAACGTCAGCAAGCGCCAGGCCAAGGACCGCGCGATCGACATGCTGGGCCGGGTCGGCATCCCCAACCCGCGCCGGCGCGTCGACCAATATCCGCACGAGTTCTCGGGCGGCATGCGCCAGCGCGCGATGATCGCCATGGCGCTGGTCAACGACCCGAAGCTGCTGATCGCCGACGAGCCGACCACGGCGCTCGACGTGACGGTGCAGGCGCAGATCCTCGACCTCATCGCCGACCTCCAGCGCGACTTCGGCTCGGCGGTCGTCTTCATCACCCACGACCTCGGCGTCGTGGCCGAGGTGGCCGACGACATCCTGGTCATGTACGCGGGAACGGCCGTCGAGCACGGCCCGGTGAACAAGATCCTGGGCGAGCCGCTGCACCCGTACTCCTGGGGCCTGCTGGAGAGCATCCCGGCCCTGACCGGTGAGCCGGCCCCGCTGCACCCGATCCCCGGCTCCCCGCCGAGCCTGCTCGCGGTGCCCAGCGGCTGCCCGTTCCACCCGCGGTGCGAGTTCAAGGACCGGGTGCCGGACGACCTGTGCCGCACGCTCAAGCCCGAGCTCATCTCGCGCACGGCCGACCTGGGCCGCACCTCGCGGTGCCACCTGAAAGACCCCGACAAGGTCTTCGAGACCGACGTCCTGCCCCGGCTGCCTTAGGAACCGTCACCATGACCACTGCCACCACCACCGAGAAGTCCGGCGTCAAGTCGGTTCCGGGTGCGCCGCTGCTCGAGCTCGACAACGTCAAGATGCACTTCAAGACCAAGGGCGACGGCATGCTGTCCCGCGGCACGAAGTGGGTCCAGGCCGTCGACGGGGTCAACCTGACCCTCAAGCCCGGTGAGACGCTGGGCCTGGTCGGCGAGTCCGGCTGCGGCAAGTCGACGACGGCCCGGCTGATCACGCGGCTGCTCGAGCCGACCGCGGGCGAGATCCGCTACCAGGGTGTCGACATCGCCCACATGAACGAGCGGAAGCTGCGCCCCTACCGGCGCGAGATCCAGCTGATCTTCCAGGACCCGTACTCGTCGCTGAACCCGCGGCACACGGTCGGCACGATCGTCGGCACGGCGCTGCGCACGCACGACATGGTCGACAAGAAGGGCGAGCTGGCCCGGGTGCAGGAGCTGCTCGAGCTGGTCGGCCTCAACCCCGAGCACTACAACCGCTACCCGCACGAGTTCTCCGGCGGCCAGCGTCAGCGCATCGGCATCGCCCGCGCGCTGGCGGCCCGCCCGAAGATCATCGTGGCCGACGAGCCGGTGTCCGCGCTCGACGTGTCGATCCAGGCCCAGGTGATGAACCTGCTGGAGAACCTCCGCAAGGAGCTCGGCATCGCGTTCGTCTTCATCGCCCACGACCTGGGCGTGGTGCGGCACTTCTGCGACCGGGTGGCGGTCATGTACCTCGGCCGGGTCGTCGAGGAGGCGCCGCGCAACGAGCTCTACGAGGCGCCCCAGCACCCGTACACCCAGGCCCTGCTCTCGGCCGTGCCGGACATCGCGGTGGTCCGGGGCGTGCCCCCGAAGAACCGCATCCGCCTGGTCGGCGACGTGCCCAGCCCGGTCGACCCGCCGTCGGGTTGCCGTTTCCGCACCCGTTGCTGGAAGGCGCAGGACATCTGCGCCACGAACGACCCGGCCCTGGAGGAGAAGGCCCCGAACCAGAACGTGGCCTGCCACTTCGCCGAGCCCCCGGCCGAGTCGATCATCGCCGAGGCGGTCTGAACCGTTGTCAGCTTCACCGCCCTACCCGCCGTCGTCCTCGGGCCCGCCCTACCCACCCTCGTATGCGGAGCCGACCTATGGGCCCGGCGGGGGAGGCCCGCGGCCGGGTGAGTTCGGCGTGGGAGGCCCGCGGCCGGGTGAGTTCGGCGTGGGAGGCCCGCGGCCGGGTGAGTTCGGCGTGGGAGGCCCGCGGCCGGGTGAGTTCGGCGTGGGAGGCCCGCGACCGGGTGAGTTCGGCCTGGGAGGCCCGCGGCCGGGTGAGTTCGGCGTGGGAGGCCCGCGGCCGGGTGAGTTCGGCGTGGGAGGCCCGCGGCCGGGTGAGTTCGGCGTGGGAGGCCCGCGGCCGGGGGAGCTCGGCGTGGGGGGCCCGGCGCCGGATGAGTTCGGTGTAGGGGGTGCGGCGCCGGGTGGATTCGGTGCCGGAGGGGCTTTGCCGGACGGGGCCGGTGGGAGCAGGGTCTACCGCACGCGGGCGCATCAGTGGCGTCAGCGGACGCTCTTCGGGCTGGCCGCGGTCGGGCTGCTGCTGGTGGGCTATCTGATCGGGCGCTGGCAGGACTCGCCGGCGCCGGCCGTCGCGGTGCCGCCGGTGCCCTCGGCGGCCGCTGACCCGTCGGCGGTGGCCGAGGAGCCGTCGGTCGCGCCCACCACGACGCCGCCGCCGTCTCCCACGGTCTATCCGACGCTTCAGGCCGAGGCGGCCGACGAGAAGGTGGGCATCGAGGCCCAGGACACCGAGGACCAGGGCGGCGGGCAGAACGTCGGCTGGATCGCCAACGGTGACCGGCTGCGCTTCGATGACTTCAACTTCGGTGAGGTGCCCGCGACCAAGGTGGACGTCCGGGTCGCCACCGACGCGGCCGACGGTGGGCGCATGGAGATCCGGCTGGACAGCCCGGACGGTCCGGTGATCGGCACGATGCGGGTGACCCGCACCGGTGGGTGGCAGACCTGGCGTACTGACGAAGTGACCCTCACGCCAACCACCGGGCGGCACACCGTATATCTGGTGTTCGCCCGGGACGACGGCAGTGAGTTCCTCAACGTCAACTGGCTGCTGTTCGGGCACTGAAAGGCCAGAGAGGCCTGAGAGGCCAGAAAGGCCCTCAGGCGGCGGTGACCGCCACCTTGCGCGGCTGCGCCTTCTCGGCCACCGGGATGTCCAGGATCAGGACGCCCTGCTCGTAGCGGGCCTCCAGCCGGTCGGTGTCGAGCGTGTCGGAGAGGAACACCTGGCGGCTCACGGGGCCGGCCGGGCGCTCGGCGACGATCACGTCGGCGTCCTCGCCGTCGGCGCGGCGCTTGCGCTCGGCCCGGACGGTCAGCACGTTGTGGTCGACGGTGATGTCGATGCCGGCCGGGTCGACGCCGGGCAGGTCGATGTCGATGAAGAAGTGGTCGTCGATGCGGTAGGCATCGAGGCGCGCGCCGGAGCTGCGGGTAGCAGTGTCGAACACGCGAGCGGTGAGCCGGTCCAGGTCACGAACCGTCGCGCTACTGAGCAACATGGGTGGTTCCTCCAGCGGAACTCTCATAAAGGTTGAGCGTTGTGCGCTCAAGTCTGAATGCGACAACAGAGATTCTCGTCGCGGAATTCCCCGAAGAACATGACCGCCGTCACGATCGGACGTAAAGCTTCGTTACATTCCGTTGTCCATCCGACGAAAACCAACGAATATCGACACCCTGCGTGACGTATTCGAACAAGTGTTCTATGCTTTCGCCGTGGCCATTCTGCACGCCGACCTCGACGCCTTCTACGCGTCGGTCGAGCAGCGCGACGACCCGGCCCTGAGGGGCCGGCCGGTGCTGGTCGGCGGCGGCGTGGTCCTGGCGGCCAGCTATGAGGCAAAGGCCAGAGGCGTCCGTACGCCGATGGGCGTGGCCCAGGCGCGGGCGCTCTGCCCCGGCGCCGTCGTGGTGCCGCCGCGCATGAGCGCCTACTCGGCGGCCAGCAAGGCGGTCTTCGAGATCTTCCGCGACACCACCCCGCTGGTCGAGGGCATCTCCATCGACGAGGCGTTCCTCGACGTGAGCGGGCTCCTGCGGGTCAGCGGCACCCCGCGCGAGATCGCCGGCCGCCTGCGATCCGCGGTCCGCGAGCGGGTCGGCCTGCCCATCACGGTCGGCATCGCGGGCACCAAGTTCCTGGCCAAGGTGGCCAGCGCCGTCGGCAAGCCGGACGGGTTGCTCGAGGTGCCGGCCGGCGGCGAGCTGGCCTTTCTGCATCCGCTGCCGGTCGAGCGGCTGTGGGGCGTCGGCCCGGTCACCTCGGCCAAGCTGCGTGAGCGCCACATCGACACGGTCGGTCACGTGGCCCGGGTCGGCGAGGCCGCCCTGGTCGCCCTGCTCGGCGCGGGCGCGGGCCGCCATCTGCACGCGCTGGCCCACAACAAAGACCCTCGGCGCGTACGGGTGGGGCAGCGCCGGGGCTCGATCGGGGCGCAGTGTGCGCTCGGCCGTCGCCAGCGCCCGTTCACCGAGATCGAGGCGACGCTGGACGCGCTGGTCGACCGGGTCACCCGCCGCATGCGGGGGGCGAAGCGAGCCGGTCGTACCGTGACGGTGCGCCTGCGCTTCGACGACTTCACCCGGGCCACCCGGTCGCGCTCGCTGCTCAAGGCGACCATGCAGACCCGCACCATCGCCGGCACGGCCCGTCAGCTGCTGGCCGAGGCCCGGCCGCTGATCGACACCCGCGGCCTCACCCTGGTCGGCGTGGCCGTGAGCAACTTCGACGGCGACGGCCACGTGCAACCGTCGCTGTTCGACGACACGGACGACGACGGCCTCGACACGGCCATGGACGCGATCCGCGACCGCTTCGGCTCGTCGTCGCTGACCCGGGCCGCCACGATCGGCCGCCAGCTGGGCCCGTCCGTGCCGATCCTGCCCGACTAGGCGGCCGTGACCCGGGCCGTGCAGTACTGGTTCCACATGTAGACCTCCTCGCTGCCGCCCGGCCGCAGCGTCAGCGGGCCCCCGCCCTTAGGCACGCTGCCGAAGTCGAGCTGCTGGCCGCTCGCGGCGTCGCGCAGGGTGAACTCGCAGCTGTTGTTGCCGTGGAAGTCGATCACCTCGACCGCTATCGGGCCGGTGACGGCGAAGGCGTCGGTGTCGCCCAGCGTGCTCTGCACGAACGGCAGGGTGGCCCGGCCGGCTCCGGACTGGAGGGTGGTCAGACAGCCCGGATCGTTCACCGACCAGTTGAAGGTGCCGTCGCGCTGGATCTGGAACGCCATCGGGGCATAGATCGCGGTCGGCAACGCGATCGGCTGGCCGCTGTCGTTGTGCACCATGGTGACCGTGCAGCCCACGTCGTTGCCCTGGATGTTGTCGCGGATCAGGAGCCGCCACGGCGCCGCCGCCTCGAAGTTCTCGGCGGGCAGGGGGCCGTCCTGGGCGTACGACGCCGGATCGTCCGAGTCGTTCAGCAGGGTGACCGTGACGGCGACCGCGCCGGCGGCGACCACGGCGATGCCGGCGGCCAGAAAGGCGTACCGGCGGCGGTGGCCGGGCGAGGCCGGCTCGGGCGGTGCGGCGGCCGGCGGGCGGACCTCCGGGATCGGGCGGCGGCTCCGGGCGACGTACAACTCGCCCTGCATCTCGATGTCGCGGCTGGGCGTCTGATGCGGGGTGCGTTCGCGGACGCGGTCGAAGACGTAGTCGTAGAGCTCGTTCAGCGACACCCAGCCGTCCTGGTCGCGGTCGGCCTCGCCGGTGGCCAGGCCCTCCACGAGCGCCGACGTGAAGACCGACGGGCGGGTCTGGTCGTCGGCGAGCTGGTCGCCCTCGAAGGCGTACTCCATGGCGCTGGAAGCGGTGATGACGGCCCGGCCGCGGCTGCCGCCCGGGAAGTTGTCGAGCACGTCGACATCGCCGGCCGCGCGCACCCGCACACCCCGGCTGAAGGCGCCGCCGTAGCAGCAGTCGAGCAGCAGCACGACACTGCGGGACCGGCTCGCCCGCATGCAGCGCTGCACGAAGTCGGCCGAGACGGCGGTCGAGCCGAGCCGGTTAGGGCGGGTGTTCGTGGTCGCGAAGAACAGCTCACCCGACTCGCCCTTGAGCCCATGACACGAGAAGTGCAGCAACAGCACGTCGTCGGGCCGGCTGTCGGCGAACAGGTCCTCGATCCGCTCCTGGATCACGTAGGCCGGTTCGTTGCTCACGACCCGTACATCGAAATCTCCGATGTTGGGGTCTCCCAGCACGTCGGCGAGAGCGGAGGCGTCGGCGGCCGGCGCCAGCAGACGGCGGAAACCCTCGTGCTCGTACGTGTCGTTGGCGACGATGAGGGCCCGGCGGCTCATGGCTCGTGCCTCCGCACGAAGAGCTCGATGAGCCGCTGCTGCTCGGCCTCGCTCGCCTCGGAGATCTCCAGCACGTCGCCGCCCAGCTCCAGCCGCACGGTCCGGCGGGTGCCGTCGCCGCGCCCGAGCCAGCCGCGCACCACCGAGACGACCTCCTTGAGGCCGGTGGCCGAGTTGCCGAGCATCACCAGCAGGGCGCCCACCGCGCCCACGTCGATGGCCCGGGCGCCGGCCGGCGGCGCCTCGGCCGAGGTGAGCCGGCGCACGTCGTCCACGTCGAGCAGCCCGATCTGGTCACGCACCTGGCCGGTGAGCAGGTCGAGCCGTTCCGCGTCGGCGCCCTCCTCGGCCAGGTAGAGCCGCAGGTCGTCAGTCAAGGCGTCCACCTCCCTCAGACCAAGATGCACCCAAGGTGAGCGGCTGGGAACCGTCCGAAAGTCGACCCCCGAGAGGCGTATCTCCGGCGGCGCTACGGCAGACTTGCCCGGGTGCGGAAAATCTGTCTGATCGGGATCGGCGCCGGCGACCCGGACCACCTCACCCTGCAAGCGGCCAAGGCCATCGGGCGTACCGACGTCTTCATCGTCCTCGACAAGGGCGAGGTGAAGCAGAACCTGGTCGACCTGCGCGAACGCATCATCCGCGGCTATTCCAAGCCCACCCGCAAGATCGTCGAGGGCCGCGACCCCGACCGCGACCGCACGCCGGCCGACTACGAGGGCACGATCGCCGACTGGCGCAGCCGCCGGGCCCTGGTCGTGGAGGAGCTGATCATCGAGCACCTCAAGGAGGACCAGCAGGGTTCGCTGCTGGTCTGGGGCGACCCCGGCCTGTACGACTCGTCGATCGCCATCGTCGAGGAGGTGCTGGCCCGGGGCAACGTCGAGTTCGAGTACGAGGTGATCCCCGGCATCAGCAGCGTCTCGGCGCTGGCCGCGAAACACCGGGTGCCGCTGAACCGGGTCGGCCGCCCCTTCCAGGTGACGACGGGCCGGCGCCTGGCCGAGGGCTGGCCCGAGGGCGTGGACGATGTGGTGGTGATGCTGGACGCGCAGCAGGCGTTCACGGCCCATCCGGAGGCCCAGATCTACTGGGGTGCGTACGTGAGCACCGACGACGAGATCCTTCGCTCGGGGCGCGTGGCCGACGTGGCCGACGAGATCGTCAAGACCCGCCAGGAGGCCCGCGATCAGCACGGCTGGATCATGGACACGTACATCCTGAAGCGCGACGCTTAGCCGGTGACCGATCCCTACGCGACTTTCGAGGACCGCGTCGTCGCCGAGTTCGGCGACGGCCATGACGTGGAGGGCATAGCGGCCCGCTACGGCCTGACCGTCGCCCAGGTCTACGCCATCGTCGAGCGCGAGGTCGGCCCGGCGGCCCCGCCCTACTATCCGCCACCGCCGCCGGGTTACTACCAGCCGCAGCCTTATCCGCCGCCGGCCTATTCCGCGCCGCCGCCCCCGGCTGGGTACTACCCGCCCGGCGTTCCCGCCTGGGTGCCCCCTGTGCTCGACGAGGACGCCATCGTCGCCGAGTACGGCGAGGGGCACGACCTCGGCGCGATCGCCCACAAACACGGCATCACCCCCGACCAGGTGCTCCAGGTGGTGCAGCGGGCCCTGGGCTGACCATCCACTATGCTGCGAATCACTCGGCGAATCCGTGCAGATGCGTGACAGAGGTGCGTATGGCGAGCGGTCTCGATCCCATGGTGCAGCGCCGGCGCCTGCGGGTGGAGTTGCGCAAGGCGCGTGAGGCCGCGGGCTTGTCCCAGAAGGACGTCGCACCCGAGATGGACTGGTCCGATTCCAAGCTGATGAGGATCGAGGCGGGCGCGGTCGCCATCGCGGTCAACGATCTTCGCGTGTTGCTCCAGCTCTACGGGATCACCGACAAGGAGCGGATCGCCTCGCTGATCGCGATGGCCCGGGCCGCCAAGGAGGCGGCCTGGTGGCGGCCGTACTGGGACGCGGACACCATGACGACCCACTTCGCCAATCTGCTCAGCTACGAGTCGGCGGCCTCGATCATTCGCAACTACGAGCCGCTGCTGATGCCCGGGCTTCTGCAGACCGAGGATTACGCCCAGGCGACGCTGGCCGAGATGGCGCCGCTGGCCGCCGACGCGGTCTCGGTGGGGCGGGTCGACAACCTCGTCAGCCTACGGATGAAGCGTCAGGAACAGCTGAGTTCCCGAGCGGATCGGCCGGAGCTCTTCTTCGCGCTCGACGAAGCGGTGCTCTATCGGTGGGTCGGCGGCCCGGGCACGATGCGCCGCCAGCTCGAACGGCTCGCGGCCACGCTCGAACAACCGGACGTCACGATCTGGATCGTTCCGTTCAGCCAGGGGCTCTATCCGCGCATGCGAGGGGCGTACGCCCTGCTCGAACTTCCCTCGGCCGACGAGAGCGAGGACATCCTCTACCTGGAGGATCCTCGGGGGGAGTGGCTGATCCGGGACGACATCGAGGAGGCGGCGAGCTATCTGGAGGCCTTCTGGGGCATCGAGCAGGTCGCGCGGAAGAACGAGGACGCGCTGGTGCTCGTGGAGCGCGCGGTCGCGAGCCTCGACCGGTCCTGAGAGGTTCGGCGTCCGGACGGACGGGCCGCCCGGACGCCGGGTCGTGCCTACGCCGGAAGGTCGAACTCTCCGTCGTTGACGCCGCCCACGAAGGCGGACCATTCGCTGCGGGTGAACCGGAGAACGGGTCCGCGCCCTTCCGCCTTGGTGTCACGCACGAGGACGACCTCTTGATCGGCCTGGTAGGAGACCTCGACGCAATTCCCGCCCGCGCTGCGCGTGCTCGTGCGCCATTCACCTGATTTCATTGAAGATCACCTATGCCTTGAGAGTTGCCGAAGGTATTGCTGAATGCTGTCTTGCGGTTACAATAGGCTCGGGCGTCGAGGCTTGTACGCCATTTGGCTGATAAGCCTGATGGAGTCACGTCATAACCCGCGTGTGAGTTAACCGCGCAAGGGTACCGCCGTCGGGCTTCGCTGTCCATTTTCGGAATTGAAGGAATCTCACGATGTTCGTGTGGTGAATAGTGGACTACGAAATTCTGCCACCTGGCAGATTGCCGTTGGCAGACCGCCATGTCCGGTATGCCGCCGGACGCCGTGCCCCCGGCAGGCCGTCGGACTGCAACTCGGCCGTTGCAGGCCTCGGTCAGGCACTTTGCGACCCGGCGGGGCGGCGTCGGTCCGTATGCGATCGTCAATCGGGCGCCCGGCGAATGGCCTTTCATCGGCCGGTAAAAGTCAGAGCGCCATAGTGCAAGCGGATACTTGGCAACTAAGGATCGATCTCGCATACTGATTGCGGATCCGCTGCCTCATGACTCGACGGCAGTGCCAACATTCGAGGCGGCTACCTCGAATCAGGCCGGATTGTCCGCTTTCTACGACGGGCAATCCGGCCTTTGTCGTCGGATGATGATTTGTGGCTGGAAAGTCCTTGTGATTCTGGGGCACAATTACCGAGTGTCAATGATCCTTCACTTTCGGGCGTGAGTGGAAGATCTAATTCGACCGGGGGAGGAGGTGCTACGGATGCGCAAGGATTTCATGGACGTCGTGAGAGAGGCGATCGGATCGTGGCCCGCAACATTTCGCCTCTGCTTGATTCTCGTGGTAGCCGCCACGATCACGATGTACTACTTCCTCATGGGGGTGCCGGACCTGCCGGGTCTCATGAGGTAGCGGATCCGGGAAGAGCCCCGTCCCAGCGGCAACTGGGCGGGGCTCGTCGCTGTGCGGAGACTTCAGTGGGCGAGACGGCGGAACAGGTGCGGAGCGGTGGTCAGGCCGGCCCAGATGATCAGGGACAGGACGCCCAGGATCAGCGCGCTCGTGCTGGCCGCCATGCCGATGGCGGGGGCGGCGATCATCATGGGCAGGGCCCGTACGGCCACCGCGCCACCCAGCGCCCGCACCGACGCGCTGTAGGCCAGGTCGCGGGTCAGGGTGCCCGGTTGGGCCTCGGCCGCCACCCGGGCGTCCATGTCGCCCTCGAAGGCGGTGGTGGCCAGGCCCGCGCTGAACTGGGCCAGGAGCACGAACGGGGCGTAGACGGGAGCCAGGATCCAGCCCGCCAGCATGCCCAGGCCCCACAGCGACCACCGCAGCACGGCCGGCAGACCCAGGCGCTCGATCCAGCCGACCGCGCTGTCGGCCAGCAGGGTGCCCAGGCAGAACGCCACCGCCGCGCCGGCCACCCAGCCGCTTCCGTACAGCTCCTCGGTGACCGGGACCGCCAGCAGCGACGGGCCGGCGGCGATGAGCATGACCCCGCCGCCGGCGATCATGAGCCGGGGCATGGGCAGGCGCCAGCCCGGTTTGGCGTGGCGGCCGCGGGCCGGTGAGCGGGTGAAGACCGAGCCGGCCGGGACGATCCGGGCCCGGCGGGCCACCACCATCACCGGCAGCAGGGTGCCCAGGAAGACCACGTAGACGGCGTGCATCAGCCAGCCCGCCGGGTGGCCGCCGGGACCGGTCGGCAGCAGCGCGGCCAAAGCCGTTCCCGCCGCCTCCACGCCGACGATGCAGATGACGAACCGGGTCATCGTGCGCGGGGACGCGTCCACCGCCGTCACCTCGGCCCGCAGGCCGGCGTATCCGGCCCAGGCCGCCGTGTGCATGATCAGGATGAGCACCGCGACCAGACAGGCCGGCAGGCCCGAGATCACGCCGAACAGGACCAGGAAGCGCATCGGCAGCTCGACACCGGCCGCCGTGCGCAGCAGGGCCCGGCCGTTGAGGCGGCTCGACAGCCAGCCCGCGGCCGGGGCCGAGAGCACCGTGCCCACCAGCATGGCCGCGTTGTAGAGGGCGGCCTCGCCCAGGCCGCCCCGGGCCGTGCCCATGAGCACCACGAAGGTCCAGCCCAGGGCCATGCCGAACGAGTCGACGACGCCCGTGACGAGCAGCTCCCGCAGCCGTCCGGCCCGGCGCAGACCGCCGGGGCCGGAGGCGCGGTGGGTCCCGCGCCGCCGATCAGCCAGTAACACGGGCGCCCTGGACGAACAGCTGCCCGGCCTGCTCGGCCGGGACCGGGCGGGAGAAGTAGTAGCCCTGCGCGAAGTGGCAGCCCATCTCGCGCAGCGCCTCGAGCTGCACGAACTCCTCGATGCCCTCGGCCACCGTGTCCATGCCGAGGCTCTTGCCGAGCTGCACGATCGTGTCGGCCAGGGCCGTGTCGTCGGTGAGGGCGCCGAGGCGTTCCACGAACGAGCGGTCGATCTTCAGCGTGTCGACCGGGAAGCGGCGCAGATAGGCCAGCGACGAATATCCCGTGCCGAAGTCGTCGATGGCCAGCGTGACGCCCAGCGCCTTCAGGCGTACGAGCTGCTCGAGATTGTCGTCGGTGTCGGTCATCAGGACGCTCTCGGTCATCTCCAGGCACAGCTGGTCGGCCGGCATGCCGGTCTCGGCCAGGATGCCGGCGACGACCTCGACCAGGTCGGCCCGGTCGAACTGGCGCACCGAGACGTTCACGGCCATCTTCACCGGGCGGCCGCCCGCGTGGGACCAGGCGACGGCCTGGCGGCAGGCCTCACGCAGCACCCAGCGGCCCAGCGGCACGATCAGGCCGGTCGCCTCGGCGATCGGGATGAACTCGGCCGGCGGGATGAGGCCGCGCGACGGGTGCTCCCAGCGGGCCAGCGCCTCGAAGCCGATCACCTCGCCGGTGGCCAGGTTGATCGTCGGCTGGTAGTGCAGGTGCAGCTGGTGCCGTTCCAGCGCGAGCCGCAGGTCGGCCTCGAGCTCGAGACGGGCGACAAGACCGGAGAGCATTTCCGGGTCGTACGTCGCGTAGCCGCTCCCGCCGGCCGACTTCGCCTTGTACATGGCCAGGTCGGCGTTGCGCATGAGCTGCTCGGCGCCGTCCTTGGCGTCGCCGAGCATGTCGGCCGTGGCCAGGCCGATGCTCGCCTGCACGTGGATGTCGCGGCTCTCCCCGCCGAACGGCGTGTCGAGCGCGTCGATGATCCGCTGGGCGACCTGCTCGGCCTCGTCGGCGTCGCCGCCGGGAGCGGTGGTGATCAGGACGGCGAACTCGTCGCCGCCGAAGCGGGCCACGATGTCGGCCGAGCGCACCGAGGCCCGGAGCCGGTCGGCCACCTGCACCAGGAGCTGGTCGCCGGCCAGGTGCCCGAGGCTGTCGTTGACCTCCTTGAACCCGTCCAGGTCGAGGAAGAGCACGGTGACCTGGTCACCCTCGGTGCGGTGGTGCAGGGCCTCGGTGACCCGCTCGCGGAACAGCGCCCGGTTGGCCAGCTGGGTCAGGGCGTCGTGGTACGCCTCGTGGACGAGCTGGTCCTGGAGCTCCTTGCGCTCGCTGATGTCGCGGGTGTTGAGGACGAGCCCGGCCACGCTCGGGTCGCTGAGCAGGTTCGTGATGGTCATCTCGGCCTGGCGGACCCGCCCGTCACGGTGGTGGACCACCAGCTCCAGCACGGTCGTCGCGTACGGCCGGCCGGCCACCTGCCGCAGCGCCTGGGCCAGCCGCAGACCCGACTCGGGGTCGAGCATCTTGGTGAGCCGGCGGCCGGTGAAGACCCGGGCCGGATAGCCGAAGACGCGCTGCACCGACTCGCTCTGGTAGAGCACGTCGGCCTCGGGACTGACCACGGTGACGACGTCGGAGCTGTGCTGCACGAGCGCGTGGAACCGCTGCTCGCTGGCGAACAGCTCGGCCGTGCGGTCGGCCACGCGGGCCTCGAGCGTGCGGGTGAGGTTGCGGTTCTCCCGCAGCGTGAGCAGTTGGCGCCCCACGATGAGCAGAATCAGCGCCGACCGCGTGTACGCCACGAAGAGGTTGCTGTGCCCCGTCTTGGCGTACCAGATGACCGAAGTGAGAAGCGCGGCCAGAACGGCGACGTAGGGCAGCAGGATGCCGACCGGCTGGCCGTTGTCGGCCTCCTCGTCGTCACCGGCCGGCGGCACCGGCTTGGCCGCGGCCAGCAGGATCAGCAGGAAGCCGGCGAACCAGCCGATGTCGGTGGGCCCGCCCGAGCTGTAACGGTCGACCAGGCTGAGATAGGCGTACGCGATGTCGGAGACCGCGAAGGCCGAGATGCCGGCGCCGACGAGCGCGAGCTGACCGAACGTACGCCCGTGCCGCCGCTGCTGGGCCAGCATGTAGAGCACGATCGTGATCGTCACGACGTCGCCGAGCGGATAGGCCAGGCTGATGTAGAGCGCGAGCCCGCTGCTCTCACCGTTCGCCAGAAGCGGCGACACCACGAAGATCCAGGCGATCAGCACGAGCGAGCAGGCGATCATCAGGCCGTCGATGACGCTGCGGACCCGGTTGGCGACACCCTGGGTGCGGCTGGGCAGCACGAGGAGCCCGATCGGGGTCAGCAGGGTCATGCCGAGATAGCCGATGTCGCCGGCCGAGGGGAACGGCAGCTCCTCGCCGCGGGCCATCTCCAGATAGGTCCAGACGCCCTCGCCGAGACCCCAGCTCAGCACGCCGAGCCCGATCAGGGCCCAGCCGGCCCGCATCCGCCCGGCGAACGAGCGCGCCCGGGCCAGGCAGGCGACGGCGGCCAGCACGGCCGCGGCGCAGAGCCCGAAGTTGGAGACCGTGCTCGTCACGTCGTCCCCGCCGATGCCCACGCCGAGGACCACGGCGAAGACGGCGATGAGCGCGCCGGTCAGCGCACACGCCGCATACCAACGGCGTGGAGCGGTGCTGCCTGCCATCTGATCTCCGGTCGTCCGGGGCGGTGGTCTATCCCGGAGATCGGGTTGCGGCGGCGTGCCTTGAAGGTTTCGGCTGAGGCGCGGCTGTGTTCTCGGGTGCAAATCGGGTGCGGGACCTTCTATACGATGCCCGGCGTGAGCGAACCTTCCCCCCTCGCGTCCCGCCGGCCACTCCTGATCGCGGTCGCGGTCCTCATCGCCCTCCTCGGCATCCTGGCCGGCGCGGCCGGCGGTGTGGGCTACCTGCTGTACGAGGGCTTCGAGAAGCCGGACGTGAAGGCGTACAAAGTGACGGTCTGGATGAAGCCGGAGGCGACCGAGGAGCAGAAGGCGGCCATCCGCGCGCAGCTCGAACAGCTCCCGAACCAGACCGGCATCGAGTTCACGAGCAGCGCCGACTCGTTCGCCGACGCGAAGGAGCTCTACAAGGACCGGCCCGACCTGCTCCAGGCCCTGACCCCGGAGAAGATGCCACAGTCCTTCCGGCTGACCGCGGAGAGCGCCACGTTCGACTGCGGTTCCCTGCCGGCCATCCGCAAAATGCCCGGATACAGCGACCTCCAGGTCGGCCGCATGGCCTCCAAGACCGAGCCACCGGCCTCGATCGCCTGCTACTAGCTGCCTGACGATCGCGCCACATCGGTTCCGCAATTTGCCGCACCGGCCCCTACGCTGCCCGGCGTGACCGAGTTCCCCACGCCTGAGCCCTACACGCCGCCCGCGCCCGCGCGCTTCAGCACCAGGGCGATCGTCTTCGCGGTCGCGCTGTTCGCCCTGCTCGCGGGCGCGGCCGCCGGCGCCGGCGGCTTGCTGCTCGCCGGTTTCCGGGAGCCGGTCGAGCATGCGTACGTCGTCATGGTCTACGTGAAGTCGGAGGCGACGAACGAGCAGACGGCCGTCATCCGGCGCCAGCTCGACCAGTCTCCCCACGACGGCGAGGTCGAGCACCAGAGCAGCGCCGAGAACCTGGTCTCGGCGAAACAGGCGTACAAGGACCAGCCCTACGTCCTCGAAAAGCTGACGGAATCGGTCGTCGGCCAGTCGTACAAGGTCACGGTCACGGCCGTGACCTTCGACTGCGGGACGCTGCCGTCTCTTCGCAAGCTGCCCGGAGTCACCGACATGAGAATCGCCCAGTCGGGCACGGAAAGCGAGCCGGCCGCCGTGATCATGTGCCCCTGAGCGTCAGAAGTCGGCGGGGAGGTCGAGGCCCAGGCCGAGCCAGGTCGCCAGGTCCTGGATCTCTTGCAGGACGGCGGCGTCGGTTGCCTTGGTGAAAGGGACGTCCTGGTGGACGGCGTCCACCCTCAGGACGCGGTTGCGGTGGTCGGCGGTGACGTCCAGCTTTCCGATCAGGCGGTCGCCTCGCAGGATGGGCATGGCCCAATAGCCCCACTTGCGCTGGGCGGGCGGTTTGTACATCTCCAGGGCGTAGTCGAACTCGAAGAGGTCGAGCATGCGCTTGCGGTCGAAGATGAGGCGGTCCAAGGGGGAGAGCAGCGCCGTGCGGCCGGTGAAGGGGAGATCGAGGTACGCCGGGTCCACCCGCCAGGTGCCCCGCACGCCCCTGACCGTGGCGGGCTCGCCGGCTTCGAAGCCGCGGCGAGGGCGGAGCAGGCCCTGGGAGCGGAGCAGCCGTTCGTCGCGGATCCTGGTCGCCTCGGGCTCGGGGACGGTCTCCGACGGGTAGACGCGGTGGGCCAGGTCCCAGAGCTTCTCGCGGCCGTCGCGGTCGCCGATGGCTATCTCGCCGCGCGAGGCCAGGCACTCCAGCATCATCGTGAGGCTGCGGTTGTTGTTCCAGCCGGAGGACGACCACGGGACCTTGCACGTGTCGGGGAGCTCGGACTGGGGGAGCGGCCCGCCGTCGTCGAGGCGGCTCAGGATGTCGCGGCGGCAGTCGGCGTTGGCGGCGACGAAATCGTGGGCCCTCGGATGGCTGAACTGGTCGTCCGGGTCGTCCCAGGCCGACATGCGGGCCTTCAGGAGCGAGATGTCGGCGTACGGCCTGATCATGCCCTTGAGTTCGATGAAAGTACGGTCTTCGAGGGCTTCCGTGAGGTGCTCGGCGCGATAGGAGGAACCGAGGCGGCTCCAGGCGATCAGGTCGGCGTTCGGCGCCACGGCGCTCGTCTGGTCGTACTGAAGAAGGGTCAGATGCTCCACCAGCTCGGAAAGCCCGCGCGGGCGGTCGCGGGTCAGGAGCTGGGCGCGCACGGCTATGCGGCGCGCCTCCGGACGGGTGAGAACTATCAAGCGGCGACCCAGCCGTAAAGGTGTTCGACCTTTATCGAGCAGACCAGGCGGCCGTCGGTGATCATGGCGCGGCGGAAGTCGTCCCAGTCGGGGTGCTCGTGGCCGGTGATCAGACGGTAGATCTCGATCAGCTCCTCGACCACCGGGTCGTCGAGCCGCCAGGCGACCGGGCTCAGCTCGGCCGTGCCCTCGCCGACCGCGTAGCCGTGACCGTCGGAGGCGGTCACCTTGATGCTGACCCGGGGATCGCGGCGCAGGTTGTGGACCTTGGCCAGGCTGGTGCGGGTCGAGAAGCGGACCAGACCGGGCAGAGCGATGTAGCTGACGTCGGACAGCTGCGGCCGCCCGTCCTTCTTGATCGTCGCGACGGTGCCGAGCTTCCCCGTGGCGATGACATTCCACAGCACGTCATCAGACATGGTTCTGACCTTAAAGGGAGGCGAGCCAATCGCGTGCCTCTCCGGGCGACCGCAACAGAATCGTCCGGGGAAAATCCGGGTCGGCCTGCCACCGGCGCATGCGGGCGCGTTTGCGGCCCCACGAACGGAAATGGAAGTACAGAAGCGAATCGCGGTCGAGGAAAAGATTGCGGAACGACTCCCGGTTCCCGTTGCAGGTCTCGGTGCGCCGGACCAGGCGGGTCAGCGATCGTCGGAGGAGCCGGAAATAGGAGACGTGGCGCGCCATGTCGAGCCCGACGATCAGATCGGCCCGCCGCAGGACGATCTCGGCCCATTTCTGGTACGCCGCGTCGATCACCCAGGCGTCGGCGGCGCACACCGCGCGGATGCGGTCGCGCTGGATCTCGTCGGGCACCTCGACCCAGCCCGGTTCCCACATCAGATCGTCGATCGAATGGTACGGAAGGCCGAGGCGCTCGCCGATGCGGGCGGCCAGCGTCGATTTGCCGGCGCCGGTGACGCCGTACACCAGAATTCTCTTCATCCCGCCAGTCCGTCCTCGAAGGCGATGATCACCAGCTGGACGCGGTCGCGGACGCCGAGCTTCGCGATGGCCCGGCTGATGTGGGTCTTGGCGGTCAGCGGGCTGATCACGAGCTGGTGGGCGATCTCCTCGTTGGACAGGCCGGCCGCGACCATGCGGACGACCTCGCGCTCCCGGTCGGTCAGCACGGCCAGCCGGTCCTCGCCCTTGGCGGCGGCGACCGGCCGGTGCGCGAACTGGCCGACCACCCGGCGGGTGACGCTCGGCGAGAGCAGGGCGTCACCGGCGGCCACCACCCGGACCGCCTGCCGCAGGCCGTCCGGGGCGATCTCCTTGGTGAGGAAGCCGCTGGCGCCGGCTGCCAGCGCGGCGAAGACGTACTCGTCGGTCTCGAAGGTCGTCAGAATGATCACCTTGATGTCCGGGTTCTCGGCGAGCACGGCCTTGGTGGCGGCGATGCCGTCCAGGCCGGGCATCCGGATGTCCATGAGGATCACGTCGGGCTTGAGCGAACGAGCGGTGCGGACGGCCTCGTCACCTGTGGAGGCTTCGCCGACGACGTCGATCTCCTTGTCGCGCCGCAGCAGGCTCCGGAAGCCGGCCCGCACGAGGTGCTGGTCGTCGGCGAGCAGAACCGAGATCGTCATCGTCTCCTCCGCTTGTTGTCCACAATCATCGGTTGTCCACAGGCCCTGCCCCGCCGGCGTGCGAATTTGGGAGGATGGCTGTGTTGGATGGGGGCGCCCCCTTGGGAGGGCGGGGTGTCGGTGCCGGCCGGCAGAGCTCGACGGCTGGCGCTGTCTGACCGGCGGTCTGACCGGCGCCACCGCGACGAGAGTCTTCTTCCCGGCTCCGCGTGCGGGCTCAGCCGCCCCGGTCCTGTGGCCGATCCCCCTCCGCCCGCACGCCTCATCGGTTCCGGCACCCTTCGCGATCCCGGGCGCCGCTGTCGCACGCCTTCCCGCGTGACCCTTCCCCGGGAGCCGTCAAGCCGCGATCGGGATCGTTGCTCGTACGGCGAAGCCATCCCGGCCCGCGCCGGCCGTCAGCGCGCCGCCCAGCGCCGCCACCCGCTCGCGCATGCCGGCTATGCCGTTGCCGTCGATCACCACGTCGGGAACCGTGCCGTTGTCCTGCACGTCGACCACGACGCTGGCCGGCGCGTAT
This sequence comes from Actinoplanes sp. CA-131856, assembly GCF_050956135.1. Taxonomy (GTDB): domain Bacteria; phylum Actinomycetota; class Actinomycetes; order Mycobacteriales; family Micromonosporaceae; genus Actinoplanes. The sequence goes on along the minus strand of NZ_CP191849.1, from coordinate 8,914,935 downwards.
CGGACCGTGACCGCGACCCGGCTCGCCCCCGCGTGCCGCACCGTGTTGGTCAGCGACTCCTGCACGACACGGTAGACCGCTGTGGCGACCGGGGCCGGCACCGACGCGCGCTCGCCGAACTCGTTCAGTGACACCGCCAGCCCGGCCGATCTCACCTGCTCCGCGAGCCTTTCCAGGCCGTCCAGCCCGTCGGCCGGCTCGCCGATCGCCGGCGCCGCGCCCTCCCTCAGCACGTCGACCAGCGACTTGAGGTCGGTCATCGCGCGCCCCCGCACCTCCTGGGCCAGCCGCAGCGACGACCGGGCCTCGTCGGGGTCGCTGTCGAAGCTGTCCAGCGCGACGTTCAGGTGGACGCCGACCACAGCCAGCGTGTGGGACACGACGTCGTGCAGGTCACGGGCGATGCCCACCCTCTCCTCGGCCCGGCGCCGGCGGGCGTCCAGTTCGCGTTCGTGCTTGTCCTGTTCCAGGCGGTGGGCCACCTCGCTCTGCCAGCGGACCGTGCTGCGATAGGCCGTGGCGGCGGCCAGCACCGCGGCCAGCCACAGGGTCTCGCCGCCGACGTGGGCCAGTGTCCATTCGGCGCCGTGGCCTTCGGCCACGAAACCGTCCCAGGCGAAGCCGTACGCCAGGGCGGTGCCGCCCGCGATCACGGCCGTGCGCAGGTGGCCGGCGAGCACGACCGCCACGAAGGCGGCGGTGGCCGGCCACACCCAGCCCGAGTCGGCCAGGGAGCTGCCGCGCATGCCGTCGATCAGCAGCAGGGAGAGCACGAGCACGGCCCGGGGCCAGCGGGCGGCGAAGAACGCCAGGACGGCCAGCCAGGCGGCGAGCGTCAGGGTCATGACGGTGTCGACGGTGCCGCCGGTGATGGCCAGACCGGCCGGGACACCGACCAGGGTGAGCGTGGAAGCCAGATATCTGTTCATGGACGGCACGCTATTTTCGCCGGGGGGCCCGCCGCGTCGTCCCGCCGCCGTCACCTGCACCGACGCCTCCCGACTACTTCCGTACACCGAACGGAGTACTTAAGGTAGCCGGGTGACCGCCGCGGAACTACTGGCCGCCTCGGGCCGCTTCCCGATCGCTCCCGGGCTGACCGGCGCCGAGCTCGGCGCGATCGAGGAGGAGTTCGGGTTCTCCTTCGCCGATGACCATCGCGCGTTTCTGGCCGCCGGGCTGCCGACGGGCCGGGGCTGGCCCGACTGGCGCGGTCCCGATCGCGCGGCTCTGCGGGAGCGGCTGGCCTGGCCGGTCGAGGGCGTTCTCTTCGACGTCGGTTCCAACGATTTCTGGTACGGCGGTTGGGGCCCCCGGCCGCAGACGGCCGAGGCCGCCGTCGCCGCGGCCCGCGGATATCTGGTGACGGCCCCGCGGCTGGTGCCGGTCTACGCGCATCGGTTCCTGCCGGCGGGCCTGTCCGGCCACCCGGTCCTGTCGGTGTACCAGACCGACGTCGTCTACTACGGCGCCGACCTCGGGGACTGGCTGCACCGCGAGTTCGGCCTGGGCCCGGCGTCCCCGAGCGAGCCGAGGGCCACGGTGCCGTTCTGGCGCGATCTGCTCTAGACCGATGAGTTCCGCGTCCGGCCCCGGTCTGACCGGCATGACTGCGACCTACACGTTCGACGTGTTCACCAGCCTCGACGGCTTCGGCGGGGTCACCGACCCCTCGTGGGGCGGATATTGGGGCAAGCAGGGCCCGGAGCTGCTCGCCCACCGCCTGGCCCTCTACGAGCCGGCGCAGCGGATGGTGTTCGGGGCCAACACCTACCGCGCCTTCACCCAGCTGCTGGCGGCCGGTGACGAGGAGACCGTGGGCGATCCGTGGGTGACCCGGATGCGCCACCAGCCGGCCATCGTCATCTCGAACACGCTGACGGGACCGCTCGACTGGCCGGACGCGACACTCGTCGAGGGCGACGCCGTCGAGGTGGTGGCCCGGCTCAAGCGGGAGTCGGACGTGCCGCTGCGCTCGCACGGCAGCCTGGCCATGAACCGGGCGCTGATGGCGGCCGGTCTGGTCGACCGGCTGCAGGTGACGGTGTTCCCGGTGGTCACCGGGCGGACCGGTGACGACCCGATCTTCGCCGGGGCCGCCGACTTCGATCTCGATCTGCTGGAGACGCGGACGCTCGACGGCCGTACGCAGGAACTGGTCTACCGGCCGGCGCTGCGCACCGTCAGCACGCCGGCCAGGTCGACGTCGGCCGACTGACCGCCGTATCCGCTCTCGGAGATCAGCCGCGCGCCGAAGACGGTGGTCCAGAAGGTGCGGGCCTCGATGGCGGCCGGCCGGTCGATGACCCAGCCCCGGCGCTCGAGAACGTCCACCAGATAGCGCTCGGCCTGGCGGAACAGCACGGTCAGGCTCTGCTGGACCGAGGCGTGCAGCTCGGGGCGGAGCCGGCTCACCGCCATCGCGTGGACCGCGACCGGCACCGCGGGCAGGGCCAGCGCCGTGCGGGCCAGGGCCATGCGGAAGGACTCGGGCGTACGCCGGCGCAGGCCGATCGGTTCCAGCCGTTGGGCCTGGTGGAGCAGGAGACGGAAGGCGGCCTCGACGAAGAGCGCGTCCTTGGAGCCGAAGTAGTACGTGATCTGGTGCGGGTGGGCGCCGGCGGCGCCGGCGATGTCGGCCACGCTCACCGCGGCCGGGCCGCGCTCGGCGAACAGTTCCTCGGCGGCGCGCAGGATCGCGTCGCGGGTGCGGCGGCCGCGTGCGCGTGGTGGCTCGGTCATAGTTGTACGCTATACAACTATGACGGATGTTGTGATCACCGGGCTGGGTGCGACGACCCCACTGGGCGGCGACGTCGACTCGCTCTGGCAGGGCATGCTCGAGGGCCGCTCGGGCGTGCGGCGCATCGACGACGTGCTGGCCGGCTACGCCCACCTCGACGAGCTGCCGACCCGGATCGGCGCGCCCATGGCGGTCTCGCCCGACACGGTGCTGGAGCGGGTGCAGGCCCGCCGGATGGACCGCTGCCAGCAGGCGGCGCTGGTCGCGGCCCGGCAGGCCTGGGCCGACGCGGGCACGCCGGGCGTCGAGGGTGAGCGGCTGGCCGTCGTCATCGGCACCGGCATCGGCGGCGTCACCACCCTGCTCGACCAGGACGACGTGATCGAGGAGAAGGGCCCGCGGCGGGTCTCCCCGCTGACCGTGCCCATGATGATGCCGAACGGGGCCGCCGCCTGGATCAGCATCGAGCTCGGGGCCAGGGCCGGCGTCTACACCACCTCGGCCGCCTGCGCGTCCGGGGCCGAGGCGATCGCCCAGGGCGTGCGGCTGATCCGGTCGGGCGAGGCCGACGTGGTCATCGCCGGTGGCTCCGAGGCGTGCATCGCGCCGATCACGGTGGCCGGGTTCGCCCAGTCCCGCACCCTCTCCAAGCGCAACGACGAGCCCGAGCGGGCGTCCCGGCCCTTCGACGTCGACCGCGACGGCTTCGTGCTCGGCGAGGGCGCCGGGGTCGTGGTGCTGGAGCGGGCCGAGTTCGCCGCGGCCCGGGGCGCGCGGCCGGTGGCCCGGGTCGCCGGCTTCGGGGTGACCGCCGACGCGTACCACATCACCGGCCCCGAGCCGTCGGGCGAGGGGCAGATCCGGGCGCTGCGGGCCGCGCTGCGCACGGCCGGGCTGGCGCCGGGCGACATCGACCACCTCAACTGCCACGCCACCTCGACCGTGGTCGGTGACGTGGGCGAGGTGGCGGCGATCCGGGCCGCGCTCGGCGAGGACGTGGTGCTGACCGCGCCGAAGGGCGCGATCGGCCACCTTGTGGGGGCGGCCGGCGCGGTCGAGAGCATCGTCACGGTGCTGTCGGTGGCCGAGGGGCTCGTCCCGCCGACCCTGAACCTGGAGAACAAGGAGCCCGAGGTGACGCTCGACGTGGTCACCGGCGAGGCCCGGAAGATGACGATCAACGCCGCCATCTGCAACTCGTTCGGCTTCGGCGGTCAGAACGTGTCGCTGCTGTTCACCCCCGCCTGACCGGCCTCGCGGCGGGCCTTCGCGCGCCGCTTGCCCTCGTGCATGGCCTGGACCCGGGCCACGGGGATGGCCCGGCCCTCCTCGATCAGCCCGGCGTCCAGGGCCTGCGGGGCCGGCATGTGCTCGGCCCAATCGTGTCCCTCGGCCAGCAGGGCCGGTGCGGTGTGGACGGTGAAGTCGGCCGGCGTCACGTCGTCGAGGTCGTCCCAGGCGACCGGGAACGACACCGGGAGGCCGGGCCGGACGCGGGGGCTGTAGGCGGCGGCGACCGTGGCGCCGCCCGAGCGGGTGGCGTCGAGGAAGACCTTGCCGTGGCGGTCCTCGCGGATGAACGCGGTGGTGGCCAGCTCGGGATCGAGCCGCTCGGCCCGGGCGGCCACGGCCCGCGTCGCCGCGGCGACCTGTTCGGCGTCGGCCTTGCCGTCGAGGGGCACGAAGACGTGTACGCCCTTGGAGCCGCTGGTCTTCACGGCGCCGGCCATGTCGATCTCGGCCAGGGCGGCCCGCACCAACCGCGCGGCCTGGACGGCTTTCGGGAAGCTGTCGCCCTCGGGCGGGTCCAGATCCATGATCAGGTGAGTCGGGTGGTGGTCGCCGGCGAGCATGAGCGCCGGGTGATATTCGATGGCGCGCTGGTTGCCGAACCAGAGCAGCGTCCGCCGGTCGTTGCACAACGCGTAGGTGACCTCCCGATGCGACGCCTCGGCCCACACCGCCGTGCGCGGCACCCAGTCCGGCGTATATTTCGGGAGATTCTTCTGCATGAATTTCTCCTGGCCACGCAGCAGCCGGATCACCGACAGCGGGCGGTCACGCAGCACCGGCAGCATGCGATCGCCGACCGCGCCGAGATAGTCGATCAGGTCGCGCTTGGTGGCGCCGGCGCCGTCGTACAACTCCTGATCGAGGTTTGTCAGCGTGACCCCGTCGCGCTCCTCGCCCTTGTCGGCCATGAGGCCATCGTGCCCTACATTCAGCCGAGCTGGGCGATGCCGGCCGCCGGAAGAGCCATGAGCAGGGTGAGTACGACGTACAGGCCGCCCAGCCCGAACCGGCCGTTCCGGGTGGCGAGCGCCGCGGCGGTGAACGGCAGCGCGACGATCAGCACGGTGGCCAGGGTGAAGGCAGCACCGGAATCGGTGATCAGGCCGTAGAGGACCACCAGCGGTACGACCACGAGCCAGGCCAGGGTGACCGCGATGATCCATAGGTGGAGCGTCGTACGGCGTACGTCATCGGCTGGGTCTTTGTGCAGGGCGTAAGCCATGCGCGCGGCGAAGCCGTCCACGTCCTCGGTGGTCACGAACCAGAACTTTAGGGGCAACGGCCGCCGGACGCTTCGTCCCGAATGGGTGAGAGACCAAACCTTCACCTACGGCTTCCCGGCGGGCCATCGGACCGCGCCGGGAAGCCACGCCGGCTCAGCTCTTGACCGAGCCGGCCATGAGCCCGCCGATGAACCAGCGGCCGAGCAGCACGTACACCACGAGCGTGGGCAGCGACGTGATCAGCGCGCCCGCCATCGAAGCCGCGTAGTCCGGCGACTGCGCGCCGGCCAGCGCGTTGAGCGCGATCGTGATCGGCCCGTTCCGCGTGTTGGACAGGAAGATCGCGAACAGATAGTCGTTCCAGGCCGACGTGAACTGCCAGATGACCGTCACGACGAAGCCCGGGATCGAGATCGGCAGGATGATCCAGGCGAAGGTGCGCAGCAGGCCCGCACCGTCGACCCGGGCCGCCTCGACGAGCTCCTCCGGCACCGTGGTCGCGTAGTAGTTCCGGAAGATCAGCGTGCAGATCGGGATGCCGTAGACGCAGTGCACGAAGACCAGTGTCGGGATGCCGGGCGGGATGCCGATCGTCGTGACGATGTCGCGCAGCGGGATCATGACGGCCTGGTACGGGATGAACATGCCGAACAGGATCAGCGTGAACACCAGATCGGCGCCGGGGAAGCGCCAGCGCGACAGCACGAAGCCGTTGGCCGCGCCGATCACCGACGAGATCAGGGCGACCGGGATGGCCAGCTCGAAGGTGCGGATGAAGGACGCGTGCAGGGAGTTCCAGGCCTTCTCCCACGACGCCAGGGTCCAGGTCTCGGGCAGGTTCCACTGGCTCGTGACGCCGATGTCGGAGCCCGACTTGAAGCTGGTCACGATCAGCACGTACATCGGCATCAGCACGATGATCAGGAAGAGCAGGACGAGCGCGTACTTGACGATCGAGCCGGGACCGAAGGGCCGGCGCGGCTTGGTGCGCGGCTTCAGCGACTCCAGCGCCTCTTGCGGTGCTGCGACGGCGGTCATGCTGAGCCTTCCTCTCGCATGCCCTTCTGGCCCTCGCATGCGAGGCCATCTTTCGGTGCGGCTGGGTGCCGCTCGGTGCAGGCGGTCATGCTGAGCCTTCCTCTCGCATGCCCTTCTGGCCCTCGCCTGCGAGGCCATCTTTCGGTGCGGCTGGGTGCCGCTCGGTGCAGGCGGTCATGCGTTCTTCTCCGCCCGGTTGGTGTAGATCAGGTACGGGACGATGACGACGGCCACGAGCAGCAGCAGGATGATCGAGATCGCCGCGGCCTTGGCGTAGTCACTGGTCAGCAGCGTCTGCCAGACGTAGACGGCGGGTACCTCGGTGAGCCACTGCGGACCGGAGACGCTCATGATCAGGTCGAACATCTTCATCGACATGTGGCCGAGGATGATCAGCGCGGACAGCGCCACCGGCGTCAGCTGCGGGAAGATGACGTTGCGGTAGAGGCGGTACGTCGAAGCGCCGTCCATCGCGGCCGCCTCGCGCAGCTCCTGCGGGATGCCGCGGAAGCCGGCCAGGAACAGCGCCATGACGTAGCCGGAGAGCTGCCAGATGGCGGGCATCGCCATCGCGGCCATGCCCCAGTTCGGGTTGGTCCACCACGAGTTCTGCAGGAAGTCGAGCCCGATCGCGCCGAACACGGCGTTCAGGCCGCCCGCGTTGTCGCCCGTGTTCGGGTTCATCAGCCAGCGCCACACGACGCCGGAGGCCACGAACGAGACGGCCATCGGGAACAGGTAGACCGTACGGAAAAAGCCCTCGCCGCGGACGCCGCGCTCCAGCAGGAAGGCCCAGAGCAGGCCGAAGAACATCGCGCCGACCAGGAACACCACTGTGAAGATCAGCAGGTTCTTCAGCGAATGGGTGAAACGGTCGTTGATGTCGTCGGTGAACAGCTTGGTGTAGTTCTCCAGGCCGACGAAACCCTTCGACCCCAGGGCGGTGTGCTCGTCGGACACCGAGACCTTCGTGGTCCAGGCGATCAGGCCGTAGACGAAGACGGCGAGCAGGATGAGCGAGGGGGAGAGCAGGAGCAGTCCCGGTCCCCATTGCCTCAGGCGGCGCATCAGGGCTCCTTACTGGGAAAGGCGGGGCGGCTATTTCGCCGCCCCGCCCCGTTCACCGAGAGACTTACTTCTTGACGAACTGCTGCGCGGCGGAGGCGAGAGCCTTCTGCAGCGCGGCCGCGTCCTGGTTGGTCGAGAACGCGCCGAGGGCCGAGTTGGCCGCACCCTGCCAGCCCTGCGAGCAGGCCGAGCCGTGGGCGCAGGACGGGACCTGGGTCGCCGACTTCCAGTCGGCCATCGCGGCCTGCTGGTACTTGGGGTAGTCGGCCGGGCTGGCGTCCGTACGAGCCGGAATCGAGCCCTTCTTGGTGTTGAACGCCTTCTGGCCCTCGGCCGAGCCGACCGTCTTCAGCCAGCACTTGGTGCCGTCGGCGTTCTTGGCGCCCTTGGGCAGCACGAACGAGTCGGCGAGCCACTGGAAGGTGGTGCCGTTGCCCGGGAAGGTGAAGTAGCCGTAGTCGGCGAACTTCTTGGCGTCCAGGTCGGCCGCCTCCCAGTCACCCATCAGCTGGTACGCGGCCTTGCCGTCCATGACCAGCTTCTCCGCGTCCGTCCAGTCGAGGGCGTCGCGGTCGGTGTTGGTGTAGGTGAGCAGCTTCTTGAAGTCGTCGATGGCCTTGGTGACACCGGCGTCGTTCCAGTCGGTGCCGCCGTTCCACAGGCCGGTGAACTTCTCCGGGCCGAGGTCGGTGATCAGGACCGACTCGAACAGCATGAGCTGCGTCCAGTCCTTGCCGATGGCCAGCGGGGCCTTGATGCCCTTGGCCTTGACCTTGTCGAGGTCGGCGAAGAAGCCGGCCAGGTCGGTCGGGTCCTTGGTGATGCCGGCGTCGGCCACGACCTTCTTGTTGGTCCAGACGACGTTGGCGCGGTGGATGTTCGCCGGCACCGAGTAGATCTTGCCGTCGACCGTCAGGTTGTCGATCAGGCCCTTGGGGAACGCCTGCTTGAGGCCCCACGAGTCGTAGTCGGCACTGATGTCCTCGACCTGGCCGGCATTGATGTAGTCCTGGAGCTCGGCGCCGGCGTGCGCCTGGAACGTGTCCGGCGGGTCGCCCTGCTGGAGCCGGGACGCGAGCACCGACTTGGCGTTCGCGCCGGCGCCACCGGCCACGGCGCCGTTCTCGAAGGTCTGCCCGGCACACGAGGTGCCGAACTGGGCGACGAGGCCGTCGAGGCCGGCCTTCTCACCGCCGTCGGCCCACCACGTGAAGACCTCGACCTTCTTGGAGCCGGAGTCGCCGCCACTGTCGTCACTGGACCCACAGGCCCCGGCCGTCAGGAGCGCGGCAACACCGACGGCCGCCACCGCAGCCCGTCGAGTGATGCGCATAGTTGTCTCCCATCGAGATATTGACATCGTTGTCACACGATTCGGGAGTACGGTGCCGCCTGAGCGCACGGGTGTCAACGACTGTTTCCGTGTCGTTACGTGCGAACACTGTGGATCCGTGATCGTTACCGTGGTGAACGTTCACCCGACCCTCTCGCAATGATCGATGTCGAAATAACGATGGTGCGAGCGGGCCCGGTATGGCCACTGATCCGTTCGTGGGCGAGCCGCGCCGCCTCCCGCCCGAGAGCGGTCATGTCGTGGGCGACGACGGTCGTGCCGAGCACGTCGGCCAGGTCGAAATCGTCGAAGCCGACCAGCGCCGGCTGCTCCCGGAGATCACGCATGCCGCGCAGCGCACCGGTGGTCAGCCGGTTGTTGGTCGTGAAGATCGCGGTGGGCGGAGGATCAAGGGCAAGGAGCTCCTGTACGGCATGTTCGGCGTGCCGGACATCGTGAACATCAGTGCGGACGTAGGGCTCCCACTGATCGTTGCCGGCGGCGTGCATCGCCTTGACGAAGCCGTCGATGCGCCCCTTCTGAGGAGCCATCCGTTTGAGGTCGGCGATCAGAGCGATCTTCCGGTGGCCCCGGGCGAGCAGATGCTCACCGGCCGACCGCGCCCCACCCGCGTTGTCTATCAACACGGCATCCGCGGCGAGCCCGTCCGGCGGCCGGTCGAGGAAGACGAAGGGAACACCGCGGTTGCCTTCGATGGACAGATATTCGTGGTCGCTGCCGCTGGGAATGACGAGAAGGGCCCGAACGCGCCGCTCGAGGAAGGCGTCGACGAGGCTCCGCTCGAGGGCGGCGTCCTCATCGTTGTTGGCGGTGATGAGCAGAAGCCCGTGCTGGCGGAGTTCCCGCTCGATCCCACTGGCGACGGCCGAGTAGAACGGGTTGGTCAGATCACCGCTGACCAGTCCGACGAGAGCCGACGTGGCCCCGCGGCGCAGCTCCCGGGCAATCCCGTTGAGCCGATAGCCGAGCAGGTCGGCCGCGTCGAGCACCCGCCGCCCGGTCGAGGGCGCCACGTTGGGTTCCCGGTTGAGCGCACGGGATGCCGTCTTGAGACTGACCCCCGCAAGAGCCGCAACCTGGGTCAACGTGGGCCGGCGCACACTCGCATCGTCCGCGGACATCACGCTCCGAGCCTCTCGACCAGCGGGGACGCCCCAGTATGACATCGACAAAGGTGCGATCCACCGCCCCGAGACCCCCGACTCACCCCACGACTTCCCGCGCCCCCCATCCAAGCCACCCGCCGAACCCGCCAGCGCGCGCCGCTCACCTCACTTGCCGGTCACCTCTCTTGCCGGGGCGCGCCGCTCATTCGTGTGCGGGGGCGCGTCGCTCACCTGACCCGCGCTGGGGTGTCGCCCACCCGACTTGCGGGGGTGCGCCGCCCACCTCATCCGCGCCGGGGCTTTGCCCAACCGCCTTGCCGGGGCTCGCCGCCCACCTCACCCGCGCCGGGGCTTCGCCCAACCGCCTTGCCGGGGCTCGCCGCCCACCTCACCCGCTAAGGCCTCGTTCACCCAGCTCGCCGGGGCGCGCCGCTCACCTCACTGGCCTCCGGGCGCGGTGGTCTCGTCTCTTCGGAGGCGCGCGACGATGTCGGCCGGGGTGAGATCGCGGTCGTTCTCGGGGTCGTCGGCGGCGAGTGGGGTCGAGGCGATGTCGGCGAAGACGGCGGCCATGGCCGCGAAAAGGTCGGGGCTCAGTCCGGCCTCGGCCTGGGTGGCGGCCACCTCCCGCATCTCGCCGACGTAGCGGTGGGCCTTCGTCGCCGCCCGGGCCACGCCTTCGTTGTCGGCCAGCCCGTTGCGCGCGAGATCGTCCACCACCTCGTCGAGTACGCCGTAGGCCCCGGCCGTCCGCATTGCCTGGGTGAGCAGACCCGTCAATCCCTTGTAGACGCTGCCGGTGCACATCTTGAGGGCGCTGGCCGCACCGACCCGCTCACCGACGACAACCGGCTCGATCATCCCCGCCCACGGCAGCGCCGCCACGATCCCGGCCTCGGGCCCGGACAGGTAGACCCGAGCCCCCGGCTTGACACTGGGCGGCGGCCCCGAGATCGACCCGTCGACGACCCGCAGCCCGCCGAGCTCCCGCGCCACCTGCCCCATGGTCCCCGGCGACACGGCATTGAGATCGGCCACGACCGGCCCCAGCCAGACATCGCGAGCGCTCACGGCGGCAGACTCCGCCCGACCGTCGCGGGTGGGTGAGGTGGCAGCGCTCGGCCCGGCCGGGGTGGGCGTGGTGGGGCTTGGTCCGGCGGGGGTGGGCGTGGTGGCGGGGGTTGGTCCGGCGGGGGTGGGCGTGGTGGCGGGGGTTGGTCCGGCGGGGGTGGGCGTGGTGGCGGGGGTTGGTCCGGCGGGGGTGGGCGTGGTGGCGGGGGTTGGTCCGGCGGGGGTGGGCGTGGTGGCGGGGGTTGGTCCGGCGGGGGTGGGCGTGGTGGCGGGGGTTGGTCCGGCGGGGGTGGGCGTGGTGGCGGGGGTTGGTCCGGCGGGGGTGGGCGTGGTGGCGGGGGTTGGTCCGGCGGGGGTGGGTGAGGTGGTGGGGCTCGGCCCGGCGTGAGTGGGTGCAGTGGCGGGGCTTGGCCTGACGGTGTGGAGGGCGGCGGCGATGGCGCGGGCGGCGTCGACGGCGGCGGCGGGTGGGGTGATGGAGAGGATGACGTCGGCGATGGCTACGGCGTCGGTCAAGGTGGGGAGGATCTCCAGGCCGGCTGCCTCGGCCAAGCGGCGGGAGCGTGTGGAGCGGCCCTCGAGCGTGGTGACCACGCGGGCGCCGCCGGTCAGTAGGGCGGTGGCCAAGCCCGAACCCATGAAGCCGGCGCTGATGATGGCGACGGTCGGCATCGACGGACCCCTCTTCATTGATCACACAGGTGGGTGACAGGTTCAACCTAGGCCGGGTTGGTTGGCTGGTTCGAGCGGACGGCCGGTGGCTCCCGGCACACCGAACCCAGTCGGGGGTGCCGGCCGGCCGCTGCGGGAGCGTGGCCGTGCCCCGCACCGGCTCACACTGCGCCGACCGGGTCGCGTGGGCACGGCCGCCTCACGCCAGCCTCGGCAGGTAGGCCGACCAGACCTTCTTGGGCACGACCATGCGCCACGCGTCGAGCACCAGCTCGGTCATCCGCTCCTCGTCGAGCTGGTCCATCCACGCCTGGACCCAGTGGAAGCGCAGGTCGGACTCGCGGGGCAGATGGAAGATCTCCGGCTCGGAGGCGACCAGGGCGGCCCGCTCCTCTTTGGGGAAGCCGAAGCCCATGACCGTCTCGTCGCGGGAGAACGCCACGTAGACGATCTTGCCCACGCGGAACTTGACCCTGTCGTTTATCAGGTGTTCTGAGCTGCGCGGCAGGTCGCGCGCTACCTGCCGCACGTCGTCGACGGTGACCATGTGAGGACCCTACGGCGGGGGTACGACACTTTCGGGTGGGCCGAAGATCAGGAGCGGCGCGGCTTGGGGACCGATAGCGGAGTGGTCGGCTCCTCGGGCAGTGGCTTGTTGTCAGGGACCTTCGCGCGGAAGACCCGATCGGCCGGCAGGCGGTACGTCTGAGCCTGAACCAGCTCGTCCGGAACCGTGTGCCGCCCCGAGGAGACGGGTGCGTCCTGCTCGGGAACGGCCGGCCGAGGATCCGGGAAGGGCTGGTAGGTCACCCCGCCGACCGCGGCCGGTTCGGACCGCACGCTGGGCGGAGGAGGCGGCGGCACGGGAAAGCTGCCCTGCGAAGGCGCCGCCGGCCGGGGCGCCGAGGGAAGGCCCGCGACAGAAGGACCCGCGACAGAAGGACCCGCGGCAGAAGGACCCGCGACAGAAGGAGGCGTCACGGGAGAGGGCGCTAGGGGAGAGGCCGCTAGGGGAGAGGGCGTCATGGGCGAGGCCGCTAGGGGAGAGGGCGTCATGGGCGAGGCCGCTAGGGGGGAGGGCGTCATGGGCGAGGCCGCTAGGGGAGAGGGCGTCATGGGAGAGGGCGTCATGGGAGAGGCCGTGATGGGCGAGGGCGTCATGGGCGAGGGCGCCAGAGTAGAGGGCGTCACAGGAGAAGCCGCCGGGGAAGAGGGCGTCACGGAAGAGGGCGTCACGGGTGAGGCCGGAGCCGCCCGCCGGGTGCCGGGGTCGAACGGCCGGTTCGACGCCTTCTCGTAGCCCGCTCGATAAGCCTCTTCCCGATCGCGGGCCGACAGGCGTTTCTGATGGAGCCGCCCGCCGGCGTACCCGCAGCACGCGAAGAAGACGGCCACGAGAATGAAGATCAGCACGGAATCGCCGGGCGCGGTCATGTACTGATGATGACTAAAAGGATAGACCGGAAGCTATGGCCCGTTTGACGTACCCCAATCGAATTAACTCGAAGGCTCAACTACTCGTCAGCGCCGCCACGCACGCCCGGACCTCCTGTGCGAACAGCTCCGGCTGCTCGAAGGCGGCGAAATGCCCGCCGCGCGGCGGCTCGTTCCAATATCTGATGTCGGTGAACCGCCGCGCCGCCCACCGCCGCGTGGGCCGCGGGTTCTCCTTCGGGAAGATCGAGGCGCCGATCGGCACGGTAACCGTTTCGCCGCCGCCCGACCGGAACAGCTTTTGCACCTCGCCGAAGCTCTCCCAATAGAGCCTCGCCGCCGACGCCCCCGTTCCCGGCAGCCAATACATCATCAGATTGTCGAGCAGCTGATCACGGGAGAGCGGATCCCCGTCCGTCCACTGCCGGAACTTCTCGACGATCCACGCGCACAGCGCCGCCGGCGAGTCGACCAGCCCGTAGCCGATGGTCTGCGGCCGTGTCGACTGCACGAACGAGTACCCGTCCCCGGACGCCGCCGTCGCCAGGTCGTCCACCGCTGCCTGTTCCCGTGGGTCGACCGGCGGGAGCGGCGCCACCAGCGGCGGCATCAGATGCAGCCCGATCACCCGCGAGGGATGCCGCAGGCCGAGAGAGGTGCTGACACTGGTCCCCCAGTCGTGCCCCTGGGCGACAAATCGGGAATATCCGAGTTGGGTCATCAGCGTGGCCCACGCGTCCGCGACCCGTGAAACGCCCCACCCGGCGGCACCGGGCCGATCGCTGAAACCGTATCCGGGCAACGAGGGGCACACGACATGAAAGGCGGAAGTCAACAACGGTATCGCCGCCGAGAACTCGACCACCGATCCCGGCCACCCGTGTGTCATCAGCAGCGGCACCGCGTCCGGCGCCGGCGACCGTACATGCACGAAGTGGATACCGATCCCGTCCACAGTCGTAAGGAATTGCGGATGTCGATTGAGCCGTTCGAAGGCCGCCGGAAAGTCGTAGCCGTCCGCCCAGTACGCGCACAACTCCCGCGCGTATTCCAGCGGCGTCCCCTGCTCCCACCCGTCGGCCGTCGCCGCCTCGGGCCATCGGGTCCGGCGCAGCCGCTCCCGGAGATCCTCGATGACGCCGGCGTCGAAGGGAATCAGGAACGGGGTGGCCCGGCCGCGATCCGTTCCCGGATCTGCGCCATCCGCTCCGCGCTGTGATGCGGCATCTCCCACCGCGTCTCCATCCACCACGTGCAGCCCGCCTCCGCCCATTCCGTCACGTCGGCGCCCGGCGTCTCGCCTTCCGCGATCACGTCGACCGTGGCCGCGGCGCCATGGGCCGACAGCCAGGCGCGCATCTCCCGTACGGACGACGGCGTCATCTCCCCGCCCGGCACCACCCCGTCACACTTCAGCACCCGGCGCATCGACTTGGGCCGCGGCCACACGCCGACCACCCAGATCGGGATGCGCTCCTGGACGGGACGCCCGGTTTCCGCGAGATCGTTCCGCTCGACCGCGTACTGATAATGCTGCCCGGAAAAGTGGGACTCGCCCGCCCACAGCGCCCGGATCAGGTCGATGCCCTCGTCCATCATCGACGCCCGTACCCGCAGATCGGTCTCCTCGCCGGTCAGCGGAAGGTCCGTCGTCAGCGCGCCCACACCCACCGTGAGGATCGCCCGCCCGCCGGAGATCTGGTCGAGCGTGGCCACCTGGCTCGCCACCTTCCAGGGCCGTCGCCACGGCAAAGGCGTCAACATCGTTCCCAGCCGTACGTCCGAGGTCGCCACCGCCATCGCCGACAGCAGACCCCAGGCGTCGACCCCGTACGCCGCCTCCCACACGAAGACGCCGTCCCAGCCCGCCCGCTCGGCGAGCACCGCCTGCTCCACCTGCTCGGCGGCCGTGCCGCCGGGGAGGATCACTCCGTACCGGATTGCAGCGCCTCCTTCAGCCCCCGGGCCGCCAGACGGTCGGCCCGCTCGTTCTCCGGGTGGCCGGCGTGGCCCTTCACCCAGTGCCACTGCACGTCGTGCTTGCGGACCGCCTCGTCGAGGCGCTGCCACAGGTCGACGTTCTTGACCGGCTGCTTGGCCGAGGTTTGCCAGCCGTTCGCCTTCCAGCGGGGCAGCCACTTCGTGATGCCGTCGCGGACGTAGATGCTGTCGGTGTAGAGCTTGACCGTCATGGGCGCCCGGTTGAGCGTCTCCAGCGCCCGGATCGGCGCCATCAGCTCCATCCGGTTGTTCGTCGTCTGCGCGGCCTCGCCGCCGCACAGGTCCTTCTCCTTGGCGCCGTAACGCAGCACCGCACCCCACCCGCCGGGCCCGGGGTTGGGGACGCAAGCCCCGTCGGTGTAGATCTCGACCACGCTCATGCCAGCACCTTATTAGCCCGCAAGCGCCGGGACGTAAGGTAGGGAAGTTGCGCTGAGTGAGGGCAGGGCGGTTTTGACTGACGACGCGGTCCAGGTACGGGACGTTGTCGTGCGCTACGGCGACACGACCGCGGTCCACGGTGTGTCGCTGACCGTGCCCCGCGGCCGGGTTCTCTCGCTGCTCGGGCACAACGGCGCCGGCAAGACCAGCCTGCTCCAGGTCTGCGAGGGCTTCCGCCGGGCCGACGGCGGCCAGGTGCGCGTGCTCGGGCTCGACCCGATGGACGACCACGACGAGCTCATGCCGCGCCTGGGCATCATGCTGCAGTCGGGCGGTGTCTATCCGTGGGCCACGGCCGGCGAGATCCTGCGCCTGTTCGCCTCGTTCGCCGCGAACCCGCTCGACGTCGACATGCTGCTCGACCGTCTGGGCCTGCGGCGCTTCGAGCGTACGAGGTTCCGGCGGCTCTCCGGCGGCGAGCAGCAGCGGCTGTCCCTGGCCATCGCGCTGGTCGGCCGGCCCGAGCTGGTCTTCCTGGACGAGCCGACGGCCGGCATGGACACCGAGGCCCGCCACACCACCTGGGAGCTGATCGAGGAGCTGCGCGCCGACGGCGTGTCGGTGCTGCTCACCACCCATCTGCTCGACGAGGCCGAGCGGCTGGCGGACGAGGTGGTCATCATGCGCAACGGGCTGGTCGCCGCGACCGGCACACCGGCCGAGCTGACCGCGGCCGCCGGCATCGACCTGCTCGAGGTGCGGGCCGACGCCGGTCTCGTGCCCGACGGCCGCCTGGCCGACCTGAAAGTCACCGAGACAAGCCCGGGGGAGTACGCCGTCACGGGCGCCCTCGACGCGGCCACCATCGCCGAGGTGCTGGGCTGGTTCGCGAGCGTGGGGGCCACGGTCACCTCGCTGAACACGCGCCGGCGCACCCTCGAGGACGTCTACCTGGCCCTGACCAAAGCGGAAGCTTATCGATGAGTACCTTCGCACCGGCTCCCGGCCGGGCTCCCATGCGCGCCGTGCTGTCCAGCCAGATCAAGATGGAGCTGGTGCTGACCGCCCGGCGCGGCGAGGCCGTGGTGCTCGCCATGGGCGTGCCGCTGCTGGTGCTGCTCGGCGCCGGCCTCACCAAGGTCACCAACGTGCCCGGTGACGACCGGCTGGCCTTCGTGGTGCCGGGCGTGCTGGCGCTGACCGTGATGTCGACCGCCTTCACCGGCCAGGCCATCACCACCGGTTATGAGCGCAGCTACGGCGTACTGAAAAGACTCGGCGCCTCGCCGCTGAGCCGTCCCGGCCTGTTGTTCGCCAAGACCGCGGCCGTGCTCGGCCTGATCGTGGTGCAGCTGCTGGTGCTGGCCCTGGTCGGGGTCGCGGTGGGCTGGCGGCCGCATTTCGGGCAGATCCTGCCGGCTCTCGGCATCACCGTGCTCGCCACCGCGGCGTACAGCGGCCTGGCCCTTCTTCTCGCCAGCGTCCTGCGCCCGGAGACCACGACCGCCGCCGCCACCCTGATCTACGTCCTGATGCTGGCCGCCGGGGGCATCATGTTCGCCGCGCCCGACCTGGGCACGTTCGGCTGGTTCGTGCTGCCGCTGGCCGCGCACGCCGAGGCGCTGCGGGCCACGCTCTCGCACGACGCCTCGATCCCGCTCTCGATCTGGCTCAGCCTCGCTCTGTGGGCCGTCGTCTTCGTGACCGCGGCCGCCCGCAAGTTCAAATGGGAGTGAGCGTCCACCGATCGGTTGACAGCTACTGACGGCCACCCGGTCGTATCGATCAACCCCCGTGAGACGACACCATCAATGGCATGAACGCCATTGAAGTACGGGGGCTTCGCAAGTCCTACCGCGGCCAGGAAGTGGTGCGCGGCATAGATCTCGACGTGGCCCGGGGTGAGGTGTTCGCCCTGCTCGGCCCGAACGGCGCCGGCAAGACGACGACCACCGAGATCCTCGAGGGTCACCGCAAGCGGGACGGCGGCGAGGCGAGCGTGCTCGGCGCCGACCCGGCCACGGGGGGCCGGGAGTGGCGGGCCCGGATCGGCATCGTGCTGCAGGACGCCGACGACGCGGCGGATCTGTCCGTCGCCGAGATGGTGCGGCACATCGCCGGCTTCTATCCGAGCCCGCGCCCGGTGGCCGAGGTGATCGACCTGGTCGGCCTGACCGCCAAGAGCAAGAGCCGCATCCGGCAGCTCTCCGGCGGTCAGCGCCGCCGGCTCGACGTCGCCCTCGGCATCGTCGGCCGTCCCGAGCTGCTCTTCCTGGACGAGCCGACCACCGGGTTCGATCCGCAGGCGCGGCGGCAGTTCTGGGATCTGATCCGGGAGCTGGCCGCCGAGGGCACCACGATCCTGCTGACCACCCACTATCTGGAGGAGGCGGAGGCGCTGGCCGACCGGCTGGCCGTGCTGGCCGAGGGCCGCATCCTGGCCGAGGGCACCCCGACCACGCTGGGCGGCGGGACGCAGGCCACCAAGGTGACGTGGCGTGACAACGGCGTTCTGAAGGAGGAGCAGGTCGCCGACCCGACCGAGCTGATCCGCAAGCTGGTCGCCACCGAGGCCGACCTGCGCACGCTGACCGTCACCCGGCCGACTCTCGAAGACACCTACCTGAGCCTCATCAAGGGGGACAAATGAGCACGGCCACCATGGGGCTCAGCCGCGGCCACGTCGAGCTGCTGATGTTCCTCCGCGACCGCACCGCGGTGATCTTCACCTTCGCCTTCCCGGCCATGCTGCTCCTGCTGTTCGGCACGATCTTCGGCGACCAGTACACCGACGCCGGGGTCAGTGCCAGCAACGTCTTCTCGGCCAGCATGATCGCGTACGGCATCCTGTCCACCGCCTTCGTCACGATGGGCGCCGGCCTGGCCATGGACCGCGAGGACGGCACGCTGAAGCGGCTGCACGGCACGCCGATCACGGCTACGTCGTACGTCATCGGGAAATTGGTCCTGGTCTTCGCCCTGAGCGTGGCCGAGGTGATCCTGTTGATCGGCGTGGGGGCGCTGGTCTTCGACATGGCCCTGCCGGACGCGAGTCACTGGATGACCTTCACCTGGCTGTTCCTGCTGTCGGTGATCACGTGCTCACTGCTCGGCATGGCGGTCAGCGGCATCGTCAAGCACGCCCGCACGGCCGGCGCCATCCTGAACGTGCCGGTGGTGGCGTTGCAGTTCATCTCGGGCGTGTTCATCTACCCGGTGACGCAGCTGCCGTCGTGGCTGATCCAGGTCGCGTCGTTCTTCCCGGTCAAGTGGATGGCGCAGGGTTTCCGCTACGTTTTCCTGCCCGACGTCATGAAGGACCAGGAGCCGGCCGGCCAGTGGGAGCTGGGTCGCATCGCCTTGGTGCTGGGTGCCTGGTCTGTGATCGGATTGGTCGCGTGCCTGCTGACCTTCCGCTGGAGCCGCGACAAGTGACCTCCACCGACGAGGTGCACAACAGCTACCCCGGGGCTTGGGAGACCTTCCTCGGGGTGGTCACGGCGGTCGTCTCGCTTGCGGTTTTCCTGTCGTACGGCTTCTCGCTGTGGCAACGCCTCGTCGCGATCGGCGCGGTCGCCGCCATCGTGGTCCTGCACGTGGTGTGGGGCCGCGAGGTCATCCGGGGCGAGCGCGGGAACGTGCCCCTGCTGACCGCCGAGCTGGTGCTGTTCGCGATCGCCATCGTGACCGTGCCGGTGATGAACTGGCTGCTCTTCGCCATGATCCCGCTGATCTTCCAGATGGTCCGCCTCCGCGCGGCGGTCATCGCGATCATCGCGATCGCCCTGGTCCCTCCGGTGGCCGACCTGTTCCTGCGCCCCCAGCAGCTCATCGGCGACCTGATCATCGCGGTCATCTCGGCCACCTCCGGCATCTGGCTCGGCGTCTGGATCACCCGAGTGATCGAGCAGAGCCTCGAACGCCGGCAGCTCATCGCCGATCTGGAGGCTTCGCGCTCCGAGGTGGCCCGCCTGTCCCGCGAGGCCGAGCGGACCCACCTGGCGGCCGAGATCCACGACACGCTGGCGCAGGGCTTCACCAGCATCATCACCCTGATCCAGTCGGTCGACCCGGCGTTGCGCGACGAACGCCTGGCGCTGGCGGTCCGCACGGCCAAGGAGAACCTGGCCGAGGCGCGGGCCCTGGTCGGAGCGCTCTCACCCTCGCCGTTGGCTTCGGCTTCATTGCCCGAGGCCGTACGCCGTCAGGCGTACCGCTTCGCCGAGGAATCAGGAGTGCCGGCGACATTTCGCACCAGCGGCGACGAACGGGCTCTGCCCACCGCGGTCGAGGTGGTGCTGCTCCGCGCGGCCCAGGAGGCTTTGACCAACGTACGGCGCCACGCGGAGGCCAACGAGGCGTCGGTGCTCCTGGCCTACACCCCGTCGTGCGTGCGCCTGGTGGTCCGCGACGACGGACGGGGCTTCGTGTCGTCGTCGGCCGGCGGTTTCGGCCTGTCCGGCATGCGGCAGCGGGCCACCCAGATCAACGGCGACCTGCGGGTGCGCAGCGACCCCGACGCCGGTACGACGATCGAGCTGGAGGTCCCCGCGTGATCCGCGTCATCCTGGTCGACGACCACCCCGTGGTCCGGCACGGCCTGAGAGGAATGCTGGAATCAGAGCCGGACCTGACAGTGGTGGGCGAGGCGTCGTCGGGTCCCGAGGGCGTGGCGATGGCGGTGTCCCTGCTCCCCGACATAGTCCTGATGGACCTGCGCATGCCCGGCGGCGACGGCGTGACCGCGACTGAGCAGATCGCCGCCCGGGCATCCGGCGTCCGGGTCCTGGTCCTGACCACGTACGAGTCCGACCGCGACATCCTGCGCGCCATCGAGGCCGGCGCCGGCGGCTACTTGCTGAAGGACGCGTCCCCCACGGAGCTGGCCAACGCCGTCCGGGCCGCCGCCCGGGGCGAGACGGTGCTGTCCCCCAGCGTGGCCTCGACACTGGTACGCCAGGTCCGGAAGCCACCCCCGCCGGCGTTGTCGGCGCGGGAGACAGAGGTCCTGCGCCTGGTGGCGAAGGGCCTGACGAACGCCGACATAGGCCGCAGCCTGTACATCTCCGAGGCCACGGTGAAGACGCATTTGCTGCGAGCCTTCACCAAGCTGGACGTCGCCGACCGGACCGCGGCAGTGACGACAGCCATGGACCACGGCTTGATCTGATCGGTGACGTGATCACGTCATCAGGGCCCGCACCAGCTCTGTCCGGGAGGCGACGCCCAGCTTGGGAAAGATCCGGTAGAGGTGGGTGCCTATCGTCCTCGGTGACAGGAAGAGGCGCTGGCCTATGTCCCGGTTCGTCAGGCCGTCGGCGGCCAGCATGGCGATCTGGAGCTCCTGAGGGGTGAGCCGGTCCCGGGCGTCCTCGCGGCGTGGTGTGCTCTCGCCCGTCGCGCGCAGTTCGGCCTGGGCCCGGTCGGCCCAGGGGCGGCAGCCCAGGGCGGTCAGGGCGGAGATCGCGGCTCGCAAGGGGAGGCGGGATTCGGTGACTCGGCGCTTGCGGCGCAGCCAGGCGCCGTACGCATGCTGCAGTCGCGCCCTTTCGAACGGCCACTCCGGGTCGATGGCCGCGGTGAAGTCCTCCTCCAGCAGCGCCCGGGTGTAGGTGCGGGCGATCGCCGCCACCGGAATGTCCACATCGGGCAGAGAGTCGAGGACGGCGCGCAGGTCCGCCTCCCGGCCGCTGCCCATGGCCGCGTCGGCCAGCTGGGTTAGGGCCCAGAAGCGCAGCACCGGGTGGAAAGGCACCGCGCCGGGGTCGAAGATCGGCGCCAGGTGCTCGAAGGCCGCCGCGTGGTTCGCCTCGGCCATCGCGTCGGCGCCCCGGACCAGTTGCACCAGCGCCAGCATCGGGTGGGCGCCGACCGGGAGCAGGGCGCTCTCCGCGGCGTCGGCCAGGCGGCGGGCCTCCGCGCCCTCGCCGCGCAGGGCCAGCGCGTGGGCACGGGCCAGGTCGGCCGTGACGGCCCAGCGTGGCTGGCCCGTCTCCACCGCCAGCGAGCGCGCCTCGACCGCCGACTGCTCGGCCAGCCGTACGTCTCCCAGCTTGCCGGCCACCGTCGCCTGCGTGGTCAGCGTCTGCGCGAGCACGCCGAGCCGGCCCTGCGCCCGCAGCTCGTCGGCCGCGGCCCGCGCGAAGACCAGCGAGCGGGGGAACGCGCCCAGGCCCGACGCGGCCGTGGCCAGCACGTCCAGCTCCTCGGGGCGGCCGCCGACCAGCTGCCGGGACAGCCGGGCGATCGGCTCGACGACCTCCGGGCCGCGGTCGAGCGGGGCCGCCATGGCCAGCGCCGCGATCCGGTGCGCGTTGTCGGCGGGCACGTCGAAACGGTCCGCCTGCTCGATCACCAGGCGGATCGTCCCGGCGTCCGGATTGGACCAGTAGCAGCGCAGCGAGATCGACGTCAGCTCGGACAGTGCCAGCTCCTGATCGCCCGCCTGCCGCAACCGTTCGATGATCTCCAGGTAGGCCGGCACCCGGTCGGCGCCCGACCAGCCGCTGCCCAGCGCCGCCTCGCGCAGCCAGGCCAGCTGCGCCTCCGCGGCCGCCGGCAGCCGGCGGTCGGCCAGGCCGTTCATCAGCCGCCGGACCGTGTCGCCGTCGCCCAGGTCGTAGGCGGCGAAGACCGCCCACATGAGCCGGCGCGCCTGCGCCTCCGGATCCTCGCTGAGCTGGCCGGCCCGCTCCAGCCCGGCCACCGCGGCGGCCAGCGCGCCCCGGAGCCGGTCACGCTGGGCCGCCTGTTCCAGCTCGGCCGCCAGCGCTTCGTCGGGGGCGTCGGCGGCCGCGGCCCGATGCCGGACCGAACGCTCGCCGTCGGCGATGGTCACGCCGAGGGCGGCGTGCACCCGCCGGCGCCGGGCCGCGCTCGCCGTCTGGCGCAGCGCCGACCGGATCAGCGGATGCCGAAATCTCAGGCCGTCGCCATCGAGCTGAACCAGACCGGCGGCGACGGCCGGCGTCAGGTCATCGGCGGTGATGTCGCCGGTGCCGGGTTCGACGCTGGTGGCCGCTGTGACGATCTCGTGCAGGCCGGTGCCCTCGTTCAGGGCCGCCACCAGCAGCAGGGTGCGGGTGGCGGCGGGCAGCTCGGCCACCGACAGGGCGAACGACCGTTCGAGGCGTACCGGAAGGGGCAGATCTTCCGGCAGACGACCGGGGCGGTCGCCGGCCGCGGCCAGCTCGACCAGCCCGAGCGGGTTGCCGGCGGCCTCGGCCAGCACCCGGGCCCGCACCTCCGGGCGCAGCGCCGGCGCCGACCGGTCGAGGAGCTGCGCGGCCGACGTTTCGTCCAGCGGAAGTACCGTCGATTCGGGCAGGCCGGCGCCGGTCAAACGGGCAGTCGTCTCGGCGCCGGTGCGCATCGCCATGAGGATCAGCACCGGATCGCCGGCCAGGCGGCGGGCCACGAAGGTCAGCGCGTCCCAGCTCGGCCCGTCCAGCCAGTGGGCGTCGTCGGCCACCACGAGCAGCGGGCGCTCCTCGGTGGCGGCGTCGGTCAGATGGGTCAGCAGGGCGAGCGCGACCCGCACCGGGGTCTGGTCGCCGTCGAGGGCGGCCCGGACCAGCGGCTGGTCGCCCAGCAGCCGGTGCAGGCCCGCGTAGGCCAGGCCGAACTCGGCCTGCACGCCGGTCACGCCGATCGTGGAGAAGCCGCGGCGGCCGGCCTCCTCGACGGCCCAGCCCAGCAGCGTCGACTTGCCCACTCCGGCGTCGCCGCGCAGCACCAAGGAGCCGCCCGATCCCTCACCGGTGACGCGGTCGAGCAGCGCGGACAACCCCGCCACCTCGTCCTGCCGCCCGACCACCCGCATGGCCGAAACCTACCGCGAGGGTCGCCGACTCTCACAGCAACCACCAAGCAACGGCACAGGTCAGGGCGAGGGGGAACCCGCAAGGTGGTTGAGGTGTCAAGCAATCACACGTGAGGGGGCTTGGGATGAAGCGGGAGACCGGACTGCGGCGCACGGCGCTGTTCACCGGCGTCCTGGTGGCGGCGTCGGCGGTGGGAACCGCGGCCGTGGCGGTGGCCGCCTACGCGTCGGACAACACCACGACCACCGTCACCACCACCGACAATTCGGGCACGACGACTACTGACGACTCGCCGTCGCTGTCGACCGACAGCGGCTCGTCGACCGGCGGCAGCAGCGGCGCGACCTCGGGAGGCTCCTGATGCCCCTGATCGAAACCCTGCCGATCGGCGCCGACACCGCACAGTGGACCGTCTGGGGAACTGTGGCCCGCGTCGTCGTCACCGATCCGGCCGCGATCGACGAGGCGGCCGCCATCGTCCGCGAGGAGCTGGCCGCCGTCGACCTCGCCTGCAGCCGTTTCCGCACCGACTCGGAGCTGCGCCAGGTCACGCCGGGCCGCGCCGTCGCGATCAGCCCTCTGCTGGCCGAGCTGGTCGGCGCCGCGTTGCGGGCCGCCCGCGAGACCGACGGCGACGTCGACCCGACGATCGGGGCCGCCCTGCACGGCCTCGGCTACGACCGGGACTTCGCCGAGATCACCGGCCGCGGCTCCGGTGCGGACGCCGCCGCGGTCACCGGCCTTGGCTACGACCGGGACTTCGCCGCTGTCACCGGTCGGCGGGTTGCTCCGGCCGTGCGGGTCTTCGCGGCTCCCGACTGGCGCTCGGTCCGCCTGCACGACGGGCGCCTGACCGTTCCGGCCGGTGTGCTGCTCGATCTGGGCGCCACGGCCAAGGCGGTTGCCGCCGACCGTTGCGCCGCCCTGGTCGCCGAGCGGCTCGGCACCGGCGTGATGGTCGCGCTGGGCGGCGACATCGCCACGGCCGGGGCGGCCCCGGACGGCGGCTGGAAGGTCCTGGTTCAGGACCGGCCCGGAGACCCGTCCCACGCCGTACGGCTGCCGTCGGGCGCGGCCGTCGCGACGTCGAGCACCGCCAGCCGCACGTGGGGACATCTGCACCACATCCTCGACCCGCGCACCGGCCTGCCCGCCCCGCGCGTGTGGCGCACGGTCACCGTCGCCGCCCACTCGTGCCTGCGAGCGAACACCCTGACCACGGCCGCCATCGTCCGCGGGCGAGGGGCCTCGGGTCTGCTCCGCGGCGTGCCGAGCCGTCTGGTCACCCCCGATCTCGACGTGGTGCGGCAGGGCGGGTGGCCGTCGTGACCGACGCCCTCTGGTATTTCGCGCGGGGAAGCGGCGTCGTCTCGCTGGTTCTGCTGACCGTCGTGGTCGCGCTGGGCATCGGAGCCAGGTCCGGTCGTACGGCGTTCGGCCTGCCCCGCTTCGCCGTGAACCTGTTGCACCGCAACGCCGCGCTGCTGGCCGTGGTGTTCCTGGTGCTTCATGTGGTCAGTCTGCTCTTCGACCCGTACGCCCAATTGAGGCTCTTTGATCTGGTTGTGCCGTTCGTCGGCAACTATCGGCCGCTGTGGCAGGGTCTGGGCACTCTGGGCCTCGACCTGATCATCGCGATCGTCGTGACCAGCCTGCTGCGGCACCGCATCGGCGCCCGCGCCTGGCGGGCCGTGCACTGGCTGGCCTATCTGTGCTGGCCGGTCGCGCTGATGCACGGCCTGGGCACCGGATCGGACAACGGCACGGTCTGGCTGTGGGCCATCTCGATGGTCTGCGTGTCCGTGGTGCTGGCCGCCGTGATCTGGCGGCTCACCCCCAACTTCACCCGTTTCCCGCAGCGCGCCGAGCGCAAGGTCGCCGAGCGGCTGCGCCCCTTGGAGGAGGTCCGATGACGAGTGTCGCGGAAGCGCACACGGGCGCCGTGCAACGCCGGCTGCTGGCCGACGGCGACCACGGCCCACTGCCCACCCCGGACGCCGCCCAGCTGGTCGGCATGGCCCGCGACGCCGGCCTGACCGGCCGCGGCGGCTCCGGGTTTCCGCTGTGGCGCAAGCTCAACGCGGTGATCGCCGCCGGCCGCCCGCCCGTGATCATCGCGAACGGCGCCGAGGGCGAACCGGCCTCGGGCAAGGACAAGGCGCTCCTCGCGTACCAGCCCCACCTGGTCCTGGACGGCCTGCAGCTGGTGGCCCGGGCGGCCAGGGCATCAACCGCTTATCTGTACGTCCCGAGGCCGTCGGCCTTCCGGCAGGTGCTCCAGGCCCGGCGCGACCCGATCCCGGTCACGTTGGTGACCGCGCCGGACGCCTTCGTGGCGGGGGAGGAGTCGGCGGTCGCGGCGGCGGTGGCCGGCCGGGGCGCGGTGCCGGCCGACAAGCTGAACCGCCTGCCCGACACGGGAACGCTGGTGCAGAACGTCGAGACGCTGGCCCACCTGGCGATGATCGCCCGCTATGGCGCGGGCTGGTTCCGGGCGGCGGGGACGTACGACGAGCCGGGCACCTTCCTGGCCACGGTGAGCGGGGCGGTGGCCGCGCCCGGGGTGGTCGAGGCGGGCTACGGCGTCACGCTGGGCGAGCTTCTCGCGGCCGCCGGCGGGCCGTCCGCCCCGCTGTCGGCGGTGCTGGTCGGTGGCTATCACGGGGCGTGGGTGCCGGCCGACCCCGCCTTGCCGGTCAGCCGGCAGGCGCTGGCCCCGTACGGCGCGACCCCGGGGGCGGGCGTGGTGATGGCCTTGCCGATGGGGGCGTGCGGTCTCACGGAGACGGCCCGGATCGCCGGATATCTGGCCGACCAGTCGGCCGGCCAGTGCGGCCCGTGCGTCAACGGCCTACCCCGCCTGGCCTCCACGCTGGCCGACCTGGCCGCCCTCCCCGCCGGTCCCGGCGGTCCCGCCCGTCCTGGCGTTCCCGGCCTTCCCGGCCTTACCGGCGTTCCCGGCTCCGGCGGCCCCGGCGGTCCCGGCCGTCCCGGCCTTCCGGCTGAGGTCGCTCGCCTGACCCGCCTGGTCACCGGCCGGGGCGCGTGCCGCCACCCCGACGGCACGGCCCGGTTGATCGCCAGCGCGATGACCGCCTTCGCAGCGGACGTGGCGGCCCACCTGTCCGGCCGCTGCCTGGCGACGGAGGCCCGCTGATGACCCGCCTGCACATCGACTGGACCGCCTGCGACGGGCGTGGCCTCTGCGCCGAACTCCTGCCCGAGCTGCTGGCCGAGGACGACTGGGGTTTCCCCGTCGCCCGTGACGGCAGCCCGTCGCCGGCCGTGCCCGCCCCTCTGGAGCCGGCCGCTCGGCGCGCTGTCGACCGCTGCCCGGCCCTCGCCCTGCGCCTGCTCCGCGACACGCGGTGATTCGCCCGACTTGTGGCGGGTCTTTACGATCAGCCGATGGCACGGGTGGTGCGGCTGGTTCTGGCCATGCTGATCAGCGCTGTCGCGCTCGTCGGCATGGTGCGGCTGGTCGCGCCCGCTGACGGCGATTCAGGCGTACGCCGGCAATTGGCTTTTCTGAAAGACCAGCTCGAGTCCGGCGCGGCCGAGGAGGCCCAGAGCCAGTTCCCCGAGGGCTTCTTCTTCCTGTACGCCCTGTACGGGCTCACCGCCGTCGACCTCGACCAGATCGACGAGGCACGCTGGGCGCTGGGCCGGCTCGAGTCCGATGCCGGGCGGGCGCCCTTCGGCGGCGAGATGGCCCTGCCGTACGGCGTCTTCTACCGCGGCTGGACCAACTGGCTGCGCGGCGGCATCCTCACCAAGCAGCGTGACGCGGGGGAGCTCCGCCGTTTCGAGGAGGATTCGGCCGAGATCGCGGCCGCCTTCGACGCCTCGCCGACGCCGTTCCTCGCCTCCTATCCGGGGCGGGCCTGGCCGGTCGACTCGACCGTGGCCATGGCGTCGCTGCGGTTGCACGACAAGCTGCTCACCCCGGCCTACGACACGACGGTGATCCGCTGGGTGGCCAACGTGCGGGCCCGCCTCGACCCGGCCTCGGGTCTGATGTCGCACACGGCCGACCCGGACACCGGCGAGCCGACCTCGGGGGCGCAGGGCACCTCGCAGAGCATCGTGCAGCGTTTCCTGCCCGAGATCGACCCCGAGTTCGCCCGTCAGCAGTACGGCGTGTTCCGCACCGCGTTCCTCTCGGCGCCCCTCGGCATCGGCCCGGCCGTGCGCGAGCATCCGAACGGCGTCGACGGCCCGGCCAACGTCGACTCGGGCCCTCTGGTCCTCGGCGTCAGCCTCTCGGCCACGGTCGTGACCATCGGCGCGGCCAAGCTCCAGGGCGACGAGTCCCTGGCCGACGGGCTGGCCAATTTCGGCGAGGTCGCCGGCCTGCCGATGTCGACCCCATGGACCAAGAGGTACGCCTTCGGCGCCGCCCCGATCGGCGACGCATTTCTGGCATGGTCGAAATCAGCCCGTCCCTGGGTTTCTGGCACTCCTTCGCCGCCAAAGCGCGAAATATCCGTTTGGTGGCGCCTGCCGTTGCTGGTGTTCTTTCTGGCCCTCGGAGCCGCTCCGTGGCTGGCCGCCGCCGCGTGGCGTCGTCGCTCTTCGATGCTGTGATGCGCTCTTCAGGCCGATTTAACCCGAAAAAAGCATTCCGACGTTAACGGGGGGATACGCCGGTTAGATTACGGAAGGCGCGACCTCACGCGCTGCTCAGACCGGCTTGGCCGGTCCCTCCGAGCCGCCCATGCGGTGCCCGAACAGGCAAACCCGTCGCAAGGCGGGGACGCAAAGCCAGGGGCCTCCCGAAGGAGGCAGCCCAGCCGCCGAAGGAGAAAGAAAGACATGCGCTATTCCACAGCCCATGCAGCCACGAGCGGCTCGGTTCCGTTCATGCTGCGTGGCCCCAAGTCCGTGAGGCGGGCCATCGCGGTCGCCGTCGCGGGTGCGATCGGCTTCATGCCGGCCGTCATCTCAGCCTCCCCGGCGCAGGCCGCGCCCGGCACTGTCTCGCTGGACGAGACCTCCCTCGAGGTGACCGAGGGTGGCTCGATGACCTTCAACCTCACCCGGAGCGCCGGCGGTGCGGCACTCGACGAGCTGCCCCTGACCTGGACCATCACCTCCGGTGACGGCGTACAGGGGCACGCCGGTATCGACGAGAACGACGTTCGCACCATGTCGGGCGATCTGACCCTGCCGGCCGACTCCACTGATCCGTACGACGATCAGCGCCGCTCCATCACTGTCAACACCGTCGACGACAAGCTCGACGAGGACAGCGAGTACTTCACCATCACGATCAGCGGGTCGGGCATCAACGATGTCGTCGGTCGCGGGAGCATCCTCGACAACGATCCGGCGCCGACCTACAAGCTGGTCGTCGACGACGCCAACCCGTCCGAGACGGCCGGTTCGGTGAACGTCTCGGCCGTGCTCGACGCCCCGTCCGGCAAGGAGGTGACGATCCCGATCTCCTCCTCGTCGCCGTCCGGCCCGGGCAGCGCCAAGGCCGGCCAGGACTACACCGCGATCGCGCCCAACACCACGCTCACCGTGTCGGCCGGGCAGACCGAGAGCTCGCCGGTGCAGGTGTCGATCCTGGACGACGACCTCTACGAGGAGCCGAAGCAGACCTTCAGCATCCGGGGCGGTTCCTCGACCACGGTCACCGGCACGCCGACCGTCGCCGTCAACATCATGGACGACGAGGAGCAGCCGGAGATCACCGTCGCTCCGAACACCGCCAACGAGGGCAGCCCGCTGACCTTCGACGTCGCGCTCAACCATCCTTCGGAGCGCAACGTCACCGCGACCTGGAGCACGGCCGACGGGCCGGGCAAGGACATGGACCCGTCGCTGCTGACGGGCCGGGGCAAGGCGACCGCCGGCGCGGACTACGCCGCCGGCAAGGGAACTGTCACGTTCCCCGGGGTGACGGGCAACGTGGGAGCCGCGAACACCGCGCAGACGATCACCGTGCAGACCCGGACCGACAACATCTTCGAGCAGGCCGAGGACATGCACGTCACCTTGGCCGACCCGACCGTGGCCAAGCTCGGCGTTGCCAAGGAGGCCACCGGCGGCATCAACGACCAGAACACTCCGCCCGTCGTGAGCCTGCTCCCGGTCAACACCAAGATCGCCGAGGGCAGCTCCGGCCGCAAGGCGCAGACCTTCACGGTCAAGCTGAGCGGCCCGGCCGGCACGAAGATCGGTGTGGATTACGGCACCAGGGTCATCACGACCCAGGGTGTCAACGCCGCCAAGCAGGGCGAGGACTTCATCATGTCGTCCGGCACCCTGATGTTCAACCCGGGCGAGACGCAGAAGACGTTCACCGTCGACATCGTCGGTGACCGGATGTACGAGTTCATCCAGGCCGAGGACGGCCAGGGGCAGCCCGCTGTCGACCAGAACGGCAACCCGGTCGAGGACTACGAGAAGTTCGCGGTCGACCTGCACAGCGCGACCGCTTTCGTCCCGGACGCCACCGACGTCTCGGATGCCGCCGCGGAGAACCCGCCGAGGGTCCTCGTCGCATCGGACGAGACGATCTTCTCGATCGATGACGACGACGCCAAGCCGACCTACAGCGTCGGCACGGCCACCGTCAAGGAGGGCAACGACGCGACGGCCGTCATCGTGCCGATCAAGCTGTCGAACCCGTGGGCGGCCACCGCGACGTTCACGACGACAGTGGACGCGCTGAAGACCACGGCCGACACCGGCGGCTCTGCTCCTGGCATGTCGGACTACGTCGCCCCGGCCGGTACGGCCGACATCCCGTACGGTGCGGACCAGGGATACATGTACTTCCTGGTGACCGGTGACCAGGTCTACGAGAAGGACGAGAAGGTGACCGTCGCGGTTGAACCGGCGACGGGCAGCCCCACGGAGGACTTCTTCGGCGCGATGAGCAAGGACGCCGTCGCCACCATCACCGACGATGACCCGAAGCCCATGGTCACGCTCATCGACACCAGTGTCGAGGAGGGCGAGACCGCCCGGATCAGCGGTGTGACCGAGGGTGTCGCTCAGGCCCAGACCCCGCTCAACGTCTTCGTCAAGGGCGGATCGGTCAAGGGCAGCGCCGCGGCGAGCCCGAACGACTACGTCGACCCGGGCACCATCTCGGCCAACATCCCGGCGGGCGCACTGCCGGGCACCCTGGTTCCGATCGGCACTGTCGACACGGTCGACGACGAGGTCAAGGAGCCGGCCGAGACGATCATCGTCACCGGCTACGGCGTCGGTGACACCGCCACCGTCAAGGACGGCGTCATCACCATCGCCGCGAACGACGGTGGCGAGCCGACCGGCCCGGAGCAGCCGGGCGAGACGCCCAAGCCGACCATCGTGGCCCCGGCCACCGTCACCGGCACCGGCCCGGTGAGCATCACCGGTAAGGTCGCGGCCAACGCCACGGTCGAGCTGTGGGGTGCTCCGATCAGTGGCGGCGAACTCGCCCCGATCGCGAACACGAAGGCCAGCGCGACCGGCGCCTACTCCTTCTCGCGTTCGATCACGCAGGGCATGCGCTTCGTGACGCAGTCCCAGGAGATCAACTCGAACGAGGCCCGGGTGACGGTCACCGTGGCAGCCACGCTGACGGCGACCTCGCCCTCGAAGGGCCGCGTCGCGGTGACGGTCAAGAGCAACCCGAACGCCGCCGGCCGCAAGGTCGTCGTTCAGCGCTGGACCGGCCCGAACACCTGGACCAACATCCTGGTGAGCAAGGCCAACGTGAACGGCGCCTACGCCGCCACGACGACCGCGCCTTCGGGTGTCGTCGCGCTGCGGGCCTGGGTCGAGGGTGACCCGGCCAAGGGCATCGTCACCGGCTGGTCGGCGATTGTCCGGCCGACCATCAAGTAAGCAGCAGCAGTAAGAAATGGGGGCGGCCGCCTGGCCGCCCCCATTTTCTATTCGACCTCGACGGCCGCCTGGGCGAACTGGGCCGAGTACAAGCGGGCGTACGCCCCGGCGGCCGCGATCAGCTCGTCGTGGGTGCCCTGTTCGACGATCGAGCCGTGTTCCATCACCAGGATCACGTCGGCGTCGCGGATCGTGGACAGGCGGTGGGCGATCACGAAGCTCGTCCGGCCCTCGCGCAGCGTCGCCATCGCCCGCTGGATCAGCACCTCGGTGCGGGTGTCGACCGAGCTCGTCGCCTCGTCCAGGATCAGGATGCTCGGCTCGGCCAGGAAGGCGCGGGCGATCGTGATCAGCTGCTTCTGGCCGGCGCTGACGTTCGAGCCCTCCTCGTCGATCACCGTGTCGTAGCCGTCGGGCAGCATGCGGACGAACGGGTCGACGTGGGCCGCCTCGGCCGCCTGCCGGACCGCGTCCATGTCGAACGCGTCGGCGCCGTACGCGATGTTCTCGGCGATCGTCCCCCCGAACAGCCACGTGTCCTGAAGGACCATGCCCATGTGCTCCCGCAGTTGCTCGCGCGGCATGGTCGCGATGTCCACGCCGTCGAGCGTGATCCGCCCCGACGTCACGTCGTAGAAGCGCATCAGCAGGTTCACCAGCGTCGTCTTGCCGGCCCCGGTCGGTCCGACGATGGCGACGGTCTGCCCTGGGCGTACGGCAAGGGAAAGGTCTTCGATCAGGGGTTTGTCCGGCAGATAGCGGAACGAGACCTTCTCGAAGGCGATCTCCCCACGGATCCGGCCCAGGTCGACCGGCGCCGGGTCGGCGCTCTGCTCGGGCGCGTCGAGCAGGGCGAACACCCGCTCGGCGGAGGCCACGCCGGACTGCACCAGGTTGGCCATGCTGGCGATCTGGGTGAGCGGCTGGCTGAACTGCCGCGAGTACTGGATGAAGGCCTGCACCTCGCCCAGCGTCAGCGCGCCGGAGGCCACGCGCAGGCCGCCCACGACCGCCACCAGCACGTAGTTCAGGTTGCTGATGAACATCATGGCCGGCTGGATCAGACCCGACATGAACTGCGCCTTGAACGACGAGGCGTACAACTTGTCGTTGTGCTCCTCGAAGGTCTTGCGGGCCTCGTCCTCGCGGCCGAAGACCTTCACCAGCGAGTGACCGGTGAACATCTCCTCGATGTGGCCGTTGAGCCGCCCGGTGGTGGCCCACTGTGCGACGAAGTTCGGCTGCGAGCGCTTGCCGATGGCCGTGGTGACCAGGATCGACACCGGCACCGTGATGAGGGCGATCAGGGCCAGGACCCAGGAGATCCAGAACATCGCGACCAGTACGCCCACCACCATGAGCAGCGCGGTCACCAACTGGGCGAACGTCTGCTGGAGGGTCTGCGCGATGTTGTCGGTGTCGTTGGTGGCCCGGCTCAGCACCTCACCGCGCGGCTGCTGGTCGAAGTACGACAGGGGCAGCCGGGCCAGCTTGGCCTCGACCTGGTTGCGCAGCCGGTAGACGGCGGTCTGCACGACGTGCGCGGTGATCCGGCCCTGGAAGACGCCGAACAGCCACGCGCACACGTAGACGACGGCGACCCAGGTCAGCAGGTGGAACAGCTTGTCGAAGTCGATGCCCACCCCGGGCGTGAAGTCGATCGCGGAGAGCAGGTCGGCCTGGGTGTTCTCACCCCGGGCCCGCATGGCCGCGATCGCCTCCTCCTTGGTCACGTTGCCGGAGATCGACTGGCCGATGAAGCCGGAGAAGATGATGTCGGTGCCCTTGCCCAGCAGGTAGGGGCCGAGGACGGAGAGCACCACGCTGCACGCGCCGAACAACAGCACGAGGCCGACGAGCGCCCGTTGCGGCTTGAGCAGGCCGAGCAACCGTTTGGTCGAGCCCTTGAAGTCCTGGAGTTTCTCGGGCGGCCCACCGGCCGCCATCATCCGGGCCGCCGGGGGACCTCCCATGGGAGGTCCCTGCCGTCTGGTGGGAGCGGTCACGCTGCGGCCTCCTGCTCGGTCAACTGCGACAAGACGATTTCCCTGTACGTCGCGTTGCTGTCCATGAGTTCGGTATGGGTGCCCGTGCCGACCACGCGCCCCTCGTCGAGCACCACGATGCGGTCGGCGTCCCGGATGGTGCTCACCCGCTGGGCCACGATCACCACCGTGGCGTCGGCGATGTGATCGGTGAGCGCGGCCCGCAACGCCGCGTCGGTGGCGTAGTCGAGCGCCGAGAACGAGTCGTCGAACAGGTAGATCTCCGGCCGGTGGACCAGCACCCGGGCGATCGCGAGGCGCTGCCGCTGCCCGCCGGAGACGTTCGTGCCGCCCTGCGCGATCGGCGCGTCGAGGCCGCCCTCCATGCGCTCGACGAAGTCGCGGGCCTGCGCGATCTCCAGGGCCTCCCACAACTGCTCGTCGGTGGCGTCCGGATTTCCGTACCGCAGATTGGATCCGATCGTCCCCGAGAACAGATAGGGCTTCTGCGGCACGAGCCCGACGGTCCTGGCGAGCAGCCCCGGGTCGAGATCACGCACGTCGACCCCGTCGACCAGCACCCGGCCGCCGGTGGCGTCGAACAGCCGGGGGACCAGGTTGAGCAGCGTCGTCTTGCCGCTGCCGGTGCTGCCGATGACGGCCGTCACCTCACGCGGCCGCGCGGTCAGCGCGACACCGTTGAGCACGGCCGCCTCGGCGCCCGGATAGTGGAAGTCGACGTTCTCCAACTCCAGATAGCCGTGCCGGCTGAGCTCGGTGACCGGGTCCGAGGGCAGCTTGACGCTGGACTCGGTGCCCAGCACCTCCTCGATCCGCTCGGCGCACACCTCGGCCCGCGGGATCATGACGAACATGAACGTCGCCATCATGATCGACATGAGGATCTGCATGAGGTAGCTGAGGAACGCGGTCAGCGCGCCGACCTGCATGGCCCCCGAGTCGATCCGGTGCCCGCCGAACCACAGCACGGCCACGCTCGACATGTTCACGATCAGCATGACGGTCGGGAACATCAGGGCCATCAGCTTGCCGGCCTTGAGCGACACGTCGGTGAGCTCGTCGTTGGAGACCTCGTAGCGGTCGCGCTCCCGCTCGTCGCGGACGAACGCGCGGATCACCCGGATGCCGGTGATCTGCTCACGCATCACGGTGTTGACCCGGTCGATCTTCACCTGCATCGACCGGAACAGCGGCCGCATCCGCACGATGATCACCGCGACCACGCCGACCAGGATCGGCACGATGACCAGCAGCATGGCCGACAGCGGCACGTCCTGCTTGAGGGCGAGCACGATGCCGCCCACACACATGATCGGCGCCGAGACCATCAGGGTGAAGGTCAGCAGGACCAACATCTGGATCTGCTGTACGTCGTTGGTGGTGCGCGTGATCAGCGAAGGCGCCCCGAACTGGCCGACCTCGCGGGCCGAGAACTCCTGCACGCGCCCGAAGATGGAGGCTCGCACGTCGCGGCCGACGGCCATGGCCGTACGAGCGCCGAAATAGACGGCGACGATCTGCGCGGCGATCTGCGCGAGCGTGACGACGAGCATCCACCCGCCGATGCGCATCACATAGCCGGTGTCGCCCTTGACCACCCCGTTGTCGATGATGTCGGCGTTGAGGGTGGGAAGATACAGAGTCGCCAGCGTCTGTACGAACTGGAAGAGCACCACCAGCCCGATGGCGCCCTTGTACGGTCGTAAGTGACCGCGGAGCAGTTGGATCAGCACTACTACTGAGCCCCCCGTGTGAGTAATCCGTCGAGCAGGAGCGAAACCGTCTCGGCCCCGCTGAAGTTGGCCGGGTCGCCGAACGGCCCGAACGTGTTGGCTCCGCAGAACATGAGGAGCAGGGTGGCCACGGTCCCGGCGGGCCGC
Organism: Actinoplanes sp. CA-131856; assembly: GCF_050956135.1. Taxonomy (GTDB): domain Bacteria; phylum Actinomycetota; class Actinomycetes; order Mycobacteriales; family Micromonosporaceae; genus Actinoplanes. Next base: position 8,879,994 of record NZ_CP191849.1, on the reverse strand, counting down.
CGCAGCCGGTCGGCGTCGTCACCGATGACCGCGACGATCGCCTCGTGCAGCGCTTCCCGCCCCGCGGTCATCCGCTTGACCGTGTCCGGATCCTGCGCCGCGATCACCAGCTTGCGCGCCGCCGTCATGAGCTGCGCGTTCTTGGCGAACCGCACATGCACCAGATCGGCCGCGACAGCCAGCCGCTCCCTCAACGGCGCAGACGGGTCGATGGCACCCAGGGCCTCCAAGGTCGGCTCCGGATCGAGCGCCTTGACCACCGAACACACCACCAGGGACGTCTTCGTCTCGAACACCCCGAAGATCGTCCCCTCGGCCACCCCCGCCGCCTGGGCGATCTGCCGGGTGCTGACATCGACCCCATGCTCATGCAGCAGCGGAATGGTCGCCGCGATCAGCGCCGCCCGCCGCTCCTCAGGCGCCATGGCGGGCACCCGTCGTCGTCTGGCCTCCACGTCAGCCACCTTAATGAGCGAGCACTCACTCATCCACTGACATTTGTCATGGGTCCGCCCGCCCATGGCGCCCCGAAGTCAGGCCGAACAAACGTCGGTGCGCTGATAGAAAGAGCGCGGCTTGCCGCGGGTCTCAGACAACGCGCGCTGGCCGACGCCGCCGGCCTCTCCCAGCCCACGCTGTCACGGATCATCTCGCGTGATCGCGTGGCGAAACTGCCGGAGATCGTGGCGATCAGCTGGGCCACGGGCCACACGGTGGCCCAGCTGACCGGCGCCGGCGCGGTGGCCGATCGGGTCCAGGGCGCCGCGCGGGCCACAAACGGTTCCGGCATGGAAGGCATGCGCGAGGCGTTGCTCCACTTCCTGGAGCTCGACGACTACCTGGACGAGCAGGCCATTCCGGCCACGAGCTGACGGCGGTGACAATCGTGGATCCGGAGGTGGATGGCCGCATGGCGGCCGTGCGGTTCCGCCGGGAGCATTTCCTGGGGCAGCAGCCGCTCGGTGATCTGGTCGCCCTGATCGAGCAGTCGGCCCGGGCCCCGGCTGAACTTTCTGTCGATCAACAAAGAACGGCTTCTCATCGCCATGCTGGGCCGGCTCAGTGCTCCGGCGGCGGTCGAGACCGAGGTTCTTCGCAAAGCAGCCGCGGACCAGCGCTTTCGCCCGGCGGCGGCCGCGGAAGCGGGATCCGACGCCATCGTGCTGATCGACGACGGCGCTTCTGAGCACCAGCCGATGGGTGTAAGGGCGGTTTCTCTCAGGTTGCTGACAGGGGTGACGATCGGTGCGGCCGTGCGACGGATCGAGATGGATGACCACACGGCTGAGTACTGGGTGCGGCAGCTTCGCATCGGTGCCGGCATCGCGGTGGTGGTCACCGCTATCGGTGGGCTTCGGATCGCTTTGGCCTGGGCGCCCGGGAGCCGATGGTGGCTGATTCCCGTGGCCGCCGTCGTCGCGCTCCAGGTTGCTGCCTTCTGGGCACCCTGGCACCGGATCGTTCGGGACGACCTCAAGCGGCGGCGTCTTCTCGCCTGGTGGTTCGGGCAGCTGCCCGTTCTGCTGCTCTTCGGGATGGCAGATCCGGACGGGTGGCTGCTTTACGTGCCCGCCGCCGTCCTGCTGCTCATCACCGGCATGGCGCTCTGGTCGCCCAAGGTGGTGATCGGGCTCGGCGTGCTGTCCGTCGCCGGCTACGCCATCCTGCTGCCCAGCAAGGGGCACGCCGACGCCGGCACCACCTCGCTGCTCATCGCCATGATGGGCTGCGTCGTCGGGCTCACCGCCGTAGGCGCGCAGAGCCGCCGGCGGTTCGACGCCCGGCGGCGTACCGCCGAGCGGCGGGCCGAGACCCTTCTGAACGCCTCGGCCGACGCCGTTCTCGCCATCGGGCGGGACGGGCTCGTGAAATATGTGAGCCCCTCCGTGCAACAACTGCTCGGGCACGCGGCGAAGGATCTGATGGGCCGGCGCCTCGACGATGTCATGTCGGCCGAGCGGCGGACCCGGGCCCGGGTGTTCTTCGCCCAGGTGGCCGAGCTGCCGACCGGGCAGAGCGTGCGCACCGAGGCGCGTTTCGGGGACGTGGACGTCGACATCATCGCCACCAACTGGATGAACAGCCCGGATCTGCAGGCCGTCGTGATCAGCCTGCGGGACATCAGCAAGCGGCGGGAGCTGGAGCGGCAGCTCAGCCGGCAGGCCTACACCGACTCGCTGACCGGCATGCCGAACCGGGCCCGGTTCCGGGAACGGCTCCGGGAGGCCGTCGAGGAGGGGCAGCCGGTCACCGTACTGCTGCTCGATCTCGATGATTTCAAGCTGGTCAACGACAACCTGGGGCACAGCGCGGGCGACGAGCTGCTGGGCACGATCGCCGACCGGTTGCGGCGGCACGTGCGGCCGGACGACCTGCTGGCCCGGCTCGGCGGTGACGAGTTCGCCATCCTGCTGCGGGACGTGCCCGCCGCCGACGCGGCCGCCCTGGCCGAACGGCTTCTCGGTGCCGTTCGTGAACCCGTACGTCTGGGTAGCCGCGACATGACCTGCTCCCTCAGCATCGGCATCGCCGCCGAGGGCGCCGACGCCGAGCAGCTGCTCGGCAACGCCGACCTGGCGATGTACGCGGCCAAGCGGGCCGGCCGCAACGGCTTCGCGGTGTTCGACCCCACGATGACCATGTCCGTGCTGGAGGAGGCCCAGCTGCGGGCCGACATCGAGCACGCGCTCGAGCACGAGGAGTTCGTCGTGCTCTACCAGCCGGTCGTCGACATGCAGACGCAGCGGCTCACCTCGGTCGAGGCGCTCGTGCGGTGGCAGCACCCCCGCGATGGCCTGCTGGGCCCGTACCACTTCATCGCCGACGCCGAGGCGAACGGCCTGATCGTGCCGCTGGGGCGCTGGGTGCTGCGGCAGGCCTGCGCGCAGCTGGCGACCTGGCGCCGGGAGTCGCCGGAGGCGGCCGGGCTGCACGTCAACGTCAACCTGAGCGCCCGGCAGTTCCAGTACGAGGGTCTGGTCGACGACGTCGCGAGTGCGCTGGAGGACGCGGGCCTGGACGCGGCCAGCCTCACCCTGGAGATCACCGAGTCGATGCTGATGGCCGACATCGAGAGCGCCAAGCAGACCCTGCACGCGCTGCGCGGCCTGGGCGTACGGCTGGCCATCGACGACTTCGGGACGGGCTACTCGTCGCTGAGCTACCTGAAGCAGCTGCCGGTGGACGTCATCAAGATCGACAAGACCTTCGTGGACGAGGTGGACGTCGACGCGGACGACGTGGCGCTGGTGGACGCGGTGGCCGGGCTCGGGCAGGCGCTCAAGATGAAGACGGTGGCCGAGGGCATCGAGACCGACGCCCAGTGGGACACCCTGCGCAAGCTCGGCATCGACCACGGCCAGGGCTATCTGTTCGGCCGCCCGGCCGCCGCCGGCGAGATCGTGTCCCTGCTCACCCGTGCGGCTGATGTAGCCGCTTGAACCGTTGTGGCCCGGCCGCCGTGTACCGGAAAGCAGGTACGTTACGGCGGTAAGGACTCTCATGAAGCACGCGCGCCGGGTCGGCGGCACAGCGCTCACCACGTTGGCCGCTCTCCTCGTCTTTCTGGCCCTGGTTCTCCCGGACCAGATCACCCGGCTGCCACCGGGCAACTTCTGGGGCACCGCGCTGCTGCGGGTGCCGATCGAGGCGCTGCTCGTGATCGCCGTGCTGCTGGCCCTGCCCGAGCGGGCCCGGCGGATCACCGCGACGGTGCTCGGCGTGGTTCTGGGCCTCCTGACCATTCTGAAGATCATCGACATCGGCTTCTTCGCCGTGCTGGCCCGCCAGTTCGACCCGGTGCTCGACTGGGTCCTGTTCTCCGACGGCTACCACTTCCTCGAGGACTCGATCGGTGCCGCCGGCGCGTTCGGGGTCGCCGCGGTCGCGGTAGTCACCGCAGTCGCCACGCTTGCGCTGATGACCTTTTCCGTACGCCGGGTGAGCCGCGCCCTGCCGAAACGACCACTGGTCGTGAAGGCCGGCGTCACGGTGGCCGCGGTGGCCTGGGTGGCGCTGGCCGCGATGAGCTTCCAACTGGTCGGCGGCATCCCGGTCGCCTCGACGAGCGCCACCGACCTGGCCCGCGACACCGTGCTGGCCGTGCCCAAGGACATCGCCGACCGCAAGGCCTTCGAGAAGGAGGTCCGTGTCGACGCGTTCCGCGACATGCCGCAGGACCAGCTGCTGGGCGCGCTGCGCGGCAAGGACGTGATCATCGGCTTCGTGGAGAGCTACGGCCGTGACGCCGTCGAGAACCCCGAGTTCAACCAGCCGGTGCTCGACCAGCTCGCCGCCGACCAGAAGGGCCTGGCCGCGAAGGGCTTCCACGCGCGGAGCGGCTATCTGACCTCGTCCACCTTCGGCGGCGGCAGCTGGCTGGCCCACTCGACCTTCCTGTCCGGCCTGTGGATCGACAACCAGAACCGCTACCGCAGCCTGGTCGCCACCGACCGGCTCACCCTGACCAGCGCGTTCAAGCGCTCCGGGCACCGCACGGTCGGCTTCGAGCCGGGCGTCACCTACGCCTGGCCGGAGGGCGACTTCTACGGTTACGACCAGGTCTACGACTCGCACACGCTCGGCTACCACGGACCCGCCCTGAGCTGGTCGACGATGCCGGATCAGTTCGTCATGAAGCAGGTGCAGGCGTACGAGCACGGCAAGGCCAAGCGACCCCCGCTGCTGATGGAAGTCACGCTCACCTCCAGTCACACGCCGTGGACGCCGGTGCCGCAGACGCTGCCCTGGGACCAGCTCGGCGACGGCTCGGTCTACCAGTCGATGATCAAGGAATCGGAGAGCCCGCAGAGCCTGTTCAAAGACCCGGAGCGGGTCCGGCAGGCGTACGCCGGGTCGATCGCCTATTCGGTCGACAGCCTCACGTCGTACGTCGAGAAGTACGGCGACGAGAACACGGTGCTGGTCATGCTGGGCGACCACCAGCCGAACTCGGTCGTGGTGGGCTCGAACGCGACCAAGGACGTGCCGATCTCGATCGTGGCCAAGGACCCGAAGGTGCTCCAGCGGATCACCAGCTGGGGCTGGACCGACGGCCTGAAGCCGTCACCGGGCGCGCCGGTGTGGCCGATGAACGAGTTCCGCGACCGCTTCCTCACCGCTTACAGCCCGCAGGGCGAGCCGCACTAACTGCTCCAGCCGGCGTCGCGACAGGCTTTGAGCATCGCGTCGCCGGCCGATTTCCACGCGGCGTTCGTCTCGTTGGCGGCGTCGCCGACCTTCATGGCCGCGTCGGAGATCGCGTCGTTGCCGGTCTTCATGGTGGAGGCGCTGACTTTGTCGGCCAGGGCGAGGCGGGTGCTCTCGCTCTTGGCCTTGGCATATCCGGCGTTGAAGTCGCTGCAGGCCTGGGCGGCCGGGGAGTCGAGCGTGCCCGGCCCGTCGTCGCCGCCGCGGCCGCGGCTCACCACCAACGCGATGATCACCAGCGCCGCGATCGCGGCCACGGTGATCACGCGCTTGTTCACTTTCACCTTCAGTGCCACGGGTTCAGCCTAGTCGGACACGAGGGATGAAAAGCGCCTCATTCATGACGGGGGCGAGCGCCCGGGACCGGCGCTCGCCCCCGGGCTCTCAGTCGATCGTGCGGGGCAGGGACTGTGCCGCCTTCAGCGCGGCGGCGGCGCCGGAGTACGGGTTGTAGGTGTACGTCCGCGACGGCGTGCCCGGGATGGTGAAGTAGGCGGCGGCCAGCTTGGCCGGGTCGGTCGCGATCTCGCCGCGGGCCGGCACGTCGTTGCCGTCATCCCACCCCCAGGGCGCGTTGGCCGAGTTGGTGCCGCAGCCGTAGGTGCCCTGGCCGCACCCGCCGGTGGTGTCGCCGGCGAAGGTGCCGAGCGAGGCGAACAGGCTCGCGTTGGCCCGCTGCGCCCACAGGCCGCCGGACGCGAAGATGTCGATGAGCCGGTAGCGCACGTCGCGGTCGTTGGTGCTGCTGGGCGACTCGGACACGGTGGCCGACGGGTAGTAGACGATGCCGTCGCCGTCGATGGTGTACTGCGGATAAGCCTTCAGGCCGTGCCCGCCGCGCTCCTGCGCGGTCACCGGGTGCTGGAACGAGTCGTGCGGCGACGACTGGAGCTGGAGGGTCCCGTCGATCGTCTCGCCACCGTTCTTCCAGGTGCTGCCGCTCGGGGCGTACGAGAAGAAATCGCTGTGCGCGACCGTCACCGCGGCCTTGAGCGAGCCGTAGTCCGACCCGTCCTTCTCGACGATCTCGAGCAGGCCCTCGCCGTCGTTCTCGTGCTCGGTCTCGAAGAACGGGTGGTCGATCCAGTCGCGCGGGTGGAAGAAGAAGTACGTCAGGTAGTAGTGCGTCGAGGTCTCGAGCACCGAGTAGTAGACAGCGGCGTCAGTGTTCTGCCCGGCGTTGTCCCAGTTGTCCCGGCCGTTCAGATTCCCGTCGAAGTCGTATCGCGTGATGTAGTCGGATTTTCCACCCAGCGCGTGGCCGCCCGTCGCGTCCACGTCCTGATAGTGGATGGGCGCCCACCGCAGCGCCACCTCCGCCCGGGACGGCGCCGCGTGAGCCGGGGTCGCCATCCCGGCCGCGGCGAGCAGGCCCGCGAGTCCGAACGCAATCTTGCGCATGCCTTTTCCTCTCATAGACACGCGTCTATGTAAAGGGGTGCGGGTGGCCGTAGGGCGACGGCGACGTTGCCGGGCGACTACTCTTCTGGAGTGTTCAAGGTCGATCTGGGTGGCGGGGCCGAGCTGCGCCCGCTGGAGCCGTGGCAGGCTGACGAGTTCTTCGGGCACATGGAGCGCGCCCGCGCGACCGTCGACCCCTGGATTCCCTGGGCCAGCGTCAGCGCCGACCTTCCCTCGGCCCGCAAAACCCTGCAGAGGTACGCCGACAAGCGCGCCGCCGACACGGGAGGCATCTGGGGCATCTGGCTCGACGGCGTGCTCGTCGGCGGCACGATGTTCGTCTCCTTCGACGCCGGGTCGGGCGTGGCCGAGGCCGGCTGCTGGCTCGAGCCGGCCGGCACCGGGCGCGGCCTGATCACCAGGGCCACCGCGGTGATCATCGACTGGGCGTTCACCGAGCGCGGCCTGCACCGGGTCGAGTGGCACTGCCGCCCCGACAACGTGGCCAGCTCCAACGTGGCCCGCCGGCTCGGCATGACGCTGGAGGGCACGCTGCGCGCCAACTATCCGTGGAAGGGCGTCCGCCACGACACGGAGGTGTGGGCGGTCCTGGCCCCGGAGTGGAAACCGGCCGCGTGGACGACCCCGAGCTGACCCGCCGCGACGAGGACGGCCGGTCCCTGCCGCTGCTGGTCTGGCGCCTGCCCCGGCCGGTGCCGGCGATCTCGTCGGCGGTGCTGGGCGGCGGCCTCGGCTCGTGCGGCTGGGTGGTGAACGCGACGGTGCCCATGTCGTACGACCGCCCCGACCCGGCTTCTCATCTGTCCGGCCTGGCCGGCGGTCTCGGTCTGCGCGGCCCCGGCGTGGGCCTGCTGACCGGCGTCGACGTGTCCGAAGTGGTACGCGTGACCGACGGGGGAGTGCGGCTGTGGGCCACGGTCGGCCTCGGCACCCCGATCCAGGCCGCCGCGCCGGCCGACGGCTTCGCCGAGCGCGTCGGCACCGTCAACTTCGTGGTGTGGATGCCGGAGCGGCTCAGCGAGGGCGCCCTGGTCAACGCGGTCGCCACGGTCACCGAGGCCAAGACGCAGGCCATCCGCGAACTGGGCCTCGACGCCACCGGCACGGCCACCGACGCGGTCACCGTCCTCTGCCCACCGGACGGCCCGGTCGCGGCCTACGGCGGCCCGCGGTCGCGGTGGGGCGCGCCGCTGGCCCGTGCGGCCTATGAAGCGGTTCTCCGCGGGGCCACTTCCGGGCCCGGCCTTTCCTGAGCCCGCCCCACCCTGGCCGGCCCTTCCGCGGCCGGCCCTTCTGCGGCCGGGCCTTTCCTGGCCGGGCCTTCCCCGGCTGGGCCTGCCCGCGCCGTGCGTGATCGTCGGGCGGCGCCGGCCAGGAGGTCGGCCACCTGAACCCTCGGGTCGTCGCGGGAGTCGGCCATCGTCAAGCCGGCCAACGGTGAGGGGCCTTCGCCCTCGGCCAGAGCCCGCTGGAGGCGGACGAGGCGGCCGACGGTGAGCGCGCTCTGCTCGTCGTGGGTGACCAGCACCTGACGGTGGCCGCCGCTGAAGAACAGCACGGTCTCGGCCAGCGCCGGCAGCAGCGGCTCGAGCGGCGGCGGCAGCGAGCGGTCGTCCTCGTCGAGCCGGGCGGCCAGCGTCCACACCCGATCGTCGGTGAGCTCGGCCAGGACGGGGTGGGCGGGCAGCGCGTCCCGGGCCCTGAGGAACGGCTCCACCGGCCGTCGCCGCCGCTTCTCCCGGGCGAGATCGACGAAGGCGGCGAGGAAGCCGATCCAGGCGTCACCCGCCTCGCGGCCGGCCTCGTGCAGGGCCAGCGCGGCCGGGCGGTGCCGCTGGGCCAGACGGGTGCCCGCCGCGTACGAGGGCTCGCCCATCAGCAGATCGACGACCCGGGTGACCAGGAAGAACTCCTTGTCGACGGCGTGCACGTGGGCGCGGCCCTCCAGGGCGGTCAGAAACCACTCCAGCGCGCTCGGCCGGCGGAGGAACTTGCCGGACTTGAGCTCGTACGGCGCGAACCGGAACCGCCCCCGCAGTTCGGCGATCAGCTCGACCGCCTCGGCCGCGCTCAGATCGACACCGGCGTGCGTGACGACCGGGTCGGCCGGGTCGAGCAGGTTCGTGCCCGAGAACCCGGACTCGTCACAGGCGATCTCCACGACGGCGCCGGACAGCGCCGCCGCCGGGAGCAGCCCGCCCTGCAACACCCGCGCCATGCCGACCATGCTGTCCCGCCCACCCGCACCGGACAACCGAGTTTGCTTCGATCAGCGGGGAGCCGTGGTGAGCTGGTGGTGGACGGCGGCGGTCACGCGGGGCTCGTCGCCGGTGGCCAGCAGGTCGAGCATGGCGCCGCGCAGGACGGCCAGGGTCAGGGTGCGGCGGGCGGCGCCGTCGGTGGTGTTCCGTTCGGCCGAGGGCTGACAGGTGGCCAGCAGGTCGAGCCAGTCGTCGACGGTGGCCCTCGCGAAGCCGGCCCAGGGCCCGCCGGGCTCGGTCAGGGAGCGGGCGTACGACTCGGTCCACAACCGCAGCAGCGGGCGGTGCTCCGCGGCGGCCAGCCACTCCCAGAGACGTACGGCGGCCTGGGTCAGATCTTCTGCGCCGTCGAGCAGCGGCCGCTCGTCGGCTCGCGCTCGCTCCAGCAGCGCCCGGACCAGGCCGTCCTTGCTGCCGAACAGGAACAGCAGCACACGCGGGCTGGACCCGATCGAGGCCGCCAGCGGTCGCAGCGAGAGATCGGCCAAGCCGTTGTCGAGCGCGTAGCGGTAGGCCGCTTCGAGGAGATCGTCCCGCCGTGCGCTCATGGCGCTATCGTATCGTGAACTGAAACAGTCGTTTCAGTCGGCGCTCGGAGGGTGGACCGATGGCATCGATACGCAGGGCCGACCGGCCGGGCGACCTGGGCTGGATCGTGATGGCGCACGGCGAGGTCTACCAGCGCCAGTTCGGCTGGGACACCTCCTTCGAGTCACTGGTGGCGCGGGTGGTCGCCGACTACGACCCGTCCACCGACGCCGCCTGGATCGCCGAGACGCCCACCGGTGAACGCGCCGGCTGCGTCATGCTCGTCGCCACCGGCGACCCGGGCGTGGCCAAGCTGCGCGTCCTGCTGGTCACCGAGGCCGCCCGCGGCCTGGGCCTGGGCGGCACGCTGGTCGCGGAGTGCCTGTCGTTCGCGCGCGAGGCCGGCTGCCACCGGGTCGACCTGTGGACGGTCGACGAGTGCACGTCGGCCCGCCGCATCTACGAGGCACACGGCTTCACCCGGCGATCCCAGGAGCCGCACCCCGGCTTCGGGCATCCCGTGACCGGTGAGAACTGGAGCCTCACCCTCTCCTGAGCTAGTAGCTCGAAGTCGAGGGTGGCGCCCCGGCAACCGCCGGGACACGCCGATAGTCGACGAGTTCTCTGCGGGCGGCGCCTAAAGCCGGCAAAGGGGAAAGATCGATCGAAGTGCCGGAAGGCTGCGGTATGCGCTCGCCACCACGGCCGGTCCCACCGCCTTGTACGCCAGACGACGGGAACTGACGTCATGCGCGAAGTGGTGCAGTGCATCGACGACCGGCTGGAATCGCAGATCCTCGACATCTTCGGCATCGACCGAGCGTCGCTCCCGTGCGATCTGGTCGAAGACCCGAACAACGCCGCGCCAGGATCGATAGCGTGCCTCGACCAGCTCGCTGCGAGTGTTGAGCCCCAGTACCGCTATGGTCTCAGCGCCCCGGCTCGTGAGATCGATGAGCTCTCCCGACGTGGACAGCGTCATGTGATCGGCGGAGTCGTCGACGCTCGGATCCAGTAGCAAGGTGTGCCCTGATCCGTCGACCGGAAAGTATTCTTTCTTGGCCTGCTGGTTGCAGTAGCCACACGCCAGGATGTGGTTGTTCCATTCGAACGTGAGCATCGGGTCCAGGGTGATCGGCACGAAGTGGTCGACGTCCGTGCCGCGACTCTCATAGCAGTACATGCAGAACGACGGCCGGGCACACATCGCGGTCAACTGTCTTTTGAGCACCCTGCGAGTAGCGCCCGAACTCGTCCAGCTGGCTCGCGCGAACTTTTGGGGGGTAGCGCTCGCCGCGATCGCTTTGGTCTTGTCACCCAGAAGGGCTGCGGTTTCCGCGGGAAGCGGACGTCGCATGATCGGGATCAAATCTCGTCTCCCAGCACGTCCCGCACTCGACTGCTGGGCGACGGCGCCAGGGACTCGGACAGTCGCGTGAGCTCGGTGAGGTCCGCCTCATTCGCTTCTCCACGGATGGCTCGCCGCTCGAGGTCGGTCAATGCGGCACGCAACTCGTCGACGCGCTCGGAGTACGGCGAATCCAGCCCGAAAAGCTCCGTCAGGACAGCATCGTCGCCGCTTCCGTTGGCCACTCGCCGATAAAGGTCGTCACCGACGACGCGAGGCGGGAAATCATCGTCCGGCCCCGGCAGTTGGATCAGGCCGCCCGGCGACGCGCTCTGGCAGATATAGGGGCTATGGCTGGTGACGATGAACTGGATGCGCGGAAAGTGCTTCAGAAGCCAGGGCGCGATGCGCTTCTGCCAGGAGACGTGCAGATGTACGTCGATTTCGTCGATGAGCACAACGCCGGAGGCCCAGACGATCGGCCGGCCGGCAGGGTCCCAGGCGATGTCTCCGTCGAAGCACTCGTTGATCTGGCGGACGATGTCCGTCACGAGAGCTGTGATCGTCCGATAGCCGTCGCTCATCTCGTCGATCCGGACGGACTGTCCTGAACTCCGCCTGATCCAAAGGCCATCCGGGTCCACCCGTTCCACGGAATAGCCGTCCGGGAACAAGCCATCGTTGAGAAACGCGATGACGCCGTGTTCGAGCCCCGCGTAGTCCTCCCGCCCCGACCGGGCACGATAGTTGACCTGTTGAAGCCACTGCACGGTCTCGGCGAGGGAGGCTTCCTCCCGGAACAAGGTTGCGAACCGGGCCGCGGTCCAATCTCCCGCCATGAGGCGAGCCACTTCGCCGCTTGTGCCGGCCAGGCGGCGAAACGGGCCGTATCCGGCCGCGAACCAACCCGTGGGCTTCGGCGACCATATCGACCGCATGGCCATGGTCCCGTCGATGCCCTCCTCGGGCAGATCCGCTTGGGGACGAGCCCGTGCTCCCTCCGTCTGTTCCCACTTCAACTGCGCTACGAAAGCGTCCGCCGGCCGGGCCCTTCCGAGGGTCACTTCGGTGAGGTCTCGCCGGATCTCCGCGCGGACCGAAGCGGTCGGCTGCCCGTGGCTGACCCAGTCGCGGTCGCCCTCGGTCAGGCTGTTCGCAACCTCGGGGCCGGCCAGTGCAGCGGCGGCCGCGCGCAGAAGAGTGGTCTTACCCGAGCCGTTGCGGCCCGCGATGACAGTGAATCCCGGGTACCGGTTGTAGACGTTCTCGTCATCGGCGTTCCGCTCGAAGCGGAGATCAACAGTGCGGGCGCCGTGAAAGCCCCGTACATCTCCGATGCGCAGGCGATGCAGATACACCGACAGTCCTCCAACAGAGCGTGCGACTCCGTTCATGGAGCCGCTGATCCCGCGGACGGAGTCATTGTCTCTGTTCAGGCACGGGGCCGAGGCACAGGCCTACGCGATGCGGGTGGCCAGGGCCAGGAAGTGGTCGTCGGGATCCTCGTAGCGGGTCAGGGTCCAGCCGGTCTTGGTGAGCAACGTGGTCAGGACGTCCTCGTTCATGGGCTCGTCCGGGGAGAGGGTGCGGCCGTGGCGGGCGGCCAGTGCCTTGCGGCCGCTCGGGTGGAAGAGGACCAGGCGGCCGCCGGGGCGGGTCACCCGGGACAGCTCGGCCAGGCCGGCGGCGGGATCCGGGAGGTGGTGGACCAGGCCGGCGGCGAAGACGACCGCGGCCTGAGCGGAGGCCAGGGGGAGATGGAGAGCGTCGGCCTTGATCAAGGAGATCCGGGCCGGGAAGGCCGGTGCGGCGGGGTGGCTGTGGGTGCGGGCCTCGGTGAGCATCTCGGTGGTGCAGTCGAGGCCGATGACGCGGCCGGTGGGTCCCACCGCGGCGGCCAGGGCGGGCAGGGCCCGGCCGGTGCCGCAACCGACGTCGACGGCCAGGTCTCCGGGGCTGGGGTCGGCTGTGGCCACCGCGGCGGCGTACGCGGGAAGGTCGTTTCCGAAGCGTTTGTCCCAGCCGGCGGCCTTGGGGGCGAAGAACGCCTGGCTCTCGGAGAGGTACCACCGGGACGGGTCGGCCAGGCGGGGGTGCACGTGGCGGATCACCGGCCACCGGGGATCGTGGTGGTCGATGACGATCTGGGCCCGGCGCTCGCCCGGGCCGGTGGCGCCGGTGCCCCGGGTGGAGCGCAGATAGACGATGACGCGGTCGGCGGCGGGCTCCAGGACGTTCAGGGCGGAGTCCTGAACGCTGCCGGACGGGCCGGTCAGGCCGAGCACGGCGTCGACGCTCCAGGCGCGGGCCGACGGCGGGAACGCGGCGGCCAGGCGGGCGGCGAAGGTGGCGGCGGCGCCGTGGTCGCCGCCGTCGACGATCACGGTCAGTGGGGCTCGGGGCGCGAGGACCTCCGCCAGGAACGCGGTGACCTCGGCAATCCTTTCAGGCACGCACCCAGCATGCATGTGGATCTGTGACGGCGGCAACATCCTCCGCGGAGGAGGCGACCGAGGTGCGTTCGTCCCGCGCGTGGCGGATAGTGGGGCGCATGCGCGAGTGGGCTGATCATGCGATCTGGTGGCACGTCTATCCGCTCGGCTTCGGGCGGCTCGACAAGATCGAGAAGTGGCTCGACTACGCGATCGAGCTCGGCGTGAACGGGTTGCAGCTGGGGCCGGTGTTCGCGTCCGAGTCGCACGGGTACGACACCCTCGACCACTTCCGGATCGATCCGCGGCTGGGCTCTTCGGAGGATTTCGACTCTCTTGTCGCCGCCTGCAAGTCGCGGGGCGTGCGCGTGATGCTGGACGGTGTGTTCAACCACGTCGGCCGTGGCTTTCCGGTCCCGTCGCCCTCCTGGCTGCGGGGGACGGTTTTCGAGGGGCATTCCGGTCTTGTCGAGCTGAACCATGACTCGCCGGAAGTGCAGGATCATGTCGTACGGGTGATGAACCACTGGCTCGACCGCGGGGCCGACGGATGGCGGCTGGACGCGGCGTACGCGGTGCCGCCCCGCTTCTGGCGGGCGGCCCTCGACGAGGTCCGGAAAAATCACCAGTCGTCGTGGTTCGTTGGCGAGGTCATCCAGGGCGACTACGTGGGCTACCTGCGCGACAGCGGCCTCGACTCGATCACCCAGTACGAGCTGTGGAAGGCCATCTGGAGCAGCCTCAACGACGGGAACTTCTACGAGCTCGCCTGGGCTCTCGACCGGCACGACGACGTGCTCGGGGCCGGGCTGCCGCTCACCTTCGTCGGCAACCACGACGTCACCCGCATCGCGAGCAAACTCACCGACGAGCGGCACCTCGGCCACGCGCTGGCCGTGCTGTTCACCGTGGGCGGCTCGCCGAGCGTCTACTACGGCGACGAGCAGGGCTACCGCGGGGTCAAGGAGGACCGGGCGGGCGGCGACGACGAGATCCGGCCGCCCTATCCGGCGCTGCCGGGCGATCTGGCGCCGTACGGCTGGCCGGTCTATCGCCTGCACGAGCGGCTCATCGGCATCAGAAGGCGGCACGCGTGGCTGGCCCACGCACGCACCACGGCCGTGCACCTGACGAACACGGCGGTGGCGTTGTCGTCGGCCGACGGCGACAACCGGCTCCTGACGCTGCTCAACGTGGGCGACGAGGCGTACACCTTCGACATCGACTCTCAACGGCACACCGTGTCCGCGCACGACTGGTTGATCATCTCGTCCGAGTCGTAGGTTGAAGACATGAACGCCTTGGAGCTGACCGATTATCGCGCCGCCGTCGCCCGGATCTATCTGGCCGACACCGACCTCAAGGAGTTCCGGGCCCAGCGCGACGAGCTCTTCGCGACCCATCCCCAGTCGGCGATCCCGGAGCCGGAGCGCGCGTCGTTCACCGGCCTGCGCTACCTGCCGCCGAACGACGACTTCATCGTCGAGGCCACCCTGCGCCCGGCCGACGGCGAGATCGACATCGACACGGGCGGCGAGGACGGCGTGGTCCACTACCGGCGCGCCGGCATCCTCGAGACCCCGCTCGGCGAGCTGTCGCTCTGGTGGATCGCGGCCTACGGGGGCGGGCTGTTCCTGCCGGTCCGCGACGCCACCTGCGGACACGGCGCCTACGGGGGCGGGCGCTATCTCACGGACACGGTCAAGGGCACGCACGGGCGTGGCCTCGAGGTGCTGTCGAGCACCCGGGTGCGGCTCGACTTCAACTACCTTTACAACCCTTCCTGCGCGTACGACGACGCGTGGCAGTGCCCGCTGGCCCCACCCGAGAACCGGATCTCGGCGGCGATCGAGGCGGGCGAGCTCACCTATCACTGACCAGTAGCCGCAGCCCCAGCTCGGCGGCGTCGAGGGCGACGAGGTCACGGTTGCGCTCGGCCCACCGCCCCGACGACAGGTCGTCGCGGAGCTTGCCGACGGCCCGCCGCTCGGCTTCCGGCCCCACCCGCGTCCACACGGAGACGGCACGGCGGACAGGCTCGTCCAGGTACGCCTCGGGCCGTCGCCAGTGCGCCTCGAAGAACCCGTCGGCACAGTCCCACGGGACGAGCACCGGCTCGGCCCGCCCGCCGACGGCCCGGGTGAGGTCGGCCAGCGACGGCCAGCCGACGAGCAGCCGGGCGAACTCGGGCAGATAGTCACGGGTGAGCCAGAACCGCTGCCAGCTGGCCGGGTCGGCGTCGTAGGTGAACACGACCACCCGCCTGGCCACCCGGCGCATCTCCCGCAGCCCGGCGACGGGGTCGGTCCAGTGGTGAACGGTGCTGACCGCCATGGCGGCGTCGAACGACTGGTCCTCGAACGGCAGCCGGTCGGCGGCGGCGGCCACACAGGGCGCCGCCCCCGGCGGCCGCTGGGCCCGCATGACCGCCGACGGCTCGACGGCGGTGACCTCCCGGTCGGGCGGCTCGTAGGACCCGGTGCCGGCCCCGACGTTCAGGACGGTCCGCGCGTCACCGAGCGCCTCCCAGATCAGGGCGGCGATCCGGGGCTCGGTCCGCCGCGTCGCCGGATAGGCCGACCCGATCGACTCGTACAGCTGTGGCCCGAACACTCTCAACTGCTCCTCCGGCGTCGTCCTGATCCCCATGGCCCGTCCTTCCAGCTCCCGGTCGATGGCCGCCACCATGGCGGCCGCCTGATCCCGTTGCTCCACGAGCAGCCCGCGCAGCCGCCGCAGATGGGCGACCGCGTCGGTGGCCGGGTCGTCGACCAGATCGGCGATCTCCCGCAGCCCGAACCCCAGCCGCCGATAGGCGAGCACTTCCCGCAGCCGCTCCACGTCCTCGGGCGAGTAGGCCCGATAGCCACCGACGGTCCGCGCGGACGCCCGCAACAGCCCGATCTCGTCGTAGTGATGCAGCGTCCGCACGGTGACCCCGGCCAACTCAGCCACCCGCCCGACGGTGAGGTGCTCTTCCACGCCCCCGACTATGGGCCCTCACCCCACGTGAGGCTCAAGCCCTGTCCTACGCCGCCGTCGACTCAGGTGTTCTCCTCGCGGCGGGTCATCCGCCGTATCGAGTGAAGTCGCCGAGCCTCTCTGAGCAGCGCGACAAAAGTCGACGGCGCCAGGACCCTGGTGTGGCCACGGAGCGCACCGTCCCGATAGGCCTTTGAGAAAGCCGCGATCACGGGTGACGCAGTAGACGTGCGCCAGCGGGTCTTCACCGGCCAGCTGACGGCAGGCGCCGTAGACCATGCCGTCCTCATGATCGAGCGGTGGATTGCCGTCCGGAAAACATCGTCCGAGACTGCCGCCGCCGGACCAATCCGTCACCCCGTAGATCAACTCGTCGACCAATGTCTGAGCGTCGGCGCGTGACCATCCGAGACCGCGGTATCCGGTCAGTGGATCCGGCTCTGTGCGCTGTTCCGCTTTGCCGCGCACGATGATGTCGATGTGGCTGGAGGTCCACGCTTCCAAGGACTCGTCACCGGCGAAATGGCCGGAGGTGGTGGCCGCGATAGCGCGAAGCGAGTCGGCCGCCGCGTCCGAGGGATGCGGCACCGGCACCCGTGACAGCCTCGCCACCGCCGCGTCGAACTTCTCCCACGTGAACGGTGGTCCGAGGAGCGCCGCCGTGTCGAGATAGACGTTGCAATCGAAGACGACTATGTGTCGTGGGCTTTCGTCGTCGCCGATCACGAGCCCGCCCGGCGGCGTTCCCCCGCGATCCCCTCGGCGTCGTACCAGCGGCCGGCATCGAGATTGCTGCTGCCCCAAGGATTGTCGCCGGCGTCGGCATCGGTGTCGGCGAGCGTCCGGAGGACCTCGTCGACGTCCACGGGCGGGGACGGGTGCGGGGAGCTCCGGTGAATGCCGACCGCAGCCAGCTCGGCTGCCGTATGACCGTCGAGCCGCCGATGAGCGCGATAGAAGCGCGCCATCGATTCCGGCTGGATCGGACGGGTGCTCGACGCGTCGTCGGGCAGACCGCCACGGGCCTCCTGCCACGGGGCCTCGATGTGAGTCAGCGCGCTGAGCTCCTCGGCGGACATCTTCCCGTACGTCGCCAGAACGAGGTCGATCAGATGGGAGTCCTCTTCCTCCAGGGCGATGTCGCCGGCCGCCTGGGTCCGGGCCCTCCGTGTCTCACGGTCGCGCCGAGCCTGGCGTACCTGGGGAACGACAGGCCCGTCCTTCCAAGCCTCGATCACCTCGGCGAAGAGCGGCTCGTCCGTGATGGCCAGATGCCATGCCTGGACGTAGTACAGCAGCTTCTGCAGACTCATGGCGTCGATCCAAGGCCCCGACCGCGAAATGATCACGGTGGCGACGTCGTCAGCCTTGAGCATGTCAACACCTCCTGAAAGCTGCCGTTGCCATGACCAGCTCAGCATCGCACGACGTGATGCGCCGGCCGCGCCCCGCCATTGGCGATCGAACGTATGTTCGACTCTATCGGATGGGTGGGTCGAGGGACAGATTGAGAAGGTCCAATCCGGTGACCGGGCGGAAGCCGAGTGACCGGTAGAGCGACAGGGCGGTGGTGTTGTCCGTCTCCGTCTGCAGGGAGAGTCGTAGGGCCCCTGCGGAGCGGGCCTCGGTGATCACGTGGGTCAGCAGGGACCGGGCCGTGCCCTGGCGGCGGTGGGTGGGGCGGACGTACAAGTCGCGGATCATCCAGGCTGTGGAAAGGCGCAGGGAAGCGGGCTGGACCGTCACCGTGATGAAGCCGGCCGTGCCCGCCAGATAGGCGGTCAGGCGGCCCGAGCTCAGGTGTTCCTCCAGCCAGGCCGTGGTGCGGGCCGGGAAGGCGGGCTCGCCGTAGTGGGAGCGGTACTCGTCGAAGAGCGGGGTCAGCTCGGTGGCCGTGGGGCGGGTGATGTCAGAGGGCATCGAGATGCTCCAGTTCGGACTCCAGCAGGGCCGTCACGTAGGTCTGGCGGTCGCCCGTGGTGGGGATGCCCCGG
Organism: Actinoplanes sp. CA-131856; assembly: GCF_050956135.1. Taxonomy (GTDB): domain Bacteria; phylum Actinomycetota; class Actinomycetes; order Mycobacteriales; family Micromonosporaceae; genus Actinoplanes. Next base: position 8,861,819 of record NZ_CP191849.1, on the reverse strand, counting down.
CTCGGGCCCTCGGTGAGCATCAGCGTGGAGAGGTGGATCCGGTACAGCGACAGGCGGATCAGCGCCGCGCGGTCGAACGGGTCCGGGGCGTAGCCGGTCAGGAACGGGTGGGCCGGCTCGTCCTCGATGCGGTGGAACAGGGCCGGGGAGACCAGGTCGAGCAGCGGGTCGCCGTAAAGGTAGCGCTCGCCGTCGACCAGGCCGCTCAACTCGCCCGCCGGGCCCACCAGCACGTTGCCGTCCCACAGGTCGAAGTGCAGCAGCGCGGGCGTGGTCACCGCCTTCAGGACGGGAGCGTGGCGCTCGACCGCGCCGTCCAGCGCCGCCGGGAGTGTGACATTCCACGAGGCCGCGTCCGTACGCAGGGACGCCATCATCGCGATGAAGGCGGTGGCCCAGTCGGCGCCCGCGGGGCGGTCGCCCGTATAGCCGAAATGGCTCCCGGTCACGGTGTGGACCCGGCGGACGGCGGCACCCAGCTCGGTGCGGGCTCGCGGCGAATCGGCCGCGGTCAGGGGCTCGCCCGGCAGCCGGGTCGTGATGATCCAGCTCGGGGAGACGGCCAGCACCGACGGCACCGGGGCCAGGCCGGCGACGAGGTCGAAGTACACCGCCTCGGCCGGGATCAGCTCACGTTCGTACGACAGCAAGCGAGCCGACGGCGGCGGCGCCACCTTGACCACCACCTGGCGCCCGTCGGTGAGCGAAGCGAGCCAGACGGCGGCGAAACCGCCCCCGCTGAGCTCGGAGGCGGTCGCCAGGGAAGCGCCGAGGCCCTCCCGCACGATGGCGGCGATGTCGGCGGACGTCAGGTCCAGCTGCGTGGGGCTGCGCATTCAGCGAGATTAATGCCTTCACGCCGTCAGCGGGGTGGAGAGCAGCGGGGCCGTGCGGTGCTCGGCGAAGACCCGGTAGCGCCACAGGGCGAGGAAGAGCCAGCTGAGGCTGACGACGGCCAGGATGATGTACGTCAGTGTGCCGCCGAACGTGTCCCAGCAGGTGTGCAGGATGACGGCGCCGATGAAGGTGCCGATGAACTCCAGCACGTGCTTGAAGTTCGGGGTGGCCATGAGGGCCCACAGGGCGCCCGCGGTCAGGCCGGTCCAGGCGGTGTGGCCGGCGGGGGAGGTGAGGCCCCGGACGAACAGGGTCTCCTCGACGCTGCCGATGTTGCCGCCCGAGGAGAGCAGCGCCGTGAAGGCGTACCCCATGGTCTCGAGGGCGGCGAAGCCCATGCCCGAGGCGACGCCGATGATCAGGCCGTCCGAGGGCAGGCGGCGCTGGTGGCGGGCCAGGATGGTGACCATGAGGATCAGCGGGACGATCAGCTTCGCCGACTCCTCGATCACCGCGACCAGCACCAGCGGCAGGACGCCGAGACCGCGCAGCGTGTTGTATTCGAGGGTGCCGGCGACCACGATGCCGATGACCCCGCCGAAGAAGGCGGAGACGACCAGCGCCGACGTGGGCACCTGCCAGCGGCCCGTCCGGGCCTGGGCGAAGGTCAGGAACGACAGGGGTACGACCGTCGCGCCCAGCAGGAGCAGGGCGGGCACGAGGTTCGGGTTCTGCGTGTGTACGAGCGTTCGCAGCACAATGACGTAGAGGGCCAGACCGATGACTAGGACGCCTAGCCACGCCCACCGGCGGGAGAGATCACGCATGGTGGGCGTGGTACCCGAGCGTCTAGATCAGGTCACGGAAAAGCGATGAGCGTCGCATCAGTGAACGGCGACCAGGACCGGCTCACCCTCCTCGACGGGCAGGGACATCGGCCGTACGACCAGCCACAGCACCACAGTGGCGGCGGCCATCCCGCCGAAGACGACGATCGCCATGCCGGTCGATCCGTTGCCGAGGACGCCGACCAGCGGTGCGGCCAGGGCGCCCACCCCGAACTGGACCGCGCCCAGCAGCGCGGCCGCCGTGCCCGCGGCCTCGCCGTGGCGGGAGAGGGCCAGCGCCGGCGCGTTCGGCATGGCCAGGCCGACCGCGGCCAGCACGATCCAGAGCGGGACGAGCAGTCCCCACAGGCCGCCGAAGCCGGTCTCGGCGAACACCAGCAGCACCACGCCGGCCACCGTGCCGAGCAGCAGGGAAGCGCTCAGGATCTGGGCCGGCTGCCAGCGGCGCAGCAGCCGCACGTTGAGCTGGGTGGCGCCGATGAGGCCGATCGCGCCGCCCGCGAAGACGTACGCGAACTGCTGCTCGCTCATGCCGTACTCCTCCTGGAAGACGAAGGAGGAGCCGCTCACGTAGGCGAACAGCGCGGAGAACGCGAGCCCGGCCACGAGGATGAGGCCGACGTACGCCCGGTCGGTGAACAGTCGCCCGTAGTCGCGCAGCGTGCCGGTCAGGCCGCCGTTGCGGCGGCGCTCGGCCGGCAGGGTCTCGGGCAGCACCAGCGCGGTGGCCGTCATGATGGCCGCGCCGGCCAGGGTGAGCACCACGAAGACGCCGCGCCACGAGGTCCAGTTGAGGACCGTGCCGCCGATCGTCGGGGCCAGGATCGGGGCGACGCCGATGACCAGCATGAGGCGGGAGAAGAGCTTGGCCGCGGCCAGGCCGGTGAACAGGTCACGCACGATCGCCATGCCGATCACGGCGGCGGCCGCGGCGCCCAGGCCCTGCAGGACGCGCAGCGTGCCCAGGACGGCCAGGTTGGGCGCGATCACGCAGAGCACCGAGGCCAGGATGTGCACGGCGACGCCGGCCAGCAGCGGCAGGCGGCGGCCCACGGCGTCGGACAGCGGGCCCACGATCAACTGCCCGAGCGCCAGGCCGACCAGGGTGCCGGTGAGCGTGAGCTGCACGGCGGCCTCGGTGGTGTGCAGGTCGGTGGTGATCGTCGGTAGGGACGGAAGGTACATGTCGATGGTCAGCGGCCCGAGCGCGGACAGGAATCCGAGAACGAGAACGATCCGGAGCCTGCGGCCGGCGGGCAGGAGATCACCAGGAGAGTGCATGACTAGTGACAAGTTGTCTGCCACACCAATTCTTCCGCCCCGTAATAGTGCTCACAGAACGACCGAATGGTGGAAATGCATTTGACGTTCGTGCTGCTAGTGACGGGTCACACGTTGTCGATGCCGCCTCGGCGGAGTTGTCTTGAAGGCGTACGTGCAAGGTAGCGAATGAAAGGCGGACCATGGCCCTGCGTCCCGGAGCCCGGGCCTGGGCGGTGTGGGCCGTCGGCCTCGCCGCGTACGTTCTGGCGGTCCTCAACCGTACGTCGCTCGGTGTCGCCGGGCTCGACGCGCAGGACCGCTTCCACATCGGCGCCGGCGCTCTCGCCTCGTTCGCCGTGCTCCAGCTTCTCGTCTACGCCGGGCTTCAGGTGCCGGTCGGCCTGCTGCTCGACCGCTTCGGCTCGCTGCGGCTGATCGTCACCGGCGGCGTGCTCATGGCGGCCGGCCAGGCCCTGATGGCCACCACCGACAGCGTGGGCGGGGCCATCGCGGCCCGCGTCCTGGTCGGCGCGGGCGACGCGATGACCTTCATCAGCGTGCTGCGGCTGGTGCCGCAGTGGTTCCCGGCCAAGCGGGTGCCGGTGGTGACCCAGCTCACCGGCATCGTCGGGCAGGCTGGGCAGGTGCTGTCGGCCGTGCCGCTGGCCGCCCTGCTGGCCGGTCCGGGCTGGGCCACGGCGTTCCTGTCGGCGGCCGGGCTGGGCCTGTTCGTGGCGGTGGTCGCCTTCGCGGCCCTGCACGACACCCCTTCGCGCAGGATCAGCAGCGGCGAGGCGCTCACCCTCGGGCAGCTGCGCTCCGACCTGAGCAGCGCCTGGCGTCATCCGGGGACCCGGCTCGGGCTGTGGACCCACTTCACCACCCAGTTCACCGGCACGGTGTTCGCGCTGATGTGGGGCTTCCCGTTCCTCATCGCCGGGCAGGGCCTGGCCCGCGAGACGGCGAGCGCGCTGCTCACGCTCTTCGTGCTGGTCGGCATGGCCGCCGGCCCGCTGCTGGGCGTGCTGGTCCAGCGCTACCCGCTGCGCCGGTCGAACCTGGTGCTGGGCATCGTCTTCGCCAACGCGGCCGGCTGGGGTCTGGTGCTGGCCTGGCCCGGCCACGCGCCGATGGCCGTGCTGGTGCTGCTCGTGCTGGCGCTCGGCATCGGCGGCCCGGGCTCGATGATCGGATTCGACTACGCCCGTACGTTCAACCCGCCGCACCGCCTCGGCACGGCGACCGGCGTGGTCAACGTGGGCGGTTTCGTCGCCTCGCTGCTCTCGATCGAGCTGATCGGGCTGATCCTGGACGCCCGCACGGGCGGCTCCGCGAACTATGACATCGCCGACTTCAAAATCGCCATGTCGGTGCAATACGTATTCATCGCCGTCGGTCTCGCCGGCATCCTGCGTACCCGCAGGCTGGCCCGGCTGAGGATGGCCGAGGAAGGCATCGTGGTCCGTCCGCTCCGTCAGGTGATAGCCGAACGCCGGGGTTTAGCGATCGGCCGCGAGGTAAAGGCGAAGACCTTGCAGACACGCGAGTGACGGACTGAGGAGGACATGACCGAGCACGCACCGGGCCACCGGCCCGGCATCGACGTCACCAAGACCATCGCCGGCACCCTGGCCGCGGTCTCCGCGGCCTTCCTGGGATCGTTCCTGGGTGTGGCCGGCACCCTGATCGGGGCCGCCGTGGCCAGCATCGTCGGCTCCGTGGGAACGGAGCTCTACCAGCGCTGGCTCAACCGGGGCACCGAGAAGATCAAGTCGACCTTCGTGACGGCGCCGGCTGCGGTCGGCACGCCCGAGGTCGCCGCCGCGGCCGAGGAGAGCCCCTCGGGCCCGCCCCCGAAGATCCGCTGGCAGCGGGTGGCCCTGATCGCGGGCGCGTTCTTCGTGCTGGCGATCGGATCGCTGACCGCCTTCGAGGTGATCGCCGGCCGGAGCGCCGCCGACGTGGTGCAGAACAAGGCCAGTTCGAGCTCGACCATCGGCATCCCGCTCCGGTCCAGCCACTCCGACAAGTCTGACAAGTCGGATAAGGCGCCGGCGCCTACGGTGTCGTCGTCGCCCTCCGAGTCGCCGGATCAGAAGGACCAGGAGTCGCCGGCGCCGGAGCAGTCGGAGACGGTCACGCCCACCGAGTCGCCGGCGCCGGCCGACGAGTCCACGGAGGAGCCCACGGACACCCCGACGACCGACGCGCCCACGACCGAGGCGCCGGCCCCCGCTGACGAGCAGCCCCAGGACGGGGAGACTCAGCAGGACGGTCAGGCCCCGCAGCAGCAGGGCGACACCTCCACCTCACAGGGAGAGTAGATGGACGCCAAGGACATCCTCACCGAGGCTTTCGGGCGCCTGCCCGAGCTCGTGCACACGGCGGTCGACGGCCTCACCCCCGAGCAGCTGCGCCATCGCCCGGCCGGGGAGGCCAACTCGATCGGCTGGCTGATCTGGCACCTCACCCGCGTCCAGGACGACCACGTGGCCGAGGTGATGGGCGCCGACCAGATCTACGCCACGGGCGACTGGGCCCCGCGCTTCGGCCTCAAGGACGCGGAGGACACGGGCTACGGCCACGACGCGGCGCAGGTGGCCGCGGTGGCGCCGGAGAGCGTACAGACCTTGGTGGACTACTACACGGCGGTGCACGAGCGGACGATCGGCTATCTCGCCGGCCTCTCCGAGGCCGACCTCGATCGGGTGGTCGACGAGCGCTGGGACCCTCCGGTGACTTTGGGCGTACGCCTGGTGAGCGTCTACGACGACGACGCCCAGCACGCGGGCCAGGCCGCCTACGTCCGCGGCCTCCTCTGACGCTGACCCTCACCGCCGGCCGAGTTCCTCTGGCGCTGGCCCTCACCGCCGGCTGGCCCGGCTCGATCGGCGGCCGGGTTCCTCTGACGCTGACCCTCACCGCTAGCTGACCCGGCTCGATCGGCGGCCGGGCTCCGCTGGTGGGCTCGGCTTGGCCGTCGGGTTCGGCTCGGGCTGGTGGGTGCGGTGCGGCCTGGTGGGCGCGGCCCGGCCCTGTGGGCGCCGCCTGGTCGGCACGGCTTGGGCTGGTGGGTGCGGTGCGGCCTGGTGGGCACGGCCCGGCCCTGTGGGCGCGGCCCGGTCAGCACGGCTTGGGCTGGAGGGCGCGGTGCGGCCCGGTGGGCCCGGTGGGCGCGGCCGGGTGGGCGCGGCCCGGTGCGGGCTGGTGGGTGCGGCTCGGCCGTCAGATGCCGATCGGGGCCAGCTGGCGGCAGCGGCGCCGGGCCGGGGGCGCGGAGCGGACGATCGGGGCGAGCGCCGGGCGGCGGCAGTAGTAGACGAGGGCCGGTGGCAGGTTGGCCCACACGGTGCGGCCGAGCAGGACCTCGTCGAACCAGCTGTCGAGCGCGCCCCGCAGGCGGCGGGCCGGGGCCGCCCAGCGCAGGTGGACGTAGGCGAACGTGGTGAACGCGCCGCCGGGCGCGAGGGCCTGGACGGCGGAGGCCAGGATGTCGCGCTGGCGGTCGGGGGCGAAGGCGGCCCACGGCAGCCCGCTGACGATCACGTCGGCGCCGGCCAGGCCCCGCTCGGCCAGCAGGTCGGGCAGGGCGGCGGCGTCGGCCGTGATCACCTCGACCTGAGGGTGGCGGGCGGCCAGCTGCTCGGCCAGGCGCGGGTTGATCTCGATGGCCAGGTGCCGCCCCCGGCCGCCCAGGCGGCGCTGGATCGCCTCGGTGAACGGCCCGGTGCCGGGGCCGAGCTCCACCACGACCGGGTCGCCCGTGCTGGGGATCGGCGCGACGGCCAGTTCGGAGAGGGCGGCCCCGCTCGGCGCGACGGCGCCGACTTCCCACGGGCGACGGAGAAATTCCGACAGCAAAGACATCGCAACCTGCCTGCTAGGGTAAGTGGAGGATTACTCCACCTAAGATATGGAGGATTCCTCCGATTCGCAAGATTGCCTGAGAGCCGTCTCAGCCAGCGCCGGGCGGGGAAGGGGGCGGGAGTGACGCAGGAGAAGCCGATGCGGGCGGATGCTCGCCGCAAGCGGGAGGCGATCATCGCGGCCGCTGTCGAGGTCTTTGGGGAGCGCGGGGTCGAGATCGCGCTGGATGAGGTGGCCCGGCGCGCGAATGTCGGTATCGCCACGCTCTATCGGCACTTCCCGACCCGGGAAGCGCTGATCACGGGGGCCTATCTGCACGAGATCGGGCGACTGTGTGCCGGTGCCGACGAGCTGCTGGCCGCCATGCCGGCCGATGAGGCGCTGAAGGCCTGGATGAGGCGGTTCATCGGTAACACGCAAGGGAAGCCGGGCATCGCGCTGGCGCTCAAAGCCGTCGTCAAGGCCACCGACGCCGAAGGGCTCGCCGCCTCGCACGATGAGGTCTACGCCGCCCTGCAGAAGTTTCTCGACGCCGGCTATCGGGACGGGATCTTCGCCTCCCGGGTCGAGGCGGCCGTGCTCGCCGGCGCCCTCAGCGGCATCAGCCTCGCCAACGACGCGGCCGGCCGGGAGGCGCAGGCCGCCGCGATCATCGATCTGACCGTCAACGGCCTGCGCTATCCAAGCTGATAAATCCGGGCTGAGGACGAGCTAGGCCGAGGCCGGCTCGTTCAGCGGCAGCCGCACCTTGAACTTCGTGTCGCCCGGCTTCGAGTCGAGCTTGATGTCGCCGCCGTGGCCGTTCACCACGATGCGGTACGAGATGTCCAGGCCCAGGCCCGTGCCCTCACCCACCGGCTTCGTGGTGAAGAACGGCTCGAAGACCCGCTTCTTCAGCTCGTCGGGCACACCGGGACCGGTGTCGCCGACCGAGACGATCACGTGGTCGTCCTCGCGGAAGGTCGTGATCGTCAGGGTGCCGGCGCCGTTCATGGCCTGCACCGCGTTGTCGATCAGGTTGGTCCAGACCTGGTTCAGCTCGGCCGGGTGGGCCGGGATCTGCGGGAGCGAGCGGTCGTAGTCCTTCACGACCTTCACCCCCGTGCCGATCTTGTGGGTCAGCATGACCAGGGTGCTGTCGATGCCCGTGTGCACGTCGATCCACTGGTGGGCGGCCCGGTCCATCTGCGAGTACTGCTTGGCCGAGGCCACCAGCGACGACACCCGGCTCGTGGCGTCCTCGATGTCGGTCATCAGCTGCTCGGTCTCGAGCGCGTACCCGATCCAGTGGATGGCCTGGTCGAGCAGCTCGGGGGAGCCGACCCGGGCCTCCATGTCGTTGAGGCAGTCGAGGTCGAGGCCGCCCTGGGCGAAGACCGCGGCCAGGTCCCAGCCGCCGGTCACGTTGCGCTCGTCCATCCACTCGCCGAGCTCGTCCTCACGGTCGGCGACCTGCATGGCGGTCAGCGCGGGCGCCTTCGCCGCCTTCTCGATCACGTCCTCCTGGAGCTCGACCAGCTCGACCAGGCGGTCCGGCGGCACCTTGCCGGCGGCCAGCATGCCCAGCTTGTGGCGCATGCCGGCGACCCGCTGGCGCAGGGCGGCGGTGGCCCGGGAGGCGGCCGCGGCCGGGTTGTTCAGCTCGTGCATGAGGCCGGCCGAGAGCGCCCCGAGCGCGGTCAGCCGCTGCCGCTCGCTGATCGCCGCCTGGGAGCTCTGCATGCCCAGGGTCAGGCCTTCGAGCAGGTGTACGGCCATCGGGAACCACTCGCGCATGATGTGCCCGAAGTCTTCGGCGCTCATCACGAAGAAGTCGGAGTCGTCGAGCGCGCGGATGCTCGACGGGTAACGGCGCGGGATGCCGTCGTCGCGGAGGTAGGCGTTGGTGGCGCCCATGTAGACGCCGCGTTGCTCGGTGCGGTTGACCCGCACGTCGTCTTGGCCGACCTGGCGGGTCATGGCGATGGTGCCGCTGAGCAGCACCAGGAACTTCTCGGCGGGATCGCCCTCCTGGATGACCGTGCCGCCCGCGCGCATGTGCATGGTGCAGCCGTGGTCGGAGATCCACTGCAGCTGCTCGTCGGTCAGTTTCTCGAACAGGAAGAGGGTGCGGAGCTCGGCCGGCGAGAGGGCGCCGGGATCGCAGGGCACGAGAACGGGGTCGGTCATCTCACTGCGCCTCCAGGTAGCGATGGACCAGCGTGACGGCCATCGCGCCCTCGCCGACCGCCGAGGCCACCCGTTTCACGGAGTTGGCCCGGACGTCGCCGGCGGCGAAGATGCCGGGAACACTGCACTCCAGGTAGAACGGATCGCGGTCCCGATCCCATCCCTTCGGACGGGACCCATTTGAGAGCAGGTCGGGCCCGGTGTAGACGAAGCCCTTCTCGTCACGGGCGACGGCCGTGCCGAGCCAGTCGGTGCGGGGCTCGGCGCCGATGAAGACGAACAGGTAGCCGCACTCGACGGTGGTGCTCAGGCCCTCTTTGCTGTCGCAGATCGTGATGGCCTGGAGGTGGCCGTTGCCCTGGGCCCCGATCACCTCGCAGCGGGTGCGCACCCGGATGTTCTCGACCTGGTTGAGCTGCTGGATCAGGTAGTACGACATCGACGCCTCGAGCGAGTCGCCCCGGACCAGCAGGGTGACCGTCTTGGCGTACCGGGAGAAGAAGAGCGCGGCCTGCCCGGCCGAGTTGGCCCCGCCCACGATGTAGACGTCGGTGCCGGCGCAGGACGGTCCCTCGGTCGAGGCCGAGCCGTAGTAGACGCCGGAGCCGGTGAAGTCGGCGATGCCCTCGGCCACCAGCGGGCGATAGGCGACGCCGGTGGCGAGCACTATCGAGTGGGCCGACACCTCGCCGCCGTCGGCGAAGGTCAGCGTGCGGGCCGAGCCGTCGGCGCGCAGGCCCGTGACCTCGCGGGTGTTGAGCACCTCGGCCTCGAACTTGCCGGCCTGCCGGCGGGCCCGGTCGGTGAGCTGGGCGCCCGAGATTCCGTCGGGGAAACCCAGGTAGTTCTCGATGCGGGAGCTCTGACCGGCCTGACCGCCGACGGCCTGGCGCTCGACCATCAGGGTCCGCAGGCCCTCGGAGGCGCCGTAGACCGCGGCGCCGAGCCCGGCCGGGCCGCCGCCCACGATGATCAGGTCGTAGAAGTCGCGGTTGGGCGCGGTCGACAGGCCGGCCGCCTCGGCCACCTCGGTGGTGCTGGGCTGGGCCAGGGCCCGGCCGTCGGCGGTCACCACGAGCGGGATGGCCTCGGGGCCGACCCCGGCCGCCTCGAGCAGGCGGCGGCCCTCGGCCTCGTCGGCGCCGTACCACTTGTAGGGCACCAGGTTGCGGGCCAGGAAGTCGCGGATCTGGTACGACGGCTCGCTCCAGCGGTGGCCGACGACCCGGATGTCCTCGATCTCGCGGTCGCCGGTGGCCTGCCACGCGTCAAGCAGGGCGTCGATCACCGGATAGAGCTTCTCCTCCGGCGGGTCCCACGGCTTGAGCAGGTAGTGGTCGACGTCGACGACGTTGATGGCCGAGATGGCGGCGTCCGTGTCGGCGTACGCGGTCAGCAGGGCCCTTCGGGCGTTCGGGAACAGGTCCATGGCCTGCTCCAGGAACTCGATGCCGTTCATCTGCGGCATCCGGTAGTCGGCGAGGATCACGGCGACCCGGCCGCCGCGCAGCTTGAGCTCCTTGAGCGCGTCGAGGGCGTCGGCGGCCGACGAGGCGCGCAGGATCCGGTACTGGTCGCCGTAGCGGCGGCGCAGGTCGCGGGCGATGGCCCGGGACACCGAAGGGTCGTCGTCGACGGTGAGGATCGTGGGATGGCCCATGAGTCGGTACCTCAGCTCTGGCTAAGCAGGTCGGCGTATTCGGGGTGGCGGTCCAGATATCCGATGACGAAGGGGCAGGAGACGACCACCGGGGTGGCGCGGCCGCGGGCGTCCTCCAGCGCGGCCGAGGCGAGCCGGCTGGCCAGCCCGCGGCCGGAGAACGTCTGCTCGATCTCGGTGTGCATCAGCTCGATCTTGTCGCCGTGGCGGCGGTAGTTGAGCACGCCGGCCACCTCGCCGCCGAGCAGCACCTCGTAGCGCTGGCGCTCGAAGCTGTCGACCACGACGGCGTCGGCCGAGTCGGGCACGCCGACCTGGGCGCTGCCCTCGACCCGCAGCTTGCGCCGGGCCCGCTCGTAGAACGAGGTGCCGCCGAGGCGGATGACGTTGGCCGCGGTCGGCACGGGCTCGATGGCCAGCCGGTCGTCGGGCCGGGCGTAGCCCTCGATGATGCCGTCGACCTCGATGGCCAGGCGGCCGCTGGTGGCCAGCACGTCGAGCTCGAGCCGCTCGGTGAGGGCGAGCATCAGCGGGCGGTTGAACGAGGAGTGCGCGGCGGCGGCGGTGACGATCAGTCCCTCGACGTTGGGGGAGACGATCGGGCCACCGGCCGAGAAGCTGTAGGCCGTGGAGCCGGTCGGTGTGGAGACGATGACGGCGTCGGCCTGGTAGTTGACGAAGTTCTTGCCCTCGACCGAGATGCCGATCGCGGCCAGGCCGTCGCCGGGCACCCGGACCATGGCGATGTCGTTGAAGGCCGACACGGCCTTGCCGTCGGGCAGCACCGTGCGCACCGCGGTGCGCGACTCGATGGTGAACCGGTGCTCGTCGATGGCGGAGAGCGCCTCGGGCAGATCGGGCAGGTCGACCTCGGCCAGGAAGCCGAGCCGGCCCACGTTCACCCCCAGCACGGGCGTCTTGCGCCCCTCGACCAGCCGCATGGTGCGCAGCATCGTGCCGTCGCCGCCCAGGCTGACCAGCAGGCCGGCCCGCTCGACCATCTCCTCGGGGCTGACCGCCTCGGCCTGGCAGTCGATCCGGTCGATCTCCTCGTGCAGCCCCAGCACCTGGACGTCCCGCCGCTGCGCCCATCGCGTGATCGCGTCGATCGCGGAGCCGCAGTCGCGCCGCGGGTGCAGCACCAGGCCGACCACCTTGACCATGCCCATTTGCCCGTACACCCCGTCTGCTGCGAACGACTCCTGAAGAACACAGCCTTGCACGACCGGGGCGGAGTCGGCGAGAGGAGGCGACGGAGGCCACGTGGTTCATACGGGCAGGTTTCTTCATTGTTTCTTGACAGCGTTGTCAGGCATAGACAGCCTCCGATCTATCCCCATGTGAAAGGAAGCCCGCTATGCGCAAACGCTGGCTCGCTGTCGCCGCCTCGGCGATCACTCTGCTCACCCCCGTACCAGCTCAGGCCGCGCCCGCCGCCGACCCGAACCTCCCGCCGGACATGGTGGCCGCGATGAAGCGGGACCTGAAGCTCGACGACGCGCAGATCGCCGTCCGGCTGCGCACGGAAGCCGCGGCGCCGGTCGTCCAGCGCCGGCTCGAGACCCGGCTCGGCTCCGCCTTCGCGGGCGCCTGGATCCCCTCCGGGGCAACCCGTCTGACGGTCGCGGTGACCGATTCTTCCGCTTTTTCGGCCGTACGGGCGGAGGGGGCGACCCCGGCGCTCGTGTCCCGTAGCGCCGCTGACCTGGCCAAATCGCGTGACGCCCTGAATCGGCACGCGCCGGCGGCCCGGGCCTCGTCGGTGCGGGGCTGGTACGTCGACACGACTGCGAACCGGGTGGTCGTGATGGCCGCGCCCGGAGCCGCTGAGTCCGCCGCCGCTTTCGCCCGCGATGCCGGCGCCGGCGCGGTGAGCGTGGTCTCCGCCGAACAGCCGAAACCCCTCTACGACACCCGCGGCGGCGACCAGTACGTGATCAACGGCAACACCCTCTGCTCGGTCGGCTTCGCCGTGGCTGGTGGCTTCGTCAGCGCCGGCCACTGCGGCGGCACGGGCAGCCCGACCCTCGGATACAACAACGTCGCCCAGGGCACCTTCGCCGGCTCGTCCTTCCCGGGCAACGACTACGCCTGGATCCGGACGAACGGGAACTGGACCTCGCAGCCGTGGGTGAACAACTACGCGGGCGGCAACGTGACCGTGGCCGGCTCGCAGGAGGCGGCCATCGGCAGCTCGGTGTGCCGCTCCGGGCGTACCACCGGCTGGCGTTGCGGCACGATCCTCGGCCGCAACGAGACGATCGTCTACTCCCAGGGTGCGGTCTCCGGTCTGGCCCGGAGCAACGCCTGCGCGGAACCGGGCGACTCCGGCGGCTCGTGGATCTCGGGCAACCAGGCCCAGGGCGTGACGTCGGGCGGAACGGGCAACTGCTCCAGCGGCGGCACGATGTGGTTCCAGCCGGTCAACGAGATCCTCTCGGTGTACGGGTTGTCGCTGACCACGACCGGCGGCGGGGGCTCGGGGTCCTCGCTGATCAGCAGCCTCAACAACAAGTGCATCGACGTGCCCAACTCGAACTTCTCGGACGGCGTGCCGGTGCAGATGTGGGGCTGCAACGGCACCGGCGCCCAGAAGTGGAACTTCGTGAACGGCACTCTCCAGACGTCGAACAACAAGTGCCTCGACGTGGCATGGGGCTCGACTGCCAACGGCGCGGTCATCCAGATCGCCAACTGCAGCGGCAACGCGGCGCAGCAGTTCGTCCTGTCGGCCGCCGGTGACCTGGTCAATCCGCAGGCCAACAAGTGTGTGGACATCGACGCCTGGAACGCCAACGACGGCGCCCGGCTGATCCTCTGGGACTGCACGGGCGGCGCCAACCAGAAGTGGCGTCGCGGGTAACCGCCTCGCGAAAAAAGGGCAGAAGACCCTTAAAGGAACCATAAAGATCTTGGGCGTACGGGCGGATCGCCGCACCGCTTCCCAGGATGGGGACCGTCCCCATCCCCGCTACACCGGAGGCAAGTCCGACGATGCGCCGCACGAGAACGTTGATCCTGACCACCGTCGCCGTGGTGGCGGCCACGGCGACGGCCTGGTTCGCCCTGCCCGCCTCGGCGGCCGCTCCCACGGCCGCCGTGAGGACGGTGTCCGACTGGGGCACCGGATGGCAGAGCGAGGTGACGATCAGCAACACGGGCGCGTCCGCCATGTCCTCGTGGAAGGTCGAGTTCGACCTGCCGGCCGGCGCCACGATCGGCAGCTTCTGGGACGCCGACATGACGGCGTCGGGCAGCCACCGCACCTTCACGAACCGCTCCTGGAACGGCGCGGTGCCGGTCGACGCGAAAGTGACGTTCGGCTTCGTCGGCGCGGGCGGCAAGCCGGTCAACTGCAAGTTGAACGGTCAGCCGTGCGGGACCGCCTCGGGCGACGCTGCCCCCGGCGGCACCGCTCCCGGCGACACCGCTCCCGGCGGCACAGTCCCCGGCGGCACAGTCCCCGGCGGCACCCCACCCACCTCGACCTCTACCGCCGCGCCCTCCGCGCCCTCCGCCACCCCCGCTCCGTCGACAAATCCGACAAATCAGGAATCGGCGGGCGGTGGTGAGGCGACGAGCGGGGCGACGTCGGCTGTACCCCCGGCGAGCAACCTCCTCCCGGTGACGGTCAGCAACAGGACCGGGCGCGCCGACTCGGTGTTCCTCTACGTGCTCGGCGTGAACCTGACGACCGGCAAGCTCGGCTACGTGAACAGCGCCGGCACGTTCACCGCCTGGACCGGGGGCGGCGCCGTTCCGGTCCCCGCGCCGGACGTCGCCATCGCCGGACCCGGCAACGGCGCCAGCACCACGATCAAGGTCCCGAAGAACCTGTCGGGCCGGCTCTACATGTCGTTCGGGCGGAAGCTCGACTTCCGGCTCACCACCGACGGCCTGGTCCAGCCGGCGCCGTGGGCGGGCGGCGACCCCAACAAGGACATCCTGTTCGACTGGAGCGAGTTCACCCTCAACGACTCCGGCCTGTGGCTCAACAGCTCGCAGGTCGACATGTTCGCCGTCCCGCACATCGTCAGCGTCACCGGCGGCACCGGTGTCACCTCGCAGACGGGCGAGCTCAAGAGCGGCGGCCGTCAGAAGGTCATCGACGCGGTCAAGGCGTCCGCCGACTTCGCCAAGAGCGTCGTCACCCGCGCCGACGGCACCGTCCTGCGCGTTCTCGCGCCCGGCAAGGCCGCCGACGCCGGCCTGATGAGTCCCACCTATCTGGACTCCTTCATCTCGGGTGCCTGGTCGGCGTACACCTCGAAGAATTTGACCGTCGTGCCTTTCACGGACCAGCCGTCGGTGCGCTTCACCGGCCGGACCAGCGGCGACGTCATGAACTTCACCGACACCACGGGCAAGACGGTCGCCTCGTTCACCAAGCCCTCGACGGCCAACGTGTGGGGTTGCGACGGCGCCCTGGCCGCGCCGAACGACCAGGTCGTGGGCCCGATCGCCCGCACCCTGTGCGCGGCGCTGACCCGCACCACGCTGGGCCGGCTCGACACCCAGCCGAGCGGCACGGCGGCCGACTTCTACCAGGGCAACCCGGCCAACCTGTACGCCAAGGTGATCCACGAGAACATGGTGGACGGCAAGGCGTACGCGTTCGCCTTCGACGATGTGCAGAACCAGGAGTCCCTGGTCCACGACGGCGACCCGCGCCAGGCCGGCATCACCCTCACCCCGTTCTGAGACGTGCGTCACTGAATTAGGTACAGTCACCGTCCTACTCGGTAGTAACCAAGGACGGGACGCGCATGGACGACAAGCAAGCGCCGCCGGTTGAGCCGCGGTGGTCGCGGTGGCAGACCGGTGCTTTCGAGGCCGGTCGCCGGGCCGCCGCCTCACCGCCGGCTCAGGCGGCGGCGCGCGCGTGGGCCAGCCCGCCCCGCTGGGTCATCCCGGTGTCGGCCGTCGCCGTCGTCCTGGTCGCGGTCGTCGCGGGCTGGCAGGTCCTCGGTGGTCCAGGTGGCGGGGACGCTCTCCCCGCCACCTGGACCGGTCCGTCGGCCTCCGCCTCGGCCTCCCCGGCCGGCCCGCGCCCCAGCGCCGCCCCGGTGAAGCGCGCCGACGACCTGGCCCTGGTCTGCGAGGGCCTGTACTACCCGAAGTCCCCCCGCTACACCGGCCGCGCGCCCCACCAGATCAGCGTCGGGGTGACCGACACCCTGACCGGCGGTCCTCATCGGATCAGGGCGGCGCTGGACGTGCCGTACGGCCTCAGCAAGCCCCTCCGCGACGCCTGGCTGCCCAGCGATCCCACGAAGTCCCAGTTGGTCGCCTGCCTGAGCCTGACGAAGAACGGCACCCTGATCAGGAAGTGCGACACCCACGAGCTGGCCCGGGGCGTTTACAACCTTTCCCTGTACGAGGTGGCGACCGGCCGCCGTCTTCTCCAGAAACAGCTGTTCGGCGACGCCGCCACCTGCCCCAACGTCGTCCCCGTGGGCACCGGCCCGACCATCCCCAGCGCCGTCTCCGACAAGGTCCTCTACCAGCAGCTTCAGAAGTTCGTCCAGCCGTAGACGATGGACCGGCCGGCCGTCACCCGTGCGGTCAGCCGCCATTGCGGGATGGCCTCGAGCTCCCCGGGTTGCCAGTACCGTTTGATCACCTCGAAGCGCCGGCCGTCGTTGAGGACCCGTTGCTGCTTGTCATCGGGCAGGCGCCGGGTGTGGTAGCTGTCGATCACGAAGACCCGTCCGCCTGGCCGCAGCGCCGCCGAGACCTGCCGCTGAAAACCGGCCAACCGGTCGGCGGGCACGTGGGAGAGCCAGTAGCTGAAGAAGACCACGTCGAAGGCGGCGGCCGGTGGCTCCCACGAGAAGATGTCGGCGGTCACGTACCGCACGTTCCCGGCCTGCACCGAGGCTTCGTTGATCGCCAGCGTCTCCGGGGCCGCGTCCACCGCTGTCACCTGCTGGGCGTGCCGGGCCAGCCGCCGTGTCCACCAGCCGGTGCCGGCCGCCAGTTCGAGGACGTTCCCGGCCGGGCCGAAAGCGTCCAGTGCCCGCTCCACCTCGGCGACGTCGGCGAACCAGCGAGCCTCGTCCGTGGGGGATTTCGCATATTGCCCTCGGGCCTGCCACCACTCGTCGTACTCGGGGGCGCGCTGACGGTAGTACTCACGCTGTTCGTCCAGGCTGTCCATGGCGCTGAGGCTATGACCGGGGCCGTGGTGACCACCGCCGATTTTCGGCCCGGTCGTGCCCGCCTCCTCCGCCGACGCTCGGGAGCGTCCGGTGGAGGAAGCGGGCCTGCCCTGCCGGTGGTCAGCTCGCGGCGGCGACCGGCACGGGTGGCGGAAGCGGGACGCGGGTCCGGCCGGACTCGTCGACCGTGTACATCCGGGCCTCGGCCAAGTCGAAGTACAGGCCGGTCAGGGTGAGGCGGCCGGCGGCCTCGGCCTCGCGGACCACCGGGTACGTGCGCAGGTTGGCCAGCTGCTGGGCGAGGTTCGCGGTGACGCAACCCTCCTCGTCGTCGCAGTCGGTGAAGTCGACGCCGGACTGGTCCAGCCAGCGGCCCAAGGCCTGGTCGGGAGCGAAGCCGCCGGTCATCAAGGCGCGGACGGCGCCGCAACCGGAGTGGCCGCAGACGGTGATCGTGCTGACGTTCAGCACTCCCACCGCGAACTCGATGGCGGCGCCGACCGACGAGTCGCCCTGATCATGCGGCGGGACGATGTTCCCGACGTTGCGGACACAGAAAAGATCGCCCGGGCCGCTGGTGGTGATCAGGTTGGGGACCAGGCGGGAGTCGGCGCAGGTGATGAAGAGCTGTTCGGGCGTCTGGCCGTCGCGGGCCAGATCGGCCAGCTGCGGGCGCACCAGCGGGGCCACGCTGCGCTCGAACTCCTGGATGCCGGCGGCCATGGCGTCACGCTTCTGACGGTCGAGGTCCTGCCATTGCGTCCACGACCCGAAGCGCCGCGGTGTGGTCTTGCCGTCGCCCAGGCGGCCGCTCGTGGCCCGGTGGAACCAACCGTCGTGGGTTTCTCTGACACTGACGGTTCCGCCCGCTTTCTCGTACGCCTCGCGCCAGTCCTCGATGATCTGGAAGGCGCCGTGGTCGAGGTAGTCGAGATGGAGCTCGACGGCGACCGACCGGCCGGCCGGGATGGCGGCCAGGGCCCGCGCGACCCGGCCCGAGCCGACGAAGGCCAGCGTGCCGGTCATGGTCACGACCGACTCGTTGGGGCCGGGACTGGCCACGCGGATGTCGCAGCGGGCGACCCGCCACAGCATGACCAGCACGGCGGCGGCCAGGCCGAGCGCCACCCCGGTGAGCAGGTCGGTGGCGACCACGCCGGCGGCGGTGATGAGATAGGTCGGCAGCTCGCGGTGGCGTATATAGGTCTTGATCTGAGCCAGACTGATCAACCGCAGGCCGACCACGACCAGCACCGCGGCCAGGGCGGCCATCGGGATCATCTCGAGCATGCCGGCGGCGAGCAGCACGCAGAGCGCGACCCACACGCCGTGCAGGACGGCCGAGGCGCGGGTGCGGGCGCCGGCGCCGACGTTCGTGGAGCTGCGGACGATGACGCCGGTGATCGGCAGGCCGCCGAGCAGGCCGGAGGCGGTGTTGCCGGCGCCCTGGGCGACCAGTTCGCGGTTGAGGTCGGCCCGCGGGCCGTCGTGCATGCGGTCGACGGCGACGGCCGAGAGCAGGGACTCGACGCTGGCGACGAGGGCGATGGTGAGCACGGCCAGGGCGATCTCGCCGAGGCCGGCGTCGGGCCAGCGGGGGAAGACCAGCTCGGACAGCGGGCGGTCGGGCAGGTCGACCCGCTGCACGTCGGCCCCGATGAGGGCGGCCACCACGGTGGTGACGACGACGGCGACCAGGGCGGCCGGCAGCAGCGAGGTGCGGACCAGGCGCGGCCAGAGCAGCAGCAGCCCGATGGTGAGCAGGCCGAGCAGCACCGAGGCGCCGTGTATGCCGGCGATCTGGGCCGGCAGCTCCCGCAGGTTGTGCCAGGCGTCGCTCTGTGGCGCCCCGCCGAGCACGACGTGGATCTGGCTGAGCGCGATGACCAGGCCGATCCCGGCGAGCATGCCGTGCACCACGGCCGGTGAGAGGGCGAGGGCGGCGCGTCCGAGACGGGCCAGACCCAGCAGGATCTGTACGCCTCCGGCCAGCGCCACGATGGCGGCGGTGGCAGCGAACCCGAAGTTCGCGATGGTGCCCGCGACGATCACGGTGAGTCCCGCGGCGGGCCCGCTGACCTGCAGCGGAGCCCCGCCGAAGGCCCCCACGACAACCCCGCCCACGACAGCGGCCACCAGGCCGGCGAGCAGGGGTGCCCCGGAGGCCGCGGCGATACCCAGGGACAGCGGAATCGCGATCAGAAAGACCACGATCGACGCCGGCACGTCATGACGGATTACCTTCAAGACGGACATGCCGGAAATGTACCGACCGTCGGTTAACCAACCGTTACGGCACGAGCACCCCCAGGTAAGCCACAGGAACTTGCCCGGGAGCGCTCAGCCGCATGAGTTATCCACAGCGCACGCCGTCGTCCACAGGCCGCCCGCAGGATCTCGCGTTTTCCGTCAGACTGGAGCTGGACGGGGGCCCCCAAGGGAGGGCGGGGTCTGCGGTGTCTGCGGTGTCTGCGAGGTCTGCGGGTCAGGCCGTGGGCTTCCAGACGTCCTGGTTCGCCTCGTACATCTCGCGCAGGATGGCCGGGACGTCGTAGGTGAGCTTCCAGTCCGGGTAGTGCTGCTCGAACCGGGCCGTGCTGCTGATCCACCACTGGTGGTCGCCGGTGCGGGCCTGGCCGACGTAGTCGGTCTTCGCTTCGAGGCCGGTGATCTCGGAGGCGATCTGGAACGCCTCGATGTGGCTGCAGTTCGAGAAGCGGCCGCCGCCCATGTTGTAGACCTCGGCCACCCGCGGGGCCTTGTGGAACGCCTCGAACGCCGTCACCAGGTCGTGCGAGTGGATGGCGTCGCGGACCATCTTCCCCTTGTAGCCGTAGATGTGGTACGTCCGCTGCTCCATCACGCAGCGCATCACGTACGCCAGGAAGCCGTGCAGCTCGGCCGCCGAGTGGCCGGGGCCGGTGAGCGTGCCGCCACGGAAGATGGCCGTCGGCATGTCGAAGTAGCGGCCGTACTCCTGGACCATCACGTCGGCCGCGACCTTGGATGCTCCGAAGACCGAGTGCAGCGTCTGGTCGATCGACATCTCCTCGGTGATGCCCTCGTGGAACGTGTGGTCCTGGGGCAGCTCGTAGCGGGAGTCGAGCTCGACCAGCGGCAGGCGGTTGGGCGTGTCGCCGTACACCTTGTTGGTCGACGTGAAGATGAACGGCGCCGTCGGTGCGTGCTTGCGGAGCGCCTCGAGCATGTTCAGGGTGCCGCCCGCGTTGACGTCGAAGTCGGTGAACGGCTCCTTAGCTGCCCAGTCGTGGCTGGGCTGCGCGGCGGCGTGGATGACCAGGCCGATGCTCTTGCCGTAGCGGGCCAGCAGGGCGTCGATGCCGTCCCGGTCGCGGATGTCGATGTTGTGGTGCGTGTAGCGCTCGCCCACCTCTTTGACCAGGCGGTCGAGGTTCCACCGGGTGGAGCCGTCGGTGCCGAAGAAGTACTGCCGCATGTCGTTGTCGATGCCGACGACGTCCATGCCGAGGCCCGCGAAGTGGCGTACGGACTCGGAGCCGATCAGGCCGGCGGAGCCGGTCACCACGACGACATTGCTCATCAAAACCTCCCGGTGTGAGAACGGGGCCGAGGTTACAGGGTGTGTGCATCACCTGAGGGCACCGCCCGGGGAAAAGCCTTCAGCCCGATCAAGGGTGGCGGTGGGGTGGTTGGAAGGGATGTTCGGCGCGAGCTGGAAATGGGCACGGAACAGGATCGGCACATGTGATGGCGAGGCTCGGGGTCAAGTCGGGCTAGGAACAAGGCGGTCTCATGACAGAATCTCTGAGCGTCACGGCGAGCGAGGCACACCGCTCCGAGGAGCTCAACCTCGGTGTCGAGGAGGAGCTGCACGTCGTCGACCTGGTCACCCGGGAGCTGGTGCCGCGGGCGCAGGAGGTGCTCGACCAGCTCGACCCGGCGAAGTTCTCGGCCGAGCTGCACCGTTCGGTGGTCGAGACGAACACCCCGGTCAGCGACACTCTGGACGATCTGCGCGACGGCATCGCGGGCCGCCGGCGCGAGGCGATCACGGTGGCCGAGTCGCTCGGGCTGGGGCTGGTCGCGGCGGGCACGGTGCCGCTGGTCGACCTGGAGTCACTGCCCGTGACGCCGACGTCGCGCTACCGGCGGATGCTGGACGACTACCAGCTTCTGGCCCGGGAGCAGCTGATCTGCGGGGCCCAGGTGCACGTGGGCGTCCCGGACCGGGACGAGGCGGTCGCCGTGGCTCAGCGGGTCACCTCGGCGCTGCCCACGCTGCTCGCGTTGTCGACCAGTTCGCCGTACTGGATGGGTGAGGACTCGGGGTACGCCAGCGTGCGCTCGCTGGTGTGGCTGCGCTGGCCCACGGCCGGTGACCCGGGGGTGCTGAACTCGGCCGCCGAGCACGACCAGCTCGTGGCCGACCTGATCGCCTCGGGCACCATCACCGACCCCAAGATGGTCTATTTCGACGTGCGCCCGTCGGCGCACGTGCCGACCGTGGAGCTGCGCGTCACCGACTCCAGCCCGGACGTGGACACGGTCGTGCTGCTGGCCGGGCTGTTCCGGGCGCTGGTGCTGCGCGCCCGGGAGGAGTACCGGGCTGGCCACCCGGTGAAACGAGTACAGCCTCCGCTGCACCGGGCCGCGATGTGGCGGGCCGCCCGTTCCGGTCTGGAGGGCGACCTGCTCGACCTGCGCCGCGGGCCGGAGCCGGTGCCGGCCGCGCTGGCCGTGGAGCAA
Organism: Actinoplanes sp. CA-131856; assembly: GCF_050956135.1. GTDB lineage: Bacteria > Actinomycetota > Actinomycetes > Mycobacteriales > Micromonosporaceae > Actinoplanes. Next base: position 8,840,286 of record NZ_CP191849.1, on the reverse strand, counting down.
CTGGTCGGCGAGCTGCGGCCCGAGCTGGAGCAGCTGGGCGACTGGGAGCAGGTCTTCGACCTGTCGGTGCGGGCGCTCAGCCGGGGCAGCTCGGCCGCACGCCAGCGCCGGGCCATGACGCGGCGCGGCCGGATCTCCGATGTGGTCGATCTGCTCGTGGCCGACACGCGGGGCGGGGCCACCGGCATCGGGCCGGAGGGCCAGTCGGTTCCGGCCGGGCTCTTCCCGTACGCCCGTACGGGCGATGAGGCTTTCGCCGACGGTGAGCCCACGCAGGCGTACGCCGGGGTGGTCAATGTCCTGAAAGCTCTCGGCTCGGCCGGTCTGCGGCGGCGCGAGGACGCGCGCGACGACGAGCAGCGCCAGCGGGGCATCACGTTCAGCGTCGCCGGCGAGGCGGCGACCCGGCTGTTCCCGTTCGACCTCGTGCCGCGGATCGTGCCGGCCGAGGACTGGGGCCCGCTGCGCGGTGGGCTCGTCCAGCGGGTGCGTGCTCTCGATCTTTTCATTCAGGATGTGTACGGCGATCGGGAAGTGGTCCGCGACGGTGTCGTTCCCGAGTGGGTGATCGACGGGTCGCCGGAGCTGCGGCCCAGCGGCGCCCTGGTCGCCCACGCGGGGGTCCGGGCCCAGGTGGCCGGCGTCGACCTGGTGCGCAACCAGAGCGGCGAGTGGTGCGTCCTCGAGGACAACCTGCGGGTGCCGTCGGGCATCGCGTACGCCATGCAGAACCGCCGCCTCACCCACAGCGTTCTGCCGGAGCTGCCCGAACCGCCCGGCCTGATCTCGGTGGAGGACACGCCGGCGCTGCTCAAGCGGGCGCTGATCGAGTCGGCCCGCCCGGCCGCGGGCGACGATCCCCAGATCGTCGTGCTGAGTCAGGGACCGGACGACTCGGCCTGGTTCGAGCACCGGATGCTGGCCGAGGAGATGGGCGTGCCGGTGGTGCGCAGCACCGAGCTGTTCGTGGACGAGGGCATCGTCTACCGGATGCGCGACGGCAAGCGGCGCCGGGTCGACGTCATCTATCTGCGGATGGGCGAGGACAGCCTGGTCCACTCGCCGGGCGCGGACGGCATGCCGCTCGGCCCGAGCCTGATCACGGCGCTGCACGCGGACACCGTGGTGCTGGCCAACGCGCTCGGCAACGGCATCGGCGACGACAAGGCCGTGTACGCCTACGTGCCCAAGCTGATCGAGTACTACCTGGGGGAGAAGCCGCTGCTAGCCGACGTGCCGACCTATCTGTGCGGCATCCCGGAGCAGCGGGCCGAGGTCCTCGACCGGCTCGACCAGCTGGTCTGCAAGCCGGTGGACGGCTACGGCGGCGACCGGATCGTGATCGGTCCCCATGCGACGGCGGAGGACCTTTCGGCCGTACGCCGGCAGATCCGCACCGCGCCGCACCGATGGGTGGCCCAGGAGGTCGTGCAGCTCTCGACGCACCCGGTCTTCGACGGCCATCAGCTCGCGCCGCGCCACGTGGACCTGCGCGCCTTCATCTTCACCGGCCGTGAGTCGGTGGTCGCTCCGGCCGCCCTGACCCGGGTGGCCCCGGCCGGAAGCATGATCGTCAACTCGTCGCGCGGCGGCGGCTCCAAGGACACGTGGCTGCTCAGCTAACGACAGGGGAGGAATTTATGTGTGGGATCGCCGGTGAACTCCGGTACGACAGCCGGGCGGCGGAGGTCGAGGCCGTCCGGCGGATGTTGCCGTGCCTGGAATCGCGCGGTCCGGACGGCGAAGGGCTGTGGGCCCGGGGGCCGGTCGCTCTCGGTCATCGCCGTCTGAAGATCATCGACCTGTCCGAGGCCGGTGGGCAGCCGATGACCGACGAGGAGCTCGGCCTGACCCTGGTCTTCAACGGTTGCATCTACAACTACCGCTCGTTGAAAGAAGAGCTGCGGGGGTACGGCTACAAGTTCTTCTCCACCTCGGACACCGAGGTGATCATCAAGGCGTACCACCGCTGGGGCGCCGACTGCGTGACGCGCTTCCTCGGCATGTTCGCCTTCGCGATCGTCGAGCACGACTCGGGCACGGTGATGCTGGCCCGTGACCGGCTCGGGATCAAGCCGCTCTATCTGGCCGAGACGCCGGGCCGGGTGCGCTTCGCCTCGACGCTGCCGGCGCTGCTGGCCGCGGGCGACGTCGACAAGTCGATCGACAAGGTCGCGCTCCAGCACTACATGACGTTCCATTCCGTCGTGCCGGCCCCCAGGACCATCATTTCGGGGGTACGGAAACTCCCGCCGGCCACGGTGCGGATCATCCGCGCCGACGGGTCGTCGACCGACCGCGTGTACTGGGAGGCGTCGCACACGCGGCGCCCGGACATCGCCGACGCCGACTGGCCGGAGCTGATCCACGAGAAGCTCAAGGTGGCGGTCGAGCGCCGGATGGTGGCCGACGTGCCGGTCGGCGTGCTGCTGTCGGGCGGCATCGACTCCAGCTACATCGTGGCGCTGCTGGCCGAGCAGGGTCAGCGCGGCCTCACCACGTTCAGCATCGGCTTCGAGGCGGCCGGCGGCGAGACCGGCGACGAGTTCGCGTACTCCGACATCATCGCCAAGCAGTTCGACACCGAGCACCACCAGATCCGGATCGGCCGGGAACGCTTCCTGCCCGCCGTCGACCGGACGGTGGCGGCCATGGCCGAGCCGATGGTGAGCCACGACTGTGTCGCGTTCAACCTGCTCAGCGAGGATGTGTCGAAGTCGGTCAAGGTCGTACAATCGGGGCAGGGCGCGGACGAGATCCTGGCCGGCTACAGCTGGTATCCGCCACTCGCGGACGTGCCCTACGACCAGGCCGTGGACGCTTACGCGAGGGAGTTCTTCGACCGGCCGTACAGCCGCCTGGCCCAGCAGTTGAACCCGGATTGGCTGGTCGGCACTGATGTGAGCCGCGAGTTCGTGGCGGCGAGCTTCGGCCGGCCCGGCGCCGAGACCGCCGTCGACGCGGCGTTGCGGCTCGACTCCCAGGTGATGCTGGTCGACGATCCGGTCAAACGGGTCGACAACATGACTATGGCGTGGGGGCTGGAGGCACGCGTACCGTTCCTGGACCACGAGTTGGTCGAGCTGGCCGCGGCCTGCCCGCCCGCTCTGAAGTTGGCGCACGGTGGCAAGGGAGTACTGAAAGAGGCGGCCCGCGGGGTCGTGCCCGACGAGGTGATCGACCGGACCAAGGGATATTTCCCGGTACCAGGCATCCGGCACCTCGAGGGAGCGATGCTCGACAAGGTACGTGAAGCGCTCACGGCGCGAGCAGCCCGGGAACGGGGGCTGTTCCGGCAGGAGTACGTCGACCACCTGCTGGCCGATCCGAACACCCCGCGCACCACACTCGGTGCCAACCAGCTGTGGCAGCTCGCACTGCTGGAGATGTGGTTGCAGGACAAGGGAATCTAGCCATTCGAGGGAGGAACCGTATGACCGGTCAGCTCAACCGTGTCGACGTCACTGTGCTGCCCGTTGGGTTCTCCCCTCTCACGAAACCGTTCCCGTCGGAGGTTTCCGGCAGCTGGTCACCCACACTGTCGCCGGACGGGCGGCACTGCGCGTACGTCTCCGACCGCGGCGGCCGCCCGCAGGTGTGGGTGCAGCCGGTCGGCAGCGACCTGGCGTTCCTCGTCGACACGGGCGAGGCGCCGGTCGCGGCGGTCGCCTGGTCGACCGGCGGCGGCTGGCTGGCCTGCTCGGTCGCGCCCGGCGGCGCACCCCGGCACGAGGTGTGGCTGGTCCGGCCCGACGGCTCGCAGCTGCACCAGGTCGCCGGCTTCGGCGCGGACACGGCCGACAACATGCGCTGGCTGCCGGGGCGGTCGTTGCTGGCGCTGACCGAGAACCTGACGACGGCCCTGCTGATCGACCCGGTCACCGGCGACCGGACGGTCGTCGGCACGGGCGAGCTGATCTCGTTGCTCGACGTCGCGGCCGGCCGCGCGCTGCTGCGGGTGGGTCCGCGCGGCAGCCGGCACGTCGCGGTCCGCGACCTGGACACCGGCGTCGACTCGTACGTGACGGCGGGGGAGCAGGCGGTCTTCGGGCCGGACGGCACGACGATCTACGCGCGCAGCGAGACCGGCGAGTTCCCGGTGCTGATCCGGGTCGTCGACGGTGCGGTCGAGGTCGTCGCCACCTCTGCGAACGCCGAGGCGGAGTCCTTCACGATCACCGCCGATGGACTCCGGGCGGCGGTCCTGTGGAACGTGCGAGGTGGCGAGTCTGAGGTCTCCCTCGTTGATTTGTCGGAAATATCCTGGCGACGGTTGGCTCCGCTCCCCGGCTCGGTCGTCAGCGGGCTCGCGTGGAGTCATGATGGCTCGGCGCTCGCGTTCACGGCCGAAGGACCTGGGCAACCGCACGGGGTGTGGGTTTCGCGAGACGACGGCCTCGTCCCCGTCTCGGCCGAGACGGCCGCGCCCGACGCGGTCCGGCCGACGCTGGAGACCTTCCCGGCCCACGACGGGCTCACCCTCACCGGCTGGCTGTTCCGCCCGGCCGGCCCGGGGCCGCACCCGACAGTCCTGTGGTTCCACGGCGGTCCCGAAGCCCAGGAGCGGCCCGGACACGGGCCGCTCTTCCAGTCGCTGGTGGCGCGGGGCATCGCGGTGTTCGCCCCCAACGTGCGAGGCTCGTCCGGTTTCGGGCGCGCCTTCGTCAACGCCGACAACCTCGCGCTCCGCCACGACGCGATCGAGGACGTCCGCACGTGCGCGACCCACCTGCTCGAAACGGGCATCGCCTCGCGGCTGGGGATCATGGGGAGGTCGTACGGCGGCTATCTGACCCTGGCCGCGCTGGTGACGTTCCCGGATCTCTTCGAGGCGGGCATCGACGTGTGCGGCATGTCGAACTTCGCCACGTTCTACGAGCACACCGAGCCGTGGATCGCGGCGGCCGCGGTCTCCAAATACGGCGACCCGGTGGCCGACCGCGACCTGCTGGCCGACCTGTCGCCGATCACCCGGATCGACCGGCTGCGGACCCCGCTGATGGTCGTGCACGGCGAGAACGACAGCAACGTCCCCCTCATCGAGGCGGAGCAGGTCGTCGCGGCGCTGGCGGCCCGGGGCGTACCCCACAAGTTCCTGCTCTTCCCGGACGAGGGCCACGAGCTGCTGCACCGCTCGTCACGAGCCGACTACCTGCGCGAGACAGTCGACTGGCTGACCACATATCTGGCGTGACCGGGCTTTTTGCTGTGACCGGGCTTTTGCTGTGACCGGGTGGCGCGGCCTCGATTCCGCGCCACCCGGACGTTTTGTCAGTTGTCGCTTCCCCGCGCCCAGCCCCGGGCGCCGCGGGCGGCGGAACCGACCAGGTCGGCGGCGCCGTTGGCGGCCTTGCGGGCGAAGGTGACCAGCGGGTCGCTGGAGTCACGGAAGTTGTCGCGGTAGCTGGCCGCGGCCGCTTTGACGTCGGCCGTGACCGAGGCGTCCCGGTCGTCGTCGCGGCGCGGATAGTCGCCGCCCAGAACCCGGCCGTAGTCGCCCGAGTCGACCCACTTCTGCAGCTCGGCGGCCCGGGCCACCGGCACCGGCTCGGCGCTGAACGCCGTCATGCCGATCTTGTGGATGCTGTCCCGCAGGTCGCCGCCCCCTTCGTACTCGGCCGCCTGGGCCAGGAAGGCCGCGGTGTCGATCTGGGAGAGGTCACCGCCGCCGGCCTGCTTCATGAACAGGCGCAGCGAAGCGGACGGATCCTGCGCCGCGAGCAGCCCGGCCCGGTCGGCCGACAGCTCGGCCTTACGCCACCACTCGTACATGGCCGCGATGATCGCCCGCAGGGCGATGGCCCCGACCGGCAGCCAGCTCACGCTGGTCACCCACCGGGTCAGCACGGTCATGATCGTCTGGTAGACCGCGTGCCCGCTGCGCACGTGCCCGATCTCGCGCCCGAGCAGGGTACGGAGCTCGTCGTCGTCGAGCTTCTCCACGGCCGCCGTGCTGATCACGACGAACGGCCGGTCCATGCCGATCGCCTTGCTGGTGATGATCGGCGACTGACTGACGTACACCTCGGGAAGCTCTTCGACGTCGAGCGACGCCGCCGCCTCCGCGAAGAGCGCGTGCACCCGCGGATATTGCCCCTGCCCGACGCGGATCGCCCCGGCCAGGTACGACAGGCGGAACCCCCGCTCGTTCCACATGCCGAACAGCCCGCGCACCACGTCGTCGAACCCGCGAAGCTCCCGCAGGGCGGTCAGAGCCCCCCGATCGGCCGGATGCTCCCAGGCCCGCGAACTGATCCCCGTCAGCACCACCCGGCTCCGGCTGGGCAGATTGTCATCCTCGATAGTCATCGCGACCCTCTCTCTCCGTGATCGTGTTCGAGAGTCCCGCACGGCCACCGCCCCGCACATCCGCTCAGAGCCGGAAACCTCCCCACCCCTCTACGACTTTCGGCCGAGGCCCCGTGTCCGGTACAAAACTCCTGGGAGGCTCCATGACCGCCGCAATCAGCGCCAGTGAGGCACGCAGAACCCTGCTCCCCTTGATCGAGCGGGTCAACGCAGACCACACCCCTATCGAGATCGTCTCCATGCGTGGCAACGCCGTCCTGGTCAGCAAGGAGGATTGGGACGCGATGGTGGAGACCAACTACCTGCTCCGATCGCCGGCGAATGCCAAGTGGCTGGCGGAGAGCGTCGAGCAATGGCGGGCCGGTCGAACAACAGAGCGAGCCGAGTCTGACGAGTGAAACTCAGCTCGACCGAGGCTGGGACGGCTATCTCTGCTGGCAGACCCAGGACCGCAAGACACTCAAGCGCATCAACTTGCTGATCGCTGGGCGAGCAGGGTGGCCAGGGAAGTCGCGGGGTGGCCGGTCAAGGTGGGGATGTCCGTGGTGACCTCGGCCAGCTCGCCGGCGGCGATGGCGGTGTACGTGCTCACCCATGCGTCGAGCTGCCAGTCGGGGGCGTTGTAGGGGCGCCTCGACTCGTACGCCTCCTCCAGGGTCTCGTTGTGGAAGCGGGCCGGGTGGCCGGCGGCGGTCAGGGCGGCGGCGGCCTCGGTCATGGTCAGGGATTCGGGGCCGGTCAAGGTGTACGTGTGGCCGGCGTGGCCGGTGGGGTCGTTCAGGATGGCCGCCGCGGCGTCGGCGATGTCGTCCTGGGCCACGAAGGCGGCCCGGCCGTCGGCGGCGGGGCCGCGGATGACGCCGTCGTCGCCGACCATGAACGGGAGGAAGTCGGCGTAGAGGCTGTCGCGCAGGAACGTGAAGGGCAGGCCGCTTTCGCGGATGTGCTCCTCGGTCGCCCAATGGTCACGGGCCAGGGTGAATCTGGCGGCCGGTGAGGCTCCGGCGAACGAGATGTAGACCAGGTGGCTGATGCCGGCCGCGGCCGCCGCGTCGACGAAGGTGATGTGCTCGGCGACCCGGCCGGGGGTCTCGGCGGCCGACACCATCAGGACCGTGCCGGCGCCGGTCAGCGCGCGCCGGACGGCCTCGCCGTCGTCGTAGGTGGCGACCGCGGCCTCGTGGCCGGCCGGAGCTCGGGAGGCGTCCCGCACCAGCAGGCGCAGGGGAGTGTTGGTCAAGCGCCGCACGACTCGGCCGCCGAGGCGGCCGGTTGCTCCCGTCACCACGATCATGGGGTCAGCCTACGAGTCCAGGTAGCGCAGGATGGCCAGGACCCGGCGGTTGTAGTCGGACGCGGCGGCCAGGTCGAGCTTGTCGAAGATGGCGTTCACGTGCTTCTCGACCGCGCTCAGCGACACGAACAGACGCTCGGCCACGGCCACGTTCGTACAGCCCGCCGCCATCAGGCGCAGGACGTCGTTCTCGCGCGGGGTGAGGCGGGTCAGACCGGAAGACCCGGACATGAGCTGCCGTACGACCTCGGGGTCGAGCGCGGTCGAGCCGGCCGCGACCCGGTCGAGGGCGTCCAGGAAATCCTCGACCTGGGCCACCCGGTCCTTCAGCACGTAGCCGACACCGTCGGAACGGTCGGCCAGCAACTGCGAGGCGTAGCGCTTCTCGACGTACTGGGAGAGGACCAGCACCCCGGTCGCCGGCCAGCGCCGGCGGATCTCCAGGGCCGCGCGCAGTCCGTCGTCGGTGTTGGTGGGCGGCATGCGGACGTCGGTGACCACGACGTCCGGCCTGGCCTCGTCGACGGCCGCCACCAGTTCGCCGGCGGAAGCCACCGCGGCCACCACGTCGTGGCCCTCGTCGGCCAGGAGACGGACCAGGCCCTCGCGCAGGAGCGTCGAATCCTCGGCGAGCACTATGCGCATGGCAGCGCGACCCGGATGGTGGTGCCGCCGCCGGGCGGGCTGTCGAGCTCGAAACGGCCGTCCAGCGCGGCCACCCGGTCGGCCAGGCCGCGCAGGCCGGAGCCGTCGAGCGAGGCGCCGCCCACGCCGTCGTCGGCGATCACCATCTCCACCCCCGGGGTCAGCCGCACGGTGATCACCGTAGCGGCGGCGTGCTTGGCCGTGTTCGTGATGGCCTCGCACGCCACGAAGTAGAGGACGGTCTCGATCGGGCGCGGCGGGCGTTCGGGCAGGTCGTACGTGACACGGACGGGCACCGGGGAGCGCTGGGCGACCATGGTCAGCACGTCGTCGAGGGTGCCGTGCTCCAGAGCGGACGGATAGACCCGCCACGCCACCTCGCGCAGCTCGTCGATGGCCCGTTGCGCGTCGTCGTGGGCCTGCGCGAGCAGCTCGGCGGCGCGCTCGGGGGAGCGGCGGGCCCGGCCCAGCAGCATGCCGAGCGCGACCAGCCGCTGCTGAAGGCCGTCGTGCAGGTCACGCTCGATGCGGCGGCGCTCGGCGTCGACCGCCTCGATCACACCGGCCCGGCTGACCGTCAGCTCGGTGATGCGCTGCTCCAGCTCCTCCCGGGTGCCCGGGGCCAGCAGCGTGCGCAGCAGCCACCGGTCGAGCGCCACCGTGCTGGCCATCGCCTGCAGGTCGAGCAGGAGCAGCGCCGAGCCGAACAGCATCTGCTCCAGCAGCCCCAGAAACGACATCTCGCCGGTGGCGACCGCGCGCACCACGATGCCGGCCAGCACCACGCCGACCACCAGCATGCCGACGGTCAGCACACCGAGGAAGGCCGGCAGCAGCCGCGCCGCGAGAAACCGGAAGGCGTGCCGCGCGTCGAAGCGGACGGGCTCCAGGCCGAGACGGCGACGGTCAAATTCGGCGAGCCTTCTGGCGTACGTCTGAAGAGCCGGCCGAAAGCCCGAAGCCACCGCCACCACGAGGAACAGCGCCCCGACGATCCCGCTCAGCGCGCCGAGGGCGACGGTGCGGAGCAGTCGGACGAGGGCCACCTCAGCCATTCTGCCCGCGCCGCCATCGACTGCCGACGAAATAGGCGAGCAGCAGGGCGCAGGCGGCGATCACCAGATTCTGGAACGTGGCCACATAGGACTCGACGGCGGTCCAGTTGGCGCCGAGCGCGTAGCCGGCCAGCACGAAGGTGGTGTTCCAGATCAGGCTGCCGAGCGTGGTACAGAGCAGGAACGCGGGCAGCCGCATCCGTTCGACACCCGCCGGCACCGACACGAGACTGCGGAAGATCGGGATCATCCGCCCGAAGAAGACGGCCTTGGTGCCGTGGCGGGCGAACCAGGCCTCCGTACGATCGAGATCACCCACCTTGACCAGCGGCAGCCGCGCCGCGATGGCCCGGACCCGGTCCCGGCCGAGAGCGGCGCCGACGTAATAGAGGGCGACGGCGCCGGCAACCGACCCGAGAGTGGTCCAGGCGATCGCGGCGATCACGTTCATCCGCCCCTGCCCGGCCAGGAAACCGGCCAGGGGCAGGATCGCCTCGCTCGGAATGGGCGGGAACAGGTTCTCCAGGGCCACGGCGAGACCGGCGCCGGGCCCGCCGAACCGCTCCACCAGGTCGGTGACGAAAGAAGTCATGGGAACGACCGTAGAAACCGGCCGTCCCGCCGACCATGAGGTCGCCCGTCGTCCCTACCTGGGGAAAACCGCAGGGTGCACGGAGTCGTCGAGCACCCGCGCGGTGGCCAGCGAGTCGGCGAAGCGGGCGGGGTCGAGGTCGAGCCCGCCGGGAACCCAGGAGAGCCCGGGCCCGGTCATGGCGGAGAGGATCTCGTCCGGGGTCATGCCGGCCGCTTGGAGAAGGCGTACCTCCCGGGGGTTGACGGCGGGGGGAAGAGGACCGTTGCCGAGGTCGGTGCCGTAGAGCACCTGACCCCCGTACGACCGGAAGAGCCGCAAGTTGGCGACGGCGGTGACCGACGCCGGGGTGGGTTGTCCCCAGCCGTGGATGTCGAGGGTGCTGATCCAGGTCATGCGGGCGGCACAGTCACGGGCGAGACCGGGGTCGAGCGGCTCGGTCCACGGGGTGTGCGCGAGAAAGGAGGCCCCAGCGTCGAGAGCAAGCCGAACGGTGCCGGCCCCTTCGGCGTGTACGACCACCGGAAGCCCCTGTTCGGCGACGGCAGCCATGATCGCGGGGGACAGCAGCGGCCCGCCGGCGTGGGCGGTGACCTTGACGAGCGTGGCGCCGAGCGCTTTGGCCTCAGCCACCGCCTCGACGGCGTCGGCGGGGGAGCGGAGCTCGCGCCAGCTGCCGGCGGGCGCCCAGGCGCGGTCGCTGGGATATCCACCAGGAGCCGTCAGAAAAGGACCGGCATACCGGATTCGGGGCATTTTGCGCCGCTCGTGGTCTTCGGCGAGAGCAGCCACTGTGGAGGGCTCACCGCCGAGATCCCAGACCCCCGAGATACCGCCCGCCCGCACCGTCGCGAGATCAACGAGCGCGGAGTGCACATGCGCGTCGACGAGCCCGGGCAGCAGTGTTCCGGGGAAGCGGGAGGCCCCGCCCGAAAAATCCGCCACGAGGGAGAAATCGGAAATGCCCGAGCCGGGAAGGAGGGGCTGACCGGCGGCGCTGAAGCGGCTGCCGGCGCTACCCCACGCGGCGCCGGCGGTCGGGCTGCCGGGCGGAGGCGGACCCGCGGGCCGTGTATCAGTGGAAACCTGGAGGGCCGCGCCCGTGTGGAGGCGGCCCGCCCACCAGATGGAGTCGGCGGTGAGGGAGGAGGTCACAGGAGGTCGCGCAAAGTGGACAGGCCGTCATGGACCTCGGCGAAGCTGGTGCTCAGCGGGGCCGGGCCGATGCGCAAGCCGTCGGGGCGGCGGTAGTCGGGGATCACTCCCGCCGACCACAAGGGCTCCAGGAGCTGTTCGAAGCCGGGGCGCTTCACCGTGATGTGGCCGCCTCGGCGGGCAGGGGTGCGCGGGCTGGCCACCTCGACGCCCTTCGGCACCAGCCACTCGTCGGCCAGGTCCAGGACGTACGAGGTCAGGCGCAGGGACTTCTCCCGTACGGCCTCGATGGTCGCCTCCTCCAGGACGTTTAGGTTGGCGTGCAGCGGGACCATGGCCAGGATGGGCGGAGTGCCGCTCAGCAGAGCCCGTGAACCCTTCGCCGGCTCGTAGCCGGGGCCCATCTCGAACGACGCCCGGTGGCCCATCCAGCCCTGGATCGGCTGGCGTAGCTCCTCCTGCAAGCCGCCCCTCAAATAGGCGAACGCGGGGGCGCCGGGGCCGCCGTTCAAGTATTTGTACGTGCAGCCGACGGCCAGGTCCACGCCCCACTCGTCCAGGGCGATCGGCACCGAGCCGGCCGAATGGCACAGGTCCCACATGGTCAGGGCGCCCGCCTCGTGGGCGATCCGGTTGATCTCCTCGACGTCGGCCAGCCAGCCCGAGCGGTACGCCACGTGGCTGAACAGGACCAGCGCCGTGCGCTCGTCGACGACTTCGGCGACCTGTGCGGGGTGGATGCCCTCCTCGGGAGAGACGGAGATCCACACCAGTTCGAGGCCGCGCTCGGCCGCTATGCCCTCCAGCACGTACCGGTCGGTGGGGAAGTTGTCCGTGTCCAGCACCACTCGGCGGCGGCCGGGGCGGGCGTCCACCGCGGCCCGGGCCAGCTTGTAGATCAGGACCGTCGTCGAGTCGGCCACCACCACCTGGCCCGGGGCCGCGCCCAGGGCGATCGCGCCCAAGCGGTCGCCCAGCGTGATCGGCCACTCCAGCCAGCCGTCGGTCCACCCCTGGATCAGGCGGTTCGCCCATTGCGTACGGATGAACTCGTCCATCAGATCGGCCGTGGCCGCCAGCGGACGGCCGAGCGAGTTGCCGTCCAGATAGGACGCCAGGCCGTCGGCCGGCAGGAACCGGTCGCGGAAGTGGGCCAGCGGGTCGGCCGCGTCCAGGGCGCGAGGGTCGGTCAACTTGTGGCTCCGATCTCGGTGCGTACGGCGTACAGCTCGGGAAAGAACGTCAGATCCAGCGCCTTGCGCAGGAAATCGACGCCGCTGGACCCGCCCGTGCCCCGTTTGAAGCCGATCGTGCGCTCGACCGTCTTGAGGTGGCGGAAGCGCCAGAGCTGGAAGTTCTCCTCCAGGTCGACAAGTTCTTCGCAGGCCTCGTACGCCTCCCAGAAGCGCTCCGGGTCGCTGTAGATGCGCACGAAGACCGGCACGAGGTCCTCGTCGAAGTGGTGCGGCTCAGCGACGTCGCGGTGCAGCTGCTCGGCCGGAATGTCGTGGCCGTGGCGCGACAGGTAGCGCAGGAACTCGTCGTACACACTCGGGGTTTCCAGGGCCTCGACGAGCAGATCGCGGGCCGTCTGGTCGTCGTCGAAGAGCGACAGCATGCGGCGGTCCTTGTTGCCGAGCATGAACTCGACCGCGCGGTACTGGTACGACTGGAAGCCCGACGACGTGCCGAGGAAGGAACGGAACTCGGAGTATTCGCTCGGGGTGAGCGTGGCCAGCACCGACCACTGCTCGGTGAGGGTGCGCTGGATGTGTTTGACCCGGGCCAGACCCTTCAGGGCCGGGCGCAGATCGTCCTTGGCCAGATAGCGCTGGACGGCCCGCAGCTCGTGCAGCACCAGCTTGAGCCAGAGCTCGGACGTCTGGTGCTGAAGGATGAACAGCAGCTCGTCGTGGTGCTCGGGGACGCTGACCGGGTGCTGAGCGCCGAGGATCTCGTCCAGGTGCAGATAGCGGCCGTACGAAAGGTTGACCTTGAAGTCACGGACGATGCCGTCCTCCATCGGTCGCTGGTCAGGTGCCATCCCTGAAGGGAATCACACGACCTCAGGCATTGGCGAGTGACCCGTTGGTAAGGATCGGACCCCAGTACACCCACTGACCGTCGTGGCGCACGAAGCGGCTGCGCTCGACCATGTCGCCGGGCTTGCCGCGATCGGTGTAGTGGGCGCGGAACTCGACGATGCCCTCGGTGTCGAACATGCCGCCCCGCTCGGTCTCGAGGATCTCCAGGCCGGTCCAGCGCAGGTGCCGGTCGGGCTCGATCCGCTCCGGGCGGGTCTTGGGATGCCAGGACCGCAGGACGTACGCGTCGTCGTCGCGGGCGAAGGCGGAGAAGCGTGACCGCATCAACGCCTCGGCCGTGGCCGGCTTGCCGCCCCGGTGGAGGGGTTCGCAGCATTCCGCGTAAGGCAGGCCGCGCCCGCACGGGCACGCGGTGGTGGTCTTCTTCGCCATGGCTCCATTTAACCGCTGATCAAATTGCGGCAACGTTCCAGTTCGGCGATCGTCTTCGCGACGGCCTCGACAGCGGTGGCGGTGCCCGTGCGGATGCCGTCGACCTCGGCGTCGATGCGGGCCGTGGCGGTGGCGGTCTGACTGGCCAGCTGCTGCACCTCGCCGGCGACCACGGCGAAGCCCTTGCCGGCCTCACCGGCCCGGGCGGCCTCGATCGTGGCGTTGAGGGCGAGAAGGTTGGTCTGCTTGGCGATGGTGGCGATGAGCTGCACGACCTGCTCGATCTCGGCGCTGCCGGCGGCCAGCCGCTCGATCACCGAGGCGGCGGCCCGCGCAGCACGCACCGCCGCCTCGGTGGCGCTCGCCAGTTCCCCGGCGAGCCGCTGATCCGCATCGGTCATCGCGCCTCCCCTTGCACCTCCACGGTCTCATCGTCGGCCCCGGTCCGTCCGTCATTCCGCGTGATCGGCGTCCTCCGGCGGCCCCGGGCGTTCAGCGCAGGGCGCGGACACCGTCGGCCAGGTACGGGGAGAGGCGGGCGGCCAGGCCGGCCAGTTCGGCGCGGTCGCCGGCGGAGAGGTCATGGTGGTAGTGACCCAGCCCGGCCAGGCCGTGGCGGACCAACCGGTCGGCGTCGGCCCGGCCGCGGCGGGCCAGGCCGGGATCGGCGTCGGCGGCCAGCAGCAGGGCGGCGCGCAGCCGGGTGCGGAGGTCGTCCCCGCTCAGCACGCGGTAGGCGCCGCGGCGCACCTCCACGCGGGGTTCTGTGAGCAGGGGCCAGAGGTCCCCGGACAGGTGACGTCCGCGCAGGGCGTTCGCAGCCTCCCGGACGACCGTCGGTGACAGGTCACGCAGAAGGGCGGTGACCGCTGGGACGGGCACGCTGTCGACGGCGGCCAGGGCCCGCACGGCGGCGGCCCGGATCCGCGGGTCGTGGTGCGAGAGCAGGGTCGTCAGCTGGGCCGCGTCGGCGTAGTGGCCCACCTCACCGAGACCGGCGACGGTCGCGGGGGTGGGGCCACCGGCGACCGCGGCACGGTAGTGGGCGACCGGGTCGGCGACCCGGCTCCGGGCGTAGGCCCGGACCAAGGGGGCCGGGTCGTCCACGAGGGCGGCCACCTCGTCGTCCAGGCCGAGCTTGGCCAGGCCCACCAGCGCGCTGAGGCGCACGCCGGGGTAACGCGACGTCGTGAGTCGGCGCAGGGTGCCGGTGTCGGCGGTGGCGAGAATGGCACCGGCGCTGAGGGTGCGGATGAGCGGGTCCTTCGCCCGGATGGCGAAGCCGACGTGATCCTCGTGGGTCCAGCGGCCAAGCTCGGTGCCGACCGTGTAGGCGAACCGGCGTTCGCGTTGCTCGCGCGAACGGACGAGTGCCGGTCCCCGCTCGTCGAACGCGGCGGCGAGGACCTCCCGCAGGTGGGTCATCGCCCACCCGCCGCGGTCGCGAGCGGCGGTGTAGGCGGCCATGGGCAGGGCAGCCGGCAGATATCGGGCCAGGTCCGTGGACAGGACCGTCGCGAGCGCCCTGCGCGCGGGCTCGCGGACCTGCGGGGCCCAGTCGCCGCAGCGCAGCACGAGAAACGGGACCAGGGCCGGCTCGGGTGACCCAGCCAGCACCGCCACCGCGAGCGCCCGGACCCGTCCGTCCCGGCTCATCGAGGCGAGGGCGGCGGTCACCGGGGAGGGCGCCTCCAGGAAGTAGTGATCCGGGCCGGGAGAGGTGGACCGGCGGCACCGGACGTCGAGGTCGGCGATCAGCCGCGGGCGGTCGAGCAGCGCGGCCGGAGCGATCCGCCGGTCGGCCAGGGCCGCCAGCAACTCGTCCAACCCTTCCGCCTCCCGCCCCGACGCCCGCCGGAGAATCTCGTCGGATGAGGGCAGTGGGGAAGGCGGCTGGTCGGTCATCGCGCCATCGTGTCGCACCGGTGGCTGGGGTGTCCGCCGGTTTTCGGCGAGTGGGCGTTATGGAACCGTGGTGTAAGAGATGACTGCTCCTTCGTCGCGGAGAGCGATCACTTAACCGCTTCACGCCGAAGAAAGCCGATACGCGGCGCAACAATCTCGAACAAGATCGACTCATGGGATGACGGGATCTGAAATTCTCGACGTCACGAGCTGAAAAATCTGCAAGCGGCCGTTCGAAAATTGCAGTGGCCTGACGTAGGCTGTCGAGCGTGACCAAACGTCTGGCCGAAGTGGCCAAGAAGGCGGGCGTCAGCGAGGCGACCGTCAGCCGGGTGCTCAACGGGCGCAGTGGCGTCTCCGAGGCCACCCGCGCGTCGGTGCTGACGGCTCTCGATGTCCTGGGTTATGAGCGGCCCACCAAGCTGCGCGGGGAGCGCGGGCGGCTCGTCGGGCTCGTTCTGCCCGAATTGCAGAACCCGATCTTCCCGGCGCTGGCCGAGGTGGTGACCGCCTCGCTCGCTCAGCGTGGGTTCACCCCGGCCCTGTGTGCCCGCACCATCGGCGGTGTGCCGGAGCGTGACTACATCGAGATGCTCCTCGACCATCAGGTCTCCGGTGTCGTGTTCGCCGGTGGGTCCTATGCGCTGGCCGAGGCCGAGCACGGGCACTACAAGGCGCTGACCGACCGGCGGATGCCCGTCGTCATGGTCAACGCGGGCGTCAACGACCTGGGCTTTCCGCACATCTCCACCGATGACGCGGTGGCCGTCGAGCAGGCGTACGGACATCTGAAGTCCCTGGGTCACGAGCGTGTGGGCATGGTGATGGGGCCGGAGGACCACATGCCGTCGCGCCGCAAGCTGGGGGCGCTGGTGAAGATCGCCGGGCCCGAGGGTGAGGACTGGTTCGTCGAGCGCACCAACTTCTCGATGGAGAGCGCCCGCCTGGCCGCGGCCAAGCTGATCGAGCGCGGCGTCACCGGCATGATCTGCGCGAGCGACGTGCTCGCGCTCGGGTCGATCCGGGCCGCGCGCCGGCTCGGGCTCGACGTGCCGGCCGACGTGTCGGTGGTCGGCTTCGACGACTCGGCGCTGATGACCTGCACCGATCCGCCGCTGACGACGGTGCGGCAGCCGATCGAGATGATGGGGCAGGCCGCCGTCGACCTGCTGGTCAACCAGATCGAGGGCAGCGGCGTCGAGCCGGACGAGCTGCTCTTCGAGCCCGAGCTGGTGGTGAGAGGGTCGACGGCGCCGGCGAAGCGCTAGAACTGACGGAACGGAAAGGGCGAGCCCATGTGGGCTCGCCCTTTTTGTGTGCCTGGGCTCACAATCTCGACATCTGCCGGTCTTGCAGTCGTGTTTTTTCAGCAAACGATCGAAACCTTGCCGAAACAGGTCGGTCTCGTTACAGTGACTCCACTCACTTCCAGCACGCGCACATTATCGATAGCCATGGATACATCCGGATCCCGAAGG
This sequence comes from Actinoplanes sp. CA-131856, assembly GCF_050956135.1. Lineage (GTDB taxonomy): Bacteria > Actinomycetota > Actinomycetes > Mycobacteriales > Micromonosporaceae > Actinoplanes. Next base: position 8,823,376 of record NZ_CP191849.1, on the reverse strand, counting down.
GATGGACAGATGTCCACACCGCAGTACCGGAAGGTCGCGGCCCTGGCGCTCGCGACCGGCCTGGGGCTCAGCAGCCTGGTGGGTTGCTCCACGAAGAGCAGCGACGACTCCGGGACCGACGCCGCCGGCAAGACCACGATCACCGTCGACTGCCAGCCCGTCGGCGCCCAGAAGGAGCTGCTGGCGAACTGGAACGCGGACGTCGCGGCGTTCGAGAAGGACAACCCCGACATCACCATCAAGAGCGTCAGCGTCGGCGAGCAGTGCAACAACCCGCCGGACTTCACCGCCCGCCTGGCCGGCGGCACGATGACCGACGTCTTCTACGGATATATGACCGACCTGCAGCAGGTGCTCGACTCCGGCCAGGCCATGGAGATCACCTCGCTGGCCAACAAGGACAGCATCCCGACCTGGGACAGCGTCGACCCGGCGCTCAAGGAGGTCTTCACCGACGGCGGCAAGCTCTACGCCGTGCCGGTGAAGAACTACTCGATGGGCCTGGTCTACAACAAGGCGCTGTTCAAGAAGGCGGGCCTCGACCCGGCGGCTCCGCCCAAGACGTGGGCCGAGGTGCGTACGGCGGCCAAGAAGATCTCCGCCCTCGGCGGCGGCGTCGCCGGCTTCTCCGAGTACAGCGCCGGCAACACCGGCGGCTGGCACTTCACCGCCGAGATCTACTCGCAGGGCGGTCAGGTTCTTTCCGAGGACGGCAAGAAGGCCGACTTCAACAACGCCCAGGGCAAGCAGGTCCTGCAGAACCTCAAGGACATGCGCTACGGCGACAACAGCATGGGCAGCCGTCAGCTGCTCCAGTGGGGTGACCTGCTGACCAATGCCGGCGCCGGCAAGGTCGGCATGTTCATCGGCGCCCCCGACTCCACCCAGGCCATCGTCAGCCAGTTCCAGGGCAAGTACGAGGACTGGGCCATGGGCCCGATGCCCGGCCAGGACGGACCGGCCAAGGCGACCCTCGGCGGTGGCGAGGGCTACTTCTTCAAGAAGGGCCTCACCGACGACCAGGTCAAGGCCGGTCTGAAGTGGATCGCGTACCAGAAGCTCACCCCGGGCAAGGGCCAGTTCGACTACGCGCGGGCCAAGCCGCAGAACTACCCGGTCGGCCTGCCCCAGCCGCTGCTGTTCACCAACGGCAGCGAGGCCCAGAAGCAGGAGCTCGACCTGCGCAAGGCGAACGCCAACCTCGACACGGCCAACTTCGCGCCGTTCGAGCAGAGCCCGGTTCCGATCAAGGGCGAGCCGCGCAACGCGCAGGCGATCTACGCGGTGCTCGACTCGGCGATGTCGGGTGTGCTGACCAACCCGAACGCCAACATCGACGAGCTGCTCAAGACGGCCGAGACCAAGGTCAACCAGCTCCAGGCCGCCGGTAGCTGATTCACCCGGGCGCGGGGGCCGAGAGGCCCCCGCGCCGGTACAAAGGAGTCCCCTTGACGATCGTTGCGCCGCAGATCACGAAGCAGCCCGCCGCGCCCGCTCCCCTCCAGAGGACCAAACGAGGCCGCAAGCTACGAGACAACCTCACCGGCCACGCCTTCCTGATCGGGGCGGTCGTCTGCTTCGCCCTCTTCATGTGGTTCCCGATGATCCGCGGCATCGTGATGAGCTTCCAGCGCACCCGCCGCGGCGAGACGACATGGGTCGGCTGGGACAACTACACCCGCATCATCGCCGACCCGAGCTTCTGGACCGCCTGGAAGAACACGTTCGTCTTCACCCTGCTGGCGCTGCTCCTGGGCTATCTTCTGCCGTTCTTCGTGGCGATCCTGCTCAACGAGTTCCGGCACTTCAAGGGCTATCTGCGGGTTCTGGTCTACCTGCCGGTGATGCTCCCGCCGGCCTCCGCGCTCTTCCTGTTCAAGTACTACGCGTACGACCCGAGCGAAGCCGGCCTGTTCAACGCCATCCTCAAGTTCTTCCACCTGCCCACGTCGGAGTGGATGCAGTCGCCGGGCATGACCATCCCGGCCATGGTCATCGCCTCGACCTGGATGAACATGGGCGGCGCGGTCCTCATCTATCTCGCTTCCCTGCAGAACATCCCGGGCGAGTTGTACGAGGCGGCGGAGCTGGACGGCGCGGGCATCGCCCGCCGCATCTGGAACGTGACGATCCCGCAGACCCGGCTCATCCTGGCCCTGCTGGCCATGCTCCAGATCGTCGCCACCATGCAGCTGTTCATCGAGCCGCTGATCCTGGCCAACGGCGCCGGCACGCAGGACTCGGCGACCTCGGTGGCCTACCTGATCTACCAGCACGGCTTCTTCCAGAACGACCTCAACGGCGCCGCGGCCCTCGGCGTGATCATGCTGCTGGTGCTGGGCGCCTTCAGCGCGGTCTACGTGCGACTGACCACGAAACAGGACTGAGACGATGACCCGTACCCTCATCTCGCAGGCGCAGCTCCGGCGGGGCCGCGGCCGGTTCCTCTACTGGGCGGTCCTCGGCGTCGTGGTCCTCGGGTTCACCCTGGTGTTCCTCGGGCCGCTCTACTGGATGGTCACCGGCGCCTTCAAGTCGGGCCAGGAGATCGCGCAGACGCCGCCGACCCTGTGGCCGCGCGATCCCGAGCTGCAGAACTACGCCGACGCGTGGAACAACCTCGAACTGGCCAAGCTCATGTTCAACACGTTCTACTACGCGGCCGGCGCGGTCTTCTTCCAGCTCGTCTTCGACACCGCGGCGGCGTACGCCCTCTCGAAGCTCCGGCCCGCCTTCGGCAACGTGATCCTGGCCGCGATGCTGGCCACCCTGATGATCCCGGCCATGGTCCTGATCGTCCCGCAGTACGTGACGGCCATCGACCTGCCGATCATCCACGTGAACCTGCTCGACTCGCCGTGGGCCATCTGGCTGCCGCTGGTCGCCAACGCGTTCAACATCTTCCTGCTCAAGCGGTTCTTCGACTCGATACCCGAGGATCTGATCGCCGCGGCCCAGGTGGACGGCGCGTCGCCGCTGCGCACGCTGTGGTCGATCATCCTGCCGATGTCGCGGCCCATCCTCGGCGTGGTGTCGATCTTCGCGGTGACCGCGGTCTGGAAGGACTTCCTCTGGCCCAAGCTGGTCATGCCGTCACCGGAGACGCGCACGCTCAGCGTCGGCATCTACGCCTTCGCCGGCGGCACCCCGCAGAACGTGGTGATCGCCGCCTCGGTCATTGCCGCGATCCCCACGGTGATCATCTTCCTGATCTTCCAGCGCAACATCATGTCCGGTCTCACCACCGGTAGCCTCAAGGGCTAAAAATCCACGTAAAACGGGCGGTTTATGAAAAACCGTCAGCCTCAGCGTGCACAGAAAGCGGGCAAAAGTGTCTCACCAAGACTCCCAGTGGTGGCGCGACGCGGTGATCTATCAGGTCTATCCGCGCAGCTACGCCGACGCGGACGGCGACGGCGTGGGCGACATCGCGGGCATCCGGGCCCACCTGGGACACCTGGCCGACCTGGGCGTCGACGCGATCTGGATGAGCCCGTGGTACCCGTCGCCGATGGCCGACGCCGGCTACGACGTGGCCGACTTCCGCGACATCGACCCCGCCTTCGGCACGCTGGCCGAGGCCGAGGCGCTCGTCGAGGAGGCGCACGCGGCCGGCATCCGGATGATCGTCGACATCGTCCCGAACCACATCTCCAGCGAGCACCCGTGGTTCAAGGCGGCCCTGGCCTCGCCGGACGCCCCCGAGCGCGACTATTTCTGGTTCCGTCCGGGGCGGGGGCCGCACGGCGACGAGATGCCCACCGACTGGGTCGGCGAGTTCGGCGGCACCACCTGGACCCGCGTCCCCGACGGCCAGTGGTACCTGCACCTGTTCACCCCCGAGCAGCCCGACCTCAACTGGGACCACCCCGACGTGCGGGCCGAGTTCGAGAGCATCCTGCGCTTCTGGTTCGACCGCGGCGTCGACGGCATCCGCATCGACTCGGCGGCCCTGCTTCTCAAGGACAAGAGCCTTCCCGAGGTACGCCAGGGCGAGCCCCATCCGTTCCACGACCTCGACGGCGTGCACGACGTGTACCGGGCCTGGCGCCGCGTCGCCGACGAGTACGGCGGCGACCGTGCCCTGATCGGCGAGGTCTGGATGCCGGAGGTCGAGCGGTTCGCGAACTACCTGCGCCCGGACGAGCTGCACGCGGCGTTCAACTTCGACTTCCTCGGCTGTGCCTGGGATCCGGCCCTGATGCGCGAGTGCGTCGACCGGACTCTGCACGCGCACGAGGCGATCGGCGCCCCGGCCACCTGGGTGCTGTCCAATCACGACGTCACCCGGCACGTCACCCGGTACGGCCGTCAGGACACCACGTTCAGCTTCGACAACAACCTCGACGGCACCCCGGTCGACCTCGAGCTGGGCACCCGCCGGGCCCGGGCCGCCGCCCTGCTGTCGCTCTCGCTGCCCGGCGCCACCTACATCTATCAGGGCGAGGAGCTCGGCCTCTGGGAGAACGAGAACATCCCGCCCGAGCAGTTCCAGGACCCGATGTGGGGCCGGCGCGGGCACAGCCGCGACGGCTGCCGGGTGCCGTTGCCCTGGACGGGCGACACCGAGCCGTTCGGCTTCACCACCGGCACCCCGTGGCTTCCCCAGCCCGCCGAGTGGAAGGACCGGACCGCACAGGCGCAGACCGGCGACCCGAGCTCGATGCTGGAGCTCTACCGGTCGGCCATCGCGCTGCGCCGCGCCGAGGCCGGGCTGCACCAGCCGGCCATGGCCTGGATCGACGCGGGCGCGAATGTGCTCGCCTACACCCGCGGCGACAGGTTCGCCTGCGTCGTCAACATGTCCGGCGCCCCGATCGCCCTGCCGGACCACGAGACCCTTCTGCTCGCCAGTGGCCCTCTCGACGGTGACCGCCTCCCCCCGGACACCGCCGTTTGGCTGCGCCTGCTCTGATCCCCGGCGGTGGCCGCCGGGGATCCACCCCTCGGCGGTCACCGACGAGCAGAAGAAGGGGGCCTTTCACGGATGAAAGGTTCGCTCCCACCATGAAGAAACGGCTCCTGGCCGCTTTAGCGGCGGCCGGCATCGTCGCCACAGTCCTCGTCGCACCTTCCCCCGCCAGCGCCGCCGGCCCCAACCTGGCCGCCGGCAAGACCTTCAGCGCCAGCAGCTACACCGACGTCTACCCGGCGGGCAACGCCGGCGACGGCAACGCCAACTCGTACTGGGAGAGCAACAACAACGCCTTCCCGCAGTGGCTCCAGGTCGACCTGGGCACGGCCACGCAGGTCAACCAGGCCGTCCTCAAGCTGCCGCCGGCCAGCGCGTGGGCGACCCGCACGCAGACCCTGACCGTCCAGGGCAGCACCGACGGATCGTCGTTCAGCACGCTCAAGGCCAGCGCCGGCTACACCTTCAACCCGGCCACCGGCAACACCGCCACCATCGACTTCACCGCGGCCGCGGCCCGCTTCGTCCGGCTGACCATCACCGGCAACACCGGCTGGTCGGCCGGTCAGATCTCCGAGCTCGAGGTGTACGGACCGGTGTCCGGCGCCGACACGCAGGCGCCGTCCGCTCCGGGCAGCCTGGCCTACACGCAACCGGCCACCGGCCAGATCCGGCTCACCTGGAACGCGTCGTCCGACAACGTCGGCGTCACCGGCTACGACGTCTACGCCAACGGCACGCTCCGCACGAGCGTCGCCGGCAACGTGCTGACCTACACCGACTCGCAGCCGGCCGGCGCGACCGTCTCGTACCAGGTGCGGGCCAAGGACGCGGCGGGCAACGTGTCGGCCGCCAGCAACACGGTGACCCGTAACGGCACGTCCACGCCGGGCAGCAACCTGGCCCTGGGCAAGCCGATCGAGGCGTCGTCGGTGGTGCACACCTTCGTGGCCACCAACGCCAACGACGACAACACCGCCACCTACTGGGAGGGCAGCTCCTATCCGGCCACGCTGACGGTCAAGCTCGGCGCCAACGCGGCCGTGTCGTCGGTCGTGGTCAAGCTCAACCCGGACAGCTCCTGGGGCACGCGTCAGCAGACGTTCGCGATCCTCGGGCGCGACCAGAGCTCGTCGTCCTACACGACCATCGCCGGCGCGGCGTCGTACACCTTCAATCCCGCGAGTGGCAACAGCGTGACCATCCCGGTCAGCGCGACCACCGCGGATCTTCGCCTCTCCTTCACCGCCAACTCGGGCGCGCCGAGCGGCCAGGTGGCCGAGCTCCAGGTCATCGGCACCGCGGCGCCGAACCCGGACCTCACGATCACGGGCGTCTCGTCCTCGCCGGCCTCGCCGGTCGAGACCGACACGGTCACGCTGTCGGCGACCGTGCGCAACGCGGGCACGGTGTCCAGCGGTGCCACCAACGTCAACTTCTACCTGGGTACGACAAAGGTCGGCACCGCCAACGTCGGTGCCCTCGCGGGCGGCGCGTCGGCGACCGTCACCGCGTCCATCGGCGCCCGCGACGCCGGCACGTACCAGGTCGTGGCCAAGGTCGACGAGGCCAACACGGTCTTCGAGACCAACGAGGCCAACAACTCGGCCACCGGCTCGCTGACCGTGACCCCGGTCAGCAGCTCCGACCTGGTCGCCTCGGTGGTTTCGTGGTCGCCGGGCAACCCGACGGCCGGGCAGACGGCCACCTTCTCGGTCACTTTGAAGAACCAAGGCTCGGCGGCGTCGGCCTCCGGGGCGCACGGCGTGACCGTGACGATCCTGAACGGCTCGTCCGTCGTGAAGACGCTCACCGGCTCGTACAGCGGCACGCTCGCGGCCGGCGCCTCCTCGCCGGCGATCAACCTGGGCACCTGGACCGCGGTCAACGGGCGCTACACGGTCCGTACGGTCGTCGCCAACGACGGCAACGAGCTGCCGGTCAAGCAGGCCAACAACACCAGCGAGAAGTCGTTCTTCGTGGGCCGCGGCGCCAACATGCCGTACGACTACTACGAGGCCGAGGACGGCCAGACCGGTGGCGGCGCGGCCGTCGTCGGCCCCAACCGGACCGTCGGTGACCTCGCCGGTGAGGCATCCGGTCGCAAGGCCGTGACGCTCAACCAGACCGGGGCGTACGTCCAGTGGACCACCCGCGCCGCGACCAACACCGTCGTCGCCCGGTTCTCCATCCCGGACGGCACCACCAGCTCGATCAACGTCTACGTCAACGGGTCCCTCAACAAGACGCTGCCGCTGACCTCCAAGTACGCCTGGCTCTACGGCAACGAGACCGCGCCGCAGAACTCGGGCACCGGCCCGCGGCACATCTACGACGAGGCGAACATCCTGCTCACCGGCTCGTTCCCGGCCGGCAGCACGATCAAGCTGCAGAAGGACTCCGGCAACAGCGGAAACATCGCGATCGACTTCATCAACCTGGAGCAGGTCGCGCCCAAGGCCAACCCGGACGCCTCGAAGTACGTCGTGCCGACCGGCTTCGACCAGCAGTCGGTGCAGAACGCCCTGGACACCGCCCGGCAGGACACCACCAAGCTGGGCGTCTACCTTCCGGCCGGTGACTACCAGACCTCCAACAAGTTCCAGGTGTACGGCAAGTCGATCCGCGTGGTCGGGGCCGGCCCCTGGTACACGCGCTTCTACACCCCGTCCACGCAGTCCGAGACCGACGCCGGCTTCCGGGCCGACAGCACGGCCAACGGCTCGACCTTCGCCGACTTCGCGTTCTTCGGCAACTACACGATCCGGATCGACGGGCCGGGCAAGGTCTTCGACTTCGCCAACACGGCCAACATCACCATCGACAACATCTGGACCGAGCACGTGGTGTGCCTCTACTGGGGCGCTAACACCGACAACATGGTCATCAAGAACGCCCGGATCCGGAACACGTTCGCCGACGGCATCAACATGACCAACGGCAGCACCGGCAACCTGGTCGACAACAACGAGGCCCGGGCCACCGGCGACGACAGCTTCGCGCTGTTCTCGGCGATCGACGCCGGCGGCTCCGACGAGATCAACAACACCTACAGCAACCTGACGTCGATCCTGACGTGGCGGGCGGCCGGTCTCGCGGTCTACGGCGGCTACGCCAACACGTTCAAGAACATCTACATCGCGGACACCCTGGTCTACTCGGGCATCACCATCAGCTCGCTCGACTTCGGCTATCCGATGAACGGGTTCGGGGCCAACCCGCCGACGGTCTTCGACAACATCTCGATCGTCCGGGCCGGCGGCCACTTCTGGGGCGCGCAGGTCTTCCCGGCCATCTGGGTGTTCAGCGCGTCGAAGGTCTTCCAGGGCATCCGGGTCTCGAACGTCGACATCGTCGACCCCACGTACTCGGGAATCATGTTCCAGACCAACTACGTGGGCGGGCAGCCGCAGAACATCGTCCAGGACACGACGTTCACCAACGTGACCATCAGCGGCGCCCAGCGCAGCGGTGACGCCTACGACGCCAAGTCCGGGTACGGCATCTGGGCCAACCCGATGCCCGAGGCCGGCCAGGGCCCGGCGGTCGGCTCCGCCACCTTCACCAACCTCCAGTTCAGCAACAACTACCGGGACATCGAGAACCCCACCAGCACCTTCACCATCATCCGGAACTGACCCTCTCCCTTTGGGGCCCGCGATCCGTCCCCCGCGGGCCCCATTCCGGCCGTTTGATGCGTATGTTCTGAATGTGGAGCGAATCGACCTGCCGGACGGGCGCACGATGGAATACCTCGCCGAGGGGCCGACCGGCGGGCTGCCGCTGGTCTTCCACCACGGCACGCCGTCGGGGGCGGTACGTCACGAGCCGGTGTTCAAGTCGGCGATCCGGCACGGCCTGCGGATCATCATGCCGAGCCGGGCCGGATACGCGGGGTCGTCGCCCCACCCGGGCCGCCGGGTGGCCGACGTCGCGGGCGACGTGGCGGCGTTGCTCGACGGGCTCGAGGCGGCGCACTTCGTGACCATCGGCTGGTCCGGGGGCGGACCGCACGCGCTGGCCTGCGCGGCCCGGCTGCCCGGGCGGTGCCTGGGTGCGGCTCTGATCGCGGGCGTGGCCCCCTATCAGGCGCCCGGGCTCGACTGGATGGCCGGCATGGGCGAGGAGAACATCGCCGAGTTCGGGGCGGCCGCTCAGGGCGTACAGGAACTCGATCGGCTTTTGACCCAGATGGCCGAAGGCCTGGCCCGGGTGACCGGGGCCGACGTGGCCGAGGCGTTCGGCGACCTGCTGTCGGGCGTGGACAAGGAGGCGCTGACCGGCGAGTTCGCCGACTATCTGGCCGAGTCGTCGCGCTATTCGGTCTCGGCCGGCATCGCCGGGTGGCGCGAGGACGACCTGGCCTTCCTGTCCGACTGGGGTTTCCGCGTCGAGGACATCAAGGTGCCGGTGGCGGTCTGGCAGGGCGGCGAGGACCGCATGGTGCCACCCGCACACGGCCAGTGGCTGGCCACCCACGTGCCCGGCGCCGAGGCCCACCTGCTGCCCGGCGAGGGACACCTGTCCCTGCTGGCCGGCATCGACGCGGTGGTGGAGAGCCTGCTAGCGCACAGCAACTCCTGACTGCCTCCTGGCCACCCGGCCGCCGTAGAGATAGCGGCCGCCGTCGAGGAAGGTGAGCGTCGAGTGGGAGCCGTCGTCCGGTTCGGTGGTGATGAAGGTGTCCCCGTCGAGAGCGACGTACCGGTCGGTGGACACGGCGTCGCCGAACTCCGCGGCCAGCCCGTGCGGGGTGGAGGTCACGTCGAAGCCGTCCTCCGCGACCGCCACGTCGTAGGTGGCGAGCGGGTAGTGGTAGCGCCCGGCGAACTGCTCCGGGCCAGGCCGCGCGTCCCGGATCGAGGGCGCCGGCCGGGCCGGCACGGTGAGACCGGTCAGCTCGCCGACGATCCGGTCGAGCATCTCGTCGAAGAAGCCCCGGTAGGAGGAGCTGTTGACGCTCATCGCGACGACAAGCTCGTGGCCGGGCACGACCCGCCACTGCGTGGCCTGCCCCATCGTCTCGCCGTCGTGGCCGACGGCGGCGGTGCCGTCCCAGTCGTACAGGATCGGCCCGAGCCCGCGCTGCCGCGCGCCCCGCTCCGGAACACCGGGCAGGTCGAGCTGCGCCTGAACCAGAGGATCGCCGTCCCCGTCGAGGAACAGCCGCCCGAACCGGACCAGTTCCCGCGGCGCCACGACGAGCGAGCCGCCGGCCGGCCCGATCGAGCGGGGCAGCTGCCATCGCGGGGTCAGCTTGCCGTCGATGTGCCCGGCGGCAACCCGGAAGAGGATCGCCTCCTCGGCCAGCAGGGCCACATGCCGCGCACCCAGGGGCGCGACGAGACGTTCACGGACGACCGCCTCGTACGTCGCGCCGCGCAGCCGGGCGACCAGGGCCCCGAGCACGCTGAAGCCGGAGTTGCAGTACGAGAAGAGGGCGCCGGGCGGAGCGATCTGTTCGGCGTGCCCGCCGAGGTGAACCAGATATCTGTCCAGCGCGTCGTCCCCGCGCCCGGTGTCCTCGAACAGGTCACCGTCGAAGCCGCCGGTGTGCGTCAGAAGCTGCCGAACGGTCACGGTCTCGGTGGCCTCCGGATCGACCACCGAGAACTCGGGCAGATAGCGCCGCACGGGCTGGTCGAGCTCGACGAGCCCGTCCTCGACGAGCTGCATGACCAGCACGGCCGTCCATATCTTGCCGACCGACCCGGTCTGGAAGAGGGTGTCCGGCGTGGTGGCCACCCCGGTGTCCACATTGACCACACCGGTGGCCGCCTCGGCCAGCTCACCCTGATGACCGACGGCCACCGCGGCGCCGGGAACTCGATGCCGCTCGGCGACCTCGCCGATCCACGCGTCCAGTTCCAGCTTCGAGAGCAACGACACCGTGCCTCCTCATCGATGGGCGAGCCCTCACCATAGGGTCTGCTGCCCGTCCACCTCGTCCGTCAGCCGCTCGGGAAGCTGCCACAACCGCAGCACGCCGTCGCGTGCGTTCGTCACCCACCGTCCACGCCCGTCGGTGGCGGCGATCGAGTTCTGGGGCATGACCAGCGGCCCGTAGTCGATGTCGGCCTGCCGGCGCAGGCTCCGGGCCGCCAGCAGCCGATGCTCCTCGAAGTCGCTGTCCACATGGTTCAGGCCCACGAGTACGAAGTCGTCGCTCACCAGGGCGGCCGCTTCCATGAGGCGGTGCCCCGGCTCTTCCTCGGCGTAGCACGCGACGATCACCGCTCCGGTCGTCACGTCGCGGATCGCGATCTCCCGTACGTCGTGGGGAAGTGAAAGGTAGCGATCGCCGGCGGAGGTGAAGCCGTTGAGGAACTCACCGGCAAGGGCGTGTCCGGCGATCCGCCCGTCACTCAGCCACGCCAGGTGGCTCAGCGGAGTGTCCTGCCCCATGGCCACATGCAATCCGAGCCGCCGGCCGTCGGGATGGGGCCAGAACCCGGCGGCGCCCACCGAGGAGGTCAGCCGTTCGCGAGCGATCACCTCACCGGTTGCCGCGTCGTGGGCCACCAGCTCGTCGCTCTCCTCGTCGGAAGGCAGGTAGACCCAGAGGACGCCATGGGCGTCGAGGTGGCAGTTCGTCTCACTTGGCAGTCCGCCCGAGGCGACGGCGAGCTCGCGCCGCCACAACCGCCGGCCCTGGCGGTCGCAGACCACGAGCTCGCCGAGGGTGACGGCCGCGAGGTGCCGATCGCTGACGCTCGCCCGGAACGCCGTCACGGGGAGGTTGACGCGGATCGGGTTTCGCAGGCGGGGCTCGAAGAGCGTCACCGAGCCGTCGGCGGGATGGGTGACCAGCCAGCCGGTTCCGTCGACGGGGCTGACCCGGCCCGTCGACGGCACTTCGGCCTCGGCCAGGGCGAGAGGGCGCACCGCGGCACAGTAGCGCGGGCGCCCTCCGGCGTGGGGAAGTCAGACCTCGACGGGTGAGAGCTCCGGCAGGACCTCCGGCTCGCGCTTCTCCTCGGTGGCCGCGGGGCGGGCCGTGGGCACCAGCAGGGCGACCAGGAAAGCGGCCGTGGCCACGGCGGCCAGGATCAGGAACGACGTCGTGTAGCCGGACTCGGCGGGCAGGCCGGCCGGGCCGGGGTGGCTGGTGACGATGGAGCTCACGACCGCGGTGCCGATCGAGGCGCCGATCGTGCGGATGTTGGTGTTCATGCCGCTGGCGGCGCCGGTCTGATGGCGGGGGACGGCCTGGACGATCAGGTTGATCATCGAGGAGTAGACCAGGCCCAGGGCGACGCCGAAGACGGCGCCGGCGATCGACAGCGACCAGCGGTCGCCGTGTTCCAGGGCGAACGACAGGGCGGCCAGCGCGCCCAGCGCCGAGCCGATCAGGAGCTGGATCTTGCCGCTGAGCCAGCGGGTCAGGGGGCCGCTGAGCGAGCCGAAGACGGCCATCATGACCAGCATCGGCAGCATGATCAGGCCGGCCTCGGTGACCGAGGCCCCGAAGCCATATCCGGAGGCCTTCGGCACCTGGACGAGCTGGGGCAGGAAGGCGAAGACGCCGAACATCGCGGCGCCGAACAGCAGGGCGACCAGGTTGGTGGTCCAGACCGCGGGCAGGCGCATCATCCGCATGTCGATCAGCGGGTTGGCCGAGCGGACCTCGGCCAGCAGCCAGGCCGCGAACAGCACGACCGCCGCGGCCAGCAGGCCCAGTGTCTTGCCGGAGGTCCAGCCCCAGCTGGTGGCCTTGCTCAGCGGGAGCAGCAGGGCGACGAGCCAGGCCGAGAGCAGGGCCGCGCCGACCCAGTTGACCTTTCCGGGCGTCCGCACCGGCGACGGCGGCACGAAGCGCCAGGCGGCGACGCCGACCACGGTGACGACGGCCATCGGGATCCAGAACAGCCAGCGCCAGTCGAGGGCGCCGACGATGGGGCCGGCCAGGACGATGCCGAGGCCGCTGCCGGTGGCGATGACGGCGGCCAGGACGCCGACGGCCGAGGAGACGCGCTCGGCCGGGAACTCGTCGCGGATGATGCCGAACGAGACGGGGAAGACGGCGCCGCCGAGGCCCTGGAGGACGCGGGCCACGATCAGGACGGTGACGTTGGGCGCGATCGCGGCGATCAGGCAGCCGACGGCGATCGCGGCCAGCGCGACCAGCAGCGTGCGGTCCTTGCCGAGCATGTCGGCGATGCGGCCCATGAGCGGGGTGGCGACCGACGCGGACAGCAACCAGGCGGTGAGCACCCAGGTGACCGTGCCGGCGGACGTGTGCAGGTCCTGCTGGATCGTCGGCAGAACCGGCGTCACCAGCGACTGCATGAGCGAGAAGGCCGCCGCGGCGGCGGCCAGCACCGCGAAGGTCGTTCGCGGCTTGCTCTGATAAAGTCGAGGCATGCCTCCAGATTAGTGGAGGGGTGCCTCCGGTTCGCAACTGCCGGAGGGTGTGAGGAGGCTCTCCATGACTGACGTGCCCGTCGCGGTGCGCCGGCCGCAGCGTGCCGACGCGCGGCGCAACTTCGACGCGCTGCTCGCGGCCGCGCGCGAGGCGTTCGCCGAGAACGGCACCGACGCGTCGCTGGAGGACATCGCGCGTCGTGCCGGGGTGGGCATCGGCACCCTCTACCGCAACTTCCCGACGCGGCAGGACTTGTTCGAGGCGGTGTACGTCGAGGAGATCGACCAACTGCGCCAGGTGGCCGAGAAGGTGTCGTCACTGCCGCCATGGCAGGCGCTGAGCGCCTGGTTGGAGCAATTCGTCCGGTACGCCGTGACGAAGCGCGCGGTCATCGAGGCGCTCAACCGCGAGTCGGAGATGTTCCGCTCCTGCCGAGCGACGATGTACACGGCCGGCGAGCCCTTGTTCACCCGCGCTCAGGACGCCGGCGAGGTCCGCACCGACGCCAGCTTCGACGACGTCCTGCGCATGATCTCGGGCTTGACCGGCGGCGCTTTCGTCGACGACGCCCAGCGCGAGCGCGTGTTCGGCTTCGCGCTGAGCGGCATCCGGGCTTAGAGGCGGACCGCTTCGCCGGAGCGGGCGCTGCGGCGGGCGGCGTCCAGGACGGTCATCGTCCGTACGGCGTCCTCGGGGTCGACCGGGACCGGGGACTCGTTGCGGACGGCGGCGGCGAAGGCCGGGTAGTACGTGTCCCAGCGGCCGCGCTCGGTGGGAACCTCGGTGCCCTCGTCGCCGCGGAAGATTTTGCCCGGAAGGGGCTCGGTGCCCCACTGGTCGCCCAGCTCGGCCGGGGATCGGCCGCCCTTGAGCAGGTCTTCCTGGATGTCGATGCGGCCGTCGAAGCCGGTGATGAAGGCGCCCGTGGTGCCCACGACCCGGAATCGGGGACCCGGGGCCGGCTGACGCCAGCTGCCCCACAGGTGCGACTCCACGCCGCCGACGTGATGCAGTGCCATGAACATGTCGTCGTCGAGCTCACCGTTGCCGCGCATCTCGGCGTACACCCGAACCGCCGGACCATGCAGCAGCAGAGCCTGATCGACCAGATGGGAACCGAAGTCCATCAGCGTGCCGCCGCCGGCCGCCCCCACCTTGCGCTCCGGCTGCCACCGCTCGAAGCGCGACTCGAACCGCCGGATCTGCCCGAGCTGCCCGTCGGTGATGAGCCGCCGCAGCGTCAGCAGATCGGAGTCCCAGCGCCGGTTCTGATAGACGCTGAGCTTGACGCCCTTCTCGTTCGCGGCCGTGACGACCTCACGGGCGGCCCCGGCGTCGAGCGCGAACGGCTTGTCCACCACGACGCTGAGCCCGTGCGAGATCGCCTCGAGCGCGAGCGGCGCGTGCGTGCTCACCGGCGTCGAGATGGTGACCGCCTCGGCCCCGGCCGCCGCGATATCGGCGATCGAGTCGAACGCCGCCGCCTTCGGGTGCTGCTTACCCAGCTCGGCCCGGCGCTCCTCGTTGGTGGTGACCACACCGAGAAACTCGATGTTGCCCGCCGACGCGATCAGCGGGGCGTGAAAGATCCGCCCACCCGAGCCGTACCCGACAAGCCCGAACCGCACCGCGTCACTCATACGGAAAAGCCTGCCACATCCCCCTCCGCGCCCGAACCTCGGTCCGCTTGGCCAGCGAATTGACGTCGGATCTAGTCGTATGACAGGATGCTTAGTGACAATAAGACCGCTTCGGCAGGGCTTGGCATGGCACGCTTAGGACAGCATCTGCCGAGAGGTGAGGCGATCCTATGAGCGTGGCCATGCTGGAACACCCCGAGCCGTGGAGCGAGGACGAATATTTCGCACTCGGTGAGACGGCGAACCGGGTGGAGCTGGTCGATGGGAGCCTGTGGGTGAGCCCCGCGCCGAGCAAACGCCATCAGCACATCGCCTTCCTGCTCGCGAGGGGCCTCTATGGCGCCGCCGAGCGAGCCGGTCTCCTGGTTCTGCAGGACGTCAATCTGCGACTTGCCGGTGGGCGCATCCTTCAGCCGGACCTCGTCGTGGCCGACACCGATGACGCCGGAAATGCCGTGGAGGCCGCCGAGGCCAAGCTGGTCGTCGAAGTGGTGTCGCCCAGCAACGCGGGGACGGACCGGCTGCTCAAGCCTCAGCTCTACGCGGCGGCCGGCATCGGCTGGTATCTGCGCGTGGAGCAGCCGCGCGATTCGGTCGAGTTGCACCTGGAGCGGCTGGCCGGCGCTCACTATGTCCCGGCCGTGATCGCGGGCCTCGGCCAGGCGCTCGTCTCCGACGAGCCGTTTCCGTTCGAGCTGGAGATAGCTTCCCTGCTGGACCGGCGGCGCCGCGGCTAGATGCAGGCGGCGCTCCGGCGCATCGATGGGCAGGACGCTAGGAAGGTCGGCGAATCAGGCGGTTTCCGCTGCCGCGTGCGTAAGCGATCAGCGCGTTGGTGTCAGGATCAGGCGTCAGCCGACAGGTCGCCCCGACTGGCTTCCAGGAGGGCCACCGCTGCCGCGATGTCCTCGGTGAAATGGTCGTCCGGGGACGGAATGCCCGCGAGCGCGGCGTGGAGATCCGCGCCGGTGCGCCGGCGCGCGGGGGCGATCTCGGCCACGGGACGATTGCCCCGGGTGATGACCACAGTCTCGCCCCGCTCGATGGCGTCGAGCAGGTCCGGGAAATTCCGGGACGCCTCGGTGGCGGTCATGGTCCGCATGCATCGACGTTATCCGACGATCAGATTGGTCTCACGCGGCGACCGGGTGGGTCAGGGGTGAGTACGTCTCGATGCGGTTCTTGCCCAGAGTCTTCGCGGCGTACATGGCCATGTCGGCTCGGCGGGTCAACTCCTTGACTGTTATGCCGGGCTCGCTGTGGGCGACGCCGATGCTGGCGCCGACCGTTACCGTGGCCGCGCTCAGTGCGATGGGGGCCGAGAGCAGGGCGCAAAGGTCGGCGGCGATCTCGGTGGCTTCATAAGGGCCGGTCAGGAGCAGGGCGAACTCGTCGCCGCCGAAGCGGCCGGCCACGCCGGGGGCGGTGGACAGGCGGGTGGCGATCTCCTGGAGGAGCTCGTCGCCGGCGGCGTGGCCGTGGGAGTCGTTCACCTTCTTGAAGTCGTCCAGGTCGATGTTGAGCAGGGCGACCGGGCGCGGGCCGGCCAGGGCCGAGGCGACCGCGCGCAGGAACTTCGCCCGGTTGGGGAGCTGGGTCAGGTGGTCGTGGTGGGCGCTGTGCTCCAGCTCGGCGTGCGTGCGGCAGCCGCCCTCGGCCAGCACCACCTGGTGGGACAGGGTGCGGAAGGCGTCCAGCACCTCGGGCGGGACCGCGCGGCGGCCGGCCACGGCCACCGCCAGGTCGGCGTCGATGGTGTGGACGTGCCACGCGCGGAAACCGGGGAGCAGGGACTTCAGGTCGTCGACGTGGTCCAGGCGGTGGCCGCGCAGGCCGGCCGGGACGCCGGCCAGGTTGGCGATCCGCAGGCCGCCGGTGTCGCGGCGGACCACCAGCATGGCGACGCCGGAGTTCAGGGCGATCAGTTCCTCGGAGGCGGCGCGCCCGATCTCGCGGATACGGGTGATGTCGGTGACGCCGAGCATGGACGAGCCGGCCCGGGCCAGCAGCGCCTCGCGGGCGACCGCCCGTTCCTGGCGGCGCAGTGTCACGTAGATGCCGCGGGTCAGGAAGGCCATGAGCAGCAGCTGCGGGATCAGGACGAGCACGTTGCCCGAATGCCAGGACAGCTCCCGGCCCAGCGACTGCGGCGAGATCGCCACCGCCACCGGATAGGCCACCGAGGCGAGCAGCAGGCGCAGCGCCCACAGGGTGCGCGAGCCGTAGAGCGACAGCACGACCGTGGAGGCGAGGGCCAGGGCCAGGCCGCCGATCGGATCCTTCAGGCCGGAGCCGCCCAGCGCGATCAGCACGGGGACCACGGGCAGCGTCCACCAGCTGGAGCGCTCACGGACGTACGTCAGAACCAGCAGGACCAGAAGCGCGAGGATCGCCGCGGCCGCAAGGCCGAGATATCCGGGGGAGTGCCCGGCGTTGCCGATCTGTGTGGCCTGGGACAGCAGCCCGGCCGATCCGACGGCGAGCGCGGCGAGCCGTGTGCGCTTCAGGGTGTCCCGGGGGATCCTCACCACGGGATCATCGACCGGCGCTGCGACGACATGAGTACGTTGCGTGATCCTTCCTGTCGGATGAGTGACCGGGACCCGGACCCGAAGCGTTTCATGCGTCAACATTTGCCGCATGAAGCAGATGGAGCGCACCCCCTGGGCCGACCTCGACGGCCAGCCTCGCGAGCTGACCGCGATGCTGCTGGCCGCGCTCGAGGCGATGGGCCGCCACCCGGAGATCCGGCGGGTCCGTCGTACGGCAAGGGAGGCGCTGCGCCCCGAGGCGGGCTGGCGGATGCTGGACGCCGGCTGCGGCGCCGGTGACGTGGCCCGGCGGCTGGCCGGCGAGTCCGGCGGCGAGGTCATCGCCCTGGACGTGTCGGCCGCGACCATCGCCGCCGCCGTCGAGCGCCACGACGGCAGCGCCGTGCGCTACACGGTCGGCGACCTCGCCTCGATCGACCTGCCGGCCGACAGCGTCGACGGGGTCTGGTGCGAGCGGGTGCTCCAGCACGTCGACGACGCCGACGTGGCCATCGCCGAGCTGATCCGGGTGACCCGGCCCGGCGGGCGGCTGTGCCTGATCGACACCGACTGGACGTCGCTGGCCTTCGACGGGGTGCCGCCGGCGCTGGCCCGCACGGTCATCGACGACATGCACGGCCGGCTCACGCCCCGGCGGGCCGACATGGGCCGCACGCTGCGGCGCCGCCTGGTCGGCAAGGGTCTGCGCGACGTGAGCGCGACCCCGGTGACGTGCCTGTTCCCCGATCCCGCGTCGGCCGCGGTGGTGTTGCCCATGCTCAATCCGGGGGTGCCCGAGCAGGCGTGGATGACGGCTCCGGGCGTACGGGAGAAGTGGTTCTCGCATGTCGAAGCCGCCGGCGCCCGCGGCGATTTCCTCGCGGTGCTGACCATCTGGGTCGTCACCGGCGCCGTTCAGGAGGCGTGACGCCAGTACTGCTTCTTCTTGACGTCGCGCACCACGACCCCCAGCCGGCCCAGCTCCTCGCGCAGGTCGCGCAGCTCGTCCTCGTCACCCGACTTCAGGGCCTTCTGCCGCTCGGCCAGGATCGCGTTGGCGGCGGGCGAGATGTCCGGCAGATCGGGCACCCAGCGGCGGTAAGCGGCCAGATAGGGGTCCTCGTCCGCCCACGGCACGCCGTGCTCGGTGAAGGCGGCCCGCAGGCGCCGGGACATCAGAAGGGTGGGCTCCCGGGCCAGTTCCTGGCCGGTGCGCCCGAGCAGGACGAGCTTGTCGCGGTCGGGGAAGACCACCGCGATGTCGGCCCGCGGCACGACCCGCCGATGGCCGGGCCGGGTCAGCTCCACCTCGGCCGTCGACACCCGCACCTTCAGCGACTCGGCGTCGACCATCGCCGCCAGCACCAGCCCCAGGATCACCCCCAGACCCGGGGTGACGTACGTCGTCACGACCGAAGGCAGCTCCTCGATCAGCCCGAACGGCCCGGGGAGCCACTCCACGCCGCCCAGCAGCCGCAGCAGGAGCGCCGCGCCGAAGCCGAGAGCGGGCGCCGTGATCCACACCAGGGTGCGAAGCCACCACGGGGTGGGCACAGTCGTCGTCACGCCCTCATCCTTCAAGGAAAGGAGCGCCGGCGAATACCGACCGAGGGCGACGAGACGTAGACCAAAGTCGACTGCCCGAGGGGAAGAGCCGCCGGTAGCGTCGGAAAGGTGATGCGCCGCTGGCTCGTGGAGCTGACCCTGGCCGCCGTCGCGGTCGTGCTGGGCGTCTTCTTCACGGTCAACTCGATCGGCGAGGGCGACGGTTTCCCGGCCGAGGCCGAGGCCGTGGCCGGCGTGATCGCGGTGGCCGGCCTCGTCCTGTTCCGGCGCCGCCGGCCGGCCGCCCTGACCCTCGTGCTGATCCCGTTCGGCATCTTCTTCGCCATGCCGATGGGCGCCCTGCCGATCGCCCTGTTCAGCGTCGCGCTGCACCGCCCGGGCCGGCTCGCGGTGGCCCTGGCCGCCCTGCACGCGGTGACGACGGCCGTCGTCTACGGGTTCGCGCTCGGCCTCACCCGCGTCTACTACGAGAGCGTCACCTTCATCGTGCTGCTCAACGTCAGCCTGGTCGCGATCGGCATGCTCATCCGGTCGCACCGGCAGCTGGTGGCCTCGTGGGCCGAGCGGGCCCGGCAGGCCGAGGAGGGCCAGCGGCTGCGGGTCGACCAGGCGCGGCTGGCCGAGCGCGAGCGCATCGCCCGCGAGATGCATGACGTGCTGGCCCATCGCATCTCGCTGCTCGCGGTGCATGCGGGGGCTTTGGAGGTACGCCGGGACGCCTCACCCGAGGAGCAGAAGGCGGCCGGGACGATCCGTCAGTCGGCCCACGACGCCCTGGAGGACCTGCGCACCGTGATCGGCATGCTGCGGACGCCGGGCGAGGACCGGCCGCAGCCGACCCTGGGCGACGTGCCGGCCCTGGTCGAGCAGTCCCGCGAGGCCGGCGCCGAGGTCGGCCTCACCTTCGACGGCGCCGACGGTGTGCCCGAGCAGGTGGGCCGCAGCGCCTACCGGATCGTGCAGGAGGCGCTGACCAACGCCCGCAAGCACGCGCCCGGCGCGCCCATCGAGGTCACGATCAGCCGTACCGCCGAACCGGGCCTCACCGTCGAAGTGGGCAATCCCCTCGCCGCCGGCGGTGGCCTTCTGCCCGGGGCGGGCGCCGGGCTGACCGGGCTGCGGGAGCGGGTGCAGCTGGTCGGCGGCCGGCTGGAGCACGGGCCGACCCCGGGCGGCGAGTTCCATCTCAAGGCCTGGCTACCGTGGCCGACGTGATCCGGGTGCTGCTGGTCGACGACGACGCCCTCGTGCGGGCCGGCCTGACCATGATGCTGGCCGCCTTCGACGACATCGAGGTGGTGGGCGTGGCCGTCGACGGCACCGAGGTGGCGGCCTCGGTGAACACGCACAAGCCGGACGTCGTGCTGATGGACATCCGCATGCCCGGCATGGACGGCCTGACCGCCACCGAGTCGCTGCGGCTGCGGCGCGACGCCCCCGAGGTGATCGTGCTGACCACCTTCGACACCGACGACCACGTGCTCCGGGCCCTGCGCGCGGGCGCCGGGGGCTTCCTGCTCAAACACACCCCACCCCGGGAGATCGCGGAGGCGGTACGCCGCGTCGCGGCCGGCGAGCCGATGATGTCGCCCGAGGTGCTGCGGAAAATGATCGGCCTGGTCGCGGGCGCGCCGGCCGACCCGCGGCGGCAGCGGGCCCGGGCCGCCCTTCAGCGGCTGAGCCCCGGCGAGAGCGACGTGGCGCGCCTGGTCGCCGAGGGCCGCACCAACCAGGAGATCGCCACTGAGCTCCTGATGAGCACGGCCACCGTCAAGGCGTACGTCTCACGCATCTTCACGAAGTTGTCGTGCACGAACCGGGTGCAGATCGCCCTGATCGTGCACGACGCGGCGGATCAGTAACCGGTGGGAACCATCCGCGAGAGCAGCTGCTCGACCGGGACGCTGGCGAAGCCGATGCGGACGTCGCTCGCGCCGTACGGCAGCCAGAAGTTGCCGTCGTGGACCAGGCCGCCGCACGAGTAGACGACGTTCGGCACGTAGCCCTCGCGCTCGATCTCGTCCGGGTCGAGCAGGCCCTCGGGCAGGTCGGCGATGACCCGGGCCGGATTCTCCAGATCGAGCAGCATGGCCCCGATCGCGTAGCGGCGCATCGGGCCGACGCCGTGGGTCAGCACCAGCCAGCCCTCGTCCGTCTCGATCGGCGAGCCGCAGTTGCCGACCTGGATCAGGTCCCAGCCGCGGTGCGGCACCAGCAGCGGCTCGGCCGCCTGCCAGCGGTGCTGGTCGTCGCGCACGCTCAGGCCCAGCGTCTCGCCGTCGGAGCGGCACAGCGCCATCTTGCGGCCGCCGATGTAGCGCGGGAACAGGGCCATGCCCTTGTTGCGGGCGGCCGGGCCGTGCAGCCGGGTCACCTCGAAGTGCCGCAGGTCGCGCGAGAAGATCACCCGGCCCGAGATGTGCCGGCCGTCGTACGCGGTGTAGGTGCCCTGATAGACGTGCCGGCCGTCCGGGTCGAGGACGCGGACGAAGCGGGCGTCCTCCATGCCGTTGCTCTCGGCCGGGGTGGCCGGCCACAGCACCCGCTGGTGCAGCGGCACGGCCGGTGGGAACTGCACCGCGTACTCGTCGGTGACGATGTGCCGGATCCGGTCGATCGTCTCCTGCGAGGTGGGCCGGGACAGCAGCTCGCCCGGGATGTGACCGATGACGTCCTCGAAGTCCTGGTCGGTGTAGCGCTCGGGCAGCGAGCAGACGACGTACGCCGCCGCCTCGTGGTCGATGCCGGCGTCGAGGAGCGCCGCCTCGAGCTGGTTCTTCCAATGCTGGGCGCCGACCCGCTGGCCGATCATCAAGGGGCCGTCGCGGTCCTCCATGCGGATGCGGTCGCCGGGGCCGAGCACGGCCGAGCAGAAGCCGATCGACGAGATGTGCCCCTCGCCGATCTGCCGCAGGCTGATGGCGACCCGCAGCTCGCCCGCGTCGAGCCCGGTCTGGTCGGGGTGCGGCACCATCGACGGGTTGCACAGCGCCGCCGCCTCGACCGCGAACTCGTGGCTGAAGTAGGCGCCGATCAGCGTGCGGGCGGTGGGGGAGAGGTCGAGCCCGCTGGGCACCCGGTGCTGGACCAGCTCGTAGTGGTGCTGGAAGACGCCGAGCAGGTCGTGATGGCGCCCGGCGAAGCGGGTCAGCACGTCGTCGAGCAGCCGGGCGATCTCGCCCTCGTCGAGCTGGAGGATGCGCTCGATGAGGCTCTGGGTGCGGTTCTTCACGCCCTGGGCGTCCTCGCCGGGCACGAACAGCTTGATCACGACGCGCCGGCCGTCCGGCTCCATGACGATGTCGTGGCGCGTGATCAGCGATTGCTCATTCATGACTGCGGTCATGCTAGGCCGCCTGACGGTCGGGTCGCGCTCCTGCTCACCAAAGTGCGGGCGTGCTGCATCGTGGAGACGAGCGCGAGGGTTGATTCGGCTCCTTGGTTCACATTAGGACCTTCTACCGTCAATCCGTCATAACATCCGCCGGTTAGGGGGTCGTACATGACGGTTTGTGAGTCGTTGTCCCCGAGGAACCAGGCCACCGCCCGGAAGAGCTGCTCGTCCCAGCGGTCGTCGCCGGTGACCGCGGCCGCCGTGGCGCAGGCGTCGGCGGTGGCCGCGGCCTCGATCGGCTGCTGGTCGAAGCGGTGCTTGGGCACGCCCGGCCGCCATCCGCCGACCGGCACCGTGGACAGGTGCCCGTCGTTGTCCTGCTGCCGGCACAGCCAGGCCAGCGTCTTCAGGCCGGACCGCAGCAGCGGCTCGTCGCCGAGCAGGTCACCGGCCGCGATCAGCACCTCGGCCAGGGCCGGGTTGGCGTAGGTCAGCTCGGGCTCGGGCCACAGCCAGTCCGGGCCGGCGGCGGGCAGGCCGATCACCGTGGCCGCGTCGGCCAGCAGCTGGGCCGCCTCGGTGTCGCGCGGGTCGGTCCGCAGCACCTCGGCCGCGCCCAGGGCGGCGTACGCCATGGCCCGCGACCAGGGCGAGCGTTGCCGCAACCCGAGCCGGAACGAGGTCATCGCCTCCCGCCGGATCCACGGCACGGTCGAGCGGGCGGCCGCGGTGCCCAGGCCCCACATCGCCCGGCCCCACCAGTCGCCGGTCGACGGCTCGTCGGTCCAGCGGCGGTCGTAGGACATGCGGTTGCGGAACGCACCGTCCGGGCCCTGCGCGTGCGTGAGGAAGGCCAGATAACGCTCGGCCAGCCCGGCCAGCTGGGCCGTCGGGCGGGGTTCCCGGCTGATCAGCAGGAGCCCGCGCGAGACGTCGTCCACGCAGTAGCCGTGCTCGCGCCGCACGATCGCGTTCCGGGCGTGCTCGAGCAGGCCGGTGTCGTCGGAGAGGCGTACGACGTGACTCCAGTCGGGCGGTGGGGCGTCGGCGAGTTGGATCGGCGGCGGGACCAGCCGGAGCCCGATCGTCATGCCGGCACCGACGCGGCGGCGAGGGTGGGCAGGAGACGCGACGCCAGCGCTTGATAGCGGGCCGCGACCGCGGGCCAGCGCAGGGTCGGCCCGCCGGTCAGCCCGGTGATCCGGCCCGGCAGGCCCGGCTCGGCCAGCGCCCGCCGGATCGCGGCCGCCATGGCCTCCGGATCCTGATGCGGCACGAGCAGGCCGGGCCCGTCGGCCAGCAGCTCCACCGCGTGCGGGAACTCGGTCGCCACGACCGGGATCTCGGCGCCCACCGCCTCGATCAGCACGCCCGAGGTGACCTGCTCGGTCGAGTCGTACGGCAGGACCACGACGTCGGCCGAGCGGATCAGCCGGGTCAGCTCGGCCTCCTCCAGATAGGCGTCGGCCCAGACCAGCTGGCCGGCGACGCCGAGGGAGGCGGCCAGCTCCTTGAGCGAGTCGCGGTAGACGTCGCCGAAATGCTCCAGCACCTTGGGATGCGTGCGCCCCGCCACCGTGTAGAGCGGCTCGGGGTCGAGGTCGCCGAGCCGGGCCAGGGCGCGGATGGCCCACTCGATGCCCTTGCCCGGACCGAGCAGGCCCCAGGTCAGCAGGTGCGGCCGGTCGTGGCCCTCACGCGGGGCGCCGGAGCGGCTGCCGGCGCCGTGCGGGATGACCGAGATCTTGCGCGGGTCGACGGCGTACCCGCCGGCCAGGCGCTGGCGCGCGGTGTCGGTCATGGTGACCAGGGCGTCGGCCGAGGCGCCGATCTTCTCCAGCACGCGGCGCTGCAACGGGTCGGGATTGCTAAGCACGGTGTGCAGCACGACGATGGACGGGATCCGCAGGGCGCGCAGAAGCGGCAGCACCTCGTCTCCGGCGTCGCCGGGATAGATGCCGTACTCGTGCTGGAGGATGGCCACGTCGAAGCGGTTGAGCGCGTTGGCGGCGGCCTGCCATCCGCCCGGGGTGTCCGTGTGCCAGGTGTGCACGACGCGCGGCGCGGCGCGGTCGAGCTCGATGCCGCCGCTCACGCTGTCGCCGGCCAGCAGCCGGACGACGCCTCCGGCGCCGCCGGAGTTCAGATGCGTGGCCAGTGCGGCATTGAAGGTCGCCAAACCGCATTGGGTGGGCGGGTAGGTGCTCAAGAAGCCAAACTTCGCGGGCATGGTCGGCCTTTCCGGAAATAACCCCCGATTGCGCTCAATTCGCAATTTGACGTTAACATTCAGCTGACGATTTTGCGGTAAATGGTCAGATAGTCCTCGACCATCCGGTCGGCCGAGAAGCGCCCACGCGCCCGTTTCGCGCAGGCCGCGCGGTCGAAACTTCCGATTTGTCCGACTGCTGCGACCGCTTCGTCGATGTTTGCGACCAGCTGTCCGGTCACGCCCTCGTCAATGACCTCGGGCATGGATCCTTTGCGGTACGCGATGACGGGCGTTCCGCACGCCATCGACTCCACGACCGACAGCCCGAACGGCTCGGCGAAGCGAATCGGGTGAAGAAGCGCCAGCCCCGAGCCGAGGATCGTGCCGCGCTCGTCCGGCCCGACCGAGCCTCGATAGACGACCCGGTCACCGTCGATCCGCGGCTCCACCTTCTCTTCGAAAAAGCGCCGGTCCTGCACGATCCCGCAGATGACGAGCCGCCGGCCGGCCCGCTCGGCGATGTCGATGGCCAGATCGGTGCCCTTGTCCGGATGGATGCGCCCGAACAGGATCAGGTCGGTCCGGGGCTCGGGCTGGACCGGCAGCCCGTCCAGGTCGATGCCGTGGTGCACGGTGGCCAGATAGTCGAGGTCGGGGGAGCGGTCGCTGTCCGAGATCGCGACGAAGTGCGACCGCGCCCGCCGGTAGGCCGGGAGGATGTTGGCGCCCGAGAATCCGTGGATCGTGGTCACCATCGGGGCCGCGCAGTGCTGCGAGAAGGCCAGCGGCAGCCAGTCCAGGTGGTTGTGCACGAGGTCGAACTCGCCCGAGCGGGCCAGCGCGTGCCCCACGTGCAGGGCCTCCCAGACGCGCCCGTCGATCTCGTCGTTCTCCTCGTAGCCGGTCGGCGCGACACCGTCGAGGGCGGCCTTGGTGATCGAGTCGAGGCTGGCGAACAGCGTGACGTCGACCCCGCGGGCCACCAGCCCCTCGGTGATCAGGCTGGTGATCAGCTCCCAGGGCCCGTAGTGCAGCGGCGGCGTACGCCAGGCGATCGGCCCCAGCATGGCGACCTTCACGACAAACGCCACTTTTTGGTAGTTAACACGTGGATAGTATGCCCAGCGGTTTGGCGCGGCGTTCTCGTGTTAGACAACACGCATGACGGATCTCTGGTGGAAGAGCGCGGTCGTTTACCAGATCTACCCGCGCAGCTTCGCCGACGCCGACGGCGACGGCATGGGCGACCTGCGCGGCATCATCGAACACCTGGACCACCTGGCCGGTCTCGGCGTCGACGTGCTCTGGCTCTCGCCGATCTATCCGTCCCCGCAGGACGACAACGGCTACGACATCAGCGACTACCAGGACATCGAGCCGATCTTCGGCACCCTGGAGATCTTCGACGAGTTGCTGGCCGGCGCGCACGCCCGCGGCATGAAGCTGATCATGGACCTGGTGGTGAACCACAGCTCCGACGAGCACCAGTGGTTCGTCGATTCACGCTCGGGCGTAGCCAGCGCGAAACGCGACTGGTACTGGTGGCGCCCCGCCCGCGAGGGCATGGAGCCCGGCACCCCCGGCGCCGAGCCGACCAACTGGGGATCGGCGTTCGGCGGATCGGCCTGGGAGTACGACGAGAAGAGCGGCGAGTACTACCTGCACCTGTTCTCGAAGAAGCAGCCCGACCTCAACTGGGAGAACGACGAGGTCCGGTCGGCCGTCTACGAGATGATGAACTGGTGGCTCGACCGGGGCGTCGACGGCTTCCGGATGGACGTCATCAACATGATCTCGAAGGACACGTCGCTGCCCGACGGCCGCCTCACGGCCGGATCGTCGTACGGGGACGGCTCACCGGCGTACATCAATGGTCCTCGCATTCATGAGTTCCTCCAGGAGATGCACGCGAAGGTCTTCGCCGGCCGCGACGCCATGCTGACCGTGGGCGAGATGCCCGGCGTGACGGTGGACGAGGCCAAGCTGTTCACCGACCCGGCCCGCGGCGAGGTCGACATGGTCTTCCAGTTCGACCACGTGTGGGCCGACCGCGGCGACGACCCGTGGCTGCTGGTCCCGCTGCAGCTCACCAAGCTGAAGGCGATCTTCAACCGCTGGCAGGCGGGCCTGGCCGAGGTGGGCTGGAACAGCCTCTATTGGAACAACCACGATCAACCCCGGGCGGTCTCCCGGTACGGCGACGACAGTCCCGCTTTCCGCGTGGCGTCGGCCAAGATGATCGGCACGGTGCTGCACCTGCACCGCGGAACGCCCTACATCTACCAGGGCGAAGAGCTGGGAATGACGAACTTCCCGTTCCGTACGATCGCCGACTTCCGCGACATCGAGGCGCTGGGTCATTACGCGCAGGCGGTGGATCGCGAGGGCCGGACGCCGGAGGAGGTGCTGACGGTTCTGCGGGCCAGGGGGCGGGACAACGCCCGTACGCCCATGCAGTGGAACGCGTCGCCGAACGCCGGCTTCACGACGGGAACGCCGTGGCTGGCGGCGAACCCGAACTACCCGGAGATCAACGCGGCGGCCCAGCACGACGACCCGGACTCGGTCTACCACTACTACCGCCGGCTGATCGAGCTACGCCACAACGAGCCGGCCGTGGTGGACGGCGACTTCACGATGCTGCTGCCCAACGACGAGCAGTTGTACGCCTTCACCCGCCGCCTGGGGTCCACCGAGCTCCTGGTGATCGGCAACTTCTCAGGTTCCGAGGTGACGGCCGAGATCGACGGTTGGTCCGAAGCCGAGTTGGTCCTGACAAACCTGCCCGCCCCCGAAGGTCTCACGCTGGCACCGTGGCAGGCCGTGGTCTACCGCCGAACTGTTTAGAGCGGGCCACATCCGCCGGTCGCAGTCCCCGCGAGCGGGAGGCTGCGACCGGGGCGCCGAACTTCCGGGGCGCCGAACTTCCGCGCCGCCGGGCTTCTGGGGCGCCGAACTTCCGGGCTTCCGGGCTTCCGTATACACCTATCCGCCGCTGGCGCCGAGCATTCCACAGCAGACCCCGTTGTCCACAGCGTGCTGCCGCGATCTTGTCGTTTCCGTCAGACTGGTGCAGGACGGGGGCCCCCAAGGGAGGGCGGGCCGTGTGAGTCGC
This sequence comes from Actinoplanes sp. CA-131856, assembly GCF_050956135.1. Lineage (GTDB taxonomy): Bacteria > Actinomycetota > Actinomycetes > Mycobacteriales > Micromonosporaceae > Actinoplanes. Next base: position 8,795,701 of record NZ_CP191849.1, on the reverse strand, counting down.
GCGCCCCGGGCGGCGGCGGGCGAGCGCTAGCTGGTGATGGTGTCCCACGAGTAGCCGAGCAGGGCGAAAGCCGCGCCCAGCAAAGCCAGGCTGACCCCGCGCGAGCTGATCGGCAGGGCCGCCAGTACGAGCAGGATGACCGCGATGAGATAGAAGACGCCCTGGATGGACATGAATGCTCCTCGATCCGTGGGGATGGCGGCGGCGAGATACCCCACGGGCCGGGAACGCTAAACCAAGGTCAAATTCAGGGTCGCCGTACGGATCGTCGTCTCCGTCGGCACCATCCGGGTGGCCGGGCCGGGTGGTTCGCCGGTTCCGTAGTTACGCAGGAACCGGGGGTGGGCGCCGCCTGCCACGAGCAGGCGCAGGCGATGTCCGGTGCGGAAGACGTGGCCGGCCACGCCCAGGTCGATCTCGGTGGGGCCGTCGGCGGAGACGCGGGTCAGGCCGTCGCAGATGTTGATCGAGCGGCCGGACGGGTCGACGTCGCAGAGGCGGACGAACAGGTCGCCGCTTGCCGCCGTCGTTGTCGCCTCCAGGACGGCGCTGACCGGGCCCAGCACCGTCAACGGTGACGTCAGCGGCTCCTCCGTGAACACGAGCACGTCGGAGCGCTTCTCCAGCGAAGCGTTGTCGACCTGGCCCTGTGTGGGTGACTGGAGCGGGCCGCCGATCGACGGCGTCGGGTCGGCCGGGTCGTACCGGAAGGTCGCCGGCCCGGTGACCATCTCGATCGCTGACGGGAACGCATCCGGTGGCGGCCATGACGGGAGGTCGCGCCACTCGCCGGTGCCGCCCACGTGGACCCGTACGGCATAAGCCGCCGGCTCCCCTCGCAGCCGCCGGAGAGCCTGCGGGAAGATCTCCGACCAGCCTTTCTCCAGGCTGGACGTGTGGGTCCAGGGGCCGATCAGCAGGTCGGCGTCGCGGCCGGCGGCGCGCAGGCGGGCGTGCTGGTCGAGGGTCTGGCCGATGCTGAGATCCCACCAGCCGGTGCAGAGGCTGACCGGCACCTCCATGGCGCCCGCGGCCTCGGTCATGTCGGCGTCGCACCAGAACTCCGGCTCGGGGTGGGCCAGCCACTCCTCGAACGCCGGCCGGCGGCCCCCGAGCACGGCCGGATAGGCGTCGAGGAATGGCCGGTCGTGGGTGGCCCGGCGGAGCCGGAACTTCAGGCGCAGCGCCGCCCGCAGCAGGCCGCCGCTGGTCAGCGCCGACGACTGGAACAGGGCCAGCCCGCCGACGAGGGCTCGTTCCAGGCCGAACGCGCCGCCTTTCCAGAAGAAGTCGTGGGGGTCGTTGTGGCCGACCTGCTGCACGGCGCCGCGCCATTCGGGCGGCGGATCAAGGGCCAGGGCCGATTGGGTGTACGCCATGTAGCTGGCCCCGACCGTGTAGAGCTCCCCGGTGAACCAGTCCTGTTTGCGGAGCCACTCGACGGTGGCGCGGCCGTCCTCGGTCTCGTGGCCCCAGGCGCGGAACGTGCCGCCCGAGCCGCCGGCGCCGCGGGTGCTCTGGAGCAGCACGTGGAAGCCCTGCTCGGCGAAGAGGGCCCCGTAGAAGTAGTTCCAGGGAAAACCGCTGCGGACGTACGGGGCCCGGACCATCACGGTCGGGCAGGGCTCGCCGGTGACCGGGGCGTAGTGGTCGGTGAGCAGCGGGCTCCCGTCGGCGGCGGGCACGGGCACACCGGTCTCGCGGCGGACGTCGTACCGGGCGGGCGGTCCGTTGCGGGTCCGCCGTCGCAGCAGGCGGAGGAGCAGTGGCAGTCTTTCCATCGGGCGACCCTCATTTCCGTACGTTGTACTAGAAATAATAGGAGGCATCGATGGCTCGCGGAAGACCGCCGTCGCACACGCGTGACCAGGTGGTGGACGCGGCGGTCGCCATCGCCGACGCGGAGGGGCTGGCCGCGGTCACCATGCGGCGGGTCGCCACCGAGATCGGGGCGGGGGCGATGTCGCTCTACACCTACGTCCCCACCAGGGATGTCCTGATCGACCTGATGGTGGACCGGGTCGGCGGCACGGCGGCGCCGGTCGAGCTGACGGGGCGGTGGCGGGCCGATCTGCTGGCCATCGCCGGGTCGCAGCGGGCGCTGATGGTGGCACATCCGTGGCTGCCGTCGGCCCTGCCGAACCGGAGCCTCACCGGCCGCAACACTCTCGCCTATCTGGAGCGAGGGCTGGCCGCGCTCGCGCCGACCGGGCTCGACGGCGCGACCCGTCTGGAGCTGATCGCTCTGGTGACCGGCTTCGTGGCGTCGTTCGTGACGTCCGAACTGTCGGCCGGGGTCCCGCAGGTGACCGAACCGGTGACGGCGGCGGAGTTCCCCCACCTCGTGGCCGCGTTCGCCGAGGGCGGGCCGGCGCGGGAGCCGAGCTTCGAGCGCCTGGCCGACTGGATGATCACGGGCCTGGTCACCCAGGCCCGTGATCACTCCGCTAACTTTTGAGGCAGATGTCGAACGGCTGACCGGACGGGTCGAGCAGCACCCGCCAGCGATCGGGCTGCGGCTGCTCGGCCGGCTTGGTGGCGCCCAGCGCCAGCGCCTGCTCCTCGGCCTTGTCCAGGTCCTCGACGTAGAAGTCGAGGTGATAGCGCTTGGGTGCGCTCTCCTGAGGCCAGCCCGGTCCCGTATATCCCGGCACCTGGCCGAAGCCGATGCTGGACGAGCCGTCGCCGATCATCGCGTACTCGTCCTGGCTGTGCAGCACCTTCCAGCCCAGCACCTCGGAGTAGAACCGGGCCTGCCCGGCCGGGTCGGCCGCGTCCAGGTTGATCATTGCTAACGTCGCGAATCCACTCATGGCAGGGATCCTTCCCCCCGTACCTGACACCTTCTGTCAGTTATCACTTCAGGTAGACGAGACCGTCGACGGCGACACCGGGACGTCCGGCGGTGCCTTCGACCTCGACCCGTACGGTGTGCTCGCCGCTGCCGGCCCACCAGCGTGACCAGACGGCCTGGCGGTTGAGCGGGCCGGTCGCCTTGAGGTCGACGGTGCCCTGCGCCTGGTCGTCCACGAAGATCCGCACCTTGCCGGCCTTGGGGCCCCGGCTGAAGGCGAGCGCGACCGAGCTGCCGCTGAAGGTCCAGCTGGCGCTGCTCCCGGCGGTCGACGCGCCGAGCGCGGTGCCGCCCAGATAGGCGGGGTTGTTGAGGAGACGCCAGGTTCCGGTCCGTTGCGACGCGGCCTCGGAGAGGACCACAGGTGTACGGGTGACCGACGCGTTCACGGTGTTGCGAGCGCGGTCACCGGCCACGATCGCGTAGTTGGCCGGGGCGCCGGCCCGGATCGCGAAGTTCCGGCTGGTCGTGGTGGTGAGCAGGTTGGTCCGCGTGGGCCTGGTGAGCCCCACGTAGATCAGGCCGCCCGGGTCGGTGGCCTTCCAGTCGAGGCGTACGGGAACTGTCGCCCCGATGGTCCCCGGGCGCAGCACGAGGTCCGGCTCCTTGTCGAAGACGGGCGCGACCGCGTCGGAGTAGACGGTGGTGGTGATCCCGGCGACCCGGCCCGAGAGGTGCAGCGCCCGGATCGAGACGGCGTGCTTGCCGGGCGCGACGGTCAGCGTGGTGGTGCGGTGCGTGCCGGGCACGGCCGCGGCCAGCACCCCGTCGACGTAGACCTCGAAGCGGTTGATGAGCGCGCTCGCGGTGCGCGTGTCCCAGCGCGGGGTGATGGTGCCCTTGGTGAACCACATTCCCCCGTACGGCCAGGTCCCGCCCATGCTCAGCAGCCGGAACCCGGCCGGCGCGCCACCGGCGACGGCCCGGATGGCGGGAAGCTGCCGGTAGAGGGCGTCGCCGGGACAGTCAGTCCGCCCGGCGTCACGGTGCCCGGAGATCCGCCACATCTCGACCCGGGCGCCCTTGGGGTAGCGATTGCTGCCGCCGGAGGTGAGCACGACCCGCCCGCTGGGCGGGTTCCCGGCCGCCCCGAGCTTGTAGGCGGCGACGGTCGCGATGGCCCGCCGCACGGTGGCCGAGACGCCGGAGCCCCCGTACGTGCCGATGGCGGCGATGGCGCTGGCGTCGGTGTTGAACCCCATGGTGTGCGCGCCGAGCACGGGCATCTGGACGCCGCCCCCGCGCCCTTCGTAGATCGTCCCGCACTTGTCGACGAGGAAGTTGTACCCGATGTCGTCCCAGCCCCGGCTTCGGATGTGATAGCCCTGGATCCCGCGGATGATCGCGGCCGACTGCGAACAGGAGTAGTTGTTCCCCGTGGCCGTGTGGTGCACGAAGAACTCCTGGATGGCCCCGGTGTACTCGGGCTTCCCGCGCACGATCGCCTCGTTGGCCCCCCATTGGGCCCGGGTGACCATACGAGGCACCGGCCGCACAGGAATCGTCACCGCCGCGCGAGCCGCCACCCGAGGGGCGATTTCTCCGCGCTCCGGCACCGGGGCCGGCGCGGCGCCCGGGTTGAGCAGGTCCACTCGCAGGTCGGCCGGGAGTGGGGCCTGGGCGCCGACCACTTGGGCCTCGAGGCCGTTCGACGGGCCCACCCACAGCGGGTCCGTGGAGCCGCGGCGGTCGGCGGGGGAGACGCTGTCGGCCTCCAAGGTCTGCCAACTCGACCAGCGGCCCGTGTCGATGGCCCGGGCCCGGACCCGCACCGCGCCGCTCATCCTGGTGGCCGGGTCCGACCACGTGACGCCGAGCAGGCTGAACGGGGCGGTCTGCGGGCGCGAGACGGCGGAGCCGCTCAAGGTCACTGTCTGCAACTGCGGCGGGGCCGCCGGGTCGGCCGCGGCCGGGCCTCCTCGCGGGATCAGCGCTCCCGCGGCTATCGTAAGCAGCGCCGTCGCCGCCCTGGTCGTCGTCCGATTCCGGTGCACATGTCCCCCTGTGGTGCTGGTTCATCGGCCATGTGACACCTTGCCGGTCGACGCGGCGCTCGTCCGGAAAAGTGGGTAAATCTCCCCGGTATCTGGGGCTCCGAACGACCGCTGCATCACACCCGCTTTACAACCGTGGGTTCCCTGCCGATGAGCGAGGGCATGACCAACGCCCGCGGCCTCGGACCGTCTGCTGTGCGCCTGCACCTGGCGCTCGGCGCCGTGCTGCTCGCGGTCCTGGCCTTCGGGCCGGTCTGGGCGCAGACCCCGGCCTCGGCCCTGATCATGGTGCTGGGCGTCGTCGCCCTGCACGTGGGCCCGAACCGGCTTCTCCCGGCCGACGAGCGGACGCCGTGGCGGCACATCCGCTACGCGGCCTACCTCTTCGTGATCGCCAGCGTCATCCGGGCCGCCGTGCCCAGCACGATGACCACCCCGCCGACCGCGATGGCGCTCATCCCGAACGCGTTCGTCGTGCCGGCGTACCTCTTCCTCGGCTCCGCCTTCAGCGGCATGCTGCGCCGCCGGCGCGCGGCCGACGACGACCCGGCCCGCATCGACGCCCTGCTCGTCGGCCTGGCCGGCGCCTTCCTGACCTGGACCTTCGTCATCGCCCCGGCGGTCGACGGCTCCGGCATGACAGTCATCCGGGTGGTCGACGCGTTCTTCCCGATCATCGATGTCGTGCTGCTCGTGCTGGTCGCCCAGCTCATGCTGGCCGGCGGCGCCCGCCAGCCCGCGCTGTGGCTGCTCGTGGTCGCCTCGGCCGCCATGTTCGTGGCCGATCTGCTCTTCACACTGCGCGACGCCGAGATGGTCTCGGTGACGCAGCACGTCGTGGACGTTCTGTTCGCGGCGATGTTCGTGGCCATTCCGGCCGCCGCGTTGCACCCGTCGATGCGTACGCTCACCCAGCCCCAGAAGATCGTCGTCCGTGATCTCAGCCGCCTGCGGCTCACCGTGATCGCGACCGTCATGATCGTGCCGACCGTGGTCGCCACCCTGATGCCGCTCGGCAGCATCGCCAACAACCTGATCCGGGCCCTGCTGTGCGCGCTGGTCGTCCTCGCCGTGCTGGTGCGGGTGGTCCGCTCCAACAACTCCCGGGTCCGGGCCGAGCGGGCCAACCGCCGCCGCGCCACCCACGACGCCCTCACCGACCTGCCCAACCGCGAGCTGCTCTCGGACACCGTGGCCTCCTGGGCCGACCGCGTGACCGACGAGGGGCAGGAGATCAGCCTGCTTTTCATCGACCTCGACCGCTTCAAGATGATCAACGATCACTGGGGGCACGGCGTCGGCGACGAGCTGCTGTGCGAGGTCGCGGGCCGGCTCAGCGCCCAGGTCCGCACGCAGGACATCGTGGCCCGCATCGGCGGCGACGAGTTCGTGGTCGCCCTGGCCAGCCCGTCCCACCTGCGGCTGGCCGACTCGCTGGCCGAGCGCCTGCTGGTCGAGCTGGCCCGCCCGTTCAAGCTGTCGGTGGGCGAGGTGGTCATCTCGGCCTCGATCGGCGTGGCCAAGTCGCACGGCGGCGCGCACGCCCTGGAGCTGATCCGGGACGCCGACACGGCCATGTACAAGGCCAAGGGCTCCGGCCGCAACGCGGTCGCGCTGTTCGACACCTCCCTGCGCGACCAGGTGCGCGACCGGGTCAAGCTCGAGCAGGCGCTGCGCGGCGCCGCCGAGCGCGGCGAGCTGGCCGTGCACTTCCAGCCCATCGTCGACGTGCGCTCCGGTGACCTGGACGGCTTCGAGGCACTGATGCGCTGGAACTCGGCCGAGCACGGTTCCGTACGCCCGGACGAGTTCATCCCGATCGCCGAGGAGACCGGCATGATCGTGGAGATGGGCGAGTGGCTGCTCCGCGAGTCGGTCCGCCAGCTGCAGGAATGGCAGGCCATGCGCCGGCCCGGCGACCGCCAGCTGCACGTGTCGGTGAACGTGGCGGTCCGCCAGCTGCGCGACGGCTCACTGGTCAACATCGTCGACGAGGTGCTGCGCGAGAGCGGCCTGGCCCCGTCCAGCCTCTGGCTCGAGATCACCGAGTCCGGCGTCATGGAGGACATCGAGACGGCCCTGCTCACGCTCAACGCCCTGCACGCGCTGGGCGTGGTGCTGTGCATCGACGACTTCGGCACGGGCTACTCGTCGCTGAGCTATCTGCACCGCCTCCCGGTCGGCATCGTGAAGATCGACCGCGCCTTCATCTCCCGCATCGGCGACGCCGGCGGCGACGAGCCGATCGTCCGGGCCGTCCTGGCCATGACCCACGCCATGGGCCACCGCGTGGTCGCCGAGGGCGTCGAGACCCAGTCCCAGCGGGACTGGCTGCACGGCCAGGGCTGCGACCTGATCCAGGGCTGGTTCTACGGAAAGGCCGACCGCCCCGAGAACCTGACCCACTGGATCCGCCCGCAGCCCCAGGAGGCGGTGACCGCCTGAGCCCGGCCGGTGGGTCTCATCGGTGCACGTCGTCGCCGGTCAGCGCGGTCAGCTCGGCGCGGGTGGGTGCGCCCTCGCAGTCGCCCGGGACCGTCACCGCGAAGGCGCCGGCCGCGATGGCGGTGGCCAGGCGTGTGGCGGGGGAGGCGCCGGCCAGACGGTCGGCCAGATAGCCGGCCACGAAGGCGTCGCCGGCGCCGACCGGGTCGACGACCGTCACCGGCAGGACCGGGAGCTCGTGCCGGTCGCCGTCGATCAGGGCTCGGCAGCCGCGGGCGCCGTCCTTGACGATCACCTCGGACGGGCCGAGCTTGGCCAGGGCGGCCGGCACGTCGCCGGGGTCGACGAACAGCTCAGCCTCCTCGGGTGAGGCGAAGACGATGTCGGCCCGGGTGACCAGGTCGCGCAGGACCGGGGCGGCGTCGAAGCGGTTCCAGAGCTTCGAGCGGTAGTTGACGTCGACCGACACCGGCACGCCGGCCGCGCGGGCGGTCTCGATCGACTGGAAGACGGCGGCGCGGGCCGTCTCGCTCAGCGCCGGCGTGATGCCGGTGACGTGCACGACGCCGGCCGCGGTGAGCTCGGCCGGGGGCACGTCGGCCGGGGAGAGCCGTGAGCCGGCGCTGCCGGCCCGGTGGTAGTCGACCTGGGCGAACTGGGCCGACCGCTTGTGGCGCACCATCAGGCCGGTGAAGGACTCGTCGGTGAGCGCGAGGGTGCGTACACCGGCCGCCGTCAGACGCTCGGCGATCAGCGCGCCCGTCGCGTCGGGCCCGACCCGCCCCAGCCAGGTGGCCTGGCCGCCGAGCCGGGCGACGCCCACCGCCACGTTGCTCTCGGCGCCGCCGATGCCGAAGGAGAAGCCTTTGGCGTACGTCAACGGGCCGATGCCGTCCGCGGCGACCAGGCCCATGGTCTCACCAAAGGTGAACAGGCCTTTCTCCGTCATGAGCGGGCGAACGCGACCGCGCTGACCGCGTGCCGCGCGCGGGCGGCCAGGGCCTGCATGTTGCCGCCGGTCGCGGCGTCGCCGATCAGTGGCGAGCCGATGCCGACGGCCTTGGCCCCGGCGAACAGCCAGTCGGCGATGTCCTCGATCTTGATGCCGCCGGTGGGCATGACCGGGATGTGCGGCAGCGGCCCGCGGACGTCCCGCAGGAACGAGGGGCCGAGACCGGCCGCCGGGAAGAGTTTCACCAGCTCCGCGCCAGCGCGCCAGGCGGCGTACATCTCGGTGGGTGTGCTCGTGCCCGGATAGAAGGGCACCTCGGAGCCGGCCACGAGCCCGGCGTCGACCACCGGGGAGACCAGGAACTCGGCCCCGGCGCCGACCGCGGCCTTGGCGTCGTCGGCGGTCAGGACCGTGCCGGCGCCGATGGCGACCGAGGAGGGCAGCTGGCGCCGGAGCCCGGCGATGGCCTCGATGGCGCCGCGCGAGGTCAGCGTGACCTCCATGGCGGTGATGCCGGAGTCGACGAGGACCTCGGCGATCGCGGAGAAGTAGTCGGCGGAGGGTGCACGCAGGATCGCGACGATCCCGCTGCGGATGACGGCGGCGGTGGTTTCGCTCCTATCGGTCACGCCTGTAGATCCTGCCGGACATCGGCGGAACCCTCTAGGGGGCGGGTCTGTGGTTGCCGTCGCAGCAGTGATCGCCCGCGCCCGTTCAGCGGGGTCGCGCCGGACGGCGGAGTGGCCTCTATCCGCAGCTCCTCGCGGATGGCCGCCTCGAACTGCTGCATCACGAGAGGCACCTGGGTCAGCAATTCACGAAAATGGATCTGCGGTTGTACGCCGGGGACCGCGGCCGGGTTCATCTCGCCGTGCAGCTGTTGCAGCAGCACGTGGACGGCCAGGGCGGCGCTGCGCACCGGCCCCGAGGCGAGCAGCCGCACCCGCATGAGCGCCGGGCCGACCTCATCGACGTAGGCGAGCGGGGAGGCGGGCTTGGTTCCGGCGTCGTAGGCGGTGCGCAGGCTGTAGGTGTCGCGCTCGAAGACGGCGAGCAGGGCGACGTACGCCTCCTTGCGCTCCTCGTACCACCGCCGGGTGCGCCGCCGGCGACTGCGCAGGTAGTCGTTACGGGCGGTCACGAGCTGGACGGTCGCGGCTCCGGCCAGGGCGAACACGGCGGCGATGAGGGGCAGCCCCCACCACGGGATCTCAGACACGCGATAACGGTATCGACGCCGCGCCCGGCGGGCTCGGCGCGGCCGGGGATCGTGACCGCCCGGCGACCAATTACCACCTATCCGGCCATCCGGGACAGCGCTGCGTCGATGGCCCGTGACGCTTCGTCGTACACGGTCGTGTTCCGCCGTCGTATCTTTCCGGCATTCTCGGGTCCGAGTCGTTCGACGGCGGCCGCCCGGGCCCGGTCGAGCCGGGCCGCCTCGGCCGGATAGACGCCGGTGGGCGGCAGGGCGGCGTCGACCAGCAGCGCCGTCTCGTCCTCGCCGACCCGCACGAGCAGCACGACCAGGTTGCGCAGGGCGGCCGCCTGGAGAGTGTCGTTGCCGACGGTCCGCCACAGGGCGAGCACGTCGCGAAAGGCGGTGAGCGCCTCGACCGGGTCGCCGTGCCGGCTGCGGATGGCCACCGCGGCGGTCTCGGCCGCACCCCGGAAGAGCCGATCGTCCACGGTGGCGGCCAGCGCCGCCGCCTCGTCTAGCAGCGTCAGGGCGCGGGTGGGGTCGGTGTCGCCCAGCGCCTCGCCGAGGCCGTAGAGGGCCTCGGCCCGGGCGCCCGGATTGCCGGTGGCCGTGGCCAGCGCAACCGCCTCGTTCGCCAGGCCGGCCGCCTTCGCGGCGTCGCCCGACCAGGCGGCCACCAGGGCCTCGCCGACCAGACCGGACACCCGGTGGACGGGCTCACCGTCCATGGCCTGGTAGTGCTCCCGGGCCGTGTCCGGATCACAGAGGACCAAAGCCACGTCGCCGAGCACTTCGTGGGCGGGCGCACCGAGCGGTTCCACCTGGAGTGCCAACCGGCGCGCCTCGGACAGATCGCCCCGGCCCCAGGCGTGGGTGGCGGCTGCGGCCAGTGCGGCGGAATCACCCACTGTGTCCAGGCCCCAGGCCAGCACCTCGTACTGCTGACACCGGTAGCCGTACCGGTACATGGCGGCGGCCAGCGCGGTCCGGGTGGCGGTGCCACCGCGCGCGTGGGCCAGCCGCAGATCCGGCAGGAGTTCGTCGATCTCCCGTACGGCCTCTGCCTGATCAGGCCCGCGCAACCGCCGGTCGAGCCGCCGGGCCGCCGCCACCATCTCGGCCGCATGCCGCCGCTCGGTGGACAACCGGTCGGCGTCGCCGAGCTCGCGCGCGGCAAATGTCCGAACAGTCTCCAGAAGCCGGAACCGGCCGGCCCCGTGCCGCACGACGAGCGACCGGTCCACCAGCGCCGCGATCACGGCGGCGGCCCCCGGCACGTCGACGACGGCCTCGGCCTGAGCCACGGTGAAGGCGCCCGCGAAGACCGACAACCGCCGCATCACGACCCGGCCGTCCTCGTCGAGCAGCCCGAACGACCACTCCACCACCGCGCGGAGGGTGCGATGCCGGGCGTCCGCGGTCCGCCGCCCCCGAACCAGCAGATCGAGCCGGTCGTCGAGCCGCGCCCGAAGCTCCGGCACGCCGAGCGCGGCCGCCTGCACCGCCGCCAGCTCGATGGCCAGCGGCAGACGATCCAGCCGCCGGACGATCTCGGCCACGTCACCGTCCGCCGCCCCGCACCCCGACCGCTCGGCGAACAGCCGCGCCGCGGCCGGCTGATCGAGCGGCGCCAGCTCCAGGACCCGTTCCCCGTCCACCCGCAGCCGCTCCTGGCTGGTGACGACCACCCGGGTGTCCCGCATCGCCTCGGCCACCACCGCCGCCGCGTCCACGACGTGCTCGCAGTTGTCCAGTACCACCACGGAATGCTCCCGGGCCGCCGCTCCGATCACCGTGACCGGATCGTCGGAGGCCCCGATCCGAGCCCCGACACCCACGGCCACGGCCTCGAGGAAGTCCCTTTCGGACACGTCGGCGGCGTCGATCCAGGCCACGCGCGCGCCCGCTCGCACAGTCTCGGCGACCAGCCGCGTCTTACCCACACCGCCCGGCCCGGTGATGGTCACCAGACCCGGGGCCCGCAGCATTTCGGCGAGTTCCCGCTGTTCGAAGTCACGGCCGAGAAAGGACGAGAACCGCAGGGGTACGCGCCGTGCCGGGCCCCCGGCCGGTCTCGCGGCCCGGACGTCCGGTCGCGGCGTGCGCGCGGCCGGGCCGCCGGGGTCGAGCTCACCCCGAAGAATCGACACCTGCGCCAGCCGCACCGACTCGGACGGATCGAGCCCGAGCCGATCCACCACCGCATCGGCGTGCCTGCGCAGCGCCTCGATCGCCTCCCCGCGCCGCCCACTGCGGGCCAGAGCCTCGGCGAGCACCAGAGCGCCCCGCTCCCAGCACGGCTCGGCCGCGGCTTCTTGCGCCAGCCGCTCGACCGCGTCCCAGACCCTTTTGCCGCCGGCCGTGGGCGGGCGCTGTGCTTCCTGAGGCGCCCTGGCTGCTGTCCAGTTTTCCGCTTCCCCTGGCGCCCGTGTCGCGTCCGCTTCCCCCGGCGCCCGTGTCGCGTCCGCTTCCTCAGGCGCCCGTGTCGCGTCCAGTGACAGGGCGACCAGCCGCGCCAGGGCCTCGCGTCGTAGCGACACCAGCCGCTCGGCCGTGCCCCGGAACGGCTCGCTCTCGAACTCGGGCAGTGGCGGGCCCTCCCAGAGGTCGAGCGCGGCCACCAAGGAGCTGTCGTCGCGGAGCAGGTCTTCGAAGAGCAGCGCGTCCACCGCCTGCCGGGGCGCGGCCAGCCGATATCCGGCGGGTTCCAGGCAGATCAGGTCGGTTCCGCCCAGGGCCGACCGCAGCCGCGTCACATGGGACTGGAGGCTGTTGCGGGCCGACGGCGGCGGGCCGTCCGGCCAGAGGGCGTCGATCAACGCGGACACCCCGACCGGCCGGCCCGCGTGCAGAGCGAGCAGGGCCAGCACCGTGCGCTGGCTGGCGGCGGTCACGGCGACCGGGCCGTCCGGGCCGCTCACCTCGAACGGACCCAGCATCCGGACGTACACCCGCCGACCCTACGACCGTCGCCTTCGTGATCGGGTCCCCCGATCGTCCGGCCCTGATGACAGAATCCCGTCAGACGGTGCCCTGTGGACAACTCTCGGGCGGCGCTTGACAGCACCTACCTTGGTGGGGGCCCCCGGGAGGGTGGGCCCCTGCCTCTGCCTCGGCCGCTGCCTCAGCGCAGCTCGTAGAAGCGCCAGAAATCATTGTCGATGTCCAGCACGCGCGGGTTCTCATAGCCGGCCTCGCGCGCCCACCCCAGCAACGTCGGCGCGCGCAGGATCGTCCCGTTGGCCAGCACCGGCCGCTCGGCCCGGGTGGCCGGCAGACAGTGCAGGACGCTGAAGGCGTACTGCAACCGCTCGATCTCGCCGGCCGGGGCGGTGAACTCGTCGGCCACCCGTTCGTCGCCGATCAGGACGCTGCCGTCCGGGGTCAGCAGCGCCCGGGCCCGTCGCAGCACGCCGACCGGGTCGCCCATGTCGTGCAGGGCCTCGAAGATGGTCACCAGGTCGTACGAGCCGGTCGCCTCACCCGCGTCGCCCAGCGTGAAGCTGACCCGGTCGGCCACGCCGGCCCGGGCCGCCGCGTCGCGGGCCTCGGCGATCGACGCCTCGTCGAGGTCGACGCCCCGCACCGTGACGGTGGGATAGGCGAGGGCCAGCGCGATCGACGAGTGCCCGGCCCCGCAGCCCAGGTCGAGCACGTGCGCGCCGGCCGCCGAGCGCAGGCGGTGCTCGATCGACGGGACCGCGGGCAGCCACGAGGTCGTCAGGAGGTGGTCGAACATGGGGCGGTTGAAGGCGGCGATGCCATGCCGGATGTGCCGGCCGTAGTCGGCGTACGGAATGCCCTCGCCGGTCCTGAAGGCCTCGGTGACCCGCGGGGTGAGCAGGGCCAGGCCGAGCGCGAACTCCCCGGCCGTGCCCAGATAGTCGGGGCTGCCCTCGTCGAGCAGCACCGCGTCGAGGCCGGGGGCCAGCGCGAACGCGTCGTCCTCGACGGTCAGCAGACCGGCCGCGGCCTGCTGTTCGAGCCATTCGCGGGCGTACCTCTCGTCGATGTTGGTGGCCTTGGCCAGCTCACCGGCGGTCAGTGGCCGTTCCCGGATCGCCGCGTACAGGCCCAGCTCCCGGCCCAGCTCGACGGTGAACAGCTCGGCCGCGCCGATCAGGGCGTTGAGAAATCTCTCGCTGAAAGTCATGCGTCACACCGTCACCGATGTGAAGTGCGGCGCCCTTGACTTCAACGTGCGTTGAGCTTGCAGAGTCGTCTCATGAGAGCAGCCGTGTTTGATCAGTTCGGTCCGCCGTCGGTTCTCCGCATCGCCGACCTGCCCGATCCGGTGCCGGGCCCGGGGCAGGTCCGGGTGCGGGTGCGCGCGGCCGGGGTGCAACCGTTCGACGTGGCGGTCCGCCGCGGGCAGATGCCCTGGGCCAAGATCTCGTTTCCACAGACCATCGGGCAGGAGTACGCCGGTGAGATCGATCAGGCCGGAGAGGGCTTCTCGGCGGGGGACGCGGTGCTCGGTTCCACGATGTTGAACGGCGCCGCCGAGTACGTGGTCGTGCCGGCCACCGACGTCGTGCCGAAGCCGCCCAATCTGGACTTCGCCACCGCGGCCGCCCTGGTCGCGGCGTCGCAGACGGCCAGCGGGGCGCTGCTGGAGCTGGGTGTCGGCCCCGGCGACGTGCTGCTCGTGCACGGCGCCTCGGGCAGCGTCGGCACGGTGGCCACCCAGCTGGCCCGGCTGGCCGGGGCGACCGTGATCGGCACGGCCGGCCCGGCCAACCACGAGCGGCTGCGGCGGATCGGTGCGCTTCCCGTGGCGTACGGGCCCGGTCTGGTCGAAGCCGTCCGTGCCCTGGGGAAGCCGCCGACGGTCGCGCTGGACACCGCCGGTGGTGAGGCGATCGCGCAGTCGGCCGAGCTGGGCGTCCCGCTCGACCGCATCGGGACGATCGCCGACGACAAGGCCGCGGCCGAGGTGGGCGCCCGCGTGGTCCGTGCCGGCCGCGACCCGGAGCGCCTGGCCGAGGTGATCGGCCTGGCGGCCCAGGGCAAGATCGCGATTGAGGTACGCCCGTTCGCGCTCGACCGCGTCGCCGAGGCGCACGCCGCCGTCGAGTCACGGCACAGCGGCGGAAAGGTGGTGCTGCTCACGTGAGGTCGTGCCGGTCGACGAAGCGGCCGGAACCGTGCCCGGGACCTTCCGTGGCCAGGGCGACCACCGCGTCCGTACCCTCGGTGACCGTCTGCGGCCCGGAGTGGCCGTTGAAGTCGGTGGCCGTGTAGCCCGGATCGGCCGCGTTGACCCGTACGCCCGGAAGGCCTTTGGCGTATTGATTCGTCAACATCGTCAGGGCGGCCTTGGACGAGGTGTAGGCGGGGGCGACGACGTGCGATTCGGGCCGGGCCGGGTCGTTGGTGAGCTCGAGGGATCCCATCCCGCTGCTGACGTTGACGATGACCGGGTCGGACGAGCGGCGCAGCAGCGGCAGGAAGGCGGTGGTCGCCCGGACCACGCCGGCGACGTTGACGTTCAGCACGTCGAGCACCTCGGCGCCGGTGAGCCCGCTCGGGTCGCCGAGTGGGCCGTGCACGCCCGCGTTGTTGATGAGCACGTCGACGACGCCCTCGTGGCGTTCGACGTCGGCGGCCGCGGCGGCCACCGAGGCGTCGTCGGTGACGTCGATGGGCACGAACCGGGCGCCCAGGGTCTCCGCCGCGGCGGCGCCGAGTGCCGGGTTGCGCGCCCCGAGGACGACGGTGTGGCCGAGGGCGATGAGGCGGCGGGCGGTTTCGTAGCCGAGGCCCTTGTTGGCCCCGGTGATGAAGGTGATCGTCATGCCGTCGATGGTTCGCCCGACGGGGGAGCGCTTCCAGAGAAAGCCAGTACCACCTTCGCGGTGCCGACCGCATCGCCGACCGCGGAACAATGGTGCTCATGACGGCTCTGGGAACGACGATCCGGGGCTGGCGGGAGCGGCTGTCACCGGCCGCCGCCGGCCTGCCGGCGCGGCACGGGCGCCGGGCCGCCGGGCTGCGCCGGGAGGAGCTGGCCGAGCTGGCCGGAGTCTCGGTCGACTACGTGGTGCGGCTGGAGCAGAGCCGGGCCACCACGCCGTCGGCGCAGGTCACGGCCGCGCTGGCCCGCGCCCTCCAGCTCAGCTCGGCCGAGCGCGACCACCTGTTCCGGCTGGCTCGCCTCACGCCGCCGGCCGACGATCAGATCGCCGACCACATCCCGCCCGGCGTGCAGCGCGTCGTGGCCCGCCTCGGCGACGCGGCCGCCGCCGTCTTCGCGGCCGACTGGCAACTGCTGTGGTGGAACAGCAGCTGGTCCGCCCTGCTGGGCGACCCGTCGGCCGCGCCGCCACGGCTGCGCAACTTCGCCCGCGACAACTTCCCGATCGGCGCCACCCACGGCCCGGCTCTGTCCCGGTGGCCGGTCGTCACCCAGGATCCCGGCGGCACCAGGGCCGCGATCGTCTCCGATCTGCGGCGGGCCACCGGGCGCTTCCCGCGGGACCGGCGGCTGGCCGCGCTCGTGCGTGAGCTGCGTGAGGGCAACGAGCAGTTCGCCGCGCTGTGGACGGCCGGCGCGGTCGGCGCCCACCGCGAGGACCGCAAGGTGGTCGAGCACCCGTCGGTGGGGCCGATCACCGTCGACTGCGACACCCTGACCGACGGCGACGCCGAACTGAAGATCGTGATCCTCACGGCGGCGCCGGGCAGCGAGGACGAGACGAAGCTGCGGCTGGCCGCGATCAGCCCCGTCCCCGTGCCTGCACGAAGAGGCTGAGCCCGTCGAGCAGGCGGGCCAGGCCGAACTCGAAGACCAGGTCGAGGCCGAAGTCGAAGCCCTCCTCGGTGAGCTGCTGGAAGTGGCTCATCCGGTTGGTGTCCATCAGGTCGGTCAGGGTGGTCTCCTGGGTCCGCATCCACTGCTCGTTGGTCAGGCCGGTCTCGCGGATCGCCTCCGCCTCCGGTTCGAGAGCGCTGGCCACGCCGCGGACGAAGGTGAAGAGCACGATCTGCGCGTACATGCGCTCCTCGAGGGTGAGGCCGGTGTCGTCGAAGGAGGCGAGCACCCACTCGCTGAGCCGGATGCCGTTCGGGGCGAGCTGGGGCCGGGTGATCGACATCGAGGAGCCGAGCCAGGGGTGGCGCTGGAAGACCGCCCACTCCTGGCGGGCGGCCAGCTCGAGGGCCGGGCGCCAGCCGCCGGGATGCCGCCGGGGCAGGCGGATCTCGCCCAGCGCCTTGTCGATCATCGCGACGATCAGCTCGTCGCGGCTGGGCACGTAGCGGTAGAGCGACATCGTGGCCGCGCCGAGCTCGGCGGCGAGCCGGCGCATGGTCAGCTCGGCCAGGCCGAGCCGGTCGGCCACGTCGACGGCGGTGGCGACGATCCGCTCCCGGGTCAGCTCATGCTCCTGACGCGGCGCCGGCCCCGCGACCACGGTGCCCACGCCGGGCCGGGCCACGGTCAGGCCCTCCTCGCGCAGGGCCGCGTGCGCCCTGGTCGCCGTGGCGATCGCGACGCCCCACTCCTGGGTGATGGCCCGGGCCGACGGCACGCGGTCGCCCGGCTGCAGCTCGCCCGACTCGATCCGCCGGCGTACGTCCTCGACGATCCTCCGGTACGGATGCACTAGTACACCTCCCGCCTCGTCCCGCCGCCGTACTAGTACACGTTGCCGACGTCGCGGGCGGCTTCCTACGCTCGGCCTAGTACACAACGTACATCGTACGCAGAGGAGCGGGGACATGCGCGTCTTGATCTCGGGTGCCGGCATCGCCGGACCGGCCCTGGCGTTCTGGCTGCACCGGGCCGGAGCCGACGTCACGATCGTCGAAAAGGCGCCCGGGTTGCGGCCCGGCGGCCAGGCGGTCGACATCCGGGGCGTGGCCCGCGGCGTGGTCGCGGACATGGGCTTGACGCCGGCCATCCAAGCGAGCCAGGTCGACGAGCGCGGCATCGCCCTGGTCGACGCTCGCGGGCGACGGCTCGCCGAGATGCCGGCCCACATGTTCGGCGGCGAGGGCATCGTGGCCGAGATCGAGATCTCCCGGGGCGATCTGTCCCGGATCCTCGTCGAGGCCACGGCGACCATGGCCGACTACCGCTTCGGCGACCGGATCACCGAGCTGACCCCCGACGGCCGGGCGACGTTCCGCAGCGGGGGCAGCGCGAAGTACGACGTGGTCGTCGGCGCGGACGGCGTCCACTCCGGGGTGCGGGCCCTGACGTTCGGCCCCGAGTCGCAGTTCGTCCGGCCGCTCGGCGGCTACGGCGCCCTGTTCACCGTGCCCGCGCCCGACGACCTCGACCACTGGGCCCACATGTACAACGCGCCCGGCGGCCGGGTGGCCCTGGTCCGCCCGACCAGGGAGGGCCGGGCCATGGCGTCCCTGAACTTCCTGTCCAGGACCCGGTACGGCCGGTTGGGCCGCGACGAGCAGCGCGACCTGATCGCGCGCAACCTGGCCGGCGCCGGCTGGAAGGTGCCGGCGCTGCTGGCCGCCATGCCCCGGGCTGAGGACTTCTACTTCGACTCGGTCGACCAGGTGCACGTCGACCGTTGGCACCGGGGCCGGGTGGTGTTGCTCGGCGACGCCGGATATTGCGGCTCCCCGCTGGCCGGCTTGGGCACCAGCATGAGCATCGTGGGCGCGTACGTCCTGGCGGGAGAACTCGCCGCGCAGGGGGACCCGGAGGTGGCCTTCCAGGCGTACCAAAGGGAAATGTCGTCTTATGTGGCCTCCGGGATGCAGTTGCCGCCGGGCGGCATGCACGGCTTCGCCCCGAGAAGCCGCCTCATGATCCGGGCGAGGGCCGCGTCGATGCGGTCGATGTCGCGCTGGCCCATGCGTGAGATGCTGGCCAAACAGTTCGGAAAGGCCGACGCCATCACGCTGAGAAGTTACGAGTTCGTGGCGCGCTGACCAGCGCAGGCCAGCCCCCGCCCTCCCTGGGGCCCCCGTCCCGCTCCAGTCTGACGCAAAACGCAAGAGCGCGCGGATGCCCTGTGGACAACCGTCGTTCTGTGGACAACCGCAGTGATCAGGCGCCAAACCTCCAGGGCGCCCGAGGCGGCGTCGATCACCGGGGCGAGGCGGTGGAGGGGCTCGGTGATCGATGGGCGCCCGCAGTAGTCAGGCGGCGAATCCCAGTGCGGCGAGCGCGACTGCCGCGGCGAAGGCGGTGCCGATCACCGCGACCGCGGGGGTCAAGCGGATCAGGGCGGCCCGGCGCTCGGTGGCGGTGCGGGCCAACCCGGTGACGAGCAGCAGGCCGATGACGATGGCTACGGCGCTGTCGGCCCAGTAGTGCAGGACCGCCGCGTCGTATATGCCCTCGGCTATGAACACGGCCCCGGGCACAGCCAAGGCCCACGGCCGGTGACGAGGGGCTCCCCGGCGCCACACGGCGGCGGCCGAACCGAAGATCGGGCCGGCGACCACCGCGATCGCGGCCCACACGAGCGGGCCGCGCAGGGCGCTCGAGCTGAGGTCGTCGTGCAGGAAGACCGTGGCGGCGGCGTAGTAGCCGACCGTGGCGCCGGCCAGGGTCAGGAAACCTCCCAGGGCGGCCCACCACCGGTCCAGCGGCAGGAACGCCACGACTAGGAAGGCGATGGCCGACCAGGTGGCGCCGGAATTGCTCAGCTGGGCTATCACGTCGCCGACGGCCCGGGCGGCGGCCGCGTCGGTGACGTTGCGGGTGACGTAGCCGGGAAGCGCCTGCCCGCCCAGCGTCAGGCCACCGACCGCCAGCCCGGCCGCCACCGCGATCCCGAGCGCCGCCACGACCGGCAGCCCAGCCCGGCCGGTATCGGCCCGACTGGTATCAGCCCGACCGGTATCAGCCCGACTGGTATCAACCCCGCTGGTCTCGGCCCGGTCGCTGTGCGGTGCAGGCGGTGATGGCATGCCGACATTCTGGAGGATCTCCGCGAGATCCTCAGGAGCGCTGCGCCGCCTCACGCTCGAGGCGCTTCCGTTCGCGCTGCTCTCGCGTGTAACGCTTGCGGTTCTCCAGGTCGCGCTTCCACTGCTCGCGCGCACCCTCGTCGCACCCCTGCACGGCGTTGCGGGTCTGTGCGGGACCGATGATCGAGCGGAACCACCAGTCGTCGAACGTGTCGTGGAACCACTTCTTCACCCTGTTGCTCGCCATGCCCCTCACGCCCTCCTATCGTTGCCACGCCAATTATTTGTACCCCAACTATCGGCCGGCTTGCCAGTTTGCTGAGACAAGAAACCTCTCTCGACCTCGTTGCCGGTGAGCGCGAGCGCCTCCTGATAGGCGGCCTCGGCCTCGGCCCGGCGTCCCAGGCGGCGCAAGAAGGCGGCGCGCGCGGCGCTCAGATACGGATATGTCGCCAAAGAGGGCATGGACAGCAGCGGCTCGGTCGCGGCCAGGCCCGCGGCTGGGCCATCGCGGAAGCCGAGCGCGACGGCCCGGTTGAGCGCGACGACCGGTGAGTCCGGGCAGAGGCGCACCAACACGTCGTACAGGCCGACGATCTCCGTCCAGTCGGTGTCGGCCCACGCCGGCGCCTCGGCGTGGACGGCCGCGATGGCCGCCTCGACCGCGTACCGGGTCGGCGGATGACGGCGCAGGGCGTCGGTCAGCAGCGCCGTGCCCTCGGCGATGCGGCCCCGGTCCCAGAGCGTGCGGTCCTGCTCGGCCAGCAGCAGCATGCGGCCGTCGGGGGCGATCCGGGCCGGGGTCCGGGCGTCGGTGAGCAGCAGCAGGGCCAGCAGCGCGCCGACCTCGGGGGTGCGGGGCATGAGCAGGCGCAGGGTGCGCGCCAGGTCGATGGCGCCGGTCACCAGGTCGTGGCGGATCAGCGACGGCCCGGCGGGCGCGGTGTGCCCGGTCGTGAAGAGCAGGTGGATGACGTCGAGGACCGGGCCCAGGCGTTCGGCCAGCTGGTCGTCGGCCGGGACCCGGTACGGGATGCGGGCCGTGGCGATCTTCTTCTTGGCCCGGGTGAGGCGGGCCGCCATGGTCGGCTCAGGCACCAGGAAGGCGCGGGCGATCTCGGCCGTGGACAGGCCGCAGACCAGGCGGGCGGTCAGCGCGACCTGCGCGTCACGGGAGAGCGCCGGATGGCAGCACGTGAAGATCAGCTGGAGAGGGCCGGGAGCGGCCGGCGCGTCGAGCACGAGCTGGGGGAGCCGGCGCCGGAGGGCGGCCTCGCGGCGCATCACGTCCAGGGCGCGGTGACGGGCCACCTGGGTGAGCCACGCACCGGGCCGATCGGGAACGCCTGAGGAGGGCCAGGTCCGCAGAGCCTGGGCGTACGCCTCCTGAGTGCACTCCTCGGCCAGGTCCAGGTCCCGGGTCACCCGCACGGTGGTGGCCAGGACCTGGGCCCAGTCGCGGCGGTGCGCCTCGGCGAGGGCGGCACCGATGTCGGTCATCCGTGCTCGACCACCGGGCGGATCTCGACCGCGCTGTGCGCGTCACGCACCTCGGGCAGCATCGCCGCCAGTTTCAGGACCTCGTCGAGGTCGCCGGCTTCGAGCAGGTAGAAACCGCCGAGGATCTCCTTGGTCTCCGCGTACGGCCCGTCGGTCGTCACGCCCGGCTCGCGCAAGGTGGTCGCGGAGCCCCCGAACTCCAGTTGCTCGCCGCCGACCACCCGGCGCCCGGCGGCGGCCCGGAACTCCTCGTGGGCCCGGTCGTGGTCCTTCCACTGCTCCGGGGTCATCGCCTCCCACCGCACCGGGTCGCCGTAGATGAGCAGCGTGTACTTCGCCATGTCGGTTCCTTTCGCTTGTCCTCACCACCCCGACGAACGGGGTTCCCGCGAAATCGACAACCTCACGACACCGCCGCGTCCACGGTCAGGGTTCCGTCCTCCGCGTCCAGCTCGGCCATGGTCCCGAGGGGCAGATCTTCGAGATTCAGACCCCCGAGCAGGGGTACGCCCAGAGCACCGCACCGGTCGTGCAGGACGTCCAGCACACCCGGGCCGCAGTCGGTGTACCGGCCGACGGCCACACCGCGCAGCCCGTCGAGCCGGCCCGCGTTGCGCAGCATGGTCAGCTGCCGGTCGATGTGCCCGGCCCGCAGGCCGTCCCCTTCGAGCAGCAGGATGGCCCCGCTCATGCTCGGCAGCATCCACCCGGCGGCCGCCGCCACCTGGTCCTGGTCGCCGCCGAGAAGCACGCCCCGGGCCCGCCCGGCGGTGGTCAGCTCGCCGGTCGGCGCCTTGGGGTCGGCCACCAGCGTGACCGGCTCGACGCTGAACGCGCCGGCCGGATCGCCGCGCAGCCCGGCCTGGCCGGCCCGCTCCCACAGGGCCAGGTGCACGATCGTGGCGTCCGCGCCGGCGATGAACAGCTTCGGATGGGCGGCGGCCGTGTTGAAGTCGAGCCGGGTGACGAGCCGGTGCTCCTGCCGCCCGCCGCGCACGGCCACGAGCGCCCGCACCCCGGGGTCGCGCAGTGCCCGGTTGATGTCCTCGGCCCGGTTGGTCTCGCTCTCCTGGAACGTGTACGCGCCCAGGGTGACCCGCAGGTCCAGGGCTTCGAGCCGGGCCCGCGCCGCCTCGGCGTCCGCGCGGACGACAGCACCACCGGGCGCGACCAGGCGCACCTCGTCCCCGGCCCGCAGCCGGGGCGGCCGGACCACATCGACCTCGTTGTATGCAAGCGCCACGAGGGCATTATCGCGCCCGGCGCGACCGGGCGGGCTGGGCCGAGTGACCGGATCATTCCGGGGTCGGGCGGGAACGTGCCTTACGGCCGGGCCCGGTGCGAGCGAATCATCGAGGTATGACGAACGCGCTTCTGGTAATCGACGTGCAGGAATCGTTCCGGCAGCGGCCGCTGTGGGCGACGCTGAACAATCCCGCGCTCATCGGCAACGTGCGGCGGCTGGTCGAGGCGGCGCGGGCGGCCGGCGACAAGGTCGTGTGGGTGCTGCACGCCGAGCCGGGCAGCGGCGGGCTCTTCGATCCGGAGAACGGGCACGTCCGGCTGATGGCCGAGCTCGAGCCGGCCAAGGACGAGACCGTCGTGACCAAGACCTCGCACAACGCCTTCACCACGACCAACCTCCAGCAATTGCTGACGGCGGCCGGCGTGACCTCGGTGGCGGTGACCGGTCTGCGCACCGAGCAGTGCGTGGAGACGACGGCCCGGGTCGCCTCCGACTTCGGATACGAGGTCACCTATCTCACCGACGCCACCGGCACCTTCCCGATCCCGCACTGGACGGCACCGGCCGACCAGACCGTCGAGGAGCTGCTGGCCGACCCGCGTACGCTGGCGGCGGCGGACGTCGTGGCCCGCACCGAGTACGCGCTCGCCGGGCGGTTCGCCACCGTCCGTACGGTCGCCGACTATCTGGGGGAGTGACCGGATCGTGCAGCGCGTCGTCTTCGTCCTGACGCCGCAGTTGCATCTGCTCGATCTCGCGGGCCCGGCGCAGGTCTTCCGGACGGCGCCGGGCTACTCGCTGCACTACGTGGCCGCGTCCGCCTCCGTTCCCACCTGGCAGGGCGTCTCCCTGGAGGCCGCCGTCGAGTGGCCGGCGCTGTCCGCGGACGACCTGGTGCTGGTGCCGGGCTGGCGGGACGGCTTCGAC
Organism: Actinoplanes sp. CA-131856; assembly: GCF_050956135.1. Lineage (GTDB taxonomy): Bacteria > Actinomycetota > Actinomycetes > Mycobacteriales > Micromonosporaceae > Actinoplanes. Next base: position 8,772,694 of record NZ_CP191849.1, on the reverse strand, counting down.
CCGCCCGGTCCGGCCCTGCTGGCCCGGGTGGCGGCCCATCACGAGGCCGGCGGCACGGTCGCGAGCGTCTGCTCGGGGGCGTCCGCGCTCGGGCTGGCCGGACTGCTCGACGGCCGGCGCTGCACCACCCACCACGATCTCCAGGAGACCCTGGCCCGCCGGCATCCGCGGGCCACGGTGGTCCGCGACGTGCTCTACGTCAGCGACGGCCGAGTGGTCACCTCGGCCGGCATCGCCAGCGGCATCGACCTGGCCCTGCACCTGGTCGCCCAGCGGCACGGCCCGGCCGTGGCGGCCCGGGTGGCCCGCGAGATGGTCGTCTACGCCCGGCGCAACGGCGACGAGCGGCAGGCGTCGGCCATGCTGCGCCACCGCGGCCACCTCAGCGACGTCGTGCACCGCGTGCAGGACCGCATCGACGCGTCGTTCACCGCACCCCTGCCCCTGTCCGACCTGGCCTCGGGGGCCGGGGTGAGCGAGCGCACGCTGACCCGCCTCTTCGAGGCCGCGACCGGCCGGACCCCGCTGCGCTATCAGCAGCAGCTGCGCGTCGAGCGCGCCGAATATCTGATCGGGCACGGCACGACGGTCGAGGCCGCCGCCCGCGCCGTCGGCTTCGGCGACGCCCGCATGCTGCGCCGCCTACGCGCCCGCGCCGGCTGACCGCCCGTCGATGACGACCCGCAGCTTCCACCCGGCCCGGGCGGCGCTGTCGCCGGTGGTGTCAGCGAGCCCGTTCCGTCCGAACGGGATTGCCCCGCACCAGGTCGTCGTGGATCTGCCAGCGTGACGTCTCGGCGGCCCGGGCGGCGGACTCGTCGCCCTCCTGGAGGCGGGCGCGCAGGCGGCGCAGGGCGACGGCCCGGTTGAGGGAGAACTGACGCTCGGTGTCGGCCACGACCACCAGGCCGGTGGGGCGGTGGGTGGCCCGGACGGCCGTGCTCGCCTTGTTGCGGTGCTGGCCGCCCGGGCCGCCGGTGCGGACGGCGACGATGTCGACGTCGTCCTCCGAGAACGGCGTCTCCGGCGCCCCCAGCTCGCACGGCTGGGCGATGACATACCAGTTCTTGCGGCCCGTCGACCGGTACGGGCTCGGGCCCTGCCAGCACAACGTGCCGGTCCAGGAGGCGGCGAAGTCGTCGTCGCCGGTCAGCTTCACCACCGCCGACCGCAGCGTGCCCGGGCGGTCGCCCGGGACCGCCGAGACACGCGCGCAGCGCACGCCGTGGCGTCCGGCGTCGGCCTCCAAGCGCTGGAGCAGGCGGGCCACGGCCCACGAGCACTCGACCGGCCCCCGGCCCGCCGACAGCATCAGGTGCACGGTCATCAGCGGGCCACCGTCTTGTAGGTGACCAGCGGGACGGTGACCGCGGCCGGGGTGGCCAGGTGGTGCGCGGTCAGGTCGCCGACGACCTGCTCGATGCGCTTGTACGCGGTCGGGGCCTCCTCGAACAGGAGCTGACGGTCGCCGCAGACGACGATCGAGCCGAGCGGCGTCCGGCGCAGCTCCTCTACCGTGTGCTTGGCCTTGCCCCGGCGCAGGGCGTCGGAGCGGGACATCTTGCGGCCGGCGCCGTGCGCCACCGAGTAGTTGGCCTCGGGACCGGCGTGCCCGGCCACCAGATAGGATGGCGTGCCGCGGGTGCCGGCGACCAGCACGTCGCGGCCGTCGCCCCGGGCCGCGCCCTTGCGGTGCAGATAGGCGCCGTCGCGGACCTCGACCGAGTTGTGGCACTCGTCGACGATCGGCTCCTCGGGGGTGGCGCCGAGGGCGAGGGCGACGCGGGCGGCCATCAGGCGCCGGTTGAGCGATCCCCAGCGCACCGCGTCGTCGTGGGCGGCCAGATAGGCCTCCGGGTCGGCCGCCGGGCCGGCGCCGTGCACCTCGGTGTGCGCGCGCAGGATCCGCTCGCCGAGGCCACGGGAGCCACTGTGGACGATCAGGACCAGGTCGCCGCGCTCCAGGCGGGGCCGGTCCGCGTGCACGGTGTCGACGCGGGCCAGCTCGACGAAGTGGTTGCCGCGCCCGACCGTGCCGAGGTGGTCGGTGTGGCCGGCCGGGACGCTCGTCCCGACGTACGACCAAGCGAGATCGTCGATCTCGGGGGAACGGTCGAGGTCGGGGAACCGCCGGGCCAGCTTCTCGGGAACGGGGCGCTTGAGCCGGATCGGGAAGACCGCGATGCCACAGCCGATGTCGGAGCCGACCAGGAACGGATAGAGAACCGTGGAGAGCATGGCGGCGCCGATCGGAGCGCCCTTGCCGGGGTGCAGATCAGGCATGCCGGCCACGTGGAGCATGCCGTCGAGGGCGGCCACCTGGTGGCACTGGTCGACGGCGGCGGACTCGATCCAGCTGGACGGAGACGCGAAGACAGAAACGCTCGCTGACAAAACAGACGCTCTTTCGAGAGAAAGGGTGAAGAGGGGAGGCGTCGATGCTTCGTCAGTACGTCATGGCGATAACTGTTCCTGGGAACGGGCCATCTGCCAACTGATTTATTAGGCTTCAGGGATGACGGCCGGGTTGGTGCTCGCGGCGGGGGCGGGACGGCGTTACGGCATGCCCAAGGCGCTGGTGCGTTATCCCGGGAAGCTTCTCGTGGAGCGCGCGGTCGACACCCTGCGCGAGGCGGCGCTGTCTCCCATCGTGGTCGTCCTCGGTGCGCAGGCCGAGCTTGTCCAGGCGACCGCGCCCGACCTGCCCGGCGTGGTGATCAACGCGGATTGGGAGAGCGGGCTGGCCTCGTCACTCCGGGCCGGATTGGCCGCCCTGGAGACGACAGATGCCGACAGCGCCGTCGTGCTGCTGGTCGACATGCCGGGAGTGACGGCGGAAGCGGTACGCCGGGTCAGCGCGGCCGCCGGCGCGGATGCGCTCGTCATGGGTGGGTATGAAGGACGGCGTGGACATCCGGTGCTGCTCGGCCGGAAGCACTGGGCCGGTGTGGCGGCGACCGCCACCGGCGACTCGGGGGCGCGTGACTATCTGCGGGCCCACGCCGAGCTCGTCCGGGTGGTCGCGGTGGGAGACGTAGCCGATGATCTCGACCTCGACGTTCCGGAGTTGAATCCCCATGCGTGACGTTCTGGACCCCCTGCTCCGCTGGTTCCAGGCGGGCGAGCCGGTCGGCCTGGCCACCGTGACCGCCACCTGGTCGAGCGCGCCCCGTCAGCCGGGCGCGGCCATGGCCGTCGGCCCGGACGGCACGGTCGCCGGCAGCGTGTCCGGTGGCTGCGTCGAGGGCGCGGTCTACGAGATCTGCCGTGAGGTGGCCGAGACGGGCGAGGCCCGCACGGTCCGGTACGGGGTGAGCGACGACGACGCCTTCGAGGTCGGCCTGACCTGCGGCGGCACCATCGAGCTGCTCATCGAGCGGGTCGACCGCGACTCGGCGTGGCTGCCGTCGCTGGCCGCGAAGGTCGCCGCCAACGAGCCCGTCGCCCTGCTCACCCGCCTGGACGAGACGAGGGCCCGGCATCTGCTCATCACCCCCGAGGGGCGGACCGGGACGCTCGGCGGCGACCGGATCGACGACGCCGCCACCGACGACGGGCGCGGCCTGCTGGCCGCCGGCCGCACCGGCATGCTGCACTACGGCCCCAGCGGCGAGCGCCGCGGCGAGGGCCTGTCGGTGCTGGTCGGCTCGTTCGCGCCGCCGGCCCGCATGCTGGTCTTCGGCGCCACCGACCACGCGGCCGCGACCGCGCGCATCGGGTCGTTCCTCGGCTATCACGTGACGGTGTGCGACGCGCGCTCGGTCTTCGCCACCAATAAGCGTTTCCCGTCGGCCGACGAGGTCGTCGTCGACTGGCCCCACCGCTACCTTGCGGCCGAGGCCTCGGCCGGGCGGGTCGACGAGCGCACCGTCCTCTGTGTGCTGACCCACGACCCGAAGTTCGACGTGCCGGTGCTGGAGGTCGCGCTGCGGCTGCCGGTGGCCTACGTGGGCGCCATGGGCTCCCGCCGCACCCACGACGACCGGCTCAAACGCCTCGAGGAGACCGGGCTGACGGGCGACGAGGTGGCCCGCCTGGCCTCACCGGTCGGGCTCGACCTGGGCGCGCGCACCCCCGAGGAGACCGCGGTGAGCATCGCGGCCGAGATCGTGGCCCTGCGCTGGGGCGGTTCGGGCGCCCGGCTCACCACCACGGCCGGGCGCATTCACGGTCTCATCCCCGAAAACCCCTGATCGCGGCCAGCCCCAGCGCCGTCCGCGGGTGATAGGCCGTGCGCCACAGCCCGCCGTGCGCCGCCCCGGCCGCCTCGTCGCGCCAGGCCTCGGCGGCGGCCGGCCGGGGATTGCGCAGCTGGTGGACCATCAGCACGGCCATCAGGCGGTTCGCGGTCTCCGGCTCGAAGACCTCGACGTCGAACAGGTGCGCGCCGGCGTAGGCGGCGGCCAGGATCCGGTTGGAGACGACCGATTTCGTGCGAGCCGGGGGCGCCACCGAGAAGCTGACCGCGCCGTCACGCCGGGCCAGCGTGGCCCGCCAGCGCTGGATGCGCTTGGCCAGCGCGTAGTTGGGGCCCTGCTGCGGGACGAGGCTGTCGTTGATGCCCGGCTCGGCGCCGTCGGCGTAGTTGGGCTGCAACAGCCGCCCACCGGAGAGGGCGCCGGCCACCCGGGCCGCCCGCGACCGCTCCCGGAAGCGCCGGGCCGACTGCTCGACCGCCGACGGTGGCACCGCGAAGACGTCGGTCGGCGTGGCCAGGAAGGCCAGGGCGACGTCGTCGCGGACCTTCGTGAGGTACGCCGCCAGCGCGTCCACGGTCACCGAGAGCTTGGTGTACGCGGCTCCGGGCGCGTAGACGTAGTTGCCCAGCGTCAGGCGCCCGCCCGGCCGCTCGGCCAGCCAGTGCGCCAGCGAGCCGGCGTCCTCCAGCAGGTCGACACCCCGGGGCACGATGAGCCGCCCGGCCGACCGGGCGGCCAGCGCGGAGATCCGCTCCTCGACGCGGGGCAGGTCGACCCCGATGACCGTGGCGCCCCATTCGAGCACCGCCGGCAGCGGGCCCATCTCGGCGCCCGCGCCCAGCACGACCAGCTGCTGGTCGCTCAGGTCGAGCCAGTCCGGGTTCTCGGCCACGGCCCGCACCGCGGTGGCGCAGGACTCCTCGATGACGCCCGACTCCACCCACTTGTCGAGCTGCCGGTCGAGTGTGGAGCCGCGGAGCAGCTCTCCGCCGTACGGCAAAGTGACCTCGCGCGACGGCTTCTCCCCGCCCTCGACCGTCACCGTCTCCAGTGGTCGCCCGGGCGCGCCGATCGGCACCGGCATCCGCTCGCGCACCGAGGCGAGCCCGGCCTCGGCGACCTCGTAGCCGCTGCCGCCGGCCGCGATCAGCTGCCGGAAGTGCCGCAGGTAGCCGCGCCGCCAATCGGACTCGGCGGCGGCCGCCTCGGCGGCCCCCGGGGAGACGGCGCGCAGGGCGTCCGCGACCACCGAACGCCCGAAGGCCGAGCTGCTGGGACGGCCGGAGGCGTCGGCCGGGAACGTGATCACGGGCGACATCCTCTCCTACCCCGGTAGGAGGCCGCCTCCGACCCGGGGCCACCGTCCGGGCCCGCGGCAGGAAGAGACGCCGGTCGAACGACGCGACGCTGCGAAGCATGACTACCACCACGCTCCGCGCCGGCCCACGGGGATGGAACCGGCCGCTGCTGGCGCTCACCGCCGCGATGGCCGTGCTGGTCCTCGTCACCGTGGCCGGCCTCGCCGTCGACGACCGGACCCTGCTCGGCGCGAACGTCTGGCTCAAGCCGTTCAAGTTCGCCGTCAGCTTCGCGGTGTACGGCTTCACGCTGGCCTGGATCCTCTCGGTGCTGCCGCGCCGCAGCCGCCTGGCCGAGTGGTCGTGCGCCCTGATCGTCGCCGTCTCGGTGATCGAGGTCGCGATCATCACCTTCCAGGCCGCCCGCGGCCACCGCAGCCACTACAACGACACGAACCCCTTCGACAGCCTCCTCTGGTCGATCATGGGCGCCTCGATCATGGTGCTGTTCGTGGCCCATCTCGTGGTCGCGGTCGTGGCCCTGCGGCAGCGCGTCCCCGACCGGGTCGCCGCCTACGGCATCCGCCTCGGCCTGCTCCTGGCCCTGCTGGGCTTCCTGGCCGCCGTGCCCATGGTGATGCCCATGGACACCGGCATCGCCGGCATCAGCGGCGCCCACGCGGTCGGTGTGCCCGACGGCGGCCCCGGCCTCCCGCTGACCGGCTGGAGCACCACCGGCGGCGACCTGCGCGTCGGCCACTTCATCGGCATGCACGGCCTCCAGGCGCTGCCCCTGCTGGCCTTCCTGCTCGGCCGCACCCGGCTCGCGGCCTCCGCGCGCGTGCGGCTGCTGGTGGTGGCGGCCACGGCGTACGGCCTCACGGTCTTGATCGTGACCTGGCAGGCGCTCCGCGGCCAGCCGCTGCTGGAGCCGGACGCCCTGACGCTGGCCGCCGCCGGGATCGTCGTGGTGGGAACGGCGGCGGCCGTCACCGCGGTCGTCCGCCGCGGCGCCTAGGCTGGCCGCCATGGGCTGGGTGGAGCGCCTCTTCGACCGGCGGGACGCCTGGCTGCGTCTCGTCCTGCTCGACCTGAGCGGGCTCGGCTATCTGTACCTCAACGAGCCCACCCGGCCGTCATCGCCGCAGCTGATCCTCGCGCTCGCCGCCTTCGTCCTGATCCTGGCCCTGATCCGGTGGCCGCTGGTCAGCCTGCTGGTGCAGACCGGCCTGCTCGTGGTGGCGCTCCTGCTGGTCGACGACCCGACGATCAACGTGGTCGGGTCGAGCTGGATGCTGGCCGAGGTGGTGGCCTGGGCCGGGCGCCCGGTCGTCTACTGGGCCGGCACGGCGCTGGTGCTCGTGGTCCACCTGGTGCTGGGCGGCGAGCGCCTGGTCGAGCTGCTGCTCCCGGTCGGCCTGCCGTTGCTGCTCGGGCTGGTCGTGCGCACCAGCCACGAGCTGGGCGAGCAGCGGCGCCGCCGGGAGGCCGAGGAGGCGCGGCGCCGCGAGTCGGAGGCGCGGGCCGACCGGGCCGACGAGCGGAGCGCGATCGCCCGGGAGCTGCACGACGTCGTGGCGCACCACGTGGCCTCGATGGTGTTGCGGGTCGGCGTGGCCCGTCATGTCGTGCCCGGCCTCGATCCCCGGATCGCCGCGGTCCTCGACGACGTCCACGGCACGGGCACGACCGCGCTGGCTGATCTGCGCCGTCTGGTCGCGGTCCTTCGGGACCCTTCGGCCGTACGGGGTGACGCGGCGTTCACGGCGATCGAGCCCGGCTCGCTGCCGGCCGCGCTCGGGGCGGCCGTGGACCGGGCCCGGATGACCGGCCTGACCGTGGAGGCCGACATCGACAAGGCGGTGAGCGGCCTGGACGCCGTACGGGCGATGGCCGTCCTCCGGCTGACCCAGGAGGCTCTGACCAACGTGGCCAAGCACGCGGGCCCGAGCGCCGTGGCCCGGCTGCGCGTGAGCGTCGAGGAGGAGAACGTGTCCTGGCAGGTCACCGACGAGGGCGGCGCGCCGCCCGCGCCCGTCCCGCCCGGCGGCGGCCACGGCCTGACCGGCATGCGCGAGCGCGTCGAGGTGCTGGGCGGTGAGCTGACCGCCGGCCCCGCCGGCCCCGGCTGGCAGGTGTCGGCTGTCCTGCCCGGGGGAGCGGTGCCGCTGTGATCCGGGTGCTTCTCGTGGACGACCAGCAGCTCATCCGGGCCGGGCTGCGGATGCTGTGCGACGCCGAGGGCGACCTCGAGGTGGTGGGTGAGGCCGGTGACGGCCGGGAGGCGATCACCCTGGCCGAGCGGCTCGCGCCCGACGTCGTGGTGATGGACCTGCGCATGCCCGGTGTCGACGGGATCAGCGCCACCAGCCGCATCCTGGCCGGCCGGCCCGCCACCCGGGTGCTGGTGCTGACCACGTTCGGCGACGACGACCACCTCTACCCGGCGCTCACCGCGGGTGCGGCCGGCTTCCTGCTCAAGGACGCGCCCCCGGCCGAGTTGCTCGACGGGATCAGGCGGGTCGCGGCCGGTGACAGCCCGTTCAGCCAGGACGTGCTGCGGCGCCTCGTGCGGCGGGCGGTCGGCGCCGGCACCGAGCGCCGCCGCCCGGTCGAGGGCCTGACCGCGCGCGAGCGCGACGTGTTGCGGCTGGTCGGCGAGGGTCTGTCCAACGCGGAGATCGCCGAGCGGCTGCACATCGGCGTGACCACCGTGAAGACCCACATCACGGCGCTGATGACGAAGACGAACAGCCCCAACCGCGTACGGCTGGCCCTGACCGCGCACCGGGCTTAGACCAGGACGGGCCCTGGACACACAGAAGGCCGGAGACCCGTGGCGGCGGTTCTCCGGCCCTGCTCTGCTCGGCCTCGCGGCCGCTGTCAAGCTATACGATCATCGCAACCCTGTCGCGCAGCGCGCCGCTCAGCCCTGGCGGCCGTTCCAGCGCGGGTTCTTCTTGTTGATCACGACCTGGCGGCCGCGGCGACGGGTGACGACGCTGCCCGGCTTGCTCTTGAGCGAACGCAGCGAGTTGCGGACCTTCATGGAAACTCCCTCTTTCCGCGCCGGGGGTTCACCTGACGCGATGAGAGTAACGCCGGTGCGAGGCGGTCTATTTCCGATTTCGGACCGACCGGTCCGCTGCTCTGGTTGCGGTCGCGGAGTGAACGTCCACCGATCTTCAAGTGGCCCGTTCCGGGCGCCGATGGCACCGGCATGCGCAAGCGAACCTTCGGGACCCTGGTCACCGCCGCCGTCGTCGCCGTGTCCGGCACGGCCGTACCCGCCCTGGCCGCCGCTCCCGAGGGGCCGGTCATCGGCGCCGGCGCGCCCGGCGCCATCCCCGGCCGCTACATCGTCACGCTCGACGAGAACGCCCCCAAGGGCGACGTCGCGGCGATGGCGGCCGGCAGCGACGGCGTCTTCGTGGCCGAGATGAGCGCGAAGCAGGCCCGCCGCCTCGCCGCCGATCCCGAGGTCCGCACCATCGAGCAGGACCGCCTGCTGCGCGTCGAGGGCACCCAGCGCAACCCCGGCTGGGGTCTCGACCGCATCGACCAGCGGCCCACCAAGCTCTCCAAGTCGTTCACGCCGACCGACGACGGCAGCGCCGTGCACGCGTACGTCATCGACACCGGCATCCGGATCACCCACTCGGAGTTCGCGGGCGGCCGGGCCACCTACGGCTACGACGCGGTCGACGGCGACACCTTCGCCGCCGACTGCAACGGGCACGGCACCCACGTGGCCGGCACCATCGGCGGCACCCGCTTCGGCGTGGCCAAGAAGGTGCGCCTGGTCGCCGTCCGGGTCCTCGACTGCGAGGGCGAGGGCTCGCTGTCGCAGGTCATCGCCGGCGTCAACTGGGTCACGGCCAACGCGGTCAAGCCGGCCGTGGCCAACATGAGCATGGGCGGCGCCTTCAGCCCGGCCCTGGAGTCCAGCATCCAGAAGTCCATCAACGCGGGCGTGACGTACGTGGTCGCGGCCGGCAACGAGGACGTCAACGCCACCAACGCCAGCCCCGCCGGCCTGCCCGCCGCGATCACCGTGGGCGCCACCGACAGCAAGGACCGCCGGGCAAGCTTCTCCAACTTCGGCGCGTCGCTCGACCTGTTCGCGCCGGGCGTGGGCATCCGCTCGTCGTACGCGTGGAGCAACACGGCCTCGGCCGTCATGGACGGCACCTCGATGGCCTCGCCGCACGTGGCGGGCGCGGCCGCGCTGGCGCTGGACGCCAACCCCGGGATGAGCCCGGCCCAGGTCCGCAACTACCTGGTCACGTACTCGACGAAGAACAAGGTCAAGGACGCCCACGGCTCACCCAACCGCCTGCTCTTCGTCCCGAAGCCGCCGGCCCGGCCGGCCATCAAGTCGAGCGGGATCGTGGTGGCGGCCCACCGCCCCGCGAAGATCACGTTGTCGGCGAGCCGTAAGGGCACGTGGACCGTCACGGCCGGCCGCCTGCCGGTGGGTGTGAAGCTCTCGCCGTCCGGCGTCGTCACCGGCACGCCGACGGCTCCCGGCACGCCGAAGGTCACTGTCAAATTCACCGATTTCGTGCCGTACGCCGTCACGCGCACCCTGGCCGTGACGATCCGCAACACCGTGCCGGTGATCAACCCGGTCGACATGCCGCAGGCCGTGGCCGGCGCCGATTTCGAGGCCGCGCTGAGCGTGGCCGACAAGCGAGCCGGCTCGTGGTCGGTGACCGCGGGCGCGCTGCCCGAGGGCCTGACATTGCTGCCGACCGGTGTCATCCAGGGAGTGCCGGCGGTCGCGGGCGCCGGAACCTTCACGGCGGCTTTCGCGGACGGCTGGGGCAACCGGGTGATCCGCACCTACACGATCGAGGTCGCCTGACCGGCCGGCCCGTCCCGCTCGACGACCGGGGGCACGGCATCGACGAGCGGGACGGGGGACCAGGTGCGGTGTGGTGCCTGGTCCGGCGTGGGCGGGGCGGATGCCTTCGGCCGAACCGATAATGAGGTTACGTATCCTGCCTCTCAAGGAGCTAGGACCACGCTGGGTAAAAGCTGAAAATCTTTCACCCGTTCACGCGCCCGTTGCCCCGGCCGCTTCAGGCGGCGAAGCCGGCCGCGTATTTCTCGGCGATCGCGGCGGTCTCCGGCAGGTCGGACTCGACCACCGGCAGGCCGGCCGCGACGTCCGCGCCGAGCTCGGTGAGCAGTTGCCGCAGCAGCGCCTCGGCCGCCGCGGCCTGCGGCGCCACGCCGGCGGTGACCACCGGCACCGCCCGCTTGCCGGCCAGGGCCCGCGCCGGCAGGTTGTCCAGAAGGACCTTGAGGACGCCGGTGTAGCTGCCCTTGTAGGTCGGGGTGGCGACGACCAGGACCTCGGCCCCGTTGATGGCCTCGAGGGCGGCCGCGGTCGCCTCGTCCCCGGGCGTCAGCAGGCCCGCGCCCAGCGCGCCGACCTCGATGACGGCCGGCACCCGACCGGTGGCGACCCGGCCGGCCAGGGCGGTGCCGACGGCGCCGGCGAGCACCGAGGTGCGCGAGCCCGGGCGGGGGTTTCCGGACACGACGACGATGCGACTCATGATTCTCCTTGGGGTGGATGGTTACGCGGCACGGCCGAGCTGGGTGTAGCGGCCGTCGTGATAGACGAGCGGAGCCGCGGCGTTGTCCTCGTGATGCCAGCCGTGCTCGGGGGTGGCCAGCACGATCGTGTGGTCACCGGCCTCGACGCGCTGTTCCACACGGCAGACGATGCGGGCCAGCACGCCGTCGAGCAGGGGCACCCCGCCCGGGCCGGGCTCCCATGAACCGTGTGTGGCGAAGCGGTCGATGTTCTTCGTCGCGAAGGTGCGGGCCACGTGTTCCTGCTCCTGGGTGAGCACGTGCACGGCGACCACTCCCGACGCCGCCACGGCCGGCCAGGCCGAGGCGGTGTGCGCGAGGCAGAACGAGACCAGCGGTGGGTCGAGGGAGACGGAGGTGAACGAGGTGGCGGTGAATCCGGCGGGGGACTGACCGGGTGCGCCGGGAGCGGTGATGACCACGACGGCGGCGGCGTGGCGGCGCAGCAGGGCCCGGAAGAGATCGGCGTCCACGAGCGAACTGACGGTCACGGGAGTCTCCTAAGAACGTCGCGTCCACAGGTTGAGATAGGGGACACGCATGACCCCACCGTGCGTCCCTGGTCCCGTGGATGTCAATGCTCTTCCCATATCCTAGTAAACCTAGGGGGTATGGTTGACATGGCGGCCTTGTGGCCCGCAAGGTTGGTCCATGTCCGCTCCCACGGTTCCTGTCGTACGGCAGTGGCATCGTGGTGCCGTGGCAACGGGAACGAACAGCTCGCACTGGGGTGCCTTCGGGGTCGGGGCCGACGGCTCGATCACGCCGCGGCCCGGTGATCCCGACCCGTCGCCCCTGCTCGGCAACATCCAGGGTGCCCAGCGTCACCGGTCCCGGGTGGCCCGTCCGTCGGTGCGCCGGCGGTCGGCCGGGCGCGGCTACGACTCGTACCAGGAAATCTCCTGGGATCTGGCTCTTGACCTGGTCGCCGAGGCGCTGCGGGAGACCCGTGAGCGGTGGGGTGACAGCGCGATCTTCGCGGGCTCCTACGGATGGGCCAGCGCCGGGCGGTTCCACCACGCGCCGTCCCAGCTGGGCGAGTGGCTCGCGATCCAGCCCGGCACCGACGTGGCGCTCATGTTCGCCCTGGCCCACCAGATCGCGGCCGACGGCCGGGCCGACCTCGCCTTCCTCGACCGGTTCACGGTCGGCGGCCGGCGGTTCCTCGAGTCGGTGCGGGAGCGCACGCCGGCCTGGGCCTCGGCCGTCTGCGGCGTGCCCGAGGAGGCGATCGTAGGGCTGGCCCGGCGGATGGCGGCCGGCCGCACCTTCATCACCGTGAGCTGGTCGCTCCAGCGGGCGCCGTCGGGCGAGCAGCCGATCTGGGCCGGTCTCGCGCTGGCCGCGGTGCTCGGCCAGATCGGCTTGCCGGGTGGGGGCTTCGGTCACGGGTACGGCTCGACGGGCAACACCGGTGGCGGCCGGCTCCCTTACGGCCTGCCCAGCTTCCCGCGGGTGCCGAACCCGGTCACCGACTTCATCCCGGTCGCCAAGATCTCCGACCTGCTGCTGCGGCCGGGCGAGGAGTTCGAGTACGACGGCGGCCACCACACCTATCCGGACGTCAAGCTCGTCTACTGGGCCGGCGGCAACCCGTTCCACCATCATCAAGACCTGGCCCGGCTGCGGCGCGCGTTCCAGCGGCCCGAGACGGTGATCGTGCAGGAGCCGTTCTGGACGGCGACCGCGCGGCACGCCGACATCGTGCTGCCGGTCACCACCACCCTCGAGCGCGACGACTTCGGGGTCAGCCACGGCGACACCCACGTGATCGCCATGCGGGCGGTCGCGGAGCCCTACGGGTCGGCCCGCAACGAGTACGACATCTTCGCCGCCCTGGCCGGGCGGCTCGGCTACGGCGAGGCCTTCACCCAGGGGCGCTCCAGCGAGGAGTGGCTGCGTCATTTGTACGGGCGATGGCGTGCCGAGCCGAAAATGCCGTTCGACGAGTTCTGGGCCGCCGGGGAGATGGAGCTGCCGGGGCGGCGCGACGACACGGTGCTGTTCGCCGGGTTCCGCGCGGGCGAGCCACTGGACACGCCGAGCGGGCGCATCGAGCTCTACTCGGCGACAGTGGCCGGGTTCGGATATCCCGAATGCCCGGGATACCCGGTCTTCGAGCCCGGGCCGCGCTCACCGGCGTACGGGGAAATGGTCTTGATCTGCAATCAGCCCGCCACGCGCCTGCACTCCCAGCTCGACATGGGCGGGTTCTCGCAGGCCGCGAAGCGGTCCGGTCGTGAGCCGGTGCGGATGCACCCGGCCGACGCCGCCGCCCGGGGCATCGCCGACGGTGACGTGGTGCGGATCCACAACGAGCGCGGCAGCGTGCTGGCCGGCGTGACGCTCAGCGACGACTGCCGGCCCGGCGTGGCCCAGCTGTCGACCGGCGCGTGGTTCGACCCGTCGGCGCCCGAGGTCGCCACCTGCGTGCACGGCAACCCGAACGCGCTCACCGAGGACGCCGGCACCTCCCGGCTGGCCCAGGGCTGCACCGGCCAGGTGACCTCGGTCCTGATCTCCCGGTTCGGCGGTGCCCCGCCGCCGGTCCGGGCCTACGATCCGCCGCTGTGATCTGCGCGTGTTCTAGCCTATCGAACAGATAGGAAATGTATTATTCGAGCGGCCTACCGGCCGCACCCCCCGAGGAGGACCCACATGTCCGCGCTCGCCGTCGCCCACCCGGCCGTGCCACGCTCCCGCATCACCCGCCTGCGACCGGTGCCCGACATCACCGAGCCTCCGGTCACGGTGACCATCAGCATCGCCGGGGGCGAGGGCGCCGGCCGTGACCGGGTGCTGGCCGCGCTGCGCGACCTGGTCCACGCGGCCGGCACGGCGGTCGAGCTGGCCGTCGAGCCGGCCGGCGGCGCCGCGCTGCGCCTCGACCCGAAAGCCCGCACCGCCACCCGTGACGGGCAGCCGCTCGACCTGAGCCGCCTCGAGTACGACCTGCTGCTCTTCCTGGCCCGCCACCCGCGGCAGGTGTTCAGCCGCAGCCAGCTGCTGGCCCAGGTGTGGGGTCACACCCACACCACCAACCGGACGGTCGACGTGCACGTCAGCCGTCTGCGCACCAAGCTGTCCGACCCCGAGGTCGTCACCACGGTCTACGGGCTCGGCTACCGTCTTGCCGACGACGCTGTCGTCGTCGTGTCTTCCTGATCGGGGTTCCACATGTCCAAGCGGACCGTTGCGGTCGTCGGTGGGGGATGCGCCGGCGTGCTGGCCACCCGGGAGTTGCTGCGCGGCGGCGACGACCGGGTGGTGCTGATCGAGCCGGACGAGCCGGGCGGCGGCCTGGCCTACGGCTCGGCCCGGCCGTGGCATCTGCTCAACTCCCGGGCCGGCGCCATGTCGGCCGACCCCGACGACCTCGGGCACTTCACCCGCTGGTCGGGCGCGTCGCCGGACGACTTCCGCCCGCGTGCGGAGTACGGCCAGTACCTGCGGTCGGTCTTCTCCTCCCTCACCTCCGACGATCGTCTTTCCGTTCGTCAGGCCCGGGCTCAGCGCCTCGTCGCCGGCGGTCTCGCCCTCGACGACGGCACCACCGTGCGCGCCGACGAGATCGTGGTGGCCACCGGCAACCCGGCTCCGGCCCAGCCGGCGGCCCGCCCCGACCACCCCGACTACATCGCCGACCCGTGGGCGCCCGGGGTCCTCGACGCCATCCCGTCCGACGTGCCGGTCATGCTGGTCGGCGCCGGCCTGACGGCCATCGACGTGGCGCTGACCCTCACCGCCGACCGCGACCGCGACGCCCCCATCACGGCGGTCAGCCGCCGCGGCCAACTGCCGCTGACCCACACGGCGGTCGCGGCCCCACCGGTCGGCCTGGCCCTGGACGACTGCACAACGCTGCGCGACGTGGTCCGCGCGGTCCGGGCCGAGGCGGCCCGGGCGGGCGACTGGCGCGCGGTGGTCGACGGCCTCCGCCCGTACCTCGACCAGCTCTGGACCGCACTGACCCCCGACGAGCAGGAGGCGTTCCTGCGCCACCTGGCCCGCCCGTGGGAGTGTCACCGCCACCGCATGGCCCCGTCCGTGGGCGCCCGCGTGGCCGAGCTGCGCGCCGAGGGCCGCCTCGAGGTCCGCGCCGGCGGCGTCCGCTCGATGACGTCCCCACCGGCCGGCGGCCTGCTGGTCGAACTGGAGGCGGGCGTGCAGTGGTTCGGCGCCGTCATCAACTGCGCCGGCCCCGGCCGCCTCCCGGCCGCCGCGGGCGGCTTCGTGGGCAGCCTGCTCGACGCCGGCCAGGCCCGGGTGGGCCCGCACGGCCTGGGCCTGGACATCGACGACGCCGGCCACTTGATCGGCGCCGACGGCCGGACCCGCGACAACCTGTGGCTGATCGGCCCGATGCGCCGGGGCGCCCGCTGGGAGACCACGGCCGTGCCGGAGATCCGCGCCCAGGCCCGCGTCCTGGCTCGCAGCATGTCCCCGGTCCCCGCCTGACCTCTACATGTCCGGGTCGCTCAGCCGGTCGGCATAGCACTGGATCGGACCTTCGCGGTCGCGGGTTGTAGGTTGTAGACAGGGGCAATGCGGATCGCGGCTTGTCAGACTCTGGAGATCCTGGGCAATCTCGAGGCGGCGCTGGCCTGTGTCGAGCAGTTCGCCGCTGACGCCGACGGCGCTGACCTGCTGCTCTTTCCCGAGGGCTTTCTGCAGGGCTATCTGGTCACCGAGGAGCATGTGCGAAAGCATGCCCTCGCGTTCGACTCGCCGGAGTTCGAGACGGTCCTCCGGCGGCTCGCGAAACTGCGCCCGGTCCTCGTTCTCGGTGTGCTCGAACGGGATGGCGAGCGCTTCCACAACACCGCCGCCGTTGTGCACCGCGGGCGCCTGCTGGGGGCGTACCGGAAGACCCAGCTGGTCCCGGGCGAAGCCGTCTTCACGCCCGGTGAGGACTATCCGGTCTTCGACCTCGCGGGGGTCCGGTTCGGCATCAACATCTGCTACGACACCCGCTTTCCCTTCGCCGCGGCCGCGGTGGCCTCGCAGGGGGCGCACGTCCTGCTCGTGGCGTCGCAGAACATGATGCCCCGGGGCCGGGCCGAGCACTGGAAGGACCTGCACAACGCCATCCGCGCCGACCGGGCCCGGGAGACCGGCATGTGGGTCGTCTCGGCCGATGTCACCGGCGAACGCGAGCCCGGCCGGGTCGGCTGGGGGCCGACCAGCGTCCTCGGCCCCGACGGTGAGCTGGTGGCTCAGGTTCCGCTGATGAGCACGGGCTTCGTGACGGCCGAGATACTCGGGACATGACTACGGGGATGCGGGACCGGCTGGACGAGGCGCTGAGCGGACGGCGTGCCCTCGGCCGCCTCAGGGTTGCGGCTCACCCCGCGCGACCTGGCCCGGATCGGCGAGCTGGTGCTGGCCGGCGGTCGGGGGATCGTCCCCGCCGGCTGGATCGCTTCCATGCTCCGGCCGCGTTTCACCACCGAGTGGGGGCCGCGGTACGGATATCAGTGGTACGTCGGCGACGGGTTCGTGGGCGGTATGGGCAACGGCGGCCAGCGCCTTCTCGCCCTTCCCGACCGTGGTCTGGCCGTCGGCATCGTCACCGGCAACTACGACCGGCCCGATCAGGCGCGGGTTCCCACCGTTCTCCTGGAGCAGGTGATCACAGGTCGAGGGTGACGGCGACCGGGTAGTGGTCCGACGCGTACTCCGTCTCGTCGCCCCTGATGACTGTCATGTCCTTGGCGAAACCCGCGAGGGACGGGCTCGCCAGGACGTAGTCGAGGCGCATGCGGGAGAACTCGCGGCCGCCGCCGTTCGTGGTGGGCACGGTCAGCGGGTTGCCGGAGCCGGCCACGTTCCACAGGTCGGTGAAGCCGGCGTCCAGGAAGGCCCCGACCGCCCGCGTGTCGGCCGTGCCGTCGGCCGCCAGGTGCCGGCGGCGCAGGAAGCCGGGCTGCGGGGCCAGCGTCGCCGTGTGGTCGGTGCCCGGGTCGAGGCCGTTCAGGTCGCCCGCGACGATGGTCGGCCCGGGATGGGCCCGGTAACGGTGGGCGAGCCAGATCGCCTCGCGCATCCGGCGGTACGGGGCGAACGGGTTCAGGTGGGCGCTCACCACGGTCAGAAGCCCGGCCGACGTCGGCACCCGCACGACGGCCGCCGCGTGGTGCAGCTGCCAGGTGACGACCGCCGTCGAGTCGATGGCCAACGGCGGCCGGACCAGCACGGCGACCGGCTGGCCGAACAGGGACGGCGACATGTGCGCCACCATGCCGACCGACTCGGCGAACGCGGCCGGCTTGAATCCGCGCAACTCCTGCAACGCCAGGATGTCGGGCTGAACGCGGTTGATCGCCGCGGCGATGGCAGGCAGGCGCTTGCCGCCACCGGTCTTGATGTTCCAGGTCATGAATCTCATGCGGCCACCGGTTCCGAGCGCGGGCGGGAGACCTCCGATGCTGCCTCGGAGACCGTGACGGCGTGGGCGTTCGGGCGGATCACCCAGTAGAGGACGCCGATCCAGCAGGCCGTCAGCAGGGCCGCCCCGAGCATGTCGGACGGGTGGTGCATGCCCCGGTACATGCGCGACAGCGCCACGATGGCCGGCATCAGCACGGCCAGGCCGACGAAGACCCAGCGCCACCACTGGTGCACGCGGGCCATGCAGATGACCGCGATCGCCACCCAGACGCACATGGTGGCGGCGATGTGCCCGGACGGGAAGGACGAGGTCGGCATCTGCCCGTCGAGCTGCTCGACCGGGGGACGCGGACGGCCGACCGCGGCCGCCGAGCACAGGAACAGCGTGAGCTCGCCGGCCATCGTGAGCACCAGGAAGAGCACCGGCCGCCACTGCCGCCACAGGGCCAGCGCGATCGGGCAGAAGATCAGCGAGATGAACAGGATCGCGTGTGTGTCGCCGGCCTTGCTGGCGGCCCAGCTCAGGTCGTCGAGGCGTTCGGTGCGGAACGTCTGCAGCCAGCGCGGGACGCCGTCGTCGAAGCCGGCCAGCGGGGTCCAGCGGGTGAGCGAGTAGCCGACCACGTAGAGCAGGCCGAACGTGAGGACCCATCCGACCAGGATCTCGGCCCCCTTGGCCCACGGGTGCGGCAGCACGCGGCCTTCGGCCGGTGCCGGGGCCAGGTCGGTCTTCGCCTCGGGTTCGAGGCCTTCGGTCAGCGCGTGGTCGGGATGGCCCGCTTCGCGGCGCCAGACCTTGAAGGCGTACGCCGTGACGCTGATCCAGGCCAGACCGAGGAACCACCCGGCCAGTACGTCGGAGAGGAAGTGCACGCCGAGCGCGATGCGGGTCAGGCCGACGGCCACGATGAGCACCGCGGCCAGCGTGATGACCAGCGCCCGGAAGCGCCGGGTGGCCGACAGGATCACCAGCGCCAGCATCCCGTAGACGATGGTCGCCCCCAGGGTGTGCCCGCTCGGGAAGCTGTTGCCCTGCCCGTACGCGATGGGGTCGGCCACGACCGGCCGCACCCGGCCGACCAGGGCCTTGAGCGACGGGTCGAGCAGGAGCGCGCCGACGCCGGTGACCGCCAGATAGATCGCCAGCCGGGGAAGTCGGCGGATCAGCAGGAGCAGGATCATCATGATCGTCAGGGCGAACAGGGTCGTCCGCCCGCCCAGCTGGGTGATCGTGGTGAGCACCTTGACCACGGCCGGGTGCGGCGCGACCAGGTCGTTGAGACCGGAGGCGATCGACTGGTCGAGCTCGCGCAGCGGCGTCCAGTGGAAGCGCACGAGCAGCAGCAGCGTGCCGAACGCGAGGCCGGCCAGGACCACCGCGGCCAGGCCGGCGACGCTGCGCTCGGCGAAGTGCCGCACGGGTGCCCAGCCGGCGCGCTCGACCACGCGGTGTTCGTCGGTCACGGCGGGTTCCTCCAGGGGGATCGATCGGGGTGGCCCCGATTTACCCGGTGGGCTCTTTTCGTACACCGTGATGCCCGTGGTGCCTCTGATGCGGCACCGCGGTCGCCGCCGATGAGGAGGCAGTCGATCCTCCGTCGGCCGCCGGGTTTGCGGACGCCGGAGAATCGCCTGACTCCTCATCGGTTACAAGGCGACCGCCGCTGAGCGGAGCGAAGCCATGTGATGGCCCGGGATCCCATTTGTCGGGGACGGCTGGTGCGGGTACGCCGACCCGTGTCGCCTCCAGCTGAGCCGCGAAGGCGATGCCGAGGAAGAGCGCGATCCCGGTCAGGTTGGCCCACAGCAACAACGCCATGATCGCAGCGAGCGGCCCGTACGTGGCGCCGAACGACCCACCGAAGCGTACGTAGCCGGCCAGCAGCAGGCTGGCCATCCACCACAGCACCGTCGACACCACCGCGCCGAAGATCAGCCAGGTCAGGCCGGGCTGGTGGCGGCGCGGGCTGTACTTGAACAGCAGCCCGACCGCGACCACGATCAGGGCCAGGCTCAGCGGCCAGCGCACCACGTCCCAGGCCACCCGCAGCGCGCCGCCCCAGTGCCAGTGCTCCTCGGCCGCCTCGCCGAACGGGCGCCCGGCCACCAGCAGCAGGAAGCCGATCAGGGCGGGCACGCCGGCGAACGCCATGAGCAGCGTGGCCCGCAGATATTTGAACAGGGCCGGCCGGTCGCGTTCGACACCGTAGATCCGGTTGGCGCCGCGTTCGATCTGTGCCATCGCCGTGGTC
Organism: Actinoplanes sp. CA-131856; assembly: GCF_050956135.1. Classification (GTDB taxonomy): domain Bacteria; phylum Actinomycetota; class Actinomycetes; order Mycobacteriales; family Micromonosporaceae; genus Actinoplanes. The sequence continues at coordinate 8,752,948 of NZ_CP191849.1, read as the reverse complement.
AGCGCGACCAGCCCGGTGATCAGGCCGAGGGTCAGCGCCACCTCGCCGGCGTCGCGCGTGCGCTCGTCGTCCTCGAGCAGTTGGCGTACGAGCGGATCGCTCGCACCCGGCGTCAGCGCGAGCACGGTGTCGCCGACCACCTCGCCGCCCGACTCCACGCCCAGGTCGGCCGCGAGACCGGCCAGGGCGATGAGGAACGGGACGATGGCCAGGCAGAGCTGGAACGCGAAGGCGCGGGCGTGGCTGAAGCCGTCGCCGTAGCGGAAGCGGATGAACGCGTCGCGGATGAGCGGCCATCGCCCGTACTTCTTGAGCGCCAGGAAGGCGTCGTCGGCGGAGAGTTCGTCCCCACTCATGTCCCGCGTCTCGGGGACCGGCGAGGTGCTACTCACGCGCGGCCTCGCGGATGTCCTCGGCTGCCTCGGCCGCGCTGCTGACGTCGTACGCCAGATCGGGGTCCCCGGCCGGAACCGGCACGCAGAGCAGGAGCGCCGAGGGCTTGACGTGGATCTTGAGATGGCGGCCGGGGTCGATGAGATCGCCGTCGAGCTGCCGCGGCTGGGTCGAGCGTGTGTGGATCTCGACGCGCTCGGCCGTGTACGTCTCCATCAGCGGCACCCGCTTGCGGCGGCGCACGACGGCCCACGACAGCCGCGCCCAGTGACCGAGGTTGTTCGGGCTCAGGACGGCCACGTCGAGTTTGCCGTCGGCCGGGTCGGCCTCCTGGAGCAGCCGTACGCCACCCTGGAGCCGGCCGACGTTGCCGACGATCACGGTCCTCGCGTGCCGGGGCATCGGCGGGCCCCCGTCGAGCACGATCCGCGCCCGCATCGGGCGGTCCCGCAGATGGCGCAACGCCCCACCGACGTACGCCAGCCAGCCGATCCTCTTCTTCGCCGTCTCGGACGTGCCCTCGAGCATCTGCGCGTCGAAGCCCATCCCGGCCATCACCGCGAAGCACTGGCCGCCGTCGACCACGCCGACGTCGATGCGGCGCCGCCCGCCCTCGATCGCCACCTGCACGCCGGTCGCCGGATCGGCGCCGAGGCCCAGGTTGGCCGCCAGCAGGTTGCCGGTGCCGGCCGGCAGCACCGCCATCGTCACGTCGGAGCCGGCCAGCGCCGTCACCACGGCCATCACCGTGCCGTCGCCGCCGCAGGCGAAGACCAGCTCGGCCCCCTCCTTCACGGCCCGCTCGGCCTGGCCCTTGCCGGGGTCCTCGGGGGTGGTCTCGTACCAGGAGGGCTCGGGCCAGCCGACGCTCGACAGTCCTTCGCCGATGATCCGGCGCAGGTGATCTATATCGGGCACCTTGGCGGGGTTGTAGACGACTGCGCTGCGGGGTCCGGTCACGCGCACAGTTTGCCCGAGACACTCGAGAATCATTCGTCACCGGGATGGGAAACACTTGAGGGGTGAGTGACTTGACCTATTCGCCCGTCGGCGGCACGCGCACGGGCGAGCGGCCGCCCGGTTTCCGCCATCTGTTCTATCGGACGCCGCTGGGCACGGGCGCCGATCTGCATCGCCGGGCCGGTGAGGCCGTGGTGAGCTTCCGCATGCACCGGGCCACCGGGGCCCGGGTGACGGCCTCCGCTTCGCAGGCGTCGCCCGGCGTACGGCTCAGCATCGGCGCGGGCCCGCTGACCGTCCCCTGCGAGGTGGTCTGGTCCTCCCTCGACGGCGACCGGATCGGCTTCGGCTACGGCACGCTGCCCGGACACCAGGCCTCCGGCGAGGAGGCGTTCCTGGTCGAGCGGGACGAGCGCGACCGCGTCTGGTTCACGGTGACGGCCTACAGCCGCCCGGCCAGGCCTTTGATGCGGCTGGGCGGTCCGGTCGCGGTCTTCTTTCAGCACGTGTACGCCCGTGTGTGCGGCCGCGCGCTGAAACGGCTCTGTACCGTGAACCCGTGAGCACGACCTCGGTCACCTGGTGGGGCCACAGCACCATGTGGCTTTCCGACTCCGGCACGACCATTTTGACCGACCCGGTGCTCAGCGATCGCTTCGCCCACCTCAAGCGGATGGCCGGCCCGACGCCGCAACTGCCCGGAGCCCCCGACGGCGTGCTCCTGTCCCACCTGCACGTCGACCACTTCCACCTGGCCTCCCTGCGCGCGGTCGCCGGGGAGCCGCCGCTCGTCGTGCCGCGCGGCGCCCGTGCCTTCATCGCCAAGACTCTGGGCCCGAAATACGCCGACCGCACGGTCGAGCTGGCGCCGGGCGACGAGACCACGGTGGGCGCCCTGAAGGTGCGCGCCGTCCCGGCCGCCCACGACGGCGGCCGCGGCCCGTGGTCGCGTGACAAGGCGATCGCGATCGGCTTCGTCATCGAGGGCGCGGCCCGCACGTGGCACGCCGGCGACACCGGCCTGTTCGACGAGATGAGCGAGCTCGCCCCGCTCGACCTGGCCCTCATCCCGGTCGGCGGCTGGGGTCCGTCGCTCAGCGCCACCCACCACCTCGACCCGGCGGCCGCGGCCGAGGCCGTGCACCGGGCCAAGGCGAGCTGGGCCGTGCCGGTGCACTACGGCACGTTCTGGCCGATCGGCCTGAGCCGGGTCCGCTCGCACATGTTCCACGACCCCGGCGTCCAGTTCGTCCGGCACGCCGAGCTGATCGCGCCCGACACGCGGGTGCGGGTGCTCGCCCATGGCGAGACCCTGACGATCGGCCGTACGGCGTGATGGCGCTCCTCGGGGCGCTCGGCTGGCTCTTCCTGGTGGTGGCGTTCGGGGCGATCATCCCGGTCGTGCCGACCGGGGCCGCGGTGAGCGGGGCGGCGGCCCTGGCCTTCCACGAGCACCGGCCGCTCACGATCGTGCTGGTGATCGCGGCCGGCGCGGCCGCGGCGTACGTCGGCGACCTGGTCATGTACGCGGTGTGCCGGGTCGGCGGCGAGAAGCTGGCCCGCCGCATGCGCTGGCTGCGCGACGAGGAACACCTGGTCAGCGTGAAGGAGCGCCTGCACCGCAGCCAGGTGCCGGTGCTGCTGGTGTCGCGGCTCATCCCGGGCGGCCGGGTGCCGGTGCTGCTGGCCGCGGCCTTCCTCGGCATGCCGTGGCGGACCTTCGTGGTGGCCAACGCGCCGGCCTGCGCCCTGTGGGCGACGGTCTACGCCGGCATCGGCGTGGCCGGCGGATCGATCTTCCCCGAGCCGTGGCAGGGCGTGATCGCGGCCGTGGTCCTCATCCTGGTCATCAACCAGACCGTGTCGTGGGTGAACAAGAAGCGCGAGGCCCGTGCCGCGGAAACGCCTTCGGAGGCTTAGTACTTCAGATACTGCCGGGTCAGCTTGGCGACCTTCTCGACCACGGTGATGCCGCCGGACATGGTGGCGTTGTCGTGGGACAGGACGGCGATGGAGACATCCGTGCCGCCGCCGGTGACCCGGCCGACCGTGTTGATGATCCAGCGGTAGTTCTCGGTCGAGCGGGCCAGCCAGCCGTTCTTGACGGTGAACTTCTCACCGGTCTTGGCGGCGGCCGGCACACCCCAGTCCTGGGCGGCGTCGACCGTGCTCATCAGCGTGTACGCCAGCTGGCGGGAGCCGGCGTCCAGCGGCCCCTTGGTGTCGACCAGCTCGCCGAGCAGCCGCACCTGGTCGTCGACGGTAGTCCGGGTCAGGCCCCAGGAGCTGCTCACCTTGGTCTGGGTGAGACCGAGCCGCTTGTTGCAGGCGCTCACCGCGGGCGCGCGCCCCAGCTTGCTGAACAGCGAGGTGGTGGCGTCGTTGTCGCTCAGCCTGATCATGCGCTTGGCCAGGGCCAGCTCGGTCGAGGTGAGATCGCGGCCGTCGTCCTGCGCGGTGAGCAGCAGGCAGGCCAGCACCTGCACCTTGACCACGCTGGCCGTCTCGTATTTCTCGGTGCCCCGGTACGAGTACCGCTGCCCGGTCTTGCGGTCGAGCACGGCCACGGAGAACTCGGGCGCCGTCGCCGCGTACTTCTTCAGCGCGGCGTCGAGCGCCTTGACCCGCTTGGCCCGCTCGGCGGCGGCCAGCTCGGCGGCGCTCGGCCCCGGCGGCGCCGTTGTGGTGGGCGCCGGGGCAACCGTCCGTGCCGCGGGTGCCGCGGTGCCCTCGAAGGTGCCGGCCACGGCCTTGGTGTCGCCGCCGTCGTCCATCATTCCCGCGCCGACCAACCCCGCACCCCCCAGGACCCCCACTGCCGCCACGGCCAAGATCCAGTTTCGCGTACGTCGCACGCCTGCCATAGTGCCGTGTCCGACCGCATCATGGGCGACCCGACCCCCGGCACATAAGAAGTTGACAGGCAGTTTCCACCCATGGCGCGCCGACGGTCACGAAACGTGACGTGTTCCGTTGACGCATGATGGGTGAATGCGCTTCCCGTTCTTGTCGCCCGCCGCCGTCGCCGACCTGACCCGCGCCGCCGTCGGCCAGGTGGTGGAGACGGCGGCCGCCGCCGCGACCGTCCCGGTGCGGGTGGCCGGCCTCCTGGGTCAGGCCGAGCTCCTGGTCAGCCGCGTGACGGTGATCGCCGACCAGGCCGAGAACCTCGTCCAGCGCGTCACGTCGATCGTCGACGCGGCCGAGGAGACGGTCGCCGAGGCCCGGACCATCGCCGCCTCGGCCGCGCGGACGATCGACGGCGCCGCTCTGATCGCCACCGCCGCCGGCACCCTGGTCGAGAGCGCGGCCGCCACCGCCGGCGACGCGGACGCCCTGGTGAAGCGGGCCGCCCTGACCGCCGACGCCGCCGGCATGCTGGTCGAGCGGGCCGCCGTCACCGCCGACAGCGCCGCCACCTTGATCGACCAGGCCGGCACCACCGCCGACAAAGCGGGCACCCTGGTCGACCGGGCGGGCACCACCGCCGACAAGGCGGGCGCTCTGGTGGAGCGTGCGGGCACCACGGCCGACCGGGCGGGCGAGCTGGTGGAGCGTGCGGGCACCACGGCCGACCGGGCGGGCGCTCTCGTCGACAAGGCCGGCGGCATCAGTGACTCCGCGGCCGACGTCATCGGCCAGGCCGCCGGCCTCACCCGCGACGCCGCCGGCATCGTCACCGAGGCCTCGAGCATCACCGGCGCCGCCTCCGGCGTCGTCGAGAAGGCCACCGCGATCAGCTCCCGCGCCTCGGCCGTGGTCGACCAGGCCGAGTCGGCCGCCACCGAGGCCACCGAGCTTCTCGACGACTACGCCGGCACCCTGCGCAAGGGCGCCCCGCTGGCCCGCCGCTTCGTCGACGAGCTCTCGCAGGAGGAGGTCACCGCGGCCATCCGCATGATCGACACCCTGCCGGCCCTGCGCGCCCACCTGGTCGACGACGTGATGCCCCTGCTCAACAAGCTCGACCAGGTCGGACCCGACCTCCACAAGCTCCTGGAGGTCACCGAGGACCTTCACCTGGCCATCGCCGGCCTGCCCGGCCTCAAGCTCCTGCGCCGCCGGGGCGAGGAGCGCGTCGACGAGCGCAAGTCCTAGCGAACCCTGATCACGTCCAGCATCAGGTCGAGATGCCCCCGGTGCTGGGCGGTCTCGCGGATCATCTGGTTCCACAGCCAGCGCAGGCTGACCGGCGCCTTCCCGAACGACGGCCGCGCCGCGCGAACATCGAGGTCGTCGAAGCGTGCCACCGCGGCCCGGCTGCGTCCGCAGGCCGCCGTGTAGAGCGCCCGCAGTTCGGTCACCGAGTCGGCGGCCGCCGACTGCCAGGCCCACTCCTCGCCGGCGGGCGCGGAGGCCCACGGCTCCGGATAGGGCGCGCCCAGGAGCGTACGAGTGAACCAAAGGTCTTCCATGTGTGCGAGATGCTTCACGATCCCGCCGATCGTCATGTCGGTCGCCGGTAGCAGCCGGGCCGCCGCGTCGGCCTCGCCCAGCCCGTCGAGCGCGGCCAGCGTCCACTCGCGATGCTGGTCGAGAAACTGGGCCAGCGTGTCCCGTTCACTCGGATGCAGATGCGGAAAGTCGCTCACACCTCAAGCATGGAACAGCCCCGCCGAAAGAGGCGGGGCTGTTCCTCGGGTGGATCAGAAGACCGAGACGCCGTAGACGCTCAGGGCTTCGGTGACCGGCTGGAAGTACGTGGTGCCGCCGGAGGTGCAGTTGCCGCTGCCGCCCGAGGTCAGGCCGAGCGCGGTCGTGCCCGAGTACAGCGGGCCGCCGCTGTCGCCCGGCTGGGCGCAGACGGTGGTGCGGATCAGGCCGGAGACCGAGCCCTCGGCGTAGTTGACCGTGCTGTTCAGCGCGGTCACGCGGCCGGAGCGGATGCCCGTGGTGGAGCCGCGGCGGGTGACGGTCGCGCCGACGGCCGGGGTGCCGGCCGACGTGATGTCCTGCGAGCCGACGCCGCCGGTCTTGGTGATGGTCGTGTTGGTGTAGCGGACGATGCCGTAGTCGTTGCCCGGGAAGCTGGTGCCGGACCGGGTGCCCAGGGTGGCCGAGCCGTTGGTCCAGGTGGAGCCGGCGTTGGTGCAGTGGCCGGCGGTCAGGAAGTAGTTGGTGCCGGCGCTGTTGCGCACGTTGAAGCCGAGCGAGCAGCGGCTGCCGCCGGTGTAGATGGCGTCGCCGCCGGAGATCTTGATGGAGATCTCGCCGGGGGTGGACTCGATGCGGGCGCGGTCGCCGAGCTTGGCCACGGTGGCCTCGACGGCGGCCAGCTTGGCGCCGGTGACCGTGCTGTCGACGGAGACGACAACCTGGTTGCTGACCGGGTCGATGGCGAACGCGGTGCCGGGCGTCTTCAGCGAGGCCTTGAGGGCGTCGTCGGCGGCGGCCAGGCTGGCGCCGCTGCGGGCGACGAAGCGGGGCGTGGCCCCGGCGGCGGTGACCGAACGGGCGGTGGCCGCGTCGGTGACGTTGACGACCACCTTGCCGGCGGAGTCGATGTACGACCCGGCCGTGGCGGTGCCGAACCGCGCGTCGAGCGTGTTGGCGAGCGCCGACGGCGCGAACGAGGGGTCGGCGCCGGGCGCGGCCGCCGCGGATGACGCGGGCGAGAAGGCCATGAGCGTGGAGCCGACGAGCGCAGATGCCGCCAGGCCGACGATCGGTCGGCGCAGCTTCCGGTTGAGCACGGTTCCTCCCGGGGGATGGGGATGACGCCTGATGCGGCGTACCGGGGTCAGTATTGGCAGACCTCGATGCATCCTTCAAGATGCGGTCATTTCTCCCCAACCCCCGGCAGATCCGCTGCGACCTGCGGAAATGAGCTCACATACCGCCGATCGTATTACCGAACCGGGATGGCTTGATTCATGTTCCTCGATTAATTATCCGCGTTGATCTGGGCCAGGCGGACGCGAAGGGCGCCGGTCACCCCGTCGTACGACTCCTGGCCCAGCACCAGCCGCAACGGCGCCGGCTTCCGCTCCGCGCTCTCCAGCACCCGCGCCGCGATCAGCGCCGGATCACCGGGCAGGTCAACGTTCCCGGCCGCGATGCTCCGCACGAAAGCGGCCGGCGTGCCGTCGTACGCGCTCATGGCCTCTCCGATCCGCAGACTGCTCCCCGCGAAGGCCGTCCGTGCGCCACCGGGCTCGACCAGCGTGACCTCGATGCCGAACGGCGCCACCTCACCCGCGAGGGCCTCCACGAAGCCCTCGATGCCCCACTTGCCGGCGTGGTACAACGACGCGCCCGGATGGGCCGTCAGCCCGGCCACCGACGACATCTGGATGATCCGCCCGCCGCCCTGCTCCCGCAGGTGGGGCAGCGCGGCCCGGATGACCTGGATCGAGCCGAGCAGGTTGGTGGCGATCTGGTGCTCGACCTGCGCGTCGCTCACCTCCTCGGCCGCGCCGAACAGCCCGTACCCCGCGTTGCTGACCACGACGTCGACCCTCCCGAGCCCACCTGCGGGCCCAGATCGGCGCCGACACCGCCGACGAGCGGCTGCACGCCCTGGTCGGCGAGCTGTCCGCCGGGAGCGACCGTTTCCGTGAGCTCTGGGCCCGCCACGACGTGCGCACGGCGACCGGCGGCGAGTTCCTGATCCGCCACCCCCGCGTCGGCGACCTGACCCTGCTGATCGACAAGTTCGCCGTGCTCGGCGGCGACGGCCTCGAGGCGCTGCTGCTGCACGCCGAGCCCGGCACCCCCTCGGCGGACGCCCTGGACCGGCTGGCCGCGCTAACGCTTGGTGCAAGCGGGCGCTGACTTGGCGATGCGGCTGCTCGAATAGGCCACGGCGACCGTGAAGCAGTAGTTCAGGTTCTCGTTCAGCCCGTAGACGACGTAGTCGCCACTGCCGGCCGGCAGCTGCTGGAACGGCTTCGGGTCCTGGCCGACCCGCCCGCCGGAGACCAGGATCGGGCCTTCGGCATTTGGCGGGTACGTCCACTGGAGCACCACGCTGTCGCGGTTGTCGCGCAGGCGCACGTTCTGCGGGGCGCCCGGATCGGCCGCCGGCGGTTTCGACGTGGCCGGCGGCTTGCTGCTCGCCTGGGCGGACGGTGCCGCCGCGGTGGTCGTGGTGGCCGGCGGCGGTGGCGGGCCGGTCGCCCCGTCGGCGTCGGGCAGGGTCAGGGCGACCACGGCGACGGCGGCCGCGATGCCCGCGACCAGCACCGCGGCCAGGATGAAGGGCTGGCGGCGGCGCGGGGGAGGCGGCTGCTCGGTGCGCACCGGCAGGCGCCGCTCGGTGTTCGGCGGCAGGGTGAAGGTGCTGGCCGGTGCCGAGCCGACCGGTTGCGGGCGGCCGTCGGCGCCGTAGTCGGGCGCGCGGCGGCCGGGCATCGGCGGCGGCGTGTCGGCCCGGGCGTGCCGGCCGGTCAGGTCGCCCGGCGACTGGTGCACGTCGGACAGGTAGAGCGGCTGCTGATAGACCGTGCCGTTCGGGTCGGTGGCCCGGTTGTCCGGCGGATCTTCGGGCGGGAAGCCCTCGCTCGGGTCGGGCACTGTGGGACGCCGGGGAAACGGCACATTTCGTACGCCTGGAGTGTCCACCGTGGTGACGCCCGGCTCCTGGGCCTTGCACACGTGTTTCGGCGAGGCCGGGGCCGCGGCCAGCGCCGCCACCTGGCGGACCAGCGGATGGTCGGCCGGCAGGTAGCGGGCGCAGAGTTCCTGCGCCTTGGCCAGGTGGTCGCGGGCCTCGGCGTCGCGGCCGCAGTCGCGTTCCATCGCGCCCAGCCGGGCCAGCATCTTGATGCCGGACGGGGCGGCGTCGCCGAACAGCCGGCTGTGCCGGCGCCAGGCGGCGGAGAGCCGGCCCCGGGCGGCGCCGCAGTGCCCGGCGGCGTGCTCGGCCGTGGCCAGGTCGGCCTCGGCCGCCAGCACCCGGGCCGTGTCGGTGCCGTCGATCTCGGTGAGGTCGCCGACCAGCCGCCGGTAGACCTGGGCCGCGTGACCGTAGTGGCCGATGCGCTGGAGGACGGCGGCGTGGGTGGCCGCGGCGGCGACCGTACGCTCGTGGTGCGGCCCGTGCAGGCGCTCCTCGGCCACGTGGGCGAACTCGGCCCAGACGCGGGCGCCGCCGACATCGCCGAGGGCGATCAGGATGCGGGCGTGCAGCGCGGCCGCGAGGGCCAGGTCGGGGCTGGCCTGGCCGGGGTCGGAGCCGGCGGCCGGATCGAGCACATTGGCCAGCACCCGCTGGGCGCCCACGAGATCGCCGGCCGACGTCAGAGTCTGGGCGCGGTGGGTGAGCTCGGCTAGCGGAGGAGGGGCCATATGTCTCATAGTGCTCGCGTGAATACCGTAGGTACAAGTCAGCAGGCGCGAACACCCAGTCCGATCTGCGCCGACCAGGCAGGATAGAAATCTGATATGTCCGTCGAAGAGATCGCCATCGTCAAACGCGAGCTGCTCGTCCGCCATCTGGAGGCGTGGGCGCCCGCGGCGCTGCATCGCGCCCGGCGGGTGGTCTACGCGCACGGCTTCGCCGACGCGGACGGCGGGCTCGCCGCTTCGGCGGCGGCTCGCGTGCTGGCCGATCAGGCGGATTATGTACGAGGTCGCGAGCTGTCCATGGTGGCCACAGGCACCCAGGTGCCGGCGATCGACGCCTTTCCCGTGCACGCGGTCTCCGGTCCTACGGACAAGATGTTGCCGGTCGCCCTCAAGGCGATCGGGGCTCAGCGCGTACCCCTGCTGGGTTTTCTCGACGGTGCCTCGGCCGGGGTGAGCCCCTCGCCGGCCACGGTCGCGGCGCTCACGGCCGGCAAGCCGGCCGAGTTCCTGCTGGTCCTGCCGCCGGGCGCCGACCCCGACCCCTATCGGGCCGGATGGCCGCTGTGCACGCGGGTGGAGCTCGCGGTGTCGGACGAGCCGGGCGAGCTGCTGATCTACGGCACCACCCTGGGCAAGAGCCTCGAAGGGTTCAAGGAGACGCTGTGGGCGGTCGACGAGTTCGCCGGGGTGCGCTATCGCGACCCCGGCGACCCGGACCGGCACCTGATCGACATCTCGCTGACGCCGCATCCCGGACCGCTGCGCCGGGAGCTTCTCGGCTTTCTCGAGAACGGCGCGGCGACGGTGACCGAGCTGCGGACGTTCGCGCTCACCGAGACGGTCTACCGTGCGGCCGACGCCACCCGCGTGCTGCACTCGCTGGTGGACGCGGGAACGGTGACCCGGTCACCGTCGCACGGCCGTCTCGGCGGAGATGTCGTGATCTCGCTTTAGGACCGGCTCTTGTCCTGCTTCCAGGAGAGCGGGCCGGGCAGGTCGACGCGGTGCGCGCGGGTGCGCGAGTTCCACGACCAGCGGCCGATCTTGAAGCTCCACGAGGAGTAGCCGTTCTCGGTGAAGTTCAGGATCAGCGGGCCGAACTTCTTACGGCTCCGGAAGACGATGCCCATCGCTATGTCCCTCCGTGGGGTTTTCGGGGATGATCCGAAGATTCCCGCCCCGCGGAATCGGCAAACGTCGCTCAGGTCAGCGCGGCTGCCACGCGTCCGGGCGCGTCGTGAGCTTGCGGACGTGGGCCGGCATCCGGCCGCTGAGCACCTCGGCCAGGCTCACCTCGTCGAGCACCTCACGGATGGCGGCGCGCACCGCGATCCAGAGATTGGGCAGATTTTCGGCCGCGCCCGTGTATTGAGTCTCCTCAGGACGGAGACCGCGCACACCGGCCAGCGGTCCATCGACGGCCCTGATGATCTGGCCGATCATCACATCGCGCGGGGGTTGTGACAGCGTGTAGCCGCCCTCGGCGCCACGTTGGGCCCGGACGACGCCGGCCCGGCGCAGGTCGGCCAGCACCGCCTCGAGGAACTTGCGGGGCATTTCCTGGTCTTGAGCGATGGCCTGGGCGGACATCAGCGCCGGGTAGGCCCGCGCCAAACTGAGGGCGGCCCGGACCGCGTAGTCGCCGCGCGCGGAGATCTGCACGTACCCATAATGCCTCGTCGGCGCCAGCGACTCACACATACCCCACGGATATATGGGGATTACCCTCGGTCAGGTGGCAGTCGCTGTGCGGGTATGGCCTGCCGGGGTCCGTGCGCGGCGTCCGCGCGGAACTGTCCCGGGCTCATGCCGACCTCTCGATGGAAGAAGCGCCCGAAGTTCGTGGGCTCGGCGAACCCCAGGTGACGGCCCACCTCGGCCACGGAGAGCGAGGTGCAGGCGAGCAGCCGGCGCGCTTCCAGGGCCACCCGGTCGTCGACGACCTGCTTGGCCGTGCGCCCTGTCGTCGACAGGCAGGCCCGAGTCAGCGTACGGACGGAGCAGTTGAGCTCTTCGGCGTAGTCCTCGACCCGCCGGCTGTGCGGGTGCCCGGCCTCGAGCATCGAACGGAAGCGCGTGTACGTGCGGCTCTCCGGCCCGGCCGTGTCGGCCCCGCCGAGCAGCGCGATGCGCAACAGCAGGACCCGCAGCTGGGACCGCAGCAACTCGCCGGCCAGCGGACCCTGCCGATGCCGATCGCAGTCGACCGCGAGCTGCGCGAACTCGCTGATCACCGCGTCCTCGTCCTCGCCGCGCAGCTGCCACCGGCCGATCGCCGGCTCCTCGTCGCCGGCCAGATGCGGCTCGAAGGTGACGGCCGAGGCGGTCAGACCGTTGCGTCCCACCCGCAAGGCCTGGCCCGGCCGGATCCAGAGCAGCGTGCCCGGTCGGCAGGAGTGTGCGAAGAAGTCCACCTCCACCGCGCCGTGGCCGGCGGTCGCCAGCAGCAGCACGTGGAAGGGCAGACGGTCAGGCGCCCGGGAGCCGATGGCGTCGAGCGCGCAGGTGCCGACGCCCGCCCATCCGGGCGGGCGGAAACTGGTCGCGGTGTCGCGCGAGGCTGCAAGGGACATCGCGCCGACGGTAACCGGCGATGACCAGCACCGCATCCCTGGTCCGGCCGGTGTTTTCCGTGGTCGGGGAGTTATTCGCCCGCAGACATGGAAATGTCCGTTTCTTGACCCGGATTCCGCTATTTGTCCGGTTGTTGATTTTGCGCCGTAAAAGAGCGACCCGCGCGGACCGGCAGTGTCCGCGCGGGTCGCTTCTTTGTATTTCTATCGACCGGCCAGCAGCCGGTTGACCGCCGCGTCGACGTCCAGGTGTTCCGATTCCCGCCCGCGCGGCACCACCACATAGGTGCGCCGGAGGAATCGGACAAGGACGCTGCGAGGCACTTCGAACAGCGCATTGCCGTCGGGCGACGACAGCGCCAGGGCGACGAAATCCCCCCGGGGCGTGGCCCACGGCCACACCCGGACGTCGCCGATGCCCGCGGGCTCATCGAGCCCGGTCACGAGCAGTTCCCGCGCAAAGGACCAGCTCACGGCTTCCCCACCGGCTGATTCTGCGTGGAACAACACGTGGACCGCATACGGGTCGGCTGGGTCGTAACGCAGACTGGCGCGCACGGGCAGTGCCGTGGCGTCAGGCGCTACGAGCCGCAGCGAGGTCTCGACCTCGACGGTCGTTGGACGAATGGTACTCATGGACGAACTCCCCCCGGCACCGCTGCGAGGCTGGTGAACCCCGCGTTTCCCATACTCAGGTGATCCCTGTCGTTACGCTCCGCCATACGCTGATCTCACCCAGTAGTGGGAAGACGGTTCCGAAAACCCTTTGGTACAAGACGAAAAGCGATATCTTGTCCTGTTCTGCCCAAGTACTCGGTTCCGCCCGGCGTCGGGTGGTCCAGCAGTTGACTTACTCCGGTAACGTCCATTCCTCCCGGGTAGTGACGGGGACCCGGAACACTGGGGGATGAAATGACTACGAAACCTGACGAAGATCAGTCCCCACTCGGTGTGCTGGACAAGATCCGCGCGAACCCGACGGGCAGACTGGCCCTCAAGATCTCGGTAGCCACACTCGGCGCCATCGTCGTCGCCGTGGGCATCGTGCTGATCCCGTTCCCCGGCCCCGGCTGGGCGATCGTGATCCTCGGCCTGGCCATCTGGGCCATCGAGTTCGCGTGGGCCAAGAAGCTGCTCGAGTTCACCAAGAGGCACGTGCAGAGCTGGACCCACTGGATAGCCCGCCAGTCCTGGCCCGTGAAAATCGTCGTAGGCCTGGTCAGCTGCGTCTTCGTGTGCGCGATCGTCTACATCTCGGTCCGCCTGAGCCTCGGCATCGACCTGATCGAGGAAGGCCGCAAACTCCTGGAGTGACCCCTGATTCGCGACGGCGGACCGACGTCTAGTACAGTCAGTCCTCGTTGAGGGCGATTAGCTCAGCGGGAGAGCGCTCCGTTCACACCGGAGAGGTCACTGGTTCGATCCCAGTATCGCCCACTCACAGTTCCTGCAGGTCAACGGCTCGTTACCAAGTTATGGGTAACGAGCCGTTCGCGTATCGCCGCTTACTGCGGGAGCAGATTGGGAGCAGAAGATCGTTTCGGGTCGGAGGTGGGCGCGATGAGGATGGAGGCAACGCCTGGCTCCGTGGGCTTGGTCGGAGTCGGCTACGAGGGTTTGACGGTCGGCGAGCTGGTCGCCCGGCTCGCGACGCTCAGCGTGACACGATTAGTGGACGTCCGGCTGAACCCCATCTCCCGCAAGCCGGAGTTAAGTAAGACGGCGCTCGGTCAGGAGTTCGCCGCGGCAGGAATCCTGTATGAGCACCGGCGCGAACTGGGTAACCCGAAGATCAATGGAGCCGGTTTTGCCGCCAAGGGAAGGCAGCGAGCCGATGCCCGTGAGAGATACGCGCGGCTGCTGGCTGGCGCGGAGGCGAGTGACGCCTTGGTGCGCTCGCTGAGGCCGGAAGCCGGGAGCGGGTCGCTGTGCTGTGTTTCGAGGCCGAGCAGGACCGTTGTCACCGTGATCTGGTGCTGGAGGAGGCGCAGCGCCAGCGCGGCCGGGGGCTTGAAGCTGATGCGTCGACGCCCCGCCTGGTCGCAGGGAGGCCAGTGCCGTCGACTGCGAAGAGCTGGCGTCGACCCGCTGGATGGCCGGGCCAGGCCGAGGCGGTAGCCGACCGGGACTGGCCACGGAAGCGAGTATTCCACTCAACGATCCAGTCGACCGCGGTCTGCTCAAGTTCGTCCGAGCACGGACGGGCCTACCGCGGGTACGTCCGGGCCTACGTCGCCTGGCTGGCCGAGGACGCTGGCGCGAACACGCGGACGCCTTCACCGACGTCGTCGGCGCCGAAGCCGCGGTCACCGCCCGGCGCCGCCGGCTGACCGAGAGCCGTCGGCCGGCTCCGACCATCAATCAGGCCCTCGCGGTCGTCGACCAGCTCTACGAGCACGGGGCAGGCTGCGCCTGACCGTCGACCGGGCCCGGGTCCCGAGACTTGGCGCCCCAGACGCACTCACCTCAGCCGAGGAGGGACGGGCAAAGCGTGCGGCTCGCCGCCGCGGTACTCGCGACACGCGATCATGGAACTGCTGCGCACCACCGTCCGCGAGCCCGAACGCCCGACACACCTCGGGCAAGTCGTACGACCATACCGGGTGCAGGGCGTCGGCGATCGCGTCGCGCAACTGGATGGCGGTGGTGCCTGCGCCCCCGAAGTCGGCCCGCACCGCGGTTAGGCCGCAGTCGACCGCCTCGCCCGCAAGTTTCCGAACGCGGTCAGGTCCACACCCCGACTCACGCCTCTTGGCTCAACCAAATCGAGATCTACTTCTCGATCCTGCAGCGCAAAGTCCTCACACCCAACGACTTCACCAGCCTTGACCAGGCCGAAGACCGGCTCACCGCCCTCGAGCAGCGCTACAACGCGACCGCCCGGTCCTTCAATTGGAGATTCACTCCGGCCGACCTCGAGGACCTCATGGCCCGGATCGAGCGACACGAACAAAAAGAGCAAAACTCCCAGCAACCCGCCAGCTGCGCCCACCAGCCTGCCGCACACGCCCTGGCCGCGTAACCCCGAAGGACTTACGCCCCGGACCAATAAGGCGTGAGCTGGCCAGGCCCTGGACAACCCGACGGCTCGCAGACCGGAGCGTCACGACCGGGTGCGGCGACGCTGCACTCACCCGCGATCACGGGTCCTGCTGCCGTATCCGCGTCCTTGACTCTGGCCCAGCACGCGTCTACCGGAATCTTACATTTCACTGCGTTTAAAGAATCAATTAGCTAACCGCCGGTTGGACCCTACCCGGCCGAGTGCAATGATAGAATCTGTTTCTCCGTTGTCCACATCTCTGAGGGCGAGACGCAATGGATCCGAGCGGAAAACGACGCAGTTTTTCCCAGAGACTGGGCACCAGGGGTGAGAACGAGTTTCGCAACTTTGCGCTACGTCGTGGCCTGACAGCAACGAAGGTTGAGGACGATTTCGGTATCGACTTCTTCTGTCAGATCGACCTGGATCCCAACGCGCGTGCAAGCGACGTAGCAGACACGGTGGTCCATGCTTTCGTCAGGGCGACGCAATCGAGCCCGCCTCGCATCAAACTCACGCGCGCGGACGCTGAGAATCTTCTGCGTGCCAGAGGTTGCATTTTTATATCCATGATCACGTTCCGGCAGGATGGGGCCTCGGTCGTATATCATCGTTTCGTCGATGTCGAAATGGCGGAACGCCTTGCGCTGTTCCTGGGTGATGCTGATGTGGACAGTCACTCGATGGTTCCTGCCGACCTTTTTCCGGAAGGTCAGTTCAGGGAAGACTTGTTTAAGGCGGCATCCCCTGGAGAGCAAGAACGCATCAGGATCGAGCGCGCGCAACGTGGCTTAATTAGGCATGTCCCAAGCGCCTCTATCGAGTTGCGCAGATCGTCGGGCGGGCATGCGACCGTTGTAACATCTTTCGACTTCTTCGACTTCTTCGGTCACATGACAGAGTCTGAGCAGGATGCGCTTTATCTCGCCACCTTCGGGGTGCCGAAACTACAGCAAGAGAGGCTTGGAAAGCTTGCACTGAAAGAAGGTGTAGTACATAGCCTTAAGGCGCTGCCGGAGCCGTACGTGCTGATGGGTCTCACAACTATGTATGACCAGGCCCTCGCCGTTGTCAACGGCAAAGACCGGGTTGAATGCAACTTCACTAGAACCGGTAACCGCCAACATTTCGGGTGGATACATCCGGCTGGCGCTAGTTTGACCGTTTCCTCGGCGAGGAAAGTCGATGATGTTTGGGTGCACGAAGCCAATCTTTTCTTGGACGACGCAGTCTTAGCCTCTCGAGAGGATGCCGGCGAGCTAATTTCTTTTATCGAATCAGTGGTCGATGGCTCTGAGATTCACGACTCAAATGGTCGCGTTCTTGGTGCCGAATATTTCCGCGGTCTACTGGAGACCGCAGCGTTTGTGCGTTGGTGGAGGACTGCGGAGGCGATAGAGGGCTGGCAAACGGATGCGGTCTACCTCTGCGACGCGAAAGAGGAATTCACGTATGCGTCGCTCTCAGTGCTTCAGAGGCTGGCCGATGGCGAAGTTCCTCCGCATTTTAAGTTTGTCCTAGAGTCCGGACTTTCGAGTGAGGTGATCGAAGGCGGAGAGTCCCGACCCGGTAAAGAGGCTGCCGATACTTTCCGGCGCAGGATAGCTGAGTTCAATGTGCCAATAATCATGAGCACCTCTCGTAGAACTCTTATCGCGACTGTGCGGTGTAGGGGCGATATCTACGAGGACGGCGACGGATATTTCGTCGGCATTAATGCAAACTCGGTTGAGGGCTTGTCTATCGAATGCCGCCCGCTAATCAACCGATCGACTTCTTACCCGGAAGTTATCCTCGGCGCAGGGCAGCCGACACTGATTATGGGACCGAGTGGTTCGGTCCAAGGCAAGCTGGCACCCGAAATCGAGGATCTTGAAATCGGCCCCGTTCGTGATTAGCGGAAGCAATGCGCTTCGGCGGGTCACACGTTGCGATGCGGACGCCCTCTTCTGCCGCAATCCGCGCGTCAGCCCGGTCCATCGACTACTGAGCGTGAGCGGCGGACGTGCGTCGCCAAAATGGCCGGCGTTGCAACGTCCTCCAGTGCCCGTACCAAGCTAGTGTCGCCGCCTCGCCTGGGCCGACCTGCGCCGGCTCACGAGGCGTCGTATTCTTCGTAGTTCATGGGTAAAGGTCCTGCCGGACAGGCATGCCGCCTGGTGGGCGATGAAATGCTGCCGGGGTCTCGCCGTCGCGGAGCCACAGGGCCCGGTCATTCGAGGGGTGCACGATGACATCGCCAGACTCACGGGCCGAGCGTGATCGATTAGCGCAGATTTATCTGGATGTGCAGGGCATGGCGCGTGCGCTGGCGAGGCCGGGAGCACCCAGCTTCATGATCCTGCTTTCCAAATATGTGATCGACGGCGAGGAGTACAGCGCGACCGGGCTGACGGTGTCGCCGGAAGCCACACCGAATCTACGCCAGACAGCGAGCGGCTTCGAGTGCGACGCCTCTTTCTTACCCGACCAGTTGGCCCCGTCATCCAGCCAGGGCAAGGAGATCGTCAACGGTGAGATCGTCGTCAGGATGACGGTTTACCTCAGAGACATCGCCCAGGTCATCCCGCTGCCCTAGGATCCAGAACGCGGTCATTACGACCGCCCCATCGACTCCGAACGCGCCTCGCCCTCTATAGGCCGCGCGGCCACATGCCTGCAACCGGCTGGCTGACGATCCATGAGCGAAACCCTCAGTACCGCTCGCACTGTAGTTATGGGACCGTCACGAGTCAGGCATGATTTGACGGTGACTCACTTCGTGGCTGGCCGGTCCTACGCCCGCGTCTACAGTGTCCGGCGCCGCCAGCAGTTGCACGACTATCTGCTTCGAGCGGTCGAGCAGGCTGGCGGTCGCGTGCTCTACAGCAGCGGGTTCGAGCAGGCGCCGGTCTTCGTCGGCGTCGAGGCGCCGACGGGTGAGCGCGTCGGCGTGATGGCCTACCCGTTCACCGCCAACCACAACGTGATCAGGAACCGGCCCTCCGACGAACACCGCCTCCAGATCAGATACGGCGGGGAGAGTACCTGGGGCGGCGATCACGTCTTGGGCAAGGACATCGCCTCTGTGGATACCACCCTTGTGCTCGGTGTCCATCTCGAGGCCGACCTGTTCGTCGGGCTCGACGCGAACCTCTACGACCCGCTCCCGATGGGGATCTCCATCGAGTTCAAGCAGAACCACGTCGATGCAGCGCAAGGCCCTGACGGATGGCACATCTTCGAGCGTGACAACACCTCGGGACGGCGGCGGCCCGACCGCCGCGCCCCTGACGGGCTCGAGACGATCGTGTTGTTCAAGCCGCACCGGCTTCTGGACTACATTCGGCTCGAGCGCAAAGCACTCGATCTTAGGCTCGACTCGGCTCTACGGTTTGTAGCCGCCGCGCAGGCCGCCAAGCCTCGCCGTGACGCGCCGGCCTTGTCGTCAGTCCATGACCTGGAGAAGCAGTTCGAGATGAGCGCCGCCCAGATCATGGAGATGATCAGCCAGCGGAACCGGCTGGCGGTGGCGGTGCGCGGTGGCGTCGCCGAGCACCACCTTGAGCAGGTGCTGCTGTCAGATCCAGAGATCCGCAGCTACGAGGCCCTAGACGCGGACGGCCAACACGATTTCGACGTCTGGATGCGCGACGGCAGGACCGCCCGCGTCGAGTGTAAGAACGCATCGCCGGACCGATACGCGAACAACGACATGAAGGTTGAGGTGCAGAAAACTCGAGCAACCCAGGGAGACCTGGCCGGCCGCTTCTATCGCCATGATCAGTTCGACATCGTCGCCGCGTGCTTGTTCGCTCCTACCGGGCAGTGGACGTTCGCGTTTCTGCCGACGGCAAGAATGAAGAGGCATGCGAAGCATCCTGATCGGCTGGCGCCCATCCAGCGCATCACCGATGAGTGGTCGGCCACGCTGGCCGGTGCCCTCAGGGATTGAACGCGTAGGCCGGGCCGAAGCGCTGCTCGGCTGTCCGCGTCAGGGAACTCCGCGGTCCGGAAGCTTCTCCGCGAGAGCGGATTTGACTGCGATCAGCCGGTCAACAGCCTCATCGGGGACCTCGTGCTCCCAGACTCGCACGACGGTCCAGCCGGCCGAGCGCAGCCATTCGTCAGTCTCGCGGTCGCGGGCAACGTTACGTGCGATCTTGGAATGCCAGTAGTCTCGGTTGCTGCGCGTCGGCCTGTAGTGGTCGGGGCATCCATGCCAAAAGCAGCCGTCGACGAAGACGGCGACCTGGAGCCTCGGAAACACCATGTCAGCGCGGCGTGCACGGCCGGCGACCGGCCGGGCGTCCACGCGATACCGGAGACCACGGCGATGAGCGGCGCGCCGGATCGCTAGCTCTGGCCTGGTATCACGGCGGCGATTGCCCTGCATCACCCGACGAACCGCCGGTGAGGTTGCGGCGGGCGCGCGGAGGGGCAGTTGCTTGCCAGCCGCTGGCGCCGCTTCGTCCTTGGGCTCACTGCCCACCAAGATCCCCTGCACCGCCGATCCTCGGGGTTACCGCGCTGACCTGGCAATTCATGGCTAGCCAGGCAAGATGGCCATACCCGAGGCTATCCGAGGCGATCAGCGTCCGCGCCGCTTGGCGGCGTCGCCCAACAGCTGAGACGATCGAGGACACTCCGCTAACTTCCCCCGGTCTCACACGCCGACGTTCTCCCGGCAACCGCACTAGCGCCTGGCCCTGGCCAAAGCCAGTACGGTAGCTCGGAAGTTGTCCATCAATCTGATGAGCTGCCAAGTCCGTCGGTGCAATGACAGCCGAGGGTCACGCGCTGCGCACGATCACTACATGTGGTGACTGACCGTGCAGGCGCTGTTGCCCTAGAGAGCGACACCGCAGGTTCCATGTCACAGCCACGCGTGGCTGGTACTTGAACCGTCGAACATATGTGGCACAGTGTTGTCCCATGGGTGGCGTGGCGATTTCCCTCTTCTCGGGGGCAGGAGGATTGGACCTCGGCGTTGAGCGGGCGGGGTTCGAGGTTCGAGCGGCAGTGGAGCGCAACCCGGACGCTTGCGACACGATGGAGAAGAACTTCAGGCATCTCGCTTCTCCGGTGATCCGTAAGGACATCCTCAAGACCGATACCAAGGAGATTCTGCAAGCGGCAGGCCTAAAAGCAGATGAATCTCCCGAGCTTCTGGTCGGCGGCCCTCCCTGCACGCCCTTTTCGAAGTCGGGTTTCTGGCTGGACTACAAGCGTGCTGGCTTGGACCCCGACGCTTCGCTACTGCAGGCGTACACCAAGGTCCTCGCTGAGGCGAAGCCGCGGTACTTCATTCTCGAGAACGTCTACGCACTGACCTACAACAACGCGGCTAGCCGCCCGGCATATGAGCGCCTCCTCAAGGAGATCACTGCCGCCGGCTACACCTTCGACAAGGACGTCCTGCACGCGGCGAATTACGGCGTGCCGCAGGCACGGCCGCGCTTGTTCATCCTGGGCTCACGCGAAGGGGAGCCGACTCCTGTACTGCCGCGTCCGCGGCACGGCGGAAAGTGGGAGCGTCGCTCGACAGGCAACGAGGACGTACCACACGTCACCGTCGGGGAGGCACTCAAGAATCTCGTGACCGAGCCGGAGCCCGAGGAGATCGTGGGGGGCAAGTACGGGCATCTTCTCCCCGAGATTCCACCGGGAGAGAACTACCTCCACTACACCGCCGAGCGGGGACACCCCGATCCTCAATTCCGCTGGCGGAGCAAGTACTGGTCATTCTTGCTCAAGCTTGATCCCAATAAGCCGTCGCCCACGATCCAAGCGCAGCCCGGACCATACGTCGGCCCGTTTCATTGGGATAACCGTCGCCTGCGAGTGCCCGAGCTGAAGAAGCTGTTCACATTCCCGGACGAGTTCGAACTCGTCGGAAAACGAGCCTCTATCCAGGCCCAACTAGGCAACTGCGTGCCGCCGTTGCTCGCCGAGCAGGTGGCCCGCGCGCTGCCTGCCTGAGCAGCCGCCAAGACCTCCCGCCTGCGCCTGCCCGGGCGCGTATTGTGCCGCCCGGCCTCAACCGCCGTGCTCGGGGGCCTACTTGTGGCGGCGAGCGAAGGGGCGCCGCAGCTCCTCGCCCTATAAGCTATCGGTGTGGTCGGCCGCGACGGTCTCAAGTGTGGTTGACGGCGCTGGGCGCCGGCCGCTGACGTAGCGGAGCACAGCATCCTCCGTCGCGGAGGCAAGGGGTGGCCAATGCCATGTGCCATTCCTGCTGGCTGCTGGCGTCGCAATGGAAGTCACTTAATCTCTGCGCGAGAAGGTTCGGGAATCGCCCGAGGCATTCCTGCAGCGAGGCAGGTGCCCATAGGACCGCACTGCGCAGGAGATCGATAGAGGACGTGTAGATGTCCAGGCCGATGCCGTGCTCCTCGACGACGGATAGGCTCATTTTAGTGGCGTTGATGTGTGGCTGAGCCGGGGCGAGCGCCGCGTAGACAGCCTTGCCGATACCTTTGGCTGCCAGCCGCTGACTGAACTGCCAGATCTCGGAGGGCAGGACAGGCCTCTGCTTCGCCTCGGCAGCCAGGATGACGGTCGCCGCGGGTGCGGCGGGCTGGCTGTCGCCGCTGCTGTTAGCTGGCGACCCGAGTGGATCAGCCAGCACGGCGATGTCGCCGGGGACATGGACGCTCGGATCGTTGATCGCGCCGCCAATCACCCGACCCGGATACGCAAGATCCAGGCATGCGGCGACGAAGGCCTGGCCGCGTCGGCCGCCCTCCGGGTTGAGGGCAATGAAACCACCGGCAGCATTACCAAGGTGGAGCAGTCCGACACCGGTCGCTCCCAGATCCAGCGCGGCGCCGCCTCGGCCGAGCGCTCTGCGAGCGCGGATGAAGGCCGCCAGAGCCAAGGTGGCCTCCTCCGCCTGCAGGTAGTCGGCTCGCTGGAGGCACTCAACCAGATACTCGAGGTCTGGGCGATCGGGGCTATGAGGCGGGACGAGATCCTTGTGGATGCTGTTCTTGGCGAAGAATGGCTGGTTGTTAAACGGCTCCGCTCCGTGCGTGCGGATGTCGATGCGGCTCTCCACGCACAGCGGGACGAAGACACCTTTCGCGAGGGACCGCGGCGAGTATCCGCGATGCACGCCGCCGCTCTTCAGCGCGAGCGCGCTGACCTCGGGGTTGGTCGCCTTGGCGAGTAAAGCGGTTCCCAATACGGGGGTATAGGTCCGGTTACGAGTAGCGTCGATGCGTGTCGTTCGCTTTGTCCACTCGTCAGGTACTGCCTCGTTGCTCGTCGCGAGCTGAAGGGCCGTGAGGAACACCGCGCGCGCCTTGTCCTTCGAGACCTTGAGACGATCCTCTTGCACAGCATCCGCTCCCAGTACGGCCAGTATCCGCAGGGGCTCACGCTAGACGCTCGATGCAACGCTTGCAGCTTGACATCGGTTTGAAGTCGGCAGCAAGGGGCCTAGCGCTGGCAATTTGCGGACGTCCCCGTGCTGTCGGGGCTGCGGACGGCGACTCGGCCCAAGTCAGCGCTGCTTGGGCTGACGGGCGGCAGGCGATCAGGGCCTGCGGCAGTCGAGCCGCCCTGTACACCGCCTCCCGACTCGGATTCCTGCTCGAGTGCCGGCACACGCCGGCCTTGATCTGGGCGCGTCGCTGCAGCGGTAGGCGCGCACGAGAGGCTGTCGCGGAGTAGCTGAGCGGCGCTATTTCGGGAGTGCGTTCAGCTGCTCTGCTCAAGGCCCCGGCCAGCCGGTGCAATTACGGCGATCGCCGATGCGTCCCGCTCTATGAGGACTATCGGGTCTAGAACACCATAAGATCCATTCTGGGCGATTGGCGCCGCAAACGATCGGCAACACGTCCTCGCCGGGGAAGAATGATCGAAAGCGTCGCCGGTAAGGCTTGGGGCATCCAGGCTCCGGCCGAAGACGGCGGAGCCCGGATGCGGATTCATTCAGACGTGAAGCCTGGCGACTTATCAGCGCCCGATCGGGGCCGCGGGCGCCTAGGGTTTTCCTCTTCCTCTATGCCTGCTCTGAGTGGTAGATCGAATTCCTTCAAATTTCCGTTGGACATCGATTCGAGATGTTCGACCAGAGATTTGATGTTCGGTTTCGACGCTCCGAGGCGGATGAAGAATTCGGCTCGGGACAGCTCCACTGTCGCCTCATTCAGCACTGTGGCAAGGCGGCGTAGCTCCCCTAGAGTTAAGGTGAGTGTGGCTTGGTTATCGCCATATTTGCCTTTCATGTTATTTCGCCCTTCTGCTCGCAAACTGTGCGGCTGTCTGCTTATAGGCAGTCATCGAGTACGCGTTTCGCTGGACCACCCTGACACCCAGGGCCTCGTCGTACGAGCCGACACCGCAATCCACGAGGGGAATTCCGTCCCCCCGGCCGGCGAAGCCGTCGAGATAATCGGCCAATGCGTCGTCCGACATCTCGAATTGGTGGTTCCGGGCAGACTTCGTAGCCACCTCCTTTGCGGCTTCCTCGCGAATGTGCAGAACGCCCTGATAGGCGGCGTCGCTGCATCCATCCATTCCGCCCACATTGTGAACCAGAACCGGAATAACATAGTACGTGTGAATTTCAGCGACAGTGAGGTCACGCATGTTCTCGCTGCCGATGTAATTGCGGACGTTGATGACACTCTGCTTGCTTCCATCGGCGGTCATGAGTGTCACGCCGGGAACGAGTAGCCCAGCAGGCACCCACATCCCGGAGTTTTGATTCCAGAAAGGATGATTTACCGTGGTGCGAAGGACCGCGTCGGCTTGTTCCGGATGCTGACGTCCTTTCTCGCAGGATTGCCGGATCGTCCGCACGGTGACATCCGTCAGGTAGCTGTCTTGGTGGGAATGAATGACGGTTACGGTCTTGAGTGAGGTCTGGCCCGTAACAGGGTCGGTGGTGCAACCTTATCGCCGACTTTGATGTCGCGGTTTTTTCGTTCTGCCGTTGGCCATGAGGACGCGGGTGTTCGGCGCGAAACTGTGGATCTTACAGCGTTCGAATAGCCTTCCAACCGCTGAGCCAACCTTTTCTGACCTGGCGACCTTCCCGACGGTCTGACCTGCCGTGAGGGGCGCCTTCGCCTTACCGCCGGGGAAGGGCAGGAAGAAGCTGGCGACTTCGCCGCCGCGGTAAGTCCAGGAGTCGGTATGGACGAAGCACTTAGTGGCACCGAGGCTGATGGCGTCTCGGACGGCTCCCGTGAGGCTGAAGGTGGAGGCGTCGCCGATGCCAGTGAAGAAGTCGACGATGCCGCCGATTGGCCCAGTGGTCAGGGTCTTTTCCGATGGTCTGAGCATCGCCAGTTTCTCGAAGAAGTTGCAGTCAGCGCAGAGCCCGGCGGGGTCGGTGAGTTGCAACGGGTTATTTGCGGCGTAGGCGTAGGGCTGGAGGGTGCTGTCGATTTTGGGTCGATGGTGAGGAATTGGCCGGTGATGGTGTCGTAGTCGCGGGCGCGGAGGTAGACGAGGCCGGTGGTGGGGTCGGTCCAGTTGCCGGTGTAGCCGATCGCGCTGCCGGTGATGCCGGCGTGGGCGGTGCGGTTGCCGTAGGCGTCGTAGGTATTGGTGGCGACGGTGGTTCCGGCGGCGTTGGTGATGGCGCGGACGGAGCCGATGGCGTCGGTATGCAGGTATTCGATGGTGCCGTCGTGGCCGACCTGGGCATACGGGGTGAGGCCAGGTCCGTACAGGTAGCGGTGTGTGCCGTGGTCGAGCAGTAGCGGCATGGTTCCGCTGGCGGCCCAGACCATGTTCGTGGTGGTGCCGGCTGCGGTGCGGGCGACGCGTAGTTCCGGGAAACAAGGCCGATCAGAAGAGGCGCAATCGCAGGTCACAGCCCCGCCGACACGCGCATCATCACGGAGAGTGGTGACACCCATGTGTCACCCACGCGCCACCCAACCTTCCACACAGGCTGGACAACGAAAGGCCTGACCCGCGTTTTCGCAGTTCAGACCCTTGTTGATCAAGTGCGCCCGAAGGGACTCGAACCCTCTAACCTTCTGATCCGTACCGCGACGCCAGCAAGAGCATCTGAGTCGTAGGGCCGGATCAGTCTTCAGGGACCTTCTTACCGGTCTCCTGCTCGTAGTCGTTGGTCCAGGTCCGGTGGAGGAGGTGGGGTGTCTCGCAGAGGTCCAGCAGGTCGGACCAGTCGGCCGAGCGTGCCTGGACTCCCATCTCGATAAGGTTGCGGATGACCGCCTCGAACGTGATCCGCCCGCAAAGCATGTGCTGCTTGTTGAATAGAATCGCGTCCGGGCGAAGCTGGGAAGAGCCGAGGTGCAGGTGCGGGCGTTTCTCGTGGGACTTGCCGGTGGGATGCCAGTGGTAGTCGACGACCGCAGTGCCGTCGCTGGAACGGATCGAGTAGTCGTAGCCACGTGTGGTCACCCGGTAGGGCCCATAATCGGCCCGGTCATCCTTGACGATCTGGTACTTCATCCGGGCACGCAGCTCGAGGCCCTTGCCCTGCAGTGGGAGGTAGCCGTCGTTGTCGAGCTTTGCGCCGGTCAGGTAGAGCCCATGGGTAACCCCGACAATGTCCAGACCGCCGGGAGTCACCGTGAGCTTTGGGTCCGCAACACACTTCAGCGCGTCCGTCAGCGGTGTGACGAACGCGCTGAACGCGCTGTAGGGGTCTTTACCAGGCATCAGGCAGCAGCATAGCCACCTGAGTCACCTTCGGGTCGTCATTGCGGCTGTACTCACCGGCGTGCCATCGCCGGGCGAACTCGTCGGCACCGATGCCGAGGGCACGCTGGCACTGCTCTTCAAGATATTCGCGGTGCTCATCGGCGGTCAGCTCCACCACTTCGATCTCGCGTGCGCTACTAGCAGTAAGCATCGCACTACTCCTCTCGGCGTGTGGTCCAACGGTACCGGCCAGGTACGACAACCTTGCCTCATCCTCTGTGCTTCGGCAAAGCGAATGCGGCTCGGTTTCTCCGGACTCCTACCCTAATATATCGGACTTTACGCCTGATCTTGCCCATTAGGCGCGCTCGCAGTCCTGCTGAGATTCCCCCGCAATGAGGGCGAGGTGACGCCCGCCACCTCGGCGCCAGCTGTGGATTAGAGGTTCCGCAGCCCTCCGGCCAGCTAACGGGACGAACACCGCCATCGGCTCGCGCCGCTTCGTCCGCACGGGAGACATCACCAGCTAGAACCTCCTGATTCGCCGGGTACGGACGATCAGGCCGTCAGATCAGTAGGGCGGCGATGGCTCGACCGCAGCGGTTTGAGCGTCATTGCAGTTGGGGGGCGATCGGCGTACCGGACCGCTGTGCCGTCGCATGCACCGAAGCGTCTTGCAAGCGAGATTGTCATACCCAAGAGGGACTATGACGGGGTGACGACATCGGTAAGCGAGCTTCTCGCAGCCGTCGTGGCACGCGCCGCGGCAGACTTCGTCGGCCACAATGCGTATGTGCGAGGCGGTAATGCAGTGCACGCCGTGGCGACCGTTCGTTGGCTGGGCGACCTCGAGGTGCCGGCCCCTCTGTGCCATGTCGGCGTCAGCGGAGGAGAACTCGCTGCGCTGCGACCGACCACCTCTGCGGTAACTTGCCGACGGTGCCTGCGCAGACGAGGCCCGGACGAAAGCAGCTGGACGCCCGCTCCTAATCAGCAACTGTCACTTTTTCCTGCCGCCTGAACTCGCTGTACGAGGCGCACACCGTCCGTGCCGGGCTGTAGACGAGTTGGCGAACTTCGGCGATCACGTAGCGCACGAACGGCAGACCCAAACCTGAAGTTCGACGCGTCGAGGTTGACGACGTGCGCCTGGAGCGGCGCGCCCTCGGTGAACGTAGGGCGGGGATGGTCTCGAGGATCGTGCTGAACAGGCCGAGAGTGCCCGCCCGGGCGACATCCTGATCACCGTGGTGGTCGGCGTGTTGGGCACGGCCGTTCTGGCTACACGGATCGCCGACTCAGGCAGTCGCAGCGTGTAGGCGGGAGGTGAGTCCCCCCGTCGTTCGATCACGGTGGGGGACACGCCATCGGCCGCACCCGCAAGCGGCTGGGCCTGACCCGATTCGACGGACACGGTCGATGTGTTGATCCTCGAGCTACCTTCAGAGCTGGTAGTAGCCGGACGTTGGTGCCAGTCTCGTAGGCGGCTGGGCTTTGGTAGCCGAGACCGGAGTGGCGTCGGCGGGTGTTGTACTAGTGAAAGGTCAGCTCGTCATCGGGCGGGCGGTGCCGCAGTGCGTCGTCGAGGGCGGCGCCGACCAGGTCGGTCTTCAGGTGGGTAGCCACATCCCAGCCCACGACCCGGCCAGGATTCGCCAGCAGTCGTTGGGCTCGATGGCTGAGGGGCTTCTCCAAACAGCCTTCCGACGCCTGAGTTTCTTGGGCGCTCAGTCGGCGAAGCTGGTGCGGTACCAGAACCAGTCGGGCATGCTCGGCATCTGTAATCCGAGTTCGGTCAGGGCTGCGTCGAGCAGGCTGTCCCAGTCGACCCGCGAGTCTAGGATCTTGAGCGGCTCGGCGTCTTCGTCGTCGTAATATGCCTCGTCGTCCGCTTCGAGGTGCTCGATGGAGTCATTGACGACCACGACGTAGGAGTTAGCCGCGGGCCGGTCGAGATCGTGCAGGGGAGAGGATGGCTCGAGTTGCCACCCGAGGGCCGGCCCTCCGCTGGCTTCGCGGGTCCAACCCGGCGGTGAGATCTCGATCGCCTTGTCGAACATGATGGGCGTCTGGGCGTCGTAGGCGGCGCGCTGCTGCTTGGTGGGCTGGTGGCCGCTCAGGCCTTTGGTGAGTTCGCTGGTGGCCCGTTCCGCGAGATCGTGAGTCGGGTCGGTCTCGTCGTACCAGGGCGTGGTGAGGCGGGCCTGAGGCGTCATGCCCTTGAGCGCCCAGTTGCCAGGGCCGCCGAGCTGGTAGCCGTAAACCACGAATGTCTGGATCATTGTTCGTCCTCGCGTGAGATGTACACCGTGCTGGCCGGGTGTCTAGCGGACCAGTCCCGCAAAGGGCCGTCATCGGGCGAGGTTGATCAAGCTTGCGGGGTTTCGTCGAGTGGGCGTAGTTGCGTCCGCTCGGTGCGTGAAGCTGTGCCGGATTCGGTGCGCCGGGAGGGGCGGTGAGGTGGAGAGGCGGGCTAGGCGCAGGCGGTGTCGCGCATCGGTGGCTGGGCAGTGCCCTGGCGGCGGCGCCGCGACAGCCGTCATTGTCTGCGGCGGCCTACCTAGCGCGGAGCCGTAAGAGCACCTCACCGTGCTACCAGGCGAGTTCGATGCGGGTCAATTCCCTGAATGAGTGGCTAGCGGTCGGTGTGTCGGAGGAACTCGGCGCTGGCGGAGGCAGCCGGCCGACGCTAGGGTCCATGGTGGTCGCCGGCGCGGTGCTAGGCGGCGATCATTGCTGTGACCTATCGAGCAGTCGGTCACGGTGCTCCTTGTACCCGCGCACGCGGGGTGCTCACTCCAGCAGCCGCCCGAGGTTCAATGGCGCTGCCGCACGGCTTGTTCACTGACCGGCAGAACGTCGGGCGATCAGTGCATCCGCCCCTACGCGGCAACGTCGCTCGCCTTCTCGGCGGAACGGCTGGAGTCACCCAACCGTGCCCGGGATCGGAGAACCACATGCAACGGCCACCACGCTTCTTCTGCGGGATCGATTGGGCCGACCAGGACAACGCCGTCGCGGTGATCGACACCCGGACCGATGTCGTGCACCACCGGCAGATCGCTACCTCCCCCGACGGTCTTCGCGACCTGTTCACCCTGCTATCCGGTCTGCTCGCCAGCCATCAGCACAGTCGCAAGAAGGTTCCGATAGCGATCGAAACCAACGCCGGCCTGCTGGTGTACGCACTGCGGACCCGCGGCCAGCCGGTGTTCCAGATCCCGCCGACCGACATGGCCCGATACCGCAAATACCGGTCGGCGACCAAGAAGAAAGCCGACCGTTCCGACGCCGAACTGCTGGCGACATTGCTGCGCGACAAGTGGAGCCAACTCCAGCCCCTTCCGGACACCAGCCCAACGGCCGCGGCCATCACGGTGCTGGCCCGGGCCCAGTACCGCTCACAGCTGCTGCGCGAGCAGCTGCAAGCCAAACTGCGCCGGCTACTGCGCCAGGTGCATCCCGTCGCGCTGATCGCCTGGGAAGGACGCGACTACGGCCTGCGCCGCGCGGAAGCGCGGGTGGTCCTAGAAGCCGGCCCCACCGCCGAGGCTGCGGCCAGGCTGACCCAGTACCGCCTGTCGAAGATCCTCGCGCCGGTACGGCTTCGGCTCGTCGACGACGAGGCCTACCGACTGCGCGACCTGTTCACCCAACCGGTCCTGCGGCTACCCCGTGACATCGAGATAGCCACCGCCGTAGAAATCCGCGCCCTCCTCGCCCAGTTCAACCACGCCTGCGAAACCACCGCACACCTCACCACCAAACTGACCGACGCGTTCCTGCAGCACCCGCACGCCCCGACCTATCTGTCGTTCCCCGGCTGTGGCCCTCTCGGCGGTGCCCGGCTGCTGGCGGAACTCGGCGACGACCCCCACCGCTTCGCCAGCGCCCGAGGCCTGCGCGCCTACGCCGGACTCGCCCCACTGACCTGGTCCAGCGGCAATAGCAGACAGGTCACCCACCGGTACGTCTGCAACCGCCGCCTCAAAGCCGTCTGCCACCAGTGGGCGTTCTCCTCCCTGACCCGATCACCCGGCGCCCGGGCCCGCTACGACCAACGCCGTGCCGCAGGCGACAGCTACGGCGGCGCCTTACGCCATGTCAGCTCCCGCCTGCTCACCTGCCTGCACCACTGCCTGGCCACCGGCACCACCTACGACGAACGCCGCGCCTTCACCAACCGGCAGCAGCTCGACTAGAAACCCGCCGCGCAGGTCGCGGAGGGTGACCGGAGACGCCTGAGTAAATCCCGAGCCACGAGCTCTGACGTGGGAGCGGCGCCCGGTCATCCCCCCGACCCTCGCAGCACCCGCAAACCGGCCGCCCAGAACATCCCCAAGGAGGCACCATGCAACCCGCCGACATCTCCGCACCCCGGCACCTGATCGACCTTCTCCGCCAGCCACACCGCCCGAGGATGGCCAGTATCGCCGCCCTCGTTCCGGCCGCCGATCACGATGGGCCGATCAGCGCCCTGGTCAATGCGGCGACCGTTCTCGACGACGAACAGCGAACCGCCGACGCGGCCCGCGTAGCGCTGCGATGGGGCACTGCCATGATCAGCGTCCACACCGACACCACGCCGACGGCCGCCACGGCCATCTACTGCGGCGCCATCCGCCTGGCTGGCTACCTCGGCGGCAAGGCGGTCGCCCGGTACTGCGATACCCACCCCAGCACCGGCGGCGACACGACGCTGCGGCACCACGTCGACGCGCTAACCAACCGACTCGGCCACGACCCGACCGCCGACGATGATCAGGCTATGCTGACCCTGGGACTGCGTCTGCGTCGTCATCTCACCACCTGCGGCTACACCAGCCCCGACCTGTATGCCGTGACCTTGTTCTCCGGCATCGGAAAGGCCGACGCCAGTTGCCGTGCCGCAGCAATTGGCCATCTCGCCCACCAGATCATGGACGAGCAGTCACGATATAGCTGCGCAGCGGCAATCATGGAAGCCATCCGAGAAGCCCCGTTGCCGCAGGCCTACGCCGGGCTCGCGGCCGACGTAGACCCGCCATCGTGTTGACGTCTCCGCGACCACGCGGGCGAAACCAGCGAGTCTTCGCCATTCCGGGTCGTCGTTGGGGCGCCAGGCGTTGGCAGACGACTGATGTCGCCAGCGGGTGAGTGCTAGCCGAATCTCAGTTCCCACCTCGCGGCGCACACGGATCGGCTATGGGTAACACCTGACATCGCGAGTAACGTCAAGCCTGAACGCTCGTTGTTCCCCGTAGAAGCAGGCGGAGCGGGCCCGCAGACACGGACCCGCTCCTGGTGACACGGTCAAAGGCTCAGGAACCGGTTGACCATGTCGTACATCTCCGCGTAAACGCTCATCACCTGATTGGTGATGAGCGTTTCGTGTTCTCGGCACGCCTCCCACAGGGCGATCCCTCGCAGAGCGAGAGTGATCGTCCG
Source organism: Actinoplanes sp. CA-131856 (assembly GCF_050956135.1). Lineage (GTDB taxonomy): Bacteria > Actinomycetota > Actinomycetes > Mycobacteriales > Micromonosporaceae > Actinoplanes. Next base: position 8,721,649 of record NZ_CP191849.1, on the reverse strand, counting down.
TGACAGCGGGCTCGAGGTGAGCCTGCGGAGGACTCTTCGGATCCGGCTGGGCTCACCGGCCTGTTCGGGCTGGCATTGGCCGCACGGATCTCTTCGTCGTGTGGACACTGGTCCGTCGAGCTCCTCTCCTTGGGGACTAGCGGCTATGTAGCCGCTCGAGCGGAGGCTGCATCGCGGCCGTCCCGCCATAAGGAGATTCGTCGAAAGCCCGGGGCATCGCGGGCGGGGCACCACCTCCAGGCCTCGGCGCGCTGCGGCGGGTGCCGCGGCATCGCGACCACGGCACCGCCGGGCATGGCGAGCCACTGTGGACGCGAGTAACTCTCCCGGAAAGATGTCCATCACAGCCGCACTTTGTGTCCGTCGGGATGCTGTCACTCGATCGGGTGGTCCGTGGGACAACGTCATACGAGCTAGGACACGATGGGCTGATGGATGCGGCACATTATGCGTACGAGCAAGCGCCAGCACCCGACCCGCGGGCCGTGGAGTCGGCCGCTGATCTGGCCGAACAGCTACGGCGGCTGCGGATGTCGGCGGGCAGGCCCTCGCCCATCGACAACCCGCTGACGCTGCGCGAGCTCGCGGTCCTGACCGGTCTGCCCCACAGCACCCTGGGCAACGCCGAGTCGGGCCGCGTCCTGCCGCGCGTCGAGGTGGTCTACCGCATCGCTCAGGCCTGCGGGGTACCGGTTGAGCAGTTGCCCTGGTGGACTGCCGCGCGCAACCGAGTGGCGATGGGACGGCGGCGGCCGTCACCGCACGCGGTCGCGGCGCCCCTTCCACGGGAGAACCACGGTCTCAGCGGCTCCGTGGTGGCCGACGAGCACAACAGTCAGGCCGACGCGTTGCTCGTCGAGCTCGGCGGGGTCGGTTTCGAGAAAGCTGCCGGCTGGCTGGCCACGCAGCCGGCCGAGTCGGTCACCGCGTTCCTGCGGCGCCTGCACCCGGCCCTTCGGGCGAACCTGCTCGCCGTGATGGACCCGGTGCTCGCCACCGGCCACCTCGCCGCCCTACCGCCGAGCGACATCGTCGCCTGCCTCAACCACATGGACTCCGGCGCCGCGGCGAGGCTGCTCACGCTGGCCCCTGCCACCGACGCGGTCACCCACCTGGCCCAGATACGCCCACAGGCCGCCGTCGACGCGCTGGTGGCTATGCCGGCCACCGCGCTCGCCGATCGCCTGAGCCATCTCGATGACGAGGTGATGCGCCAGACGGTGCGCCGACTTCCGCTGGCACGGCGGACCGCGCTGCTGACCGCAGCGCCACTGCCCGAGGCTCTCTGCAGCGAGCTGCTGTTCAGCCTCGGCTTCGACGACCTCGCCGCCCTGCTCACCACCCTGACGCCCGGCGTCGCCGCGCGGCTGCTGGTCGCCCTGCCGCCGGACCCGGCCGCGGGACTGCTCGCCCACCTGCCCGCGAGCGAGGCCGCCCGCCTGCTCAAGCGCCTTCCGTGCGATCACGCCGCCGCCCGGCTGGCGGCGATGACCGACCAGCAGGCCGCCGGCCGGCTCTCGCGCCTGCCGACGCGCGCGGCAGGAGAGGCGCTCTCGCAGATGCCGGCACCGTGCGCCGCGCGAATTCTCGCCTGGGTCAGCGACGCCCGCCGAACCGCGATGCTGCGGCAGACCCGCGCCGACCGCGTCGTAGCCATTCGCTGGTACACCGAGACACCCGACTACCGGATCTGGCTCCGCGATCGCATGGCCGAGCCGGTCAGAGACGGCATCGGCGGATCGGCAGCGCTGGCTGAGTTGCCGACCTTGAGCGACAGGCCGCTGTCGTTCCCGCGAGCAGCGGCCTGAGACAGCGGCGCGCCCTGGTCGCGCGCCAACGACTCCTACAGGCGATTTCGCGTTAGTTGCAGGGCGTCGATTTGTCGGATCGCCTCACGCGAAGTCCATCAAATCGTTACGTGCCTGCTGGCGTTCGCGGCCTTCGCGCCGCAGCGGATCGACACCGCGGAGACGGCCGCTTCGCGCGCCCCTTCATCGCCCGGCGTTTGGGTGACCGCCAAGACCTGCTGGTTCTTCTTACGGCACATCACGCCAAGGCTGCGGATGTGTTGATGATCACTGACTTGACTCTTGCTGAGTCAGTGGGCTATCTGCGCAACGCATCCGCATGTGTAGCCACTGTGCGCGGCCTGTGTGCATGCTGAGTGCCTCTTCGGTGGCGCCGCTGATCGCGTTCGCGCTGATCACGGCCTTATGTAGTTGGCTGCTCGATGCGGCGACGGGATCACTTCAATCGATTTCCGCTTGCCGCCTCGAAGCTCTCTTTCCGCAGCCCAGTAGCTGTCTGAAGGTTTCAGAAGGATCTCGCCCGTTTTTCCCGATTCCGGGTTTCCACTTCGGATAGTTGATCTTGACTGCGCGCTGAGGCCGTTCCTACGTTGTCGATCTTCGTTGGATCAAATCGGGGGAGACGAAGCTGTGTTCAGGCTGCGCTCTGCGCGTTCTTTTCTTGCCTTATTGGCAGCTACCTCAGCAGCGGCAACCAGTCTTGCTGTGGCCGGTCAGCCGGTTGCCGCTCGGGCGCAGCCGGCGCAGAAATGCCCGGCTGGCGTGGCTACAGAGGCCGCCGCCGTTCAGGCCGCGCTCGCGTGTCACGGCCGCGTCGAGGTGCTCTCGGAACGTGATGAGCGGACCCAGGTGTTCGCCAACTCGACCGGCACGTTCACCTCGCAGACCGGCATCGAGGTGCAGCGCGTACGCGACGCGGCCGGCGCCTGGGTCGCCCCGGACGTCACGTTGAAGGCTGACGGTAAAGGCCGGATCACGCCGGCGGCCACGTCGATGGCGTTGTCATTCTCCGGCGGTGGCACCGGCCCGGCGGTGACCCTGGGCAAGGGCAGCTCGCAGCTGAGCCTGACCTGGCCGACGGCACTGCCGACCCCGAAGACCGACGGCGACGACGTGACCTACCCCGAGGTGCTGCCGGGCGTCGACCTGGTCCTCACCGCGCATGTCGAAGGTTTCTCCGAGACCCTGGTCGTCAAGAACGCCAAGGCCGCCGCCAACCCGGCGCTGTCGGCCGTCAAGTTCACCACCACGACGAAGAACCTGAAGCTGAAGCAGGCCACTGACGGTGGCGTGAGCGCGGTCGACGCCAGTGGAAAAACGCTGTTCGGCTCCGGCACACCGACGATGTGGGACTCGAGCGAGACCGGCGCTCCCGGCGCCGCGCCGGAGACGGCGTCGAAACTGGCCGTGGCCGGCGCCCGCTCCAAAGCCATGCCGGTCGAGCTCGACGGCAACCAGCTGATCGTGCACCCGGATGCGGCCCTGCTGAGCAACCCGGCGACGAAGTTCCCGGTCTACATCGACCCCGGCTTCAAGTACACGGCCTGGACGATGATCAACAGCAAGTTCCCATCGCAGTCGTACTGGAGCTACGACAAGCAGGACTGCCCGGACCCGTACGGCTCGATCCTGTGCGCGAAGGTCGGCTACACCAACGAGCCGCAGGCGATGATCTACCGCTCGTTGTTCCTGTTCAACGTCAGCACGCTGCGTAAGAAGCACGTGACCAAGGCGATCCTGTCGATGGACACGGTGTACTCCTACACCAACACCGACTACCCGACGCAGATCCACCCGACCGGCACGATCACCTCGAGCACCAACTGGTCGAACAACGCCGCCACCTGGGGGCCCGGTGTGGCCTCGGCGCTGAGTCACGCGCACGACCGGGTGCGCCGGCGCACCGAGTGGAGCGTGCTGGGCCCGGTGCAGAAGGCGGCCGCCGAGAATCAGGGCACGATCACGATCGGTCTGCGCGCGGCGAACGAATCGAGCCTGGTGCAGTGGAAGAAGTTCGACGCCAGCAAGGGCTACCTGTCTGTCGACTACAACTCGTACCCGAGCCAGCCCACAGTGCAGAGCATCGGCGAGATGCCGGGCTGTAAGAGCGGCGCTTCGCGGCCTTACGTCCGCACGTTGACGCCGACGATCGTGGCTAACCTGAACGACGCCGACGGCGACTCGCTGAAGGGCATCTTCTACTGGTTCAAGACGGGAGGAGTTCGCAACAGCACGGATGTGGTCACTCAAACCTCGATCACCAGTGGCCAGAACGCCATCGTCAAGATCCCAGCGGGCAGGCTTCAGGACGGCGCCACTTATACGCTGCAGGCGTTCGCCCAAGACAAAGTAGATAACAGCCAGCCCACCACATGCGAGTTCACCGTCGATGTGACGGCACCGCTACCACCGAGCGCGGTGGTATCGACGATCTATCCCAATGACGGGCAGGCCAACGGCGGCGTCGGTGTCACTGGCGCCTTCCAGATCAAGCCGCCCACGACCATTCCTGGCGATTTCTGGGGCTACGCCTACTCGCTGGATCCTGCGGTGTCGCCGGCCAGCGCGAAACAGGTCGAGGCACCTAAAAGCAGCACCGCAGCGGTGGTGACCTCATGCGCCAGCGCGTCGCAAGCGCCGACCGCGGCCAAAGACCGATCGGTCACCGTCTGCCTGACCCCGACTGTCGACCGTTCCTACAACCTGCGGGTGTGGTCGCGAGACAAGGCCGGAAACTTCTCTGCGGCAAAGGTGTACTCCTTCACTGTCGCCGCGGGTGCCGGGCCGGCCGCCCGGTGGACGTTCGACGACGGTGACGGTAAGGACGTCGCCGAGCACGGCAACACCGCCACGCTCGCCAACGCCACGTTCGAGCCGGGCCGCGGCAAATACGGTCAGGCGTTCAAGGCCAACGGCACGTCGACGTACGCGGTGACGGCCGGGCCGATCACGACGAGAAATTCTGCCGGCCAGAGCATCACGCTGCACCCGAACCAGAGCTTCTCGGTCGCCGCGACCGTCAAGCTGGACAGCACCACCGGCACCGGGCAGCGGGTCATCGCCGCCCAGGACGGCACCCGGACCTCGCCGTTCCTTCTCAGCTACAGCATCGCCGACAAGAAGTGGCGGTTCGCGGTCGCGGCCACCGACGTCGACGCGCCCACCACGGCCGCGGTCCTGTCCAACGCGACCGCCACGACCGGCACCTGGACGCGGCTGTACGCCACCTACGACGGCACCAGCCACGCACTGCGGCTCTACGTCAACGGCGTGCTGCAGACGGCCACCGCCACGGGGACGACGTTCGACTCGGCCAAGCCGGTGACCATCGGCCGCAGCCTGCAGGCCGGCGCGGCCGCCGGATTCTTCTCCGGCTCGATCGACGACGTGCGGATCTACAACCGTATCGTCGGGACCAGCGACGTTGAGTTCACCAATATGCAGCGGGTGAACCCGCCGGTGGTCACCTTCACCGGGACCAAGGGCAACCAGGCGTACTCCGGGCGCACCCTGTCGGTGCTGCTGGACGCCGGCGGCGACACCAGCGTCACCACCGTGCAGTACCAGCTCGGCACCGGCGGCGCGATCACCAAGGTCGCGCTGAGCGCCGCCGGCGGCAGCAAGACAGTGTCGATCGCGGTACCGGGCTCGATGGACGGGCCGACCGACCTGAACGTCGCCAGTATCGACAGCAGCGGGTTGTCATCGCTGATCGACACCCACGAAGTCATCGTCGTGCAGCCGTCGACGATCACCGGGCATGTCAGGGACATCAAGAACAAGCCGATGGCCGGCATCGCGGTCAAATTGACTCCCGGCGACCTGACAGAGGTCACCGACGCCGCCGGCGCCTACACGTTCGCCGTCGATGACACCACCTACACGATGACCGCCGACAACAGCAACATCGGCTGCGCGTCGGCGACCTACGAGCGGGAAGTCGTCGTCGACGGCTCCACCACCCAAGAGATCATCCTCGCGCCCGACTCCGACACCTACGGCTATACCTGCATGACCGCGTCGTCGACCGCGTTCCTGCAAGGCAGCACCAAGCTGAACCTGTCCGGCGACGACGAGGCCACCCAGGTCACCGCGCTGCCGTTCACCATGCCCTACTACGGCAACAGCTATGACTCGCTGTGGGTGTCGACGAACGGTTTCGTGTCCTTCACCGACCCCGCCGAGCACAACTACTACAGCGGGGTGAGCCTGCCGGACCGGCACTCCGCCCCGTCCGCGGCCCTGGCGCCGTACTGGAGCGACCTGGTCATCGACGACTCCGCCAGCGTGTGGACCGCGACCACCGGCACCGGCGCCGAGCAGCGCTACGTCATCGAATGGCGCAACGCCCAACTGGCCGGCACCGACAGCCGGGTCAGCTTCGACGCGGTCCTGGCCCCCAACGGCGACGTCACGTTCAACTACTCCGGCCTGAACGACGAGCTCGCCAAGGGCACGGACACCGTGGTCGGTATCACCAGCCCGGGCGGCAACTACGGACGGCAGTACGCCTTCCAGCAGCCCGATCTGGCCTCCGGCACCGCCGTCACCTTCGCCGCGCCGGAACAGCCGGGCCCCAGCCTGAACGGCGCCTTGACCGGCACGGTGTGGAGCGCCGACGACGAGCCCCTGGCGGGTGTGCAGGTGTGGCTCGACGACTGGACCACCACCACCGACGAGTTCGGCATGTACCACTTCGAGGGGATGGAGAACGGCACCTACAACCTCTACGCGGCACAGGGCTGCAACGAGGTTGAACTGCCCGAAGGCACAGTCGACGGTATCGGCACCTACACCGACCTGAAGCTCGGGCCCGCCAGCGACACGTTCGGCAACAAGTGCTCGCTGACCTCGGCCGCCTGGACGTCGGGCGACACACCGGTGTCGTTCGGCGAGAACGGCTACGAGACCAGCGTCGCGCTGCCGTTCCCGGTCAGCTTCTACGGCCACGCGTTCAACGACCTCACCGTGCAGTCCTGGGGCGCCGTTGCGTTCGCCGACCCGGCCGACTCCACGCTCGGCGGTGGCGTGCAGGTCTGGCCGGGTGTCGACCCGAACACCGACGAGCAGACGAAGGTCTACACCAAGTTCGCCGGAACGGCACCGAACCGGCAGTTCGTCATCGAGTGGCGCAACGTCGGCCTAACCGACGTGCCCGACGCCCGGGTCGACCTCGAGCTGGTGATCGACGAGAGCGGAACGATCACCGCGAACATCAACAACCAGCCCGATCGGTCCCTGACCAACAAGGACTTCGAAATCTACTTCTGGGGCAACGACTACAACTCGATCGGCTATTTCGAGGACGGCAACGGCCTGCGCGCCGGCAGGTCCATCACCTTCACCCCGCCCACGGCGGCCTGACATGACCCAGCCCTCACCTCGTAGCCCGTGGAGGACATCGGTGAGACACCGTCCATCCCGTTGGAAAACGGCGCTGACCCTGACGATGACGGCCGCGCTGGCCGTCACCATGTCGCAGCAGCCGGCCATCGCCGCCAAACCCGACCCGTACACCCCGCCCAAGCAGGCCGAGCAACCCGCGATCAAGGTCGCCGGCGTGCCGGCCAAGGGGCTGCCGGCTGATACCGCCCGCCAGGCCTCGGCCCGGCCCGCCCCGGTATGGCCCGCGGCTTCCAGCGCCGATGTCACCGCCGGAGCCACCGGCATCCCGGTGACGTTCGGTGCCGCGGTCGCGGCGCCAGGAGCGGCGAACGCGCGGGCGGCGGCGGTCGCCCCCGGCAAGCTGCATGTGCAGGTCCTTGACCAGGCCGCCTCGGCGCGGGCCGGGGTCAAGGGTGTGGTGTTCAAGGCCCGCCGGGCCGACGGTGCGACGACCGCGGCCAAGACCGCGGTGACCGTCGACTACAGCAAGTTCGCCACCGCGTACGGCGCGGACTGGTCGAACCGGCTGAAGCTGGTGACGCTGCCCGACTGTGCGCTGAGCACCCCGGACAAGGCGGGCTGTACAGCGACTGAGCTGCCCACCCGCAACGACACCAAGGCGAAGACCGCTTCCGCGGACGTGCAGGTCGCCGCAGCGGATCAGGTCATGGCCTTGACCGCCGCTCCCTCGGGCTCGACCGGTAACTTCGGCGCGACCACGCTGCAGCCTTCGGGCACCTGGTCGTCGGGCAGTTCGTCAGGCAACTTCTCCTGGTCGTTCCCGATGCGGGTGCCGCCCGCGATGGGCGGCCCGGAGCCGACCGTGGAACTGGCGTATTCGTCGCAGTCGGTTGACGGGCGGATGGTCTCGTCTAACAACCAGCCCTCGGAGATCGGTGAGGGCTTCGAGATGGGCGGCGGTGGTTACATCGAGCGCCGGTTCAAGCCGTGCAGCGACGACACCACCAACGGCAACAACAGCGGCACCACCTACAAGGACGCCGACGACCAGTGCTGGGTCACCGACAACGCCACGATGAGCCTCGGCGGCAGCGGCGGCGAGCTCATCAAGGACTCCAGCAACGACAACCTGTGGCACCTGCGCGCCGACGACGGTTCCCGGATTGAGCACAAGACCGGCGCCGACAACGGTGCGAAGGACGGCGAGTGGTGGGTCGTCACCACCCCCAACGGCACGCAGTACTGGTTCGGCCGCAACAAGCTTCCGGGCTGGACCTCGGGTGTGACGACCAACTCGGCCTGGACCGTGCCGGTCTTCGGCAACCAGGCCAACGAGCTCTGCCATGGGGCCACGTTCGCCGCGTCGATGTGCAAGCGGGCCTGGCGATGGAACCTCGACTACGTCGTCGACGCGCACGGCAACACCATGTCGTACTGGTACGACACCTTTACGAACAACTACAAGTCGATCGGCACGGGCAAGGTCGAGACGTACGTCCGTGACGGCCAGGTGGATCACGTCGTATACGGCACCCGGGTCGAGCCGAACCTGGCCACCGGCAAGGACACCGTCTTCACCGGCCATGGCGCCGCGCGCATCGACTACACCTACGCCGACCGGTGCCTGTCCGACTGCGCGACCCACGACGCCGCGCACTGGCCGGACACTCCGTGGGACCTCTCGTGCACGTCGACCACGTCGTGTGACGCGCGGATGCCGTCGTTCTGGACCACCAAGCGGCTGACCACGATCAAGACCAGCACGTACGACGCGCTGGGCGGCAAGTTCCGCGACGTCGAGCAATGGACGCTGAACCACTCCTTCCCCGACCCCGGTGACGGGACCCGGGCCGGGCTGTGGCTGACCAAGGTCGGCCACGCCGGCCTGGTCGGCGGCACCACCGCGCTGCCGGACGTCACGTTCGGCGGCAAGGACATGGACAACCGGGTCGACACCGTCGACAACGCCCCGGCCATGAAGTGGCGGCGGCTCAGCGACATCAACACCGAGACCGGCTCGATCATCCACATCGACTACCTCGACACCGACTGCGTCGCCGGCAAGAGCATGCCGGCCAGCCCGCAGGCGAACACCATGCGCTGCTACCCGGTGCGCTGGACCCCCGCCGGCTACCCGGAGAAGACCGACTACTTCAACAAGTACGTCGTCAACGAGGTCACCGAGACCGACCGCACCGGCGGCTCCCCGCGCGTGCTGCACCACTACACCTACCTCGGCAAACCGGCCTGGCACTACGCCGACGACGACGGCCTCATCTCCGACGACGCCAAGACATGGAACTCATGGCGCGGCTACCAGAAAATCGGCGTCACCACCGGCGACCCCGGCGAACAGACCTACACCGAGACCACCTACTTCCGCGGCATGTACGGCGACCACCTGCCCTCCGGCACGCGCCCCGACACGGTGCCGGACTCCCAAAACGGATCTGTCCCCGACGAGGACGCCTACTCGGGCATGGTGCGCGAGTCACGCACCCTGCTCAGCGGCCCTGGGGGTGCCGAGGTATCCGGCGCCATCAACGACATGTGGAAATCGAACGCCACCGGCAGCCGAACGGTGGCCGGCGCCACCGTCTACTCGCGGTATGTGCGTACCGAGGGCACCCACTCGCGGGTCACCCTCGACCACGCCCCGTACGTGCAGACCACGTACACCAAAAGCACGTTCGACAAATACGGCATGGTGACCAGGGAGGACGACTTCGGCGACGAGGCCGTCACCGGCGACGAGCAGTGCACCCAGACCACGTACGAGCCGCGCAACACCACCGACTGGATCCTGTCGCTGCCGCACCGGGCGCAGACCTTCGCGGTGGGCTGCGCCACCGTCGACAAGGGCGGCCTTACCGAAGCGCAGGTCATCGGTGACGCCCGTACGTACTACGACGCACACACCTACGGCGTCGCGCCCGGCAAGGGCGACATCACCAGCGTCGAGCAGATGACCGCGTACAACAGCGGCAGTCCCACCTACAAGCAGATCAGCCGCACGGCCTACGACGCCCTGGGCCGTGCCACCGAGTCGTGGGATGTGCTGGGCAAGCGGTCGGCGACCGCGTACACCCCGGCCACCACCGGCCCGGTGACCCAGACGGTCGACACCAACCCGCTGGGCTGGACCAACACCAGCGTCCTCGAACCGGCGTGGGGCCTGGCCACCGCCACCGTCGATATCAACAACCTGCGCACCGAGCTCGGATACGACGGTCTCGGCCGCCTCACCGACGTCTGGCAGCCCGGCCGCAAGCGCACCGACACCCCCGACGTCTCGTACGACTACCTGATCCGCACCGACGGGGTGAACGCGGTGACGACCAGTCACCTCAACCCCAAGGGCGGCGTCACCAAGTCGTACACCCTCTACGACGGCCTGCTACGCACGCGCCAGACCCAGACGACGTCCCCGTCCGGCGGCCGCATCCTCAGCGACACGTTCTACGACTCGGCCGGCCGGCAGACGCTCAGCTACGGCGCCTACTGGGACAAGACCGGAACGCCCGGCACCAACCTGGTCAAGCCACTGATCCAGCAGGACGTGCCCAACCAGACCGCGTTCGTCTACGACGGCGCGGGCCGGGTCACCGCGTCCATCTTCCAGCCCAAGAGCGTCGAGAAATGGCGCACCACCACGTACTACGGCGGCGACCACACCGACGTCACCCCGCCGCAGGGCGCCACCGGCACCTCCACCTGGATCGACGCCCGCGGCCGCACGACGCAGCTGCGCCAATACCCGACCCGCTCGCCGACCGGCACCACCTACGACCACACCGACTACGCGTACAACATGAAGGGCCAGCTGACCTCGGTCACCGCGCCCGACAGCAGCAAATGGACCTATACGTACGACCTGCTCGGCCGGCAGACCGGCGCGGTCGACCCGGACGCCGGCATCTCGGCCACCGAGTACGACGACGCCGGCAAGGTCATCGCCACCAAGGACGGCAACGACCAGTGGCTGAACTACACCTACGACGACCTGGGCCGCAAAACCGCGTTGTGGAAGGGCAAGACGCCGACCTCCTCCGGGCAACTGGCCCAGTGGGACTATGACGGCGCGACCTTCGCCGACGGCACCACCAAGGTCAAGGGCCAGCTGTACCAGTCCAGCCGGATCGATGGCACGAAGCAGTACATCACCGCCACCCGGGTGTTCGACCAGAACTACCAGCCGACCAAGAACCGGATCACCATCTCGACCAGCGAGACCGGCATCGGCGGCACCTACGACTACGACACCGCCTACAACATCGACGGCAGCGTCCAGGCGATGACGTACCCAGCCACCGCCGACCTGTTCCGCGAGACGGTGCGCTACGACTACACCAACAACGACCAGCCGTACAGCCTGACGAACAACTACGGCACCGAGGCGCAATCCAGCCTCATCGCCGACACCCAGTACGACGCCCTCGCCCACGCCCTGCAATACAAGCTCTACACCGGGCTCTACAGCGGGGTCGGCGACAAGGCCTACATCTCGATGGAGACCGACCAGACCACCGGCCGCCTCAACGAGATCAGCGTCCACCGCGACGGCAAGTCACCCAACACGGTCACCGACCAGCACTACACCTACGACGACGCCGGCAACGTCACGAAGATCGCCGACACCCCCACGGGCGGCGGCTACAGCGACATCCAGTGCTTCATCTACGACCGCTACCAGCGCTTGCAGGACGCCTGGACCCCGAACGCCGACGACTGCGCCACCACGCCCACCAACCAAACCCTGGGCGGTCCCGCCCCGTACTGGCAGACGTACACGTACACGGCAGGCGGCGCGCGAGCGACCCTGCTCGACCACAACACGGCCAACGGCGACGCGACCACCACCTACCGCTTCGTCGACACCACCCCGACCGACCCGACGACGGGCCAGCCGCACGCGCTGCGCAGCACCACGAGAAAGGACACCGTAGGCAGCAAGACGGCCAGCTACTCATACGACAAGGCCGGCAACACCAAGACCCGCCCCGGCCCCAACGGCACCCAAACCCTGGTGTGGGACGCCGAAGGCCATCTCCAGTCGGTCACCGACACTGCAGGCAGTACCAGCTACCTGTACGACGCCGACGGCAACCGCCTGATCAGCCGCGACGCCACCGGCAAGACCCTGTACTTGCCGAACCAGGAGGTCCGCTACAACAACAGCACAGCGGCCACCTCCTGCACGCGCTACTTCGACTTCAGCGACGCCACCCTGGCCCAGCGCACCTCAAGGGGCATCACCTGGCTGGCCAGCGACCACCAGGGCACCCAGAACGTCTCCATCGACGAAGACACCCTCACCGACACCATCCGCCGCCAAACCCCATTTGGCACTACCCGCGGCGCCGCCGTCACCTGGGAGAACACGAAGGGCTTCGTCGGGGGCACCAACGACCTGACCGGTCTGGTCCATCTAGGTGCCCGTGAGTACGACCCGTCGCTGGGCCGTTTCATTTCCGTCGACCCGGTCTTCAACTCGGCCGACCCGCAGTCCCTCGAGGGCTACGCCTACGCCGACAACAGCCCCGTAGTGCGTTCGGACCCGTCAGGTCTCATCGCCAGGGACGACGCCGCTCCTGGCGGCGGGGGAGGTTACCACAAGACGCCCGGCGATCTAGACGACGACAAGCCGCAGCACAACGATTCCCCCTCCGATAAACCCAAGAAGAAGGGGAAGTGCGGGTGGAAGTGCAAAGCAGGTAAGGCATGGAACAAAGGTACGGAGACCTGGAACAAGGGGGCGAACTGGGTCGACGATCATAAAGGCGTCGTCGCAGGAGCCGCGGTCGGCCTGGTCGTCGGCATTGGCTGCGACGCGCTCACCGGCGGAACCATGGTCGTGGCCTGTGGTGCCATCGCCGGTGGCCTAGCTGGCGCCGTCGAATACTCCGTCGACACCCTCGTCGACCACAAAGGCAACTTCAGCTGGGGCGGCATGGCAACAAGCGCCGCGACCGGAGCAATAGTCGGCGGCCTCACCGGTGGCCTGTCCGCCATCGCAGGCCAAGGTCTCAAAGCCGGCGTTAGATCGCTAGCTTCCGGAGCCGGAGCCAAGGCGGCAGCCTCAGCAGCTACAGCTGGTGTCAAAAAGGAAGCCAGCAACGTCGTCAGCGGCCTGACCAAGAACGGCTTCGGTAAATCCGCCTCCAAGGCCGCCAAGGGGGCCGCCGACGAAGCTCCTGGATGTCACAGCTTCGCCGCATCAACCCTCGTCCTGATGGCGGACGGCAGGACCAAGGCGATCTCGGACGTCAAGGTCGGGGACAAGGTCGTTGCCATCGACCCGGTGACGGGCAAGCGCGCGAAGCGCACCGTACTCAAGGTCCATGTCAACTTCGACACCGATCTGACCGACCTGACAGTGGTCATTGCCGGTCGGAAAGCCGTGGTCAAGACCACGCAATACCATCCTTTCTGGGATGCTGCCAACCAGCGCTGGGTGAACGCTGGTGACCTGAGCGCCGGCTCACTCCTTCGATCAGAAAGCGCTACCAGCCCGCAGATTGCGAGCGTCACCAACTATTCCGGCGCCCGCACCATGTTCGACCTGACAGTCGAAACGAATCACACCTATTTCGTCGTTGCCGGCTCCATCTCGGTGCTCGTCCACAACTGCAACGGTGCGGCGCTCGACCTGAAATACAAGGACACGTGGGGTCCTGCCGAGCGGGCTGCGGCGGATGAAAAGGTGCAAGCACTAAATGACGCGGCGCCCTTAACTGTCACCAAGGTCGTCCGCTCCGGCAGTGCGTTGCGGAAATGGTTGAAGGCTGGCTACGCCAAGGTGACCGGCTCCGATATCGATCACACCATCGATCTCCAGCTTGGGGGGCTCGACGACGTAAGCAATATGAACCCCCTCGATAAATCGGTTAACCGGAGTCTTGGAAGACAGATTCAGGCGCAGATCAAGTCACTCGGCCTGAAACCTGGTGATACAGTTTGTAGTATCACGATATCTGACAGATGTTAGGGGCGAGATGCAACCGACAACGTGGCAGCTTGACCAGCCATTGCGTACAGACGCTGGCATGTTCGCCCTATGGCAGCCGGAGTATTTCGACGGCAGAGCCGGAGTCGATCAATGGGACTCCCTTTTCACCGATGACACGGCAATCGCCGACTTCGTAGCTGAGGGAGTATTCGTTCCCATCAACTTGGGAATCGATGGCGGCTTCCAGTTCGTAGTCAAGGTTGGCCAGGGCGAATCACTGATCAGCGAGCGCGAGTCGGAATACATCGCAGTATCCTCTGAACCGTACCGGTTCGTGTCGCACGGAAATGGAGTTCTTAGCCGCCTAGAATTGGTAGGAACAAGGTCTGATCCCGAGGTGCATGCGATTCCCTTAGCTTCGGGTCAATATGCGGTAATCGTGCACCTCTTGGATTGGGAGGCTGAGCCTGGCTCTTCCAATGAGGATGGAAGTCCTGTGCCGAACGCCTTGCCGGACTTCATTGTGGAGCTGCATCCGGATCGTGGCGTGTCGAAGTTCCGTACGAAAGTCGAGACATTCGACCGTCCGGAAGAATAGTTCCTTGCCTATGCGTTAGGCGAGAATGATCAGAAAATGGACGGGCAGCGACCGGTTTGGCAGGCGGTCTCTGCCCGTCCATGATTAGGTGTGGGCGCTTGCAAAATTGACCTGGGGTCTGCTCACGTTATTGGTCTAAGCGCCGGTCGGCGTAGGCCGTTTCCCTAGGGGCAGGCCTGGATGTTTCGCCGCTGCTGAGCAGTCGCGATCTGGTGGTGGGCTTTGTAGATCGGGATGAGTTCGCGCGGCTGGCTAGTGCTCCGGTGACCGTTACGCTGCGAGATTGCGTGACGTCGATGGATGAGTCGGCCCAGTTACGCGAACGACGGCTTGGCTATGTCCTGGTCGTCTCCGGCGATCACCTCGTGCCGATCGACGCTGGCAAGACCCGCTGCCGCGCCGACCAACTGGCCGAGAACCTGCCCGCTACCGCCTGGACCCGCCGCAGTACCGGCGACGGGTCGAAGGGGCCCCGCTTCTACGACGGGGCCTCGCTCGCCGACATCGGCGCCGATGGTGACCCCGACGGCGACGGCCGGCACAGCATGTTGATCCGACGGAACAACACCACAGGTGAGCTGGCTTTTGATCGATGCTGGACACCCCGGCCGGCTAACCTCGCGCAGCTCGTGCGCATCGCCGGAGTTCGCTGGACCGTGGAAGAGGGCTTCCAATCCGCAAAGGGACAGGTCGGTCTCGACCAGCACCAGGTCCGCCCTGGACGTTCTGGCACCGCTTCACCACCTAGGCCCTAGCCGCCCTCGCCGTTTTCGCGATCTGCGCCGCCGACGCCCGCACCCGGCACGCTCAGCCCGACATGATTGACCTGACCGTTAACGAGATCCGCCGCCTGACCACCGTTCTTCTCCCGTAGCTGACCTGCGGCATCGCCTACCGTTTGCGCTGGTCACGCTGGCGCCGCCGACACCAGGCACGAGCCAGGCGAGCCCATTACGCCCGCCGCTTCACCCTCGAACACCAGCCATGATCACAAATGGCGGCTGCCGTACTAGATACACTGGCTTTGCTCTCTCGCATCGGTACGGGCGATGCGCGTCTCCGACCCGCGGCAATCGGACATCTGCCTGTGAGGTCGTGGAGGACCTCTCACGACACGGCGCTGTTGATGGGGCTGTTCGAGTCCCGTCGCCTGCCGTAGCTGTCAGTCATGCTCACTCCTGTAAGGAGTTGCCGGCGCCTCGAGATCACCGGCAACCGTGGCGCTGAAGGTGGCGAGGCATCGCCGCCTCGTGCGCGTTCCGTTGGTCATCTGCGCCCCCGTTGACGACCGTTGTCTCCAACAGGTCGGCACCGGTCAGGACTCTGAGGTGGCTTCGGACGAACACATCGCTGGAGGCAAGAACCGCCATTTGCAGATCATGACGGCACCGGCGCAGCAACCACCGGCAATGCCGAGCGCCGCGTGCGGCGGCTCGCAGCGCGTCGTCACGCGGCGTGACAAGGCTGAACTCTCGCTCGTGCCAGGAGTGCATCCGTCAAGAAACGTTGATCGTGAAAGTAGACGTTTCCCCGTCCGTTGTCGTCAACGTGACGGGCCCGAAGGTGATGATAGGGATGACGGAACTTCCCGTTCCCCGATAGAACCCGGTGGCTTGGGTGATCCGCACCGCGAGTGCTGACAGCGTGGCCGCCATCTCCGCGTCGGCTTTAACCCGTGGGTGGACGAGTCCGTCCTGGCCATGCTGCTTAGCCCACTCACGGACGGAGCGTGAGTCTCTGCTCATCGCTGGGAGAATCGACTCATTAGCCCATGCCCACTGCCAGGATGCTTTTGAGGGGTTGTAGCTGCCGATGATCTGGGCCGAAGCGGTGGCCGTCCTATCGGAGAAGGTCCAGGTGATGACACCCGTCTGCTGATCCAGGCCCCAACGCTCCGCTGAACCTAAGCCCCAGGAGGCGTGAGCATGAGCCAACTGTTTGATCATATCCTCGCCCTGCAAGAGCAAGATGCCCAATTCCGCCTGGTTGCCACTCTCGGATCGGCTACCTGACCTGCCCTTACGCTGAAAGCCCCACACCCGCGCAGTCTCTCATACGTCTCGAAGCCGAGGCAGGCGCCATATCCGGATTCACAGCAAGCCGGGTATGTCTGCCCCTCACCTATCGGCTACTCAACGTGAGAGGCAGACAGGCGTGCGGTCCGGACCGCCGCGGCGTGCGGGTGATCTCTGCAGTCGTTGATCGGGCGCCGACCGCCATCGGCATCGAGGAGGCCGCTAACCATGAGCTGGGATCAATATCCAAACGAAGCCGAGATGGCTGAGCGCGTACTCCAATCCCGCCGGGCTGCCGCGACCGCGTGCGGACGGCCGGCCGATCCCCTGGATCACCCAGGTCAGAGCTACTGGAGCCGAGTGGCGGCGCATAGATTCATCCCGGTTGCTGGCCTGCCAGGAGCAATGGCGCTGTCAAAGCTGTGGCCTGAAACTGCCACGGGCGGCCTACACCATCGTCAACCTCGATCGAGAGGTCCTCTCTCATGCGCCGCTTTGTCGGCCATGCACGTCAGCGGCCTTGCGCTGGTGTCCCGGCCTCACCAGAACGGACGATCTCACGGTCTTGCTGGTGACGCCCGACGACATCATCGCCGACGACGAGCCCCTGCTCTATCGCTGGAACCATTACGGCGAAGAAACTCGGACTTGAAAAGTGAGTGTCGCCGTACCGACCTCGGTCCGTCAGGTGACCCCATCACCCGACGGCGGGTCGGGCTGGCGGGCGCACCGTGTCAACGACGGCTGAAATCGGACCCCCAGGCGTCGCTAGGGGGTCCGATTTTACGCGTCGCCGACAAGGGCCTCAAAGCCGGTGCTAGATCGCTAGCTTCCGGAGCCGGAGCCAAGGCGGCAGCCTCAGCAGCTACCGCTGGCGTCAAGATCGTCGCTGCGGCCGCTTCGGTCAGCTGGTTTGGGCAACACACATATGAGCATGGTTCGGGCCGTCTCGTCCCTGCCTATGCCGCCGCCACGGAGCAGCTTGTACTTCCGTCGGTCACACCGCCATGGGGACTGCGCAGCCAACCCATTGCGCGGACGTGATCTCGAGTTGAGGTCCTCAAGGCTCCCGCAGGGACATCCCGGCGGAACCGAGCGGCTTCCCGAGGTAGCGGCGTCGACGGACGTCGACCGGGTGCGGGCGCGGCGGACGTTATGTGAGCAAATCACGACGCGCGTGTCGGTGGTGGACATGCGTCCCGGGGACTGCATGAGCCTGCGGGCACGCCCGTTCCTGCGTGACGAGCAGAGTTTGCCGAAGGCGATGCGCGGCGACCCGGACGACGTCGAAACCGTGGCGGTTGCCGAACTCTCGCGCCGACCGTGATCCTGAGCGCCGACAATGTGTTCGCTCGTCTAAGCGTCGCCGACTCAGCGGGAAGCTGGGTAGAGACGGCCCGGCGCCCTTCTACTTGCGGCGGGATTCGAGGCGAGCACAGCAGACGCCGCCGTGGCAGTCGGACTGGCCGGCCGGCTGTTCTTCCTCGGCGCGAACGCGGTGGTCGGCATTGTGCGTCAAATCCCGCTTGCAGCGTTGGAGGCGGCCGTGGCCGCCGGCTAGCTCGTGCGGCGTAACAACCTGCTCACCCGTGACGGCTCGCGGGGGCACCAGGAGCCTGGCCGAGGCCGTCGAGCCTTTGGTCGAGGCCGTTGGGACCGCGTCGGTGGAATGGGTGGGAACAAGCCGCGAGGAGCTGCATGTCGTCGAGCCGCAAGTACAACCCACGATCGAGCAGTTGGCGGCACGGCACGTGGCCAGATGCGGCCGATTGCTTGAGCCGATCGAGCTGCAATGACCGCTTCGTTCACCTGCGTAAGTTCGGGTCAATAACTCGGCGCAGAGATCTCGGAATCGAGTTCCGGTCTCCCGGTTCCGGACCTGAGTCGCACACCATTGTGTAATCCTGCCTCCTACGCGAATCCGTGGCCTTACTCGCCCGGGCGGGGCAAGGCGGCCGCCGCGTACACCGCGCTGCTCCACCAACGGGCCTCCCCGTTGATCAGCAGGCAGGGCGTCTGGGCGTCGAGCCCGCGCAGCACGGCCTCCTCCACCCCGGGCATGAGGATCTGCACCGGCTGACCGTTCACGACCACCGTCCAGCCGAACCGCCCATCCCGGTCGGCGGCGCTTTCCTGGACCGGCTCACCAACCTCGCCGCCGGTGCGGCGCGTCTCGCTCTCGAGCGCGGCCTGCTCGCGCAGCTCGGCCCAGAACGTGGCGAGGTTCGCCGCGGCGAGCTCCTCGCGGGCGCCGTCGACGGGCTGACTGCCGGGGTTGATCATCACGTGACCGTAGCCCAGCGACGTCAGCAGGCCGAACGGAACTCGGCGCGCTCACCCAGGCGCCGGGATGGAAGCTGAGAGGTGTCGCCCGGCGCCGCGGTGGCCGATGCTCAGGCCTGCGGTCCGAATAAAATCGTCGACGAACAACTCCGCGGGAAGGTCCGAGCGCGATCGGATCCGCACCGCCTGGCCCTCGCTACCGCGCATCCTCAACTCGAACACGTGCATCATCTGCCGCAGGATCGCCAGCGGGTCGACGTCGTGAACGAGGAACTCCGTCGCCTCGATCTCGGCATCGCCGGCCGCAGCCTTCTCCCACACGTCGCGGGGCGTGGCGATGATCCGCAGCTCGTAGCCGTGTTCGCCGCCGCCGATGTCGAAGCCGAGTACCTCCCACTGCTCGCCGTCGAGGCCGACGGCACCGAGCAACCCTTTCCACGGAAGGGTCTTGCGCTCGTCCAGCTGCGCGGTGCCGCTCCGGTCGGGGAAGGACACGCTCGCCTCGCCCCAGAGTTCTCCGTCGTCCACGTCTTCTCCCCGTCGTGATGTGCGGCGACCGGGATAAGCCGCGCCGGGGGCGAGGTCAGCTACGGCATCGGCAGCTCGGTCACCGGACCCGGGAACCCGCGGTACGCGTCAGGGCGACGCCCGTGGTCTGCTGAGCGGCGTGGACGACCTCGGCGATCATCTGCGCCCCGTACAGCGGGATTTGCTGCGGGGCGTGCCTGCAGCAGCGGGGCGGCCAGCGCCGCGACGTCCACAGCGATGCGCGGGGACAGGCTCATGTCGATCAGCCCGCGCAGCCCCGCGGATGTGCTCCCACAGCGCCGGCTCGACTCTGATCGCGGCCTGGGCCTCGAGCGCGGCCAGAGCCGTCACGACCAGCGGAGCCTGCCCGGCGTCGGCGTCGGCGTACTACCTCGACCGTGGTCGCGGCCGAGGTCGAGGTCGTACTGAAGGCCCTGCGCCGGCGTCTTGATTGGTTCGCCATGCACATCGAGCGGCCGCTCGAGTTCAAGCCGGTCCCATCGGCCCCGCTACCCGATGACGGCCTGGCCGATCGGCAGCCGCTGTTTCCGCCTGAGCCAGGCGACGCCGACGATGCCCGGCTCAAGGAGATCGCCCGGGTCAAGAAACACAACGAACCATCCAGCATCTACCACCCTGCACCCGCCACGATCCGCATACACAAAATGCCACCACGACCACCAAGATCAACTTAAGCTACGTGGCATTAACGGCACCCCCGGCGACCGGCGACCACTCAAGGCGGCCGACAACTACGCATAGTTACCGACGTGATCGCCGCGAACCGGGCGACGACTGGCAAGCGTCACCCGGCCGCAGAGGCAATCTGGCTGCCTATGCTCGCCGGTTACTGATCATTTTGCGCCTCAATAAATTCGAGGAGGTTGCACGCGGCCGCTCGCAACTGCAACTCACCGACGGCATTCGGCCTCGTAGACGGGTGGTCAACGAATTCTTCTGCAGCATAGAACAGTGCGTTAAGTATCGCCCCGGTACGCTCGTCGAAGAACCGCTTCTCATTCTTGAAATCCGCCAGGAAGCGCGTCATGAAGTCAGTCGGACTAATGGATTGGTCGATGAGCAGTCTCGACAGATCCACGTAGGTCTGCGGAACGATGGACTCGGCCACTACAAGCTCCCCCTCATCGAGACGTTATTAAACTGCTGATCGTTTAGCTTCCAGCCACTGATCCAGTTCCAGCGGATCCAACGGGACGATGGAAGCCAAATTCCACGGCTTGAACAGCAAGTTCCCAGTCGCCGCAGTTGATGCTTCAGCAAAGGTATCCCTCGGACCTGGGGGCCGCACGTCGGTTCAAATCCGCGGTGACGGCTATCCCAACTTTGAGGCGTACCAGTACACGCCCAACGGTGTCCGCTACCTCGGCGGATACGGGGGAGGCATCAGCGTCCTGAGCCCATCCCCCCGGCAGCCAACCGTGACATGCGCTGGGAGAACGGAGTGCGAACGCGGTAAACGATCCGTCGGTCGGGCAGCGCTGCAGCCGCAGTTCGACCGACGCTCGGTATGCCGACACGCCTACGATGACCACGATGGTTGCGAGCTCAGGCCACGCAAAGACAGGACCGTCGATCACATGCTCAAACAATGCGGCGCCAAGCAGCGCGGTGGAAGCGGGTCAGCCAACAGGCGCCGGCGGGTCACTTGGGACCAGCGACTCATGGCGGCCTTGCCCTTCGCGTGGGCGGCAGCCACCTGGTTCATCTACCAAGCCAGGGACTATCATGAGACCTACCTCGGCAGGACTTACCTGGTGTACGCAATCGTACTGGCAATACCGCCGCTAATCTCAAACCGGACAATCTTCAGGGTCGTGACCCTCGCATTGGTGCCACTGATATTTATCGCTGGCGTAGCTCAACTCGACATCTCGTTATGGCCGACGATCCTGCCGCTTCTACTCGCGCAGATCCGGATTCCCGACGAACGACGCAAAACCATGGGACTACTGTCGCTGATCTCCACAGCCTGCGTCCTGGGCCTCCTTGCCGTCTTCATCACCGGCGAAATCATTGCGGAATATCGCACCTATGGCCCTAGCTGACATCAGCTCCCGCTGATTATCGACCCTGGACCGCAGCCAGCCACGAAAGTGCCGGCTGCGGTCCGCTCTTTGTCCAGCAAACGACCGACCGTGGTCAGGACCGAAATGATGGGAACGGATCGCATAGGCATGTCCAAGCAACTCACCTCCTTATTACGGTTCGAAGCTCGGGGCCCTGGGAGTCGAACAGAAGTGACTTGGGACAGACTTTCCCGGCAGCTGAGGGCGACGATGGCGTGTGCATTCGCTGGAGCTCGTGTCGGTGACCTGGCGGCGAGTTCGGGTTATCGCGTGGCTCCGAGCGTATAGCTAGGCGTTGCGGTGGTAGGCGTCGATGAC
This sequence comes from Actinoplanes sp. CA-131856, assembly GCF_050956135.1. Classification (GTDB taxonomy): domain Bacteria; phylum Actinomycetota; class Actinomycetes; order Mycobacteriales; family Micromonosporaceae; genus Actinoplanes. Next base: position 8,699,717 of record NZ_CP191849.1, on the reverse strand, counting down.
TGAGGCGGGGATGCGGCCTCGCGGTGATACCGGGTGGCCGTGCTTGATCGCCCAATGCCTGATGGCTTTGTTCTGGTCCCGGTTGGATGCGGGCGATGGCACTGCGGCTTGTTGGATTGAGCGCCGGACGGTGGCGGTACGGCCGATTCGCGTTCCTGCGGCGATGAACGGGTCGAGCCGTGTGCGAAGTTCGCCGATGTTCTTGTCGGACAGATCGATGGAGTAGCTGACGCCGTCGAGGGAGAACTCGATGGTTCGTTCGGCTTCGCCACCATCGAGGTCGTCAGTGAGGATTGTGACGATTTGCCTGGCCATCTGTTTCTCTCTCTCAAGGACGGTTGCGGTCATTGGTGGTCGGTGGGTGGCCAACGCGATGTCGCGGCACCTGTAGTGACGCCATGGCATCGCGATTGGCCACCGTAGCCCGCTAGGTTGTCTGCTGATCGCCTGTCGGACGGCTGTCGCTGGGTGTCACCGTAAGGGCTGCGTGCCTTTGGGAAGGTCGAACTCGCCGTCCTGGGCGCCGCCGAGAAACGCGGCCCATTCAGCTGTGGTGAATAGTAGGGCCGGGCCGTTGGGGTCCTTGCTGTCTCGGATGGCGATGCCGGTGTCGAGGAAGGCGACTTCGACGCAGTTGTTGCCGCCGTTGCCGTTGCTGCGGGCGCTCTTTCGCCATCGGGCGTCGGTCAGTTGCGTGGCTGTGAGCAAGTGGATCTCCTGGTTGGGGATTCTGGTCAGCGGGCGAGGATGGTGTAGGTGGTGTTCGCGCCGCCGAAGAAGGTTTCGCTGTAGTCCATGGCGTCGCGGGGATCGAAGGGCCGGCAGGAGAAGACGTTGATGTGGACTCGGCGTAGGCCTTCGCTGACGTGGATGATGATGGAGCTGGTCTCGATGGCCTGGAATGCGGTGTAGCCGCTGGTGACGGCGGTGGCGTGGCCGAAGTGGTGGATCCAGGTGTCGCCGTAGGCGACCATTTTGATCCGGTCGACCAGTTCGGTGACGTAGCGGCGCAGGGTCGCGGCGTCGGCGATCGTATCGGGGCTGCAGCCGTCGATGTCCATGATGAGTTCGAGGCCGAACGCGAAGTCTGCGTCGGTGGTTTGGTGTTGGCGGCGCATCATGCGTTTTCGGCGGCGTTGAAGTCGTAGACGACGAAGGTCTGGGCGTCGGCGATGTGCATGCCGGCGTCGGGGTTCATCCAGCCGAGCAGCTTGTGGGTGATCGACGGGAGCCGGCGCTGGTTGATGTTGTAGGCGCAGAAGTCCATGACCGCGATCCCGGCGCTGGCGATCACGTGCGGGTACATTCCCGAGACGAGCTCGCGGAAGCCGTGCAGGTAGGTTGGGCGGGCGCCGACGAAGCCGACGTACCAGATCGCTCGGCGTTGGTAGTGCTGAGGCCAGTGCCGGGCGAAGTATTGCGGGGAGATCAACGGCCACGCGGACAGGTCTTGAGTGAGCACCGACATGCCGGCCAGATCGCCGGCCTCGTCGTGCACGAAGAACTTCAGGATCCGCGGGTCGTGGAACACGTCGGCGAACTCGGCTTCGGTCATCAGGTGGCGTTGGGCGGCAAGCTCGTTGACCTCGGCGAAGATCTCGGCGTACAGGCGCCAGGCGGCGTCGAGGTCGGGGATGGTCGGGGTATGCGCGGCGAGGGTCACAGGGCGTCTCCGATCAGCTGGATGCCCGGTCGTGCTGAGCGGGCCGGGCGGCGAGGGCGGGGGTTAGAGGTAGATCTGCTTGGTGGTGCTGGTGAGGCTGCACGCGCCGAGCAGCGGGGAGCTGTAGGTGAAGTCCAGGCAGCGGTGCTGGCCCCAGGTGCGGAACGCGCCGAAGCTCTTGAGCACGATCCGTCCGTTGCCGACGGAGAAGACTTCCCAGACGACGCGGCTACCGAGAGCGCTGCAGGGCCACCGGTAGAGGTCGAGGTCGTCGGTTCTGCCTTCCACGCCGAGGCAGTCGGCGCTGTGCCGGCGGATCTGCCACAGTGAGTGCCTGTTGTAGCTGCCGACGTTGGTGACCGACCACCGCCCGTACTGCACGGGGGCGGTGCTGCAGGGTTTGAGCGCAAAGCCAGCGACCCGGTCGGGGTAGCTGTAGAGGCAGGTGCCGGTGCGGACGGACTTGATCTGCCAATAGCTGGCGGCGTGGGCCGGGGTGGTGAAACTCCCGGTGAGGATGAGGGCGGTGGCGAGGGACGCGGCGATCCGTTTGAGGATGTGACGCATCGGTGTTTTCCTCCTGTCGCTGGGCGTGCGGGATCGACACCAGGGCCCGGTTGGGCCGTGGCGGGCTGGGGGAAGGGGTTAGCCGAGGGAGACGCGGTGCTGGGCGAGCCAGGCGTTGACCTCGAGCAGTCGGGTCACGGTGTGGCGCCAGCCCGAACGGCGCTGGCCTGGGTGTCGTAGCCCTTCGGCGATGCGGGCGCGGTCGATGAGCGCGTACAACGGTTGCGCCGGATCGGTGAGCAGCGCTTGGAGGTGTCGCGTCGCTGGGCGTGCCAGGCGGGAAGTGCCGTGGCGGACGGGGCTGGCGGGTCCGGCTTCCAGGCGATTTCGGCGGGGAGCAGGTCGGCGGTGGCGTGTCTGAGCAGGCCGTGGCGGATGCCGAGCAGGTGCCGCAGTGGGTAGGGCACGGTGTACAGGTATTGGGCCAGCTCGCGGTGTGCGTACGGGGTGTAGACGGTGACGCTGGTGGCGGTGGCGAGTTGGTCGGCCCGGTGGAGGTGGGCGGGCAGGTAGTGGCTGAGCGTGAGGTGCGCGGCGCGGCGGTGGGCGCGAGCGGCGGCGTCATCGCCGGGCAGGTAGGTGACGGTGTCGTTGGCCTCAACAGAGCGCGCGGTGAGGTAGTCGCTGGGCCGGAGGTGGGCGCGCGCTTGTTCGGTCAGCAGGTCGCCCGGTGTGTGCCCGCGTCGATGCCAGGGGAAGGTGTGTTCTGCCCGCAGGTCGCCGTGGTGCAGCCAGGGGTAGTCGCCGAATACGCCGGCGGCGCCGTCGCCGCTTACCGCGGAGACGCTGGCTGTGGCGATGTGCCGCAGCAGGGTGAGCGATAGGGCGTCGGTGCCTGGTTCCCCGGGCAGGTTCAGGACCTCGCGGGCATGTGCTGCGTACAGCAGGACGTCCCGCGCGTGGACTCGGGTGCTCTGGTGGGGCAGGTCCAAATGCGTGGCCGCCGCGACCGCGGCGGTGACGTGCCGGCCGGGTCCCGGCGGCTGGTTCCAGGGACCGGTCAGCGTGAGGGTGTAGGCGGTGGGCCGTTGCTGCGGGTCCAGCCCGTGGGTGGCGAAGGCAGCTGCCACGGCTGAGGCGACTCCGCCGGACAGCAGCACTGTGCTGGCGGGCCGTTCGCGTAGCGGCATGGTGGCGTCGGCCAGGAACTGGCGAACGGTGGCGGCGTTGTCGTCGACGTTGGGGCGGTACGGGTCGGGGTGCCACTGCCGGTACGGCAGGCTGCGGATCTGCCCGGTGGCTACGTGGGCGAGATGGGCGGCGGGAAGCTGCGACACACCGCGCAGCACGCCGTGCCCGGGTGTGTACACCGGGCCGAGTGTGAGCAGTTCGTTGAGCCCGTCGGCGTCCACGACCGCATCGAGGGATGCGTGGGCGAGTAATCCTCGAAGGGTGGTCGCCGCGATGAGGCCGCTGCGGCTGACGTGGTACAGCCAGGTCTTGGCGCCGAGGGGGTCACTGACCAGGAGCACGTGGTCGCGTTGGCCGTCCCAGATGGCGATCGCGAAGGTTCCTTCGATCCGATCGACCAGCCATGGTCCCCACCGCCGATATGCGGCCAGCACCACCTCGGCGCTGCTTTCGCCGTGGTGCCGGCCGAGCTGGTGCGCGAGCCGGTCATGGTTGGTCAGCCGGCCTTCGAACGCCACCGCCAGATTGGTCTGAGTGGCGGCCCCGCGAACGGCCACCTGATCAGTTGCGGGTCCGCTGTGCACGCTGAAAGCGGCACCGGCGGGCCCTGCCTGGCCCGCCGTCGGCGTTGGCTGTTGTCCGAGCTGGCGACGCTGGCCGCAGCGGGTCCAGCCGACGACGGTCATCGCCGCATCTCCTCATCGGCCCGCCGTGGGGCCGAACCTGGGAACGTGGCTCGCGGCCGAGCCCGGCATTGAGTGCTGCAACTGCGTTCACGCGGCGACGAACGAAGCGATGTCCGGCCGATCTCGGGTCTGGGTGCATCGGCGATCGGAACTGATACGCAAAGTGTTTTCACGCATAGAGATTTATCGTTGTAGAGCGATTAGTCGCTACGACTGAGGTCTCCGTGAGCACTGCACGAACCGAGGTTACGAGCAAACTCGGTGTACGGCGGCAAAGGTCGACTTCGCTGATGTGCGAGTGGTGGCCGCCGTCGCGTCTATGCCGACGTTCGTTGAGGTCCCAGTCGCGCGCCGACTCGCGCGACGGGCATCGGTGACTACCACTGCGGCCCCTGCTTCGTGCCGGCCTGCACCGGATATGAGCGTCAGTGCCGAAGCGGGCTCATCCGGCGCTCAGAGTCGGGACGCGTGCGTGTGGGTGGCGCCCGCCGAGTGGCGGCACCGGTGATACCGCCGTGAGCTGCTGGGCGGTTAGGCCCTGGCCGCCTCGATGCGTGGTGCCACCTCGAGCAGGATTCGGATCTGCTCCAGGCGGTGCCGGCCCAGGTCGGTGATGAAATACACCTTGCTGCCGGCCGGGCTGCGCGACTCTCGGATCATGCGGGTGTTGACGAGTCGATGACGCGTCCGTGTCAGCTCGGACTCGGTGAGGTGGCACGCCGTCATGGCGCTCATCCGCCGGTGCAGTTCGGTGTATCGAAGTGGTTGCCGGTCGAGACACATCAATGCGGTGGCATCCCAAAGGTGATGTACCAGCGATTGGATTCGTGCCAACGACTCGTACCCCTGACCCGCGTCCACTTTCCGCCCCCAGATCGTGTCGGCCATCAATCGATCACCGAGTTGAAACGTTTGTTTATCGCATTTCGAGAGGTGCGCGCTACGGTGCCCAAAATGCGCTCTCGAGGAAGCGCCGTCACGGATGCGCCGTCGAAGCGATGTGTTCGACGCTGACGGCCCGCTGCGCCGCGATGCTTGGCGTGGTTGAAAGTGCGGGTGGCCGGGCTCACCGAGCCCTGCGGCGCGCGCCGACGGCGCGTTGAAGGGTTTGCGACAGCGCGCGGTCTGCGCGCGGGGGCTGACCGCAGCCGGTGTCGTCGAAGGTGTGGGTGCAGAGACTTTGAGTTATTTCAAGGTATGGAAATGCGACTATCTTTCGCGTACCGTGCGTCAGGCCGAATCTGATCACCGACCTCGGGCCGGGCTCACGGGTAAGCAGCCGGCTGCCGGGCTCGGTACGCCCTCGACGCGCCAGCCGCAGGATAGGACGACTCGCGTGACGCTTTCCCGACTGGAGCTGGCCAAGCAGGTCCTCGGCCACGCGTGGCATGCGCCGATCCTGCGCCTTCTCGCCGATAGGCCCAGCCGCTACGCCGAGATCAGGGCTGGATTGATGCGCCAGCAGGGGCAGTCGCCCGGTGACGGCTACATCAGCACTGAACTCAAGGGCCTGCGCGAGCTCGGCTTGGTCGAGCAACGCGCGGTGGAAGGTACCCGCAGGCAGGTGTGGGCACTAACCGACCTCGGTATGATCGCAGTGTCCATAATGGAGGACATGGAGCGTCCGGCGGTGTCCGCGGCCGGAACCTCCCCGGATCGGGTCATACGGCCTCGGGAAGGACTATCGATGGACGAAATCCAAGCCCGTGCCCAAAACCTCGATACCTCCGTCGCGCATCCCGCGCGCCGGTACAACTATTGGCTCGGCGGTAAGGACAACTTCGCCGCTGACCGCGAGTCCGGTGACCTGCTGGAGAAGGCGTACCCGACGGTGCGGGTACTGGCCGTCGAGAATCGCAGGTTCCTGCAGCGGGCGGTGACGTACCTGGCCGGTGAGGCCGGTATCGATCAGTTCTTGGACATCGGCACCGGTCTGCCGACCGCCGACAACACGCATGAGGTCGCCCAGCGCCTCAACCCGGCGAGCCGCGTGGTCTATGTCGACAACGATCCGATGGTCATGGCGCACGCTCGGGCCCTGTTGACCAGCACACCGCAGGGCCGCTCGAGTTACATCGAGCAGGACCTGCGCAATCCGGGGCAGATCCTCGCCGATGCCACGGTGCGGCAGACGCTGGACTTCAGCCGGCCGGTGGCGGTCATGCTGATCGCGGTGTTGCACTTCATCGAGGACTACGACGAAGCGAACGCTATCGTGCACCATCTGATGGGCGCTCTGCCCTCCGGCAGCTGCCTGGCCGCCACCAACATCACCCCCGACTTCGCCACCGCCGAGGAGCTGGCCGCGGCCGAGGCAAGGTACCGCGGCCGCAAGCCTGACGCCTTCGCGCGCACGCGCGGGCAGTTCGCCGGCTTCTTCGACGGGTTGCGACTGGTCGAGCCGGGGATCTCGCCGGTCACCGAATGGCGGCCGACGGTGGCAGCGCAGGACCGTGTCCGCCCGCGCGACGCCGCCATGTACGCCGCGGTGGGGATCAAACCCTAGCTCTCCCGCCCGGCAGGCCATCACCCGCCGGCAATGGTTTTCCCAGGGTGCGCGGCGACTCTTACCGAGTTTCCCTCCCGCGTGCGATCAGTGTGGCCATCGATCGTGACTACCGGCCGACCTTGCGTGATCCACACGGCGGCGAGTGGAGCAGCCTCGATAGGCGCGGCGATCACGCAGCACCGGTCAGCTCGCCGCTGTGGCGAGCCCGCCGCGGTCGCCGGATGTCTGGCCGCGCCGGTGGACCATCCAGGCGCGTGACGCGTACCAGAACGCTACGGTCAGGGCGTAGATGACGGCGGGGATGCCAGGACCGGAGCGCGACACGATCAGCGTGAAGAATCCGATCAGCACGGCGAGCAGCAGCCGTGCGGCCAGATGCCGCACCAGCGCGCAGGCGATCGCGACGCCGACGAGGAATCCGCCGATGGCGCCAAGGGGATGGAACCAGTCGTTGAACCAGGGGTTCGGTGGGCCGAGCCACCGTAGCGTCACCCCGGCGATGCCGGCGGCCGCTGCGAGCACGGAGCTGGCGGGAAAGGCGAGCACCGCGTCCCAGCTGTGGGTGGGTGTGTGGGGTAGGGCTCGGCCGGCCCAGGCAAGTAGCAGAGCGGCGGCAAGGATCGGCAGGATCGGCAGCAGCGCCCATCGCAGCAGCAGGGAGATCGGCTGGGCGAAGAACACCGCCGCGGTGACGGCCAGGACCCCGGCTGTGGCCACACTGGCTACGGCCGCGGCCAGGATACCGGCGCCAATGCGCAGCGGTGCCCGCTCAGCGAGCCGGTCGGTCGGGCCTTGTTGTTCGAGCAACATCGTGAACAGTCCGGCTGCCTGCATGGCCGTCACCACGACCAGAACACAGGCGACGCTGAGTTCACCCCAGCCGGCCCAAACGTAGTACCACTCGCTGCGGTACTGCGGGGTGCCGTTGTTGAACTCGGCCGACAGCAGAAAGTGCGTGTAAACGACCAGGGCCGCCAGCCCTGACACGCCTAGGGCGAGCAACCGCCGCAGCGGCGGCAACCCTACCGGTGCGGGGGCCGGCCCGATCCGGCCCAACATTCCGGCGGCGCCGCGCACCGCCGCCAGGTCCGGGTGTGTGTCCACCTGTACGGCCCGGCCGAGCTTCGCGGCGATCATGTCGCCCGCGGCCGGGATGCCCGCCGTCGCACCGATAACGCGTACCGAATCGATCTGGCCGAGGGTCAGATCGGCGTTGTCCACCACCGTCGCCGCCAGAGCGGCGGTTCGTTCGAGGACCGGCCGGGCGCTCTGGTGCAAGCTCGCGATGGTCATCACCACCGGCGGCCGGTCGGCGGGCAGGGGCAGAGTGACGGCCGGCTGCGACGTCAGCGACTGCTTGGCGGTTCGGAGAGCGGCCAGCATCATCCACCGCTGCCCAGCGGGAAGGTGCTCATCCTCGCTGCCGGTCAGCGTCGCGGTCAGAGCGGTGTCGATCCGGTCGCCGCCGGCATCCGCGTCGGCGAGTGTGGAGAGCACCTCCCAGCCGGACGGCCCGTATGACACGACAGTGGCCTCACTGCCGGCGCCCACGTCGATCACCAGGATGGTGGTTCCCGGCGCCGGTGTGCTGCCGGCGGCTCCGCCCGCCCGCAGTGCGGCTACCGGGGCCTCGATCAGCTCGGTGACCGGCAGCCCCGCGCGGCGGCAGGCGTGACGCAGCCACGTCCGGCGGCGCGGCCCCCAGCTGGCCGGCACGACCAGCCGGACGTGCCGCAGCGGCTCGCCAAGGACTCGCTGCGCTTGGGCCAGTACGTGCCGCAAGGTCGCCGCGACCAGATCGGCGACTTCGACAGCGACACCGCGCACGCTGACCTGCTCCGTCGCCGCGCGCAGCGGCGCCACGACGAATCCGTCGGGATCGTTGCCCGCGTGCTGCCAGGCTGCGGCGCCGGCCACGATCTGACCGTCGCCAACATAGACGGCGCTGGTCAATTCCGTGCCTGCGTCGAAACTCAGGGGCGTCCAACGACCGTCCGGCCAGGAAAGTACCGCCCGCGTGCAGGCCGTCCCATAGTCGATCGTCAAGTGTGGATACACAACGGTCAGTTAAACAGCCGATCTCCAGTGCGGCAGTCGGCGAATCCCGCCGCATTTGCACGAAGTAACCGGGTGTTCCAGTCCGCTGAACCGCTGTGTTAACGATGGTAAGTGGTCGTAAGCACCGTTTAGTGGGCCTCAGCCGGATCGCGGCCTAGCGCCGACGTCAGCTGGCGCGCCTCGCGCCGTCACCAGGCCCGCTGCGGGCATGAGCCGGTTCACGGTGCTGGCCACCAATTCGGCTAACGGGCCGCAACGCGGGAGGAAAACGTCCGAAGATGATGCGCCTGATCGCCGTTCTCATCAAAATATCGACGACGGCCACGTTGATCATCGGTGTGCCCCTGTTCTTCATCGCCGCTGGTGGACTGCCGCAGCGCCTTCCCTCCGCCCAGCAGATCGAGGCATGGGCACTGAATCCGCTGTACGGCGATGCCGCCGGCATCACCGGATGGCTAGCCGCATGGCTAGTCTGGGCGACGATCACCGTTCTTACGGTGACGGCGACGGCGCGCCGTCTAGCCCGGCTGCATTGGACGAGAATCAGTAGGCTGCTACCCACGCCGACGCACGGCATGGCCGCGGCCCTGATCGGTGCGTCCGCGGTCGCCGCGCCGCTGACCGCGACCGCCGCACAGGCCATCCCGGTCACCGCGACAGCCGCCGACAACCACGACACGGCAACCGACACGCAGCAGACCGCCCAGCCCCCGCCGTCCCCGGCCAACAGCACAACCGACACGGCTTCAACACCAAGCGGCGCCAGCCGGCATGTCGTCGTCCGCAAGGGCGACACACTGTCCGACATCGCCAAGCGTTGCCTGGGCGACGAGAACGCCTGGCCCACCATTTTCGCCCTCAATCGGGGCACTCACTTCCCCGAGGTGGGCGGTACGTTCACCGACCCGGACGTCATCTTCCCTGGCTGGAAACTCCGGCTGCCAGATATTACCGTCACCGGATTCCCGCAGCCCCACGCACCCGCCGACCCTCGTACCGGCGAGCCCCGACCCGACACACCGACGCCCCCCGCCCCCACGACGGCGCCCGCGAATGCCGCACCCTCCGGCAGCGCCAGCACACCCGAGCCGAGCGGTGAACCGGAAGCCGGCACCGGTAGCCACACCGCCGCACCGCGCAGCCCCGAACGCGCCCCTCGCAGCGACGCAGCCGTCGGCCTGCAACTGGCCACCGGCAGCTGGCTGGACGTCGGCCTAGCCGTAGCGATCACCACAGCCGCCGCTGCGGTCTGGGCTCACCGCCGCCGGCGCTACACCGGCCGCAGCATCTCCCCACAGCTGCGCCTCGACGATCCCGACCTAGCACCCATGCCGCCGGTCATCACTCAGATCCGTCGCCGACTGCACCACGCCCCCGACACACAAGCCGACGCAGCGAGCTGGACCGCCCCTCTGTCCGCCCCGGCCACCCACACCCGCCACATGTCCGGCATCGGCCCGGCCGCCCCATCCCTGAACGCGAACGAGAACGAGGACGGACCCGAACCGTTGGTCGACGACCCCGAGACCCGCTCCGCTCCCGCCGCAGTCGCACCGGTCGTGCCGACACTGAGCAACACGGCTGCGGCGTGGCCGGCTTCCGGGCTCGGCCTGACCGGACCCGGCGCCCACTCGGCGGCCCGCGGTTTCCTGACCGCTGCCCTCGCCGGCCATGACACCGACGCCGGACCCTGCCGCGTGGTACTGCCCTCCACCACGGCGGCCACCCTGCTCGGGGCCGCCACGGCTACCTTGCCCCGTACTCCGCGGCTGATCGTCACCGACGATCTCGCCGAAGCCCTCGACACGCTCGAACAGCAGATCCTGCACCGAAGCCGCCTGGTCGACGGGCACGAGGTCGACACCGTCACCGCGATGCGCGCCGCCGACCCCTACGAAGAAGGCACCCCGCCCACCCTGCTGATCGCCGACGTCGGCGGCAACCACGAACGCGCCCGTATCGCCGCCCTGCTCGCCCAAGGCCAACGCCTCGACATCCACGGCGTTCTGCTCGGTGACTGGCCCGCCGGTGACACCATCATCGTGGACACCGACGGCACCACGGCCCCCGGCGCCAGCGCAGGCCACGGCCGCCACCCCGCCGACGTCGGCCGGCTCGCCGTCCTCACCCCTACCGAGACGGTCGCGGTGATCACCACCTTGGCCGAGGCACACACCGGACTCCCGCAGCAGCCACCCGCCGCCGACGCAGCTCCGTCGCACCACAGCACCGCCGAATGCCCAGCGAACCCGGACCCTGCCGCCGCGCCTGGAGAAGACGCGTGCCGGGTGCCGGCCGCGCTAGCCGATCTCGAGGCCGCGACCGCAGCCACGGTCGCCGCCCACCTCGACCTGCCATACTCGGCCGCCACCGCCAAACTCGTCCAGTGCGAACACACCGGTCACACCGAGGCGACCCGCGCCGAGAGCGGTCAAAACCTCTGGCGGCTCACCACCACTGGCCGCGCCGCCCTCGACACGCTCGCCACCGACCCGTCGGCTTCGATGCCAGCCGATCCGGCAGCCAGCGCCGTCCGGCACGTCGCCATCCAACCAACAGATGAAATCGAGGCGCCCACCAGCGACCGCTACGCCGAGAACGGCGCCGCCCTGCAATGGCCCGACCCTACAACCACATTCACCAGCGAAGACCCGACGGCGCAGGATGCCGGCGACGACACCCGGAGGCCCGGCAAGGTCGAGGTGACCGTGCTCGGTGAGGCCAGCATCGTAGCGACCCATGCCGACCGGCGGCCACGCCGCAAAGCCCTCGAACTGCTGGTCTACCTCGCCGTCCACGACGGCAGCGCCACCGTCGAAGCCATCCTTGACGACTTGATGCCAGACGTCCCCGCCAGCAAAGCTCCGGAACGGCTGCACACCTACGTCTCCGACCTGCGGTCGGTCATGCGCCGTATCGGCGGCCCCGCCACCTATCTAACTCACCCACCCCAGCGGTACACGCTCAACCCGGACGTCGTCGACGTCGACCTGTGGCGGGTGCGTGCAGCGATCCGCACTGCACGCCAGGCCAGCGACCCCCGCCAGCGCATCGACGCCCTGCAGAAGGCGGTCGACACGTACCGCGGCCCGCTCGCTGACGGAGCTGACTACGAGTGGGCCGAGTCCTACCGCGAAGCCATCCGTCAGCAAGCCCTCGACGCCCACCTCGCGCTGGCCGACATCCTCACCGAGGATCCCGCAGCCCAGGTTCGCGTGCTCGAAGCAGCGATCGGGCACAGTCCGTACAGCGAGCATTTATATCAGCGAGCGATGCGGGCTCGCGCCGCACTCGGGCACCTCGACGCCATCCGCAGCCTGCGGCGCGCTCTCGACCGTGCGCTGGCCGAGATCGACGCGGAACCCGGCGACGACACCACCGCCCTCGCCGACCAACTCATCGTCGACCTACAACGCCCCGGCCACCGTACCGACATCAAAACCACGAACGGCACCATCTGAGCCGCCCACGATCGCTACCTACCGGCACCCAGCCGATGCGGTCGGACTGGTTCGTCCGCACATCGCGGCGGTCGATGACGGGGAAGCCCTGCTGCGTCCTGTCACGGCTCGTCTTTAGCAGCGTGAAGTAGAGCCGGTCGCGACTTGCCGCTCAGTGATCGAATAATTACAATAAGTAATAACACTATGGCTATTCTCAGATACGTCGTGGAGTAAACATGCCGGATCAGGACGACGAGCGACGCATCTCCGAGGTAGAGAAACAGGCCTTCAAGGCGCTGGGTGACGCCATCGGCAAGGGCAGTGGCGACCCGACCGGTGTGGTCGCGTTCGCGTGGCGCAAGGCACTGGAAGCGGTCGCCGCCAACCCGAAGCGATTCTCCGACAATGTCGGCCGCTACGGTCAGCTCCCCGGAACCGGGCACATCATGCTGTGGCAGCGGGCACACGACACGATTGGGGCCGAGCGTAAGGAGCTTGAAGACCAGGGTTGACCTTGCCTTTGACCTCAGAGGCTCAACCGTGACAGGCGGTCGGCCATGTGCATAGGGTTGCAGCGTGGTTGAACGCGTTCAAGTTCCATGGGTTGTGGTGTGCCGGTGGGTGCTGCTCGGCCTCGCCATCGCCTGGAGCGCCGGGATGGTCGGATTCGCCGCCGCGAACGGTGGTGCAATCCCGGCACTGTTTTTCGGTGTCTGGTCTGTAGCTCTGTTGGCACCACCCTTCGCCACACAGAATCGGCAGTCTTTTTCAACGGTGTGCATTATTGCGGCGCTGGCCGACCTGATGATCGGCTTCCTCTTCGCTTTTTGGGGCTTGTTTCTGCTCTGGCCTCTAGCGATACCCCTGGCAGGGGCGGGATTCCTGCCGCCACGTCTGCCCGGATGGCGTTCAATCAGACCACAACGAGGAAAGGACCCTATTCCCACTCGTGGTCCGAGCGTTACGGCGCCCGGACCACGAGGAGCTGGACGGCCACCGTCGTTTGAGGGCGGCAGCCGTCCAGAATCCGCCAGCGGGGCCGGCTGGCTTCAGTCGTGAGAGTCGGGCTCCGAATGGCGGCCGTTCTGGAGCCCGGGCTCAGCCCGCCGTCAGGATCAATGTCGTGACTTTCGCGCCCACCATGTAGGTGTCACCGGGTGAGCGCGAGCATGTCGATCAGCGAGCCCGGGTCGCCGGTGATCGCCCGTCACGCAAGGCGTCGAGCTCGCGACGGCCAACGCCCAGCGGCCCCAAAGGCGGCTGGCTGGGCAAGCTGATCAATGCCGGCGTCGCCGCCACCAGCCACCCGTCGACGACTGGTGTGTACGGCCCGCGGGGGCGTGGTTGACGGGAGACGCGGTCAACTCTGGATGATGCTCGGGTTCAACAACGCCTTGGGTGACCCCGATCGGGTCGACGTAGATCTTCGGGTCGTACTTCCGGGCGCGTTCACGTACGAACCAGGCCATCCATTGGTTGGCTCCGTCAAGCGGATCCTGGTGCGGCTCGTAGGCGAAAATCGCTACAGAGGACAGCGCGTTGTTGTAGAGGTAGTCGTCGGTCGTGTGTCCTGCGCTCCACGTGGCGGCTGCTTCTGCTAGGTGCGGCCAGGCATCGAGCAGGCCCTGCACGCCGGCGCGAGCCTCTTCCCGGGTGAGGCCGACCGCGCCCATGACGATCCGAAGCCGATTGCCTTCGTCTGTACGGGGAATGTCGATCTGCATCCAACCCCAGAGCTTCTCGGCCTGAGATTTCATGACGTCAACGTAGCGCAACCAGGCACGCCCAGGCCGGAACCTCTGCGGCGCTCGACGACGCGATCCGGTGACATACCAACGAGCCCGACCGGTCGAGCGTAGACAAACTGGGATGGCACAGATCCTCCCTGGTAAAACGTGCGCCGACATGCGAAAACACCTCGATGACAAAGGGCACGTCGGATCGGTCGGTGCTGACATGGGTTTCAGCAGCGACGCCCGAGCCGAGGTAGTGGATCGGCGATTGCATTGTTCGCCTTGACGGTGCCGTCACGATCGGCAAGCGCGCATCACGGGCCGGTTCAGTCTCACTCGAAGGCGCGACGATCCCGAGCTTCGCATCGGCGATCAAGTAGGGGCTTAAGTGAACAGGTGGTCGTTCATCAGCCCTTCGGCCGTCGGCTGGCATCGGCTATGGGTGCCCGATCAGGGGTTGCGCATGCGGCGGGTAGCCGTAGCCGTCTTGCCAGGGAAAACGGCCGTGCTCGTCGGGCCAGACCAGCTGTTGAACGCGCACCTTGCCGTCTCCGTAGAGCGCGAACGCTACGCCGGGATGCAGGTCGTCGTTTGGCGGGCCGTCGACGATGACCGCGTCGTAGCCGACGAGGACGTCAGTGAGGTGTTGGCCGTGGGCGAATCGCTCGGATCTGTCGTATACACGGCGGGCGAGGTCGTTGAGCAGACTCTGCGCGATGTCAGGGCGCAGCCCGCTGAGCAGGAGCTCCGGGTGACCATGGGTGGTGAGGCCGACGGTGTAGGTGAACGGGGCGCAGGCGGACGGGTCGTCAGGCGAGGGAAAGACGTGTACGACGGACCAGCCGGCCCGGTCGATGATCTCGCGCTGTTGCTGCAGGATGTCTGCCATGCTCGGCATGAGCGGGTTCTCCTTCGGATCGCAGAGTGCGATGTGGCCTTGCCGGGCACCGCCGCGCGAACCGGCGGCAGCGCTCGGCAGGGCTCTAGGCCCAGGCGTGGAAAGTGACGGTGAGCGCGGGCCGGCCTATCCCGGCCGGGTGCAGCAGGCCGGCGGCGCCGATCCGGGCGCACCAGTCGTCGGGAAACGCGTCGCTGTCATAGACGACCGCCCAGGCGTCGTAGCTGTCGGTGGGGCTGCTGTCATTGACGTAGCCGCCGGTGACGTGGGCGTCGATGCCGGCCTCGGTCCTGGGCGGTCGAATCGGAACCGGGCCACGTCGCGTTCGTGCAGGGAAGCGGCGAATGTGTCGAGCAGCCGCTGGAGGCTCTGAGCCACCGTCTCTCGCAGTTCGTCGGATTGCTCGGCGATCCGCGTGTTAGTCGGGTCGTAGTCGTACAGGGTGGGGTGGCTGATCCAGTCGTTTTCGAGCAGGATGCGCAGATCCGCGGCGCTGGCTTGCCGGCACAGCGTGCTGGCTACGGCCTTGGCCGCGGGCAGGACGAGGCTGATGCCGGCGGGTAGATACCGGTCGCGCAAGAGCATGTCGGCGCCCATGGCGACCACCTCCTTCGTCGATGTGAAGGGGCGGTCGGGTAGGCAGCCGTCACGCCTGATGCCGGCGGCGGGCATGTCGGTGCCCGCGTGGGCAGTGCAGGGCCCGTGCTGCCGGGCAGTGGCCAGCCGGGCACGGGCCCGCAGCAGGCGCATATCGACACCCTGCTGCGGGGCACGTTCGGCTCCGTGCGCCAGGGTCAGGCGTTCTCGATCGCGGTGACGGCGGCGTCGGCGATGTGGGAGACGGCGTCGACCGGATCGGCGACGGTGATCGTGGTGGTGTGGGTGAAAGTGTGGTTGCGCTTGGCAGCGGGGTGCAGCCACAGCACGGCGCATCCGGCCCGGTGCAGGGTGGTGATCAGCTTTTGGGCGGCGGGTTTGTCGGCGAGGTGGCCGTCGGAGACGACGGCGAGGAGCCGTAGGGTGCGCCCGTGGCGCAGCTCGAGCAGCCGGTCGGCGAGTTTCACGGCGTCGGTGAAGGTGTGGGTGCCGCCTTCGGGCTGCATGTGCAGGACCTTGCTGGGGCGGTTGTTCGGCGGCACCAGCAGGGTGGTGCGGTCACCGAAGCCGATGGTGGTGGTGACGGCCTGGCCGCGGTGGGCGGCGTGCGCGAAGATCCACGCCGCGACCGACAGTTGGGTCGCGTAGGCGTGCATGGAGCCGGACAGGTCGACCAGGACGGCGAGGTGCAGGGTCGGTTTCGGTGGTGGTTGCTGGGTGCGGTGCTGCCACGGTTGCGCGGTCGGGGTCTGCCCGGCGGCTGCCTGGGCGTCGGCGGTGATCGCGTGCCGGGTACGTAGCCGGCCTGGTGGTAGCACGACGCCGTGCCGGACGGTTTCGGGGTTGCGGGTTCGGGCTTTGCGGATCCTGGCGGCGAGCGTGCGGGCCGCGGCATGCTGCTCGGCGGTAGGGGGAAATGACGGCCAGTCGCTGGGAGCCGGGTAGCGCCGGTCGAGGACTCGCGCACGATAGTCGGCGAGGGTGAGCCCGAGGGCGACGGCGAGGAAGTCGGTCAAGGCCTGCTCGAGGCGGCCCGGGAACTCGCCCGCATCCGCGGTGGGGACCGTGCGATGTCGGTTCGGATCGATGTCGAGGATCTCGCACCATCGGCGCGCCAGCTCGATCATGGTGCCGGCGTCGGTGTCATCGACCTGGTGTGCTCGTTTCCAGACCTCGCGGAGCCGGCGCAGGCGTGACCGGCCGAGGACCGCGGTGACGGCGGCCTTGATGCTGCGGACGTCTTTGTTAGTCAGGATGCGGGCGTCGACGCGGGCCAGCACGAGCGCGGCCAGCACGCCGGCATGCCACAGGTCGTCGACCGGTGCCGTCCTCGGGTCGATCAGGATGGTGAAGACAGGCTGGCGGAGCCAGCGGCGGTCGCCGCGGCGACCGCCACGTTGCCGGCCTTCGGCCCGTGCTTCCTCGAGCAGGTCGGCGACCTCGGCGAGGATCGGCGCTGTGCCCGCCGGCGCCGTCCACCGGCTGTGGGCGGCGTGCGCGGCGCCGTGCACGAGCAGCCCGTAGCCGACGGGCGCGAGCCGCTTGTGGCCGGCTTTACGAGGGTCGGCGATCTGCGGTGTGTCGGCGATGTAGTTCGCGTCGACTTCGATGCGCCGTAGTGCGGGGTAGAAGCATTCCGGGGCGCCGCCGCCGGCACCCGGGGCGACGAACACGTGCAGGTCGGCGCGGCCGGTCAGGAGAGGTATGTGCTTGGTCCAGGCGTCGGACCAGGGCTGCCAGTCGCCGTCCGGGGCGACAGGGGCAGTCGGTTTGCCGGGGCGGCGGTGCTTGTTGGATTGCGTCATCAGGTGCCTCCTGCGGCTTGGACGGGGTCAACGGGTGCCGAGAGCGAGAGCGGCGATCGGTCTGCCGGTGTGCCGCGACAGCGCGGAGGTGACCTCGGCACGGCAGTCGTCAGGGGCGACGCCGGCCAGGTTCGACAGGGCGGCGGTCATGCCGAGGGTGTCCTTGACCGTGACGAAGCCCAGGAGCTCGCGCAGTTGCGGCGCCCACCCGATCCGGCCGGCGACCAGTTCGGCGTTGAGGTCGATCGCCGCGTCGACGACCGGCTTAGGAACTCTGAGGCTGCGGGCCAGATCCCAGTCGGTGGTGACCTCGATCTGCACGGTGAACCGGCTGCTGAGGGCTTCGGTGAGGACGGCCCCGTGCACGCCGGGGTTGTGGCCGCCGCACACGTAGAACCCGTCTTCGGCGGCCACGATCTCGGTGCCGTTCGGCGTGGTGACAGTGGCCTTGCCGCGGCCGTCCATCACCGGGTAGAGCACGGCGAGCACCCGGGGTGGGATGAGGGTGGCGTCGTCGACGAGCAGCGCCCGGCCTTCGCGCATCGCCTGCACGAGGGGGCCGTAGACGAAGTCGTAGCCGCCGCCGGGCAGCGGGGCGTAGGAGCCGAGGAAGTCATCGACGATCGTGTCGCCGGTGCCCGCGACGGTGAGTAGGTCGTTGAAGGCGGCCTCCAGCATCGCGGTTTTGCCGGTGCCCGGCGGCCCGTACAGCAGTGCCGGCACCTGTCGCTTGCGGAGTTTGCGCAGCACCTCGATGTCCCAGTCGCCGCCGAGCCGGCGCGGGTAGTAGGTCTGCCCGCTGGGGCGGATGATCGGTGCCGGTTTCCCGGCCCGCCGGCCGGAGCCGGTGCGGGGGCCGCCGGTGGCGGGCGGGAGGCTGCCGGCGGCAGCGATCCCCTCGGCGGTGATCTGGAATCGGTGCGGGTTGGTGTGGTGGGTGGCGTGCCCGGCAGCCGCCATCTTCTTGCCCACTTCGAAGACCGCGCCGGTCGACGGTGCTCCGATGGCTTTGGTGATCTCGCCGACCTTGAACAGTTCGTCGGGGCGGTCGCGAAGGTGCAGGGCGACCTTGCGATACAGGTATCCCGACCCGCCGGGGGCCGGGCCGGGACTGGGGCTGGAGGTGGCTGGTGGTGTCGTCAAAGGATCGTGGCCTTTCCGAAAATGCGGACAGGCCTGCGCACCCGTCTCCGGGTGCGCAAGCCTGCAGCGCAGCGGAGACGGTGGATCGTCGTGGACACCCCGGATCGAGTTGATCAGGGACGCCGGACGCCACCTCGGTTCGTGTTTCCGTTGTGACGACCCGTCCGCGTCCTACGTGTTCGCGGTGCCGGGTCGGTCGGGGAAGCGGTTAGTTGGTGGGCTTGGTGGCGGTTCGACTTCGGTGAAGCCGAAGAGCCGCTCGATGACCTGCAGCGCCTGAGTGCTGTACCGGTCGGCGAATCCACGGCAGATCGCCGGTTTCACGCCCTCGACTGCCCCACTGGGCAGGGTGCTGTGACAGACGATAAAGCTTTCCGCCGCTCGGGCCTGCTCGACCAGATCGCGTAGCCTGCCCTGCTGCAGACGCATGAGGTTGCCCGGCCGGAACACGCAGGTGTCACACATCCGGGCCAGCAGCCGGCTGCGCATCGTCTCGAGGTCGCCGACCGACAGGTCGTCCGGCCCGGTCATCGCGGCGACACCGGTCGGGGTTCGTCACCGAGGCTGAACCAGAGCTGCCGTAGCCGTAGCGGCCGATCCAGGCGCCCGCGTCGGGTGTTACGCATGGTGCCCCGCAATTCGCCCCACCTGCTCGCACGGCCGGCGCCGATCAGCCGGCGCCCGCCGCCGGTGGACTCGCAGTCGGCGGGGTTGTAGTCGGAATGCCAAGCGCCGGCGAATTCCGCGTCGAGCCGGTGGGGTAGGAGCTGCGAGGGCGCGGCGAGATGCGCGTCGATCGTGGCGCTCGCCGAGACGAGCACCGCCATCAGAGAAACGATCATGGTCATCGAGGTTCCTCTGCTTGTCGTACAGGTGACTTGGCCCGCGGTTTCAGGTTCTGCCCCGGCCGTATCGTTTTCGCGTCCTGTGCCTGTCACAGGCCACGGGCCCCGCCCTGCGGGTTGGTCGGAGGCGGGCCCGTGGCGTGGCGCGACTGTCGTCAGGTTTCGGGCAGTACGTCGTAATCGCGGAAGCCTTGCCCGGGGGCGCCATGGATGACGTTGAGCGTGTCGCGTTGGAGGTAGGCGGGGTCGGCTCCGGTGGCCTTGGCATGGGCGTGCCACGCGGCCATCAGCGCGTCGCGTGCCTGCCTGGCGGTGGCACCGATCCCGGTCCACGAGTAGTGCGGAGTGTCGGTGGTGGCGACGTAGACGGTCCGATTCGCGAGGGCGGCCCGGGCGACGTCGGGCCAGGTGGGTCTGGGAGCGGCTGTCGGGTCAAGTCCGGCGGCGGCGATGGTGTCGGCGTCGGGCGCGCTGAGGTGCTGCACGATGGCGTGGCCCAGAGCGGTGAGCCCAGTCCGGTTGTCGACGTAGATGCTGCCGTCGAACAGCTCGATGCCGGTCTGCCCCTCGGCGAGGGGATCGTCTCGGAAGAGATCGCCGGGCTGCAGCCAGCGGATGATCCAGCCCGGGTCGGTTGTCTCGTCGCCGCTAGAGGCGGCGCTCGGTTCGGTCATGAGTGTCCTCCTGTCTCGTGAGGCGGTCAGTCGCAGGTCGGTTCGGTGCCGGAGGTTCGGTGCGGCGGTTCGGGCTGCGCCACCTGCCGGCACAGGGCGGTGATTCGGTCGAGGGCCGTGGTGTCGAAGGCGTCGCGGTAGGCGTCGGTTGCTTCGTCACGGCGGGGCTCGTCGAGTACCGCCCAGGTGGTGTCGGCCGGTCCGGTTGCGGCCGTGTACCGCTCGGCCGCGCTGAGGTCGTCTTCCCGCCGACCGGGATCGTTCAGGCGGGGCAGTAGGTCGAGCACTGCGGGATCGCCGTCGTCGATCCCGGCGAGAACGCGGGCGGCGGTGGCCCGGACATCGCCTGTGGCTCGGCCGCCGATGGCGTCTTGTTCCCACCAGCCGGCGGCGTGACGGCCGGCTTCGGCGGCGGCGTCACGCAACCGCTGCAGCGTCGCCTGCCAGCGCGCCTCCACGTCGGCGGGTTCACGTGCAGGGTCGACCGTCGGCGTCGGGCGGGCCGTGTCGGCGTCAGCGGCTTGTTCAGGGTGGTTGTTGCGGACGATGCCGCAGCCGTCGGGGTGCGGCATCGCGAGGTTGGGCGGCGTCCTACGTTGCCACGGCTGGTTTTTCACGGGGGTTCTCCTGTCCTTCTCGGTGGCCGGCGGGTCAGCTTTGTGAGAGGTCCGACCGGACCTGGCAGGACCAGACCTGCCAGCGGGTACCGGTACGGCCGGGCGGCAACGTCGCGGCGAGCAGGCGCTCGCCGCCTTGGTTGCGCGGTGCGGTGGCTACCGGTTGGGTGTCGCCGGTGTTGTGGCAGACGTCGATCAGCCCGGCCAGCGTCGCGACGGACTGCAGCCGGCGATGGCCTTGTCAAGTTCGGCGTCGGTGACGAGGGCGTCCAGCGGCCGGTCCTCGTCGGCCGGTTCGCCGTGGTGGCGGCTGGCGGTCCGGTAGGCGTGCATGCGCCGCTAGGGAGCGTCTCTCGGATCATGGCTTGGTCCAGAGCAGGATCCCGGCGAGAGTGAGTGCGGCCTGGTAGTGCACGGCGAGTTTGTCGGTGCGCATGGCCAGGCCGCGCCACTGTTTGAGCCGGTTGATGCAGCGTTCGGCGACGTTGCGCTGGTGGTAGTGCTGCTGGTCGAAGGCGGGTGGCCGGCCGCCCTGGCGGCCGCGTCGCCGACGGTGGGCTTGCTGGTCGGAAGGCTGCGGAATGGTGGCACGGATGCCGCGTCGGCGCAGCCAAGACCGGATCGCCCGCGACGAGTACGCCTTATCGGCAAGAACCCGGTGGGGGCGTTGACGTGGGCGTCCGGGGCCACGGCGGGGCACGGCAATCGCATCCATGACGGCTTCAAACTGAGGTGCGTCACCTGCCTGCCCCGCGGTGACCAGCAAGCTCATCGGCCGGCAGCGTGACTCCGCGGCGAGGTGGACTTTCGTGGTCAAGCCGCCGCGGGACCGGCCGAGGCTGTGGTCGGCCGGTTCGTGGCGTCGTGATCTTTTCCCGGCCGGAGCCCGGCAGCATGCTGGTGAGCCCGGACCACGGTCGAGTCGACCGCGGTGATCAGCCAGTCCAGTTCGCCGGCGGCGTCGGCGTCAGCTTGCACCGCGGTCAGCAGGTTCTGCCAGGTGCCGTCCAGCGTCCATCGGCGGAACCGGGAGTAGGCGCCCTTCCACGAACCCAGCTCGTCAGGCAGATCCCGCCACGGAGAGCCGGTGCGGTATTTCCACGCGATCGCCTCGATCACCTGGCGGTGATCGGCCCACCGGCCGCCGCGCTGCGGCGACCGGTCCGGCAGATACGGCTCGATCCGAGCCCACATGTCATCAGAGATCCATCGACGAACCGGCACGCTCGCTCAACGAGCCACCCTGATCCAAGAGACGCTCCCTAGCCGAACAACTGGTTTGGGGAGAACGGCTCGGTCAGGCCGTCGTCGCCGCCTGCTGACGATCGGCCCGTTGGCGGTGAGTTGGGCAGTGACCGCGTCCCCGTTGTCCCTGCTGCGCCGTGAGACGGAGCCGATCCGCAGCCCGTAGTTCGGCACGTGCAGGCGCGGGGTGTGCCGCATGGTCACCATGCCTGCTCTTGACCGGCGGCCGGCAGGTCACCGATGATGCGGTCGCAGCGAGCGGGGTCGACCACGTCCCAGCACAGGTTCATGGACCGCACCGACCACCGCCCGTCGGTGCGGGCGGTGCTGCGTTCGATGGCTTCCGGGTCGCCCTGCATGATCCGCCGGTCGACGACGAGGACATCGCCGTCGAAGTAGGTGCGGCCCCACGTCGGGTCCAGTTCGCGGTCCTGCTCGGCCGGGCTCAGAACGCTGTTCCGGTCGGCCTCGCGGTCGGCGGCCCGCTCGGCGACGATCTGCTCGAGGACCGGGCGGTCGCAGGCGAACACCGCCCACCCGTTCCAGTGCCGCTCCAGCACGCCGACGAACCCGACCTGATACCGGTCCGGTCCTTCGTCGTCGGTGCGGTTCCACTCGCCGGAGAACACCGCGTACCGGCCGACCCGCGACCGGTCCGGGTGCAGGTGGGACAGGTCCCGGCCGTCGCGAGTCGGGCTGGCCACCAGCTGGCACAGCACGGCGACGAGCTCGAGCAAGGCCGTGTCGAACGCCTCCGTGTAGGCGTCGACCGCCTGTCTTAGCTGCTCGGAGCTGACCGTCTCGCCGCCGGGGACGGGCACGCCGTGGCGCAGGGTGAGCAGGTCCGTCTCGGTCGGCGGCTCGGTGAAGCGTTGGTTTCGGGTGGCCGATATCGGCAGAGCGTCGATCATCTCCGGGCAGTCCTCGGCGAAGTTGAGCAGCGCGTTGCGGGCCGCCGCCTTTGGGTTGCCCGTGGCGTCCGGACCGATGTGGTGGCGACACCACCAGGCGGCGGCGTCCTGACCGGCGCGCTCCCCGGCGGCGCGGACCGCGTCGAGTGTCTGCTGCCAGGACAGGCCGGTCCCGGCGGACAGCGTCCAGCTGGAGGTCAGCCGGACGAGCCGGGTCTCGGCAGGCAGCCTCTGCTGGGTGCCGTCGTCCCAGTCGACGACGAGGGCCTGCTGCTCGGGGTCGTAGTCGGCGACGGTGCCCTGCGGGCCGTAGCCGAAGGCGCTGGCGATGTCACCGTCGATCACGGCGGCGACGCGTTGTCCAGCGACGAAGGGTTTCACCGTATGTCTCCCATCAATGCGTTAGCGAAGGTCCCGGCGCTGTCGCGCCTGGGCGGATAAGGGACGGGTAGCCGCGGACGGCGGCCACCCGCGTGTGGCTATCGCCGGCTTTCATCCAGTAGCGGCGGATTCGGTCGCCGGGCATCAGCGCGTTCGAGCCAGGCCGGCCGTGCGGATGGCCGGAGAAGCAGCGGCGAAATCAGTCCAGGTCGCTGCTGTCGGCGGTCGTGCCAAGGATCGGGTCGGCAGACGGGCTCCGTAAGCGGGCTCCGGTGATCGGGCCCGAGATCCGGGACCCGAAAGCCGGTGGTTCAGGCCTTCTCGCTGGTGAGGCCGAGCCGTTCCCGTTCGAGGCCGAGCAGGCGCCGGGCGGGGGCGTGCCAGCTGTCGTCGGCGTAGGGGGCTGGGATGGTCCCGTCGGCCAGGGCACGCAACGCGGGGATCTGTTCGGCGTAGGCGCCACCGAGTCTCTCCAGGTCGGTGCAGGCGCGGTTGATGGCGTCGCAAACCTTGGGCGCCCAGCGGCCGGGCTGGCCCCACTTGGGGCGGGTGCGGCCTTGGGTGGGTCCTTCGCAGAGGTGGTAGCCGAGCCAGACGACGGGCGGGTGCAGGCCGACCGCCGTGGCGAGTAGAGCGATCTTGTCGTAGTCCCAGGTGCTGTTGCGTCGTGGGTGCCCGGCGACCTTCGGCCTGGTCAGGATGCGCCAGAAGTTCGGTGCGACAGCGGTGGAGGCGACTATGTCCTTGTCGTCGCGGAACCCGCCGTCGGTCAGCGCCTGGGGTAGTCGGTCGGCGATCAGGTGAGCCAGCTCGCGGCGGACCGCGGGGATGGCGGGGTCGTCGGCGGGCGCCAGGCGCCGCTGCTGGCCGGTCGACTCGGGCGCCGCGACCGGGTCGGGCAGTTGCCCGCCGTCGGCGAGGTAGCCGAGCAGCAGCGCGGCGAAGTCGCTGAGCTGGTTTTCGAAGCCGCGCGTTCGGTCGGCGTAGTCGCCGATTGGTAGCCAGCGTCCGCCGCCACGGTGCCCGACGCGGTGGGCGGCTTCGTGAATGAGAACCAGCAGGGTGCGGTGCCGGTCGATGAGGGCATCGCGGTGGATGGCCGTGTCGCCGGTGACGGGTGTGTAGAACCCGTCCGCGCAGGGTGATTCCTCGCTGGCAGAGTAGACGCGGACCCGGTCCAGCGCGAATGGTCCGATCGCCTGGCGGACCAGATCGCGGCCGGTGGTCAGCGCGGCGCGTTCGTCGGCGCTCAGCTGTTTGTCGGGCACCCAGGTGGTCTTGTTGCGGGTCCGTTCGTAATGGTGACTCTGGCGGGTCTTGGCGACTTCGACACCGAGCAGGGTCATCAGCGACCGCTGCAGGTAGCTGGACAGGCCCTTGGCGGTGACCTCGGTGTAGCCCTTGTCGATCAGGTCCAGCGCTGCTTCCTCGTCGCCGCTGGCGGTGTAGTAGGTGTGGGCCGGCAGATGGGCGCGGCCCCACTGCCGCCAGGCCGCCCGCGGGTAGGGCTCGTAGATGTCGGTGAAGAACTGCTCCGGCTCCCGTAGCTTTCCGCCGGCGAGGGCATGCCGCGCGAACCGGTCGATGACCTGCTCGTCCTGGCTGACGGCGAGCATCGCGCGTACGGCCGTGCGCAGGGCACCGGCTTCGATGACGGTCCGGTCGCGGTTCTGCAGGCCCTTGGCATCCAGTGGCAGGTCGTAGGAGGCCAGCAGGCCGGGCATGACGGTGACCAGGACACCACCGATCCAGATCCGGCCCGGTGTGCCGTCGAGCACGCACTGTCCCGGTGTGGCCGGCGGCTGGTAGCCGGGCTCGGCGAGGGCCCGGAACCGGCCGATGGCGTCGTCGGCGAGCTCGCGGGGACACTCGACGGTGAAGACCGTGCCTGTAGTCCGGCCCGTTTGGTACAGGTGGTAGACGAGCAGTTCCGCCCCCTGGGCAGACCGGGACGGGACCAGCCCGCCGAGCAGATGCCGCCGCTCGACGCTGGGGGTGAACCCGTAGCCGACGGTCTCGCAGCGCACCTGCCCGATCTCTGGGCTGCGGGCCAGGACCAGCGCGGCGAGTTTCTTGCCCTCGCCGAACTGCCCGATCTGCTCGGCCGTCTTCGTCGAGTGGCCGAGCACGAGACCTTCCTCGGGAATGCCGGGACCGTCGTCGGCGATGGTGAGAACCCCGTCGGCCCAGCTGACCCGGGCGTTCGGGTCTTCGTCGAGGGCGTTGGCGATCAGCTCACACAGGGCCCGGACCGGGGTCCAGGACTTCACGTAGTCGGGTGAGATCGGGTAGGCGAGGGTGTTGTCGGTACCGCCTTGGCGGTCGGTGGGCATGGTGACGACATCGTGGTCGGCCACGATTGATCTCCTTGATGCAGAGGGGCTTCGTTTGCGGCACCGTTGACTCACGACGCACGAACGCGCTCGGCCGAAGCCGGGGCTCAGGGCGCGGGCAGCAGAAGGCCCGCCAGAAAACAGCACGCTGATGTGTTGGCGGCGCGAAGCGGCAGGTACAGCAACGCGGGTGAGGGTCAGCGCACTTGGCCCGGTCGTCGCCGGGGCGGCAACTGCCCCGCGCGCGCCGGGGACCTTCGTGGTGAAGCTTCCGGGCAGCGCGGCAGGCGTCCCGGGCGCGTACCCGCGACGTGAGGCTCGTTGGCTGTGGTCCGCGGCGTAGGAGGCCCGGTTCGCTGGCCGGTGAACACTTTCAACCTTTCTAGTTCATCGATATGTGCACGTGGTTGGTGTGCCAGCCGCCCGGATCGTCGTCGCCGAATGGGTTGTTGTAGGTGTGCCAGCCGCGGCCGTCGTCGGTCCAGATCATGCGGAACCAGATGACGTACCGGATGGCCAAGGTTCGGGCGTTGGCGACCGCCCAGGCCGCCATGGCATCCCCCAGCGCCTTCTGGCTGCCGGTGGCTTCACCGTCGGCGGTCATCATCCAGTCGCAGGCGCGGCCCTGCGGGTGTTCGCCGTGGTCCTCGACGCGCCAGCAGCGCGGAGCCGGGAAACCGGCGGCGTCGGCCTGGACCACGAGGTGCAGCGTGCGCGGGGTGAGGCAGCCCGCGCCGGTGGTCGGATCCGGGCGGATGGAGCACTGTTCGTCCGGCAGCGAGCCGTCGGGGTTGCGCGGGGCGGGTGCGGCCATGCTGATCGCCGGGCAGGTGATCGTGGTCCCGGTGACCGCGCTGACCAGTTGTACGGCGTCCGGTTCCCATTTCGCGTAGGCCTGCGGGTAGGCGCTGATCTGCACCGTCTGCGCCGCCTGTGCCACGGTCATCGTCTGCCAGCCGGCAACGGCCAGCAGCTTGGTGTAGAACGAGGTCGCCGCGTAGTGCGGGTCCTGCAGCTGGGCGGGCGAGCCCCAGCCCTGGCTCGGGCGTTGCTGGAAGAGCCCGACCGAGTCGCGGTCTCCGCCGGGCAGGTTGATCAGCGATGACTCCTGCATGGCGGTGGCTACCGCGATCACCTGGCCGCGGGCAGGGATCTGCATGTGCTGGCCGACCGCGACGATGATCGCCGCGTTGGCGACCTGCTCGGCGTCCCACCCGCTGATCGGTTCAGGCGCCGCACCCGCGGCGCCGCTGCCGGAGGCGGGGGAACCGGTCGGTGACACAGCGGCGGGCAGACAGCTCAACGACGCATTTCCGCCGCCGCCCCCGAGCATGCCGAGCAGCAGGCCGGAGCAGCCCAGCAGCACGACGGTGACCGCGACCGCGATCCCGCCGATGGCACGAGAGATCATCGCCGGTCACCTGGGCCCTGCGGTGCCGTTGCCGGACAGGACGCGGTGGCCACCGGTCCGCTGCGGGCGGGCCCGCCGTATGGCCGGTCCGGGCGCGGGGCTTCCCGCGAGGTGGCGGCTCATGACGCGAGCGGCTCGCGGCTGACCAGGTCGCCGCCGCTGGTGTGCACCGTGAGCGTGTCGGTGCCGGGGTCGAGCAAGTAGATCCACTGGGCGTCGAGGTGGGCAGTGGCGGCGAGGGCGACAACGGTGACCGGCTGGTGTGGCAGGAGAGGAAGCCCACCGGCGGTACCCGCGGCCAGTGTCCTTCCCACGCCAGCGATCAGCTGTCCGCCGGCGAACGCCGGCGTGCTGCTGTCGGTGACGGCCGGGTCGAGGTAGTCCCAGTCGTATGCGAGCAGCATGGTGGCCAGCCGGTGGGTGTCGCCGGCGGCCGCATTGGCCCAAATAGTTCGCAGCGTGGCGATCATGAACCAGCGGTTGACGCCGCTGTGGACGTAGCGCAGGCGGACGTGGCCGGGCTGATCGGGGTCGTGGACGCCGACGTAGCTGTAGGTGCTCACGGTTGTTTCTCCTCGGTTCGCGTCGGAGGTGCGAGTGGCCCCGCCGCTTTGGCGGGCACGGTTGATGGCCACGCCGCCCGGATGGGCGGCGTGGCGGCGAGGGTGCCGGTGGGCACGAAAGTTCAGAGGTGGTTCGCCTGACGGCGCCGGGTGGCTGCGGCGAGGGGCCGCCGAAACGACGCGAAGACCGTCGGGCCGGTCGTGGCATCCACCGCGGTGGTGGGCTCCGGCGGGTCGGTCAGTCGCGCGAGGCCGCTCGGCCCGCAGGGCACGGGTGCGCGCCCGCGCGCTGGATGCTGATGCGCTGGCGGCGGTGGTGTTGGTGGTGGTGGAGCTGGTGGGTGGCGGGCCAGCTCGGCGGCGGCGTGGGCGCTGCGAGCGGGTCCGCAGGGGGCGCGCTGGCCACGGCATTGCAGGTTCGTGCAGAGCCCGTCGGCTCCGGCATGGTGGGCTGAGGCGACCGCGACAGCTAATGCCCACAGGAGACGGTCGGCGACCTCGTCGGTGGCGCAGGCGTTCCCGTTCGCGGGCGGATTCTCGTAGGGGCGGGCATGGGGCGATGCCATAGCGGTGACCTCCTTCGGCAGGCGTCGGCATGCGACGGTCACCGTCCGGCAGCGGACCTGGCGCGTACGTCTTACCTGGTCAGGGCCGCCGGACGGGTGACCATGACAGATGGACGCTTGCCTGGCGATAGAGGTCAAGTCGGGGAGGTTGGGAGCCGCTGGCCCGCTCACCGGTTAGGTCGACAGGCGCGGCTCGCGCCCGTGGGTGCCTCGTGAGTGAGCCGTGTGTGGTGCCGGTGAGGGGGTGATTTCGGTCAGGACCGGTGGGCGTCGCGGCAGCGGGCGTGCTGCGGCAGGTCTGGCGGTTGTGTGGCCGCTGCCGAGTTGCACACGCCGCCGCCCGCTCGCTTGGCCTGGTACATCGCCTCGTCGGCGCCGCGCAGCAGGCCGTGCGGTGAGGCGCCGGTGGTGGTGTAGCCGACGCTGGCAGTGATTTGCCACTCGGCGCGGTCGGCGATCGGGATCGGGGTGCTGGTGATCGCCCGCCAGGCGGCGCGGGCGCACGCGCGGGTCTGTTCGGTGTCGCCGGCGACGAGCAGGACGAACTCGTCGCCGGAGAGCCGCGCGGCGAGCCGCACCGGCGCCGGCAGCTCGGCCAGGCGCAGGCCGACCGCGGTGAGCAGGTCGTTGCCCGCCTCGTGCCCGAGGGTGTCGTTGACGGTTTTGAAGTCGTCGAGGTCGAGCATTACCACGCCGACCGGGGTGCCGGCGGCGAGTGCCCGCTCGAGGTGCTCGAGGACGGCGCGCCGGTTGGGCAGGCCGGTGGTGTCGTCGCGGCGGGCCATCTTTTCGGCGTTCGCGGCGCGTTGCTCGGCGGCTATGGTTTCCCGTCGGGCGGCATCGAGCCGGTCGAGCCGCCGGTACAGCAGGGCTGCGGTGAGGGCGAAGCCGGCGAGGACGCCGCCGAGTGCAGTGAGGATCATGGTCCAGGTCGGGGACAACGGGATCGCTCCTTCGCGGTTAAGGAGCACCGGGACGGGCGTGTTGGCCACGCCTCGAACGCCCGTCCCGGGCTGCATGAAACGGGGTTTGTCTCAGCCGGCGAGCGTGAGCCGGAACGTCACAACCTTGCGGTCGTCGACCCGCACGACGGCGGCGTCGGCTTCCAACTTGTCGAGGGCGTTGGAGACGGCGCCGTGGCTGGCGCGCGGGTAGCCGGTCTTCGCGTCGGCCTGGTCGATCATCTTCTTCACCGCGTCCACCGTGTACTCGCCGTCGGGGTGCGCCTGCAGGACGGCTAGCGCACTGGCCTGCAGAGCGCCCTTGGGACGTCGGCGTGTGGCCGGCGCCGCAGCGGCCGCGCTCGTGCCGGCATCGGCTTCGTGGCCGTCGTCGGGTTCGGTCGCCTGGTCGGCAGCGGCCGTCGCGGGATCGGAAACGGTGACGGGCTCGCCGGTGCCGCTGACAGCGTCGTCGGTGTTGTCAGCGGGCACCTCGTCGCTGCTGAGCTCGCCGCCGGAGGGCATGTCCACCGTGGTCGGCTCCGGAGCGGACGTGTCGGTGCCTGCCGCAACAGGCGCGAAGGCGGTCGCCGGCTCCTGGCCGGCACCGTCGGGGGCAGCTTTGATGGCCGTCGCTGGGGAAGGCTCCGCCTCCGAGGGAGGCGGGGAGGCACTGCGGGCGGCCTGTACGGCGGTGTCTGCAGTGGGTTCGGCGGGTTCGGCGGTGGCGGTGAACTGGCGCGGGGTGGCGGTGCTGGCCCGGCCGGCGTCGGTCAGCCGCCACAGGGTCTGGCCGCTGTCGGGCCGGAACCGTTCGGCCAGTCCGGCGGTTTCCCAGGCGCGGAGCTTGGGGTTCACCGTGGAGTAGGCGATTCCGACCTTCTTGGCGATCGCGGCGGGGGTGGCGTCCTGGCCGAGATCGGCGATCGCGGCCAGGACGGCGAAGTTGCTGTTCGCTGTCGGCGCCGCGGCGGACTCCTCGGCCACCGTGCCGGAGGGTTCGTCGGTCATCGCGGTTCCCTTTCTATGTCAGCGGCTGGCAAGAGGTGCACTGCATTCACGCTTCGAACAAGGCATTGATCAAGTCGCATGCCCGTCTCGGGTTCGGCGTGGGCAGCCGTCACAGGTTGTCCAGGCGCAGCCAGGGCCACAGGTGCGCGCCGAGCGGGTACCGGCCGTCGGGGTCCGGGCCGATGACGTCGTAACGGCGCAGGCCGGGGAAGCCGTCGACGCCTTCGGCGTAGACCTCGATGCGGTCACCGGAGAACCGCAGCACCGGGTAGGCGTCGGGCACGGAGCCGCGCTTGGGCCGCGCGCGACGCAGGTGCTCCATCATCTGATCGGCGGTGGCCCGGTCGAACCGGGCGAGGAGGCCGCCGCCGTGGTTGCTGTGGTAGCCGTCGGCGACCAGCGCCGGATATCTTCCGCTGCCGGTCAGCGGCACGCACGCCACGATGGCCTGGACCCACGTCGCGTCCGGCGGGTAGAGATCCCCGCGCTGCTCGCTGACCTCGACCTGGTCCGGGCTGATCTGCGGGTGCTGGTTGGGAGCGATGCTGAGCCAGTGCGCGCTCCGGGTGTGGGCCTGTCGTAGCCAGTCGATGAGGTGGAACTGGGCGCCCGGAACGCCGCGCAACGGCAGTAACCCGCAGCGGTCGCTGCCCGTCGTGCCGGCGTCGGCGCCGGAACGCTGCCAGCGGCGGGCGTGGGCGGCGTGCTCGCGGCCGTCGCGGTCGTGCCAGGCGGGCAGGCCGTTGGAGGTCAGGGTGTCACCGTCGGGTTCGGCCTGCCAGACGAGCACCGGCAGCAGCGGTGCGCCGGCCAGCAGCCCGGCTGTGGTGAGCCCGTGCCGGGGGGTGCTGACGGCGTGCACGGCGAGAGGTAGAACCTCATCGAGGTGGAACCAGAGCCGGCCCGCCGAGTCGGTGCCGGTTGTGTGTTCCACGGGCGGTTGTGCAGGTGCCATGGTCGATCTCCTTCACCGTGAAGGTGTGAGGGAGTTCCGGGCATGGCCGTGCGGCCACGCCCGGAACTGAGGGAGGTGGCGCGCGGTGGCGCGCCGGGCCGGGCAGGGGCCGTAGCGAGAGTGACGATCAGACGGGGATTCCTGCGGCGGCGTCAGGCGGCCAAGGACCGTCGTCGCCTGGCTCGGCCCGGGGTGTGTCGGTTAGGGCTGCGTGGTGCAGTCGCGGAAGGCGGCCTTCACCTGGTTCGGGATGGCGCCGCGGGCGTTGTATCCCGGTAGGTCGAGGTTGGCCTGGTGCTCACGCCACCACTGCCGAATTCCGGTGTCGGCCTTCGCGGCCGGTGCTGCTCGGCCGGTTCTGCGGGCTGGGCTTTTCGGTAGCCGCCGGCCGGCGGCGATGAACGGGCGCACTGCGGCGCGCAGCCGCTCGAGGTTGTGCTCGGCGAGGTCGATCTCGTATTCGGTGCCTTCGAGGGCGAACCGGTAGGTGCCGATCCCGTCGGTGCTGTGGTCGAGATCGTCCTCGACGATGCGTTGGATACGGGTTGCCACGGTCTTTTCTCCTTGTGGTTTGTTTGTTGGTGGGCCGGACGGCGCACGCGTCCTGTTCAGTGGCGATCGCTGAGCAGGTGAGCGGGGCGGCCGGTCACGTCGATCCAGCGGCTGGAGTCGGCGTCCCAGATTTGCCACCAGGCGAGGGCGGGCGGGGCGAGCTCCGGATCGCCGAGCAGGTGCGCGCGTAGCCGCTGGCGGTCGGCGGCCCACGCCGGGCGGACTTCGGTGGTGGCGGTCGCGGAGGGCCAGCCCATCGGGCCGTCGCCGAACTCGTGGTCCTCCAGGAGGCGCAGCAGGGTGTTGCCGCGTTTGGCGGCGCGGGCGATCGCGCGGCTGGTCTCGTACTCGGTGATCAGGTCGCCGAGCAGCAGCTCCACGTCGCAGGTGACGCCGCGCGCGTCGGTGCAGCCGGCGGCGAACGCCTCCAGGGCGTCGCGCTGTTCTTGCATGCGGCCGGCGGTGTTCGGGAAGAAGGTGTCCGGACCGCCTCGGCCCTCGTTCTCGACGCGGCCGATGATCTTCCTGTTCAGCCGCAGCGTGGCGGTGAAGGCGACACCGTCGTGGGTCTGGTGCCCCTGGTAGGAAGTCACCGTGTATCTGGCGTCGGGGACGGTGAGTCCGCTGTGCGGTAGGAGGATCGGTTGCGGTTGCACGATGGGTCCTCTCCATATTTGAGGTGATCGCTGGCTGTCGGTGCGCTGGGGGTACCGCCACAGCTGCACGTTGGCGCCGCTCAGGTAGCCGTCTGGACCTTGCCCAGAGCGCGTCGCGACGGTTAGCCGCGCGACGGCCGAGGAGGAGGGTCAAAGATGGCCATGTGGGCCGCGCGGCGAAGCGCGGCTACGCGGGCCGGGCTGGCGGGGTGCTGCCGGTGTGAGCGGCGGCCGGTTCTAGTGGCTGGCCCAGCCGAAGAACAGCCACCCGTCAGGCAGCGTCTGCGCGGCCAGCACGGCGGGGTTGGGCTGCGCGGTCAGCCATGCTGATCCGGTCGCCGGTGTTCCTTGTCCGGCCGGCCAGCTCCACCCGGCGGCGGTGACAATGTCGTCGGCGGTGAGCTGCCGCCGACGACGGGCGGTTTGGATGACCGCGTCGAGCTCGTCACCTTGCAGTGTGGTGCCGCGTCCGGGTTGTGGCAGGCCCGCAACCTCGATGGTGCGGCTCTTGCCCTTGATGGGGATGGCCCCGGCCGGTCCCCACTTGTCGATGAACCGCGGATCGTCACGGTCGATGAGGTCACCGGCCAGTTGCGACGCTTCCCGCTTGGTCAGCAGCCGGCTGGTGACGATCACATAGCTGTCCTTCTCCGCGATGGTGCCGCTGTAGCCGCCCGGGCCGTACTCGTGCACGGCCTTTTCGCGGGCGATCCGGAAGGCGGCGTCGGGGTCGACGCCCTCGGTGTACTGGTAGAACGTCACGCTGCCCATGCCAGCCGCCTGCTGGCCGCCTGCCCGGCGGTGCGCTGCCACGGCCACACGTACGCGCCCAGCCAGTAATGTCCGTCGCGGTCGGGAGTGACCCGGTCGGTGATGCGGTGTGTCAGCGCCTGCCCGGGGCCGAGCCGGTGGATGGTGAGGGCGTCGCCGTTCCAGTCCAGCCTCACGCGGGAACGACCGGCTGGGTAGGAGCCGGCCGGTCGTCTGACCTCGGGCATGTCCCGCAGTTCGTCGGCGATCTGCTCGGCGGTGGCGCGGGTGAACCGGGCCAGCAGGTCACCGCCGTTGCTGGTGTAGTTCGCGATCAGGGCGGGGTAGGTGCGCCCGTTGACCTGCGGGCAGGTCACCGTGCCGTGCCGCCAGGTGGCGTCGGGCGGCAGCGTCTTGTCGCGTTCGGGCACCGCGTGCAGCCGGTAGGCGCCTATCAGGTGTTTGTCGGCGGGGTCGATGTCCAGGGTGAGCCATCCGTGTCCGCTGTGCGCGCCGGCGCGGAGCAGGGTGATGGCCGGGCCGGGCCTGCCGCAGGCGTCGGTCAGGGGCAGGTAGGCGGTGGTGTATCCGTCCTGGCCGGCGGTTTGGTAGCGGCCGTGCGGGTCGCGCCAGGCGTGCGCTTCGGCGGCGTGCGGGGTGCCGCCTTTGCCGTACCAGGTCGGCAGGCCGGTGGAGGTGAGCAGGTCGAGGGAGCTGGTGCCGGCCCAGATCAGGGCGGGCCTGGCCGGGCCGACGTCGACGGGGATATCGGTGGCGGGTTCGTGGGCGCGGCAGTTGATGGCGTGTTCGGCCAGCGGCAGGACGTCGTCGAGCAGGAACCACAGTCGGTGCATCATGGGATCAGCGCTCCAGGGAGTGAGGGAGGACAGCCGGCGAGAGGTGCCGTTCGGCCCGGGCTCGGTGATGTCAGGACCGGCCGGGGTCACGTGACCCGGGTTCGGCCGGTGGTGCCATCGGCAGGGCAGGGGTGAACGCGAGCCGGTCGTCGGGCAGTCGGCAGGCGATCAGGACGCCGGCGCGCAAGGCGTCGATGATGGCGATATCGAGGGCCACGTTGCCGGTTGCGCTTTGGGAATGGTTGCCGGTGACGATCAATTCGATCGCTTTCGGTCGCGGCGATCAGCCGCCCACCTGGTGGCGGCTCGAGCGGGCCGGCCTGGGCCTGCGCCTCAGGCTTGTTGAGCGAACGGCTGGCGCTGCCGTCGGTTTCGTCGTTGGCGCCGGTGGGCTGGTTCGGGGGTTGGGTCATCGCGTGGTCCTTATCCGCTGGTGTTTCACTCCGTCGCACGAACGGCGATGAGGCGCTTGGGCACGTGGGTGGACGTGGCGCTGGTAGCGGCGCCGCGCTGGCGGCTGCGGGAGCCCCGGGTGCCGCCCCGCGGTGCCGCAGCCGGCGGACGGCGCGTGAACGCGGTGATGGGCTAGGGCTGGTCCACGGTTTCCCAGGCCCATTGGTAGGCGCCGAGGGGAAACAGGCCGTCGCGGTCGGGGCGCGGCCGGTCGATCTGCCGCCAGGTCCAGTTGCCGTCGTAGGGCTGTTCGTGCAGGACGGCGAGGTCGTCGCCGCTCAGCCGCAGGATCGGGTAGGTGCCGGGGAGCATCGCGGCGGCCCGCAGTTGGTCGAGGTCGGCCGCGATGCGGGTGATGGTGTCGCGGGCGAAGCGGGGCAGCACGGCGCCGCTGCTGGTGGTGTAGCCGTCGGCGATCTGGGCGGGGTAGGCGCCGTCGCCGAGTTCCGGGCAGCTGACGATCGCGGGGCGCCAACGGGCGTCGGCGGGAACGAGGTCGTCGCGGCCGGCGGCGGTGCGGATCGCGTACGGGCTGATCAGGTGCCTGTCGCGGGGATCGATGTTCAGGCTGATCCAGCTATCGCCGGCGGCACAGGCCTGGGATATTAGGTGGATGGCCTGGCGGGTGAGCGGCAGGAAGGCGTACGCGTAGTCGCTGAGGTGGGCGTGGCTGGTCCGCCCGGTCGGGCTGTGCCGCCAGGCGGTGGCGTAAGCGGCGTGCTGGCCGCCGTCGTTGTCGTACCAGGCGGGGTTGCCGTTGGAGCGCAGGGTCGCACTTCCGCGGGTGCTGCTGAAGATCAACGCTGGTCCGGTATTGGCGCCGGCGAGGGTCTCGGCGCGGGTGATGGTGTGCTCCTGGCAGCCGAGCGCGTGGGCGGTCAGCGGCGCCACGTCGTCGAGTCGGAACCAGTGCTGGGGCATGGTGTCTCCTTGGGTTTGAGATCGGCGAGGACGGCTAAACGGGGGCGCGATGACGGCGGTTGTCGTCCTCGCGTGAGGTGCGGGCCGGCCCGAAGGCGCCGCGCGATGGCGGTGCCTTCGGGCCGGTGGCCGCGACGCTTGGCGCTGGGTTTCGGCGCGGCTGCGCCTGCGTGCTAGCTGCGGCTGATCGGCGGCAACGTGGCCGCGAGGGCCGCGGTCTTGGCGCCGAGCCGGAACATCGCCGCAACGTTGCCGGGCTGGTCGGCGACGCCTTCGTTTCTTTCCTGCTGGCTGAACCCGAGCCCGGCGTGCGGGCCGATCCGGAAGACCGGCCGGTCGTCGTACTGCGCAGCGACGGCTCCGGCTCCGGCGACCCGGTAAGGGGTACAGTCGCCGATGCCGCCCAGGCCCTGGATGACGGGCTCACTGGTGCCGGTGCACAGCACCACCAGGTCGTAGCCGCGGCCCTCGATCAGCGCGGCGCCGGGCAGGTCGACGACTTGGGCACGGCGGCGCAGCACAGTGAGCCGCCGGACACCGGAGCGGTCCGCACGCAGATACGGGCCGATCGCCTGATAGCGGCCGCGGATGTCGCTTTGCCAACCAACACAGGTGGTCGGCAGTTGTTCGGCGTACCAGTCGATGCGATCCACGCGGTCGAGGGCGGCGACGGCCATGAACGGCTGCGGCGCGATGCCCAGCAGCGACTCGACCGCGCATTTGCCGGAGTCCCCGCCGCCGACGACGGCAACCCGGCGCAGGTTACGCAGCGGCCAGACGCCGGCCATACGCTGCATAAACTGCTCGAAGGTGACGATGGTGGCTCCGTTGGCCAGAGTCTGGATGTCGGGGTCGCCCAGGCCACGGGCGTCGATGATCCGCTGCGGGGCCAGGGTAGGGCGCCCGTCGATTTCGAGTTCCATGCTGTCGCCGTCGTAGGGCCCCACGGCGGCGACCGTGGCGTTCGGCAGCACGTCGGCGTACTGGGCCAAGGCCAGCCGGATCACGAAGGCCATGTCGGTGTTCGTCGGGTACTCAGCGGCGCACGCGTTCGTCGTCTGAATCGGCGCGCCCGGCAGGTGATTGAGATCTGCTCCGGAGTCCCCGGCCAGACCGAGACCACCCGGGCGGCTGCGGGAGTTGAGCCGAAACACCGGCCTGGAGGTCATCGCGAAGACGCCGCCGACGCGCTGGTCGCGTTCGAGCACCAACGGACGCCGGTGGCCGGCACGGACGCGGGTCGCGGCGTAGACCGCGGCGTGGTAGCCACTGCCGATGATCACTTCACGGTCCTCGCTGAGCGCGGCGGCCAGGGTGGCCTCCTGCCGCGAGTCGTCGGACCAGTAGGTGTCGAGGAACTCATCGGCGACTTTGCGGCCGGCGGGGTCGAGGGCGATCCCCGTGAGCTGCGCGGCCAGCGGGTGCTCGAAGTCGGCGGCGCGTTCGGCCATCATCCGCATGCCCTCGGAGGCACCCGGTGCCGAAGCCACGGTGGTAATGAGGTTCGAGATGGTGTTGGAAGGCTCGAACATGAGCGTCGATTCCTTTCTCGATCACTTTCGGCGTGCGCTGCCTGGTGGTGCGTCCCGGGGCGTCGCCGGGCTTAGGCACGAACCAGCCCCGCGCGGGCGGGAGCGTTGGTGAACGGTGGTTGGCGCGAGGTGTGGCGCCGGAGGGATCCAGGCGACGACGGTGTGACCCGTCGGCAGCGACGTCCGAGTCGGCGGCGAGCCGGATCACTGCCTGCCTGCCAGGTGTCGCCGGTCCAAAGAGGAAAGGGCGGCCGTGTCGCCGGCCGAGGCTTCGCCAGCGCCCCAGCCCGGGGCCGCTCGGCTGCCTATCCGGCGGCGGAGGCCTTCCGTTGCGGATGCCCGGCCGGCCCGGGGGTGTCTGTGCCCGGGCGATCCCGTCGGTCGGCCGAGAAACGGGGCGCTGCCGATAGTGCGCACGGTGGCGGGGTGGGCATGGGCGATTCGTGTTCAGGCTCGCCGAGGCGCAAGCCGCGCCGCGCTGGCGAGCGGCGGTCTGGTCGCGGGATCAGGTGGTGCCCGTCGCGTACGTCTGTGTTCAGGCGATGCCGCGGTTGGTGCCGGCAAGTGGCCTGTCAGCCGTTGGTGCGCATGGTCTGCGCGAGGGTGCTCAGGATGGCGTGGGTTCCCTCGGGCTCCAGCGTCGCCGCCGATACCACTTGCAGGGTGTGTCCTGCCGTTGCGACGGTTTGGGTGAGCGCGTAGGCGTGGCCGTCGATGTCGACGGCGTCGATCTGGCGCAGCGTGACGGGACCGCCCGGGTTGTCGACCGTCACGGTGTAGGAATAGACCCAGGCGAGGAACCGGGTGCCGGTTACTCGGCTGAGCTGGCCTTGGACGTTCGAGCGGCGCATGTCGTCGTGCGCGGCGCGTAGCGCGGCGACCGGGCCGTGCGGGTCGCGCCAGATTCGCGGCGGGACGGGGACTGGGTTGACCCCGATGTGCCGGGCGGTCGGGTCGGGGTGTCCGGTGACGGGGGTTTCCTGCAGGACGGCGAGCAGGCTTTCGCCGGGTTCTCCGTGGGTGTTCAGGAGGTGATCGTTGAGGTCGATCAGGCATCGGGTGATCGCCCGAAGCTGGATGCCGCTGAGCATGCTGTTCTCCGATCGCGAGTAGGGCTGGGTTCGCGCGGGCCCGAGAGGGGCCGGCGCGGGGTGGAACCGGTTCGGGCTGTCGCGAGTCCCTTGGGTGCAGGGTGTGGCGATAGCGGCCGAACCGGGTCCGTGAGCGGGTGATCGAAGGCTGCCTGGTGGTGAGGCCCGGCAGAGGTTTCCTGTCGTTGGTTACACCAGTGCGGCGATGATCTGGTCGTTGCTGGGGAGGGCGTCGAGGTAGTCCGCGACGTCGTCGGCGTAGCGGCGCCGAGCGTCCAGCGAGGTGTCGCGCGGGCAGAGCCGCTCAGGCCCGCCCAGCACGATCAAGGCGTCGCCGGCGAGAGCGCGTGCTCGCAGATGCGCGACGTAGGCGTCGCTGCCACTCGCGGCGAGTTCGCGCTCCCAGGCGCGCAGGTCGATGGCGGTGGGCCGCTGGCACCAGCGTCGGTAGCGGTTGGCGGCGACCCGTTCGGCGTGCCGGCGCATGTCGGCGATGTCGATCAGTGCGATCGGTCCGCCGGCGCAGCGCAACGGCTCGTCCGGCTGGCTGGCGGCCAGGTCGGCCGGGTCGCTGCCGGGGCGTGCCCGCAGCCGCGGGTCGGGCCGGATGTCGTCGTCGAACAGCGCGTCCAGGCGCAGCGGCCTGGTGAAGGCCGTGGCTTTGACGTGGACGACGACACGGCGGATGAGCCAACCGGTCGGGGTTCTGATCGGCATAGGGCTGTTGCCTCCTTCGGCAGATGTTGATGGGCGTCCAGGCGATCGGGTCTGGGGCCCGGGAATGAGGTGGAGCCGGTCTGGGGCTGTCCGTCGATCCCTCGGGTTCAGGGTGTGAACGGCCAGCTCCTGGACCGGATCCGGTGGGTGTTAGAGGGTGACCGCGATCAGCCGCTGGTCGGTGTCCTCGATGGTGTTGAGGTACCGGAGGGCTTGGTCGAGGTAGGTCACCCGGTCGCTGAACAGGTCGCTGGCCGGGGCCAGCTGACCGCCTGCGGCGGTGCGCAGCGCGTCCCCGCAGACCGCGTTCAGCGCGGAGAAGTTCTGGTAGGCGGCGTAGCCGGCCTGCAGCATCTCCAGCTCTTCGGGCCCCAGGGGCGTGCCGATACTGGCGGCGTTGTGCATGCGCATCGCGGTGACTCGGGGCTGGGCCCAGAAGTCGGCGGCGGCCCGCTCGTGGCTGTACTTGTCGGGCTCGCTCAGGTGCCGGGTGTGGAACTGCACCCAGGGCTGGGCGGGTTTGGTGCCCTGTACGACCTGCTGCCACAGCTGGTGGCGGATGCCCGCGCCGACGCCGGCGGCGTGGCGCATGCCGGCGAGGTCGAGCAGCCGGGCCGGGCCACCGACGCACGTGGCGGGGTGGCCTTTGGTGGTGCGCAGGTCGAACATCTGACGCCGCTGCCACAGTCGCAGGCTGGGCTGGGCCCAGAACCGCGGCTGCAGGTTTCCTTGGACGCCGAAGTTCCGGTCGAGCTGGTGGGCCTTGAGCGGCTCACGCGACAGCCCGTCGGGCAGGCAGATGATCATCGTGGTGATGGTCGCGGCTGGCCGGACGATGACGGGCGTCTTCTCGACGGCCTTGGTGGCCGGCGGGTTCGGCACGCGACGGCCGTTGCGGGCGGCGGTAGAAGAGCTGGTCATAGAAGGGTCTCCTTCGAATGCGGGCGCGTGTGGGCACGCGGCAGTGACCGGCCCACCGGGTACGTGGGTCGGTTCACTGGGTGGATGGGAGGGGTTGGTGCGGTGCGACCTGTAGGGGCCGCCGCGCGGCGCGGGCGCCGACCGGCCTCAAAAGAGGGCGGTGGACGCGGGCACCGAGATGGTGCGGCGGTGGTTCCCGAAGGCGGGACCGAACCGGGATGGAGCGATATATGAAAGAGGTGTTGCCGTGAAAGGTAGCGGCACGGTCTGTCAGAACCGGCCGCCGTCATCTCGCCAGAACGTGCTCTAACCTGCGCTGTCAGAGTCTTGTCAGACTGTCGTCAGATCCTGATCGGTCTCGGTGCGGGGCTGTCAGCCGCTGGAGGGCTGACCAAGTCCGTTGAATCCGCTCGCAGAAGACGGCCAGCCGCACGCGCCACCCCGGAGCAGGTGCTGCCTGGCCGCTACGCCCCGGCGGGGTAGCGGTGCGGGTTGGTGGCCGGGTTGTCCGGGCCGTGGTCGCAGGGCAGTTCGTGCAGCCATCGGCGCAGCCCGGGGTTGTGGGTCAGCGTCCAGGCCGGGCCGGCGGGGTGCTCGTCGTGGATGCCGGTGGCGATCGGCATGGCCAGCCGCACCCCGGCGAGCACGTCGAGCAGGTGCTGTTCGCGGCGGCGGCCGGGCACGCGCAGCAGCACCGGATAGCGGGGCCCGCCGACGGCGAGGCGGTCGTACTCGCGCAGCTTGCGCAGCACGGTGCCGATGGTCTCGGTGCCGTTGTCGTGCTCGAGGAAGAAACCGACCTCCCGCCCACCGGCCTCCCAAACGCCGTGCCCGTCCGGCCGGATGCCGGGACCGGCGGCGGCTGCGGCGACCGCCGAGTACACGGCGGTGGCGTGCTGTTCGGACCACCAGCGGGCCAGCCGGGCGCTTGGGTCGGTGCGCGTGTAGGCGTGCAGGTCGACGAACAGCTGGTTGGTGCCGAGCAGGTGCGCCAGCCGGCGGCTGCCGATGATCCGTTCGGTGCGTTCCACGCTGGAGCGCGGCTCGCGGCCGTCGGTATGCAGCGGGTCGTTGTACTGCGTCGGGTAGACCACCACGCCGAGCGGGCCGAGGGTGTAGAGGTATTGGCGGTCGCCGGTGGTGACGTCGACGAAGCGGGTCACGGCCTGCAGCGAGGTCAGTATGGCCAGGCGTAGCCGGGCCGAGCGCAACGACGGGAACAGCGCGGCGGCGATCTGGCCGGTGGTCAGCACGTAGTGCTCGGCGAGCCAGGACAACAGCAGGTGATCACGCACGGTCAAGCGGCGCAGCCGGTCGAGACGGTCCAGGCGAGACGACGACGACCGCGCCGGGGAGGACCGGAGCGACGAGGAACGGGAGAACGAGGAACGAGAGTCGGGAAGGGCGGGCTGGACATCGGATCCGGAGTAGTCCGAGGTGGACACGACTGATGCTCCTTTAGCGGGAAGAGGTTGTCCCTCCGTTGGAGGGGTGTCGGAGTGCGCGCTGCGGCGGCACAGACTGGCTCAGCGGCGGTGTGCTGCGGGAACACCGCACATCCGATGGTTCTGTCAGGGCGACGGGATGCTCGATAGTGAAGGGCTGGTGAAACCCGAACGGAAGACGTGGTCGCAAGCCTGCTGAGCTGCTCTGACAGACTTTCCGAGCTGCCGCGACGGCCATGTGCGCTTGCTGACAGAGGCGCCGTGCTCAGGTTTTCGGCTTTTCGCCGTTCTTGCCGCGCTGCTGCCGGCCGTCATCCGGGCGGGCCGAGAACTTCTCGACGAGTTCGTCGATGGCGCTGGTGTCCTGCGCCGGCACCCGGGCCGCGGCCTTCTGCCGGATGGCGGTCGCTTCGCCGACCACCGGCTTGGGCGGCCGGGTCTTGAACGTG
Organism: Actinoplanes sp. CA-131856; assembly: GCF_050956135.1. Lineage (GTDB taxonomy): Bacteria > Actinomycetota > Actinomycetes > Mycobacteriales > Micromonosporaceae > Actinoplanes. The sequence goes on along the minus strand of NZ_CP191849.1, from coordinate 8,658,687 downwards.
AACGCCGGGGTCTGCCGGCCGTTCACCACGAGGCGTGCGGTCGCGGTGTAGGCGTCCAGGTGGGCGAGGTCGTGTTCGTCGAGCTCCGGCAAAGTGTGCCGGGACAGGACACGGGCGTCCTCCGGCGCCACCGAGAAATAAATTTTGTTCCTCGCGTTGGCGCTGGCCGCGGCGAGTAGATCCTTCGGGAACTGGGCCAAGTCTTGATGGGCCAGGACCATCGACAGCCGGTATTTGCGGGCCTCGGCCAGCATGCTGTCCAGCGAGCTGGCCAGGGTGAGGAAGTTTTGCGCCTCGTCGATGATCAGCGTGGCGTCGCGGCGCCGCTGCGGCTCGATGGTGGCGCGGGCGGTGGCGGCCTGCCACACCTGCGCCAGGATCAGGCTGCCGAGCAGTTTGCTGGTGTCTTCTCCCAGTTGCCCTTTCGGGATCCTGACGAGTAGCGCGCCGCCGTCGAGGATCTTGCCCATGTCGAAGCTGGAGCGCGGGTAGCGCATGCTGCGTTTGACGAAGTCGCGCAGTAGGAACGACCGCAGGCGGGCCAGCACCGGGCCGATGACCTGCGAGCGCAGCGCCGGGTTGAGCGAGTCGTACCACTGCCAGAACCCGGACAGCCCGGCCGGGTCGTCGAGGCCGACGGTCATCGCCGACCGGAACTGTGCGCTGTTGAGCAGGGGCGGGATGTGCTGCAGGGTGACGTTGGCGTGCCGCAATAGGGTGAGGCAGGCGACGCGCATGACGTCGTCCATTCTCGGCCCCCAGGCTTTGGCGAAGATGTTGCCGAAGATCGACACGATGTTGTCGACGACCAGATCGGGGTCGTCGCCTTCGAGGGGGTTGATGGTGGGCGGGTTGGGCTGGTCGGGGTCGAACAGCACCACCCGATCCGCGACGCTCGCCGGGAGTCGGTCGAGGATGTCGAGGACGAGGTCGCCGTGCGGGTCGATCACCACGGTGCCGCGGCCGGCGGTGATGTCGTCGACGGCCAGGTTAACCAACAAAGTGGTCTTGCCGGAGCCGGTGGAGCCGACCACGTGCATCTGGTAGCGGGCGTCGGTGACGGCGAGGGCGACCGGGTGGGCGCCGATCTCGGCGTCGCCGATGACCTTCGTACCGCGGCCACCGGCGGGGACGGCCACCGGCGCGGGCATCGACTTGGCCCGTGCCCGGTCCAGGCCAGCGACGGCCAGGTCGCGCGGTAGGGCGGCCAGGACGGCGAGTTCGGGCGTGGAGGCGAGGAACCCGGCGCCGAGACGCCGGGTGGCGGCCATGGCCACCGGCTGGGCCATGCGGGTGCGGTGGGCGAGCCGGTTGCGGCCGGCGTAGATGGCGTAGGCGGAGGCGATCGTGTCGGCGATGCCCCGTAACCGGTCGCGGGCGTGGGTGCCGCCGCGCTCGTTGTCCTTGGCGACGACGTAGCGGATGCCGACCGTCCACAGGCTGTGGACGGTCTTGTCGAGGATCGCGCGGACGTCGCGTTCGACGCCGGGGTCGCGCCTGGCCGCCGGGGTCTTGCTGCTGGCCGGGGTGCTACGGCCGGGCAGGAAGATCTCGAGCAGCCACAGCAGCGGTGCCGCCGGGTTGATCGTGGGTATCGCGGTCTTGCCGTCGCGTAGCCGGCCGGCAGCCCGCCGGGCCCGGGCCACCCGCCGGGGTGGGGCCGGGCGGGCGAGGACCTGCACGCAGGCGTACTCGTCGTTCTTGAGCTGCGAGCCGGCCGACATCAACGCCCGCAGCGGGTCGTTGTCGTGCTCGGTTTGCAGTGGCAGCCATTCCGCGGCCTGCGGTAGCAGGTGCCCGCCGGTGGCCTGGGGCACGTCGAGCGGGATCGGCGGCGCTGCGTGGCTGGTGGTGCAGGCCGCGCCCGGCCAGGCGGCGCGGATGGCGGCCTCGACCGCGCCCTGCGGCACGGTCCCGGGCACCCATACGCTGATCAGTAGCTGCCGTCCGGTCCACGTGTATTGCCAGACGACGTGCGGGCTGCCGTAGAGCAGTCGCCGTTTCACCGAGGGGGTGAGGGTGCCGTGCAGGTTCGCCCACAACGCGGCGGCGCTGGACGTGTCGACTTCCGGCGGCGGGGCGACGGTGATCAGGCGGGCGCCTTGCGCGTGGCGGCGGTGCCGCCACCCGGTCAGCACGTTGCGGGCAGCGATGTAGGCGGCGAGCAGCCCGGCGGCGACGCCGAGCAGCCATAACCGCTGGATCGCCCAGTCGCCGGCGTCGAGGACCGCTTGGGTGGGCGTGCTGGGCGGTGAAATGAAATCGGCGCCTGGTCCCGAAGGACCAGGCGCCGATGGAGGCGTCAGCGAAGGTGGGGGGCTCACGGGTCGGTCTCCTCGTCGCCGAGTTCGGCGAGGTCGGACGGCTTCGTCGTGGCGAGAAGATGTTCGGCGCGCGACGAGATGGCCTCGAACGCGGTCCGGTTGCTCCCGGAGATCAACAGGCCGTGGCCGACGCGGGCGGACAGCAGCATGCGCCGTTCCCCGCCGGTGAGCCCGAACGCGTCGGCGACCTTGTCGATCGCCTGCGGCGCCTGCTTGAGCAGCACCTGGGTGGCGGCGTTGCTTACGACGGCCTGGCCGAGGTCGCTGCCCAGCACATCGGCGACGTCCTGGGTGACCACCGACAGGCCGGCGTTACGTTTGCGGCCCGCCTTGCTCATCTTGAACAGGAACTTCGCGCCCTCGCCGTCGCGCATGAGCAGCCACGCCTCGTCTACGACCACCATCCGGCGCACCCCGAGCTCGGTGCGGCCGGGGGCGTCGACGCTGCGCCAGATCGCGTCCAGCGCGAGCAGCTGCCCGACGGTACGCAGCTCGTCGGGCAGCTGCCGCAACGACCAGACGACCAGGTGCCCGCCCGGGCGGGTGGTCGTCGGCCCGTCGAACAGCCCGGCGAATGAACCCGCCACCCACGGGGCGAGTCGGGCCGCCAGTTGCCCGGCGGCCGGATCGCCGTCGCCGCGCAGAACCGCGGCGAGATCGGCGAGCAGCGGAGCTGGGCGGTGGTGGGTGGCCGGGTCGGCAGTGATCCCGGCCTGCCGATACACGGCCAGAATGGCCCGGTCCAGGGCGGCGCGTTCGGCTGGCGGCGGCACCTCGGCCAGCAGCACCGCGATCAGGGTGTGCAGGAACAAGCCGCGCCGGGTGAGTACGTCCGGGCGGCTGTCCCCGACTGGCAGATCCAGAGGGTTGATTTTCACTCCGGCAGCGCCGAGCCGGACGATGGTGCCACCTACGGCGTCGGCCAGGCGCAGGTATTCGTCCTCGGGGTCGACGACGGCGACCCGCACTCCTTGGTAAAGCTGGCGCAGCACGTCGAGCTTGACGAAGTAGCTTTTCCCGGCGCCAGACCGGGCCAGCACGATGCTGTTGTAGTTCTCCTGCGACCATCGGTCCCACCAGACGATGCCTTGCGAGTCCGGGTTGATGCCGTAGAGCACCCCGCCGTTGGTCGCGGGATCGCCGGGCAGCGGCGCCGGCAGGTCCGCCGACGCGAGCGGGAACGCCGCCGCGAGGGCCTGGGTGTCCATGGTGCGGCGCATCTGCAGGCTGTCCGTTGCGAGGGGCAGGGTGGTGGTCCAGCCGGGCAGGTGCCGCCAGGTGGCCGGCTGGACCTCTATCAGCGTGGACGCGGCGGCGGCTTTGACCTGGCTGCACGCTTCGAGGAGCTCGGCCTCGGTGCGGGCGTGCACCGTTAGGTACAGCCCGACGCGGAACAGTTTCGACACGCCGCGGGCGAGGCGTTCGGCGAGGTCGGCGGCGTCGTCGGCGGCCGCCTCGACGTAGGGGTCGGTGAGTTTGCCTTTCGCCGCGTCGGCCCGCCGGGACGATTCGAACCGGGCGCGCTGGGTGCGCAGCCGGGCGGCCGCGGTGGGGGCGGGGATCGGGTCGATGTGCAGGGCTAGGTCGAGCCGGCCCGGCCAGGACAGCAGGGGTTCGAGCCAGGCCGGCCCGACCGAGGCGGGGTAGCCGGTGACTACCAGGGTGGCGGCGTACCCGTCGCCGACGCGCAGGTGACGGGGGGTGACCTCGACGGAGGCGGGCGCGGCGGTGGCGGCCAGCGACGAGGTCGGGTTGCCGGGCTCGGGTGGGGTTCTGCCGCGTTTGCGGGTCAGTGTCTTCACGATGTTCTCCGGGGTGTGGCCGGCTCGGGGCCGGTGATGACGGTGTCGGGGGCGGCCAGCCCGCCGGGGCGCGGCGGCCGGTACGGGTCCGCCGCGGCCGCGAGTGCGGCGGTGGCGGCGTGTCCGTCGAGCGCGCGGGTGGTGACACCCAGCCCGCTGAGCGCGCGCACGGTGCCGTCCGCGCGGCGGCGGGCGGCGTGCTCGCCGTTCTCCCCGGCGCTGGTGCGGGTGACGATCAGGACCTGTCGGCGCAGCGGATCGCGGCGTTCGGCGAGGTCGTCGAGGAACGTCGCGTGGTCGGTGGCCGCGTCCGTGAGCGCCGGGTGCGGCATCGTGCCTGCGGCGGCGGCGAGGGTGCGGGCCTGCGAGCGCAGGTCGACCGGCTGCGCCGACACGACGATCTGCGTCGCCGTCGACAGGCTGTTGAGCCAGCGGCCGAACGTGTCGACCAGCGCGGCTTGCTCGTCGGCGGTGCGCAGCGCGAGGTTGACGCTGGTGGCGGCGACTATCGCCGCCCGGGCACCGGCGAGGGTGATCTCACCGTCGTCGGTGATCGCGTCGGCGGGCAGTTTCAGTGGGGCCGGCAGCATGATTTTCGAGGCCGGCGGCTGGACCCAGTCGGGGACCTTGGCGGCGGTGTCGGTGGTCGACAGCGCCCGCGGGGCGCGGGACTGCCGGACGGCGGCGAGCAGCCACGCATCCATCGGCAGTCCGTCGCGGCGGCCGACGGCGAGGCCGAACACCAGGCCGCCGAGAACGACGGCCCCGCCGGCCAGTACGGGTATCGGCACGACATGGTGCAGGGCTTGGAAGGCGCCGTAGCCGAGCACTGCGGCGACGGCAAGGATCGCGAGCTGGCGGAAGGTCAGGCCGTAGGCGATTTTGTCGGCGGCGTCGACGTCGGCGGGCATCCGAGCTCGCACGATCCCGGGATCCTGGCGGTCGTTCATCGCAGTACCCTTCCGATGCCGGGCACCGCCCGGCTGATCTGCTGCACGACGACGACCCGGACCATCGCGCCGAGGACGTTGCCGCCGCGCCCGCCCTCGGTGGCGTAGCGGCGGACCAAGCCGGGAACCCGCACGCAGGTCCACAGCAGGACCATGACGACGAACAGGTTGAACACGCTGCCGGGCTCGCCCGGCAGGCCGAGCAGCGGCAACATCGCGGCCGGGTCGAGCAGCATCCACTGGGCGGCGAACAGCACGAAGCCCTGCAGGATCGGTATCGCGAGGACCCCGGCGAAGGACCGCCACCACAGCCGGGCGACCGGATCGGTCTGCGGCAGCGCGTGGCACGCCAGCGCGATCGGGGCGCCGGCGGTCAGCACCAGCGCGAGCGCGAACCGCACGATCGCCGAGCAGGCGGTGGCGGCCATCAGGAACAAGATGACCGCCACGCAGACCAGGAACACGATCCCCCCGCTCTGGCCGGCGGCGGTGATGTGCGTGCGCATCGCCTGGAACGCGCCGTCGGAGTCCAGGTTTTGTTCGGCCAGTGCGCCGGTGAGCGCGTTGGCCATATCGATCATCTGGCCAGTGATCAGCTGAGAGAAGTGGGCGGTGATGAACCCGACCACGCAGCGCGGGATCAGGTCCTTAACGGTGTAGCGGGACCGTTCGTCGCCTTGGTTGATCATGGTCAGCACGCCGGCGGCGAGGAACACCAGCACGAACACCGTGTCGACGATCCAGACGGCGCGCCCGGTCAGGGCCTGCACCTGCGGCAGCCCGGTCACGTTCGGCGTGATCAGCAGAACGTCGGTGATCACCGCTATCATCGTGTTGAGGCTGTCCAGCAGCAGCCCGGCGAACCAGTCCAAAATGCCGTCGAGCCAGCCGCCCGGGTCGAGCCAGCCCATGATCAGCCCCCGACGATGCCGCGTACGACCTGCAGCAGGACCGGAGCCAGCACGGCCAAGCCATAGCCGACCAGGGCGTTCTTGAACGCGGCGTTGGACTTGTCGACCTGGGCCGGGTCACCGCCGGCGGTCGCCCGGTACACCCCGGCCAGAACCAGGAACAGGGTGGCAACGGCGGCGAGGATGCCCATGATCCAGATCTGCAGGTTCGCGACGACCTGCGGCAGACTGTTGGCCGCCACCGCCACCACGCCGGGGTCGGCGTGCGCGGCGGCCGGAGTCAGCAGGATCAGCGCGGCCGCGCCCAGCGGCGCGGCATGACGTACGACCCGGCGGCCGATGTCGAGAAAGTGGGTGTTCGGGGCACGCAGACGTGCCCGCGGCGTGCGGGACATGAGTGGTCACCTCCCGCCGCGCACCCACAAAGAGGCGGGGCGCGCGGCGTGCTCGAACGGCGAAAGAAGAGGCCGCCGCTGGGCGTCCGAGCGAAGGACGCAGGCGAGGTGAGCCAGGGGGTGTCTCGGGAGGAGCTCGTCCTCCCTATTCGGGTCTCGCGGGTGATGAGGTGTCAGCGCATCAAAGGCGCGGCACCCGAGAACGTCCCCGGCTCACGTCGCCCGGCCCTCGAAGACTCGGGGCTCGGCGGCGGGCGGAGACCACGACGGGCACCCGGGTTTCGGTGCCGTGGCGGTTCCGCACCCTCAAACCGGGGTTTGTGCGCTGTGGCGAACACTCGGCGCTCTGACGCGGAACTGACACGCGTCTGACGGACCTGACAATGCAGGTCAGAACCACTTTCTCGAAAGCGCAGACGGGTGGCGTGGCGGCTGACACGCAACTGACAACGGCGAGCAGGAGCACCGTTGTCAGACCCCTGTCAGACGGCTGCGAGCCCGCACCTGTTGACATCGCACCGCACGAGTGGGCGCTGTACGCGATGTGGGTCAGTCCGGCGCTGGCCGGCTGCGGTAAAGCCAGCGGCCATCGCGGCTCGGGGCACGCGATGAGGGACGGGCTACTGCTGGCCGGAATGTCGGTGTGGCCGATGCGGCCCGACAGCGCGACGGTGGTCGTGACCGGCGGGGCGCCGCAGCCCGCTGTCAATCTGATGACGCTGTCGCGCTTGCACCTTGAGCTGTCGAGCCGGGGTGGCTGCAAAGGCAGCGGGCCCGACAAGGGTGTCGGGCCCGCTGCTGGGTGGGTGCAGATGATTTTCAGGCGGCGATTGATTCTCAGGCGGCGATGAGCCGCTGCGGGGTGCCGGCGCGGCCGGCGCGGATCCGGGCGCGCTGCTGGGCGCGCCCGGCCAGCTTCGCGCGCAGCTGCGGCGAGGTGGCCTCTTCGAGCATGCCGTCGCTGACGGCCTCGGCGATACGGGCGTCGATGCGTTTGATGCGGCGGCGCAGCGTGTCGACGTGTAGGCCGAGGCGGGCGGCGATCGGTTCGATCGCCCGGTTACCGAGCCGCAGATCGATGTAGGGCTGCTCGTCGTCCGGATCGACGATGCCGAGCTCGACGGCACGGCGCACCAGCAGGTCGGGATGCCCCCACGGCCGTCTCGGGGTCCGCGGGCCGGTGACGTGCTCGAGGAGTTCCTCCGGGAGCGGGATCGCTTCGGCGCCGTCACGCTGGTGCAGTTCATGGCCGGCGCGCCACGCGGCCCGGCACAGCGACGCGTACGGCGCGGGCCGGGCCAGATCGGTCCGATCGCGTAACGCGGTCAGGAAGCCGGTGAGGATCTCTGCGTCCAGGTCGTAGGCGTCCCCGCCCCAGCCGCGGCGCAGCTGCCCGGCGTAGCGGCGCAGTGCGGGTAGTGCGAGGGCGGTCGCGGCGATCACCCACGCCGGGCCGTCGAGGCGAGCCCGGCGGATCAGCTCACGCCACACCGCGTCGCGTGCGGCGTAGGAGCGCGGGTGCTTGAGCAGCCAGCGGCGCAGCGCGGGCAGGCTGGGCCGGCCCGTGGGCAGGTCGGTGCCGTCGCGCAACGGCTGCAGGTCGAGCAGCAGCGGCTGCGGCCCGGTGGTCAAAGCGGTGAAGGCCGCGTCGACGGCGTCCAGCGGTGAGTCGGGCCGGTCGTTGGCGGTCATGCGGGCGGACTCCTGAGGGCTCGAAAGGGCGGGGTGTCGCCGGCGGCCGTGGCCATGAGGGCCGGCCGCGTACGGGATGCCGCTGATTGCGCCACGAGCGTCTGACACCGTTCCAACACCCCAGGTCAGCCCGTGAGAGTCAGGCGGCTAGGCCGCGAAGGGGCACCAACCTGCGGGCTTCAAGTTCGCCTGACAGCCGTCTAACACGGGTCTGACAAACCTGTGTTGACCTGAGCTTTCAGGGTGTGGCGCCGTGTCAGTAGTTGGGACGCTAACGGCTAACAGATGACTGACAACGACCTATTGGTGTGCTCGCCGCGTCTGACGGAGCGCTGACAGCGGTCCCGGCGCCGTCCGGGCGGTTGCGGCAGGCGAGCCGTGTCAGAAAAGTGTGAGACCGCTGTCAGGCCGGTGAGTGTTCGCCACAGCGCACAAAACCCGGTTTGAGGGTGTCAGCGCATCACGGCGCGGCGCGGAGCCCAGCCACTTCATGAGCGAGCACACGCCGCAGCACCACACTGACCTGTCCACCCCCGCCGATCCGGCCGCGCTCGACGCGGCCCCGACCGACCTGATCGCCGGCGACCCGCCGGTCCCGATCACCGTCTGGCGCACCGCGCGCACCGATGCCGACGCCGGCCGCAGCATCGGCGCCCGGCTCGCGGCGCGGCTGATCGCCGCCTACTCGCGCCCCGGTGAGATCGTCGTCGACCTCACCGACGGCCACGCCCTCACCCAGGCGAGCGCCATCGGTAGCCGCCGGCACCACCCGGCCTGGTTCACCGAAGCCTCCAGCCTGATCATCGGCCCGGCCAGCCCGGCCGACGCCGCCACGGCCGATCTGCGCGGCGACCCCGGTGACGACGAGGAGCTGCCGGAGCTGAGTGCCTGGTTTGGTGACGACCTGACCGACCCGTCCCTGCACCCGGCCGGCGCACCGGACATCGAGGTTCCGGCCGATGGCTCTCTGTACGAGGTGACCAGTCTGGTGGTTGCCCGCTGGCCGTTGGACGACTCCGGCGAGGCGTCGAACCGGGTCCGGTTGGCGTGGCTGCTCACGGCCTGCACGCAGCTACTGCGCCCGGGCGGCTGCCTGATCCTCGTCGTCGCCGTCCCCGCCGGCACCTCGCCGGCGCCGGAGGACTTCACGCCGGTCGTGCAGGCCGCCGCCGGCGTCCGGCTGGGCTACCTGCAGCACATCGTCGCCGTCGCGGCCGACGCCGACGGAGACGCGTTCATCTACCACGTCACCGACGAGGAACTCCTCGCCCTGGCCGACGCCACCGGCCGGTGGCAGGCCGCCCATCTGCGGGTACACGCCGACCTGCTGGTGTTCAGCCAGACCGACCGGCCCGCGCCACGACCCGGCACGAGCGGCCGGCAGGGCGGTGAGCGCCGTGGCTGAACACCGTTTGCCGCGGCAGCAGGACACCCAGTCCGGTGCTGCTGGCGCCCGTCCCGGCTCCGGCGGACGGCACCGCACCTACGACGCCCGACACCGCAGCGCCGGACCGGACGGCCTGTCAGTGTGGGCGACCGCCCAGTCGACCGGACCGGTACAGCGCAAGGGCCGCTACGTGCCCGCGTCGGTCAAACACCCCGCCCGCATGCTGCCAGCGATCGCCGCGCACGCCATCGACCACTACACAAAGCCCGGAGACCTGGTGCTCGACCCGATGTGCGGGATCGGCACCACCCTGGTCGAGGCGGTGCACACCGGCCGCGACGCGTTCGGCATCGAGTACGAATCCAAGTGGTCGGACATCGCCGACGCCAACATCAAACACGCCCACAGCCAAGGCGCGACCGGCCGGGCCGCGGTGATCCGCGGCGACTCCACCGGAATCCTGTCGCTCGTTCCCGCCGCCCTGACCGGGCAGGTCGCGCTGGTCGTCACCAGCCCGCCCTACGGGCCGACCGTGCACGGCCTGGTCGAGCCCGGCGAAGGCGGCGTCCAGAAGTCCGACAACACCTACAACGACGGCACCGACCGCGGGAACCTCGCCTACCGCGACCTGACCGGCCTGGCCGACGGGTTCGCGCAGATCCTCACCGGCTGCCGGGCGCTGCTGCGCCCCGGCGGGGTGGTCGTGGTGACCGCCCGGCCGTGGCGCAAACACGGCCAGCTCGTCGACCTGCCGTCTGCGGTCATCGGCGCGGGTGTCCGGGCCGGGCTCATCCCGGTGGACCGATGTGTGGCCCTGCTGGCGGCGGTCCGCGACGGCGGCCTGGTCGCCCGGCCCAGCTTCTTTCAGCTGCAGGCGGTCCGCAAGGCACGCCGGGCGGGCACGCCGATGCACCTGATCGCGCACGAGGACGTCCTGGTGTTCCAGCGCGCCGAGGCCGCCGAGGGCGGGGTGGTTGCGTGACCGAATCCATCGCCTCTTACCTATCTCTGGGTGCCCGTGTGCAGAGTTCGGCGCTGTTGCTGCTCGCGGTTCAGGGGCGGGTCCCGGCGTTCGACGCCGCGATTTTCTCTGACACCGGGTGGGAGCCGGCCGCGGTCTACTCGCATCTGCGGCGCCTGGAGGACCTCGCGGCATCGGCGGGGATCCCGATCGTGCGGGTCTCGGCCGGCAATATCCGCGACGACGCCCTCGACCCGGCTCACCGGTTCGCGTCCATGCCGCTGTTCATCCTCGGCCCGAACGGCGAGCGGGGAATAGGTCGTCGTCAATGTGCCAATGAGTACAAGATTCGCCCGTTTAAGGCGGAGGTGCGGCGGCGGCTCGGCTACCCGCACCCAGCTCGGATCCTGACCGGCGTGCATGCGGAGATGGCGATCGGTATCTCGGTCGATGAAGTTCATCGGGCCCGCGACGCCGACGTCGGCTACATGCGCAACGGCTTCCCGCTGCTGGAGCTCGGGTGGCGGCGCGGAGGCTGCTCGGCGTTTCTGGCCGAGCACGGCCTGGCCGGTACGCCGAGGTCGGCGTGCCACGGGTGCCCGTTTCACACGGATCGTGAGTGGGTTCGGTTGCGCGAGACGGATCCGGTGGGGTGGGCGGACGCGGTCGCGTTCGACGCCGCGATCCGGCACGGGTCGGCGCGGGCGAACGCCGGCGGGCATCCGCTGCGCGGGCAGTTCTTCCTGCACCGCCAGCGGGTGCCGCTCGACCAGGTGCAGCTGCGCCCACAGGCCGGCAACCAGCAGGACACGCCCGGGTGCGGGCCATGGAGCTGCCCGCACCCGGGCGGGCCGGCGTCCGAGGGCACCCCGGAGATCGCGGCCACGAGAGCCGGGACCGTGGCCGGGCTGCGGGAGGTGGCGTGATTGAGCCGTCCGCAGCCCGACCCGCCCAGCTCCGGATCGGGTCACTCTGTACGGGGTTCGGTGGGCTCGACCTCGCCGTCGAAGCGGTCCTCCGCGGCCAGCTCTGCTGGTACGCCGAAACCGACCCGCACGCGAGCACAGTCCTCGCCGCGCGGTGGCCGCAGGTCGTCAACCTCGGCGACATCCGCACCGTCGACTGGAACACGGTCGCCCCGGTCGACATCCTCACCGCAGGCTTCCCCTGCCAGGACATCTCCAACGCCGGCCGGCGCGCCGGTATCACCGGCAAGAACTCCAGCGTCTGGACCTCGGTCGCCGGCGCCGTTCGCGCGCTTCTACCCCCGCTGGTCTTCGTGGAGAACGTGGCCGCGCTCCTGCACCGGGGGTTCGACGTCGTCCACGCTGACCTGGCCGCGATCGGGTACGACACACGGTGGGTATGCCTACGCGCTAGCGATGTGGGCGCCGCCCACCGCCGTGACCGGCTGTTCCTGCTGGCAAGCCGCCCCGGCCACCCGGCCGGGTTCGATGCTGCCGACACCGTGCGCTCGTGACGGCAAAGGCCGCGGTCACCAAGACAGCAGTCTGCCGAACGTGATCGAGCCGGGCGGCAGCCGCAACCTGTTGCTGCCCACCCCGACCGCGGTCACCTACGGCTCGAACAAGTCCACCTCCGGCGGCGCCGCCCGGCGGCCGGGCCTGACCCAGCTGGCCGACACCCTGCTGCCGACCCCGACGGCGGCCGACAGCCGCGCCTCGGCCAACGCCACCGCCGGACGCCGCACCCCCAGAACCGGGCATAGCGGTAACACCCTGACCGACGCCGCCCGGCTGCTGCCCACCCCACAGGCCAGCGACACCGGCACTCCCGGCCGGCGCACCGGGCACGGATTCCGGCCGCCGTTGTCGCAAGTGCTGCTACCGACCCCGCGGGCCAGCGACGGAGAGAAGGGATGCCCTGGGCAGCGGGGCAGCCACGGAGACCTCACCCTGCCCTCCGCAGCCGTGCGGATCCCGACATCGGCCGACTCGCCGCTCGGGGGCGGGCATCACATCGGACCACATGGCGACGGCGACGCCGCGCCGGCGGCCGGGCTCGGCGAACTCGATGAACAGCGGTGGGGTGTCTACGCCGTGGCGGTCGCCCGATGGGAGCTGCTGGTCGGCCGGCCCGTTCCGGAGCCGACCCAGTTGGGCAGACAAGGCCGGCCGGTGCTGGCCCCGCCGTTCGTGGAATGGCTCATGGGTTTACCCGGCGCATGGGTGACCGGGCTCGAGCTGCCACGCACGGCCGCGCTGCGGGTGCTCGGCAACGGGGTCGTGTGGCAGCAGGCCGCCGCCGCACTGCGGATCCTGCTCTGCACACCGCAGGACAACCCGTGAGTCCGCCGGCACCGGTTGGTAACCGGCCGGATCAGTGCTGATGCCGCGCGATGGGGCCGGTCGAGCTGTATCTCGGCGACGCCCGCCAGGTGCTCCAGGACATGCCCGACAGGAGCATCGACTGCGTGGCGACCTCGCCGCCGTTCTGGGAGCTGCGCGACTACGGCACCGGCCGATGGGAAGGCGGCCGATCCGACTGCGACCACGAACATCGCCCCAGCGAGCGGTCCTCCGGCGCGACGTGCCGGCAGTGGCCGGCGGTGTGGGTGGACTCGCAGTACGGGCTGGAAAGCGACGTTCAAATCTATGTCGACCAGCTGATCGCCGTGTTCGACCAGCTCCGTCGAGTCCTCACCCAGGCGGGAACTAGGCTGGACCTCGGGGACCCATTCACCGGCGGCCCGCGGCACGCGCACTCGCCCGGTGGCCGTGAGCCGGTCGGCCGACTGTAGGTCAAGTAAATCGTCGGAGGGCCGGGGCGGGTGGCATTCGCGCCGCTTGCCCGCCGGGTGGGCTCGTCCTGGACTCGTTCTCCGGGGCGGCGACCACCGGGCACGCGATGGTGTAACCCGGCCGCCGCTCCGCCGGGATCGATATCAACCAGGCGTTCCACGACGAAGCCCTCGCCCGGCTCGCCCCGCCCTGCCCGCCGTAGCCGGCGGCGGGCAGGGCGGGTGAGGTCGCAGACGGTGCCAGTCACCTTCGCCGAGGCGCGGGCACCTACACCCGACAGGACGAGTCTGGGGCGAACTGCGCGCGGCGGGGTGGCGCATCGTCGCCTCTCGACCGCCGCGTCCCTGCTGTTCACGGCCGACGTAGCGGCGTACCACCGAGTAGGAGAGATCAGCGGCATCAGCGGGCCCCGTCCAGACCCGCCGATGCTTCCACCGACCCGGGTGGGGCCGAAACTGATGAACATCGAATCCATCCGATCGAGGTGGGGGCCCAAACTGGCGAACATGCCTGGGTTCAACATGTATCTGAACCGCAGAGCCATCGTCGACGGGGCCCGCGGGTGCCGGTCGGGCGATTGACTTACAGAAATGCTTCAGGCGTCCGTTGCGGATTACGATAGGAGCACTCCGAGCTCCAACGTTGCAGTAGCGTGTCCGCTGGCTTGTGACCTCAGCGGCGCGGCCGTGACAGGTCGGCGGTCATGCGCATATGGTCGTCACGTGGTTGAACGTGTTCAAGTTCCATGGGTTGTGGTGTGGCGATGGGTGTTGCTCGGCCTCGCCATCGCCTGGAGCGCCGGGATGGTCGGATTTGCCGCCGCGAACGGGGGAGCGATCCCAGCGTTGATTTTCAGTGTCTGGTCTGTGGCCCTGCTGGCGCCGCCCTTTGCCACGCAAAACCGGCAGTCTTCTTCAACGGTGTGCATTGTTGCGGCGCTGGCCGACCTGGGGATCGGCTTCGTGTTCGCGTTCATGGGTTTGTTCCTGTTTTGGCCGCTGGTGATACCGCTTGTAGTGGCGGCATTCCTGCCGCCACGTCTACCCAGGTGGCGTCAATCAGAGGGGTCCGACCCACTCCACCGGGTGGGTGCCGGACGGGCGCACACAAGAAGTGGCCAAAGCTTGGTGGGACCATTTCTCATGACTGACCGGGACCGTCAGTCGCGCCCAGAACCACGCCGGGATTACGGACGTCGCGAGCGCCGACATGGCTCTGAGAGCGAGTGTGGTCCCGACTACTGTCCCTATGTGGGGCCGCATGTTACTCCAGCAGCCATCAACGGGTCGGCGTCGAGCAGGACCCCTAACCTTTCCTTGGCATCAACATCCATGAAAGTCGAGATGGCTGAGCGCGCGTACGCCAATCCCGCCGGGCTGCCACGGCCGCGGTCGGACGGCCGGCCGATCCCGTGGATCACCCAAGTCAGAACTACTGGACCCGAGTGGCGGCGCATCGATTCGTCTCGGTTGCTGGCCTGTCAGGTGGATTGGCGCTGTCAAAGTTGCGGCCTGAGGCTGCCTCGGGCGGCTTACAGCATCGTCAACCTTGAACGGGAGGTCCTCTCCCATGCGCCGCTTTGCCGGCCATGTACAGCAGCGGCCTTGCGCTGGTGTCCCGGCCTCACCAGAACGGACCACCTCACGGTCATGCTGGTGACGCCCGACGACATCACAGCCGATGACCAGCCCCTGCTCTATCGCTGGAACCACTACGGCGAGGAAACTCGGACTTGGAAAGTGAGTGTCGCCGTACCGACCTCGGTCCGCCAGGTGACCCCATCAGCTGACGGTCTTGCGGACGGCGCTGGTAAAACCGGCGATGAAGAGGGCGGTGAACGCCCAGGCCAGAACCTGTAGGGGCCAGCCGGCGATGGCGAGACTTTGTCCCGCTGGCCGGGCGGTGGGGGCACAGGTGTCGCGGGCGCCGGTCTTGAGCAGCGGGGTGCCCAGGTCGAGGCCGACGCCGATCAGCTCGGTCGCGGTGCAGGCTGCACCGGGAGTGGCGGTGCGGCTGGTGTGAACTAGGCCGTGGTGCTGGGCGGCGGTCCAGGTCCAGCCGATCGATACAACGAGGACCAGCAGCAGGCCGAGCAGAGCGCGCCAGGGCTGATAGCCGTAGCCGAGAAGGATGCCGGTGAATTGGGCCCAGTTGCGGTCCCAACCGGAGATGGCGCGGCGGTGAATCTGGTCGTCACGTTGCGCCATGAGGATGCGGCGCACGGCGTGGTCATGCCCGGCGGCGCGGTGAACGGCGGCTAGCTGCTGGTAGGGCTGGGCGGCATAGCGGGGAGTGTGCTGGCGCAGCAGCCGCAGCCAGTACGGCAGCGAGTCCGGATCAGGTAGCTGCGGGTAGGTCATGCCGTCCAGGGCAACCAGAGGGCCGCTGTCGCGGCTGGCGCGGGTAACATGCCTGGTCTTCAACGTCAGGTGCCCGCCGATGCGGGCGCCGTCCAGGTCGATCACCGCGTGGCCGGTGCCGGTGGCGGTGAATCCGCCGCGCAGGAACATGTTTTGGCCGACCTGCAGGCCGCTCGCGGCTAGGGCGGGGCCGGCGGGGTTGCTCAGCTTCGCACCGGTGCAGTTGAGCTGGCCGCCGATGTGGGCGCCGGGCAGATGGATCGTGCCAAACTCTCCGGTGCCGTGGGCGGTGAACCCGTCGCACAAGAACACGCTCCGGTCGACCTGCAGATCGTCAGCGGTCAGGGCGGGGCCGGTGGGATTACTCAGCTTCGCTCCAGTGCAGTCCAGGCGGCCGCGGATGTGAGCGCCGATTAGCCGGACCGCGCCAAGCTCGCCGGAGCCGGCCGCGGTGAACCCGCCGTGCAGGTACATGCCCTGGTCGATCTGGAGGCGGTCGGCAGTCAGGGCGGGGCCGGTGCGGTTGCTCAGCTGGGCTCCAGTGCACACCAGTTGGCCGATGTGGGCGTCGAGCAACTGAACCGCGTGCAGCGAGTCGGCGGTGACCGTCGATCCGTCCAGCGCGATGAGTCGGGCGGTGAGCCGGATGCCGTCAATCGGCGCGTCCGTCGACCCGATCGGGTGTCCGATCCGGCATTCGGACAACGCTACGACGAATAGGCGGGCATCGCGCAGAATCAGCCCGTCGGGCAGGAAGCATCCGGACAGCGTCAGTGCGAGGTCGCTGACGATGTTCTCCAAGTCGAGACGTCCTGCGATCCGGGCACCGCGCAGCCGCAGCCCGCGCGGATCTGGCTCGGTGGCAAGCCGGCCACGCACGATGTCGCGCACCACCCAGGCACGGACGGTGCGCTCAGGGCCCCAGGACCGCATAGCGGCCTCGTCGACATGCTCGTCCTCTGCAAGGTCGAGCAACTCGCCCTGCACGACGGCCTCGATCAGACGCTGCTCGAGTTTGCTGGGTTGCCTGTTCGTCTCGACCACCCGATGAAGCGTGACCGGACCCCAGCCAGACCGCAATCCATCGACTGATGGATCCGGGGTGCGGCGACTCTGGCACTGTCGCGCCTACCGTGATCGGGAGCCGGGCCAAGGCCCCCGCCACGGTCGCGGTTCGCGAGCCGGCCGACGTCGCCCTGCGGGGGCCGCCGCGGCCGCCCCGCGGACCGCGGCGAGCGAGCCGGCCCGGCCTGAGCCGAGCGAGTACGACTACGGGCAGTGGCGGGCGATCACCACCGTGTTGCGCCAGGACGTCGGTAGCGGAGCTCGGCGAGCAGTGGAACTCTTCGACAGGACCTGCGACGTCGCGCGGACACGATCGGGTCGGGCGGCCGAGCGGCTGCACGCCTTGAGTGGCGTGCAGCACCGGGTATCGCAGCTCGTGCTGACCGCGTCGGAGATAGCCGCGTTCGCGCTGTTGCGCACCGCGATTTCCGGCGAGAATCTTCGGCGCGTGTGGCCGCGTGACCATCCGAGGCGGGGCAGTTGTTTTCGTAACCGACTTGGCCGGGCTCGGCGGGACCGCCATTGTCCGGTCGTCACGAGGCATCGGGGCACTGCCGAGGACTGGTCACGGGCCGCCCGCCAGCAGCTGCTGCACGGTGTGCCGATGGCGCCAGCTGGTCACCGACCGGGCCAGGGCCAGCCCGAACCCTGCATCGGCCACCGCGATGCCCAGCAGTGGTCCCGGATTCGTGCCGGTGGCGGTGCTTTGGATCAGCACACCGGCCGTGACGGCGGTGATCAGCCGTAGCAACGCGATGGACGTTCCGGCGCGGGCCAGCCATCGGGCCGGGCGGCCGGCGCTCAGGCGGATGAGCGCGGCCGACGCGACGGCGGCGACGACGGCGCCGGCCATGCCCGAGGCCGCCAGCACGAAATACGCCGCCGGGCAGGAGCCGGTGAGTTGGTGGGCCTTCACACCGACGACGGCCGTGACGGCCCACCCCGCGGCGGCCGTCTCACCAACGGCGAGCAGCATGGCCAGAGCGGCGCAGCAGGCAGTACGCCAGCGCAGACTCCCCATCATCGGCGGGCACCGTCTCGGCTGGCTACGGTGCCGGGCTGGCCCACCCACGGCCGGCGCCGCGTCCCGGCCGGCACCCGGGATTTCGCCGGGCCGGCGGCCGGGGTGCGTGAACCAGCGACGCCCACGCCGGAGACGGCGTGATGCCGTGCGGCGGTCATCACAGCCCGCCCGGGGTTGCGGTGGTGGGTGCCTGGCCATCGTGGCCTACCGGGGGTGGCTGCCAGGTGCTGCCCCGGTCGGAGTGCAGCAGGGCGGCGAGGTAGGCGGCGGCGCAGATCCACAGTGCGGCGGGCAGGCCGGCGGTAAGCAGAGCGGCGCCGGCGAGGCCGCCGGCGGGCAGGCCGAGCCGCCCCACAGCGTTGATCATGGTTTGGGTGCGGCCGCGCAGCTGGTCGAGGGTCCGCTCGTATTGCACGGTGAGCAGGATCGGGTTGCCTAGCCCACTGCCTACCCCGGCGAGGGCGAAGACGACCAGGACGCTGGGCAGGTCAGCGGTGCTGGCGAGCACGACGAAGCGGCTGACGCCGCCGACGATCAGCGCGGCCAGGCAGGTCGCGCGGCGCGGTAGCCGGGAGACGATGCCGGCGGCCAGCAGTGCGGTGACGGTCGCGGTCAGCCCGGCGATGCTCAAGGCGGCGGCGGCCCCGGAGGCGCCGTGGCCGTGGTCGCGGGCCCAGACGGGCAGCAGGCTGACCAGGAGAACTTCGTCGATGAAATTAGTCAAAAGGTACATTACGGTTTGGGCTCGCAGGGTGTGATCGGCGTGCACCTGCCGGGCGCCGTCGCCGAGCTCGCGTAGGTAGCCGCCACCTGCCACGCGGAGACCGGGGCGGGGCAGCAGAGCGGCGGCCGCTGCGGCGAGGGTGAACAGCAGGGCCGCGGCGAACAGGGTGCGGGGCCCGCCGAGGGTGGTGAGCAGCAGCCCGGCGAGGGCGGGCCCGACGGTGGTGGCGGCGCGTTCGACCGCCACGGTCACACCGATGACCCGGTCGAGAGGCTGGCGGGCGGTGCGGCTGATCGCGGGGATGCAGATCGCTTTGGCCGCGGTGGAGGGGCCGTCGGCGGCACCGACGACCGCGACCAGCACGGCGATGACCCCGATCGGCGCCGTCGGGAACACGGCCAGGGCCAGCAGGGCGGTGGCGGAGGTTAGGGCGCAGACGGTGATGGTGCGGCGGGCGCCGGCGCGGTCGAGCAGCGGCCCGGCCAGGATCAGGGTGATCAGGTAAGCGGCGGACTGGGCGGCGGTGACCAATCCGGTCTGGGTGGGGCTGCCGGTGCGGGTCAGCACCAGCCAGGGCACGGCGACCAGCAGCATTCGGTGTCCGGTTAGGACACACGCCATCGCGACCAGCAGCCCGGTGAAGGCGCGCCACCGAACACCTGGCTCGGCTGTCACGAGCAGGGTGTGATCGGAGGGCGACGTGGCCGATGCCGGGCCCGGGTCGTCGCCGGGCCCGGCGAGGGTGGTCATGGCGTTCTCCGGCGCACGGCAGAGTGGGCCGTCTCGGCCGCCCCGGCGGGCGACGCCTGCGGATTTGAAGCGGGAAGGCTGGGCTGTGCGCGGCTCTGGGCTGGCAGTTGACGTGCAGTGCCGCCTACCTCGGGCACGGCCGGTGTATTGCCATGTCGAGGCTTGGTCCCGACGGCCGGCCTGGTGCTGTCGGGTTCGGCAGCTGGTCGCGGCGTGTGGCCGGGCGGGCGCAGGGCGACGCCCGCGTTGACGAGCAGGGTGCGGGTGAATCCGTAGGAGCGGCCGAGCCGGGCGGCGATGCTACGGATGGAGCCGCCGCCCTGGTAGAGGCGTCGCGCGTCAGCACTCATCCGGGCACGTTGGTCATCGCCGATGTGGGTGTTGGGGCGTCGCGGCCCACGGGTGCGACGCGTTGCGGTAGGCGTGGGTGGGCCGGTAGCGGGCTTGGGCGGGTCAACGGAGCGGGGCAATCGAGCTACCTCCTCAACGAGTGTGGGGGGTGGGGTGAGGCCGGCGGGTCGAGGTGCTCACCGGCTGGTCACGGTGGGCACGGTGATCGCGGGGAGCACAGCGGCGGCGTGCGTCCGGACCGTCTGCTCGGCCCGGGTGGGTGAAGGGCGCTGTGATGGTCAAACGCAGCCCGTGCTGCCAGATCGGCGGATGGCTCCGCAGAGACGGGAAGACTCGAGCTTGTCGAAGAGCACCCACAAGGGGCCGCGACCCGCAGGCGTTGGAAGTGGGCTCTACCGGGTTGGGCGGCTGACGGCGGCCCGGTGGTGTGCTGGGCCCGTTCACTGTGTTCTCGTCTGGCCGACGGTGATGCCGGACAGGATCGCCGCGCTGAGACTGCGGGCCGCTCGTACGGCCTCGGCGTGGCTGTCAGCGTGGCCGCCGGGGCGTTGCGGGTCGAGGTTGATGTCGATGGTGAGCGTTACGTTGGCGCGGCGCGCGACCAGATACACCCGGTCGGTGTCGTCGAGCAGGAACACCTCATCGCCGAGTCCGGGTACCGGCATCGGTTCGGGGCCGGAGGCGACGCGGCGTTCGGTTCGCAAGCTGCTGGCGGCCATGGCGATCGGGCTGGCCAGGGTGAAGCCGGTATGCCGTTTGAGGGACACCGACAGGCGCAGGTATGCGCTGTCGCGGGCTGTTTCGGGCCGGCGGACCCAGCCGCAGTAGGAGTAGTCGCCGACGTCGAGCCGGGCACGTTCGTCGCGGTCCACTCTGCGTGCGTCGGGTGGCCAGATCTGGTCGAGGCCGGCGGCGTCCAGCGCTGGGCATGCCGCGCTGACCCGCGGTGCGGTCGGTGTCCACGGCCAGGTCACCCCCCCGATCGGCCACCCGCACGCCGGTGACGGCCGTAACCAGCAGCACCCCGGCGGTCACCAGCAGCCGCCGGTACCGGAACCGAGACCGTATTCCGCTGTCAGGGACGTGGCGGCGCAGGGCGGCGACCTCGCGGCGGAACACCGGATCGGGCAGCCAGGCCGAGCCGCGGGGCGCGGGCAGGGGGATCGGCCGGCCGTTGTATTTGACGGCGACGACCTGCTGGCCGAGCCACCGCCATCTGACCGCGACACCGGCGATCTGCGCCCAGGCGACGGAAGGGCCGGCCGGGCCGTAGCCGATGCCGTGCTCGGTGATGGTCACGGCGGCGACTCGGCTGCCGGCGAGGTAGAGCACGAACAGGCAGGTGACGGCCAGTAGGGCGCCGACGCCGGCGACCGGGGCCACCAGCCGCAACAGCCGGTAGTCGATCGGCCCGGTGCCGGTGAGCGCCGTCGCGGTGAGCGCGCCGGCCACCGGGCTTGCTGCGGCCAGGATGTACTTCTCCACCGAGCCGCGCCGGTGTTGCCGGAACACCGATACCAGCGGCGTCTGATTGGTGGGGCCAGGTTGGTCCGGGCGCGGGAACACCGTCGGCTGGCCGGCGCGGTTGCGGGGCAGGGCGACCGTTCGCTGATGGGTACGCGCGTCGCGGCCGGATCTGACCGATGCTGAGCCGGTCGAAGCGGACGGGCCAGCTTCGGCGGGTGAGCGGGACCCGGCCGGGCCGGGCTGGGCGCCCGCGTGTCCTGCCGGTCGCGGTCTGCGGCGCCCGGAGCCGTCACCCTCGGGCGGGTAGTGCGGTGGATAGCCGGTCATGGCGTCCCCAGTGCGTGTGGGCGGACAGTGGCAGCGGTGGTGAGCGTTTGCAGGGCGTCGAGCAGGCGGGGGACGTGGTCGGCGAGCCGGTAGCGGTGCAGGTTCAGTAGGCAGGCGGTGAGCAGGTGGCGGTGATGCTCGGTGCCGGCGATCGCGGTGATCATGTCGACGGTGGTGGCCAGGCCGCTGTCGTTGTGCAGGTGCAGGGCGGCGGGGACAAGTTCGGCCGCGTCGGGCAGGTCGGCAGAAACCAGGGGCAGGCAGCCGGCGGTGACGGCGTGGATGAGCTGGCCGGTGTGGTGGCCGAGCCGGTCGTGACCGTCCGGCGGGTCCAGCCGGACGGCGAGGCTGTCGCGGTAGGCGCGGGTGGGGGTCACGGCCTGGGCCGGCCGGCCGCCGGCCGGTGCCGGATCGGTAGCCAGCACGCGCCGGCGCGGGTGGGCGATGAGTTTGTGCGGGTCGGCGTCGTCGAGGAGCCGGTCGGCGGCCGGGTACGGCAGCCACAGCCGGCCGGTTTGGGCGGTGGTGGCGGCGATCTTGACGTGGGCCGGCTGGTCGAGGGAAAGGTTTGGCGGGAGTTGGCTGTCGAGGTCCCAGATCAGGGTGGGCAGCTGCTGGCGGATGGCCGTGCGCAGCCACCCGGAGCGGCCCGCGCGGTCGAGCCCAGGCATCGGTGTGTCGGAGCTGTGGGGGTTGGGGTTGCGCAGTTCATAGATCAGCGCGGTGATGCGGTGCTCGGCGAGTCCGGCCGTCGGGCTGTGGATGTTGCTGTGCGGGTCGGGCAGGGAGATGACGGCGTGCCCGGCAGCGCGCAGTGCGGCCATCACGGCCGGCGCCGTGAGGTCTCCGCCGTCGGCGCAGGCGTTTGCGGTCGATTGGAGGTAGCCGATGCGCAGGTGGGTCCGGATCGCTGCCTGCCGGCGCTGGCCGCTGTCCATACTGCGGCTGCCGCGCAGTGGGGTGCCGGTGACGGCGAGCAGATCACGGACGGCCCGGTGGCTGCTGTGGGTTTCGGCGGCGATCTGGGACAGCGACCGGTGATCGGCCGTGTATCGGCGGGCGATGGCGGCGGCCAAAGCCATCCGGGCGACCTGCTGATGCAGGCCGGAGTGGTTACTGCCGGGCATCGTCGGGCCTGCTGGCAGGGGGTAGGGGTTGCAGGACGGCCAGCCAGAAGCCAGGGCTGAGCGCTTCAAAGCTCGGTGCGCCGCGCGTGGCTGTACGGCTGGCACAGCGCGGGTGGTGATTCGCCGCGGCGCGGGAGAGCAGACGGCCGGCCGCCGCCCGGGTGTGTTCGGTGAGGACGGCCAGCTGCACGCGCTCCTGTGCCAGCAGGGTGACCGCCTCGGTCAGCCGGCCACATCCGGCGTGGATGGTAGCGCCGCTGAGCAGTAGGCTGCCCGGATCTTGGCAGTCGTGGGGGCGCCTCGACCAGTGGTCCAGCGCGGCGGTGATCTGTTCTTGCGCCTCGTCGCATTGCCCGTCGTCGTGCAGCGCGAGAGCGTAGGAACCTTGGTGCAGGAGGCTGTCCGGGTCGTAGGTGTGCGCGGCGAGTCGGCGCCGGGCGACGTGCACGGCGTCGACGGTGAGGTCCTGCTCGGTCAGGACCTGCTGATACAGCCGAGACGCGGCAAGCGCCGTGCGGCTGGTCCCGCCCCACAGACGGTCGGAGGCGCTGTGGGCGTAGCGGGCCCACAGCAGGCGAAGCTCGGGGTCGGCGTCACTACGCCTGGCGTAGGCGATCGCGGTGGCGATGATGTCGGGATCTGCCTGGGTGCTGATGGGGTCCAGCCCGCCCACCGGCGGCGCCAATTCTGGCTCCGGCCCGGGCTGGGCCGGCCGGAACATCAGCCGGTCCAACCACGCCCGCACCTTGTCGGTCTGCCTGTCGGGCGCGTCTTCGGTGAAGCTCATCGGCGGGGGCCTCCGATCGGTAGCCGGCTGGTGGCCGGTCATGGTTTGCGAGGCCCTAGACATCGGCGGCACCAGGCGCGACCGGCCGGATACCGGTGCAGGAATCGCTGGCAGGCGCGTAGCGGTCGTTTCGGCCGGCCCGGTTGGTGCTGACGGGCGCAGCCGGGCCGTCTCGCCGGAAAGACCGGGGAAGGTGGTTATGGCAGCTGCGGCTGAGATGGCACGGGGCAACACGAGGCCTGCCCCGTTCGGCGGGGTTCCGGGCGGTGGCAGGCTGCCGCATCGATCGCCGCAGTGCACAGCGATGGCCGGCGAGGGTGATCCGGGCTGGTCCGGGCCGCGGGCGGCGTATTTCAGGGGCTGGACGAGTCGGTGGTGGGTCATGGTTTCCTCGCCACCCCGGCCCAGTAGTAGGCGGCCTTCGGATCGTCTACCGGCTCGTCGGGCCGCCACGCCGACACGGGAACCAGCCCCGGATCGAGCAGTTCCCAGTTGCCGAAGAAGGCGCGGACCTGCTGTTCGGTGCGGGCGACCAGGGTCATCCCGGCGCCGGTCGCGGCGGCCACGGCCTGCTGTACTTCGCCGGGAGCGAAGTCGGCGGTCGGGTGGGTGATGGCCAGGCAGCTCCCCGAGGGCAGCGCGTCACGCAACTGGCCGACAGCCGCCCACGGGTCGTCGGTGTCGGCGATCAGCATCAGTACCGCGACCAGGCTCAACCCGACCGGCCGGCTCAAATCCAGGGTTTCGCGCAGGCCGGGGTCGTTGAGGATCAAGCGCGGATCGCGCAGGTCGGCGGCCATGTACTCGCAGCGGCCCTCGGGCGTGCCCACCATGAGCGCGCGGGCGTGGGCCAGCACGATCGGGTCGTTGTCGACGTAGACGACCCGGCTGTCGGGGGCGATGCGCTGGGCGACCTCGTGCAGGTTCGGCCGGGTCGGGATGCCGGTGCCGATGTCCAAGAACTGCCGGATGCCCTGCTCTTCGACCAGGACCTGGGTGGCTCGGTGGACGAACCGGCGGTTCTCGCCGGCCATGTACCGCATACCGGGGATGGCTGTGATCATGGCGTCGCCGACGGCCCGGTCGACGGCGAAGTTGTCTTTGCCGCCGAGCCAGTAGTCGTAGATCCGCGCCGAGTGCGGCACGGTGACGGTCGCCGGGGTCTCGCCGGGCTGGGGATTCATGCCGGCACCGCCGCAAGTGCGACGCCGTTGCCGTCGACCCGCTGTGCGTTGTTGCGGGCAATGCCGTCGGTCGGGGTGGCGGGGTGGTGCAGGGTGCTGTGGGCGAGTTCGGGCCACGCCCACGGTTGCGTGGCGTCCGGTTCGGTGGGCGCCGCTTGGTGCACGGGGCGCCACATCGGGTGCAGTGTGGCCGCGGTTAGCCGCACGGAGATGGGGCCGCCGAGCGGCTGGTAGCCGTGCCGGCCGGCCGTATCTGTCAACGCTGCAGGGGCGTACAGGAATGACGGCAGCACAACATCGTCGGCCTGGCGGTGCCAGTCGGTGAACAGGCCGGACGCGATGCCGTGACGCCGGCGCCGGGTGTGCACGGCGACGGCGAGCAGGTGTTGGTGCGGGGCGATCGGATGGTGCTCGGTGAGCTGCTGGTCCAGGACGCGGTGGTGGCGGGCGTCGCCAGGTCGCTCCAGCAGCACCGGGTGGGGGCCGGGTCCGGGGGTGCCGGCGCCGCAGGTGGTCCAGAGGAGGGCTCCGACGGTGCGCCCGTCCTGTTCGGCCACGAGGATGCTGCCGGCTGCGATCGCCGTCTGCAGCAAAGCCTGCAGCCTCGGGGCCAGGCGGTCCGCTGGTGTCTGCCGGGGGACCGTGCTGCGGGCGGGTTCGAGTCCGGTCGTCAGCAGGGCGGTGACGGCAGGGATGTCCCAGCTGCCGGCGGTGCGCAACTGCAGGTGCAGGTCGGCGGGCATCAGCGTCGAATCTTTCGGTGAGAGAGGGTGTCAGGGCAACCCGCGCAGCGGCAGATGAGCGGGCACGACAGAGCGCTAAAGGGTCACGGGGTGTTACGGCGGGCGCCGGTGCAGGGCCAGCAGCGCTGCTGGCGGGTAGCGCAGCAGGCGCTGCCATGCGCCGACCAGCGCGGCATGATCCGTGACGGGCGCTCGTCCGGTCGGATGCCGGCGGCAGATCGGCGGATGCACGCACGCTTTGCCGGCGATGCGCCGCGCCACCACCTCCCTCTTGTCGGGCCCGGGCGCGAGGTCGGGGTGGGCGGCGATCAGGTGGACGGCGTCGCCGGGCCGGCCGCAGCCGGCCAGGATGACCACGTAGTCGGCCAGAACGCGGTGGCCTTCGCCGGGCGGGCCGAAGCCGTTGGTCCAGCAGGTCAGGCTGTGCTCGATCGCGGTGGTGGCCTGCTCGCAGTAGCCGACCGTGTGCAGCGTGCGGGCGAGATGCCTCCAGCCGCTGGTCAACTCGTGCAGGTCTTGAAGCTCGTCGAGGATGTTCAGTCGGTCCCAGTGCAGCAGGCAGGCGTCGGCCGGGCGGCCGTTCTGGGACAGGGTTTGCGCGTAGAGCAGCATCGTCTGCAAAGTGAGCCCGGTGTCGGCCGGCCATATCGCGGAAGCGGCCCTGTAGGCGTATTCAGCCCACGCCAGGCGCTGGGCGGGATCGGTGAGCCGGTCACAGTGCCCGAGCGCGGCCCTGACCAGTCCCGGATGGGTCGGCAGGCTGGCCGGGTCTGCGCCGGCCAGCAGCTGTTCGCTGTGCCCGAGCCTCGTCGCCTGCCTGTCCTGCCTGATGACGGCGGGAGGCGGTGCTGGGGATGCCGCCGTGTGGCGCCGGCCCGGCCGCAGGGTGCGGCGCGCGTCGACCGGGTGCCGGCCGTGGCGCGCGTTCATGGCTGAGTCCTCGGTGGGCGCCACATCGGATACAGCAGGGGAGCGCCGCGTCCGGGCGGGTAGGGCGGCCGGGGGTGGTAGCCGTGCCGGGCCAGCAGCTGGGCGGCGCCGGGGGTGGTGGCCTCGGTGTAGGCGGGGGTGCCGTGGATGTCGAGCTGGCGGTGCCGGTACTCGAGCAGCTGCGTGGCGAGCCCGTGCCGGCGGGTGTCGGGTGCGACGGCGAGCCAGGCGAGGTGGTAGTGGGGTGGGTCGATTGGCTGGTGCTGGGCGCGGACCCGGTCGTACTCGGCGAACCGGGGAAGGTAGGTGCCGGTGGCTTCGGCCAGCCGGGCCGGATAGCCGGGGATACGGATGCTGTCTGTCCCGTTGATCCGGTACCAGATTGCCGCGGCTTGGCCGTCGTCGTTGATGTCGACGGTGGCGTGGGTGATCGCGTGCGCGGCGATGATTCGCAGGTAGCGGCGCAGCACGAGCCTGCGGGTGTGGATGTCGGCGATCAGGTGCCGGCCGTGGCCGCTGCCGGCGTACACGGTCACCAGCAGGTGGATCAGCGTGTCGAGGTCACGGCCGGTGGCGTGCCGGATCGCCGGCAGCTCCCGCGTGCCGGTGCTGGCGGTCATGATTGCTCCTGGCGGTCAGCGCCTGCCCAGCGAGCGAACAGACGGCTCCGGTGCGGGCCGGGCGGGCAGCTCGGCGTGCGGGCTGGTGGGCGGGTCATGGCAGCCTCGCTACGGCGGCGTAGGACAGGCCGGCGGCCGGTTCGGCCGGGGTGGGGCCGAGTTTCGGTTTCCACCGGTTGGTGGTGACCAGGCCGGGGTAGACGAGGTCGAGACCGTTGAGCAGCCCCGCGATCTCGGCTCGGCTGCGCGGCGCATAGGGCTGCAATCCCGTTTTGGCTCGGGCGGCCGCGTACCTGTCGCGCACCGTCTTGGATAGGCCGTCGGCGGTGGCGTGGGAGATCGCGAGGTGGCTGCCGGGGGCAAGGCCGCCGATCAGTGTGTGCAGGGCGGCGTTGAGCTGGTGGAAGTCGGCGCAGTGCGGCAGGACAGCGGTCAGCAGCACCGCGACGGGCTGGCTCAGATCGAGGACATTGCTGGCGTTGACGGCGGCGAGGAGCAGGTCGGGGGCGAGCAGGTCGGCCTGCTCGACGTGGATGACACCCTGGCGGGTTCCGCTGGTCATCAGGGCGCGGGCATACGCGGCGACCAGGGGATCGTTATCGACGTAGACGATGCGGCAGGACGGGGTGATCTGTTGGGCGACCTCGTGGACGTGGAGGTGGCTGGGCATGCCGCAGCCGATGTCGAGGATCTGCCGGATCCCGGCGCCGGCGACCAGATACCGCACCGCCCGTCGGGTGAACGCGTAACTGGCCTTGGCGTCGGCCGGCAGGTCGGGAACCGCGGCGGTGAGAATGGCAGAGCAGTCGCGGTCGGCGGTGAAGTTGTCCTTGCCGCCCAGCCAGTAGTTGAAGACCCGCGCCGAAGTGGGCTTTTTGGTATCGAATCCGGACAGGTCATCGCTGTCGTCTGCGGCCCGGGTCGCGTCGCTGCTGCCGGCGGCCGTGCTGGACTGCGCCCGCGTCGCCGCGATCGTGGTGCCCGTTGCGCAGCTGCGGCGCCGGTTCGGGCTGGTGGAGGGTACGGCCGTGCGGCGAGGACTGCGTTTGTTGCTGGGGTGCCCGGTCACGGTCGGCCTCCGTCGTTTCGAGTAGTCAGTCACCGGTTGGGTGCCGGCAAAGGCCGGCAGCTCAGGGCTCGGGGTTGGTTGTGGGGGTGCCGGGCGCGCAGTTCGTCCTGCCCGCGAGGGCCTACGCGCCCGGCCACCGGGGTGCCAAGCCGCCAGGATTGACGTCCCGGTGCGGCCGCCCGTGACAGGTGATGGGGCTGGGCGGCCGATAGTGGGGGTGGAGCGGCAGGGCCGTGTGCCCGGCGTCCCGGGAGGTTTGTCGGGCCGGCACCGCCGCTCCGAAGCGTTCATCGGCTCCTCCTTTCGGTGTGCGGCGTTTTCGGGATCGCGTCGCCCGCGCCAGAGGGGCACTGGCACGGGCGGCAGCGGATCCCCGTATCCCGGCAGGGAGGTTGGGACTGCCTTTCGGCAGGTTCAGCGGGCCGGGCGACCGTGCTCAGCTGGTCGAGGTGCCGCGCCACATCCGGCGCAGCTCGGTGCCGTCGGAGACGGCCAGGGTCGGCGGGGACATGTCGGCGTAGCCGTGCTGCCGGTACAGGCGCGCGTTCTCCGGACCGGTGGCCTCGAGGTAGGCGGGAATGCCTTCGGCGTCGAGACGCGTGTGGGTGCGGCTCATCAGCCGGCTGCCCAGGCCTTGGCTTTGCCGGTCGGGGTGCACGGCGAGGAACAGCAGATGCCAGTGCGGATCGTTGGGGTGGTGGGCTTCCATCTGCTGGTCGAGTTCACGGAACCGCGGCAGATCAGGGCCGGCGAGCTCGGCGAGCTTGGTGGCGTAGTCGTCGGGCTCGGACACGGGGCCGGTGCGGTCGAACCAGACCGCGGCGGCCGACTTGTCGCTGGTCATGACGACCTGCCCGGCGCCGCCGAGGGCGTGGGCGATGTAGAGCCGGTACCAGGCGCGTGACACCGGCCGGCGCCGCTGGGGATCGGGGACAAGGAATTTGATGA
This sequence comes from Actinoplanes sp. CA-131856, assembly GCF_050956135.1. Taxonomy (GTDB): domain Bacteria; phylum Actinomycetota; class Actinomycetes; order Mycobacteriales; family Micromonosporaceae; genus Actinoplanes. Next base: position 8,630,027 of record NZ_CP191849.1, on the reverse strand, counting down.
TTGTCAGGTCGATGAAGGCGTCGGTGATGATGTCGGCGACGGTGTCGGTGTCGGCGGGGCCGGCGACGTCGAGGGTCGTGTTGGCGGTGGCCGTCATGGCGACAGGTCCTTTCGTGTGGCGGGTCAGTAGGCGGCGGCTGCGGTGCTGCGGGTGCCGCTGCCGACGCCGGCGTAGACGTGCGGCTTGCTGCGTTTGAGGATCAGGCCCCAGACGGTGCCGCCGGCGAAGATCAGCGCGAACGCGATGGGCACGATCCGGGCCGGGCCGGTGCCGGGCTCGACGCCGAACAGGGTGGCGAGGTTGTCGACGGCCAGGTACGACACGATCAGCAGCAGGATGGTGGCGATCAGCGGGGCGATGAGCCGGCGCCACAGGTTTTCACCGCGCGCGTTGCGGGCGAAGTAGGCGATCACGGCGACGCTGGTCAGGGTGTAGAGCAGCAGCACGCCGAGACCACCAGCGGTTGAACCCCAATAAAACAGCTGGACGAGGGGGTCCAGGCCTGCGACCGCGTACCCGATGAGCACCAGCAGCGTGAATCCGGATTGGGTCAGCGAGGCGTTGCGGGGTGCGTTGCTCATCGTGCACCTGCCGAACGCGCGGGGCAGGATCCCTTCGCGCCCGCCGGCGAACATGTACCGGGAGATCGCGTTGTGGAACGCCAGCATCGCCGCGAGGGTTCCGGTGCCGAGCAGGATCTTCCCGACGGTGACCGCGCCCTGGCCCAGGACGACCGCCGCCTCGTTGAAGAACAGGTCGGCGCCCTCGAGGGTGGCTCGGTCGACGGGGTTCGGCCCGGCGGCGGAGATCTGCACCCAGGAACCGAACCAGTAGACCGCGCCGATCGTGGCAATTGTGACGTAGGTGGCCAGGGGGATGGTGCGCTTGGGGTCCTTGGATTCCTCGATGTAGACCACCGACTGCTCGACGCCGGCGAACGAGGTAGCCCCCAAGACGATCAGCACGCCCAGCGTCGGCCCGGACAAATCACTGAAGGACATCGCCGCGCCCGAAAAAGCGAAGCCGGGGGTAAGGATGACCGCGGTGCTGTAGAGCGCCACCAAGATGGTCTCCGCGACGACGAGGACGACCACCACGATTCCCGACAGCTTGATCTCGTTCGCGCCCAGGAAAGCCACCAGCGCCCAGGCGATCACCGCCGGGATGATCCAGTGCACATCGATGCCGAGCCACTGCGACAGCAGCGGGGTGCCGATCGCGGCGCTGAACGCGCCGAAACAACACAGCTGAAAACACGTGTAGGTGGCCAAGGCGAGCCAGGAGGTGCCCACGCCGAGGGGCCGGCCCAGGCCATGCGCGACGTAGGCGTAGAACGCGCCGGCGTTCGGGATGCGGCGGGCCATCGCCAGGAAACCGACCGCGTAGAGCATCAGCAGCGCGGCGACGATGATGATCGCGATCGGGAATCCGATCAGCCCGGTCGCGGCCAGCGCGAGCGGCACGACCAGCGTGATGACGGTCAACGGGGCCACCGACGAGGCCATCAGAGAGCCGATGTTGAACGAGCCGAGGCGATCCTTCGCCAGTGAATGAGTGACACGGCTCTGTTGCGTCGCGGAGGTTGAAGTAGGCACCGGGATCCTTCTTCTACATTGGACAGTGAGGGGCAGGGAGTGCAGGACTCAATGGGGTGAGAAGGGTTAGCGCATGGCGGCTTCGCCGACGGCAGCGTCGACTGCGCGCAGCAACTCGCCCCACATGGGGTTCAAGTGGCGAACCATGCTGCTCAGTACGGCCCGCTCGGCCGATGTCAGGGTTGCCAGCGCGTGCTGGTGCAGGCCGGTCACCTCGAACAACCCGGCCAGCATCAGCTGAAACCGGCTCAGATCACGGCGGCCCTGGATCGCGGTAGTGATCATGTCCGCTGGGGTGGCTGCCACCATCGCGTCGCAGGGGACGTAGCTGGCCGAGGTACGCCCGAAGAAGGAGCGACGTTCCTGACGTTGGGCCAGACCGAGTCGGCAGAGCCGCTCGACCACCGCACGCTCGGCGCGGCCCTCGGCTTGCAGATAAGCCAGCCAGGTACGCAGATCGTGGCCGCGCTGCCGATGCCGCGACTCATCCACCCGCTGCTCAGGCCACCCGGCATCGCCGTAGCCGCCGTACGGCCCAGCGGGATCCACGGGGGAAACGGCGCCTCCCGCCGCGGCCGGTGGTGTCGCCGGCCAGAGCTGTTCCTCTTCCACCATCGTGGTCAACAAAGGGCCCAAGGCGGGATCAGTAGGCAATCTAGCCCTCGACGTCCGGAACAACTCCCCGTCACGAACCAGCAGATAGCCGCCCTCGACAAGCTCGGCGAGCAGCCCGCCGCCCAGTCCGACGCCCAACGCGTACTCATTGAGCCGCGAACCGCCATTGACCTTGTCGTGCGCGGCGAGCCAAAGACTCCCGGTGAACCCGATCCGGTCGACCGACGACGTGCCGCCTTCTGCCCCTCGCGATGACGGCAGGTCCCCATAGGGCATGACCCCGGTGGGTGCCGGACGGGGAGCTCGCTCCGGATCATCAGGGGCCGCCTCGTGCCCAGTCGGTGCCTGACTTAGATCGGCTGGCGCGGTGGTATGCGGCGGGGGGTATACCGGCTCAGCGAGCTGCTGATACGGTTCCGCGCTCGTGAAGGACTCCCGGGCCCTCGGCCGCGCGACATGATGAGGTTCGACCATCCACGCTCGGTCCGCCTGTGTCACAGCGGAGTGCATGCTGGCGGCCCGAATAACCGCATCAGCTGGACGCCCGACAAGGGCGCTGTCCGGCAGATAATGATCGCGTTGCTGTGGGTACGTCATCCGTCAGCACCCCTCGCTCTCGTGTTCTCCGGCGAACTCTCGAAAGCCGGCATCCGCGCGGTGCATGACGGTTCCTCCTTGTGAGCAGTAATCGGGCTCTGGGCAATGAGCCCCTGGTTGACTGGCATGCCGTCTGCCGTGATGGACGAGGACCTTTGCGCCGTGTCGCAGGCACCGAGCGCGCTGCTTGCTCAACGGTTTGGGGCGAGGTGTGTGAGCAGCGGATCGCTGAGCTCGGCTGGTGGTTCCGTCCAGGCGATGAACCGATGCCACAACTGGTTTGGGGTGATTTGGCCGTGGAGGTGCTTGGCGGCCAGTTCCATCAGCACACCGCTTAGAACCGGCGTCTTGAGCCATCCGAGGTCGAGCAATAGGTCGTCCTGAGCCGCCTCGCACGGCCAATCCAGCCCACATCCAGTGCAAATCCATTGCGGCATTTGGACCTGGTGGGTGTGCCGGCCCAGCCGGTCGATCAAGTCGGGATCACCAACGACCCTTGTCAGCACCGATTCAGGCAGGGGTGGGACGCTGGCCGTCCGTCGGGTGACCCGCGGAGCGGAGCAGGCACCGCCGAACGCGTTGATACCGGATTCGACTCCGTCAACTTCCTTGTTGAACATCGCTCGCCTCGCAGACGGAAGGCACTGGCGGATTTTTGGCCCCGCCGACACCGACGAAGATTCCACCGCAGACTCGCCCCGGGAATGGAAGCGTCTGATCACGATCGTCAATCGGTCGACCGATGTGCTGAGGTGATCCGTTCCGCATATCAAGGGTTCCCCTCGCAGCGGCAGAGCGCTACGTTGAGCCAACGCATCCTGACGTTACGGAGTGTTCGTGAACACGATCCGAGCGGATACCAGTCTCCCGGCATCGGCAACATGGGAGACCCCCGAGATGCGTGCGGCCCTGCTCAGGCACGACTTTGAGTTCGTGTTCCACAGGTTGAAGAAGCAAGGGTTCTCGCAACGCAAGATCGGTGAGCTGACGCAGCAGTCCCAGCCGGAGATTTCGGCGATCATGAGCGACGGTCGTCAAGTCGTGGCCTATCCTGTCTTGATCCGCATCGCCGATGGGCTCGGAATTCCACGGGGATACATGGGGCTAGGGAACTATGACGGCATCGCACACACTGCAGTCGAAGACGCGATGACCAACGGGGTTCGCTCATTTATGGAGAGCGATCAGATCCAAGCCGCGTTGCGACATGCCGCTGAGGTCATGATGGGCACGTCGCTCGACGAGACCGGCCGCTGGTGGCAGCCGCTGTCCGATCCACGCACCCCGGCTCCCGACCAGGTCGGCGCGAAGGACGTCGACAATCTTGAGCACCTGATCCGCGTCTTACGCGCGGTGGACTATCAGCACGGTGGTGGCGCGTGCCGCGACGCGGTCTTGGCGCAGACCGCGTTTGCTCGGTCGATGCTCCGCGCCGAATGCTCCGGTGAGGTTCGTCGGCGTCTGAAAATGGCAGTCGCTGACCTTCATAATTTAGCTGGCTGGACGTCGTTTGACGTAGGTCTGCACGAGAGCGCCCGCTCGCATTTTGGCGAGGCGCTTGAGTTGGCAAAGAGAGCCGGCAATTCCTCCCTCGCTGCCAACGTCCTGTATCGGCAGGGACGGGTGCACCTCCACTGCGGGTATCCGGGTCAAGCGCTGCGCTTCTTTCAGCTCGGGCAGATCGCTGCGCAGGATGCAGATGACCCGCTGACGGTGGCAATGCTGCACGCAAACCTAGGTTGGACGCATGCCGTCATGGGTGACAGCAGCAAAGCGCACAACGCGCTCGGGCGGGCGGAGGACGAGTTTGTCCGCGGCGGGGACGCCCTGCCGGCGTGGGTGGCGTTCTTCGGCGCCGCTGATCTGTCGGCGCTCACCGGCATGGTCTACAGTCTGCTGCCCGGCGAGGACCACGCTAGCAAGGCGATCACCAGCCTGACGGCCAGTATTGAGTCGCGCGGCGACTCGACCGTGCGCAGTGCGGTGTTTGAGCGGACTGCCCTGGCGACCACGAAACTGCGGGCTGGGGATGTTTCTGGCGGCGTCGCTGACGGCGAGCGGGTTCTCGATCTCGTTGGCACGGTCCGGTCAGTACGCACCGTGGAACGACTCGACCCGCTGCTAGCGGCAGCGCGTAGCCGCTCGGAGGATCCCGCCGCGCTAGATCTAGCGCGGCGGATTGCTATCCTCCGAGGGGATGACAACTGAGGTCAGGCGCCCTGGAAGGCGGATCACTGAACAGCGGCTGCGTGCGGTACTTGCTGGCACGCAGGCGCTGACTGGCATCGACACCGCAGACGCCAAGTTGATCAAGTTTACTAACAACGCCGTCTATGCCCTTCCGCATGCTGGCGTGGTCGCGCGTATAGCTGGTTCGGCGACGATGGCCGCACGAATACCCAAGATCATCACAGTTGGTCGCTGGTTGGAACGTGGCGGGGTACCGGCAGTTAGGCTGCTCGACCTGGATCAGCCCCTGGTCGTCGACGGCCTGAAGGTCACGCTCTGGGCGGAGGTTCCAGATGGGGGACCGCCCTCGACCGGTGCGAACATGGCCACGATCCTGCGGGCGTGGCATCGGCTCGAACCTCCCGAGGAAGGCCTGCCCCTTTGGGTGCCCATGGAGGAAATTCGCAGTCGGCTGGCAGAGCCGGACGGTGTCAACGACGCGGACCTGGCGTATCTACGCCACGAATGCGACCGGCTGGAGGAACAGCTCGCCAGCCTGAGCTATGAGCTCCCGTTGGGACCTATTCACGGTGACGCCTTCATGGGCAACCTGATCGACGGTCCCACCGGCTCTGTGATCTGCGACTTCGACTCCGCCTGCATCGGCCAGCCCGAGTGGGACCTTACTCCGATCGCTGTCGGCAAGCTTCGCTTCGATTATCCAGGCGACGACTACGGCTCGCTGACCCACCGCTATGGCTTCGATGTAATCCGTTGGAAAGGATTTTCAGTCCTACGACGGTTGAGGGAATTGAAGTTGGTCACCAGCCTTGTCCCAGTCCTCGGCAGTCGACCCGTCCTGCGCCCGCAGTGGCAGAAACGCCTAGCAACGTATCGCGATGGGGACTTGCAAACCCGCTGGTCCACTTACATCCGTGCCGCTTGACGCGCAGCGCGATTCGGATGGGTAGAGCTGGCCGATGTGGCGATGGGCGAGCCGGTGCTTTGGAATGCTGACGTTGTGACAGATTGGCTGCGGCCGCCGGTGCGTGGTGAGCGAGTTTTGCTTCGGCCGCCGACGGTCGGCGATGAAGGTGCCCTGGTGGAAATGGCGATGGACCCCCGGGTACGCCGTTACGTCGGTGGCCCGGTCGACTCGTCCACTGCCGTCGAGAAGGTCAGGCAGAAACTGGATGCTGGCTAAGTGCTTCAGTTCGTAAGTCCTTCGGGGGTTGACGGTTCGGGGCGTGGATAAGGCCGGTCGATGACGGGGCTGATGAGGACGTCGCAGACGAAGTCGAGGGCTTCTTCGGTGGTGCCGCTGAACCAGTGTTGGTCTTCGTAGCTGTTGTTGCTGGGCCGGTAGGTGGCCAGGCTCCAGCGGTGGGCGGAGCCGCTGTAACGCAGCCGCATTACCGGCAACTGCTCACCGCCGGTCAATTCGACGGTGACGTAGGCGAACTGGGCGTGGTAGCGCACGTGGACTCCGGCCAGCTGCGGCCAGTTTGCCTTGGCCCGGGCACGCAGCCGCTGCGGCAGAGACGTCTTGGTGGAGGCAGGAATGACCGGCATGGGTTCACATCCTGCCCCTGCGGCGTGTCCTGCCTGGTTCCGGCACGCCTGACCGGCATCCTCGTCCGGCCCTGACAAGATCGCCTTCGATGGAAGCTGGCCGGTGCCTGTCCCTCACGCACGACCCATCACGCTGAGCACCACCGAACGACGGCAGCTGAGGTTGCTCGCCTACTCCCACACCGCCGGCTATCAACAGGTCATCCGGGCCCGGATCATCTGCGACGCGGACCGCGGGCACACTAACGCGGCGATCGCCCGCCGGCATGAGGTCACCGTCGACACCGTGCGGCGCTGGCGAGGCCGGTTCGCCGACGAAGGCCTGGCCGGGCTCGCCGACCGGCCCCGGCCGGGACGACCGGGCCGGTTCACTCCGATCCAGGTCGCTGAGGTCAAAGCCCTGGCCTGCCAATTGCCGGCCGAGACAGGCACACCCTTGTCGAAGTGGACGTGCCCGGACCTGGCCGCGCAAGCCGTCGACCGCAGCATCGTCGCGGCGATCTCGGCGTCGACCATCCGCCGGATCCTGGCCCGCGACACGATCAAGCCCTGGCAACATCAGTCCTGGATCTTCATCCGCGACCCGCAGTTCGCCGTCAAAGCCACCCGCGTGCTCGACCTTTACGCCCGCACCTTCGACGGCATCAGTCTCGGGCCGGACGAGTACGTGATCTCCAGCGATGAGAAGACCAGCATCCAGGCCCGCTGCCGCTGCCACCCCACCCTGGCACCCGGCGTCGCCCGAACGATGCGGGTCAACCACGAATACCAGCGCAAAGGCGCCCTGGCCTACCTGGCCGCCTACGATGTCCACCAGGCGCGCATCTTCTCGCACCGCAACACGAAGACCGGCATCGCGCCGTTCATGACTCTGGTCGAACAGGTCATGACCCAAGAGCCCTACGCCTCGGCGAAACGGGTGTTCTGGGTGGTCGACAACGGCTCCTCGCACCGCGGTCAGGCCGCCGCCGACCGTCTCGCCCGCAGGTTCCCGAACGCGGTCATGGTCCACACCCCGACCCACGCCTCCTGGCTCAACCAGATCGAGATCTACTTCTCGATCGTGCAGCGCAAGGTCCTCACACCCAACGACTTCACCAGCCTTGACCAGGTCGAAGACCGGCTCACCGCCTTCGAGCAGCGCTACAACGCGACCGCCCGGCCCTTCAGATGGAGATTCACCCCGGCCGACCTCGAGGACCTCATGGCCCGGATCGAGCGACACGAACAGAAAGAGCAAAACCCCCAACAACCCACCGGCTGCGATCACCAGCCTGACGCACTCACCCTGGCTGCATAACCCCCGAAGGATTTACGACCGGGACCACTAAGTGGCGGCTGCGGTCGGTGCGCCCCCCGTCGTGAGGTAAACCGCCGGTAAGCCCGCACCAGCCGTCAGCGCGGTTCAGGTACTGGGAGACCAGTGCTGGTCGTTGCTGGTTACCCGACGGCGCTTCCGTGCTTCGAACCACGCACGGGTTACTCACGATCTCCTGGACTCCGTCGTGGTGGGCCCGGCCGTGGTGAGGCGTCGGCGTGTCTGTGCTGGACAAGGAGCTGCTGCGGTCGACCGACAAAGCCGTCATCCGGGCGGGCTCTATGACGGCACTCCGGTCGCCGTGAGGACATTGCTCAGTGGCCGGCGGTGCCGTTCCTACGTGGCATTGGTGCCAGCCCGGACCAGTTCGGGCTCGTCGTCGGGGTCCGATCAGCGTGTCACGGTGCCGGTTGGTATTCGTGGTCAAGCCAAGTGTTTTGGCTACCGTTGTCGTGGGCGGTGAGCCCGAATCGGGCGCGTTGGGGGCGGCCGTGTTCGGTCCACCATTGCCAGGTGGCGACGACGTCGGGCCAAAGGAGATGGGGGCCGCCGTAGAGGACCGTTGATCCACGGTCGGTGGCGGGACTGATCTCGGCCCAGGACGCGTCGTCCTCGGTGACCAGGAAGACTCCCTTGCGATCGTCGCGGATGGTGTTTCCGAGCGGGCCGAGGCGGGGCACCGCGAGTTGCAGGACGAAGCGGAAGTCTTCGTCGTCGAACGCGGCCAGCGGGACGGTCGTGGTGGCGGTGTAGGGATCGGTGAAGTCGTAGACGGTGCCGAAGGCACCGCCGTTGCGCAGCGGGTTGTCAGCTGTGGCGCGCATCCACATGAAGTGCCCGGCGGAGGCGAGGAACCGGCCGGTGACCGAGTGCGGGGTGGTTTTGTGAGCGACGACAAGGCTGGAGCTCAGCTCGCCGCGCACGTCGGCCACGATCAGTCCGCCGGTGGTGAGCTGGGTGATCCATGCCGGGGGGATTTCCGGCACAGCGCAGGTGGCGATGATCCGGTCGTAGGGTTCCTGCTCGGCGACGCCGGCTGCGCCGTCACCGGCGCTCAGGTGGGGTCGGTAGCCGAGGTCCGCGAGGTGTCGCCGGGCGGATTCGACTAGGGCCGGATCGATGTCGATGCTGGTTACGTTGCTGTCGCTGAGGCGGTGACTCAGCAGCGCCGCGTTGTACCCGGTGCCGGTGCCGATCTCCAACACTCGATGTCCGTCTGCGACGTTGAGTAGATCCAGCATGTGGGCCATCAGGCTTGGCCGGGTTGATGAACTCGTTGGCCAGCTCAGATCGGCCCCTGGCGCGGTCCTGAGCTGTGTTGTCAGGGAGGCGTCGGAGTAGACGGCGGCAAGCCAGCGATCATGCTGCGCCGGGTTGTCCGCGCTGATCCGTTCGCCGTCCACGGTGAAGAATTCCGGCACGAACAGGTGTCTGGGAATGTGTTCGAATGCCGGCCGCCAGTCCGAGGCCAGCACACCGGTGGTGGTCAGCTCTGAGGCCAGCGTGGCGGCGTAGGGCTGCCAGTCGGTCATCGGCTCGGTCCTTCCGTGAGCAGGTCCGCCAGGGCGGCCGCGATCGGGGCGCCGGTCTCCTGTTCCAGCCACAGCCATTGACCGGCCGGGTTGCATTCCAGCATCACCCAGTCACCGTCCGGGGTGATGACGAAGTCGAACGCTCCGTAGTTCAGCCCCGTGGCGTTCAGGAACTTTCCGATGCCCTCGGTCACCGCTACGGGAACATCGATCCGTTCGTAGGTCAGCGCGTCGTAGTCCGACCGCCAGTCGACCCGGCCGGCGTCGGAGGAGGAGCGTATCGCCACCGCGAACGGCGTCCGGTCGACCACAGTGACCCGTGCCTCGTAGGCCTTGGGAACGAACTCCTGAACTAGATGCGCGGTGGCCGCGAACGCTGCCGGGTCGATCGTCGCGGGGTCGATGACCGTTGTGTACGTCGCTCTCATCTCGCCGTCCTGGCTGAACACCAGCGAGGATAGCTGCTTGCACACCACTGGCCCGCCGATCTTTTCGGCGAAGTCGACGACTTCCAGGTGCTGGTTGGTCAGCAGCGTGGCGGGCGTGCGCAGGCCGCAGGTGGCGGCGGTCGCCAACTGCCGCGGCTTGTACTCCGCCGCCGCCTGCCGGATCGGCTCGTTCACCCACAGCACATCAAGCGCTGCGAGCAGGCCGCCGAAGCCATGCCGTGCTTCGGTGGCCGCGAACACCTCATCGGCCGGCGACATCCCGGCAGGCAACCGGAACCGAGTCGGACGGCGAAAGTACACCGAGCGCACCTCAGCGAGCTCAACGCTGGTGTCATCGGTCGCTAGCCGGCCCGCCCAGCCGCCGTCCGCCATCGTGGCGCATAACCGCATCGCCGTCGGGAAGTCGCCAGTATCCAGCCGGGCTACGCGCGTGTCCCGCCGTACCAGCTCGGCAATCACCGCGTCGGCGGTCGAGTCCTCGGCGCAGGTCAGGACGAGAACGGTGTCAGAGGTGTTCACAGCCCGCGCCTAACTGTCCTGGCCGGTGTCTGACTGCGAATCGGTCGTCACTCTTCCATCGTCGGAGCGCTGTGTGGGCATCGACGTCGACGGCCTGGTGCTCGACGTATTGTGCCTCCCGGTTGCCGGCATCGGCACCGCGAGGGTCGCCGAGTATGGCCGCAGGAGACCGGGAATGTTCGGCATCGGATACGAGACTCCGCCGGGCTCACTGAGCGGCAGCAATGCCGTGGAGGAAAACAGCGGGGCGATCACCGTCGGTAGACGTGAGGGATCCATGGGTTGCTCCTTCCTCACCGCCATCCTGTGGCGGTTGATGGACAGGCAGAGCACGTTTCAGTTCCGCGCGCTCGCTCGCTGTCAACGAGTTGCAGACGCGTCCGCCTTGGACCCTGGGCGACCCCGCCCTGTCTCGCTGTCGGCGGACTCGCGGGCCTCCTTGATGATTGCTTGCGGTACGCCTATGACAGCGGACGGTAGCCGAATGGGTGCGGACGAATATGAATCCGCGGAATACTGCTTTATTCGCCCAGGTGGGAGCGGTGCTATCCGTCCAGGTGGAAGCGGTCAGACATGCGACGCAACTTCTCTCGAGTGGCTGATCGCTCCGCGTACACGATCTTGCGTAACGTCGCCCGGCCGATCGGATGATTACGCACCAGCTGCGGAGCGATCTTCTCCGCCGTCTCCAACTCCTGCAAGGCGCGGTCGCGCCTGCCATCCCACAACCAGGCCCGCGCCAGATCCATGTGATGATGCCCGCGCCGAGAGCCGGGCAGAGCCGCGACAGCGGCCGGGTCAGCGCGCTCGTTGAGGACCAAGGCCTTGCCGTGATCGCCCATCTCCAACTGCACAGACACCGCGTGGATCTGCACGTTGCCTCGCGAGAACGTTAGCGAGTGCCGGTCGAACAACGGCGCCCGGCCGGTCTCTATCCGGCCGGCCGCGACTGCGGCGTGCCCGATTCTGTCCTCGGCTTCGAGCGCACGCCCGGCTCGAGCGGCCGCCACGGCGGCCCGCAGATGAATCGTGCCCCAGGCGCGAACCGCTAACGGGTCGCTCGCCCTGACCTGCTCCTCAATCGATTTCAGGGCCTTGTCGGACAGCGCGAGCGAGTCGTCCCAGTCCGCAGTCGCCCACATGTCCCACACGCGCATCCAATCCGCCACCGCTTCCATCACCGGATCACCGGACAAACGCGCGGACCACGACGCCCGCTCACACGCCATCGCGATCAACTCCGGGTGGCCCAGCGCGTGCGCGGCCGTGTGCGCGAACTTGCACTCGATCGCGTAGATGGCATACGCCTCTTCACGCTCGCGGCCGGAGGACACCTCCGCCAACGCGCGAGACTCGCGAAGCATGTCCGGCAGCACCTGCAAGACGGTAACGCTCGCGGCGGCATCCCTAAGCCCGTGCAGCCGCTGAGTGTCAAACCACAGTTCAGCCGCCGAACGAGGCTGGCCGTCGAAGACCGGCGCCAGGTCGTAGCGACGTAGTTCCCGCAAAATAGACGCCGCCGAGACCTGCCACTGATTCTCCGACGCCTTACCGGCCGCGTACGGCCGCTCCATCAGGTCGTTGGGATGGCAATGCAACGCCGCCGCAAGCTGGGAGATGACGCCAGTCCGGTCAAGCTCGATAGCGCCCTTCTCGACCTTCGATACCCAACCCTGGGTCTTGCCCACGGCCGCCGCCAAGTCAGCCTGGGTCGTCCCCAGGCGAAGCCTTGCCCGCCGGACCCGCTTACCGATCGACTCCCGTTCCTCCAGCACTGCCGCCCTCTCCCTCTCGACCACACGAGCCGGCAAAGCTGCCTGTCACCACGAACGGTACCGGCGACACCCCGCCGACCACAGAAAGGCGCCACGCATTCAGGTCCATCGCCCCCGGACACCGGCATCTGCTCGCGGCCCCCTCGGCGTCGGTATCCGCCACTCCTCGACCAGCATTGCCCGCCGATCCCAGCCGGCGACCGCGCGGGCCTGATCCGTACCTGGATCACGAGCCTGACCGGCCGGACCTGTCGCTGCCCGATCTCGACGCGCCGATCGACGCCGCCCTGGCCCGGCTACAAGCCGATGTTGGCCTTAGCGCCCATGTACGACCCAGCACCCGGGAACCCTGACCTGCACAGCTGGACGAATGTGTCGCTGAACCCGAACTCGGCGACCTTGTCCAACTCGACGAACTCCACCCCACGGATCGGCCGGGTGTCTGCTCCAGCAAGGACCGCGCCGATCTCACCCCCGACCCGACGGACCTCGAAGGTGATGTGAACGACATGCGCAGCGGTGTTGTCGCACAGGTACAGCAGACGACCGGCCTCTACCACGACGCCGGTCTCTTCCCGCATCTCCCGGACCAGCGCTTCGGCGAGCATCTCCCCGTCCTCTACCTTCCCACCAGGCTAGGACCAGCTCCGCGACCCGTCGGTGTCCTGATCCAGCAGCAGAATCCGGCTGCCTTCGATGCAGATGCCGGTCACACGGGTCTTCACGCGGTGACCGTAGCAACCGGGACGGATCGTGGCAGGACGGCACGGCGATGAGCACAGCACCGATGCGAGTGGTCATCGCCGTCGGCGGTCTCGATACACGGTCGAGCAAATCCTGCGCACTATCGGCGTGGCCGCCGCTGCGGCGACACCCTGCCCACTCGTGTGCTCGTGCTGCGCTGAGAAACGCGACGGTCACGGCCCGGCGTTGTCGGCGCCGATCGCTGTCGCGTCCAGATCGCCGACGAAGTCGTCCATCTATAGGCCTGGGGAAAGTCGTTGAGCTACGCAGGATCCACAGGTAGGGGTCGGCCTAGATCGGTATAAGTGCCGGGAGCGAGGCCCTCACGCAGGAATCGGTCGCTATTGCGATGGTCATCGAGCAGGCCGCGGTTACTGGATGGCAGCAGGGTCGTGTCGGTGAAGGCGATGCCGAGGTAGGCGTCCCCGTTATCCCAGGTGGGGTCAACGACTGCGCCATCTGTGGTGAGGCACCACGCATGGGGTAACGGCATTGTGAGGCCGCTGGCGGTAGTGAACGCGGCGAAGCCTTCGGCGTAGATCAGGTTCTGTTCACGGGCGACGGCGGCTGCGTTTTCGAAGCAGAAGTGGTCCCGCATCCTCTCAATGGCGCCAGGACGGACCGCGGGAGCGAAGAGCCTGCCGTGTGCGAGCAACAGATGCGGCGTGCTCGAATACGCGTATCCGGCTGGCCGCTGGTGACCGTCGTCGATGAGGCGAGCGTGTCCCCGGACATAGGCCACCAGGTCGGCTTCCACATGGCCGACGGATGGGCTTGGTTGCCGGTAGCTCACCCGATGTCTCCTCCTGAGAGTGGCGTTCTGGCCAGCCGCCGAAACAAACGATGTCCAGCGTAGTCGAGTTCGTCAGACACGTGATGATGGTCAGCCGTCGTGAGACCTTGCTCCGGCCGACAGGAAGCCGTCGATGGGTCGAAGCCGGGCCAGGTGGCCCGCGGTGCGGCCGTAGCGGAGCATCTCGCGGTCGAAGTTTGCCCGCCGCTCGCTCATCTCCTGCACACCGGGATCTTCAGGGGACCCGCGGTATGCGGCGAACAACTCCCCGGCTCGTTCGGCGGCGATCAGGCCGGCCAGCACGGAGACGCTCACCGCGATAGCGTCAGCCTGCCATGCGGCTTGGCGGCCACTTACCGCGAGATTGTCGGCCAACTGCCACGATCGGGCATGGGCCACGCCGGACAACGACTCGTACAGCCCTGGAAGATCACCGAACGCTTCGATAACCAACTGGCTGACCTTGACGCGGGTAAGAGTCTGGTCACCGTCGCGGGCCACGCGCACTGCCATGATCCGGGTGCCGGGACCATTGGCGATCGTCTCGATCCGAGCGTTCTGCAGGCGCTCAAGCAACGCTGTCAGCTTGACCTTTTCCCCAACGGCGGGCAACGGCAGGTACGCGGCCCGGGGAATAGGCTCGGCAGCCTTGACCGCTAGAGCTGCGTCCTCGAGCAGAAAAGCCACGCCACGGCCGAACCTGGTGGTGAACGGCTGACCTTCTGCTAGTAACCAGCGCAGCCACGCCGCCGACTCGACCGCACCCCGAACGAGCGAGGCATGGGCGTACAACGGCGCACCCTGGTCAGGCACGTGAGTCAGCAACAGCCCAAGCGAGCGGACGTGGTCAGCGACGTGCACTCCCATACTCAACGCGGCCAGCACGCAGTCGCTCCACACCTGCCGACGCGCCTGGGAACGAACCATCGAGTTGAGTTCACGCTCGTCCTGGCCGCTCGGCGCATCCGGCGGCGGCAGCGCGCCATGCACCCGCGCCAGCGTCTGCTGCAGTGTGTCGGCCTGCTGCCGACACGCCTGCGCAGCGCGCAGCAACAGCCGAGTTTCCAGCGAATCAGCCACAGCCGCGAATCCTTACCGTTCCAGACACTCATCCCCGAAAGAGCCGGGCCATCCTGCCCTATCCCAACTGCCCAGCGCGACCCGATTCCCCGCAGACGACGCAACGCCGGCGTGTGAGCGCTGAGCCGCAGCAGTCTTGCGAGTTCGAACGCTTGTCCTATTCTAGGCGTGTGGTGGAGCGGATCGAGCACTGGTTCAATCGGCGGTACGGCGTGAACCGGCGTGACATATATCTGCTTCGAACTCCCACCGGTTGGCAGGTTGTAGGCCGTGTGGGCGGCGCCGACGGCCGTGAGGTCACCCACTACTTCGACGACGAAGCCATGGCCCACAGGATGGTCGAAGCCATGCGCGACGACGTGCCAGAGCAACTGAGCAACTGGGCGCTCATGCCGCAACGGTCAACGCGGTAACAAATCCGGACGCCGCGACGCCCCGCGTGACTTCACGGCGTGGTGCCCGTGTCCGCCGGTTCGGCTTTGAGATCCCCAGCTCAACAAGTGAATCCACTATGGATCGGCCGGTCCGATGACACGCGATCACCACCCGATCACCGCCATCCCACCAGTCGGGAAAATCGCAGCCGAAAATGGGAACAAAGAAGGCCGTGACCCTTGTTTCCGCAGGTCACGGCCTTGATCTTTGGTGCGCCCGAAGGGACTCGAACCCCTAACCTTCTGATCCGTAGCATCGTGCCCTGTCAACGGCATGCCAGGTGCAGCATTTCTTTAGTCCGACCCAGCCGGCACCCATTCGGTGCCGGCTCTTTTCTGCCCGTCGTCCAGCACGGGCGTCGTTTCCTCGTTCAAGGAGCATTGCAATGCCCACGTCGTCACGCCGTCCCACTACACCACCACGTCGAGCGGACACCCGTCTCGTCACTTCCGATGGTCTGCAAACGTTCACGCCCACAGAAGCAGCCGAGCTGCTGAGGATAGGCGAGTCGTGGCTGCGCCGAAAAGCCGCAGCCCGAGTCATCCCGTGCACCTTCGTCGGTAAACACCTCCGGTTCACAGCCGTCGACATTGCCGCGATCATTGCGGCCGGCGCCACCCCGGCGACCGGTCGCAAACCACGCCGAAAGCGCCCTACGGCGGCGCGTACCGATGACTTGCCTGCACCCCCGAACCCAAGCGTCCATGCACACCGCGATGACCACGATCCTGATGGGAGCAGTACATGGCATGGGTAGAGAAACGCGGTCCGCGGTGGCGTGTCCGCTTCCGAAACCCGGACGGGACGGTCGGCACCGACTCCAGCCACGACAACCGGGCCGCCGCCGATCTGCGCTGCAAACAAGTCGACATCGACCAGGCCTACGACACCTACCTCGACCCGAACGCCGGCCGCATCACCCTCAGAGCATGGGTGACGATCTGGGAAGAGGGACACGAGGCCAGCCCCGTGAAGTGGGCGACATATCACAGTTACCTGCGCAACCACATCCTGCCCCGCTTCGGCGACGTTCCGATCAGCAAGATCACCCGGCAAGCCGCGAAGGTCTTCGTCAAAGACCTCAAACAACACCTCGCCGAACGCACCGTCGCCGACATCATGAGCCTGCTCGGTCTGCTAATGCGCGAAGCCGTCGCCGACCGCCGCATCGGCTTCAATCCATGCCAAGGATTGCGAATCATGACCAGCCCCCAAGTCGAGCGGACCCCGGCCACCGTCGAACAGATCAACCGCATCGCTGCCCGCATGGAACGCCGCAGCGACCAGATCCTCACCTACACCGCCGCCTACACCGGCATGCGCTGGGGTGAGCTCGCCGGCCTAGCCAAACCCAACACCCACCTCGGCGACGGGCTGATCTCCGTGCACCGCCAGGTCGGGGCCCTGCACGAGGTCCGCGGGCAGCTCTACCTCGGACCGCCGAAATCGGCGGCGGCCGTCCGCGACATCCACCTGCCACCCTTCCTGATCGCCTTGCTCCAGGAGCTCATCGACAGCCACGACCACGACATGGTCTTCTGCGGCCCCCGCGGCGCCTTCATGCGGCGGTCCAACATGTCACGCCGAGTCTGGCGGCCCGCCGTCAACGGCGACCCGGCCACCGGCACCGCACCGGTGCTCAACGGCATGCACTTCCACGACACCCGGCACACCCATAAGACGTGGCTCATCGAGGACGACATCCCCGAGGTCGCCCAGTTCTACCGCCTCGGACACCGCATGCACGGCGTGCGCGGCATCTACAGCCACGTCACCCCGGCGATGACTGACCGTGTCGTCCGGGCGCTGCAGCGGCGTTGGCTGGCCAGCACGACAGCGCCATCAGCCGAACGGCACCTGCGCGCCGCATAAGCAACGCACCCTTCGGTCGAGAACCGGCTGACCCCACCAGGGATTTTCCCCTGATGGGGCCGGTTGGTTTCTACAGCGACGCGGCGAGGCCCGGATAGAGGAGCGGTCATAGCGATGCTCGCCGATCCGACAAGCGCCTGCGCCCGCGACAGAGGCATCTACCGTCCGCAGCCTTCCCATGCCGATATCACCCGATCGTGGACTGACGCCGACGCTGCCTCGGGGACCTGAATAGGTGGACGCACCCATTGACGGGTGCCATCGAAAGGACTCAGGTCTTGTCCACCACCCCCGACCAGCTCACCCGATTCGACGAGACGCCGATACCTGCGCCTCGTCTCCCCATGGCGTCCCTGGTCATGCTGCTCGAGGCCGTGTGCGCTGCGCTGCTCGCGACGTTCCTAACGACTGGCTCGGTAATCCTGACCACGATAGTGGCCGCCACCCTGGTCGCGTGCCTGATAGTCGTGGACCGCCGTGGATAACCGCGACGACACCAGTCCAGACGACGAAGGGCTCGCCGGCACGCTGCCAGAGTCCATGATCGCCGTCTCCGGCCCGAATAGGCACCTATCATCACCTGTCCCGACCGGCACGCCCCAATCCGGCGGCGCAACGGCGGAACCACACGCCTGGACCGGAACATTCGAGGAGTTCTTCGCCGCCCACTATCGGACGCTACTCAGGCTCGCCACCTACGCCGGCGCCAACCTCCACGACGCCGACGAAGCCGCCTCCAAAACCATGCTGGAGGTCCTCACAGCCTGGCATCGCCTGGACGATCCGCTGGCGTGGGCCAAGAAGGCGGTCATCAGGTACTTCTGGAAGGACAAGGCCCGCAACCTTGCCCGGATCCGACAGCGACTCATTGTGCGTCACGGGTATTCCCCAGTGGCTGATGACACGAGCTTGACCAGTTGGGAGGAGTGGCAATGGATCAAACAACTCCTTCTGGACCTACTTACTCCTGATCAGTGCATAGTTATGGAACTCCTCTTGAACGGCTTCACCCCGGCAGAGATCGCGGAGCGGATCGGCGCCTCACCAGGCGCCGTCCGGCAAAGGCTCGCCGTCGCCCGAAGACCTCTCGCCGCGGCATGGCGACAGCAACTGGACGACACGGAGGAAAACCCTGGGGAGCATGCATGAAAGACCACACGAGTGTTGGCGCACCACCGTCGCAGCGCTGGGAAAGCTTGGACGACATCGATGCCGACATCGAAGCAATCCCCGATCTGGAGATCGACCGACGGCTCCACGATGTGATGACCCGCGCCATGAGAGACCGCCTCTCGGAGCTCGACGTGGCGCCGTCGAAGGCATTGTTAGGAGTGCTGGCCGGCACCAACCTCCAAGAACTACACGAAGCGAAGCAACGCCTGCAAGACATCCGGGAACAGATCCGCCACGCCGAGGCGGAACTACAGCAAGCGACGGCTCGACGCACTGAGATGCTCGCCGCCGCGAACGCCCTTTACCAGAGGCTGGCACGTACCCGCTCGAACATCATCCACGCCGATCCCGGCGACGACGGCTACATCACCGAGATCCTCCGCCTAGGTCAAGAAATCCTGGATCAGGCGAAAGCCGACGCGAAGATGGTGCGCGAGAAGGCCGACAGCTATGCCACCGCAAGTAAGAACCGGGCGGACTGGCGCAGATGGGTCAAGAACCAGAACGTGATCACCTCTTGGCTGTTCCAGATCAGGGAACAAGCTCGACGGCTCGTCCGACACCCAAATCGCCTCACGCGGCTCCCTCGCAAACGCTCGGCCCGTTCAGCCAATCTCGATTAATGGCCAGGCTACCGCGTCCAGCGTGGAGATCATCAAGGCACGGCCCGGAGCGCAGCGGGCGTTACCGACCACGATCAGTTGCAGCGACGGACTGTGGTACCAAACGGCGGTGTCGCTCGGGGAGAACCTCACGACTGTGACCGCCACCCGGTCCTTGCAGAGTATGCGGCGCGTGACGGTCGCCCGGCGAGGCAGGCGCTCGCCGTGGAGAGCGGCGCGCCTGTCCGTCGCAAGCTGGTGGGTTACCGCAGCGGGGTCCAATCCCGCGTCCATGCCGCGGTGAGCGTGCAGGTTGCACGATGCCTCGTGTGCGCGCCCCTGCGCTCGGCGCTCAACGTCGCCATCCGCGAGGGGCTACTACGCGACAACCCGCCCGTTATGTGGAGGTGCCCTTGCTGCGGCGGCCACACGCTCTGGTCTGGACCGCGCAGCGGATTGTGGGTAGCACCAGAATCGAGCGGGCTACTCGCGAGCCTTGGCGACGAGGAATAGAATAACCCCGGCTGAAACAAGTATGCAGAGCCACTTTCCGCCCAGTCCCGCGCCGATCGTTATAAGCAGTCCAGGAAGATATTCGACGAAGAATCGCCAAAACCTGAGAAGTATCGTCACCCCTGACCTCGCTTAAGGTATCAGGTCCATGATGAGGGATGGTTTGCGCGTCACTAAATTTGATGTGAGATCTAGGATACCAGCTTCTCGCCAGAGCCAAAATGTGAAACAAATTCATCGGAGTTGATTGCATGATCAGAGCTTCGGTGAAGTATCGACATGACCATCGCGCCTGATTAAATGCGAACGCCCGGGACGCGGCAGTATAGACTTGGGCGCGACCTTCCCGTGATAATATTTAAGGCTGCCTTCTTCTGAATTGCTGCTGATAAGGCGCGTTCCGATGCGTCAGCCACGGTACCGTTGGTCCCAAGGTGGAATGTCGGTCAACGCGCCATCTGCGTCTCCAGGTGGGCTAATCCGGGGCGAAGCCCGTCAGGGATCGGTGCCGCAGGGGAGCGGATTGGGGGCAGCAGGGTGATCCCGACTGCGCTGAACTGCGCTCAACGGGTCTGAGGTGCTGTGAACTGCCTTGGTTTTCTGCAGGCGGTTTACGTTTGTGCTGTTCAGAGACCGGTGGTCCGCTCCGTTCACACAAGAGTCGCCAACTGCAAGGACCTGCGTTGTATCGCCACAGCTCAGTAGGCGGATTGGCGCTGACCCGCAAGGACTCACTGGGGTCACCGCCACTTACGGGTGGGAGAAAAGGGGGCAGCGCCAGTTTGATCTTCGTTTGCCTTCGAATCGAAGGCCTCCTTGTGGATCAAGTCGCTGACCTGGGGCGACAAATGTGAATGAACTCTCAGGAGTTCCGGAGCGTTCTCGATCGGCGATGTCTTTTGAAACACGCGCATCGGAGGCTGGGCAGTCAACTTGGGCCTGGCGAGTTTGTGGTCGGTCATTGGCTGGGGAGCGTGGAGCTGCTCATCGCCATGCTGTGCCGAGGAGGCCGAGTAGGCCGAGGCGGGTGGAGGGTGCGGTCAGGGCTAGTAGGCGGTCCAGGGTCGACGGCCAGGACCAGCCGAGTGCTGTTGCGCGGTGGCGGCGGAACGCGGCGATCGGTTCAGGGTGGTAGGTCCAGGGATAGCGGGAGACGTACGGGCCGAGAGCGGTGAACATTGCGGCTGCCGAGTGGCGGTCGCCGGCCATGGCGAATGCCATGGCGAAGGTGTTGATGACTTCAACCCAGCCGGCGGTGCGCTGGAACGCGGGGTGTAGCACGGAGTGGTGCGCGGCGGTGGTCAGGCCTTCGCGGACCCCTGGTGAGCTCAGGTAGTGCTTGCTGCCGGATTCGAGCCAGTACTCGAGGTGGGCCTGGACGAGGAGGACCGCGTTCGGGGTGCCTTCGGGGGAGTCGAACATCGCCTGGCGTGCGAAGCCGAAGGCTTGTTCCCAGCTGCCGCCCCACTTCGGGCAGAGTTGCTGCAGCATCTGCGATTGGCCGGGCAGATGGTGCGGGTCGATCTCGGCAAGTTTCGCGTACCGGTAGTGGGCCACTGTGGGGCCGAGTTCGAGTCCTCGGGCGGTCGCCAATGATGCCGTCCACAACGCGTCTCGCGCGAAGCGCGGCAGGGTCTGCCGGGCTGGCGCCCAGCCCCGAGTTGATGGTGTTCTCGGCTGTCTGCAATGCGGTGTGGAAGCGGGCGAATTTGCGGCGGCTGACCGCACTTGCCGACGCTCTGGTGCGGATCTGCCAGGCGGACTCAATTTGGTGGAAGCTCAGCAATGCCGCCGCTGCGGAGTCGGCCGGGAGTTCGGCGACTACTCGGGTGAGGAACCGGCCGGCGCCCTTGTCGCTCTCGACGGTGCGCATCAAAGCCGAACGCTCAGCGGCTCCGACAGTGTCGAGTACCGCGCGGCAGCCGGGCCAGTTGCCGGCGTGCAGTGCGGCGCGCAGGGCAGCGGCTTCCGGGTGGGCCGCCCCGGGCCGAGTCCGCAACGTCAGTCGATCAACCACGGCGGCGAGCATAGATGATCTTGACCGATTGGCCGCGCGGCGGGCGACGGTTCGGTCGGTGCGCCAGAGGTTTGGCGCCGTGGAATCAAGCGGTCTCCGTTCGCCAGGGGCTTCGCCTCGCTGCCGACCCGCGCCGCTCGAGGGTGTGGTTCCTTCACTCGCTCGAGCTGGAGGGCATCCTCGGGCTGTGATCGTTGACACACTCTCGGTTAAGCGATGTGGATCTTTGCGCAGGTGGGGACATGACTATCAGTTTTAGTTGCTAGGCATCAATCTCTGTTCATTGCTCAGGATGTTTACAGGTTGGTGTGCCGCTGCCTACGTTCTCCGATGTCGATCACTTTCTGTGTGGAAGGCATCCATGTTGCGTGTCCGTAGGTGGGCCCCGCGTGCCCTTTTCCGGCCAGTCCTGGCCGGATCTGTGGCTTTTGCCGTTGTCATAGGTTGCTGTGCGGTGTCCACCGGGCCGGTCTCCGCCGCTCCGGTGAGCCGGACCATGGCGCCGTTGTCGGCCGCTACCGAGTCGTCCGCCAAGCGGCTGGCGTTGGCGTCGGGCGAGCGTGTCGAGGTGTTGTCGCAGCGCACCGAGTACACCCAGATCTTCGCCAACCCTGAGGGTGGACTGACGGCGGAGTCGGCGGTTATGCCGCAGCGGGTGCGCCGTGAGGACGGATCGTGGGCGGATGTGGATCTGACGCTGCAGGCCGGCACGGATGGGCTTCGCCCCCGGGCTTCGGTGGCAGACGTCCGGTTCTCCGACGGCGGTACGGGTCCGATGGCGACGCTGGTTCGGGCAGGCAAGTCCCTGACCGTGTCGTGGCCGCTGGGCGATTTGCCGACGCCGGCGGTGAGCGGCGACTCCGCCACATATGCCGAGGTTCTGCCCGGCGTGGACCTGGTGCTGCGGGCAACCTCGGACGGCTTCTCCCACGTGCTGGTGGTCAAGACGGCGGCGGCGGCGAACCCGAAGCTCACTCAGATCAGTTTCGAGCTGGGCGGTGAGGTGCAGTTCCGCCGTGCGCGAGACGGGTCTTTGGCCGCGGTCGCCGCAGGTATGACGGTGGCGACGGCGGAAGCCCCGATGATGTGGGATTCACATCAAACTGCTGCGCCTGCGGCGCGGGCGCAGTCAGCGACGCAGGGTGGCGGCGGTGAAGATCCGTCTACGCCGAGCGCGCCGTCGGACACTGCCCACACGGCGCCGGTCTCAACGGAGCTGACCGCGTCCGGTGACCTCGTGCTCAGGCCGGACGCGAACCTGTTGTCGTCGGCGACGTTTCCGCTGTTTATCGATCCGCCATGGAGCACGGGCAAGTCGAGGTGGGCGTACTCGACGAACAACAACTCGAACAACTCGGATCTGAGCGTGGCCCGCGTCGGGAAGGACCCGGACAGCGGGATCGTGTACCGGTCGCTGTTCGAGTTCCCGACCACGGCGCTCAAGGGCATGTACGTCCATGACGCGTACGTGCATATGGTGGTGGATCACTCGTGGTCGTGCGTGAATACGCCGAACACACTGCTGACTTCGCCGCCGATCAGCGGTGTGCCGCGCACGGCGTGGAAGACAACTGGCTGGTATCTGAAGATGCTGGCGCAGGTGTCGTCGCACGCGAATGAGGACGCCGGTTGTGCGGACTCGCCGCAGCCGGATATGCCGGTGAACTTCAACACCGATGCCGTGAAGGCGGCGATTCAAGGCGCGGCGAACGCTGGCTCGTCGTCGGCCACATTCGTGATGTCTGCCGTGGACTCCACGATCGCGGGGGAGTCGACGCAGGACCGGTGGAAGAAGTATTTGCCGGGCGATGCGAGGCTGATCACCGACTTTGACAGCAGGCCGCAGCGGCCGACTCACCTTTACGTTAACGGCGTGCGCTGCCCCACCAGCAGCACGGCGACGCTTGGGATCGGCACGACAGCGGTGAAGTTCGCCGCGACGATGCTTGACGACGACGAAGAGCAGACGATCCGGGCGACGTGGCGGTGGGAGCACCTGGTCAGCGGCACTTGGGTGGCGATGACCGCGCCTGCGGCCAGCAGCACGCCGGCGGGCACCTTGGCGACCAGTGCGGTGGTGTCCGGTGCGGTCAATGGTCAGTTCTACCGCTTCGCGGTATCCGGTATCGACCCGGATCCGTACTTCCAGAGCAGTGGGTTTACCGACTGGTGCCAGTTCAAGATCGACACGCAGGACCCGAAGGTCAACGCGATCGCCGATCCGCTACCGGCCGGGCCGGGCAAGCCGGCCGTGTTCACCATCAGTTCGCCTGATTCGGACGTGGTGAAGTTCCGGTATGGATGGAGCGCCGCGGTCACGGAGGTCGCTGCCAGCGGAACGCCCAAATCGGCGAAGGTGACGCTCAGCGCGCCCAAGTACGGGAGGAACACGCTGTATCTGCAGGCGGTGGACTCCACCGGCAACGTTGGTGATGGCTCATACGATTTCGATGTCTCGCGGGAGCATCCGCCGGTGGCGAGATGGCGGCTCGAGTCCTACCCGAGCGTGTCCCCGGACGAGGAACTGCTCGACCTGCAACCCAACCTGGCCGGCGACACACCGCTGACGGCGAACGGCGTGACCTTCACCGACGAAAAGCGGCTGATCGATGGCAAGCAGGCGACGTTCAACGGCAACGGCGTTCTGACCACGGCCGGACCGGTACTGAACACGGCGCAAAGCTTCGGCATGGCGGCCTGGGTGCGCCTGGACACGGTCGGCGAGTTCCAGAACCTGATCGAGCAGGACGGCCTGAACGGCACCAACTTCCACCTGCACTACCGAAACGACGACCGTAACGGCGACGGCGTCGCGGACAAGTCGATCTGCTTGCTGATGCGCGACACCGACGACCCAGCCGCCTCCGGTGTGCAGGCCTGTTCGATCAACACGGTGGTAGAGAAGCGGTGGATGCACGTCGCGGCCGCGTTCGACAGCGGGGAACGCAAACTCCGGATCTGGACCGACGGTGTCCTGCGTCAAGAGGTGTCCACCGCCTCGCTCACCGCGTGGGATTCCAAGGGCTCGCTGCGCATCGGCAACCGGATGCTCAGCCCCGGTAACGAGGTCGCCTACCTACACGGGGCCGTCGCGGATGTGCAGCTGTTCGACCGGGCCATCGTGCAGGAGGACCTGACCGGCGACCAGGCCAACCCCGCCATCGCGGTGGCCGGCGAGCGCGGCATCCTCGACCCGGTCAAGGTCGCCGAATGGAACTTCGAGAACGCTGTCGACTGCTACGACCCGGCCGTGGAGAACACGTGTGAAGCGCTGGACACCCGTAGCGGCTTCGGCAAGCGTCTCGCCCTGACCGCGGGCGTCGACATCGCAGATGCCGTTGGCCACGGCAACTTCGCAGAGCTCGACAACACGTACTTCGACGACGGCATTGCGACCAAGGAGTACGGCTGGTCGCAACGCAATACCGCGGAACCGAACAATCCCGTTTGGCAGGACACACCGGTGTTGCAGACGGACCAATCGTTCACGGTGACCGCGCGCGTGCACCTCGACGATGTGACCAAGACGATGACAGCGGTCGCCGCGAAGGGAACGAAGCAGTCGGCCTTCTACCTCGGTACCCGTATCTCGACGGTGAACGGGGTCAGCGCCGCCCGGTTCGAGGTGATGGTACCCACGGCTGATCAGGACACCGGGGTGAGCTTCACCCACGTGATCGTCCCGGACGCGCTGGTGGTCGACGATTCCAGCGCGTGGCATGACCTGGCCTTGACCTACGACGCGGGAACCCGCCGGATCAGCCTTTACAACAACGGCTTTCTGAAGGTGAGCCAGGTACTGCCCAGCCCGGTCGTGGCCACAAGCGGGCCGATCACCGTCGGAAGTGCTTGGTACACCGGCCCCGGGGGCGCCGGGAACTTCACGGACACCTTCTTCGGTGGCATCGACGACGTGAACGTCTACCAGGGCGGCATGACCCCAGCGCAGATCGCGGCCCTCTACCCCAAGCCTTCGGAGGCCTGAGCCCATGTTCACCAGGAGAGGGACCATGCGCGGCAGAAGATTCGTCATCGGCCGCCTGTCAGCGGCAGCACGGCTGCGGCTGATCGTCGGGGCATCGTCGGCACTCGTGCTGGCCGGGTCGCTGCTGGCAGTTCCGCCCGCCTCAGCGGACCCGGGCGACCCGCAGCATCTGAGCGCTCAGGTCGACAAGATCGACAAGGACGGCAACGAGGTCGCCGGTAAAGGCTGGCCGTCCACACCGTTGCCCGAGGCCAAACTCGCGGCGCCGGTCTGGCCGGCCGCCGGCACCCCTCTGACCATCACTCCGAAGGCGGGACAACGCGCGACGGCGGCCACCGCCGCAGCGTCTGCAACGGTCCTGGACCGCAGTACAGTTCCGGAGCAGTGGCGCTCCGGTGTGGTCGCGAAGGTATCGACCACCGTGGCTGGGACGGTGCCGGTCGCCCTCAACTATTCGGCCTTCCGGTACGCGTACGGCGCGGACTGGGCGTCTCGGCTGCGCTGGTGGCAGCTGCCCGACTGCGCCCTGAGCACACCGGCAGCGGCCGGCTGCTCAGCGACTCCCCTGCCCACCCGCAACGACACCGCTGCCTCGACCGCGTCGGCGGACGTGCCGGTGACCGCGAAGACGGCGGTGGTCGCGTTGGCCGCGGCGGCCGCGGGAGCGGCCGGTGACTTCGGGGCGTCACCGCTCGGGTCGTCTTCAACCTGGAGCGCAGGCGGGGCGACCGGCGACTTCACCTGGTCATATCCGATGCGCGCGCCGAACGGGATCAACGGCCCACAGCCGAGCCTCGGCCTGTCGTATTCCTCCTCGAGCGTGGACGGCCGATCCGCCGCGACGAACAACCAGCCGTCGTGGATCGGTGAGGGCTTCGACTTCTGGCCCGGCTTCATCGAGCGGCGCTACGTGTCCTGCGATGACGACAAATCCGGCACGCCGAACAACCCGGCGCACTCGTTCGACGAATGCTGGCGGTCGAACAACGCGACGCTGTCGTTCAGCGGCTCTAGCACCGAGCTCGTCTACGAAGCGGGCAAGGGCTGGCACGGCCGCTCCGAGAACGGCTCGAAGATCGAGCTGCTGACCGGTGCGACCAACGACGACAACAACGGCGAGTACTGGAAGGTCACCACCAACGACGGCACCCAGTACTTTTTCGGCCTCAACAAACTGACCGGCCAGACCCTCACCACGAACTCCGCCTGGGCGGTGCCCGTCTACGGCAACCACGTCAACGAGCCCTGTCACGCCGACACCTTCACGGCCTCGGACTGCAATCAGGCGTGGCGGTGGAACCTCGACTACGCCATCGACACCCACGGCAACACCATCTCGTACTGGTACGACAAGGAGACCAACCAGTACAGCCAGGAAGGCACCGCCAGCAAGCACGTCCCCTACACCCGCGGCGGAACCCTACGGCGTATCGACTACGGCACCTGGGACCGCGGCACCGCCGACCGATCGGTCACCCCACTCGCCCAGGTCAACTTCGACGTCGGCGACCGGTGCGTGACGACGACGTGCTCCAGCCACACCGGTGACAACTGGCCCGACACCCCCTGGGACCAGGCCTGCGCCACCACCGCGACCAGCTGCGACGACTTCTCGCCGACATTCTGGTCAACCAACATGCTCAACAAGATCAGCACCCGGGTGTGGGACACCACCAAGACCACCCCCGCCTGGCAGGACGTCGACTCCTGGAGTTTGGAGCACAGCTTCCCCTCACCCGGTGACGGGCAGAAGGGCGGCCTGTGGCTGACCAAGGTCACCCACACCGGCCTGGTCGGCGGCAGCGCACCGATGCCACCGGTGACGTTCGACCCGATCTCGAAGCCGAACCGGGTGCTGTCCAAGACCAACACCACCAACAACTGGCTGCGCCTGGCCAATATTCACACCGAGACCGGCGCCCTGGTCCAGGTCACCTACTCGCAGCCCGAGTGCAGCTCGACGAACCTGCCCGCCTCGCCGCAGAACAACACCAAGCTCTGCTACCCCGTGATCGGACCCGACCCGCTGAGCACCTCCGGCGCCGACACGACCGAGTGGTGGCATAAGTACGTCGTCAAGCAGGTCGCCGAAACCGACGTCCAGCTGGCCGACGCTCACCAGGCCCCGACCAAAAACACCTACTACACCTACGTCGGGACACCGGCCTGGCACTACGCCGACGACGACGGCCTATCCAAAGCCAAGTACCGGACCTGGGACCAGTTCCGCGGCTACAAGACCGTGGAGATGCGAACCGGCGACACCGACCAGACCCTGACCAAGACCACCTACTTCCGCGGCATGAGCGGCGACAAAGGCGGCCCCGCCGGCGGCATCGTCTTGGACGCCTCGCTGGGCACGGAGACCGTCTACGACCAGGACCAGTTCGCCGGCATGATCCGCGAACAGGTCGTCTACAACGGCACCGAAGACAAACCGGTCAGCAAAACCGTGTCCGTCCCCTGGCTATCCGCGCCAACCGCCACTCGGACCATCGGCGATGACACCGTCACCGCCCGGTTCGTCAACACCGGCACCTCCTATGCGGCCGCCGCGCTCGGTGTCAACGGCGCCCGCGGCTGGCGAGTCACCAGCACCCAAACCAGCTACGACCCTGGCACCGGCTTGCCCACCAAGGTGCAGGACAACGGCGACATCGCCGCCACCGGTGACGAGAAATGCACCACCACGGTCTACAACCCGAACGCCGGCATCAACCTGATCTCGCTACCCAAGCGGGTCACCACCACCACGCTGCCGTGCTCAGCCACCCCGACCAGCCCGGACCAGTTCGTCGACGACGCGCTGACGTTCTACGACGGTGCCACCAGCGCCGACACCGTCCCGACGTTCGGCAACCTGACTCGCACCGACCTGATGAAGAACTGGACCGCCGCGGCCGGCACCACCTGGCTGACCAGCGGCAAGTCCACCTTCGATGCCTTCGGCCGCCAGCTGACCGAGACCGACGTCCGCGGCAACACCACCACCTACGCGTACACCCCGGCCAACAAACTGGTCACCCAGAAAACCGAGACCAACAGCCTCGGCTGGGTCACCACCACCGTGCTCAACCCGGCCTGGTCGGTCCCCACCAAGGTCGTCGAAGGTCCCGCAACCAAGCTGACCGACATCAGCACCCGCAACACCGAAACCACCTATGATCCCCTCGGCCGTGCCCTGCAGGTGTGGGAACCGGGCTGGCCGCGGGTCAACTCCACCACCCCGCCATCGCACGCGTTCACCTATTACTTCGACCCCAACCGCCAGACCTACCCGTACGTCAAGACGGCCTCGCTGAACGCCGGCGGCGGCACCAACGTGTCGTACCAGATCTACGACGGCATGCTGCGCGCCCGCCAAACCCAGATCGAAGCGGTCGGCGGCGGCCGGGTGGTCGCTGACACCATCTATGACCAGTTCGGCCGCGTCGAGGCCACCTACGCCGGGCACACCGAACCCGGCGACGTGTCCGGCACCCTGTGGTGGGAACCCGAATGGTCAGTTCCCTCACAGTCGGTCAACGTCTACGACCGGGCCGGCCGGCAGACGGCGAACATCTTCCGCGCCGGCGACGGCATCACCAACCTGGTCGAGAAATGGCGCACCAGCACCACGTATGAGGGCGACCGCACCACGGTGGTCCCCCCGCAGGGCGGCACCCCCGCCACCACGCTCACCGACCCGCTCGGGCGCACCACGGAAATGCGCGAGTACACCACCGCGGCAGGTGCGTCGGGCACCTACACCTCGATCAAGTACGCGTACAACGACAAGAACAAGATGACCTCGGCGGCCGACTCCGCCGGCGACACCTGGACCTACAAGTACGACATCCTGGGACGCCAGACCGAAGCCGTCGACCCCGACGGCGGCAAGAACACCTCGGCCTACAACGACTACGGCGACCTGACCAGCAGCACCGACGCGCGCGGGCAAACCCTCGCCTATACCTATGACTCGATCGGCCGCAAGACCGGGCTGTACGACGGCAGCGTCGCGGACGCCAACAAACGCGCCGAATGGATCTACGACAAGCTGTACAGCGGCGCCCCCGCCCAAGGCCAGCTGACCCAGGCGATCCGCTACGACACCGCCGCCGACGGCACCCGCCAGCCCTACAAATGGCAGGCCCGCGGCTTCAACCTGCGCAACCAAATCTCCGGCGAGCACTGGATCATCCCGGGCGCCGAGACCGGGCTCGGCGGAACCTACGTCTACTCGCACAGCTACTCGCCCTACACCGGCGACGCAACCGAACTGGACTACCCGGCCGCCGGCCCGCTGGTCGCCGAAGGACTCACCACCGTCTACGACCCGACCACCGGCCTGCCCAAATACCTCAACACCGCCTGGTCCGACGTCGACACCTACGTCGTCGGCCAGCAGTACACCGGCTACGGCGAACCCACCACCACCACCTTGAAAATCAGCGGCGGCGTCTACACCGAGCAAAACGTCAACTACGAGCTCGACACCCGCCGCGTCCACCAGACCCAGGTCAAACCCGAAACCGCGACCGGCACCATCGCGGATCAGACCTACCAGTACGACTCCGCCGGCAACGTCCTGTCCATCGCCGACACACCCCAGGTCGGCGCGGCTGACAAGCAGTGCTTCGCCTACGACCAGATGCGCCGGCTGGTGTCCGCCTGGACCCCGGCAACCGACGCCTCCTGCGGCACCACACCCACCGTCGACAACCTCGCCGGACCGGCGCCGTACTGGCTCGACTGGACCATCGACACGCTCGGCAACCGCACCAAGGAAGTCGCCCACACCAGCGCCGGCACCACCACCCGCGAATACCAGGTCCCCACCCCCGGCACCGGCGTTGTCCGCCCGCATGCCGTCACTGGCATGAAAACCACCACCCCGGACGGCAGCAGCACCACCGTCGGCTACGGCTACGACGCCGCCGGCAATATGACCAGCCGCCCCGGCGTCGCCGCCACCCAAACACTTACCTACGACCCTGAAGGCAACCCCACCAAGGTCGTCGAAGGCGCCACCACCACAACCAACCTGTACGACGCCAACGGCACCCGGCTGATCCGCCGCGACGCTAGCGGCGCCACCCTGTTCCTGCCCGGCCAGGAAATCCGCCGCCTCGGCGCCAGCACCACCGCCAACGACGCCACCCGCTACTACAACTTCGCCGGCCGCACCATCGCCTCCCGCACCCCCGGCACACAGACACTGACCTGGCTGTTCGGCGACAACCAAGGCACCGCCACGATCGCCGTCAACGCCTACACCCAAAAAGTCAGCATCCGGCGGCAAACCCCCTACGGCATCCCACGCGGCGTCAACCCCGACTGGCCCAACAACAAAGGCTTCGTCGGCGGCGACAACGACCCCACCGGCCTAACCCGCCTCGGCGCCCGCGACTACGACCCCGTACTCGGCCGATTCATCTCCGTCGACCCCGTCCTCGACCTCGCCGACCCCCAGCAGATCAACGGCTACGCCTACGCCAACAACAACCCCACCACCTTCAACGACCCTGACGGCCTGCGCGTCGAAGGCTCCGTACCCGGCTGCAACCCCGGCAACGGCGGCAGCTGCAACGGCTACGTCGGCCCCGAAGTCATCCCCCAGAGCGAAAAGCACCACAACCCGCCAGCCCCCGCCCCGACTCCCACCCGTGGCGGCAATGGCGACCACGACGAGAGCCCCAGCTACTACAACGCCGGCAGCGGCAACAGCGGCGGAGGCAGCGGTCACTCCGGGAATCACCCGCCGAAGAAGAAACACTGGTGGGAACGCGCCACCGACTGGGTCGCCGACAACGCCAACACCCTCGCCGGCGCCGCCGCAGGCATCGGCACCTTCGTAGCCTGCGAAGCAGTAACCGCCGGCGCCGGAACTCTCGGCTGCATGGCCCTCAGTGGCGCCGTCGGCAACCTCGTCACCAGCGGACTCAACGGCGACATCCACAGCGCCACCGACTTCATCGACGCCGCCGCAACCGGTGCCATCGGCGGCATCCTCGCCGTACCTCTGGCCGCAGCCGACCTCGCCAGCCAAGCGGGCGCTATAGGCCAAGACATCAGCGAAGGTGACGTCGCAGGCGCACTAGGACACGGCGCGCTCGCAGCCCTCGACGTGACAGCCGTTGTCGGCGGGGTCAAAGGAATCAAATCCAAGGCCACTGAGGGCTCGGTAGCCAAACCGATAAGGTGCAGTTTCGCGGCAGCAACACAGGTTCTCCTCGCCGATGGCACTACGAAAAACATCGACGACATCAGTGTCGGTGACAAGG
Organism: Actinoplanes sp. CA-131856; assembly: GCF_050956135.1. Taxonomy (GTDB): domain Bacteria; phylum Actinomycetota; class Actinomycetes; order Mycobacteriales; family Micromonosporaceae; genus Actinoplanes. Next base: position 8,598,405 of record NZ_CP191849.1, on the reverse strand, counting down.
TCGTTGCCACCGAACCGCACACCGGCAAGACTACTGACGAGACAGTCGAAGTGTTGTTCGACAACGTCGACTATGACCTTGCCGATCTTTCCGTAACATCCGCGGACGGCACGAACTCAGTAATCAAGACAACGGCTAACCATCCCTTCTGGGACCAGACCGTCGGGTCCTGGACGGAAGCCGGCAAACTACTTGTCGGACACCAGCTGCAATCCGTTGGTCATCAAGCCGTTACAGTGAGAGCTGTGCGCCTCTACGGGGGGCCACAACACAGATTCAACCTAACCGTCGCCAACACGCACACGTACTATGTGGTTGCTGGTGGCGTGCCAGTGCTGGTGCACAATTGTGACCAGACCGTTTATCACTACACGGACAAGGATCATTTTAATAAGATCATGAGTGGGAGGGATGTAACTATCAAGCCAGGTGAGTCCAAGAACGGTGCTGGTCCGTTCTTCACCAACCGGAGCCCGGCTGATTTGACGGCTCCCAATGCATTCAAGAAATTGGGAGTGACGTCTGCCAAATCGCAGTATGTGATTGAGATGACGGTGCCAAAGTCGAGGCTTGTTCCACTCCGGGGTGGACGAGGATCCTACGTATTTCAGACGCCTGGCGGAATTTCCGTACCCAAGTCGAAGGTTACTTATGCCGGACCGACGGCTGATTGGTCTCCGCGATGATTTCGGGATTTGACTCCGTATTTATTGTTGGCGGTGATGTTCGAGAACTAGTCACTCGATTCCTTGACCTCCGCCTGCGTGATTGGCCAGAGATGTCCGTCTCTGTCTCTGGATTCGAAGAAGGGCGATTCATAAGGTGGGCCGATCGGCGAATAATTCTTCCAATGTCGGGCGAGATTCTGGTCGTGCGTAATGAGGCCATGGAGAGGGCCTGGGATGAGAGCGGATACTTTGTTGACTCTGAAGGTTATGGGCCATTCTCGGTTCTTTATGAGAAGATGAAACGCTCAGAAACCCGCATGACCGCGACGGTTGATCCGTACGCGCGACAAGGGTATGGATTCGAGCCCTATGAAGTGACGGTTCTTGGGCGAGGGCTTTCCCTTGTTACTTTAGTAACCGCCGATCTCGAGGAAAATCCTTCTACCGCTCTAATTGAATCCTTCATAAGGTCGCTATCAGCTTAGGTGACTGCTGTAGACGGTGTAGTTCTGCCCAGCTGCATCGCGGAGTCAGGTGATACCGGTCAGCAGCGGGCCTCAACCCTCCGGAATGCGGGGGTGGGGCCCGCTGCGGCGACAATCAGATCTCATTAAGGTGCCGCCTGTCGTCCGCAGCCGCTGACGCTATCGACCGACTGCGCCAGGCGAGATTGGAAGAGCTTCCCTGGCCGGAAGTTGACCAGCTGAGCCCGGTTGCACGCAGCCGCGTCGAGGCGGGGGTCGGCTGAACAGCTGTGAGATGTACGCCACGAACTTTCACCTTCCCGGCATGCCAACCGACGGAACCGTGGTAAGGCTGCTTCAGCTCTTGTCGAAGTGTCGAATGGGCCCGGACGCACCCAGGCGACTGCATCCTCGGGATCCTCTCCGACGTCGCCTTCCTGCCGAACGGCGAGGTCGACGCCACCGGCGCGACCTTCCGCGTCCTCGACTTCAACCCGGGCGAGGGATCACTAAAGCCTCGCGCATACGACTTCACACCCGGAGCTGGATGAGCAGCTGGTTAGACGACTGGCCAGGTGAAGAATGCCACGATCGCGAGGGTGCCGAGAACCGCGAAAGCCACGCCGGCATACGTAGCGAACACGCTGTTGTAGCGGACCCGACAGAATTCGCCGTGACCTCAGGTGAACGGGAACCAGCGCGGACGCCCAACGAAGGCGGCCACTCGCTAGTTGTCCAAGTTGGGCGCTGGCAGACGAACCTGGCCGCCGCGACCTGACGTGGGGAGGGGTCCAAAGGAGTGCCTGCGGCAGGGTGCCGGGTAAGGGCGGTGCTCCCGTCCTGGCACCTCTGCCTTCGGCTGGCCGGCGTGTCCGTTCTAGGTCAACTGACTCCGGTAATGCCACAGGTTCCGCTGCCGCTGATCGCCGCGTCCAGCAGTGTTGTCTCTTCAGCCTTGACCGTGTCGCCGGGGGCGATGGACTTGACGTAAGAGGTGTCGGTGTCGATGCGGTTGCCGGCCGCGTCGCGGTATTCGATGCGTACTGTTGCGCCGTGCGCTGACTTGCCGTTGTTCTTCACCGTGAAGGTGATCTTGGCCGACGGTAGGACGTCGTCACCGGTGAATTCGCAGCCGACGACTGCGGTTTCCAAGTTGGCGTTGTCTCGGCTACCGGTGGATCCTATGGATCCGATGACGCCGAGCCCGAGGCATCCCAACACGACCGCGCCGACGACGATCAACACAATGCCGCCGGGTGTGGACCAGAAATTCTTCTTCGGCGGTGGGCCGAAAAAGTGCGGTGCCGGATAGCCCGGCGGTGGTCCGTAAGTCGGCGGTACGGCGCCGCCCGCCATGTGCCCTTGCGGGTACGGACCGTGGGGTGGCTGAGGGTGGGCCGGCCATGGTGGTCCTGCGGGTGGGTTCTGGTCGGGAGGAGCTGTCACGGTGTTAAGTCTTAAGATCGGCGGGTGGCACGCATCGGCTGTTCGGCTGTTCCGTCCGCGTCCCTTTAGTTGATCTTGGTTGTCACTGCCGGGCTTCTGGTCGAGCTGCGCGTGCACGACGCGTACAAGTACATGGAGCCGGGTGAGTCGTCGGCAGTCTCGGTCAGGTTCATCATGCACCCACCGCGTGGGGGAACCCCGCTGATGACCGTGCAACTCCCACGGGTGGTGGTCGACGGAACGACCGCGCAGGGGTTTCGCCGAGGCGCTGATCTCTGCGGAGTCCAAGGCGGACCGGATCGCTGCCGACGAGGAAGCCCAGGCTAGGAATGATTCCGGGCTTGCCGCTACCGGGTCAACTGACTCAACGGTGACGGTCAGGGCTGACCGGCTTCGCGGACGGGGCGGCCGGCGCCGATCGGGAACGACCTCGCCCGGAACCGTCCAACCTGGGACGTGCCGTGCGCTACCGGCCGGTCGGCCGCGGGCTGCTAGCCGCCGGGTCGGTTCTCTCCGCCGTATGACCGATCTGTCGGCGTGCCGCCGCAGAGCGACTACCGGCTATCGGCAACGATGGCGGCTCTGATCCACTTCGATCGTCACGCAGGAGCCAGCACGTTGCGCACCACCTCCTTGACCACCGCGATCCGACTCGCCGCCGGATTTCTGCTCACCGCTGTCCTGACCGGCCTGCCCGGCTGTGGCACTGACGCGCCAGACACAACCCGCGCGGCCACGCCTGCCAACAGCCCGTCCGCCCCGACCAAGGTGGATGACGATGGCACCCCTGGGGCTGCGCCAGCGGATGTCCATTTCACCGCCGGGCAGACCGCGCACATCGCCGACGAAGGCATCGCCATCGACGTGACCGTCGCCTCGCCGAAAATCATCAAGGCACCCGAGTTCTGGTCCGGGACGTCGGTGGTGATCGCAACCGTGGCGATCAACGTGACGACCGGGCAATTCTCCTACGACGAGACCGCGTTCACGCTGGTGCTCGACGACGGCACCCGCATCGATGCGAGCACTGTCGCCAGCGACGAGGGTCTGCCTGGTAAGGCGCTGGGCGGCGGGAACCTCACCGCGCCCGACAAGGCCAAAGGTTTGATCACCTTCTCCGACGAGCACCTGCCGAAGACGCTGATCGGCACGAAGATCCAACTGCGCGACGACGCGGCCGGGCGCGACTGGGCACTCGGCTGACGCCGCCAGCCCCGGTAGCGCTGAGGGCGGTTCACCTACGGCGGGAGTCGCCTGTCGTCAGGCGATCTTGGCCATCCGGCGGCTTGTCCGGGCTTGGACCGGGCACCGTCATGCTCTGTCGACCTATAGCGCATGCACGGATTTGCCGCGGACAACGCTCAGCGTTCTTGAAGGGTCTGTACTTCCAATCGGAAAGGCGGTCCTGGCTGCGAAGGGCGCCAGCCGGACTCCAGCGCCGCGCGGATCCTGGTGGCCACCATCCTCGGCAGAACCGGCTCGCTCGGCAACCCCAACCAATTGTCAGGGCGTGCACAGCTCAGCGAGACGATCAAGGGCGCACCAGGGCTCTCTTGCTGCTCGGCGACGAAGCTCAGCGGTGACCAACCGTTGCCCTGGCAGTAAGTGGGACGTCGTCGAACCAGCCAGCGATACTGGACATTGTCGACGGTAATCCGTCGAGAGTTTTTCCTGGGCAGCGTCATTTTGTTCCGATCGGTCTGCTACCGGTGCGCCGCCATGGTAGCGAGCCGCTTCCGTTGAGGGACATCGTTTTCATGGCCCGAGCGAAGCGCACTCATTTGCCGCTGATAAGGCGTGTTCCGACTCGGCGGCCGCGGCACCAGTGGCCCCGAGAAGGGATGTCGGTCTACGCGCCATCTGCGTCTCCGGGTGGGCTGATCCGGCGTCGCGCCCGTCGCGGGGACGGGTGGGGCATGGGGAGCAGATTGGGAGCAGTAGGGTGATCTCAACTGCGTTAAACTGCGCTCAACGGCTCTGAGCTGCTGCGAACTGCATCGGGTTTCTGCAGGTGTTTTGCGTTTGTGCTGGTCAGCGAGTTGCGGGACGTCCGTTCACACAAGAGTCGCCAACTGCGCTCAACTGCAAGGTCCTGCGTTGTATCGCCCCAGCTCAGCGAGTGGATTGGCGCTGACCTGGAAGGACTCGTCAGGGTCAACGCCACTTACGTGTGGGAGCAGAAGGGGAGCAGCGCCAGTTTGATCTCCGTTCGCCTTCGAATCGAAGGTCTAGTTGTGGATCAAGTCGGTGACCTGGGGCGATAAACGTGAATGACCTTTCCGGAGTTCCGGAGGGGTCAAGTTGGGCGTTGGCTCGGTCGGTCAGAGCCACGGGGAGCCGCCCTGAGGCCCGGCCCCGGTCGGACCTCGCCGTGGCGGCGATGGCGAGAGGTCATCTCACGGAAGTGACGATCTGACCGTCCGAGACCGTCGCGGTGCAGGTGTACTCGGTCGTTTCACTTGTGAAATAGACCGAGTTCTGGATGGTCCACTCGACGTCCCCGGTAACCACAACGGAAGTGCCGTACGTGTGGGAGCTCCAGACGTTCACGTCCTCGAGCGAGGTGGTGTACCGATAGTCAGGTTCCTCGCGCGCATACTGGGTCCTTATCTCTTGATCGTCCTGTTCCCACGATGATCGGAAAGCCGCACGGCAGATTTCCTCGGCGTCAGCTGCGGCTGGTGGGGCGACAGATTGCAGCCTCTCTCCCTGCCCGGCGGTCTGCGTGACGAGTGAGACGCCGAGGACCGCGACGAGACAGGCGCCAGCCGCGCCGGCGCCTAGGACGAGAGGCCGCCTCACTACGGGCCGCCGGGACGGAGACCTGTGGCGTGGCGCGTGCCGGGCCGAAATGCCGTGCATTCGTTGTGTCACGCACGCTCCAAACGTTGACTTGCGTCGGGTCCTCATTAATGTCGGCGGCAACAGTGCCGCCTTGAGGATGCGATCCAGCACCCTCTGGTAGACGGTCCGCCGGCAGTACGTTGGTCCAACACCCTGGAATGTGCCGGTAGGCGGGTGGCCATGGGAATGCTCCGACTGGCACGGTCACACGCTGTATTGAGCCACGGAATTCCCGTCCAAGCAGCGGGCGAGGCCAACATCGCTGGATCATCGTCGTCGGGCTACTTCGCTTGGATATCAACAACCACAGCGGATACTTCCGGCCGACTTCAGAGAGCTTGCAGGTCCGCCACGGGGCGTGCCGGACGTCGGGTCTGGCGTCGGCCGCTCCGAATGGCGTCGGCGTTTCGGCGGACTCGCTTGCGTACGCCGACGGCCCAGTCCCGTCGTCGCTCGGGCGGAACCAACGGCGATGTCAGCTGTGGCGAGCGCTGCCTCGAGGTCGCGCGCAGTGCGTAGAAGCTCGTAGCGGATGCCTCATGCAAGTCCCGGGTTGGCCGATTCTCCCCGGCATACCTCGAGTACGGGAGCTGGGCAGTTGAGCGTTCGCGTAGGGATTGTCTCGCCCCGGGTTTGATGGAGACATCGAAACCTGGGAGAAGATGTAGTTATGCCGGCACCGAAGAAGTACCCCGATGAGCTGCGTGAGCGTGCGACCCGGTTAGCGGTCGAGGCTCGCCGGGACCCGGCATCGAGTGTGGGGGCGATCCGCAGGATCGCCGATCAGCTCGGGATCCATCCGGAGGCGTTGCGTGGCTGGGTGAAGAAGGCCGAGGTCGACGCCGGGGACCGGCCGGGCACCACCACCAGCGACGCGGAACGGCTGGCCGCGCTCGAGCGGGAGAATCGTGAGCTGCGCCGGGCGAACCAGATCCTGAAGTCCGCGGCGTCTTTCTTCGCGGCGGAGCTGGACCGTCCGTCGCGATGAAGGTCGCCTTCATCGACTCGCAGAAGGCCGAACACGGTGTCCAGCCGGTCCTGCAGGCGCTCGAAAGCACGCCGGCGCAGATCGCACCCTCGACCTACTACGCCGCGAAAACCCGCCCCGCCTCGGCCCGCTCACGGCGCGATGAACAGCTGACGGCGACGATCGAGCGGATCCACGAGGAGAACTACGGCGTTTACGGGGCTCGCAAGATCTGGCACGAGTTGCACCGCCAAGGCGAGCTGGTGGCCCGGTGCACTGTCGAACGGCTCATGCAAGCGGCCGGGCTGCGAGGGCTGCTGCGCGACAAGTCGCCGCGCACGACCCGGCCCGCGCCGGAGACCGGCCGCCCTCATGACCTGGTCAAACGGGACTTCACCGCGCAAGCTCCGAACCAGCTGTGGGTCGCGGACCTGACCTACGTGCGCACCAGCGTGGGCTGGGTCTACGCCGCGTTCGTCCTGGACGTGTACTCCCGCATGATCGTCGGCTGGCAGGTATCCACGTCGCTCTACACGGATCTGGCGTTGGACGCGTTGAAGATGGCCATCTGGCGCCGCGAGAATCAGGGCGCTGACCTGCAAGGACTTGTGCATCACTCCGACCGCGGGGTCCAATACCGAGCGATCCGCTACAGCCAGCGCCTCGCCGAGGCCGGCGCGGTCGCCTCGGTCGGCTCGAAGGGCGACTCCTACGACAACGCGATGGCCGAGGCGTTCAACTCGCTCTACAAAGCCGAACTCGTGCGCAACAAAGGCCCCTGGCGCGGCCTGGACGACCTGGAGATGGCCACCGTCGAATACATCGACTGGTACAACAACCGCCGGCTGCACGGCGAACTCGACCACGTCCCGCCCGCCGAACACGAGGCACTACACGCGATGACCCAGCCGGTCACCGCAACCCTCGAAACCAGCTAACCAACTCTCCACCAAACCCGGGGCTTGACACAGCTGTGGACCGGACCCACCTACGGCGACACCGTTGACCGCAGTGCCTTCACGGGCGTGCACGCCGCCGACGGCGCGTCCTACCTCGAGCCAACCACCGTCTTCAACCGCACGACTGGTACGACGGCCACAACGCTGCGTGCGTTCGCGAACGGCCCTGGAACTGTGGAGTACCGAACTGCCGACCGGCGCCCACAACTACCCCAACGGCATGGCCGAGGCGAATGGCGTGCTCTACCTCACACTCCAGCCGGACACCCAGAACGCCCAAGCCGTCACCATCGCCCTGTCGGCGCCACAGGCCAGACCCTGTGGACCGACACGACTGCCAGCAATACGGTGCAGCAGCCGCCGATCGCCGCACAAGGTCACCTCATCCTTCAGAACGACGGCATCCGCGTGCTAGCCATTAGCTGACCAGGAATCTCGCCCGCGATGGCCGAGGGGAAGGGGCCAGCCGGCTCCAGGCGTTCCCAATAGGAGTCCCGCCTCCACAACCCAGGACATCGGTTCCATCCAAGTGCGTCTTGGGGACTAAGTGGTCCCGGTCGTAAATCCTTCGGGGGTTATGCAGCCAGGGTGAGTGCGTCAGGCTGGTGATCGCAGCCGGTGGGTTGTTGGGGGTTTTGCTCTTTCTGTTCGTGTCGCTCGATCCGGGCCATGAGGTCCTCGAGGTCGGCCGGGGTGAATCTCCATCTGAAGGGCCGGGCGGTCGCGTTGTAGCGCTGCTCGAAGGCGGTGAGCCGGTCTTCGACCTGGTCAAGGCTGGTGAAGTCGTTGGGTGTGAGGACCTTGCGCTGCACGATCGAGAAGTAGATCTCGATCTGGTTGAGCCAGGAGGCGTGGGTCGGGGTGTGGACCATGACCGCGTTCGGGAACCTGCGGGCGAGACGGTCGGCGGCGGCCTGACCGCGGTGCGAGGAGCCGTTGTCGACCACCCAGAACACCCGTTTCGCCGAGGCGTAGGGCTCTTGGGTCATGACCTGTTCGACCAGAGTCATGAACGGCGCGATGCCGGTCTTCGTGTTGCGGTGCGAGAAGATGCGCGCCTGGTGGACATCGTAGGCGGCCAGGTAGGCCAGGGCGCCTTTGCGCTGGTATTCGTGGTTGACCCGCATCGTTCGGGCGACGCCGGGTGCCAGGGTGGGGTGGCAGCGGCAGCGGGCCTGGATGCTGGTCTTCTCATCGCTGGAGATCACGTACTCGTCCGGCCCGAGACTGATGCCGTCGAAGGTGCGGGCGTAAAGGTCGAGCACGCGGGTGGCTTTGACGGCGAACTGCGGGTCGCGGATGAAGATCCAGGACTGATGTTGCCAGGGCTTGATCGTGTCGCGGGCCAGGATCCGGCGGATGGTCGACGCCGAGATCGCCGCGACGATGCTGCGGTCGACGGCTTGCGCGGCCAGGTCCGGGCACGTCCACTTCGACAAGGGTGTGCCTGTCTCGGCCGGCAATTGGCAGGCCAGGGCTTTGACCTCAGCGACCTGGATCGGAGTGAACCGGCCCGGTCGTCCCGGCCGGGGCCGGTCGGCGAGCCCGGCCAGGCCTTCGTCGGCGAACCGGCCTCGCCAGCGCCGCACGGTGTCGACGGTGACCTCATGCCGGCGGGCGATCGCCGCGTTAGTGTGCCCGCGGTCCGCGTCGCAGATGATCCGGGCCCGGATGACCTGTTGATAGCCGGCGGTGTGGGAGTAGGCGAGCAACCTCAGCTGCCGTCGTTCGGTGGTGCTCAGCGTGATGGGTCGTGCGTGAGGGACAGGCACCGGCCAGCTTCCATCGAAGGCGATCTTGTCAGGGCCGGACGAGGATGCCGGTCAGGCGTGCCGGAACCAGGCAGGACACGCCGCAGGGGCAGGATGTGAACCCATGCCGGTCATTCCTGCCTCCACCAAGACGTCTCTGCCGCAGCGGCTGCGTGCCCGGGCCAAGGCAAACTGGCCGCAGCTGGCCGGAGTCCACGTGCGCTACCACGCCCAGTTCGCCTACGTCACCGTCGAATTGACCGGCGGTGAGCAGTTGCCGGTAATGCGGCTGCGTTACAGCGGCTCCGCCCACCGCTGGAGCCTGGCCACCTACCGGCCCAGCAACAACAGCTACGAAGACCAACACTGGTTCAGCGGCACCACCGAAGAAGCCCTCGACTTCGTCTGCGACGTCCTCATCAGCCCCGTCATCGACCGGCCTTATCCACGCCCCGAACCGTCAACCCCCGAAGGACTTACGAACTGAAGCACTAAGCAAGGGGCGCCCAGCGGGGCGCCCCTGCCGTTCTGCCTTCCGTGCCGCGTCAGCAGTGATCGACGCGGGCCTGATTCACGATTCGGTTGGCAGACACAAAACCATGGACCATGATCGGACGGCCGGTGTATGGGCTGTAGCCGGCTCCGTCGACGTAGAACCAGCGGTTCGTGCCGTCGGCCCAGGCGTAATCCACCCAGCAGTGCATGGTGACGGGGAAGTTCGCCCAGATTCCGCCGACAATGCTGGAGTACGGCGTGGGCGCCGTGTAGGCGACCGTCAGGCTATTCGTCTTGGGCGATTCGACAGCCTGAGCGGGCGCGACCGTCGCGGCGGTGAGTGCGATGCCGAGGACACCGGCCGCGAACAGTCGCGACACCGTTGCGATCCTGCTCTTTCGAGCTCGGACGATGGACACTTTACTTCCCCCTCTTTCGTGGGACTTGGTAGCGAGTGTGCGGTCGGCCGGTCAACTGGCGGTCCGGTCGGGGAAGAACTGTGAACACCCAGGTCTTGTGCGTGATCACCGCTGCGCTGGACGCTGCTTGATGTGACCGAAATAGCGGAGCCGGATCTGCCGGGCCGCGTCCTTCGCGCCTGGCGTGAGCATGCCCGGATGTCCGCGGCTGATCTTGCTCGCGCCATGCCGGTTCAGCCCAGCGCGGTGTCCATGTGGGAGAGCGGCCGCCGAGCGCGGCGGCTGGGCGCGAGCGTGAACACCATCCGGCGGATCGGCGAGAGGCTCGGCCTCGACAGCCGGAGGCAGGAAGCGCTTGTCGGCATGTGGCAGGCGGCTGGGTCCGTGCTGGCTGTTGCGCCAAGGCAGGCGTGGACGCACAACTATCAGCCGCCGTCCGGGCCGGTCTGGCTCTGGCTGCGTGCGATGCCCGGTCGGCAGCCCGCGGCCGCAACGTTGGAATGGGGCGCGTTCAGTGGCCGCGTGGGGGCGCAGATCTCCGAGGCTGGCGTGATCGTGTCGTCGCCGACGAGCGTCCCCAACCCACCTCTGCAGGTCGTGTTCGACCAGCCTGGGTGGGTTGACTTCGGGCGGGGGATCGTGCCGGACGACGTCGCCGGCACACTCGGCATCCAATTGGTCGACGGCCGGGAGATAATGGGCAAGCAGATGCCTCTCGCGCCACCTTTTGCGCCAGGAGAGGAGCATGTACGGCCGTTGCGGCCGTGGTTCGCTCGCGCGCGTGCCCTGGCGGGTCAGCTGGGCATGCGATGGGCGCTCATCTCACCCCAGCTGGGAACTATGCGTCCTGGCAGGTCGTGGCATGCGCTCGACGCGACAGCCGTGGAGGCGACGGTGTGGCCGGGCGCGACCGTCACGGACGACGGCGGCCTGGTCAGTCAGCTGCTGCTGTCCCCGGAGGAGCTTCGGCGGTTGCGCGCCGCCAGGGGACTTTCCCGGCGAGATGCCGCGAAAGCCGCCACGAAATTGGATGAGGTGAATCCGTTGACGAGCAAGTCGCTGGAGCACCTGGAGACGCGCGGCCGGATGCCTGAAAGTGCCTAGGTGCTGGCTCGGCTAGACACCGTCTACCACGCGGATGGCCGGCTGGGGATTGACCGCGTATTCGATTCCCGGACCCGTCAGCCGGATCGAAAGCACGGCTTCGAGGTGATATTTCCCCGGTTTTGGGTCGGCCCGATCTGGCTTCAGGTGCGCGGCCCGGATCCGACAGCGGAAACGACCATCGATCTCGTGTGGGGGCCGTGGCGCAGGCGGCAGCGCGTTCGCTCGGGGACCGTGATCACAACGCGGAAGGCAACAACCGACGCCCCGGAATTGGCTGTCAAGGTGCCGACCGACTGGGGATTCGCGGCCGGGTTAGGGGCCGTACCCACAGCGGTGGACATCAACAAGGGCTGGTTCCCGGTGAGTGCGAAGGCTGCGGTGTCGCTCATCAGAGACGGGCTAGCCGCGGTCGCCAATGGCTTCCGAACGTGAGACTCAGCCCAGTCACTCGAAGATTGGAATGCTCCTGCAAAGTCCTAGGTAAGTTACCTTCGCGGTTAAGGCGCGGCGCCGAGATCACGGCACGGCCTCGGCGACATCCCCTGTACCGGTATTTGCCTCGGCGACGGTGCGCAAGAGCGGAAAGGAGAGTTGCCTCGTGCATGGGACCGCTGGGTCCCCCGAACGTCGGGTTCTAGGCCGGTGACCGGAAAATCCTGCGCGAGACTCGACTCGCCGTCGGACTTCTGTTCACCGCTCTCCTGACCGGCCTGTCCGGCTGCGGCGCTGACGCGCCAGAGACAACCCCCGCGGCCGCGCCTGCCGACAGCGAGTCCGCCCCTACCGAGGTGGATGACGATGGCACCCCTGGGGCTGCGCCAGCGGATGTCCATTTCACCGCCGGGCAGACCGCGCACATCGCCGACGAAGGCATCGCCATCGACGTGACCGTCGCCTCGCCGAAAATCATCAAGGCACCCGAGTTCTGGTCCGGGACGTCGGTGGTGATCGCAACCGTGGCGATCAACGTGACGACCGGGCAATTCTCCTACGACGAGACCGCGTTCACGCTGGTGCTCGACGACGGCACCCGCATCGATGCGAGCACTGTCGCCAGTGACGAGGGTCTGCCTGGTAAGGCGCTGGGCAGCGGGAACCTCACCGCGCCCGACAAGGCCAAAGGTTTGATCACCTTCTCCGGCGAGCACCTGCCGAAGACGCTGATCGGCACGAAGATCCAACTGCGCGACGACGCGGCCGGGCGCGACTGGGCACTTCGGCTGACGCCGCCGGCCCCGGTAGCGCTGATGGCGGTTCACGTACGGCGGGAGTCGCCTCTCGTCAGGCGATCTTGGCCGTCCGGCGGCTTGTCCGGGCTTGGGCCGTCGCGTATGAACGATCACTGTGGGTGATCCGGACCGGGGGAGTAAGCGGTTGGCGACGGATGGGCTGTCCCTGGAGGAGGCCGTGCGGGCGGCCGTCGAGCAGGGCCAGGAGGAATTGACCCGGTTGGACGGGCTCACCGGTGAGTTGGCCGAGGCGTTTGCGGGCGCCGGGCCGGAGTCGTTCGAGCGCCTGGCCGGCTTCATCCGCTGGTTTCCGGGTGATTTGCGCGCCCATTTGGACGCCGAGCGTGCGTCGCTCGGGGCGTTCAATATCGTGTTCTTCGGGCGTAGCGGGGTTGGCAAGAGCACCTTGCTGTCGGCGTTCGGTCGGCTCGACGGGGGGCATGTCTCCCGGTGGGCGGCGAGCGATTGGACCACCGATGTCAACTTTGTCGACTGGCGCGGTTGCCGGCTGTTCGATGTGCCCGGGATTAACGGCTGGGGCCGTACCGAGAGCCGGGACAGCCTTGAGGCGAAGGCGCGTAAGGCGGTTGCGGTCGCTGACATCGTTCTGCTTTGTTTCGACACCCAGAATCAGCAGGCGCTGGAGTTCAAGAAGATCGCCGCGTGGATTCGCGATCACGGTAAGACCGCGTGTCAGTTGGGGTTGTTGCTGGTCAACAGGTTGAGGCGGTCGGCGCGTCGGAAGCAGATCAGAGCGCAGGCCAGGCGCAGGAATCCGAGGTAGTGAGATGCCTTGCGCTCGTAGCGGCGGATCAGGCGCCGGAATCTGGTGGTCCATTCCAGGCAGCGTTCGATGACGTAGCGGTGCCGGCCCAGGTGCTTCGATGACTCGATGCCCGGCCGGGCGATGCGCGGCATGATGTTGCGTTCCCGCAGCAATTCGCGGCATCCGGGGTAGGCGTAGCCCTTGTCGCCGTGCAGCTTCGCCGGCCGTTTGCGTGGGCGGCCGGCGGGCTGGCGGATCGGCCGGAGGCCGTCGACCATGTCCTGCAGCATCTTGTGGTCGTTGAGGTTGGCGGCGGAGATGTCCACGTGAACAGGCAGTCCGCCGCGTTCGCTGATGGCGTGGATCTTGGAGCCGGGCTTGCCCCGGTCTACCGGGCTGGGCCCGGTGAGATTCCCCTTTTGAGCGCGCGGACGTGCATGCTGTCGATACTCGCCCGTGACCAGTCGATGTGCCCGGCGACACCGAGGATGTCCAGCATCGCCTGATGCAGACGGGTCATCACGCCAAGGCTGACCCACTCGGAGAACCGGCGGTGCGCGGTACGCCAGTGCACCGGGAACGACCCAGGCAGCTTGCGCCACGAGCAGCCGGACTCCAGCACGTAGACGATCGCCGCGAGCATCGCCCGGTCATCAGTGCGCCGCCGGCCACCACCCTGATGCCTTTCCGGATGCGCAGGCAGCAGGGGCTGCGCGAGATGCCACAACGCGTCTGGGCAGTACTTCTCCACGTCATCCACGCCAGGTCAACGAATGACCTTGTAATTCAACAACCCCAAACGACACACGGTCTAAGCCGGTGGTGGCTGTCCTCAACGTTCGCAACGATCGTTGGCGGCATCCGGCTCTGGTGCCTGAGCGGGGTCGCCGGAATCTGTCGGAGCAGGTACGTCAGCACGCCGACAACATTCGTACCCAACTGGCGCAGATCGAGTTGCCCGGCACCCCGGTCGTCGCGGTCCAGAGCCGGCGGGCACTGTTCGCCCGGGCCGCCACACCGTTTCGAGGGCTCAGCCCGGACGGTTTCCGGACCGAACGGGAGCGGTTCGGGACTGATTACCTGGAACGCTGGTCGAACTTCGGCACGCTGGAGCGCCTGATCGTCACCGCGATCGCCGAGGGCGCTGCCGATCTGCGGCTGGCCGCGGTCCGCCAGGACATCCGGTTCCGGTGTCGGCGCGGGATCGGCGAGCTGACGGAGCTGGCGGCCGAGATCGAGCAGCGGGCGCTGGCGGGGGAGCGGGGGGTCGAGTCGTTCTTCGCCGTGCTGGGCTACCCGGACGACGCAGAACGGGCCGCGTGGTTGCACGACCCGGTGTTTGGCGCGGATCTGGTCGGTGTGTCTGAGCGGGCGCGTGGGGTTCCGTACACGTCGCCGGCGCTGGGCGCGCTGGAGCGTTACGTTCGGCATCTGGGCGCCTCGCATCTGGCCAAGTGCCATCGGCAGGCGAAGGTTCGCGTCGACGAGCTGATCCAGCGGGCGGCCGCCGAGCAGATCGTGATTGACGAGGCGACGTTCACCGAGGCGGCCTACGACCAACAGGAGATCGCCGCGGCGTTGGATGCGGTGTGGGACGACTGCGCGGCGTTCCTGCGGCGCGAGCTGCACGTCGAGGTGGACCTGGCGCCGCTCGACGACGAGTCGGGGCAGCGGCATGCCGCGCGGATCCTCGGCACCGAGGGCAGCGGCGTTGCCGGCGGGGTGGTCCGTGGCACCGGTATCGCGCTGGGTGCGGGCGCTCTCGCGGTGCCGGTGGCCGCGCTGGTGATCTTCTCCAATCCGATCGGCTGGGTGGTCGGATTGACCGCGGCCGGCGTCGGCATCGCCGGGCAGATTCAGCAGCACTTCGGCAAGAAGATGACCGACAAGAAGGCGGAAGCGGCTCGCAAGGCGGTGGCGCAAGCGATCGCCGACTGCCACGATGCGGTGGACCGGACTTTCGCCGGCTACGAGAACGCGCTGGTCGGTCACAGCCGTGCGGTGGCGTGGTCGCTGTTGGGTTCCGCGGTCAGCGAGTCGCTGCGTGCCGCGGTCGAGCTGCGCACGGCGCACGAGCGGGCGGGTCGGTTGACCGAGAGTCTGAGGTCCTGCACGGACGCGATCGACCCGGCTCCGGCGGTGACCAGCGTGTTGATGCGGGCGCAGCAGCGAATTGGGGAGAACCCGGCCGAGGTGGTCCGGGTGATGCTGGGCGAGGACTGGCTGGCGGCCGGGGCCGAGGTGCGTCCGGCCCCGGCCGACCCGGCCGCTGTCGAGCTGTATGCCGAGCGCGCGGAGCAGGATCGCGGCCGGTTGGCGGGCGCCGTGGGCGCGGCGTTCACCACCTCAACTGCGGCGGGCATCCAGGCCTGGCGCGCCGATCTGGAGGCGGCGGCCCGCTCCCACTCGGAGCTTTTCGACGTCGTACGAACGATGTGGCGCGTCGCCGGGCAGCGGCCGGCATTCGCGGTTCTCGGTGACTACAACTCCGGCAAGTCGTCGCTGCTGCGCCGGATCGTGGTGGACAGCGGCCGCCCGGGGCCGGCGGTGTTCGACATCCGGGCGGTTCCGGCCACCACGGCGGCGACCCGCTACCCGATGGGCCGGTTCGACCTGGTGGACACGCCGGGCCTGCAGAGCGGCAGCGACGAGCACGATAACGCCGCAGCCGAGGCGGTCGTCGAGGCGGCTCTGATATTTGTCGTGGTGCACATCAACGTGCTGGTCGGCGACACGTCGCGGCTCCGGAACCTGGTCGCTGCCAAGAGTCCGCGGACGGTGTTTCTGGTCAACCGCTGTGACGAGTTGGGCGTGGATCCGCTCACCGTGCCCGCGGACTATCTCAACTTGCAGGACCGCAAGCGTGCGGAGCTGCAGGCCGCGTTCGCCTCCGGTGGCGTCGATGTGGACGCCGAGCGGGTGCACTGCCTGGCCGGGGATCCGTTCGGCCTGGCCGGCGACGACCCAGAGGTGACGGCCGCCGACTTCGACGAGAACCGGCTCTGGGACGGTGTGGCCGCGCTGACCGGTGTCCTGGCGGACCTCTCCGATGAGCAGCTGTCCGCCGCGTCGGAGGTGGCCTCCCTCGACGCCGCGGTCATCGGCCTGCGGCGTCACCAGCGGGAGTTGCAGCGTACGGGGGACGAGGACGCCGGCGAGTTGAGCCGGTCCGAGCCGGTGATCGCCGCGCTGCGGGCCGCGGTGAAGGACGCCGTTGTCCTGGACAACTCGCTGCGTGAGGACGCCCGCCGGATGGTGAACCGGCATGTGGTCGCGGCGAAGTCGGCTGTCGCGGGACTCGATCACAAGGACGGCCGGAAGCTGGCCGAGCTCGTCGAGTCCTGGTGGAAGGCGCCGGCGTTCGAGGCCGATCTGGAGCGGTTCCTCGACGAGGCGGGCGTCAAGCTCGACGACTGGCGCAGCGACCACGTCTCGGCGATCGGGCGGGAGATGACCGCCGCCCGGTTTCAGGTGTCGCCCGAGCTCGCGGCCGAATTCGAGGATTCGCGGGAGGCCTGGCACGACGGTGTCGCGGCCGGGGCTGGCAAGGTCACCGGTGCCGCCGCGACGCTGACGAAGGCTCTGGCGAACCGGGACGCGGTGTACACCATCGGCAAGTTCTTCGACGTCAAGTTCAAGCCGTGGGGCGCGGTGAACGGCAGTCTCAAGGTCGCCAAGGCGGGTTAAGTGCTCGGGGCGGTCGGCATCGTGCTGGACACCGCGGCGATGGCCAGGGACAGCTACAAGGCCGGGGAGCACCAGCGCCGGCAGGAATCGGCGCTGCGGACGATCGACGAGGCGGCCGCCGGACTCGTCGACCAGATCCTGAGTCAGGGCCCGGCCGGGCACCTCGAGCAGTGGACCACACAGCTGGAGAGCATGCTCGACGAGCAACTCGAGCGGGCCTCGGCGACCAAGGACCGGATCGACGCGACGACTGTGCGGGCCGAAACCGCGGCTGCCCTGATCGCTTCCGCGGAAGCCCTGGCCGGAACATATGGGGGAAACGAATGACGATGGTGGACATCGAAGCGGTACGGGACTGGCTGGGTCGGCTGCCCGGCGGGTCACTGGCCGACCGGTACGCCAGAGGCTGGGACGCGTTCGGCGCGCTGGACCGGCCGGTCGTGACCCTGTTCGGCGCCTATGACACCGGCAAGAGCTCGCTGCTGCGGCGGCTGCTCGTCGATGCGGGTCGGGAGGTTGCCGGCTGGTTGACGATCAGCGCCCGGCACGAGACCTTCGAGGTCAACGACGCCGAGATCGGCGGGTGCCTGGTGCGGGACACCCCCGGTTTCACCGACGGCGCCGACGATCTGCGGGCGCGGAACAACACCAGCCGGGCATTGGCCGCGGTCGGGCTCACCGACATCGGGGTCGTGGTGATGGCTCCGCAACTGGCTACCGCGGAGCACGAAGTGCTGAAGCGGATTCTCGGGCAGGGGTGGCCGGCTGGAACGATGTGGTTCGTCATCTCCCGGTTCGACGAGGCAGGGGTGAACCCGGAGTACGACCTCGCCGAGTACCGGGCGTTGAGTGAGCACAAGACGCGCGAGCTGCGGCAGATGTTCGGGCTGGACGAGACGGCGCGGATCTTCGTGGTGGCGCCGGACCCGTTCCAGACTGGCGGGCCGGACACCGATCTGGGCCCGGAGACCTGGAACGAGTTCCGGGACTGGGACGGCATGCGTGCGCTCGCTGACGCCTTGGAGACTGTGACACCGTCCGCGCTGCCGCAGTGGCGGGAGGCGGCCGGCCGCCGGTACTGGACGCAGGTGCTCGACGATACCCTTGCCGAGCTGCGGGAACAGCTGGCCGGATACACCGCGCAGGCGCAGGTGGCGGCGCGCGGCGTGGACAAGCGCGACGCGTGGGAGGGCGAGCTCGACGCGCTGGACCAGGCCGCTCAGGCTAGCCTCGAAGGCCTGGTCGATGAGGTGCTGCGGCGCTCGTTCGAACCCGGCGCCGGCGCCGCCGCGGTGCAGGCCGAGATCGAGCGGGCGCTCAGCGAGTGGTTCGCCAAGCACGACGTACCTCTCCAGCGGCTGCTGCAATCGATCCGCAAGAGCAAGGAGCGTGAGCGCGCCCAGCCGTCCTGGGCCGGCTTCGCGTCGTTGGTCAACACCCTCGAGGCAGAGCCAGCGCCGGCCGGAGCCGCAGGCGCCGCCGGCCACGTCGAGACGATCGGCGGCATGGCGATCGGCGTGTTGAAAGCCTTCACCAGCGCCGCCGAGAAGAACCCGAAGGCGAAAAAGAAGGCGGCCGAGAAACTGTCCGAGAAAGCGGCCGAGACACTGGGACAGCACATCGGCACCGCCGAGGCGGTGCTGCCGCTGGCCGTCTACCTGACCGGGCTGGCCGGCGACTGGTGGGCCGATCGCGAGCGGCGCAACCAGGACCGGGCGGCGGCCGAGAAGCAGCGGCAGGTCGTCGCCGACTTCACCCGCCGGGCGCGTGAGACCTGGCAGCCGTATGTCGGCGAGGTGCGCGCCGAGATCGTCGCGCAGACCGCGGACCAGGTCGACCTGGCCGAGAGCCTGCGCCGACTGGTCGAGCAGCTACGCGAGGCGGTGGCAGAGGGGGAGCAGATCTCTCGTCGCTAGGACCGCAGCTCACTCGGGCCGTTGCTGGGTAGGCAACCGTCTCCGTTGTCGCTCGATGTGACCCTGGCCTTCGAACCCGCGGCGGGTCTCGGTCTCATGGTCCGCTGTCTACCTCGGCTGCGGTTTCGTGTTCTGGCGGAAGGTGATAGCGGAAGCGGGTGGGTTCGAGATCGGCGTCTTCTGCTTGCCAGTCTTGCCAGAGTCGAGCTCGACCGCCCCAAGTTCGGATCGGATTGCTGGCCGGGTCGTAGGTGATGTTCTCGACGACGAAGAGATCGCATGGGATGTCTTGCCTTGAGTGTCGGACCTCTGCGTGGGTTAGCTCGACGCTGCTGACGCCGACGGAGCTGCCTTTCACCTCGACATGCCGTACACGGCCGTCCAGCCGGTGGGCGAGCTGCAGGTCGTAAGACTCGTAGGCGCCAACATCGTCGACGTGCCAGTTCTGTGTCTCGTAGTAGCGGGTGGCGTAGGCGACGGCGTGGCGCTCCAAGGCGAGGCGTAGCAACGCGTCGGGGAGACGTCGGTCAGGAGGGGCAGGCGCTGTCGCCTCGGCGGTCACTCGAGCCAGCCTCGAGGAGGGTTCGAGTCTGAGGCGTACCTCATGGAGAATCGCCTCGTGGTCCTCCGCCGGGAAGAAGCGTTCGAGCAGCGCGTTTGCTGCCGCTGCGAGGATCCGTTTGTCCTTCAGAAGGTTCGCCGCATCTGCCGTGAAGCCGGCCGATGGGTTGTGCCTGTCCAACCAGTCCGCACGTGGTGAGTAGGGCTGACGGGGGTTGGGAGAGCTACTCGCAAACTCCCAGAACGGAGACGTTGTCAGATCCCAGAAGGGGTACTGCGGATCTGGGTTGTCCGGCCACTGACCATGCCGGCGGAGAACAACCGTGACCTCATCTCGGAACATCGGCCACGGGATGAGTCGTTCCCCGGTGCAGGCGAACCTGCCGAGAGCCCAGAGCAAGGTCAACGGCTTGTACCGACTACTGAGGTGCTCCATGCCGGGGCGCTCGAGCCGCGCCAGAGCACCGAAGAAAGCGTCCGCGGCGTCGGACAGGCTCGACTGCGGGCCTACATGCTGGACATCCACGGCTAGGAAGCTAACTGACGTAGGTAGCAGGGCGAGGCGTTCGCGAGATCGCGGCGATACTTGGCTGTCGCTGCTGCCGACAGTAGCTCCAGCTCCCGTTCACGATTCGCTTAAAAGATCATGAAACGGCCATGGCGGGATGCGCGGATCTGCCGATGATAGTGCACTTGATCTTATGGTGATGGGGCCGACTCACTTGGCAGGAGAAGTGCCGCGCTGTCATCATCGTTCCTGTGGAGATTCCCGACGAGACCTACAGCCGATACTACGAAGACATTCACTTGGAGGTTGACTGGGATCGCGCCACGCAGATCATCCGGACGGGTGAGTTGTCCGCTAAATTCTTCACATTGCCGTGGTGGCAGGCAGAATCAAGGGATCTTTTCCTTTACGGAACGGAATACAACAAGAAGCGGCTCGCAGAACTACGACGACTCCCGTGGATGACTGCGCCTGATCGCAAGAGATGGCGCGCCGCCGTGCTCTATCCAGGCGTGGCAGACGAGTGGACACCGGTAGCCGTCGGAGTGATGACCCAAGCAGGGCACATTGGCTGTATCGCAGGGGACGTGTGCAATGCCGGCTTGGGCAAGCTAATCCGAGAACTTGAGGTCACCGGCGAGCGTTTTGCGGTACCGCTGCGCCTTTCCGGTTCGGATGCGGCGGTGATGGTTCCAGACGGTAAGGATCTGTCGGTCTTTGACTATCCCTGGGTAGGGGAGGATCCTGAACGCTATAAGAAGGCAGCGCGCCTCAATAGGTCGCACGTCATAGGTCTTTTAATGCTCAAACACGGATTGACGGATCGTTGGCGTTCGTTGGCCGTCAGAATCGCATGCTACGGCGAGGAATCGGGTGTTTCCGTAAGGCGACCGGTGCCGCTCTTCGACGGCGGCAGAGTGATGGTCAGCCTGCGCGAAGAAGAAGCTGAGGCGGCGATCGAAAAGGCTTCGAAGTTGGTGGGATTCGAGATCGTTCCTCGCCCTAGGGGACTCATTGATAAGAGAAGAGCAAATGAGATTGGCAGAATCGACGCGTTGATCACGAGGTATCCCGAGTCAAGCGTGCCGGTGTGTGAGTATGCGCGTGAAAACAATATTCCAATCTTTAGGCCGGACGAATTTATTGGCGGCTTGGCCGAGGCCGCCTTGCGGCAGCAAGACATTTCCTGAGGCGATCAAAGATGTACAGCGTGACCGAGAGACCACGTACGTAGATCATTCCAGCGTCCAGAATCCTCTTCTGAGACGCATGGTCCGTATAGTTGGCAGTTTAGGAAGGCCAGAACCGGCGGCTGCGGCGAAGTCTTGACCAGCCATCCCGCCTCGCGGCGTTCCGGTTCGTCGCGCAGTGCCGTCAGAATGGCTTCCTTCGGAGCTTCGCGGTCGGCAGGATGTACGGATGCCGCTGTTCGAGATGACTACTGATCAGTTGATCGAGGTTCCGTCGACCACGTTCGCCGCCGAGCAGATCCTCGAGCGTGCCGATCTTCAACGGCTGCTCCGGGCGAGGTTGGACATGATCGTTGACGACGTACTGGTCGTTTCCGAGGAGTTCGGAGCGTTCGCCGAGGCCCGTCGCCGTATCGACCTGATCGGCGTAGACCGAGCGGGACACATCGTGGTCATCGAGTTGAAGCGCACCACCGACGGCGGCCATCTCGAACTGCAGGCGTTGCGGTACGCCGCGATGGTCTCGGTCATGACCTTCGACGACATCGTCGAACACTATGAACTGTTCCTCGCGAAGGTGGAACCGGACGCGGTCGAAGAGGCCCGCATTCGTCTCGCCGAGTTTCTCGAGGATGTCGGCGGCGAGGAGGCGGTCCTCAGCAGGGAGGTCCGGGTTGTGCTCGTCGCCGCTGGCTTCGATCGGGAGATCACCACGACGGTGCTGTGGCTCAACGACGTCTACGGACTTGACGTGCGCTGCGTCCGATTGACCCCGTACAAGGTCGACAACCGCCTGCTGCTCGATGTACAGCAGGTCATCCCGCTGCCGGAGGCGAGCCAGCTCACCGTCCAGCTACGTCGCCGCCAAACCCAGGCCCGAGCAGCCGGTTCCGACAACAGGGACTGGACACCGTACGAGATCATCACGCCGGCCGGACGCAGCGAACCGCTGCGCAAGCGCCGAGCTGTGCTTACCATGGTCACCGCGCTACACCAAGCAGGGGTGTCTGCCGCAGACCTCGCGACGGCAGTACCCCGGTCCCGATTTCTGTCCGTGGACGGGACACTCGCCGGCGAGTCGCTGGCGGAGGCCTTCATGAGCGCCTATCCCGGATCTCGCAAGCGGCTCGGTCGGTGGTTCATCGACGCGCCTCTTCATGACAGTGACAAGACCTGGTTGGTCTCGAAGATGTGGGGCACCAACACCGAATCCGTACTCGACCGGCTCCTGGCCCTCGCGCCTACGGACGGATACGGCTACGAAGCCGTTTCTGACAACTGACTCGCACAACGCCGCTCACGTGTTGACGTCATAAAGATGCACTGTCATGCCGAGATGCGTGCATTCGATCATGAAGTCGCGCGTTCACGACTATTTTGGATAGGCTATTCGACATTATCGGATTTGATCGCCGAATTTTCGCAAGTCGGCCGTCGGCCGTGACCGGCCGGCATCCACGCCTTTTTGTGGTACATGTCGCCTTTGCTGAGGACGCGCTCGGCGAGGCCTTCGTAGTCCATATCGATGCTCGGCCCGAACTCTTCATCAGTGAATCTCTTGGCGAAGACGTCGTCCAAGATCCGGCCGAACCTCAGTCTGGCGTCAGAAGTGCCGATATGCGCGTCAACCCACCCGGGGCGCGCCCACCTCCACCAGTTCCGACCACCCTCTGTTGAAAACAATCCTGGGGCAAATTCGTTGCGTATGTCCCATTCGGTGTACTCGCCCATCTCGAGTCCGTCGCAGAAGACTCTTGCATAAAAGGTTCGGAAGATATTCGCCTTCGCGGCGGCAAACTCCTCTTTGGTAGTGGCCCCCACCATACCCAGAGTGTCCTCTGGGAAGTCGAACGAGAACCTAGCAACCTGCGCCTGCATCTCACGGAAAGCCTGTGATTGCCCAACCTTGTTCTGCGTCATCTGAGCTGTCAGGGTGCGGGCCACCGCGACCAGCGCTACCGACGACACGAGGGCGGACGCTAATCCATAAGCCTGACCGATGTTTCCAAGCAGCACCCAGTCGAAGTTTCCGGCCGATGACAGAAACAGAAGGAGCAGGGGCGATGCCAGGATAAGCGCTGCTCCAGCGGCTGTGGAAGTAATGATGAGAGCAAGTCTGCCGGAATGGCCTGCGCTATTCGTCATCCTCGACCTCCGAAGATTCTCCAGCCCGAACCCAGAATGTAACACTTAGTGTACAAACGCATTACAAGCGGCAGCTAGTTCATCAAGACTGGCAAGAGCTTCGACCCTTCTGGCTCGCTACAACCAATAGCTGCGGTAGCGACGGATCGGTGCGTTCATCTGCCGCCGACAAGGCGCGGCTGATGGAGGCTCTCGTCAGTAGGGCTCCGCGCCAACCAAGATCCGGTCGAGTTCCGGTGGTGCGATTCGCGCGGCGGCACAGGTCCGTTCGACCCACGTCGTGAAGTCCAGCTCCGTCAGAACGTCCAGTTCATCATCCCGCCAGTGCAGGATGGGCTTGGATTGGTAACCTGCCGCTGCCGGAGGGCCTGCGGTTCGTGGACGGCGCCGGCGTGGTCAGATTGCTTGCTCGCAGCTGCGCCAGCTGGTCAGAGCCTCGGCTGCCAGTCCGCTTGGGGTCACCTGCTCGACACCCGCGGCGAGCGCGCAAGACGCGTTCCGGTGCGCTAGTACTCCAGCAGGAGATCCGTTTTAGGGTTCCGTGAGTGCCTGTCGGGCGTAGTGGCTGGTCTTGGCGATGGCTTGATGGCGGCGTCTGAATATGGACCAGGCGATGACGTCGGCTATGCGGCGGCCGGGGTTAATGACGAGGGCGTGGAACAGCCGACGGAGTTCGTTGACGGTGATAGCGATCAGGCCGTCCGGGCTGGTGGTGGAGGTTGCTGTCGCGGCGGCGAGGAAGGCGTGGGCGGGATGACCAGGTGGGTCCAGCGGTGCCAGGCCTTCCAGCGGCGGTGCTGGTGCTGGTCGAGACCGAGCCCGGTTTTGGTGGCCTGAAACGACTCTTCAATGCTCCAACGGCGGCCGGCGACGGCGACCAACTGGTGCAGGGCAACGAGTTCGGGGTTCCAGCAGCGGTAGAAGGCCCGTTCGCCGGTGCGGCGGTCGCGGCGGATCAGTAGCCAGTGGTGGCCGGCGTGTTGGTCGACGGCTAACGGCAGGGTGATGAATGCCCAGTCGTAGTAGCGGAAATCCTTTCGCGCCGGTGCCGACGGAGAGCCGCTGCCACGCCTGTTTCGGTAAGCCCGCGGCGAGCCGGTCGGCCCGCAACACGCCGAGCCCGGTCGCGACGTGATGTGAACAGGCGACCGCCAGGACGTGGCCGAGCCGGTGGCCGCGTAATGCGGCCAGTCGTGGGTCGCCGCCGTAGGCTTCGTCGCCGGCGACCCATCTGCAAGGCAGTCCACCGGCCAGCGCGGTGGCGATCAGCCGGCGGGCCAACTGCGGTTTCGTGGCGAAGGTGACGGTCTCAGGAACACCAGCCTCAACGCGGCGTTCGGGATCATCGGTCCAGGATTTCGGCAGGTAGAGGGCGACGTCGAGCAGGGTATGGCCGAGCGGTGAAGCGTAGGACAGGTGCACGGCGAGCTGGCAATTCTCGATCTTCCCGGCGGTGCCGGAGTACTGCCGTTGAACACCGACGGTGTGGGTGCCTTTCTTCAGATCCCCGGTCTCGTCGATCAGCAGGACCCCGTCCGGGTGCCCGAGGCGGGCTGCGACGAAAGCGCGGACATCCGCGCGGACCAAGGCGTCGTCCCAGCTGGCCCGACCGATCAGATCCTGCATTCCGCCAGGGCCGTCATCACCGGCGTGTTCCGCGATCGCCCAGCAGTTCTTCACCGGCAACGGCGCCAGCAACCCAGTGACGAAATCCCGGACCAGTAACCGGCTCTCCCGCCGGGCGAAGCGTGCCTCGATCGTGTCCATCAACTCGCCGAACAGCTCGGACCATCGTTCAGCATCTACTCTGTAGGCGGCAGCCACCGCCGCGTCTTGGGTCCACACAACCTTCGAGACTCAGCGGTGGCTGCTTGCCGCTCACGGATAAAAACACACCATCACCGCAGTTCAGAACGAATCTCCTGCTGGAGTACTAGGTGGGCGGGCGCTGTCTGGCGGTCTGTAGTAGCGCCGCCTTCTGAAGCGCGTCGCGTTCGCGTTGTTCCTGTTCGCCGGGAGGCCGGCGGGTCGGGTCCGGCACCGTTGTTTGCAGGGCGGCCAGGCGCAAGCCGTATCCGCACTGGTCGGTTGCCCGGATGATCAGGTTGGGTTGCGCCGGTGCGGGCCACAGCGTGAGCAGATATTGTTCGGTCGGCTCGTCCCACACTGCGTCGTAGTGTTCGTCGCGGTTGCGGGCGTGGGCGCGCAGGCGGTAGACGCCGGGTCCGTGCTGGCTCAGTACTGGAAGATTAGGGACATCGTCGGTGGGTCCGTACTCGAGCTGGTGGACCTGCAACCGGCCGTGCGGAGCGGTGATGCTGATCTCGACGATGTCGTCCCACGAGCCGGTGTCGACGGGTTCCGGTGCCGTGTCGAGCAGGTCCACGGTGACGTGCACCCGGCCCCGGTCGATGCCGGTGTAGATCATGGCGCCGACCGACATCGCAACGGCCAGACCGGTTGACCAGTCCGCCGTGGTGATCGGGATCTGGAAGTCGTCGAAGATGCCGAGGTTGTGGTCGGACACGGCGACAACAGCGTCGTAACGCATGCCAGGCTCCTCACGTCGACCCGCCCGAGTTCTCGGTGTCGTTGTCACGGTAGTGGAGGGTGACGTCGGCGTCGCGTCACGAAGGGACGCTCGACGTCACCCGGGTCGCCCGCTAGGGCACCCTCACCCTTCGGCTACCTGCGTCAGTAGGTGCCGATGCGGTAGGGGTCGTTCTCCAGTACGCGCCAGTCGTAGTAGTAGGCCGCCATGATCCCGCCCTGTGCACTGTTCTCACTGGCGGTGATCATGCAGGCGCTGGCACCGGTAGATCCCGTGACACCGGTCGGGGCGCTGATGTTGCAGCCGGCGAAGGTGCGCCGGGTGCCGCCCGAGGCGAGCCCCTCCTTGCTGGTGGCCAGCGGATACTCATCGCAGCTCTTACCGGAGATGCTCGGAGCGTCACCGCAGGCGCGGCTACGGTTCGCGTTTACCGTGGCGGTCGCGGTCGTCCTGGTCAGCGGCGGCTTGCTGGTCGATGCCGCACCGGGCAGGCCGGATCCCTGCGCCTTCTCGACGTGCCCGGCCAGGCTCGGGTAGGCGACCCGGTCGTAGTAGGCGATCGTGGCAGCCCACGGCACGACACAACCCACCCGGCGCGGCCGGCTCAGGTTTGCGCCGGTGGCGTTATCGCAGCGCACATCGTCCATAAAGTGGGTGATGTGACCGTCGGTGTAGCCGGCGGTGATGAAGTTGACATCCCAGGTGGTCGTGCATGAGCCGATGGCCCCGACTGCAGTCGCGGTGGTGTCGAAGCCCGCCTCCCCGTCGTGCGCCGACCCGAACGGCATTGCCGCCTGGGTCGGGAACGACGTCGCGATCCGGGTGCAGCTTCCGGAGGCGCGGCCGGCGCCGTTGATGCTGGCCCTGAGGGCGTCACCCCAGCCGGCGAAGGCAACGAGGCGGATCTGGTGGTTGAAGTTCGGCAGGTCCACGGCGGTGTAGACCAGGGAGTACGCGTCGAACTCCAGGACGCCGGTGACTTCCTGGACGCCGTTGGTGATGACGTATGTGGTGTAGGTGATGATCCAGCTGCGGCACGCGTTTGTGCGCGTCCCGATGGTCGCGCCGTTGGTGGCGCAGTACTCCGGGAACGGGATGATCGACTTCGCCGACGAGCTGTTCTTGAGTCGTTCGGCCTGCTCCTTGCCGCCGGGCTTGACTGTCGTGCAGGTGTACTTGCCGCTGGTGGGCTTGACGCAGGTAGGAGCGGTCAGCTGGGCCGGTGATGCCGAGCCGGGTTCTTGGGTCACCGCCAGCGCTGAGGGCTGCGGACGCGGTGTAGCCGCCGCTGTGGTGGCACTGTGGCTAGAAGCGACGGCTGGATTGGGGCCCGCGAGGATGAGGATTGCAAGTCCTCCCGCGGTGACCAGCGATCGAAGGGCAGATGTCATGGGTTCCTCCCCGTGATTGACCCGTGACGCGCTAAGGATTATCCAAGATCTATCGATGCCTGTCGATAGAAGTCGTTCTCCGAGGCACTGCACCTGGTCGAAGCTCACAGACAGGCGTAGGCCCTACCGCTCGGACGGCCCCGATGTGAGTTCCCCCCGGTTTGGCGGAGCTTCTCAAACATGATCGACTGATCATGGGGAGGAAGTATCCGTGGCCGCACCGAAGAAGTACCCCGACGAGCTCAGGGCGCGTGCTGTGCGCTTGTATCGCGAGTCGGACCCGAAGCCGACCATCCGCCGGCTGGCCGAGCAGTTGAACGTGCATCACGAGGCGCTGCGTAACTGGATCCGGCAGGCCGAGGCCGACGCGGGTGAACGTCAGGACCGGCCCACTACCGAGATGGCCGAGGAGAACCGCCGGCTGCGTGAAGAGGTCGCTGAGCTGCGCCGGGTCAATGAGATCCTGCGTGCCGCGTCCTCGTATTTCGCCTCGGAGCTCGGCCCGACCCGGCGACGGTCATGAGGTTCATCGACGAACACCGTGACCGCTTCGCGGTCGCGCTCCTGCTACGGGTCCTTCAGATCGCCGAGTCGACCTACTACCAGTGGGTCAAGCAGGCCGAACAGCCTTGTGATCGGGACCTGGTCGACCTGGGTTTGATCTCCAACATCTATGAGATCTGGGAGGCCTCCGGGTTCACCTATGGCGCCGACCGGGTGCATCGGCAACTGCGCCGCGACGGGATCCGCGTGGGCCGTAAGCGTGTCGAGCGGCTGATGAGCCAGCAGGGCTGGCACGGGGCGTTCCTGCGCCGCGGCTGGCGCGGCGGCTCGACGAAGCAGAACCCCCGGCACACACCGGCGCCGGATCTGGTCAACCGCGACTTCACCGCGGCCGCTCCGAACCGGCTGTGGGTCGCCGACGCCACCCGCATCCCGACCGGTGAAGGTGTGTTCTGGCTGGCCGCCGTCCGTGACGTCTTCTCGAGAAGGATCGTCGGGTGGAAGACCTCCGACCGGTGCGACACGGATCTGATCCTGGCTGCGCTCGAGTACGGCATCTGGTCGCGTGACGTCCGCGACGGCCAACTCATACATCACAGCGATAGGGGCTCGAACTATACGAGCTTCCGCTTCTCGCAACGCTTGCAGGACAACGGAATCCGGCCCTCGATGGGCTCGGTCGGTGACTCCTACGACAACGCGCTGATGGAGAACTTCTGGTCCACGCTGAAGATCGAACTCGTCTACCGCACGTCCTGGCGGACCCGCGACGAGGCCGAGAACGCGATCTTCACCTACATCGACGGCTGGTACAACACCCGCCGCATCCAGAAGGAACTCGGCTACCTCAGCCCGGATGAATACGAGACCGCCTGGCACGCCCAGACCGAGCCAGATAACCTCGTCCCCGCCCCGACCGGAAGCAGGTAATCACCGCTCCGTCGAAACGGGGGGAACTCACTGTACTCGCCTGCGGAGCGCTGAGCGGTGACACCGCCAAACGTGGAAACCCTTTGCTCTGCAAGCCTGCGGAATCGTAAGAGTGGCCGTTAGGAAGCGCGTCTCAATGTTGGCGTATCACATACGCGGTTGTGAACACCGGCACGAAGGCTCAGCCACGTCACATGACCGCACAGCCCGCTCGTTGGCAAAGGTCTATACGTTGTTCGCCTTGCGGCCGAAGCGCGGTAGCAAACCGCCGATACTTTGCCCGCGCAAGATCATCTATCTCCGTAAGGGTCGGTCTGCATGTTGGGCATGCGCTGTCGGATCGTTTCGTTCATCACTGTCCTAAGTGTCCTTTTCGCGGGTCAGCCCGCCCAGGCGCTTGGGTGGCCGAGCCTTGAAGCGGCAGGCGGGGAGCCGTCCCTTGACCGGCCGGGACCGCCGCCTGGGCAGGTGAGTGTGATTTCGCGAGCGACTCCACCCGCGGTCACTGTCGACCCGCCACCTGCCGGCACTCCTCGGCGGGCAGCAATGGACCGCATTCTGGCCAAGGCGAACGGCCCACGGGCCAGACCTAGCGTTCGGATGCCGGAGCCGGAGCTGTTCGCGGCTGGCCGTCGCCGGCTCGCTGACTCCGTAAAGAAGGGGCTGGTGGAGGTGCCGGCGGATTCGTCGCCGACAAACGTGAGGACCGGCCCCTCGCTTGATGATCTACCGCACGCCCAAGCCATTAAAAGGGTCGATCCCCCTCTGGGTACGGCGTCGTTGAGTCCGAGACCGGTGGCCTCGATCGGAAGTTCAGCCAACGAGATCGCTGGGACCGCCGCGCTTAGCGACCACGGTGTCGAATATGGCGTTTCAAGTACCTGGATTACGCCTCCGACATATCAAACGGCGGGGATGATATGGCTGCGTATCGTCAACCGATCATCAATCACCTGGCGAGCGAATCAAGTCTCTGTCGGTTATCACCTATACCTTGACAATGATGCCCTGTATAACCACAATGGAGTTGGTCCAAAAATCGACTTCGACCTTCCACCGAACTATTATACCGACCTGCAAGTAGTCATTCAACGGATGCCATCCGGTACCTTCAAATTGGTTTTCGATCTCCGCGATGACACAGTAAGCGGCAGCCCCTTCTTTACGACCTATGGGCAGCCGGCGTCGGCAGCTTTACGATTCACGGTTCCGCATTACGCTTCAACTGGAACCGCTGAATTGCCGACCAATGGAGCGACTGTCGACACGCTGCGGCCAACATTCTACGTACGCGTCTTTGGTGATGCGCAGTCGGCCACCTACGTACGTTATGCTGTGTGTCGTGAGGACAATTCATCGGATTGCATTTACTCTATCAGTGTAAAAGTCTCGATGAGTGCAACGTCATTCACGGGGCTCAGTGAGTGGACCATTCCGCTGGACGCGCTCGACTGGAACACAGATTACACCTGGAAATTTCTTATAACCGACGAGATTTCGGGCGGTACGACGTGGTCTGCAGCAAGCGGATTCACCACAGTGCTGGCGAACCCGTCCGACGCGGCGCATCTAGGAGCTGACCCTGGAGCGCTTGACGCCACAGGCGTCAACCTATATCTCGGCAACTACGCGCGTAGCGATATCGATCTGGCTTTGCCGTCGCCGGACACGGCACTCCCGCTGCGGGTAGAGCGGACCTACAACAGTGCTAACACCAAGGCCGGAGCATTCGGCACTGGGTGGACCAGTCTGCTGGACATCAAGATAGATATGTCGGTGAGCCGGCTCGCCATTGTTCGGTTCTCAGACGGGCGAGAACGCAGATATGGGCAAAATCCGGACGACACATGGGCGTCATCGTACGGCGACGGTGGATCGACCACCTTACGCACTAGTGAAGGATTTCCGGTCGTCGCCTTCGATGACGGCACCGAGCTCGTGTTCGCCGGCGCGGGCAACGCGCTTAGCGAGGTCAGGCGCCCGGGCGGAAATGTACTGAAGCTGACAGTGAACCCCTCAACAGGAAGGGCAACGAAGCTCACGTCCGCTAGGTCGAGCCGATCGCTGTACTTCTCCTGGGTCGGATCACACGTCACGGCTGTTTCGACAGCGGCTGTTCCCGGCGTGGGTGCGCGCACATGGTCGTACACCTACAGCGGGGACCTGTTGAATAAGGTATGCGACGCCGAATTTTTCCCCAAATGCGTAACGTACACTTACGGGGCAACAGATTCCTCGCACGTCACTGCCCGATTGACGGTGGTGCAGCGACCAAATTCGACGAACCGAGTTTCCGTCGGCTACGCAGGTGATCGAGTTTCTACCTACACGGTTCCGTTGAATGTGAGCGGGACGACGACGAATTGGTTTTACGAAAAATTGGCGCCGACGTCCGTTAATGGAGAACGCGTTGTCCGCGTAGTGGACCCCAACGGAACTTCCGTCTACTACGAGTACAACGATCGTGGACAGTTGATCCTTCGCTGGGCGGGCAGCACGACGCCAACAGCGACTCGTGTCTTCACCTACGACGCATTTGGTAGCCTCAGCGCCGAGATAGACGAGAATTGGAATTCGACTGAATACACTTGGAGCGCTTCGACTGGCAGACTGAAGACAATCCTCCGATATCGCGATGACAACACTCTTGTAGCGGAGTCCTTCACCTACCGCGGCGATGTGGAGAACGTCGCCGATCGAACTGCCAACGACCTCGTAGCAACCAAGGATGCAAATTCCAGTATCTCAACCTTGACCTACTGGAACGGCCTTGTGACGAGTCAAACTACGCCGTCGACCGCAGCCGCACCGAACGGCGCGACCACCAAGTTCGTCTACACCTGCCAGAATGGGTCGGCGCCGCCCGTTTTCAATGATCCAACTGCCCCAGCTGGCGCCTTGCAGCCATGTGGCCTGCTGTCCTCTGTGACCGACGCGACCGGCCGAGGCACCTACTACGGTTATAACCGTTTCGGTGACCGCACCTCCGAGCTCCTACCGACCAATGCTCGTATCGAGCGGAAGTTCAACGACTTCGGCGAAGCCATCGAAGAGCGAGCGACGACGCTGGCTGACCCCCTCGGCACGACCGCTACATTCGATTACGACACCCACGGACGGGTCACCGCCCGGACGGAGCCCAGGGTTACAAACGCAATCACGGGCGAGTCGCACCAACGCGTTGTGATCAATACTTACGACGGCGACGGCAACCTCGTGAGCCAGCGCGAAGGCGACAACAACGATCCTGAATATCAACCCAGTGACGGCTGGCGTACCACCCAGTTCACCTACGACGGACAGGACCGGCAGCTGACCGTCTCGCGCGACGGGCAACAGCTCAGCAGAATCGAGTACGACGGAATGGGCCACGTCGTACGCATGGTCGACGCCCAAGGCGCCGACTATAGGCATACCTACAATGCGCTTGGCCTGCTCGCCTCTGTCGACCTCGTCAACTACGTCGACTATAGCCCTGGTGGCACGACACGGCAGGTGAGGATCGCCACCTATCAATACGATCCCGCTGGGCGCACGACGGCTTTCACCAACGCGATGGGCCGGACGGTCACTTCCACCTACACTAAGGACGACCTGCCACTCAGCGAGACCCTCATCGCCTATTTGGATCCCTCGACCGGTCAACGGCGCGACGTCAAGCTGCACCGCTACAGCTACGACATGGCCGGCAATCGGATCGGAGACGTCTCAGGGAACGGCGCAGACGCACGCGCTACGTCTTGGACCTATGACGCCGCAAATCACCAGACCTCAATGACCACTGATCCGTCTGGTCTGAGGCGAACGACAACCTGGACCTACGACGCGGCTGGGCGCGTCCTGGGCACTTCGCTGAGCGACGGCTCCCGCACCGAGACATCCGTCAGCGTCTACGACAACGGTGGCCAACTCGCCAAGACAGGTGTCCAAGTCGACGCGAACAATTATCTCGTCACTCAGTACACCCATGACGGATTCGGTCAATTGCTGAGCGTCACCGAGCCGCGCGGCGTAGTGTCCTTGACTTCTGCCGCAGCGCCCGACCCTGATTACACCACCACGTTCACCTACGACGAGGGCGGCCGCCTCACCAATATGTCGCAGCCGCCGGTGGGCGTTGAAGAAGGCAACGGGGCACCCGCCCAAAATCGTCGACCGCTCACGACCTTCGCGTACAACACTTTCGGTGACGTAATCGGCGTTCGTGACCCTCGCGGGCTGGTGACATCGATGATGTATGACACTCGAGGTCGACTGACAAACCGGCGTTCCCCGCAATACATCGCGCCGAATGGTGAAGCGAAGGTCGGGTTCGAGAATTGGACCTACGACAACGCCGACAACATCGTCAGCTATACCGGCCGCAACAGCCAGACAACCGGTTACCGATATGACAACCGAGGACGACTATTCAAGATGGTGGAACCCCCGGCGCAACCTGGGGACTCCAACGCGGTAACCGACTACACCTATGACGACAACGACAACGTACTCTCGGTGACCGACCCGGCCGGCGGCCAAACGGCCATCGCATACGACGAGATGGACAGGCCTCTCGTTGTCTCGCGTGCCTCAGGTTCGACCGCCTCTCAAGCGAGCATACGAAACCATAGCTATGATGATTTCGGTGACTTGACCTCAGTGACTATGGCTAACGTCCGCATCGACCGCACCTACAACAAGGCCGGAGAACTTCTCTCCGATACAGTGAGCGGGCGAGGCACGACTCGGTACACCCACGACCTCGCGGGGCGAGTCGTTACCATCGTCGATCCTCTAAGTCGAAGCACTAAAATGGTTTACGATCTCGCCGGCAGAATGACCAGCATTGCATCCCTCGATGAGGGGGCGGCGAAGCTAGGCGAGACGCTGTACACAATGGATAAGGCGGGAAATGTTGTTGAGGAACGCGACCCCCGCGGCAATACTTGGCGGCGCTCCTACGACGCCG
This sequence comes from Actinoplanes sp. CA-131856, assembly GCF_050956135.1. GTDB lineage: Bacteria > Actinomycetota > Actinomycetes > Mycobacteriales > Micromonosporaceae > Actinoplanes. The sequence goes on along the minus strand of NZ_CP191849.1, from coordinate 8,564,956 downwards.
CCAACCGCCTCATCCGGACAACTGATCCTGCCCCCAGTAGCGCCGACGGAGCACAGGCTCCCGCACCGGTCACGTCCTTCGGTTACGACGCCAAAGGGAATTTGACCCGCACAACTGACGCCAACTATCACACGACGTACCGGACCTACAACGTATTCGACCTCACTGAGTCCGTCGTTGAGCCCGAAACTAGAGCCCACCCAGCCCTCGGTGACCGAACATGGCGCACCACGTACGATTCCACGGGCAACATTGAGCAGCTGGCCAAACCTGGCGGAGCAGTAGTAAACGCCACCTACGACAGTCGTAACCGGATCACGAGCCTGGCTGGCACAGGAGGCGCTGCGGCCGCCAGTAAAACCATCGAATACGACCCAGCAGGACGCGTCACCGCCGTGTCCACCGCGACGGGTACGCAATCGTTCACCTACGACCGGCTCGGACAACTGCTGGCCGCGAACGGCCCGATGGGTAACTCGTCCTACACCTACGACCCACTTGGTCGGCCCATCACCGAAAACAACGGCACATCGCAGGTCAAATACAGCTATAACGGTGTCGACCTCCGCGCAATCACCGACGAGCAGACCGGCATGACCCGCACCCTCGAACGCGACGCGGCCGGGCAAATCCTCAAAGAGTCGAGCGCCTCGACCAGCGGCACGGCAGGACCCGAGCGAAGCTACACCTACGACGGGCTCGGCAGAATCAAGACCGACACCACTACCGGCGCTACCGGCGCTGTCACCGCCACCATCGCCTACGACTGGGACGCCAACGGCAACCTGACCAGCCGGAGAACCGACGGGCAAATCGCCGGTAGCACCACCCAGAACTACACATACGACCAAGACGACCGCCTTACCCGAGTCGCCGATCCCGCCGGATCAGGAACCGACTTCACGTGGGACGCGGTCGGCAACCGCACCAAGATGACTGCGTGGTCCGGCGCCGGGCATGCCATCACCAGCACCACCAACGCCGACTACGACGAACGCAACCGCTTGACTGCGGTCAGCGCGCCCGGCGGCGCCACCGAATACACCTGGACCGCCCAAGGCACTCTCGCCAATACCGCCACCACCACCGGCGGCCCGATCGTCAACCGGGAACGCCGATACGACGCTTTCGACCGGCTGATCAACGACGGTACACAGATCTACACCTATGACGGGCTCAACCGGCTGGCCACCACAACTACCGGCACAACATCGCAAACCATGCGATACTCCGGCCAGAGCCGAGAGCCGGTCGGCGACGGGCGCTACAACTACGCCCGAACCCTCGACGGCGACTTGCTGTCAGCCAAGCCCGTAAACGGTGCGTCCTCGACGCTAATGTCCGACGCGCATGGTGACATCGTCGCCGCCGCCGACCCCGCAACAGGGGAAATCTTGGCGTCGCGCGGATACGACGCATTCGGCAAGACAACTGACACCAACGGCACCATGCCCAACATCGGATTCCAAGGCAGCTGGACCGACCCCACAACCGGCACGATCAGCGCTCAAGCCCGCTGGTACGAGCCCACCACCGGGACGTTCGCCTCCCGGGACAGTTGGGACGTGCCGTTCACCTCTGCGAGCGACACAAATCGATACCTTTTCGGAGGGGCGAACCCAACCAGCCGTAACGATCCGACCGGCCACTTAAGCGGTGTAGGAGGTGGAGCACTACTGTCTAGAACTCTCAGTATCATCGGTGGTTTGGCCGCACCAGAGGTGATCCCCGTGGCCGCAACCTGCGTATGGTGTTGGGTTGCAGTCGGGGTGGGCGTCGTCGTTGCCGGTGTGGTCGTCGTCGGCATAGTTATGAACGCGCAGTCGCAGGCCGGCAACCCTAATTCGTGGGAGTCTAACCGCGACCCGGACACCGGCCAGCTGCTCTATGGGTCAGAGTCCGTCAAAAAGAATAATCCGCCGCGGAAGCCGCCGCGAACCGACCCGAGTCCCAAGCCTGTCGAGCCACCGCGGATCATCGACCCTCCGAAGGTTTGGACCGTAACTGGACCGACGACAAGTTGGTCCAATCACAGCCAATGGTATGACGACACCTACCTCTATAATCGTACCGATACGTATAGCTACACCACTATCTATCAGTACACGTACTACGACGGCGTCACTTCCCAGACCGGTACCTGGAACACCGAGACCACCCACCGCTGGACGATTGACGTCACACCACTGATTGATCTCAGTAATCCAATTGACCTCCCGACACCGACAGCTGGTGATCCGCAACCGGGACTTGCTGCCCCAACAGCCGATGACAGCGTTCCGTGCGGGCAGGGCGGCGGCCTCGCTAGCTGCATAACCAACACCGGCGGTGTGCTGCCGGGTAGTCAAGCCGCAGCCGCAGAAAAGGCTGCGCGCCAGCCTGCTGCGGGCCAGAAAACCGACGATGACAGCTCTTGCGACGACGTCAACCCTGAGGACGCTCTCCCAGTGGTCGAGGACTACGCGGAGCTAGTCAGCGAGGCCAACGCGAGGCCCAACTATCGCAAAATTAACCAGACCGTCGCCGTCCTCGCGGTATGCGAGCGGAGCAGCGGAGACATCGAGTACTACGTTGGCGGTCGTACCGACCTCGACGATGTCCAGTGGGACCTTGCCGAAGACCTGGGTTTGACTCCGGTCGAAGGCGGGAAGAACGGCCCGCACGCTGAACCGCTGATCATCAACAAGGCAAAAGCTGACGCCTTGGCAGACCCCGTCAATCCGTTAGCCATTTATGCGGTTAACCCCTTCTGTGGCGAGAGAAGAGCAAACTGCTTCGGCGCGATCGAGAAAGAGAGGGGTATTAACATTGTTCCGCCAACGGGGCGCCGCAGAGCATCTCGAAGCGCGTACTGGAACCAAGGGACGGTGTGGCCTTAGATGATTCGAGCGAAGCTTCTTTGCCAAGACACTGAAACCTTGGTAATGAGCAATGGCAATGAGAAAGGGGATAGATAGGTGTCTACGATTGGAGCCCAGGTCCGTCAGTTATTGATTGACCGGGCGTGCACACTCCCGGAGTGGGCCCAACTCGTGCTCACTCTCGGCTGTATCCAGCGGTGCTACCCGTTCTACGTACGCAGCCTCGACGAGTATCCGGCACGTCGAGCCATCAACGATGCTGTGGATGCCGGCCTCGCGCACGCATGGGTGATAGCAGCAGGCAATCCGGTGAACCCGATGGAGACGGCCGAAAGGGCGGCCGCTCTTCGTGCGGTGCTCCCGGAAGACTCAAACGATCCCCTGCTCGACGGCGACGATTCTTGGATCACCGTCTCGTACGGAAATCTCGCCGAGCAACTCGACCTGCAAAACTGGCCCAACCTCAACGAGTATGTCCGGGCGACTCTTCGTGTCACCTCAAGTTTGGTGTTCACCTGGTCCAGGTGGGCGCTTCTCGAGGCAGGTGCCACCGCTACGAGGGACGAAACCTCGACTACCTCAGCATTCTTGTTTGAACTAGCCACTCTGGCCCGGCAAGTGGAATGGCTGACGGCGAACCCACATAGTCCGCGCCTGATCGACAGGATCCGGCAGGATTCCATCACTGCCGGAACGGAATTAGACCGAATCGTCGCGGAGTGGCGCGGTTTGGTTTAATCAATCAGCACCGCGGAAAGCCGTCGAAGCGTGGCTCTCCGCCTGTAGGCAGGCTTCTGGTGAGTCAGTCGGCCTGCCTACAGGCGGACGCCGCGGGCTTGGAGGGGCACTACCAAGATCGGCGGCAATGACGCCGAACGAACGTGCGGCCGGATCGAGCGTCTCGACCAGCTCCTTGATCCGGGGTGCCGGGGCCCGCGGCGCTGCCCGAGCTTGGCACGACGGTCAGCCAGTGCAGCTGATCGGGGTCACATTCGATGACCGGCGCAGAGCCTGATGTGTCACGAAGGCGCGGGCCGTGCCGGCTTTCGGCGGCCGGATACGTCATTCCAGGCCGGTAGATCACCCAGGGCAGACCGTGATGCCGCGCGTAGTGCAGGGCGATGTCTGCGGCCCGCAAGGGCCGGTCAGTGACTACCGCGGGCGGCAGCGACGCCCCGAAGACCGCGTTGACCGAGACTTGCACCGTGCCACTGTCAAGCGGTACCGGCGCGGCGAGTGCCTGTTCGATCTGGCTGATCGCGGCGGTGACCTGTTCCGCGGGGCCAGCGGGTAGGAGCAGGGCGAATTCGTCACCGCCGAGGCGAGCCGCGACGCCGTGGTGGCGCCCGGCAACCACGGCAAGCCGTCCGGCTACGTGCCGCAGCAGCTCGTCGCCGGCGTGGTATCCATGGCGGTCGTTCACGCTTTTGAAGCGGCGCAGGTCCAGCAACAGTACCGTCGGCGGCGATCCGTGGCGTATGAAGTTCTTCATGGCGGCGGCGATGCCGCGCCGATTCGGCAGGCGGGTGAGTTCGTCGGTGTGGGCCGCTCGGGTCAGCACGGCGATGCGCCGCCCCAGCAGCGTCAGCCCGATTGCTACGGCGCTGAGTTGCAGCACTTCCAGCGTCGCGAAAGTAAGGGCAGAAAGCATGGAGTCCTCCACAAAGTAGGGCAGGCCAGCCGTACGGCGTAGCCGGCGACGCATCTCGAAGGCTCGAGTAGGGGCGGGTGAGCGATACGTGCGGGCGTCGCAGGTGTCACCCAGGCCGGCGATCGGCGCGTCTGGGAGGCTTCACAGTGCGATAGCCCGCTCCGGTCGCGGCGCGGGTCAAACCAGCAACGCCGAAACGCTCGCCGGTCGTTCTCGACGAGCTGGCTGATGTGGTCAGCCGGCCGGGCGGTAGTGGTGCCAGGCTTCTTCGGGACACGAGCCGTACCGGCGCGCCGGCCAGGGAACGGGCTTGCCTCCGCAGCCGCGCGTGGAAACACCGTCGACGGCGGCCGGTGGCGTGCGGTCCGGGGGAGGGCACCCGCGGTCCGCGGCCGGTGCTCATGGCGCCGACTCGGCTGGCGCCGCAGGGACCCAGCGCGAGCCGACGGGATCCATCCCGCGGAACGCGGCCAAGGCTACGAGATTGCCTGGCTGCGCTGCGGCGCGCAGGGCATCCAGCATCGGCAAGGGGCCGGTGACCAATCGCCGTCAGCTATCAGCTGATGGCAACCGGACCACATGCCCTTCACACAACGGGCACACCCTGCTCAACGTCGCCCTCTACCTGCCGAAATCCTGGACCGATGACCCCGCACGCCGTGCTGAGGCCGGCGTTCCCGACACCATCGGCTTCGCCACGAAACCGCAGTTGGCCCGTCGGCTGATCGCCACCGCGGTGGCGGGAGGACTGCCGTGTCGGTGGGTCGCCGGTGATAAGGCGACGCGCTTCGTAACCTTGCTTTCGTGGGAAGCCGAGGTGGACGGTTGAGCAGCCTGATGGCGGGCGCCGACGTGATGTTGATTGGCTTGTTCTCCGCCAAGAACAAGCAGGCTGACACGAAGCTTGACCTACTGGCGGCCTCGGTGGAAACGCTCGGCGGACGTGTGGTTGGTCGACAGGTCCAGAGGCAGGGCGTCTCACGTGACGGCGCGAGGAAAATGGCCTTGCCGTTCTCTCGGCGAATCCTGCTCAGCTCGGGCAAGGTCCGCGAAGTCGCCCACGCATGCCGGTCAGCAGGGGTCACCATAGCCGTTTTCGTCAACCCGCTGACCGAACATCAGCGAACCATCCTCAGCGATCTGTTCGGTTGCCCGGTGGTCGGCAGTGACGATCTCAATGAGCACCTTGCCTGAACATCCGCTCATGCCACTGAGGGGGAACGCTCATCCGAGGCAACGCTGCAGTACGGATTGGGACTGACGCCGCTGGCGGAGGCGACCACGTGCCAGGATCTCGACGTGACGATCAAGGAGCCCTGGTACATCGGCAGTTGGATGGAAGTGGTCGAGCGGCCCGAGACCGTTGACGACCTCGTCGAGCAGAACGATGAATACGCTGGTGTTGCGTTGCTCGCGCTTGTGCTCAACCATCCTGAGTCAGAAGTTGTGCTCCCCCGCATCAAGCGGGCGCTGATTTCGCCTCGCGCCCAGACCCGGGCCAATGCTCTGCAATGTGTGGGCCACTACTCCCGGCTGCACGCGTCGATCGATCACGAGCTGGTAGCGCTGCTGCGTCGTGCCTTGAGCGACCAGACTCGGGTGAATGGCTACCAAATCCGCGGCTACGGAGGTGACGCCGCCGACGATGTCGGTATTTTCGCACCACGGCGGAAGCTTCCTCGGTGGTTCCGCCGCCGATTCGCAGGGCCAAGGCGTTCCAACCGTTGGTGATGCGGTGCGACGTCCTCTTCTGCCGCTGATAGGGGCGCGCAACACCACACCGGTTTGCGCGAAGTCATCGGGGGCCTGTCCCTGGCCGAGAACATAGCCTCTCCGCCTTGCGGAGGTGCTCGTCCCGCGATCGTCCGGGCCGCTGCTTGATTCCCTTACAATGCCCGGCGTGGCTGATGATCTCGCCCTGCCTCCGTTTCATCTGTTTGCGCGTGAGGACGGCCAGCACGAGCTGGTGCTCTCAGACGGCGACATGGTGGATGTCGAAGGAGTCTTCGATGGTCTTGACGCTGAGGCGAACGGGTACGGGTGGGAGAGCCTTGCGCGGTGGCTTGTCCTCAAGGAGATGCCTGAGCTCGTGCACGTGATCTGGTTCGATTCCGAGGGCGGCACGTTTGTGGCCGGCAGTTCTGACCCCGCGGCGCTGCGCCGGCTAGCTGAGCCTTTACATGCTGCGTTCCACGACCGCTCACTGCTCTCGCGGCTCATCATCGAAGCCGAGCTTGACTGACAGTGCTCGGTAGGGTGAACGACGTGGGTGAGCGACCGACCGTCGTGTGGCGGGCTGATGTGGCATGCGAGGCCGTTGACGTCGCCGCCGAGTCATCGCGGAAGAGGATGCGGTTTCGTCGAGGTTGTGGCCCGAGGCGATGATCCGGGCGACCGACGTCGTACTTGACGGGTTCGAGGCAGATGTCGCCAGCCTCGTGGAACATCGTTGGGAAACCGCGACCGACACGGAGATCCTCGAGGTCGTTGAACGCGCCATCCGAGCACTGAATCGCATCAATGATCGGTTCAATGGCGCAGCCTTCGAGACGGACGAACGAGAACTGCTCTGTGCATACGTCGATCGTGTTCTCGAGACAGCGGGAATCGAGCCCGATGCCCTCGCCCGGCGAAACGGGATCCGCAGCGGTGACATCACCGGTCCGTGGCGCGACTGGTAGACACCGCCTCGCCGTGCCGACGAACTCCCTATTCGGCGCACGGAGCGGGGACACCCTCACATGCCGCTGATAAGGAGCGTTCCGACTCGGCAGCTGCGGCACCGCTCGTCCCCAAGGCGGATGTCGGTCGACGCGCCATCTGGGCCTCGGGGTGGGCTGATCCGGGACGACGCCGGTCACCGGGGATCGGTGCGCCTGGGGGAGCAGATTGGGAGCAGTGGGGTGATCCCAGCTGCGTTGAACTGCGCTGAACGGCTCTGAGCTGCTGCGAACTGCATCGGGCTTCTGCAGGTGATTTGCGTTTGTGCTGGTCAGCGGGTTGCGGGCCGTCCGTTCACACCGGAGAGGTCACTGGTTCGATCCCAGTATCGCCCACATATTTCTGCAGGTCAGGCGGGGTTTCCGCCGGCCGTCCTGTAGATGGCTCCCAATATCTGGGAGCTTTTCTGCTCCCAGGGTAAGGGCCGAGTCCCCTGACCGGCCTTACGTTGGACGCCCGGGCCGGGTCACCCGATCGGCTTCAGCGAACAAGCTTCTCCCACGCCCAGGGGCTTTGAGCTGCGGCGGGACGCCCCGGGAGGCTCGGACGTTGGTGTTCAACGTCGCGATCAACCGCCGGGCGGACTCATGACTATTGGTCCGGAGGGGTCACCAGTAGCCGCTGTTGTCGAGCCAGCGTGCTTGCAGGTCCTCGAGAAGCCGGGCGGTCATGGTGGGTGTGACGTGGGCGTAGACGCCGCGGATGCCGGGGATGGCGTGGCCGAGCCGGTGGGCTTGGGCTACCTCGGGGGTGTGGTCTTCGTCCAGCCAGGTGCCGTGGGTGTGCCGCAGGTCGTGGAAGTGCATGCCGGCAACGATGGGTGGCCAGCCTCGTCGTGGGTTGCCGTCGCATGCGGGGCGCCAGTGGCGGTTGTTGAAGTCGGTGCGCCACAGCCATCGGCCGGCCGGTGAGCAGAAGACGATGTCGTACGGATGGATGCGCAGAAGTTGCTCGAGGCCGTCGACCAGGAACGGTGGCAGGGCGATGTCGCGGACCGCAGCCGTGGTTTGGGTGGGCCAAGTAGTTGGTGGCCGGCTAGTTCCTGCAGCGCGCCCACGGTTGCGGAGACGTGGATGGCCCCGATGTCGAGGTGCAGGTTGCCTCGAGTGGAGCGAGGAGCTCGCTGATGCGCATGCCGGTGTAGGCGGCGGTGATCACCAGCGTGTGGGTGGTGGTGTTGGGCATGCGGGCGGCGATCTGTCTCGCCCCGGGTTTGATGGAGACATCGAAACCTGGGAGAAGATGTAGTTATGCCGGCACCGAAGAAGTACCCCGATGAGCTGCGTGAGCGTGCGACCCGGTTAGCGGTCGAGGCTCGCCGGGACCCGGCATCGAGTGTGGGGGCGATCCGCAGGATCGCCGATCAGCTCGGGATCCATCCGGAGGCGTTGCGTGGCTGGGTGAAGAAGGCCGAGGTCGACGCCGGGGACCGGCCGGGCACCACCACCAGCGACGCGGAACGGCTGGCCGCGCTCGAGCGGGAGAATCGTGAGCTGCGCCGGGCGAACCAGATCCTGAAGTCCGCGGCGTCTTTCTTCGCGGCGGAGCTGGACCGTCCGTCGCGATGAAGGTCGCCTTCATCGACTCGCAGAAGGCCGAACACGGTGTCCAGCCGGTCCTGCAGGCGCTCGAAAGCACGCCGGCGCAGATCGCACCCTCGACCTACTACGCCGCGAAAACCCGCCCCGCCTCGGCCCGCTCACGGCGCGATGAACAGCTGACGGCGACGATCGAGCGGATCCACGAGGAGAACTACGGCGTTTACGGGGCTCGCAAGATCTGGCACGAGTTGCACCGCCAAGGCGAGCTGGTGGCCCGGTGCACTGTCGAACGGCTCATGCAAGCGGCCGGGCTGCGAGGGCTGCTGCGCGACAAGTCGCCGCGCACGACCCGGCCCGCGCCGGAGACCGGCCGCCCTCATGACCTGGTCAAACGGGACTTCACCGCGCAAGCTCCGAACCAGCTGTGGGTCGCGGACCTGACCTACGTGCGCACCAGCGTGGGCTGGGTCTACGCCGCGTTCGTCCTGGACGTGTACTCCCGCATGATCGTCGGCTGGCAGGTATCCACGTCGCTCTACACGGATCTGGCGTTGGACGCGTTGAAGATGGCCATCTGGCGCCGCGAGAATCAGGGCGCTGACCTGCAAGGACTTGTGCATCACTCCGACCGCGGGGTCCAATACCGAGCGATCCGCTACAGCCAGCGCCTCGCCGAGGCCGGCGCGGTCGCCTCGGTCGGCTCGAAGGGCGACTCCTACGACAACGCGATGGCCGAGGCGTTCAACTCGCTCTACAAAGCCGAACTCGTGCGCAACAAAGGCCCCTGGCGCGGCCTGGACGACCTGGAGATGGCCACCGTCGAATACATCGACTGGTACAACAACCGCCGGCTGCACGGCGAACTCGACCACGTCCCGCCCGCCGAACACGAGGCACTACACGCGATGACCCAGCCGGTCACCGCAACCCTCGAAACCAGCTAACCAACTCTCCACCAAACCCGGGGCTTGACAAAACGATCGCCTCACGCACCGCGGGCAACGGCAACCTGAACTGGCTGTTCAACGACCACCAAGGTACTCAGCAGGTCAGCGTCAACGCCTCCACTCAACAAGTCAGCACGCGCCGGCAAACGCCATACGGCGTCCCCAGAGGCGACGTCCCGGTCTGGCCCACAAACAAAGGCTTCGTCGGTGGTGACAACGACCCCACCGGCATGATCCACCTCGGCGCCCGCGACTACGACCCCAAGCTCGGCCGATTCATCTCCGTCGACCCCATCCAAGACCTCACCGACCCACAACAGTGGAACGGCTACGCCTACGCCAACAACAACCCCGTAACCCTCAGCGACCCCAGCGGACTCTGGGCCAAAGACCCGGACATAGACGATCAATACGGTCGTCCACAGGAAAACACCGGAGACTACGGCGACCGCACACCCGGAAGCAGTAGCGATAAGGGCACAAACAAGGGCAGCGACGAAGACAGTACCTCCGGTGGCGACTCTGGACCTCAGGAATTTCTTAAGAAGTCGGTCCACCTCGATAAGCCTGCATATAAGGTAATGAAGGCTCGGGGGTATAGCGGTCAACAAGATGCTGCGTTGAAAGACCTTCTGGCGTTTGCGAGCGTCAGTCCCGAGAACTGGATTTATATCTGCACCATTGTGGGCGGTAGCTCGTCGGAAGACTGTGCCGACGCGAACCCCGTTGGCCCCTATCTTTCAGGAAAAGACCAGGCGATAATGGGTGGCGCAATCGTGGCAGGGTATGCCGCTCCCGCATTTTGCCTAGCTTTCCTTGCCGTATGCGCAAATTTCATTAAAAGTTCAATAGATGACGAAGCGGAATTCGCTGCAACCGGAAACCTCATCGGTTCTTGGACTGGCACTCTGACGGTCGGCGGTGGGGTCGTAGCCAAAATTATCGGAAAGGCGTGCAGTTTCAGCCCCGAGACCCCGGTCCTGATGGCCGACGGATCGACGAAAAAGATCGGCGAACTAGCTGACGGTGACCTCGTCTTGTCGGCAGACCCCGATGTAAAGGGCAACTTGGTCGGGCAGGTCGAGAAGGTCCACCGGAAATACGACTTCGACCTCGTTGACCTTCGTATCGAGGCGGGCCGAGTGTCAGCCGTCCTGCATACAACCTCTCTTCATCCATTCTGGTCAGAAAATCGGAATGCCTGGGTAGAAGTCAAGAACCTTCTTCCAGGCGATACCCTTCGAACGCCGGACGGCGGCTCTGCAACCGTCCTCACGAAGTCGGAAAGGCCCGATCCGGCGTGGATGTACAATCTAACCGTTGCAGACATCCACACTTACTATGTGCTCGCCGGCAATACTCCGGTCCTCGTGCACAACGATGGCGGCGTGCCGCCGTTCGTGGATGGGCAGGACTTCGAGTGGAACATTAAGACCCCGAAGGGAAATGTGGGAATGCTCGCAGAAACAAGTGTGAGCGGGGGGCGCGTTACGCTCTCCAACGTTGTGGTCTACGGGGATAATCCGGAGCTAACCCGCGGATCCTTGGGCACCTCGACCATGTTGAAAGCCTTGCGTGGACAAATTGCACCAGCGGCGGCTGCTCAGGGATTTAATGAGTTGACGATCTCAGGAATTCGGCTTACAGGGCCGGTTGGTCACCGTCCTGACTTCACCTTGGACCTAAAAAAGTACGCTGCTGGCGGAGAGTGCTAATGCAACCGCAAGAACGATATGAGGCTATACTGCAAGGCGCACGAAATTTGATTGCCGACGGCGAAAGTATGGAGTCCGCGCTCGGTTACATGAGGAGTGCTGGGTTTTCGCAGATTGAGTGTGTAAAGGCAGTAAAATCCCTGATAGGTGGAAATCTTAGCCAGGCCAAGGAAATAGTTCATTTTAGCGAAACGTGGTCTGATATGAGGGTGCATCAGGAGCGGTTTCATAAGGATCTAAGTGATGGTTTGAGTGCCGAATAGCTTCGGGAACGCCCATCCATGAGAGCGGCCCGGTAATATGGAGGCTTAAGCACCTCGCCGCTACTGCCAGCGTTCTATATGTCGGCGGCATAAGTGAACATTTGCACCATCTGCCTATCTTGGGAGTGCGCGATTCGTTCAATGGGGGTACCTCTGCTAAGCGCGCTACATCCCGCCCCTACGAGATCCTGCTGAAGGTTTTCCAGAAGTAGGGATTCCGGTTGCTGGCACCCTACTCGAGAGCCGACTCCGCGTCCGGATCTGCCGCGATCCGCTCGCCACCCCGCGTTACGGCTGCCGGGGCGGCGGCCGATGTGCGCTCCTGGGAAGCAATGATGGATCTCATGGGCCATGAGCATCAACGCTTCCGAAAGCCGGTGTCGGCAACACCGACTGAGGTGCGTAACGGCGCTCCGCCGGGGCGAGGTGTCCACCGCCCTGGACGCCATGGTCGGCGCCGTTCTATATGGCGACGGGGATTGGGAGGAGCTACGAGGCCTCTATCTTGCCCTACTCGATCATCATGATCGCCAAGTGAGACTGCTTGCCGCGACTTGCCTGGGGCACCTGGCGAGGGTTTATGGCCGGCTGGACGAAGGCCGGGTGGTCCCTAAGTTACGCCAGCTCGGTGCGACCAACGCGCTGTCGGATATCGAGGTCTTTCTTCATCCGAGGCGTACGCGTTGGCGCGGTCGGCTACGGAAAGCCTTTCGCTCCTGGACTTGGTTTTAGGTCCGGTGTCCGAGCAGCGGCGACCATGTTCGCTCCCGTCCTCATCTGCGCGAGTCGCGTGGCGGCGGGCTCGGTCGGCGGTGCGTCTTCCCGGCCGGGTAGCCGCCGAAAGCACGCCACTCGATCATGCCCGTCCGCTCCATGCTGCTGCGACGTCGAGTTGGTCCAGTAGGGTCCTTACCCGTAACGGAGTCGGAATGGACACGTTGATCGGACGCAAGCTGGTAAAGGTCGAACGGTTAGGCTGGCACCAGGCCGGTGAACTCGATGATCCCAGCGTTGGGCCGATACACCTCGTATTCGAGGGCTGCCATGGCATCTTCTTCTCGGGCGCAAGCGACTGGTCGCTGGAGGTCGTCGAGACCGCTCCAGGAAGTACCGGTTGGCTTGACGCCTATGACTACGTCTGGGACGGGTCGCGTTGGTCGTTGCGGGACGCGTCTGTTGAAGCGCCGTTCGCCGCGGTTATCGGCGAGCCGCTCGCTGGTGGGGAGTCGATCCGCAACGAGGTTGATGAGGTGATTGGTCTTCATCTGACCTTCGGTGGCAAGGTTCTCACGCTCAAGACCTGGGAAGGCGAGGTCAAAACATAAACGATCGATCCGACGCCACTCGCCGTGACCCCGTTGCCCCGGCGCCGCGGATGGCGGGCTGCCGTCTTGCACACCGACGGAGATCACACCGGAGCTGCGCTATCGGATCGCCACAGGCATCCCCCGCCGGCGCCGGACCATCAGGTCCTCGACGAGCTGGCTGCTCTGCAGCGGCTGCTCTTGATCCTCGACGACGGTGCCGCTGCGGGTGAGGTGATTATCGCCGACGCCCTCGCGATGTTAACGGCCGCACCGCCACGCCGGTGGAGAGCGATGCGGAGCTGACCGCGACTGTGGAGCAGCTGGTGGAACAGCGGGAGGGGCAGAACCTCTGACGGGATCCTGCCCCTCCGACGCTGGTTGCGGGAGTCACCCGCGCCAGTGACTGCTGGTCACCACTGCCACCGCACGTTGACTCCGGTGTCGAGGTGGTACTCGACGCCGTCCGGGCTACCGGGGCTGGCTTCGAACGTGATCCAGCCCTTTGCGCACTTGCCGCCGGTGAGGTCCCGGTCGGTGTACGGCGGTGAAAGCAGACCGCCGCCGGTGACGATGATGTCCACCAACTGCTCGCCCTTGTCGTACGACAGCCGCCACGGCCCGGCTGAGACAGAGAACGCCTTGTCGCCGACGTTGCAGGTGCGCACCTGCACACCTTCGTTGCCCTGGAACCGTCGGTGGGCCAGTGCGGTGACGGTGGTGAGCGTGCCGTCGCTGGTGAACTTGTGGGACTGGCCGAGCTTGAGCGTGGTTGTGCCTGCAGGGCCCCCCGTCTCAGTCGGTGACGTGCGAACGGTGACCTGGGTGGTGGTCTGGGGTATCGCCGGCGCGGCGGGCGACGCGGCCGGCGTGCTGGCATCGGCGTGCCCAATGGCCCATCCGCCTGCCAGTCCGACGACAGCGGCGCCCACGACCGCAGCGACCCACGACGGGGTGCGGTTGGCCGGCGGACGAGCGATTTCGATGCGGGGTTCCACGGTGGCCCTTTCAAGATCATTTCAGGCGGCGTCGTTAAGGTAACGGTGCGTCCGGTGCGGCTGCCATACCCGAACGGGCAGGACGTTCAGTCGTCGGGCTGCCGGTGGTGCCCGAGCCCGGGAACATTGCTACGTCGCCGGGACGGGCAGAACCTCTAAGTGAGGTTCTGCCCGTCCTGCGGTGACCAATCCTGCACGGCGATGGATACCGATCCCCAGCGGTCATCCGGTTGCCCCGAGGCGATGTCTTGATCACCGCGCACCTACTGATAGGGCTCGCTCCGACTCGGCAGGGGTGGCGCCGGTGGGCCAACGTGGATGTCGGTCGACGCGCCATCCACGTCTCGGGGTGGACTGATCCGGGCCGACGCCCGTCACGGGGATCGGAGCGGCAGGGGGAGCAGGTTGGGAGCAGATTGCTGTTCCCAACCGCGTTGAGCTGCGCTGAACGGCCCTGAACTGCTGCGAACCTGGGTGGCGTTTCTGCAGGCCGTTCGTGTTTTCGCTGGTCAGCGAGTTGCAGCCCGCTCCGTTCACACCGGAGAGGTCACTGGTTCGATCCCAGTATCGCCCACATATTTCTGCAGGTCAGGCGGGGTTTCCGCCGGCCGTCCTGTAGATGGCTCCCAATATCTGGGAGCTTTTCTGCTCCCAGGGTAAGGGCCGAGTCCCCTGACCGGCCTTACGTTGGACGCCCGGGCCGGGTCACCCGATCGGCTTCAGCGAACAAGCTTCTCCCACGCCCAGGGGCTTTGAGCTGCGGCGGGACGCCCCGGGAGGCTCGGACGTTGGTGTTCAACGTCGCGATCAACCGCCGGGCGGACTCATGACTATTGGTCCGGAGGGGTCACCAGTAGCCGCTGTTGTCGAGCCAGCGTGCTTGCAGGTCCTCGAGAAGCCGGGCGGTCATGGTGGGTGTGACGTGGGCGTAGACGCCGCGGATGCCGGGGATGGCGTGGCCGAGCCGGTGGGCTTGGGCTACCTCGGGGGTGTGGTCTTCGTCCAGCCAGGTGCCGTGGGTGTGCCGCAGGTCGTGGAAGTGCATGCCGGCAACGATGGGTGGCCAGCCCCGTCGTGGGTTGCCGTCGCATGCGGGGCGCCAGTGGCGGTTGTTGAAGTCGGTGCGCCACAGCCATCGGCCGGCCGGTGAGCAGAAGACGATGTCGTACGGATGGATGCGCAGAAGTTGCTCGAGGCCGTCGACCAGGAACGGTGGCAGGGCGATGTCGCGGACCGCAGCCGTGGTTTGGGTGGGCCAAGTAGTTGGTGGCCGGCTAGTTCCTGCAGCGCGCCCACGGTTGCGGAGACGTGGATGGCCCCGATGTCGAGGTGCAGGTTGCCTCGAGTGGAGCGAGGAGCTCGCTGATGCGCATGCCGGTGTAGGCGGCGGTGATCACCAGCGTGTGGGTGGTGGTGTTGGGCATGCGGGCGGCGATCTGCCGAACCTGGGTCGCGGTGGCAAAAGGGCCGCGGCTCGCGGGGGCGGTTGCGCAGGCGGAGCCGGGCGGTGGGGTCGAAGTAGATGAGACGCTCGGCGATGGCCTCGCGGAGTAGTTGGCCGAGCAGGGTGATGGTGTGGCGCACGCTGGTGTCGGACAGGTGGGTCGACAGGTCGCGTGCGAAGGCTTTGACGTCTTTGCGGGTGATGGTGTCGATGCGTCGGTCGCCGAAGGCGGGCAGGATGTGGTTGCGGAGCAGGCTTTGGTAGCGGGCCATGGTCGACTCGGCGGCCAGGTGCGCGGGCAGCCATATGGAAACCCAGTCGCCGAGCCGCGGCGCCAGCGCAGACGGGTAGAGCTGCCGCATTTCCCGGGTGGTGTGGTTCAGCTGGGTGGCCCGTGCACGAGCGTCGTCGAGGTCGGCGTGGGTGCTGTCGGTGATGATGTGACCGGCCTGGCGGTAGCGAACCCGGTAGCGGCCTCCGCGATCTTCCGCCGCGGGCCGCACGCCGGGCGCCGCATCTCGCTCGTGAGGGAGCGGAAGGCTCACCTACTGTAATCGCCTGATAAGCCAGATATTGCGCGATCTGGCTTTGATCGTTGCGGCTGCACGGATCAGCCTGCCGGCGCTGACACGGCGCGGCCTCCGGAGGTCAATCGGCGAACCGCAGCTCATCCGCTTAGTGTGATCGTCGACACACCTTGAGTGAGTCTAGTTGATCTTTTCCCAGGTGGGGACACGACTATCAGTTTTAGTTGCCGGGCATCAATCTCTATTCATTGCTCAGGATGTTTACAGGTTGGTGTGCAGGTATCTACGTTCTCGGATGTCGATCACTTTCCGTGTGGAAGGCGTCCATGTTGCGTGTCCGTAGGCGGGTCCCGCGTGCCCTTTTTCGGCCAGTATTGGCTGGATCTGTGGCGATTGCTGTTGTCGTAGCCGGGTCCACGGTGGCCTCTGGGCCGGCGTCCGCCGCACCGTTGAGCCGGGTGGGGGCGCCGCTGTCGGCGGCCGATGAGGTGTCGGCCAGGCGGTTGGCGTTGGCTTCGGGTGAACGTGTCGAGGTGTTGTCGGAGCGCACCCAGTACACCCAGGTCTTCGCGAATGCCGAGGGTGGTTTGACGGCGGAGTCGGCGGTGGTGCCGCAGCGGGTTCATCGCTCGGACGGCACCTGGGCCGATGTGGACTTGGCCCTGCAGGCTGGCACGGGCGACATCCGACCGAAGGCCTCGGTAGCAGACGTCCGGTTCTCCGACGGCGGCGCCGGTCCAATGGTGACGTTGGTGCGGTCGGGCAAGTCGTTGACGGTGTCGTGGCCGTTGGGCGATCTGCCGAAGCCGGTGGTCGACGGTGATTCCGCCACGTACGCCGATGTCCTGCCGCAGGTGGATCTGGTCCTTCGAGCGACTGTGGACGGCTTCGCTCATGTGCTGGTGGTCAAGACCGCGGCAGCGGCGGCCGATTCAAAGCTGGCGCAGATCCAGTTCGATCTCGGCGGTGACGTTCAGATCCGCCGGGGCCGAGATGGATCCCTCGCCGCAGTCGGTGGCGGCATGACCGTGGCGATGGCGGCGGCACCGATGATGTGGGACTCCCATCAAGCACCGCCGGCTGCGGCGAGGTCGGCTCAGGTGCAGCAGGGTGGTGCTGGTGATGATCCGTCTACGCCGACTGCTCCGGGGAACTCCGCTCACACGGCGCCGGTAACGACGGAGTTGACCGCGGCTGGTGATCTGGTGCTCAAGCCGGATGCGGGTCTGCTGTCGTCGGCGACTTTCCCGCTGTTCATCGATCCGCCGTGGAGCACGGGTAAATCGCGGTGGTCGTATTCGACGAACAACAACTCGAACAATACGGATCTGAGCGTGGCCCGGGTCGGTAGGGATCCGGACAGCGGGATTGTCTACCGCTCGCTGTTCGAGTTCCCGACCACGTTCCTCAAGGGCAAATACGTTCACGACGCGTACGTGCACATGGTGGTGGATCATTCGTGGTCGTGCGTGAACACGCCGAACACGCTGTTGACCTCGCCGCCGATCAGCGGTGTGCCGAGGACGGCGTGGAAGACGACCGGCTGGTATCTGAAGATGCTGGCGCAGGTGTCGTCGCACGCCAGTGAGGGCGGCGGGTGTGCGGACTCGCCGCAGCCGGACATGCCGGTCAACTTCAACACCGACACGCTCAAGGGGGCCGTTCAGAGCGCGGCGAACGCAGGCTCGTCGTCGGTCACGTTCGTGATGTCGGCGGTGGATTCCACGATTGCGGGGGAGTCAACGCTAGACCGGTGGAAGAAGTATCTGCCGGGTGACGCGAAGCTGATCACCGAGCTCGACAGCAGGCCGCAGCGGCCGACCGAGGTTTACGTCAACGGCGTACGTTGCCCCGATAGCAGCACCACGTCAGTGAGGATCGGCACGACGGCAGTGAAGTTCGCCGCGGTGATGCCCGACGCGGACAAGGACCAGTCGGTCGTCGCGTCCTGGAAGTGGGAGCACCTCGTCAATGGCACCTGGGTGGCGATGACGGCTCCCGCAAACAGCAGCACACCGGCGAACAAGCTCGCCACGAGCGTGGTGGTCTCCGGTGCGGGCAACAACCAGGTCTACCGCTTCTCGGTGTCTGGTACAGACCCGAGCCCGTACAGCCAAAACAGCGGGTGGACGAATTGGTGCCAGTTCCAGATCGATACCACCATTCCGGTGGTGACCGGGGTACTGGTCGGGGACCCACCGGGTCCTGGCGAGCCCGCTGTCATCAAACTCAGCACACCGAGCATGGACCTGGTGAAGTTCCGCTACGGGTGGAGCGCGGCTGTCACGGAGGTCCTTCCGACGGTCGTCACGGCAACGACGAAGTCAGTGACGCTGACCCTAGATGTACCCAAGTACGGATTCAACAATCTGTACATCGCCGGTGTCGACTCCACCGGCAACGTCGGAGATGGCAAACCGGTGACGTTCACCGCAAGACGCGCCTCGCCGGCGGTAGCCCAGTGGCGCCTGGAGTACTACCCTGGGGCGCCATCTGACGAGGCCGTTGCCGACCGGCAACCCGCCCTGGCCGGCGACACCCCGTTGGCCCCTAACGGGGTGGGCTGGGAAGACAACCACCGTCTCGTCCAGGGCAAGCAAGCGACGTTCACCGGCAGCAGCGTTCTCACGACGACTGGTCCGGTGCTCAACACGGCGCAGAGCTTCGGCATGGCGGCCTGGGTGCGCCTCGACAGGGACGGTGAGTTCCAGAACCTGATCGAGCAAGACGGCGTCAACGGCACGAACTTCCATTTGCACTACCGCACCGACGACCGCAACGGCGACGGCGTCGCGGACAAGTCGATCTGCCTGCTGATGCGCGACAGCGACTCAGCGAGCGCCTCCGGTGTGCAGGCATGCGCGATCAACTCCGTCACGGCCGGCCGGTGGATCCACGTCGCGGCCGCGTTCGACAGCGGCGAACGCAAGATCCGGATCTGGACCGACGGCGTGCTGCGCCAGGAGGTGTCCACCACCTCGATCACCGCGTGGGAGTCGGCGGGACCGGTGCGCATCGGCAATCGGATGCTCAGCCCCGGCAACGAAGTCGCCTACCTGAACGGTGCCGTCGCGGACGTGCAGCTGTTCGACCGGGCCATCGTGCAGGAAGACCTCACCGGCGACCAGACCGATCCGGACGACGCGGTCCAGGGCGAACGCGGCATCCTCGAACCGATCCAGGTAGCCCGGTGGGACTTCGAAGACGCGTGGGCATGTTACGACCCCTCCAGCGACGAGTTCTGTAAGGAGCCGGACGGCACGGCTTTCGACCGGCGACTCAGGTTCACCTATGGGGTCACCCTGGGCGAAGGCGGCACCGGCAACTTCGGTCAATTCGACAACTCGATCGACGACAGCCTGGGCGCCGTGACCAAGGAGTATGCGGTGTCGCAGCGCAACACCGGCACCGATGACAGTCCTCAATGGCAGGACGCTCCCGTGCTTGAAACAGGCCAATCGTTCACGGTTACCGCACGAGTGCAACTCGACGACGTGAAGAAGACCATGACTGCGGTTGCTTCCAAGGGGGCTAAGGAGTCCGCGTTCTACCTAGGCACCCGCGTTTCGACGGTGAACGGCGCCAGCGGGGCCCGGTTCGAGGTGATGGTACCCACCGTGGATCAGGACACTGGGGTGAGTTTTACCCACGTCATCGCGCCGGACTTGCTGGTGGTCGACGATTCGGGCGCGTGGCATGACCTGAGCATGGTCTACGACGCCGGCAGCCGGCGTGTCAGCCTCTACGTCAATGGCCTGCTCAAGGCGAGCCAAGTGCTCCCGACTCCCATGATCAGCACGGCGGGGCCGCTAACTGTGGGCAGCGGGTGGTACACCGCCGCCGGTAACGCCGGCAACTTTACCGACACCTTCCTCGGCGGCATCGACAACGTGAATATCTATCAAGGTGCGATGACCCAGTCCCAGGTCGCAGCCCTTTACCCGCGCACGGAGGCCTGAGAGCAATGTCCACCACCAGAGGGGCCATGCGCGCAGGAAAATTCATGATCGGCCGCCTGTCGGCAGCCGTCCGGCTGCGCCTGTCGATCGGATCTGCGTCCGCGCTCATCCTGGCCTCGTCACTGCTGGCCGTACCTCCGGCACCCGCGGTGGCCACGCCAACCGGCGAGCACCTGACCGGCCAGATCGATCCACTCAACACGCACGGAGCAGAAGTCCACGGCATCGCCCACAAAGCGGCAGCCCCACCGGACGTCTCCCTGCCGGCGCCCGTCTGGCCGACAGCGGGAACCAAACTCACCGTCGCGAACGCACCGACCGCTCGATCGCAAGCTACCTCCCGTTCAGCGCCCGCAGCGGCGACGGCCACCGTGCTCGACCGGGCGACACTGCCATCGGCCTGGCAAGCCGGCATCGTCGCTCGAGTAAACGCCGACGCTGCAACGACTGCCACACTGACGGCGAACTACGCCAGCTACCGGCACGCCTACGGCGGCGACTGGGCGTCCCGGCTGCGACTATGGACCCTCCCGGACTGCGCCCTCACCAGCCCAGAGAAGCCCGGCTGCTCAGCGACGCCGCTACCGACACGCAACGACGCCGCCAACTCCACCCTCACCGCCCCGGTCAACGTCCCAGCCATCTCGGCCACGGCGAAGAGCTCCGCAAGCACACTGATCGCGGTCGCCGCCGAGGCGGCCGGCGACTCCGGCGACTTCGGCGCCACCCCGCTGAACGCCTCGTCGACCTGGTCGGTCGGCGGCGCTGCGGGCGCCTTCAACTGGTCGTACGGAATGCGCGTCCCCCCAGGCATCGCAGGACCATCCCCCAAGGTCGAGCTGTCCTACGACTCGGCCAGCGTGGACGGCCGCTCATCAGCGAGTAACAACCAGCCATCCTGGATCGGCGAAGGCTTCGAGTATGCCCCCGGCTTCATCGAACGCCGTTACGTCGCGTGCAACGACGACAAGACCGGCGGGAACAACCCCGCCCAGTCCGGTGATCTGTGCTGGCGTTCCCAGAACGCGGTCATGTCGCTTGGCGGGTCCAGCACCGAGCTGATCTACCAGGAAGGCAAAGGCTGGCACGGCCGCGCCGAAGACGGGTCGAAAATCGAACTGCTGACCGGCGCCGACAACAGCAGTGAGGGCGGCGAGTACTGGAAGGTCACCACCACCGACGGCACCCAGTACTTCTTCGGCCGTAACAAACTGCCTGGGCAATCCGCCGCGACGAACTCCGCCTGGAATGTTCCGGTGTACAGCAACAACACCAACGACCCTGGACACGCCGATACCTTCGCCGCCTCCCGCCATCAACGGCCCTGGCGGTGGAACCTCGACTACGCCGTCGATGTACACGGAAACACCATCAGCTACTGGTACAACAAGAAGACCAACCAGTACGCGGCGGAACACACCGAGAGCAAGCATCTCCCATACGACCGCAGTGGCTCTCTCAGCCGCATCGACTACGGCACCTGGGACCGCCTAACGCCGGCCGGTGCAGTCGACCGATCGGTAGCACCGACCGCCCGGGTCTGGTTCACCACCGCAGACCGGTGCCTGAGCAACTGCACGACCCACGGCGCCAACTGGCCCGACACCCCCTGGGACCAGGAATGCGCGGCCACCGCCACCACCTGTAAGGCCTTCAGCCCAACCTTCTGGAGCACAGAACGCCTGTCCGAGGTCCGCACCGAAGTGTGGGACACGAGCAAGGCCACACCGGCGTGGCAGAACGTGGACAAGTGGACGCTGACGCACAGCTTCCCCTCGCCGGGCGACGGTGAGAAGAGCGGACTGTGGCTCAGCTCGATCGTGCACACCGGCCTGGTCGGCACCACCACCGCGATGCCGCCGATCACGTTCACCCCGATCTCCAAGCCGAACCGGGTGCTGACCAAGACGAACACCACCAACAACTGGCAGCGCCTGGCAAACATCGTCACCGAGACCGGTGAACTCATCCAGGTCACCTATTCCCTGCCCGAGTGCGGAGCCGGGAACCTGCCGGCGGCCAACGCCAACACCATGCTGTGCTATCCGGTCATCGGCCCGGACCCGTTGAGCACCTCGGGTGGCGACCTCACCGAGTGGTGGCACAAGTACGTCGTCACCAAGGTGTCCGAGACCGACATGGACATGAACGGCGCTCAAGCACCCACCATCAACACCTACTACCACTACGACGGCACCCCGGCCTGGCACTACGCCGACGACGACGGCCTGAGTAAACCCAAGTACAAGACCTGGGACCAGTTCCGCGGCTACAAAACCGTCGACGTCCAAGTCGGGGACAGCAACCCGACCCTGACCCGGACCACCTACATGCGCGGCATGCACGGTGACCGCGGCGACAACGCCGGCAGCACCACCCGCAATGTCATCTCCTCCGCCTCGCTGGGCACTGAGACCGTTTACGACGAGGACCAGTTCGCTGGCATGGTCCGCGAACAAGTGCTCTACAACGGCACCGACGACAAGCCGGTCTCCAAGACCGTCAACGTGCCATGGCGCTCCCCAGCGACTGCCTCCCGCACCATCAACGGCGACACCGTTGAGGCCCGCTACGTCGGAATCCAGACCACGTACGAGGGCACCGCCCTCGGCGTCAACGGCGCCCGCGGCTGGCGCGTCACCAGCAAACACAGCACTTTCGACGACACCTACGGCGTCGTGAAAACGGCACAGGACAACGGCGACATCGCCAAGACCGGCGACGAACGCTGCGTGACCACCACCTACAACCGCAACACCAGCAAAAACCTGCTCGTCCTGCCCAAGCGCGTGACGGCCACCGCCACCACCTGCGATGTCGCCCCCACCAAACCTGAGCAGGTCATCTCCGACGCCCTATCGTTCTACGACGGCGCGACCAGCGCCGATACCGCACCGACATACGGAGACATCACCCGCACGGACAACCTCAAGAACTGGACCGCCGCCAGCGGCACTACCTGGCAAACCACCAACACGGCCAGCGTCGACGCGTTCGGCCGCGCCGTCAGCGCCACCGACGCGGTGCGGGGAAATACCACCACGACCGTCTTCACCCCGACAAACTCCAGTCCTTGGCAGCGCAAGGACACTACGCAGCAAGGCTGGACCAGCACCGTCCAGGTGAATCCCGCCTGGGGCACTACCACGAAAACCACCGACCCCAACGGCCGTATCGAAGAAGCCATCTACGATCCGCTCGGCCGTACCTGGAAGGTCTGGGACGAAGGCTGGACCAGCACAGAACACGCCACCCAGCCTCTTGCCACCTATAACTACGCCATCGACCCTGCCCGTGCCGCCTACCCGTACGTGAAAACCGACACGGTCAATCCCGGCGGCGGCATTACGACCTCGTACCAGATCTTCGACGCTCTGCTACGCCCACGCCAGGCCCAAGCCGCGGCCGTCGGCGGTGAAGGCCGAGTAGTCACCGACACGATCTACGACGCCTACGGGCGCACCGAGAAGACCTTCCGCGCCTACACCACCCCCGGTGACCCGTCCGGCACGCTGTGGGCCGGCCCCGAATGGGCCGTACCCGCCGAAACCGTCAACGTGTACGACCGGGCCGGCCGCCTCACCGACGCGGTCTTCCGCTCGAGCGACGGCGTCACCAACCTGGTCGACAAATGGCGGACCACCACCAGCTATGAAGGCGACCGCACCACCGTCACACCCCCGAAGGGTGGCACCACCACCACGACGCTGACCGACGCGCAGGGCCGGACCAGTGAACTTCGCGAATACTCCACCGCAGCCGGAACGGCCGGCGCCTACGTAGCCACGAAGTACACCTACGACCCGAAGGGCCAGCTCACCAACGTCACCGACACCGCCGGCGACACCTGGAACTACACCTACGACATCCTCGGCCGGAAGATCGAAAGCAACGACCCGGACAAGGGTCACTCCCTGTCCAGCTACAACGACGCCGGCGATGTCACCCGCACACAGGATGCCCGTGGCGAAGTACTCGCGTACACCTACGACGCCCTCGGCCGCAAAACGGCTGTCTACGACGACGCCGTAGCCGACGCCAACAAACGCGGCGAATGGAAGTACGACAAACTCGCCAGCGGCGCACCCATGCGCGGTCAGCTGACCGAGACCGACCGGTACGACGGCAACGGCAACGCCTACAAATGGCAAGCCGTCGGCTTCAACCTGCGCTACCAGATCTCCGGTGAGCAATGGGTCATCCCAAACGTCGACGGCAACCCGGCC
Organism: Actinoplanes sp. CA-131856; assembly: GCF_050956135.1. Lineage (GTDB taxonomy): Bacteria > Actinomycetota > Actinomycetes > Mycobacteriales > Micromonosporaceae > Actinoplanes. The sequence goes on along the minus strand of NZ_CP191849.1, from coordinate 8,540,799 downwards.
GGCACCTACACCTACAGCCACGGCTACACCGCCGCCGGAGGCGCACCCACCACCCTCACCTACCCGGCCGCCGGTGACCTCACCAAGGAAACCGTCACCACCGTCTACGACCAGACCACTGGCCTGCCGAAATTCCTCAACACCGACCTGGCCGACGCCAAGTCCTACGTCGTCGGACAGCAATACACCGGCTACGGCGAGCCCACCGTCACCACGAGGAAGACCGGCAGCGGCGTTTACGTCGAGGACAACCGGTCCTACGAGCTCGACACCCGCCGCCTGCAGGAAGTCACCATCAGGCCCGAGACGGCGACGGGCAACGTCTCCGACCAGACCTACAAATACCTACCCGCCGGCGGCGTCGAATCCATCACCGACTCACCGGTGATCGGGCAGGCGGACAAGCAGTGCTTCCTCTACGACCAACTCCAGCGACTCACCTCCGCCTGGACCCCAAAAACTGACACCGAATGCGCCGTTGCCCCAAGCGTCAGTAACCTCGCCGGTCCCGCGCCGTATTGGTACGACTGGACCATCGACCAGCTCGGCAACCGCACCAGCGAAACCGCGCACACCACCGCTGGCAAAACCATACGAACCTATGCGGTCCCCGACGCCGGCCTGAATGTCGTTCGACCGCACGCCGTGACCTCTATGACCACCACCGAACCCGGCCAACCTGTCGGCACCGGTACCACGACCACATACACCTACGACGCCGCCGGAAACACGACCACCAGGCCAGGCGACACCGCAACACAGCAGCTGAGCTGGAACTCCGAAGACGAACTCGCCTCCATCACCGACGGCGACCAGAGCGTCACCAACCTGTACGACGCCGACGGCACCCGGCTGATCCGCCGCGACAGCACCGGCACGACCCTCTTCCTGCCTGGAATGGAGGTACGCCAAGCCGTCGGCGCCACGGCCAAGACCGGCACCCGCTACTACAGCTTCGCCGACAAAACGATCGCCTCACGCACCGCGGGCAACGGCAACCTGAACTGGCTGTTCAACGACCACCAAGGTACTCAGCAGGTCAGCGTCAACGCCTCCACTCAACAAGTCATCACGCGCCGGCAAACCCCATACGGCGTCCCCAGAGGCGACGTCCCGGTCTGGCCCACAAACAAGGGCTTCGTCGGTGGTGACAACGACCCCACCGGCCTGATCCACCTCGGCGCCCGCGACTACGACCCCAAGCTCGGCCGATTCATCTCCGTCGACCCCATCCAAGACCTCACCGACCCACAACAGTGGAACGGCTACGCCTACGCCAACAACAACCCCGTAACCCTCAGCGACCCCAGCGGACTCTGGGCCAAAGACCCGGACATAGACGATCAATACGGTCGTCCACAGGAAAACACCGGAGACTACGGCGACCGCACACCCGGAAGCAGTAGCGATAAGGGCACAAACAAGGGCAGCGACGAAGACAGTACCTCCGGTGGCGACTCTGGACCTCAGGAATTTCTTAAGAAGTCGGTCCACCTCGATAAGCCTGCATATAAGGTAATGAAGGCTCGGGGGTATAGCGGTCAACAAGATGCTGCGTTGAAAGACCTTCTCGCGTTTGCGAGCGTCAGTCCCGAGAACTGGATTTATGTCTGCACCATTGTGGGCGGTAGCTCGTCGGAAGACTGTGCCGACGCGAACCCCGTTGGCCCCTATCTTTCAGGCAAAGACCAGGCGATAATGGGTGGCGCAATCGTGGCAGGGTATGCCGCTCCCGCATTTTGCCTAGCTTTCCTTGCCGTATGCGCAAATTTCATTAAAAGTTCAATAGATGACGAAGCGGAATTCGCTGCAACCGGAAACCTCATCGGTTCTTGGACTGGCACTCTGACGGTCGGCGGTGGAGTCGTAGCCAAAATTATCGGAAAGGCGTGCAGTTTCAGCCCCGAGACCCCGGTCCTGATGGCCGACGGATCGACCAAAAAGATCGGCGAACTAGCTGACGGTGACCTCGTCTTGTCGGCAGACCCCGATGTAAAGGGCAACTTGGTCGGGCAGGTCGAGAAGGTCCACCGGAAATACGACTTCGACCTCGTTGACCTTCGTATCGAGGCGGGCCGAGTGTCAGCCGTCCTGCATACAACCTCTCTTCATCCATTCTGGTCAGAAAATCGGAATGCCTGGGTAGAAGTCAAGAACCTTCTTCCAGGCGATACCCTTCGAACGCCGGACGGCGGCTCTGCAACCGTCCTCACGAAGTCGGAAAGGCCCGATCCGGCGTGGATGTACAATCTAACCGTTGCAGACATCCACACTTACTATGTGCTCGCCGGCAATACTCCGGTCCTCGTGCACAACGATGGCGGCGTGCCGCCGTTCGTGGATGGGCAGGACTTCGAGTGGAACATTAAGACCCCGAAGGGAAATGTGGGAATGCTCGCAGAAACAAGTGTGAGCGGGGGGCGCGTTACGCTCTCCAACGTTGTGGTCTACGGGGATAATCCGGAGCTAACCCGCGGATCCTTGGGCACCTCGACCATGTTGAAAGCCTTGCGTGGACAAATTGCACCAGCGGCGGCTGCTCAGGGATTTAATGAGTTGACGATCTCAGGAATTCGGCTTACAGGGCCGGTTGGTCACCGTCCTGACTTCACCTTGGACCTAAAAAAGTACGCTGCTGGCGGAGGGTGCTAATGCAACCGCAAGAACGATATGAGGCTATACTGCAAGGCGCACGAAATTTGATTGCCGACGGCGAAAGTATGGAGTCCGCGCTCGGTTACATGAGGAGTGCTGGGTTTTCGCAGATTGAGTGTGTAAAGGCAGTAAAATCCCTGATAGGTGGAAATCTTGGCCAGGCCAAGGAAATAGTTCATTTTAGCGAAACGTGGTCTGATATGAGGGTGCATCAGGAGCGGTTTCATAAGGATCTAAGTGATGGTTTGAGTGCCGAATAGCTTCGGGAACGCCCATCCATGAGAGCGGCCCGGTAATATGGAGGCTTAAGCACCTCGCCGCTACTGCCAGCGTTCTATATGTCGGCGGCATAAGTGAACATTTGCGCCATCTGCCTATCTTGGGAGTGCGCGATTCGTTCAATGAAGTGATCTCAGCAAGATTCGGGTAGGTATTTGTATTCGTAGTGGGTCAGGTGCAGGGCGGCGGTGACGATGTCGCCGATGCGGCGTGGGCTGATGGTGTTGTGGCGTAGGGTTTTCCAGCGTCCGATGAGGATGGCGAAGCCTCGTTCGCCTTGCCAGCGCAGGCCGCGGAGCAGTGTGTTGTAGGCCCGGTTGTCGATGCCGAGTTGGCTGCCGTCGGCGTGCTGCTTGACCGGGGTTTTGATGCCGTGACCTGTGCCTTCGTAGCCGGAGTCGGCCAAGGTGGGCAGGTTGAGTTCGGCGGCGGAGCAGTTGAGGGCGGCGGTGATCGCGAGTTCTCGGGCGCAGCGGGTGTCGTGTAGATGTCCGGGCATCGCCTCGGAAGTCCAGATCGGCAGGCCGTCCGGGCGCATGATCGCTTGAATGTTCGCGCCGAAATCGCGGTGCTTTCCCGAAAACCAAGCGTCGATGGTGTCGCCTTTGATGCTCATGGTGGTCTCGGTCAGCCGGTCGCAGTCGAACAGTTTGCCGTCGAGGATCACGTGGGACCAGCATTCGTCGGCGACCCGGCGCAGCGCCGTGTGCAAATCGGCGGCTTGGGCGGCCAGCACCGTGATGCCCTCGTCGCGGTAGCGGTAGGCGGTCGCCCGCGAAACGCCGAAGCCGGCGCCCAGCAGGGTCACATCTTCGGCTTTACGGAACCAGGCGAGTACGAGTAACGCCTGGTAGAAGCATGTCAAAGCGCGGGTTCCGGTGCGGGTGCCGCGGGCTCTGCGTTCGGCTGCGAGCAGCCGGCCGAGGTGGCGGACGAGTTCCTTCGGGACGTCGAGCATGGCAGGATAGGCGATCACGTGGAGCCCTCTCGAAGACGTGTTTCTGTCGCAAGGACGTGTCTATCGATGGCTCCACGCCTGTATCCAGCATCATCCGGTACGCGGCAACCGCCCGTGTCGTACCGAATCAGCCGCCATTCCTTACTGAGATCACCTCAATGGGGGTACCTCTGCTAAGCGCGCTACATCCCGCCCCTACGAGATCCTGCTGAAGGTTTTCCAGAAGTAGGGATTCCGGTTGCTGGCACCCTACTCGAGAGCCGACTCCGCGTCCGGATCTGCCGCGATCCGCTCGCCACCCCGCGTCACGGCTGCCGGGGCGCCTGCCGATGTGCGCTCCTGGGAAGCAATGATGGATTTCATGGGCCATGAGCATCCACGCTTCCGAAAGCCGGTGTCGGCAACACCGATCGAGGTGCGTACGGCGCTCCGCCGGGGCGAGGTGTCCAACGCCCTGGACGCCATGGTCGGCGCCGTTCTGTATGGCGACGGGGATTGGGAGGAGCTACAAGGCCTCTATCTTGCGCCCTGCTTGAGCCGCCCCGGTTTTTCCGGACAGGCGATTTGTTTCTAATTCATGCCGCAAGCTGCCGGTCTTCGAACTCGTATCGGACTTGCCGGGGTGTCCTGTAACCGAGTTGCGAGTGCCGTCGGCGGGAATTGTAGCGGGTCTCGATGTATCGGGCAATATCTGTGTGGGCGGGTTCCCTGGTCGGGTAAGCGGTCCGATGGACTCGTTCATTCTTCAGCGTGGCGAAGAATGACTCGGCCATGGCGTTGGTGTGTCCTGAGGGTGATTGCGAGGTAACGATGTAGAAGGCGTGGCCTTGGGATTGCCGTGCTGTTGTGGAGATGAAGGTAGGTCCTTCGGCATCGGTATGCAGGTGCAGGTGCCAAACCGCCCCGAGCTGCTGCGGTGAATGAGTCGTGGTGGTGAGCGTCGTGGGAAAAGCCGCACAAGATGCGGCAGGTATGGGCCGAGAAGGCGAACGAAAGTGAACCACTGATGACGTGTCGTTAGGCCAAGTGACATCAAAACCGGGCCCTCAATGCTGTCCCGGGATGAGCCAGACGGGTGCCTGCTGATTGGTCTGGTGATGTCCGGCATGAAGGTGGCGCGAGCTCGGTCTGGGCTTCACAACGGAACAGGAGAACTCCTCGGCTGGAAACGGTGTCCGCTGGTTGAGGTGGATGCGAGACGGGTGCAGAGCCTGGTTGCTGGTCAGGAGGGCGGAACGCCCCGTAGTAGTGGTGAAACCTCTGTAATGGAGGCGGAGCGAAGGGGGCGTGTTGTTGGGTTTCGATCGACGATCAACCAGAGATGGGAGGAATCTGATGACCGAGACGAGATCGATAGGAAAGCCGTTCGATATTCCGAAAACTCTGGTGTGGAACGCATATCAGAAAGTCAAGGCCAACAAAGGAGCGGCTGGTGTGGACAGGCAGTCGGTGGCGGAGTTCGAGCAGGATGAGAAGAATAACCTGTATCGGCTCTGGAACCGGCTGTCTTCGGGAAGCTATTTCCCGCCGCCCGTCCGGGCGGTGGAGATCCCGAAGCATGGCGGTAGTCGGACTCTTGGGGTTCCGACCGTCGCCGACCGGATAGCTCAGACGGTGGTTGCTATGGTTTTCAGTCCTGACGCGGAGAAGGTGTTCCATCAGGACTCGTATGGCTATCGTCCGGGCCGGTCGGCGTGGGAGGCGGTGGAGACGTGCAAGCAACGGTGTTGGCAGCAGCCTTGGGTTATCGACCTTGATATTCAGGGATTCTTCGACAATGTGCCGCACGGCCCCGTCGTCGCCGCTGTTGAGAAACACACCACATTGCCGTGGGTTCTGCTGTATGTGAAACGGTGGCTTGTCGCGCCGATGCAGCAAGCCGATGGGACGCTTCTGAGGCGAGACAAAGGAACCCCGCAAGGGTCTGCTGTTTCGCCGTTGTTGTCGAATCTGTTCATGCACTACGCTTTCGATGCCTGGTTGGATCGAGAGTTCCCGGCGATCAGATTCGAGCGGTACTGCGACGACGCCGTAGTCCATTGCGCAAGTGAGAAGCAAGCGGAGTTCGTCCGCGACGCGATCGGGCGCAGGCTGCGGCAGTTCGGTCTGAACCTGCACCCGGACAAGACTCGGATCGTGTACTGCAAACAAGAGGGCCGTGATCTGGATTTCCCAGTAACGGAGTTCACCTTCCTGGGGTTCACGTTCCGTCGTCGGGCAGAGCGCCTGCGGGACGGGAGGCTGAAATCTGGCTTCTTGCCCTCGGTGAGCAAGCAGGCGAAGAAATCCATGGCCAGAGCTATCAGGAACTGGCAGTTGGGTCGCTGGACCGCGCTGAGTTTCAAGGAGATCGCTGCGATGATCAATCCCGTCGTGGCGGGCTGGATCAACTACTACGGGCGCTTCTACAAGTCCGACCTGATCCACTTCCTGGCGCGCCAGATCAACCCGTTTCTCGTGAAATGGGCGATGAGGAAGTTTAAGCGGTTTCGCCGTGCGACCGGAAAAGCTCGGAGGCGAATCGCTGAGATAGCTTCGATTTATCCGGGCGTCTTCGCGCACTGGAAGCATGGCGCATTGCCTACCGGTTCAACAGCGGGAGCCGTGTAACGGGAGACCGTTAAGCACGGTTCTGAGAGCGGCGGCGGGTGAGATTCCCGCCGCCGACTCGCCTCGTAACAGATGCCTGTCCGGCCTACCGACTGGCGGATGCCGAGACGTTTCAGCGTCTTGCCGTAGTCGGCAGACGTGTAATTGCTGCCGCGATCGGAATGAAAGATCGCGTCGCCGGCTAGTGTCGCGTGTCTGAGGTCTTTTGACGGGTGGCTTTGGTGAGGATCTGGTCGGCGGTCTTAGTCCAGCGGAAGGGTTCGCAGCACTGGTTGTAGGCGTCGATGAAGGTGCGGATGGCGCCGATCAGGTCGGGGACCGAGGTGAAGGTTCCGCGGCGGATGGCTTGGCGGGTGATGATGCCGAAGAAGATCTCGACCATGTTCATCCAGGACGCGCTGGTCGGGGTGAAGTGCATGGTGATCCGCGGGTTGCGGGCCAGCCAGGCTTTGACGTTCGGATGGTTGTGGGTGGCGTAGTTGTCCGCGATCACGTGCAGTTTCACTCTCGGGTGGGCTTTGGCGACCTGCTTGAGGAAGGCCAGGAACTCGCTGTTGCGGTGCCGCTGGTAGCAGGCATCGGCGGTGATCTTCCCGGTCGCGACTTCAAGCGCGGCGAACAAGGTGGTGGTGCCGTGCCGCTTGTAGTCGTGGGTGCGTTTCTCGGCCTGGGCGAAGCGCATCGGCAGTAGCGGCGCGGTCCGGTCCAGAGCCTGGATCTGCGATTTCTCGTCCACGCAAACGACCACGGCGTTGGCCGGCGGGTCGAGGTAGAGGCCGACGACGTCGCGGATCTTGGCTTCCAGTTGCGGGTCGGTGGAGAACTTGAACGTCTCGGCCCGGTGCGGTTGCAAACCCCAGGCCCGCCAGATACGGGCCACCTCGGCGAAGCTGACCGGTATCCCTTCGCGGGTCAGGTGATCGGAGAGCAGCCGCGCCGACCAGTGCGTCACCCCCAGCTGTTCTGGTGGCGGGTTCAAGGTGGAGGTGATCACCGCGGACTCGTCGATGACCGGCGGCCGTCCGGAACGAGGCAGATCGGCCAGAGCGTCGATCCCGCCGGTCTCGTATCGGGCCCGCCAGGCGATCACCGTCTGACGGGTCATCCCGACCTGCCGGCCGATCTCCGTGTTCGCCAGTCCGTCGGCCGCCAACAGCAGCATCCGCGCCCGCTGCACAATCCCGGCCGGCGCCGACGACGACCGCGTCAACTCCCGCAGGCGGGCACCATCACCAGGACGCAGGACCAACGGCGCAGCAACAGCAGGCATACCGCATTCTCCCGCACCACACCCGTCAAATCACTTCAGACACGCGACACTAGCCGGCCGCGAGTGGACCGAATTGGTGTCCGACAAGATTCTGAACATCGATGCGATGACCTACCGGCTCAAGGACCTCGGCGACGCACTGCCCGACGGGCAGGACTATCGTTCGGACTACACGCGGACCGAGCTGGCCAGAATGGGTTACCGGGCCGGGAAGCAAAATATGAACTACGTTGCGACCGGGCAGTACCCCATGGGTGAGGAAAGCCGCGATAACAACGAGATCTTCAGGACTCAGCTGACGCGGGCCCGGGTTTACATCAACCGCCAAGAGGAGTACTTCGAACCGAAGCCGCGGGAGTGTCTATGCGTGTGAATTTGCGACGTCTGACGGCCGCCGGGTCTGTTGTCCTGGCCGGGCTTCTCCTGGCGGCCGGCTGTGGTTCGCCGGACGCCAGGGCCAGCCGCGACCTGGCGGACGAGGTGAAGGTCGACGGCTACCGCCGGGCGGCGGACTACGCGAAGGGGAACACGTCGGAGGTCTCCTTCGTGGGGCCGGCCGGCGTGAACCTCGAGACCGCCGTGTCCGTCACCGGATGGTCGGCCGGGCCGGCGCCCGAGGGGTTCTCGGACAAGATTCCCTTCGAGTGGGTCCTCAATGGCTCGGCCCGGTCCGGGGACCGCGACTGCGCCGTGGTGGTCGAGAAGCTGCGACGCGGGAACGAGCAGCTCGCCACGGGCCTGAGCTCGCAGGAGATGCAAGATCTCACTGCCGGGCAGCTGGACTACGTGAAGGTCTCATTCGTCTGCAATCCAGGCTAGTGTCCCGCGCCGGAAATTCGGCTACAAAATCGGGCGAGTGATTCGAAAATTTCCTCGGCGCTCTTGGTCCAGATGACGGTCGGGGGTTGGCGTTCCAGTCGGTGATCCAGGATCGGATGTTCAGCCCACGGTTAAGGAAGTAGCGGGGACAGTTCGGCGGTCTTCGCCTGGCTTCATGAGCACTTTCCCGCTCGTGGGACCAAGATTGACTGGCTGAAGGTGCCGGGGGAGGCACACTCACTGGAAGGTCGATAACAACGAGCATCTTGCGTCGATGGCTATTGCTGAGATTTGCGAACGGGTTCACGCTGGCTCGGATGCCGAGCATGCCGGTGATGGACTCTCGTCATTCACGGTCCGATTCGGTGGAGCTAATTCCAGTACGGTTGTTGGGGCGTTGCTGGAGATGCCCGAGCACCACTACTTTGTTGCGGCGGATCGCTCATGGCTTGTGGTCGTCACCACTGAACTTTTGCCACAAGATAAATCCCTTTAATGGGGTCGATTGAATTCGTTCTGAGCTTCAAAATGAGGATCTTGAAAGTCAAGATCGTTGATCCCCCCAGAGAAGGGCTCCACCTATCATGTCTTCACGCTTAAGGCGTGAGCGCCGGCGGTCTGCCACATCGGCGATTGCCGCGCTGCTCACAGTTGGTGCGATAGGAATTCCAGCACCGGCTGTGGCACGCACCCCTGAGGCCCCGGCTACGCCGACTCCGGCCCCGGCGGCCCAGGAACCGAGCGATCCGGTCGGAGTCGCTGTCGAAGAGGCGCGCAAGACCGGCGAGCCGGTCCGGATTACCTCACTGACCGACGGATCTTCGACTACGTCGGCCAACCCTGACGGGCAGCTCACCACGACCTATTCCTCCAGCCCTCAGCGAGTGTGGCAGGACGGGCAATGGGTGCCAATCGATACTACGCTCGTTGAACTCGCTGACGGCAGCTACGCGCCGAGGGCGGCTGAGTCCGATGTGGTTGTCGGCGGCGGTGGCAGCAATGCTCTGGTGTCGCTCAGACAGGGCGATGCCTCGCTGAAGTTCACGTGGCTGGACAAGCTGCCAGCGCCGGCAGTCACCGGTGACACGGCCGTGTACGCGAATGTGTTGCCGGACGTGGACCTTCAGGTGACAGCGGACGCGACCGGCTACTCCTCGATGCTTGTCGTGAAGAACGCGAAGGCCGCCTCCAATCCGGCGCTTCAGAAGATCGACTTCGGGCTAACGGGTACGGGCGTCAAGATCTCGCCGACGAAAAACGGTGGTGCGGAGGCTGTCGACACTCGTACCGGCAAGGAGGTCTTCCACACGGACACGGCCTTGATGTGGGACAGCAGCCCGGCAACGAACTCGCCGGAGAAGACCAAAGCGAACGCCAAAGCCAGTAGCAGCATCGCGCCGGGCGAGCAGCCGGGTCCGGGGCGGCTCGGGGGGCGCCGAGCCAAGGTCAAGGTGAGCGTCGATGGGGGCAAGCAGAGCTTGACTCCGGATCGGTCCCTTCTCACCTCGAAGACGACCAAGTTCCCGGTCTTCATCGATCCGGTCTGGCAGGGAAATCCCACCCAGGTCCAGTGGGCGCGTATCTCCAGTAACGGCTGGAACGTCTACAACTCGACGTCCACGTCCGGTGCCGTCAGCGCCCGGATCGGTCTCGACGACTGGGCGGGTGGCGCGGGGGAGCGGGCTCGCACGTATTACCAGATGAACACCTCCGGCGTTGCTGGCGCCGAGGTATCGAGCGCCTCGCTGCGCGTGACACACCGGTGGGCAGCTTCTTGCTCGCCGACCAACGCTGTGGTGTATGGCACGGCAGCGCCGAGTGCTTTCAGCGCGTCCGGCCTGTACTGGGGTAAAGAACCTGCGCGGACCACCGGCGTGCTGTCCACCGTCGCAGGCTGGGAAGATGACTGCGGCACCAAGGATGTCCGGGTGACGCCGGCGAAGCTGAATTTCAACGTGACCAGCTACGTGAAGACGGCCGCTAAGAATAAGGCTTCGCGGCTGAACTTCATGGTGCAGGCCGCCAACATGGATGACCCGTATGCCTGGAAGCAGTTGGGTTACGGTGGCGGTGCCAGCCTGTCGATCACTTACAGTTACCGGCCGACGTTGCTCAACGGTGACGGCGATCCGACGATCTCGCCCGCCATCTGGGACGTGGGCCGGTGGCTGACCACGACGCACACGCCGACGCTGGCCGCGAAGGGCACCAACGGCCTGCACAACGGACAGCTCGAGAACGTCGCGATCAGCTACGAGGTTTACCTCAACGGCAGTCGGATCGGCCGGGCGACGACGGCGAAGAGTAAGTACGGCACGGCGTGGACCGTCCCACCGCTGCGAGACGGCGACTATCAGTGGCGTGCCACCGTCGTCAATGAGAGTGGTTTGACGGCGGCCAGTTGGACGCCGTGGCAGAAGTTCACCATCGACACGACGGCGCCCTTGGCCCCGAAGGTGCACTCGACGCAGTTCCCGTACAGGCAGTTGGGCGGCGGGTTCAGTGACAAGGGCACGTTCGTCATCAGCCCGACCCGCGTCGCCGGGAAGCCGGAGAACATCACCGGCTATCTGTTCTCCTTCGACGGTGATCTGGCCAACGTCACCTATAGCGGGGTCAAGAACACGCTGACCAACTGGAGCACCAGCGTCACGACACCCGTGCCGGGCCGTATCTACTATGCCAAGTCGGACAACGGCAACGGCGCCGGAACCGCGGTGCTCAACGGCAGCGCCGGTCCGCAGTTCACGCCGGGTACCGCTGGTGCGCACAAGCTGACCGTTAAGGCGGTCGACCAGGCCGCGTCGACGTCGCCGCAGACCACCTACATTTTCTACGCCGGCCGTAGCACACCGACATACGCCACGGCCACCAAAATGGTCAACGGGTGGACGGCGACCAACACCGACGGGACGACCACGGTCGTCCCGAAATACTCGGCATCCACCACCGGCAAGGTGATCACTCAGGCCGGGGGCTTCGGCGGCCTCTACTACGCCGACGGGTACCAGGCGGTCCTGTCCGACGGCACGGCCAAGGTGTCCAAGGGCGACAGCGTCACTTACTCGCTGAACCTGCCCTCGGCCGGGCTCTGGGAGATCGGCGTTAACGTGACGGCCGGTACCGGCAACGGGATCTACCAGCTTGTCTTCGACAAGGGGCTGCCAACGCAGGACGTCCTGCATGAGGGGTACGACGCGTACTCGGCCGTCCCGGAAACCCGATACGTGAACCTCGACGTCATCGGGAAGAAACACGGCAAGCCGCTTGAGCTGGCGCAGGGCGTGCACACCCTCACATTCACCATGATAAACAAAAATGCGGCATCAGCCGGTTACCAGTCGGGCATTGACGTCGTGCGGCTGGCGCCCGTGCTGACATGCCCGATCAACAACCCGACGGCCTGTTACAACAACACCGCCATCAGCACCTACACGACGGGGACGACGCCGAAGGTCACCATCGCCGACGCCGACGGCGGCGGCTCGAGCTTCGAGGCCACCGATCTGAAGGCGTCCGGCTGGAACCCGGGCGGCACCGTCACCGTGAACGGCGCGGCGATCAAGTTGCCGGCCGCGTTCGGCAACGGCGCCAGCGACAACATGCTCGCCTCGGCGCAGATCGTCACCGTCCCGGCCAGCGGGGTGGTCAACAAGGGCAACGCCGTGGTCTTCACCGGCTTCACGACCTACGGACCGCTCACGGGCGCGACAGGCAACATCACTTACGCAGACGGCAGCTGCACAAAAACCCAGGACTACACCCTGGACGCGCCACCTGACTGGACCAAGGTCCCAGCCGGCGACACCGTCCTCGCCTTCACCCGCAAAAACATGAGCACCGCCCAACAGGTAGCCACACCGATAAGCATGTTCGCCGCTAGTGTGCCGTTGCAATGTCCCGGCGCCGTCATCGAAAGCATTACGTTGCCGCTGGTGTCGACCATCGCGCAGTCTGGTCTGCCCGCGCTGCACTTCTTGGGCCTGGGTATCCGCCCGACGTCGAGTACCGATTCGGCCCACTGGACCGGCAGCTGGTCCACCGCCCAGGACGTAGCAGCGGTGCCGCTCACCAGCGGCGCCAGCGCCACGCTTAACGGGCAGACGCTCCGCATCCCGGTGCGGCTGACGACCGGCACCGGCGGCGACGCCTACAAGGTTCGGGTACGTCTGTCGAACGGCACCGGGAAGACGCCGGTCACCTTCGACGCCGCCTCGTTCGCCCTACAGGACAGCGCAGGAGGTGCGGCCGCGGCTGCCGCGCCGGTTCCGCTGACCTTCGGCGGCGCAGGCAGCGTCACGCTTCCGGCTGGTGCTGATGCCATCAGCGACCCGGTCGCTATGGCCGTACCGGAGCTGACCACAGCCTTGGTCAGCCTCCAGGTTCGCGGTGCCCCATCGGCCCTGGCCGGACATCGGGACGGCAAGACACCGATCTACACCAGCGCCTCAGACAGCGCCGACCACACCAAGGAACAGGCCGCCACCGGCTACACCAAGTCGACCATCTCCGGTCTGCCGTTCCTGTCCGGCGTCGACGTCACCACCTCGGCCACCAAGCCGGCCGGATCGCTCGTGCTCTTCGGCGACCAAACGGTCAACGCTGACCACGCGGCCACCGACACGGTGAGCCAGCTCGACAGCCGGCTCGCGCGCGAGCTTGCGGCGGCGCCCGACGGCGACCGGACGGTGCCATTCGGCGTGCTCAACCAGGGCACCGGCAGCTCCAGCAACCGGGCCGTGCTGCCCTCAGCCGCGGTGCGGCTGGCCCAGAACGCCAACGGCCTGGTGGACCGCCGGATCCTCAACCAGACCGGCGTACGGACCGTGCTGATCTCGTCGGGGTCGAGCGACCTGCTCGCCTGCACCGGCACCGCCGACGCCTGCGCCACCCAGGTAAAAGACAAACTCGTCGCGCTCGCCAACCAACTGCACCAATACCGAGCCGACAACAAGCAAAGCCTGACCGGCGAGGCCGAGCAGCTCAAGGTGTACGTGGCCACCCTGCCCCCGTTCACCGGCACCCACACCGCCGCCCAGGAGACCGCACGCGACCTCGTCAACGAATACATCCTCGGCGACCAGCCATTGGGAAACTCCGCCCAAGGAGTCATCGACTTCGCATCTGCGGTGTCCACCGAGAGCACCGCGACCTCGGACACGGTCAACGCCGACTACCTCACTAACGGAGTACCCAACGACGACTACTACGACCACCTGGCCCAGCAGTACGTGAACGATTCAGACCTGGGCGACCGCATTGATGACACTGAGAGCGGGGGCACCGAAGCGGGTGCCGCGCCGATCGGTGTGTGGCGCCTCGACGAGGGCAGCGGCGACACGGCGACCGACAGCGGAGCAGGCACCGGCGCCGACCACGAAACCCATGACGCCCGGCTCAACCAGGTGACCTGGGGACCGAGCCGACTGGTCGGCAAGAGCACGGCAACCTTCAACGGCACCAGCAGCTACGCCCAAACCGACCTGAAGCCCAACGTAACCAAGAGCTTCACGGTATCCGCATGGGTTCGGCTGACCGACAAGTCGCAGGACCGCACGATCTTCGCCCGCAACTCGCCCGGGAATGCGCCGATCGCACTGCTTTACCAGCAGTCGAGCGGCAAATGGCTGGCGCAAATGCCCTCCGCCTCGACAGGCGATGACGTGGCCTGGTACAACGCCCTGTCCATCCAGTCGGCGCAAGTCAACGTCTGGACCCATCTGGCCGCTGTCTACGACGCCGACCTCAAAACCTTGACCCTCTACGTCAATGGGGACGCGGTCACCTCCATCGAGGACGTGATTCCATTCAACAACGCCGATGGCGCCACCTGGATCGGCCGAGGCCCCAGCACCTACTTCGCCGGTGACATCTCCGACGTTCGAATCTGGGCGCGGACGACAGATCCCGCCGAGATGGCGGGACTTGCTGCGGCAGTACCGGTCGCGGACTGGGGATTCGAAACCGCCGACTCCGGAACCGTAGGCGACGACACCGGTCTCGGCCATGACGGAACGCTGCCCGCGAACCCGGCATGGGCCGACTCCGGCCACAACGACTTGGACTGGTGGGCGCTCACCCTCAACGGCACCAACGAGGCCGTCACCTCACCCGCACTACTGCGCACCGACCAGTCGTTCTCAGTCGCGACCTGGGCACGCCTGACAAAAGCCGGTGCCGACCACACCCTTATCGGCCAAGACGGCAACCAAACAAGCAGGTTCAAACTCCAATACGCCAACGATTGCACCTGCTGGCGATTCGCCACCGCCAACACGGACACCGCCGCACCAGGCGTGACCAACGCCGACGGCCCGGCGGGCGCCGATCTGAACACCTGGACGCATCTGGCCGGTGTCTACAACGCGGCCACCAGCGAACTCAAGCTCTACATCAACGGCGAACTAGCAGCGACCACCCCGGTCACCGCCACCGCCTGGAACGCGACCGGCAGCTACGCAGCCGGACGCGGTCTCACCGCAGGCCAGACCTCCAACTGGTTCCCCGGCGACATCGACACGGTCCGCGCCTACCAAGGCGCGATCACCGCTGACGAAGTAAGCAACCTCTACAACTCGTGACACCAGCAGGTGTGGCATCCGGTCCGCCGGATGCCACACCTGCTGCAAACTGGGGCCTGTCAAGAAAACGGCTCTGGCGCAGAAACGGTGGTCGAGCGACCGCCGTCCTATGTGGTCGGCGGCGTGCGTGATCATGGTGCCCGTGTGATGTGATCAAGACGGTTTTCCCGGGCCTATCCTCGCTGGTGATCGAGCAGGTACTCGATCAAGGGATGACCGTGGGCGTGGTCGCCCGGACCTCATCGGCTGCGGTGGCCTGCCCGGATTGCGGACAGCTCAGCGAAAGGGTGCATGCCTATCACCAGCGGCGCCTGGTTGATCTTCCGGTCGGTGGGCGTGCGGTTGTCGTGCAATTGCGGGTCCGGCGCCTGGTCTGTGGGGTGCTGTCTTGTCCGCGGCGGACGTTTCGTGAACAGGTGCCGGCGTTGACCCAGCGGTGGGCGCGGCGGACTCGGCAGTTGACTGCTCTGGTCGCTGATCTGGCCGTCGTCGCTGCCGGCCGGGCCGGTGCGGCTGTGTTGTCTCGAGTGGGTGCTCGGGTTTCGCGCAGCACGGTGTTGCGGGTGCTGATGGCGACGCCGCTGCCTGACGTGGCGGTGCCGGCTGTTCTGAGTGTGGACGACTTCGCGCTGCGGCGGGGTCGGCGCTATGCGACGTTGCTGATCGACGCGGTCACCCATCGCCGTGTCGATGTGCTGCCCGACCGCAAGGCAGAAACCCTGGCCGCGTGGCTGCGCGAACATCCCGGCGTGCAGGTCGTGTGTCGCGACGGCTCCGCATCGTATGCCGAAGCGATCCGCACCGGAGCGCCCCAGGCAGTGCAGGTCAGCGACCGCTGGCATCTGTGGGCGAACCTGGCCAAGGCCGTCGAGAAGACCGTGATCGCCCACAGCGGCTGCTGGCGTGACGGCCCGATCCGCCCGAACCAGCCCTTGGACGAGCGCACCCGCGAACGGCACCGGGCGGTACATGCGCTCCTCGATCAGGGCCACGGCCTGCTGGAATGCGCTCGCCGTCTCGGCTGGGCGCTGAACACCGTGAAGCGTTACGCCCGAGCCGTCTCGGCTGAGGACCTGAAACGCCCGCCGCGCTACCGCGAGACTCTGGTCGACGCGTTCCGAGATCATCTGCGCCGCCGCCGCGCCGAACAACCCGGCGTGCCGGTGACGCGGCTGCTGGCTGAGATCCGCGAGCTCGGCTACACCGGCAGCGCGAATCTGCTGGTCCGCTACCTCAACCAAGGCCGGGCGGACGCGATCCGCATTCCCCCCTCGCCACGGCGGCTGGTCTCATGGCTGATGATTAGACCCGCTGACCTGCTCGCCCACCATCAGCAGCATCTGAACGATCTCATCGCCTCCTGCGGGCACCTGGCCCTCCTTACCGTGCGTGTTGGGCAGTTCGCCGACCTGCTCACCGGCCGCCGCGGAGACGACCTCGACGCATGGATGAACCACATCGACACCGATGACCTGCCCGCCCTGCACGGCTTCGTCCACGGCCTACGCAGGGACCTGCC
This sequence comes from Actinoplanes sp. CA-131856, assembly GCF_050956135.1. GTDB lineage: Bacteria > Actinomycetota > Actinomycetes > Mycobacteriales > Micromonosporaceae > Actinoplanes. The sequence continues at coordinate 8,524,108 of NZ_CP191849.1, read as the reverse complement.
CGCCGTCGTGGCAGGCCTGACCCTGCCATACAGCAACGGCCCGATCGAAGGCGCCAACACCAAGGTCAAGTACCTGAAACGGCAGATGTATGGCCGCGCCGGCTTCGCTCTCCTACGCCAGCGGATCCTGCTCGCATAGGCCGATCACCTCGACCACCGTTTCTGCGCCAGAGCCGTTTTTCTTACAGTCCCCCGCCCCGCCGCCCGGGGCGTGTGGTTTTCGGGCTGTTTCTTTGGTGGGGGCGGGGATGGAACCTCTTTGGGGGGTCGATGTCTTTCTAGGGGGGACTGGGACGGCTACCGACGGGACTCTCGATGGTTGAGCGGATCAAAGAGCTTTTGGATGACGCTGTGGGGGAGCTTGAACCCGCGGAGCGGGATCCTGTGGCGGGGGTGGTTCGGCGGGGGCGGGTGGCTCGTCGAAGGCGGGTGGCGGTGGCTGGGGTGCTGGCGGCTGTGCTTGCCGGGGGTGTTGTTGTCGCTGGGTGGCGGACGGTGGGGGAGGAGTCGCTGCCTACGGCGGGGCGTGGGGTCGAGGTGCCGTACGTCGCTGATGGGGTTGTGGTGGCGGGCGGTCTCGAGCTGCCGGTGCCGTCGGGGTGGCGTGTTGTCGTGGCCGATGAAGGGGAGCCGTGCGGGGATCTGGCGCGGACGGTTCTGCTGATCACTTCGGATGAACGGGGGTGTCAGAACGCGCCGGTGGAAGTTTCGCGGGCCCGGAACGGCAATCCGGGGGGTGCTCTGGTGGGGGCGCTCAAGCCGGGGGCCTTCGACGATCTGCCCATCACCTCGCCGGTGACGGTCACGCTTCCGGGTGGGGAGCCGGTCTGGATGCTGAACGCTCTGGACTCCGAAGAGCTCAAACCTCGGCCGTACGAGGGGTACAGCTTCTACAACGAGCTTCTTCTGCCCTGGTCGGGGATGCTGGTCGTGCTCCGGATGGACGGCGCGGGGGAACAGAAGATCGTCGACTCGATGCGGAGCAACCCGGGGCGGGCCGGGGTTCTCGTGCTGCCGAAGAAGGCGACCTCGGTGGGGGTCACCTTCCCGGACGACACCGGGCGCGTCCGCGCGGCCGGATATCTCAAGTCGGAAAGTCCGGAGACCGCGGCCTCGGTGCTCAAGTTGTTGCGGGAGCAGACTGATGTGGTCGACGACGCGGACGCCTGTGCGGGGCCCGGGCAGCACAATGTTCGGATCACGCTCGAGGGGGCCAGGACCAGCACGGTGATCATTTCGCTGGGGGAGCGCTGCCAGGAGGCGGTGGCCTCCGGCGGCGGGCGGGTACGGCTGAGCGACGCCACGATGGTCGAGATCAGGCGGATGTTCGGGCTGTCCGGGCTGGTCGCCAAGTGAGCGGTACGCCGGCCGGGTTCGCCGAGTTCGTCGGCGCGCGATATCCGGCGCTCGTGCGGTACGGGGCGCTGCTGACCGGTGACCGGGGCCACGGTGAGGATCTGGCGCAAGACGCGCTGGTCAAGACGTACCGGGCCTGGCGCCGGCTGCATCCGGGGGGCGACCCGGAGGCGTACACCCGGCAGGTGATGGTCCGTGCGGCCTGGCGCGCGGGGCGAAGGTTGTGGCGGTTCGAGCTGCCCGCCGCGGTGTTGCCGGACCGGCCCGAGGGCGGGGACTTCGCGGAGAGTCAGAGCACCACCGAGGTCGTGCTGGCGGCGTTGCGGGCGCTGCCGGCCGGGCAGCGTGTGGTGCTGGTGCTGCGCTACTGGGCCGGCCTGTCCGAACGGGAGATCGCCGCCCAGCTGGGCTGCTCGATCGGCACGGTGAAGAGCCGGGCGAGCCGCGCCATCACCGCCCTGCGCCGTTCCGACGGCCCGCTCGCGGACGCCTTCACCTTGGCCGACGGCCGGCGGCAGTGAGGCGGGTCGCCGGGCTCGACGGGATCAGGGGCCTGCTGGCGCTGTACGTGGTGGCGCACCACTGCTGGCTGCTCTGCTTCCCGGGCTATCCGGCCAACACGGGCCCGTTCTGGGGCGGCTGGCTGATGTACGGCCGTCTGGCCGTGGTCGCTTTCATCACGCTGTCCGGGTTCTCGCTGGCCCTGACCCCGGCCCGCGACGGCTGGCAGCTGGGCGGCGTCATCGCCTTCGCGCGGCGCCGCGCCCGCCGAATCCTGCCGGCATACTGGGCGGCGCTGGCCGTGAGCCTGGCCTTGACCGGCATAGCCGGATCACTGCCGATAATGCACGAGCCAACTTTCAGGTCGGCCCTCGTCTACAGCCTGCTGCTTCAGGACTTCATCCTCGCGCCCCCACCGAACGGCGCGTTCTGGTCGATTGCGGTGGAGGCCGGCTTGTACGTCGCCTTCCCGCTCCTGGTCCTGCTGCGACACCGCTTCGGAACTGTGGTCACGCTGGCCGTGGTGTGTGTACCGGTCATGGTGATCGGCTTGTACGCCCCGGATCCGAGCAGACCGATCGGCTACACCTGGGAGCTGGCCCCGCTCTTCGCGATGGGCGCCATGGCGGCGGGCGCAGTCAACCGAAACACGGCCCCCGGGCGCGCGGTCTCGCGGCGGCCGGCCCATCAGCGCCGGCCGCCCTGGGCGCTGCTGTCGGCGGTGGCCGCCGCCCCGGTGCTGCTCGTGGTGGTGTGCAAGGGATCGACGTGGACGGCACAGCACTACTTCTGGATCGACCTCGCGGCCGGTCCCGCGATCGCCCTGTTCCTCGTCGCGGTCGCTACCGGCCGCCCGCCCGCGCTGTTCCGCCTGCTGACGACCCGTCCGGCGACGCGGCTCGGAAAGTGCTCGTACAGCGTCTACCTGATGCACGTGCCGGTCGTCGGACTGGTCAGCCACCTCCTCGTAGCGCCACGAGCAGCCACCCCGGTCGCGGCCTTCCTCATGACCGCAGCCGTGGCCGTGCCGGCCTCAGCGCTGACGGCGTGGCTGTTCGCCGCCCTCTTCGAGAGCCCGTTCTTCGAGCGAGCCCCGGGCGACGGCAAACCGCCGCCGCCCGATCGCGGGCCGAGCGAGGCGCCCGCGATGCGCTTGGCGCCGGGCCGCGGGCTGAGCGAGGCGCCCGCAGTGCCCGGCTGTGGGTCTCAGGCGTCTGCGGCTGCGGCGGACAAAGCGGCCTCCGTGATGGCGAAAGCGAAGCCGAGCGCCTCGGTGATCGCGGCGGCGGCCTTGAGCACGCGGGGTGCTCCGACGATGGGGGCGATCGCCACCAGGACGTCCTGGACGTCACCGATCTGCACGCCGGACTCCACGGCCGGGCCTACGTGCAGCAGGTAGGACGCCGGCGGAGCGTCCACGGCGGCCAGGGCGGCGATGCGGGCCAGCAGAAGTGTGCCCGGGGGCAGTTCGGTGCGGGCGAGCGCGACCGCGTTGATGTCGATCAGGGCTTCGAGGACTGGTGCTTCTCCGGTGGCCATCGACGTTCCTTCCGCTAGAGGCGGCGGTGGTCGGATCCGTGCGCCGCAGCGATGAGTCTGGCGACCCGGGCGCCGGACCTCATCCTCCGGACGGGATGAGGTGTCAGGTCTGTACCGACGGGTGGTATTCGTCGGCGGTCAGGCCGAACGTCCAGGCGACGCCCTCGCGGGCCGTCGAGGTCTGCGGGGGCACGCGCAGCCAGTAGACGCGGCTCGTGCCGTCGGGCTCGGGCGTGGAGTTGACCACCTCGACCATGACGAGCGGCTCGTCGCCGGTGAGGTCCAGGCGCCACAGCGTGCCGGTCTCGTCGGAGCCGAGGTTGCGGGCGCCGGCCTCGCGCAGATAGCGCTCGTAGCCGAAGTGCTCGAGCATGACCCGGCGGAGCTCGGCGTTCTCCTCCTTCTGGATGCGGGCCACGGTGAGGGTGGGCAGCTCGGACACCAGCTCGGGCGGAATGGGCATGCCGCGCCAGGCCCACAAGCCGTAGCCGTCGGGGAACTCCATGGCCGGCCCCTCGCCGCGGTGCAGCCGGCCGACGTTGTCGCGGGTCAGCAGTGTGGGCCGCTCGGTCAGCACGGCGAACCGCTCGGTCGCCCACCACCAGCCGGCGTTCCGGGCCACCTCGGCCAGGCCGGACAGAGGCGCCATGAGCCCGGGCGCCAGGCGGTCGGCCGCCTCGAAGGTCGCCAGCCACGTGCCGTCGTGCTGCCCGTAGATCGCGTCCAGCACGGCCGTCCTCAAGGGACGCCCAGCGGCGCCGGGGAAGTCGGCGGCCAGGTCCTCGCTCAGCCGGAGCCGCAACCGGCTCGCCACCAGATCCATGACCAGCGGCCACGACCGCCGCCCGGCCGCCGCGCCGAGCTGCGCCCAGCCGTCACCGCCGAGCGCCTCGACGGCAGCCTGCCGAGCCGCCGCCCACGGCTCCGTGCGCACCCGTCGCCGCAACGACGCCCCGGCGACCTCACCGGGCGTCCACCCTTGCCGGCACAACTCGGCGTGCACTTCGGCGATCCACTCCGGCCGGCCCGCCGACGACACCGCCGCGGAGGGCGAGCCAGCGGAGGGCGAGGTTGCGGAGAGCAGGGCCACGGCGGCGGCGCCGGCTCGGGGGGAGCCCAGCCAGAAGATGTGCTCGGGTGGGGTGGCGCCGGCCAAGCGGTAGGCCTCTCGGACGCCGGACTCGGCGGCGGCCCGGGTGGCCGGGCCTGTTTCGACGGCGGCGGCCAGCCACTGGTCCTCGATGGCGGCGGACATTGCTTCCTGGGCGTGGGTCAGCTGCATCGTGGGCTCCTCAGTCCGCGACCGGGCGGAAGGCGCCGGGAATGTATTCCCGCTGGCGGACCACTCGGTAGTGGCCGGCCGGCAAGGAGATCGGGCCGTGCTCCTCGTGGCTCACCCGGCCGTGGGTGGGCACGTCGATGAACATGCGCTCCGGGTCGTCGAGGTCGGCCAGCAACTCCAGGCCGGGGCCGCCGACCACGTGGGCGTGGCCGGTGGCCTCGCCCCGGGCCAGGACCATGCGGCCGCGGCGGTCGCGGGGGACCGGCGCGCAGGCCGGCACCTCGCCCTCAGGCACCGGAATGATCAGCACATCGCCCTGCCTGTACATCGGGTTCCTCCCCGCTCGCCGGCCTCAGTGGAACGCACGCTATCGGGTGGGTACGACACTTTTCGGCGGCGCCGAGGGCCAGGCCTGCGGAATGCGTTCGAGCAATCCGTCGGCGTACACGTCACGCAATCGCAGAGGCTCGAGATGCACGTAGCCGATGTGGCAGTCGCAGAGTGCGTTGGTGCAGGCGCGCGGCCGCAGGCCCGCGCGCCACGAACCGTCGTAGAGGTTGCCGATCGGGGTGGGGATGAAGTGGCAGCGGCGGACCGTGCCGTCGCCCAGCACCGAGATGGCGTCCTCGCCGGCCCGGCACGGCCGGTCCAGCGACGCGTGCGGGCGGACGCTGTCGCCGAAGCGCGGATCGAGCGCCGTCCACCTGCTTTCCTCGGCGGCCGTGTACACGTGTCCGTCGGCCGCGTTCACCCACATGTACACGTGTGAGGGCAACGCCGCGCGCAAGGCGACGGCCTCGTCGTAGTGCGACGGCAGCCCCACCACGCCCACCGAGTACCGCACCCCGAGCGCGTCCAGCTCCCCGCATTTGGCCAGGAAGCGCTCGCGCGTCACCTGCCCGGGGTGATAGGTGGCCCACAACGCGGCCACGTTCGGATCGGCGGCCGCGAGCCACGACGTACGAAAGCTGAGGTTGGTTTGAATGGAAACCCGCGCCACGTGCGGCATGTGGGACAGGCGGACGATCGCGTCGCGGTACCAGGACCGGGTCAGCCCCTCGCCCCACGGCGTGAACAGCACCGACAGCCGCCGGTCGGTGGTCTCGGCGGCCCACTCCACGAACCGCAGCAGAGCGGCCTTGTCCTCGCGCAGCAGCTCCGGCGGGTCGACGCGCTTGGCGAACGGGCAGTAGGGGCAGTCGTAGTTGCAGCTCGCGAGCGGCCCTCGATAGAGCACGTAGAGGTCGTTCATCGCGCGACGTACGCCCCCATCGCCTCGCGGACCGTCCCGGAGACCAGCCACGGCCCGATCGCGTCGGAGTGCGCCAGCCCCTCCGCGGTCAGCGCCGTCCCCGCCAGCCAGCCCCTTTCGGTCAGAACGGAGAGCTGGGGAAAGTCTTCGTCGTACGGGGTGCCGAACCGCCGCCGGTAGGCCACGGGATCGACCCCTTCCGCGCGCAGCAGTGATTTCAGCAGCCATCGCCGTCTCTGCTCGGCCTCGTCGAGCCGGAAGCCGATCTCCGCGTACGCGAAATCGGACGGCGGCCGGGCCAGGTAGTCGTCGATCACCGCGCGCACCTCGGAGACCGCGACCGCGTAGTCGAACGAATAGTGCAGGTCCGAGGTGTACGACCGCGCGCCGCACCCCAGCCCGACCGTGCCGTCGTCCTGGCAGCAATAGTCGGGCCCGTCCGGCACCGGCGCCCCGGCCAGCCGGAACTGCCGCATCGAGTGCTGCCCGTAGCCGGCCGCGGTGAGCACCTCGACCGCTTGCCTGTACAAAGCCAGGCGTTCCCTGTCCCAGTCGGCCCGGGCGTGGGCGCGCCGCCCGAGCCCGGTGAGCGGCCGCACGTACAGCGGGTAGAGATAGAGCTCCTCCGGTCGCCGCCGGACCGCCTCGTCGAGCGACTGCTGCCACGTTTGCGGGGTCTGCCCGTCGATGCCGTAGATCAGGTCGATGTTGAGCACCGGGATCGCGGCGTCGCGGATCACTTCGAGGGCCTGCTCGACCTCGGCCTGCCGCTGCGGGCGCCCGGCCGCTCGGGCCTCCGACTCGAGGAAGCTCTGCACGCCCATGCTGACCCGGGTGGCGCCGTGCGCGGCCAGCACCTTCAGGCGCTCCGGTGTGGCCGTGGCCGGCGAGGTCTCGACCGACATCGGCACCGCGGCCGTGCCGAAGACGTCGCCGACGATCGCGAAGAGCTCCTCGAGCTCGCCGGCCTCCAGATAGGTCGGCGTGCCGCCGCCGATCGCGATGCGGGAGAAGGCCGCGCCGGGGGAGAGGCTGTCTTTGACGGCGGCGGCCTGGTGCCGCAGCTGCTCGAGGTACGCCGTCACCTGCTCGGCCGGCGGGTTCGCGCGCGTGAACAGGTTGCAGAAGCCGCAGCGCATCTCGCAGAACGGCAGGTGCACGTAGCCGAAGAGCGAATCCTGTGGCTCACCAGCCCACACCTCGGCCAGCGACGGCCGCGGCTCCAGCTTGCGGTACGCCGTCTTGTGCGGGTACGCGTACAGATAGCCCTGGTAGGGCGAGTCGTCGAGGTTCATGAGGCGTCCAGAACGAAATCGGCGTACGGCACTGTCCACACGGCCTCGTGCGCGACCCGGTGGCCGACGTGGCCGTCCTCGCCGTACAGGGTGCCGTGATCGGAGCAGATGATCACCTGGCAGGGCCGTCCACGGCTCGTGGCCAGGGCGAACAGGCGCCCGAGCAGCCCGTCCACGTATTCCAGGGCCGCGGCGTGGGTCTCCAGGCTGTCGTCGGTCGCGCCGGGCACGTAATGCTTGTTGGGCTGGTGCAGCGCCGCGACGTTGACGAAGCTGAACAGCGGCCTCTCCGGCGGCAGCGCCGCCACGACCGCGCTCAGCCGATCGATCTGCGCGCCCAGGCAATCGGGCTCGGTCACCCCGAAACCCCTTTCCCAGTACGCCTCGGCGAACAACCCGGGCAGCACGCGCCCGAGCGGTGCCCCCGGGTTGAAGAAGCCCACCCCGCCCAGGCAGACGGTGTGATAGCCGGCGGCGGCCAGCCCCGACGGCAGGTCGGCGGCGTCGAACACGAACGTGCCCGCACCGCTGGTCTCGCTGCCGGCGAACCGGGCCGCGAACAGCCGCTCGTGCCGTCCCGGCGTCACCGGCGTCGGCAGGAAACCGGCGAAGAACGCGTGATGGGCCGCGTAGGTGAACGACGCCGGGGTGTGCCGCCGCTCCCACACGCCGCCGGGCAGCACCTTGGCCAGCTCGGGCGTGCGCCCCCGGGCCAGGCAGTCGGCGGCCACGTCGTAGCGCAGCGTGTCGAGCGTGACGAAGAGCAGGTCGTGACTGCCGATCAGATCGCGCATGCCGCACCCGCGATCTCGGCGATCTGCGCGCCGTACGTGTCGAGGCCGTCGACCAGCACCCCGGGCAGCAGATCGCCGAACGCGTTCACCTCGGCCACCGCGTGATCGCGCCACCCGGCCCGGAACATCAGGTCGACGCCGACCTGAAGGCTGCCCGGGAAGCACGCGGCCACCCGCTCGCACGTCAGCATCGCGGCCGCCCACGACCGCTCGCCGGCCGCCGCCCGCACCGCCGCCACGTCGCCGCGGGCGTTGCCGAGATGCAGGTTCGTCATGGGCGACCGGCTGGTCCGCACCACGACGTGCCGCGGCCGCCCGGCGATCACGACCACCCGCAGGTCGAGCACCCGGTCGTTCAGGGCGGCCTTCGGGTACCACCGCTCGACGTGCAGCCCGTCCGGCGCCAGGCGGTCGACGATCGACGCGACGACGGGCTCGCTGTCGTACCGTCGTACTCGCAAGTTGTTGAAGAGCCGCCCACCGCTCAGCTCGGCCGACGTCACCGCCGTGACCCGCCGCCCGGCCGCGGCCAGGGCGATCACCCCGGACGCGGACGAGCCGAAGGCCGGCTTGACGAAGACCCGGCCCCAGCCGGCCCGGGCCATCGCCGCCCGCAGCGACGCGTAGTCGCGCACCGGCTCCAGAGCCGGTGGCACCGGAACGCCCCGCGCGGTCAGCAGGGCGTGGCAGCTCGGTTTCGCCGTCATGGTCAGGATGTCGGCCGGAGGGGTGAGCAGCCGGCCGCCGCCGGCCTCGACCAGGCCGAGGGCCGCCCGCAGCCCCGCGAAGGCCGCCGCCGCGCCGAGGATCTCGCCGTGCTGGGCCGGCACGGCCGGACGGTCGCCGCCGCCGCCCAGCCCGCGCAGCAGCGTGTCGACCTCCGCGTTCTCCCCCGGCGAGTCGACGCGCACGAGCACGCCCGGACCGGGCACGCGCCCGTCCCGCAGCACCTCACGCCAACCGAAGACCTCGGGCGCGGGCAGGCCGGCCCGCTCGGCGGCGGCGGAGAAGAGGGCGACTCGGCGGTTCTCCGGGTTACCGACGACGGCGAGTCGCATTATTCGGCGACCACGGTGTACCGGCCCCACCGCGACTCGTCCTGCCGCTCGGACACGTCGACCGTGACGCCGGGCAGCTCGTCGGCCACGCGCTGAGCCATCTCCTCGGACATGAAGTGGTGATGCAGGTCGAGCGTTTGCAGATGGGTGAGCGGCTGACCGGCCAGCAGCGACTCGGCCCCGGCGTCACCCAGCACACCCAGCGACAGGTCGAGCCGGCTCAGCCGGGCCACCACGGGCGCGGCGGCCACGGCGGCGGCCAGCTCCTCGGCGATCTCGGCGTTGCACAGGCTCAGGTGGGTCAGCGCCGGGAACGCCCGCCCGCTCAGGATCGGCGCGAGGTCGTCGGCCCGGGCGTCGCCGCCGTAGTTGTCGACGCCCAGCCACAACTCCAGATGGGTCAGCCGGGGGAAGTCGCAGGCACCGACGGCCCGGACGATGGTGGCCGGCAGACCACCGGACTGGATGACCAGCTCCCGCAGCCCCTCGTGGCGCAACGGCTCCAGCTCGAGCCCCTGCGCGCCCCGCACCCAGAAGCTCTCCAGCGCCGGGAAGGCGGCCAGGAACGGCGTGACGTCGGACTGGTTGATCCACGAGATCTCGCACTGCTCCGAGCTCATCTCGCCCACGAACAGCGCCCGCAGCGCGCCGAGCCGCCCGGCGTTGCGGATCAGCAGGTCGAAGGGGAAATGAGTGTCGTAGGCCGAACCCCACTCACCCACGACCAGCGCGGTCGGCCCGGCCGGCCCGCTGCGCTTCATCATCTGCTCGAACGCGGCCTCGAACTCCTCGGCCGACGCCTCGAAGTCCTCCATGTCGATCCGCCAGGCCACCGCCGCCGGGTCGGCCGGATCTTTGTCGTCCTCGAGCTCCACGACGGGCAGCCCGAAGAACGTCGTCAGGTGGTGGTGGATGGTCACGGGACTCCTTCGGCCGAGGTGACGCTGGATCAGTGCCGAGAAGGTAGCAAGCCCCTACGACATTTCCGTGGCCCGCGTGGGCGGGTGGTCGGGCCACTGCACCGCGTACGCCGGATCCGCACCCTGGGTGACACGGGCGAAGCGGAGCAGCTCGCGGACGATGCCCGCGCTGCCCATCGCCCAGCCCGCCTCGGGGGCGAGGTCGCTGGGCGTCACGCGGTGCTCGTGGTTCGACCAGCGGGCGCCGTCCGCGTCGACGGTGGCCCGGGCGAGGAGGTCGTCGGCGAGCACGTGGGCGAAGTCGAGCGGCTCGCCCTGTTCGACGTAGCGGTCGCAGGCCAGGGCGAGAACACCCGCGGTGCCGCAGCAGCGGCCGTTGTTGTCCCAGAAGCCCGGCCGTACGCGGCGGGGCAGCCCCGAGTGGGTGACGGTGTGCCAGCAACGGTCGCCGAGCGCGGTGTCCCCGAGCAGGCGGAAGACCTGGGCGTCGCCGGCCGGCCCGTTGCACCAGCCGTAGCTGTACCGCTCGATCAGCTCCGGCCGGTGCGGCGGATCGGAATGCGGCACGAGGAACCCGTCCGGTCCGGCCTCGTTCCGGCTCACCACGTCGGCCGCCCCGGCCCGGGCCAGCTCGATGAAGTCGTCGCGACCGGCGGCGGCGCCCACGGCGGCGAGGGCGCAGACGATCCCCAGGGTCCCGTGCGCGATGTGATGGGAGCGCGGCGGGCTCGGGCGGACCGCCCAGTTGACCCCACCGGGAGTCGGATCGGCGGTGCGGAGGTACGGCTCGGCGGCGAGAACGGCCAGATCAAGGTCTCCGGCGTGCAGCGCGCCCAGCGCGACACCGGCGTTGCCGAAGAGCAGCTCGAACATGTCACCCCAGCGCTGCCCGTCGAACCGCGCGCGCACGAGGCTCAGCGCCCGGTCCGCCGCCCGCCCGGCCGCCTCGTCGCCGAGCCGGCGATGAACCGCGCGCAGCGCGACCGCCGTGCCGGTGAGCCCGAAATAGAGCGAGCAGTCCTCGACGGCGAGGGTCAGCGTGGCCGCACCCCGCAGCGCCGCGTCGCCGTAGCGATCGTCCCCGAAGTGGCGTTGCCCCTCCAGCAGCGCGAGCACGACACCGGCCCGGCCGCTGTACAGCGACGGGTCGTCCTCGGGCGCCGACCGGATCATCCAATGGAGAGCGTCCGCCGCAAGAGCCTCGACCGAGTCCATACGCTCCATCATTCTGCGGTGGCGCAGACCGCGCGGGTCTCGAAGGTCGTCCCCGCTCACGGAGCTGACCAGGCGGCGGCCATGGGGCCGAAGGCTCGCATGTCGGCCAGGCCGCCGGCCATCTTGTTCATGGTGTAGGCGTAGGTGGCTCGGGCGTCCAAGTCGATGACGGCCAGGGAACCGCCCGCTCCTCCCCAGTACAGCGTGTTCGGGCTGGGCATGAAGTCGCCGCCCACGGCGAAGCCGAGCCCGAACCGGATCGGCAGGCCGAGGATCAGGTCGACGCCCTCGATCCGCACCTCCAGGGCGCGCCGGCACGTCGCCGCCGAGAGCAGACTGTCGCCGCAGGCCAGGATCGTGTGGATCTGGGCCACCGCGCGGGCGTTGCCCGTGCCATTGCCGGCCGGGATCTCGGCCGCGCGCCAGGCTCGCGTGTTGGCGATCGCCGTGTCGAGGCGCGGGTTGTGGGCGGCGTTGTCCTGCAGGTCGGTGATCTCGCCGGCGAAGGCCTCCGTCGCGGGCGGGATCAGTTCGGCCACCCGGTGCTCCTCCGACTCGGGCAGGCCGATGTGGAAGTCGGCGCCCAGGGGCTCGGCGATCTCCGTACGGAAGATCGTGCCCAGGGTGTGGCCGGTGATCCGACGGACGACCTCGCCGATCAGGAAACCCTGGGTGACCGCGTGATAGCCGGAGGCCGTGCCCGGTTTCCAGAACGGCTCCTGTGCGGCCAGCAGCCCGGTCACCTTCTCCCAGTCGTAGAGGTCCTCGGGCACCAGCGGCGCCCGCCACCCGGACAGGCCGGCCGAGTGGCTCATCACCTGCGCGACCGTGACCTCGTCCTTGCCGGCCGCCGCGAACGCGGGCCAGTAGCGGGCCACCGGCGCGTCGAAGGAGAGCTCGCCCCGGTCGGCCAGCAGCAGCGCGGTCAGCGCCGCCATCGTCTTCGTGATCGAGTAGACGTTGACGATCGTGTCCCGCTCCCACGGGCGGGTGCGTGCCGCGTCGGCGTGGCCGCCCCAGAGGTCGGCCACGATCTCGCCGTCGACGGTCGCGCAGAAGCTCGCCCCCACCTCGGCGCCGTCGGCGAAGTTCTGTTCGAAGGCCGCGCGTACCTGTTCCATGACCGCAGCAGACCAGATGGGCCCGCGGCCGCGTCAAGCGAATTGCCGGGCCCGCGACCGGGCATCATGGCTCGCATGCGAGTTCTGGGGCTGCTCGGCGGCATGAGCTGGGAATCGACCGACTACTACTACCAGCGGCTCAACCGCGGGGTGCGGGAACGGCTCGGCGGGCTGCATTCGGCGCACAGCGTGACGTACACCGTGGATTTCGCCGAGATCGAGCGGATGCAGGCGGCCGGCGCGTGGGACGAGGCCGGGAAGTTCCTCGGCGAGTGCGCGCGCAGGCTGGAGCGGGCCGGCGCCGAGGGGCTGATCCTCTGCACCAACACGATGCACCGGGTGGCCGGCGCCATCCAGGACGCGATCGACATCCCGCTGCTGCACATCGCCGACGGCACGGCCACGGCCCTGCTGGACGACGGCGTCCGGGAGGTCGCCCTGCTGGGCACGCGCTACACGATGGAGCAGGACTTCTACCGGCAGCGACTGGAGGAGCGGGGACTCCACGTGGTCGTCCCTGGGCCGGCCGATCGGGACACCGTGCACCGGATCATCTACGACGAGCTCTGTCAGGGCCGGATCGAGGAGGGCTCACGGCAGGCGTACCTCCGGATCCTGGAAACGATGGAAGCGGAGGCGGTGATCTTCGGGTGCACGGAGATCGGGCTTCTCCTCGATCAAGGTCAAAGTCCTTTGCCCGTGTACGACACCACGCTGCTCCACGTCGAGGCCGCGCTGGACTGGATGCTGTCAGAGGGCTAGCGACCGGTACGTGCTGCCGTGGAAGACCAGCGGCGGCACGGACTCGTCGGCGTCGAGGTCGTGCACGCGCAGCAGGATGATGTCGTGGTCGCCGGCCGGGATCTCCCGTTCGATCGAGCAGTCGAGCCAGGCGCTGGAACCTTCCAGGAAGACGGCGCCGTCGTCGCTGGTGCGCCAGTCGAGCGCGGCGAAACGGTCGGCGTCGCGGGCGCTGAGCTGGCGTCCGGCCTGCTCCTGGTGGGCGCCGAGCACGCTGACGCCGAGACGGCCCGCGCGGCGCAGGGTGGGCCAGGTGGTGGAGGTGTGCGCCACGCAGAGCGACACCATCGGCGGGTCGAGCGACACGGAGACGAACGAGTTGGCCGCGAGGCCGGTGGGCCTGCCGTCGACGAGCGCGGCCACGACGGTCACGCCGGTGGGGAAGGAACCGAAGACGCGCCGCAGGCGCAGTGGTTCCAGCGCCGACTGCATGGTCATGGGCTCTCCTGTCCGAGGGGGATGGTGAATCTCGGTGTGGCCGGCGCGCCGGTGACGGCCAGGTCGGCCAGCAGCCGCCCGACCGCCGGGGTGAACTTGAAACCATGCCCGGAAAAGCCGGCCGCAATCACCAGCGGCCCGCGCCGGTCGATCACGAAGTCGGAGGTCGGGGTGGTCGTGTAGGTGCAGCTGATCGGTGCGTCACTCTCCGGATCAACCCCGGGGACCCATTGCCGTACGTAGTCACGAAGGCGTTCCGCCCGTACGGGCTCGGCCGCGTAGTCGCGGGTGTCGGGATCCACCACGGGGCCGTTCCCGTGAAAACCCACCTTCACACCCTCGCCCGGTGTGAGCAGTCCGTAGACCCCGGCCCCGCCGTCGTGGTGGATGAAGCTCGGCCAGGTGACGTCGGCCAGCGGCGTGAAGTGCGCCGGCTGCTCCTGGGTGACCCGCAGCGGCAGCAGGCCGGGCAGCAGCTTCGGCGTCCACGCGCCGGCGGCCACGATGACCCTCCGCGCCCGCAGCGTTTCGCCCGCCGTGACGACCTCGACGTCGTCCTCGCCACGGACGGTGATGGCGATGACCTCGGTCTTGTGCCGCACCTCGGCGCCCAGCGTGGCGGCGGCCGCTTGCAGGGCGGCCACCGCGTGGTCGGCGTGGACACGCCCGCTGGACGGATGGAAGAAGACCGGGCCGGTGAAGCGCAGGCCCGGCCAGCGCTCGGCGGCCTCCTCTTGGGCGAGCCACTGGCCCGGCACCCCGGCCGCGGCCAGGGCGTTCGCGATCGGCTCGATCGACGCCCGGTCGCCGTGGTCGACGCCGCCGGTCAGGTCGAGCAGCGAGGGGTCGAGCTCGCGCCACAGGTCGAGGGCCTCACGGGCCAGCGCGATGTAGTCGGGCTGCGCGTACGCGAACCGGAAGATCCGCGAAGCCCCGTGCGAGGCGCCCCGCGTGTGCCCGGCCTCGAACCGCTCCAGCAGCAGCACATCGGCCCCGCGCCGGGCGAGCTGCCAGGCGGCCGCCGAGCCCATGGCGCCGCCACCGACGACGATCGCGTCCAGCGTCATAGAGTCAGTCCCCAGTTGTCGCGGAGGGTGCTGCCGCGGTAGTCCTCCTTGACGATGCCGCGCCGGCGTAGTTCGACGAGCAGGCCGTTGACCACGAAGTCGTGCGTGCGGTCGTCGGCGATGCCGTTGATCGACAATACGTCGAGGACTCCGGCCTCGAATCGCTGCTGTACCGCGTCGGCCAGTTGCTCCGGCGTGCCCGCGACCGACCAGTGGCCGGTGTCCTGGGCCGCCTGAACGAGCTCGCGCAGCGTACGGCCCTCGCGGATGAGCCGGCTGAAGATCTCCGCCCGGCCGCGCCGCCGGTTGATGCGTGAAATGTCCGGCAAAAGCGATGACGGTAGCGGCTCGTCCAGCTTCGCTTCGGACAAATCCACCGCCCCGCCGAGCATGTCGGCCACGAGCGCACGCCCGCGGTCGTAGTCGATCGCCTCCAGCCGCTCGCGCACGAGCCGTTGCGCCTCGGCCTCGGTCGCCCCGTAGGTGGCGTGGAACGAGCTGAAGATCAACGGCAGGCCCGGCCGCGTGGACTGTGACCGGATCGTCCGCGTGAAGGTCAGCGCGTCGTCCAGCGTCGGCAGCGCCGTGAAGACGACCTCGGCGTACTTGGCCCCGAGCGCGATACCGGCCGCCGGCGACGGCAGCCCGCCCGGCCCGTAGTTCTCCTCGCCGATCGACGAGGTCACCAGGTTCCAGGCCGCCCGCCCGTTGCTGACGTGGTCGAGCGTGCCGAACAGCCGGGCCAGGTTGAACGGATGGTGGAACGTCGTCGAGACCGTCGCGATCAGCCCGGCGTGCGATGTCACCTGGCTCAGCGCGGAGACGAAGACCAGCGGCTCCTGGTCCCCGATGGTCCCCTGCGCGCCGAAGGTCAACAGGTCCGGCACGAACAGCGCGTCGATCCGGGCCGCCTCGGCCCGGCGGGCCACCAGCTTGGCCGTCTCCAGCGTGGACTGTGAGGTCAGGGCCAGCTCGTACGGGCCCGGATGGCCCCCGGCGGCGGTGACCGTGCCGAGCATCCGGCCGGTCACGCCAGGTCCAGGTGCTCGCGCAGGGTGCGTCCCTCGTATGCGGTCCGGTAGACGCCCCGCTCCTGAAGCTCGGGCACGAGCCGGTCGACGATGTCCTCGACGCTGCCCGGCAGGAGCTGCGGCACCAGGTTGAAGCCGTCGACCGCGCGGGTCCGCACGTAACGGGCCCACTCGTCGGCCACCTGCCCGGGCGTACCGATGAAGGTGTTGTGCCTGGGGGTGACGTGCAGGACCAGCTCGCGAATGGACAGGTTGAGCGAGCGCCACTCGGCGATGCGCTCGAGTTTGCCGGTGCGGTGCTCGATCGAGATGGTGCCCCGGGACGGGTCGAGCTCGCCCTCGGCCGGTTCGATGCCGGGCAGGGGGCCGTCGGGGTCGTACCCGGAAAGGTCCTTGTTCCAGTACTGCTCGAGGAAGGCGATCGCGCGGGGCCCGGTGGTCTGCTCGCGCTGGATCCAGTCGGCCTTCTCGGCCGCCTCCTTCGCCGAATCGCCCAGCACGACCTGGGCTCCAGGCAAGATCTTCAAAGATTCCCGGGTACGCCCGTACGCCTCCAGGCGCTGGGTCAGATCGGCCGCGTAGGCCTGCGCCTTGTCGTAGTCCGTGTTGGCCGAGAAGACCGCGTCCGCAAATCGCGCGGCCAGGTCGCGCCCGCCGGGTGAGTCGCCGGCCTGGAAGAGGACGGGGTTTCCCGTGACGCCGAGTGATCCCGTCACGTCGACCAGATCGCTGTGCGTGTCGACCGCGTTCCCGCCCCACAGGTGGCGCGCCGTCTCGACGAAAGCCGCGGCCCGCTCGTAGCGGCGCTCGTGCGGCAGCCACCCGCCGTACCGGAAATTCTCGCCGGTCCAGGCGTTGTCCGTCGTGACGATGTTCCAGCCGGCCCGGCCACCGGAGACGTGGTCGAGCGAGGCGAGCCGCCGGGCCAGGTCGAACGGGAAGTTGTAGGTGGTGTTCTGGGTGGCGACCAGTCCGATCCGCTCGGTCTCGGCGGCCAGGGCGGCCAGCTGGGTGATGGCGTCGGGGCGGCCGGCGACGTCGAGGTCGTGGACGCGGCCGCGGTTCTCCCGCACGCGCAGGCCCTCGCCCAGGAAGAACGCGTCGAAGAGGCCGCGCTCCAGGGTCCGTACGGTCTGCACGAAGGTGTCGATGTGGGTGTGCTCGGCGAAGTCGGGTCGCGACCAGAGCAGCTGCGGGCCGACGCCGGTGAAGAACAGCCCGAGGTGGAGGCGGTGCGTGGTCATCGCGACTCCCCAGCGAAGACGTTGACGGGACGGGGCAGGCCGAGGGTCTCGCGCAGGGTGGGCCCGCCGACCGGGCCGCGGCCGGTGGCCACGGCGAGGCGGGGAAGATCGATCTCGAGGACGGCGGGGTGGATCCGTACGCCGTCGACAATGCCTTCGAGCCTGGCCAGCAGCCGCCGGAACTCGTCGGCGTCGCCGGTGAACCGGAGTCTCTCCGGCTCGCCCCAGGGTTCCCGCGCCTCCAGTTCCGCCAGACGATCCGTACCCAGAAGGACCTCGACCTCGGCGAAGGTCCTCGCCGCTTTTGCGGCTTTCGCGCGGGCTTCGATGGCGTCGATCGTCGGCGCAGAGATCAGGGCGATGTCGGATTTATCGGAAATAGTGTCGGCGGCCGCGATGATCAACTGGCCCTGCGGCGGCCTCGGGGTGATCAACGGGCCGACCACGGAGAACCGCTCGCCGGTGAAGTTCACATGGTGAACACGATCGGGATCGAGGAAGCGGCCGCTCGCCACGTCGCGGATGACGGCGTCGTCCTCCCATGAGTCCCACAGCAGGCGGGCCACGTCGATGACGTCGGCGATCTCCTGCCGCAGCACCTCGTCGCTCAGGGGCTTGCTCCCGATGGTCGCGTGGGCGGCCGCGCTGTTCTCGGCGCCGACCACCCAGGCGCCCCGGCCCTGCGACGCGTGGTCGAGCGCCGCGAGCTGGGTGGCCAGGTGGAACGGCTCGGTGAGAGCCGGATGCAGCGTCGGGGCGAGCCCGATGCGGCGGGTGCGCCGGGCGAGATAGCTCGCCCGGACGCCCGCTTCCGGGGAGGTCGTCAAGGGTGAGTCGTTGATGGTGATCAGGGCGAAACCGGCCGCCTCGGCGACCGCCACCGCTTCGGTGTCGGCCAGTCCGCCGCGCGCTCCCGGATGGGAGCCGGCCCCGTCGATCTCCAGCGCCAGATGAATGCTCACCCTCAAATCCTATAGGCGAAGGAGGTTAAGAATCTAGACCGGAGTTTTCTCGCCGGCCTCGACGGCGACCGGCAGCTTGTTCTCGGCCGGCGGCAGCGGGCAGGTCGCGAACTCGGTGTAGGCGCACGGCAGGTTCGTGGCCTTGTTGAAGTCGAGGACCACGGAGCCGTCGGCTTCGGGGGCGGCGATGGCCAGGCTGCGGTTGGCCGCGTACGTGGTCACGCCCGAGGTCTCGTCGGTGAACAGCGCGAAGAAGGTGCCCGGGGTGTGCCCGTTGAACACGGTCAGGGCGAGCGGGGTGCCCAGTGCCTCGAACTCGACCCGGCCCGGCGACTCGTAGACGTGCTCGAGCCCCTCGACGGCCGCGCCCACGGTGATCTGCCGCGGCTCGTCGAACGGCACGTAGCGGCCGCTGAGCTCCCACTTCTCGGTCGGTTCGTACGTGGGGGTGCCCTGATACGACGTACGCAAGGGGTTGTCGGGGTGCCGGGGCCGCACGATGTCGAAGCCACTGCGCTTGGCCACCTCGATCACGGCGTCGCCGTAGCCGGCGGTGACGCCGCCGCGCTCGGGCAGCACGCCGAACTCGTGCCGTCCGGTCACCTCGGCGCCGTCCACGGTCAGGGACTCACCGTCGGTGAGGTCGACCACTACGCCACCGGGTCCGGTGCTCCACTCGCCCGGGGCGTCGGTGAAGCGCCGCGGGGTCTCGTTGAGGAAGTTGAGGCTGGTCACGGCAAGGAAGCCGTGGCGGTCGGCCCGGTTCTCCTCGTGCGCGGCGTGCCACTCGGCCCAAGTCTGCTTCGTCATGCAACGACCATATGCCTACTTGACCGGTAGGAGATAGGTGGTGCTAGTCTCCGTTTCAGGTCATGAGCGCCAGCGACAAGCCCCGGCTCGCTGGCCGGCAACCCTTGCGTTCGCGATGGGGTGCCCCGGGTGAAGACCAGGCTCGCGTCGAGGACGACGCGGGCAAGCGCGGACCCGCGGTGGGTCCCCGACCCACGCGGAGGCATCTCCATGTCCGACGAACTCGACATCATCGGCGCCGACCTGACCGTCGACCTTCCCGACGGCCGTACGGTCCGGTTCGCCCACCTCGACTACGCGGCCTCGGCCCCGGCCGTCCGGGTGGCCGCCGACGCCGTGACCGGCCTGCTTCCCCTGTACGGCAGCGTGCACCGGGGAACCGGCCGCCGCTCACAGAAGTCGACCCTCGAATACGAGCGCGCCCGCGACATCGTGGCCGAGTTCCTCGGCTGTCGCCCCGGCGACGAGGTCATCTTCACCCGCAACACCACCGACGCGCTCAACCTGCTGGCCCGCTCGCTGCCGCCTGGCACCACGACGATCGTCTTCGACGGCGAGCACCACGCGAACCTGCTTCCCTGGCCCGCACCGGTCCGCCTGCCCGCGCCCACGTCCATCGCCGCCGCGCTTTCCGCCGTCGCCGCCGCCCTTTCCGAGGTACGCGGCCCCGCGCTCCTCGCGATAACGGGCGCGAGCAACGTCACGGGCGAGATCTGGCCCGTACGCCAGTTGGCCGACATAGCCCACGCGCACGGCGCCCGGGTGGTCGTCGACGCCGCGCAGCTGGCGCCGCACGTGCCGCTGGACCTGGACGCGCTCGGCGCCGACTACCTGGCCCTGTCAGGCCACAAGCTTTATGCGCCGTTCGGCGCCGGCGTGCTGGCCGGCCGCCAGGACTGGCTCGACGAGGCCCAGCCCTACCTGTACGGCGGCGGAGCGAGCGCCGCCGTCGGCGACTTCGCGGGCGACGTCACCTGGGCCACCGGCCCGGCCCGCCACGAGGGCGGCACCCCCAACCTGATCGGCGCGGTCGCCCTGGGCGCGGTCTGCGACGCTTTGCTGCGCGCCGACCGTGCGGCTTTGCTGGAACACGAGCAGAGCTTGCTGGCCGGCCTCGACGGCGTCTCCTTGTTCGGAGGCGAGGTCCCGCGCGTAGGAATCGTCTCGTTCGCCGTCCCCGACCCGTCCGGCACCGCCGAGCGCCTGGCCCGCGACTACGGCATCGGCGTGCGAGCCGGCCAGTTCTGCGCCCACCCGCTGGTCCGCCGCCTGACCGGAAACGCGACCACCGAGGGCTGCGAGACGGCCCCCGGCTTGCTGCGGGCCAGCTTCGGCCTGGGCTCGACCCCCGAGGACGTCACCCGCTTGCTCGACGCCTTGACCGACCTACGCCTCATCTGAGGACGCCGTCACCGCAGGCGCCGCGCCTTCGGCGAAGCGAAGACGAAGCCTTCCACCCCGCTTGGCAGAGCACCGAGACAAAGAGGCCCAGGAAGTCTGCGCGAGTCAACGGAAGGGCCGGCGTGAACGGGAGTGATTCGGGGTGCCCCAGCCGGTCCGCCCGCCACGGTGTTCATGTCGCAGATAGCAGCATCGACATTCGACGAGGCGTCGGTGCTGCAAAAATCGGAACGGCCGGGTACCCCTTTTCGGTTAGTCGGCCGGCCGCTTCGGGGCGACACCGAGCATTGGGGGATGGGTCGCGATGAGGTTGAGGCGCGTTGCGATGCTCTTGACGATCGCGCTGTGCGCTGCGGCGGAGACACGCGACGGCTCCTCGGCGGCTGACGACAGTGACGGCACCTCACACGAGCCTGAGGCTCACACTGAAGTGCCCAGTGTGACGACGGATGAGATTGCCAAGTTGTATCCCGGCTTCAGGGTGTCTCACGGGAATTCATGGCCTGAAGTGGTAAATGAGCTTGGCAAACCAATGAGCGATGACGAGGCTGCCGCCGCAATCGAACGAACCAGGCAGTATTCGACGGCTACCCACTATTATCCAGATTCCCCGGATGATGCGCGCCAAGAGCCGCCAGCGCTGGACGACGCTGGCGAGGAACTAGATCACCGTTGGCTCGGGTAGTTGTTCGAGCCACCAGTCGGCCGCTGTTCGGAAATCCTCGTCCACGGGCAGGGCCGCGCCCTCGATCGCCCTCCGCCACGCCTCGGCGCGGGAGATGCGGGCCAGGCGCACGGCCAGCGAGGCGGAGCGGCGCAGGCTCTTCGGCGTTCCCAGGTCCGACCAGATTTCCAGGTACGCGTCCCGTAGGCGCTCCGCTTTGTCTTCTCCGGCCACGCCCAGGGCCACCAGCAGCGAACCGAAAGGATGGCCGACACTCGCGTCGCCCCAGTCGAAGAAGCGGAAACCGGTGAACACGTTGTTGTCGTGCAGGTCGTCGTGTTGCAGGGTGGCGGGGATGCCGTCCGCGGCCAGCTCGTCGCACCACTCCTGGACGCCGTCGGCCAGCTTCGGGAGGCGTGGCACCCGCATGTCGGGCACGCCCAGGGCGATCATCTGGTTCGCGTGTGCGGTGACGTCGCGCTGCAAGGAGGCGTACGTCTGAAGAAGCTTGGGCCAGTCGCTGCCGTCACCGAGATCGCGCAGTGTCGGGCCCGCGTCCGCCGTCAGGAGCCAACCTTGCTGTCTGTCGACCGCGATCGGCGCCAGCGTCCGGCCCGGCGCCCACTCGGCCAGCGCCTCGGCCAGGGCCGCCTCGTAGCGGCAACCGGTGATGTTGGCCTTGAACCAGCGGGCTCCCGCCGCGGTCGTCACCCTGTGCGTGACCGACCACGGGCGTACCCGGACCTCTTCTATCGGTCCTGTCGCCGGTGTGTCGAGATGATCGCTGATCCACTTGTGGGCGGTCGCCACCCACTCGGGATCCCGCCAGTCGTTCATCGCGCCATGATAGGCGGGCTCAGGCCGGGGTCAGGAGGCAGAATTCGTTGCCCTCGATGTCGGTGAGGACCTTCCACGGGACGTCGAGGTCGACGACGGTGGCGCCCAGCGTTCGCAGGTGGGCGGCCTCGGCCTCCAGGTCGTCGGTGGGATAGGGGCGGACGTCGAGGTGGACGCGGTTCCACACGGTTTTCGGGTCGGGGGTGCGCAGGAACTGCAAGTAGGGCCCCACGCCCTGGGCGGAGCGCAGCGCCGCGTTGACGCCGGTCACCTTCATGGTGGTCCAGTCGGTGGCCTCGCCCCAGAAGCCGGCCATCGCCTGCGGGTCCGCGCAATCCACCACGACCGACGCGATCGGGCCGGTCTGGTCGTAGAGGGAGTCGAGCACGCAGAACTCGTTGCCCTCGGGGTCGGCCATGACCGTCCACGGGACGTCGTCGCCCTGGCCCACGTCGGCCGGGGTCGCGCCGAGCGCCTGGAGGCGGGCCACCAGTTCGGCCTGGTGGGACGCCGACTTCGTGGCCAGGTCGAGGTGCACGCGGTTCTTCACCGTCTTGGCCTCCGGCGACACCACCAGGTCGACGACGACGGCGACCGGGTCGGGATAGGTGAAGCCCTTCGGTTCCAGGTTGGTCACGCCGGGGCCCTCGCTGGAGAGCTCCCAGCCCAGCGCCTCGGCCCAGAAGGCGCCCAGCGCCGCGTCGTCCCGGGCCTTCATGTTGATCTGCACGAGACGCGTCGCCATGCGACGACCCTAGACCTTGTCCAGCCAGAGAACGATGCCGGTGGTGCCGGTCAGGACGGCGGCCACGCCGGCCCGGATGGCGGCCGCGCAGCGGGCCGCGGTGAACGAGGCCGGGTCGTACGTCGAGGACATGCCCAGGCCCTCGCCGCGGAAGGAGGCGCCCGACCAGTCGGCCGCTGTCACGTTGTGGGTGGGTTCGGCCAGTTCGGCCCCGACGACCAGGAAGTGCTGGTCCAGGTGGCTGGCGCTGACCGTGGTGAGGGCGTCGATCAAGGGGTTGCCGGCGCTGACGATCAGGTCGGGCTTCATGTCGATGGCCTTGACGATGTCGTCGATCGGGTTGCCGGCGTGGGCCGGGACCTCGCGCAGGTCGACGTCCTCGTCCTTCGCCCAGTCGCGGACGCCCTTCATCAGCGCCTTCGTCGGCGCGTCGTCGCCGGAGTGGAGCAGGACCACCCGGTAGCCCTTCGACGGGTGGACGCCGTCCCACGAGCCGGGGGCGGGGGTGACCGTCGCCTCGGGGGTGGGCGGGGACGCCGGGTCGGTGAAGCCGGCGCCGAGGGTGCCGACGGGGGTGGGCGCGGGGTGCGGTTGTGACCAGTCGCCGCCGTTGCCGCAACCGGCGACGGTCAGCAGGGCGGCCGCGGCGACGGCGCAGAGCAGGCGGCGCAAGACGTACGTCCTAACGACGGAAGGGGTAACGATCTTTTGTAGCTGGGAGAACCGCCTGCCAGCGGGTTTGTCTCCATCGGTTCTTCAGTGTTTTTGATCTTGTTAACCCGGATGCTGCACGGTGCAACGATGAAACGCATCGCCCTGGTGATCGCCGCTGTGGCGGTCGCCCTGCTGGGAGCCACACCGGCGTACGCGCACGGATTCAGCTCGACCGTGTACACCGACATCACCTCGGGCGACGACGGGCACGTCCGCACCAAGCTGGAGCTGGAGTACGACCTGCTGGTGGTCTCGGCCGCCGACGCGGAGAAGGACGATCCGCTCTTCCGTACGGGAAACGCCGCCTTCGAGGACGGCGACTCGGAAGCACAGGCCAAGGCCCTCAACGAGCACGCCGACACCGTCGTCGACTACGTCACCAAGCGCTATTCGCTGACCTCCGGCAGCCGCTCCTGCGCGGCGGCGAAGCGGGGCGACTTCGCGATCGGGGAGCGGGAAGGTGTCCCGTACGCCGACCTGGTCCTCGACTGGACCTGCCCGAGCGCCGAGGACGGGCACGACCTGCGCAGCGGCCTCTTCCCGGACGGCGAGGGCTATGTCAAAGGCACGAAGACCATCGTGACGTACGAGATCGACGGCCGTACGGGCAGTGCCGCGCTCGACTCCGAGCATCCGACCTTCTCGACGGCCCAGAGCTGGTACGAGCGGTTCTGGGAGTTCTTCCGGCTGGGCGCCGAGCATCTGCTCACCGGCATCGACCACATCCTGTTCCTGCTGGCGCTGATCGCCGGCTCCCGCCGCCTGCGCGAGATCGTGCTGGCCGCCACCAGCTTCACGCTGGCCCATTCGGTGACCTTCATGCTGGCCGCGCTGGGTCTGGTCGACGTGCCGGCCCGCGTGGTGGAGCCGATCATCGCCCTGTCGATCGCGGTGGTCGCGGCCTGGTATCTCGTCCGGGTCTGGCGACGAGGCGATCATGCGACCGACCTCGAGGTGACCAAGGGACTCGACCGGGCCGGGTGGGCACGCCTCGCGGTGGTGTTCTGCTTCGGCCTCGTCCACGGCCTGGGGTTCGCCGGCGCCCTGGGCATCAACGAGGCGTTCTCGTGGACGCTGCTGTGGTCGTTGCTGGTCTTCAACGTCGGCATCGAGGTCGTTCAGTTGTCGATCATCGTCGTCGTCTTCCCGCTGTTGATGGTCCTGCGGCGCCGGAGCCCCCGGGCGGCGCTGTGGGTGACCGGTTTGGTCTCGGCTGGGGTGGCTGTGATGGGCCTCGTGTGGTTTATCCAGCGCGTAAAAGCCTGACCTTTCGGCAGGTGCCACCGAGGTTCTTGATCTTGTTCACGAGCGGTTCATCGCGACCTACGAGCTTGAGCAAGCATTTCGCAACCCCCTCTCATCTGGATTGAGGAAAAACGATGAGATCCAGCAGGCACCACCGCGTCGGCGCCACGGCCGGCGCGGCGGTACTCGGCCTCGCCATCGCCCTCGGCGGCGGCCTGGCCACCCCGGCTAGCGCGGCCGACACGGCCACGCTCAGCGCCATCATCCTGGGCGTGGGCGCCGACGAGACCCAGCGCATCGTCACCTGGTACTCCTCGGCCGACACGGCCCAGCAGGTCCAGCTCGCGCCCACGGCCTCGATCGTCAACGGCGAGTTCCCGCCCGCCTCGGCGACCTTCGCCGCGGTCGGAGCGGCGAACATCGCCACCAGCGGCGGCTACAACCGCCACGCGACGATCACCGGCCTGAAGGAGAACACCCAGTACTCGTACCGGGTGGGCTCCGAGGGCAACTGGTCGCCGGCGTACGCCTTCAAGACGCAGGACTTCGAGGGCGAC
The DNA here is from genome assembly GCF_050956135.1 of Actinoplanes sp. CA-131856. Taxonomy (GTDB): domain Bacteria; phylum Actinomycetota; class Actinomycetes; order Mycobacteriales; family Micromonosporaceae; genus Actinoplanes. The sequence goes on along the minus strand of NZ_CP191849.1, from coordinate 8,499,259 downwards.
TACGACTTCCTGTTCTACGGCGACCCGCAGATCGGCTCCTCCGGCAACCTCGCCAAGGACGAGGCCGGCTGGGTGGACACCGTGAACGTGTCGCTGGCCGCCAACCCGAACGCCGAGCTCCTGGTGTCCGGCGGCGACCAGGTCGAGACGGCCAACACGGAGTCGCAGTGGAACTCGTTCCTCGCGCCGCCGCAGCTCAAGTCGTACCCGTGGGCCGCCACCATCGGTAACCACGACGTCGGTGGCAAGGCGTACGAGCAGCACCTGTTCACGCCGAACACGGACCGCTCGGGCGCGTACTACTCCAACGGCCAGCCGACCTCGAACACGTCGGGTGGCGACTACTACTACATCTACAAGGACACGCTGTTCATCGACCTGAACAGCAACTCCTACGCCACCTCGCAGGGCGGCGGCGGCGACGCGGCGCACCTGTCGTACGTCGAGGACGTCATCAAGAAGCACGGTGACGAGGCCAAGTGGAAGGTGCTGGTCTACCACCACGCCATCTACTCGCCGGCGTCGCACGCCAAGGACGGCGACAACAAGATCCGTCGTACGGACTTCCCGACCGCCTTCTCGAAGCTCGGCGTGGACCTGGTTCTGCAGGGTCACGACCACAGCTACTCGCGCAGCTACGAGATCAAGAACGGCGCGAAGGCGAACCCGGACGAGAAGCCGGGCCAGGCCGAGGTCTACCCCGGTCCGGGCGGCGTCATCTACGTGACCGCCAACTCGGCGTCGGGCTCGAAGTACTACGACATCACCAAGCCCGACAGCAGCGGCACCAGCGGCGCCGGCAACGGAGCCGACCCGCTGAACCCGGACAGCTACTGGTACAACTCGGTGCAGAACCAGGAGCACGTCCGCAGCTACGTCAAGGTGGCCGTGCGCAACGACAAGCTCCAGGTCGAGAACATCCGCAGCGGCACCTGCGCCGCTCCGAACGCCTCGGTCGAGCTCGGCTCGTCCTGCACCAACACCGAGAGCGGCCAGCCGGTCGGCTCGATCGTGGACAAGGTGACCATCCACCCGTACAACGGTGACGGTCAGAAGATCCAGGTCGCGGTGCCCACCGCGGCTCCGGGCGAGTTCGGCTGGACGATCGACGGCTACAACGGCCTGGTCGACCTCGGCACGGCCAAGGAGAACACCACCGACGGCTACTTCGCGGCCAGCGGTGAGATCAACCCGATCGTCGTGTCGGACACCCGTCGCACCCTCTCGCCGTGGTCGATCGCGGCCAGCGTGGGCGACTTCAAGGACGCCGACAAGTCGTTCTCGGGCGCCAACCTCGGTTGGACCCCGGGCGTCATCAACTCGGGCGCCGGCGCCAAGGCCGGTGCGGCCGTGCCCTCGGGCTTCGGCGGCAACGGCGACGGTCTCTCGGTCTCGCGCGGTCTCGCGTCGGCCGAGCAGGGCCACGCCCGCGGTACGGCCAAGGTCAGCGCCGGCCTGGACCTGAAGGTCCCGGGCGACGCGGCCAAGGGCACCTACCGCACCACCCTCACGATCACCGCGCTCAGCAGCTGATCGCCGGCGGGGCGGCACCTGCGAGTGCCGCCCCGCTTTCTACCTAGGGATCTACCGATGAAGACCAAACTTGCCCTGCTCGCCGCCGCTGCTCTCGTGCTGACGGGCCTCGCGCCCACGCCCGCCCTCGCGGACGAAGGCGACGTCACCTGGACCGTGCGGACGGAGTCGAACAGCTTCGGCGCCACCCGGTCGAGCTTCAGCTACGCCGTCAATCCGGGCGGGCAGGCCAAGGACGGACTGGTCGTGGCGAACCGCGGCAAGACCCCGTTGAAGCTGGGCGTCTACGCGGCCGACGGCTTCACCACCGACACCGGCACCCTCGACCTTCAGGGCGCGGACACCAAGGGCAAGGGCATCGGAGCCTGGGTGCACGCCGCGCAGAAGAACGTCACGGTCCCGGCCGGCAAGGCGGTCACGGTGCCGTTCACCGTCGAGATCCCATCGAACGCCACGCCGGGCGACTACGTCGGCGGCATCATCACCTCGCTGACCCAGGCCGACGACTCGGCCCAGGTGAACGTCGACCGCCGGCTCGGCATCAAGATCAAGCTTCGGGTGGGCGGCGATCTGACGCCGGCTCTGAAGATCGAGAACACCCACATCTCGTACGACGGCACGCCGAACCCGTTCGGCAAGGGCACCGCGACCGTCGACTACACCATCCACAATGTCGGCAACGCGGTCGAGACGGCGCAGCAGGGCGTGCAGATCACGGGTCCGCTCGGGCTGTTCAAGGTCGAGACCACGAAGATCGCCAACCCGCCCGAGCTGCTGCCCGGCGAGAGCTGGAAGGTCTCGGTCCCGATCGAGGGCGTCACCGCCGCCGTCCTGCTCGACGCCACGGTCACGCTGGTGCCGCAGCTCACCGACGCCTCGGGCTCGACGTCGTCGCTGGACAAGGTGACCGCCACCGCGCACGGCTGGGCCTGGCCGTGGACGTTGCTGGCGCTGATCGTGGCCCTGATCGCGATCATCGTGGCCGCCGTCGTCCTGACCCGCCGCAACCGCAAGCGCCGCCAGGACCGCGAGGACGCCCGCGTGCGCGACGCCGTCGCCGACGCCTTGCGCGACAAGGCGACCGCGGCCGGCTGACCGGGCGTCAACCGCCCCGCCGCGCCATCCGCGCTGGCTCCGCCCCCGCGCCCGCCGTGCCCGCTCCGCCCCGCCGCGCCCGGCTGCGGGGTCAGCCGCCGGCGGGGATCACCGCGGGTGTGGTGAGCAGCCACGACGCGGTGGTGCGGGCCTCCTGGGGCATGCGGGCGTCCTCGCGGACGCGGTGCAGCAGCACGCGGTGGCTGTCGGTGCCGATGCCGTAGGTGACGCCGTGCAGGATCTCGCGGCCGAGGCCCTCGGGGCAGCGCTGCCAGGCCGCGAGCTGGATGGCCAGGATGCGGCTCCAGGCCGGCTCGGGGAACGCGCCCGCACAGTGCGGCGTGGCCCAGGCCGCCGCGTAGCGGGCCCGCTCGCCGAACTCGCGCTCGGTCAGGATCTGGCTGATCAGCGGGCGGTGCACCTCGGAGCCCAGGTTGGTCAGGGTGCGCAGCGCGGCGTCGAGGTCGGTGTCGCGGCGCCCGCGCAGGTCGGCCACGACCCGGTCGAGGATGGCCGCGGCCACCGGCTCGCGCAGCGGGGTGGCGGCGACGAACATCGAGGACAGCAGGCGCTCGTCCGGGTTGTCGCTGTCGAGGCACTCGCCGACCAGGACGGCCAGTGTCGTCTCGGCCGGCCGGTCGACCGGCGCCTGCGCGCAGGCGCGGGCCGCGATCAGCCGGGCCTTGAGATCCGCGGCCGGGGAAAAGCCATCGGCCGTCGCGGACGAGCCGCCGGCCAGGGACAGGCCGCCCGTCGTGGTCTCGCTGGTCAGGGCCCGGTTGATCTGGCACACGAGCGGGCGCAGCATGTCGGCCAGGCCGGGGTCGCCGAGCAGGCCGGTCACCGAGCGGCCGATGTCGCCCAGCTCGTCGGGGTTGAAGTGGCGTACCCGAATCTTGCGGACCGTGGCAAGTAACGCCCCGTAAAGGGCCCTGTCGTCACGGGCCGTGGCGATCGTCCGGAGGATGTGGCTGTTCGCGTCCGGGTGGGCGGTCGTGTCCAGCAGCGACAGTGGCTCCACGACCACCGGGTTGCCGGTGTCCTCGGCCAGCCGGATGCAGGCGTCGACCGCGTGCGCCCCGGCGTCCGGGTGGCCGAGCAGGCGGCTCATCGACTCCTGGCGCTGGAGCCAGGCGCTGTCCTCGGCCACCGCCAGCTCGGTGAGCAGCCGCTGGGACAGCTGCTGCCAGAGGCGCGGCGGGTGCAGGATCAGGCCGGGGCGGGCCCGGACCAGCTCGGTCAGCTCGTCCCACTCGGGGCCGGTGACCGGCCCGGCGCCGGTCGCCACCTCGAGCAGCGTGTGCAGCCGGCCCGGATCGCCCTCCTCGGCGCCGGCCGCCGGTGTGCCGGTGGCCCGGTCGAGGGCGTCCTTGAGCGTGGTCAGCGAATGCGGGGCGAGACCGAGCAGATCCTCGTAACGGCGGATGGCGGCCCGGGGCGCGCTGGTCGTGCCGTTCTCCCAGCGGGTGATCTGGGACTCGGCGAGCGGGCGGTCGCCGGCTGGGCGGAACGCCGCGGCGAAGGCCTTGCCGGTGTGCCACCGGTCGTCGCGGGCCAGGCGGCGGTTGACGCGGAGCAGCCAGCCGATCCGCTCGCGAGGGGTGGCTACCGGCACTCGATCAAACTTACCGGGCGTAATGAGATCAATTCAATCGGCGGAGTTGCACGGAGACGTGCCCGATGCAATTGATCTCCGGAATGGGCCGTCACCTGGGTAGCCTCGCGGCGAGGCACCCTTGGAAAGCTCGCTGGCGGGCGAGCTTCGTGGCCGCACGGTGGCGGCAAACGCCGTGCCGGCCGGAGCGCCGGCGTCCCCCGGGGGGAGGGGCGCCGGCGCTTTTCCTTCACCTGGCCTTCTCCTGTTGATCAAGTCCGCTAGGACTGGACTTCTCAGGAGACCCACAGGATTCACGATCGTGCACCACTTCGGACGGCGTCTTGCCGCGATCTTTCTGCTTGTTGCCGTGGGAGCGCTCCTGCCCGCGCGGCCGGCGGCGGCCCACCCGTTCGGCGACCCGCAGACCGTCACCGTCGGCGTCGATCCGGCGCACCCTGGCGTCGTCCGGATCCGCTGGAAGGTGGGCGGGCTCGACGACCTGACCCTGCTCGGCGTGGCCCTGGGCGTGCTGCCCGAGGACCGGGTGTTTCTCGACGGGGCCGTCTTCTATCAGCCCTCGGACGCCGGTGCCATCGGCCCGTCGGAGCAGCTGTCGGCGTACCTCCTGAAACAGATCACCGTGACCGGCGCCGATCAAGCGTGCCCCGGCACCGTGCTGGCGCCCAAGGACCTCGCTCGTGACGGCGTGACAGTCGATTTCGCCTGCCCGCAGCCGGTCGGGCGGGCCACCGTCGCCGTGCGCACCCTGACCGACCTCAACCCGGCCTATCAGACCCTGGCCACCGGTCCCGGTGGCCAGCACGCGGTCTACCGCGACGGCGAGGCCACCCACGAATGGGTCCTCGGCGACGTCGCGCAGGACCCCTCGAAGCTCGGGCGCAGCGCCGCCGTGCAGATCGGCGGGGTCGCCCTCGGGGTGCTCCTCGTGGTGATCGTGCTGGTCGTGGTGCTGCGCCGGCGAGGCACCACCCACCCCACATAAGGAGACACCCTCCATGAACCGCAGGGCCCTGTGGCCTGTGCTCATGGTCGCCGTCACCGCCGCCGTCGTCGCTCCCGCGACCGCGGGGGCGCAGACGTCGGCCGTGGGCAGTCCGCCGACGCTCAACGTGAGCGACGGCCGGACGCTCGACGGCACCACCCGTATCACCGCCGACCCGACCACCGAGGGCGACGCCGTCGTCGCGCTCACCGTCGACGGCACGGCGCTGCGTGCCGACAAGACCGCCGGCACCGCCCACCTCAGCTTCGACATGGGCGGCAACGGCACCGAGGCGCGTTACCACAACTACCTGGTCGTCAACGACCACACCGCGGAGGCCGACCGCCTCTACCTGCCGGACATCGCGGGTGGGGTGCGCGGCACCGTCGACATCCCCGGCGAGTGGTTGCACACCGGGGTCAACACGGTCACCGTCAACGCGGGCGCGAACTGGGTCGACACCACCAGCACCACGGCCACGGGCGTCGAGACCCTGCCCAACGGCGAGGGGCTGCGCTGCCCGAACTACGACGACTTCGCGATCAGCAGCATCGGCCTCGGCCTGCTCGGCGTGGTCGCCGACAGCGAGCAGAACGCGTTCAGCTACAGCTTCGGCGACGGCACCTGCGGCACCTCGAAGAAGCTGCTCACGCAGCCGCTGACCTTCGTCGTCTCGGGTGAGCCGGGCAGCACGGCCGGCCTCGGCGCCGACCTGGACACCACGAAGCTGAGCAACGGCGCCCACACGATCGCGGCCGCCACCGCGACCGGCGCCACCGCGAGCGCCACGGTCGAGGTCAACAACGACCCGGCCGGCGCCGCGAAGATCACCCCGGCCGACGGCGTGCTGGTCCGCGGCGAGCAGCGCGTCATCGCGGCCCCGGCCACCGGCGCCGCCGAGGCGGTGTCGCAGCTCGCCGTCGACGGCAAGGCCGCCGAGGACGACGAGACCCTGGCCGGCAGCTCGGCCACGCTGGCCCTCACCGTCGAGGCCGGCAACTCGGTCGAGGCCAAGTACCACAACTACCTGCTGGTCAACGGCAACCGCGTCGACCTGGGCGGCGACTACGGCGTCGGCGGGGCCGAGACGGTCAGCCTGCCGTTCCCGGCCCGCTTCCTGCACACCGGCGACAACGTCGTCGAGCTGCGCACCGGCACGTACAACGGCACCTCGGGCGGCGTCACCTGCGCCAACCACGACGACTTCAAGGTCACCCGCAGCTCGGCCCAGCTGTCGCTGAGCACCGAGGGGACGGTCACGGCCGGCACCACGTACGTCGTCACGGCCGGGACGAAGGCGGCCACCACCGCCGAGTCGATCGCGCTGGGTGACGGCACGTGCGGGGCCAACAAGGACCTCGAGCTGCACTTCGACGTCGCGGGGGCGCCCACGAGCCGTACCGTGGGAACTCTCGGCAGTGGCGGCGACGCCCACCTGAAGGTCTTCGTCGGCGGCAACGGCTCCGACGGCGGCTACGACAACAAGGTGCTGATCAACGGCATCCCGCGCGACCTCGGCATCTGGGAGAAGGAGACGGCCGACCTCGCCTTCCCGAACGAGTGGCTGGTCCCGGGTCTCAACAGTGTCGAGTTCGTGGCCGGCAGCGACCACGGCAGCAGCTGCGACAACTACGACGACTTCACGCTGCGGGACTTCGCGCTGACCCCGGCCGGCGGCAAGGCCACCCAGGTGACCCGCGTGATCGCCGGGACCACGGTCACGGTCGGCTCCGCGAGCTACCCGGCCGGATCGCCGGTCACCGTCTACATCGGTGACGGCACCTGCGGCAGCAGCCACAACGCCACGCTCGACGCCACGATCATGTTCTACGTGACGGCGGCCGACGGCACGGCGCTGCCGGCGCTGGGCAAGCGGGCCGACATCGACACCACCACGCTGGCCGACGGCAAGCACACCGTGACCGCCGTGGTCGGCGACAAGACCTCGACCCGCCGGATCACCGTCGACAACACCGCCCCCGAGATCGCGAACAGCACCCCGGCCGAGGGGCAGAAGCTCACCTCGACCGTGGCCCTGACCGTCGACGTCAAGGACGCCTCGGGCGTCTCCGGTACGCCGACGATCACCCTGGACGGCAAGGCCGTCAAGGAGGGCGACGAGATCGGGCACGGGCTGCCCGCCGGCGAGCACACGATCGCGGTCACCGCGGCCGACGTGCTCGGCAACTCGGCCACCCGGGAGATCCACTTCAGCAGCGCCTACATCCCGTCGGTGCCGACCGATCTCGCGGCCTCCGCCGACGGCGACTCGGCCGTGCTGTCGGCCAAGCTCGACGGGCCGGCCACGGCCACCTTCACCGCGGCCGACGTGGTGCTGCCGACCGGCGGCTACCAGGGCCTCGCTGAGTCGGTGCCGACCACGCTGGACGTGCAGCACGACGCCACCGTCGATGTGAGCTCGCTCCGGCCGCTCGACGGGAAGTCGGTCGACACCGCTTCCGGTCGCGACGTGGTGTTCCAGCGCTACGACCTGGCCGTGGGCAACCCGGCCCAGGAGCCCACCCTGCGCTGGGAAGGCACCATCGACCCGGCCCGCGTCGCCGCCTTGCGGGTGTGGGACGCGGCCGCCGGCAAGTGGGTCGTGCTCACCAGCTCGCGTGGTCAGTCCGGCAAGGCCACGGTGCTCACCGCGGCCCTGCCCGCCGGTTACCGCGCCGGCGGCGCCGTGCACGTGCTGGTCACCGGCGAGGACCCGTTCGCCGACGACCTGTCGCCGCGTGACTCCAGCGCGCAGAACGACAAGGACCGGTTCGAGGACCCTTCGTCGTACGACTTCTCGCTCGCGCACTTCACCGACACGCAGTACATCACCGAAGGCGCTGCCGGCGGCACCTACAACGACTGGGACGGCGTCGACGAGGCGTCCGACGTCGAGACGGCCGAGGAGCAGGCGATCTGGCAGAACGCGTACCGGGCCGAGACCCAGTGGATCGCCGACAACGCCGCTCAGCGCAAGATCGCCTACACCGCGCACACCGGTGACGTGATCGAGAACGACTACTACGACCCGCTGGCCCGCAAGGCCGACGGTTCGCTGCTGCGGCCCGGCCTCAACGAGCAGGTCGACAAGGAGCTCGCGGTCTCCTCGGGCAACCAGAAGGTGCTCGACGACAACGGCGTGGTCAACCAGGTCATCGCCGGCAACCACGACAACCAGCTCGGCGCCGAGACCGGACCCACCTCGCGGTTCAGCAGGACGTTCAGCGCCGACCGCTACTACAAGGTCGCCAAGTCGTGGCCGGCCGGCGCCGAATATCACTCCTGGGACGAGGCCGGCGCCACGCCGGGCAAGGACAACCAGAACAACTACGTGCTGTTCAGCGCGGGTGGGCTCGACTTCGTCGCGGTCGGTCTGTCGTACGGCGTCACGCGTGACGAGGCGCAGTGGGCCGACATGATCTTCAAGAAGTACAAGGACCGCAACGGCATCCTGCTCTCGCACGACTATCTGAAGCCGTCGTCGAACGCCGACGGCCGCGGGGCGGCGTTCTCCGAGCCGGACGGGTCGGCCCTCTACAAGCAGGTGGTGGAGAACAACCCGAACGTCTTCCTGGTGCTGGCCGGGCACGAGCACGGCGTCGGCACCAACCTGAAGTCCAACATCGGCGTCACCAAGACCCACGACGTGGTCGAGCTGCTCGCGGACTACCAGTTCTACACGGTGGCCAGCTCGGAGCTGTGGCCCGACAAGGTCGACGCCAACGGCAACATCGACGTCAACGGCGACGGCAAGATCGACCACAAGGCCACCGACCGGCTCCAGTTCGGCGCGAGCTTCCTGCGCCTGCTCCAGTTCGACGTGAAGCGGGCCGAGCTCCACATCGACACCTACTCGCCGTTCCTCAAGAACTTCGGGGCGACCGAGTACGACATCAGGCAGGACGGAAGCCAGACCAAGCCCCGCTACAACGGCGCCGAGGACAACCTCACCCTGCCGGTCGACCTGACCAGCCGGAAGACGTCGTTCAGCACGGACTCGCTGGCCGCGTACGTGCCCGGCGGGGTCATCGGCAGCTCGGCGCTGACCGAGGCGGGCACGGCCACGGTGACGTGGTCGAAGCTGCAGCCGGTGACCTCGTACGCCTGGGTCGTGACGGCCCGTAGCGCGGATGGCGGCGTCGCGGTCGCTCAGCCCGCGGTGTTCCGTACGGCCAAGGCGAAGCCCACGATCAGCGTGACCACCACGCCGGTCGACTGGGGAACCGCGGCGTCGGTGACGGTGAAGGTCACCGGTCCGTCGACAGCCACCGGTTCCGTTGCGGTCGCCGAGGGCGCGAAGGTTCTGGGTTCGGCCGCGCTTTCCGGTGGTACGACGGCGATCGCCCTGCCCAAGGGACTCAGCGGCGGAAACCACGAGCTGACCGTGTCGTACTCGGGCAGCGACACGCTGGAGGCCGGCACGGTGACGGCGACGCAGGTGGTCCGCCTCCCGGCGGCGTGGAACGCGACGACGGCCTACCAGGCCGGCAACCGGGTGACGTACCAGGGGAAGGTCTTCCAGGCGTCCTACTACGCTCGCGGAGCGGCGCCGGGTGACCCGAACGGAGCGTGGCAGGAACTGGCCATGAACGAGGCCGGTGACGCTCTGTGGACGGCGTCGCGGATCTTCCAGGCGGGTGACGTGGCGCTGTACGACGGCAAGACGTTCAAGGCCCGCTGGTACACCCGCAACCAGAAGCCGGGCGACGTCAACGGCCCGTGGGCCGAGGTCGCCCCGCCGAAGCCGGACAACAGCCCGGCCGACTGGACGCCGACGACGGTCTATGTCGGCGGCGACCGGGCCACGTACAAGGAGCACGTGTACGAGGCGAAGTGGTGGAACCGCAACCAGGCACCGGGCGCCGCGTCCGGTCCGTGGAAGCTGATTAAGTAGGTTCTGTTTCGGGGGGCCCGCGCTTGTGGCGCGGGCCCCCTTTCTCTGCGAACGAGCCTATGAGAACGCGGCGGCGTGCTCGCGGGCGAAGGCGCCGATGTCGCGGGCCGGACGGCCGAGAAGCGCCTCGACGTCGCCGGTGACCTGCTCGAAGCCGCCGGCGCGGATGACGCCGAAGACACCGGCCAGCTGAGCGCCGAGCCAGTCGGGGAGGCCCGCGCCCTCGAAGCGCGGACGCGCCTGCTCCTCCGTCAGGTCGAGCGCGCCGACCGGGCGGCCGGTCGCGCCGGCGATCGCGGCCGCCACGTCGGCGAACGTGACCGCTGTGGGGCCCGTGAGGTCGTACGTCCGGTCCTCGTGCCCGTCGTCCAGCAGCGCGACGGCGGCGCAGGCGGCGACGTCGCGAACGTCGATCATCGCGACCCGCCGGCCCGCTGTGGGCGCGGGCAGCAGGCCGGTGCCGGCGACGCCCGCGGCGACCATGAGCAGGTTGGTCATGAAGAAGGTGGGCCGGAGGACGACGGCCGGCAGGCCCGAGCCGCGCAGGTGGTTCTCGATCTCGCCGTGCCAGCGGTAGGCGGGCAGCGCCGACGCGGGATCGGCGTGCATCGCTGACAACTTGACGATCCGCTCGACGCCGGCCTCGGCCGCGGCGTCGATCACCGCGATCTCATGGTCGGCCTTGTGCGGGCCGTCGGGGGCACTGACGTACACGCGGTCGATGTCCTTGACGGCGTTCCTGATGGACGTCGCGTCGTCGACGCGGACCTTTGCCCCGCGCGCTCGGAGCTCGCGGACGACGTGGCCGCCGACGGTGCCGGTGGCGCCGGTGACGAGGACGTGGGTCATGGGAGTACCTCCGGTGGAATGTTGTGGCCCAGATGGAAGAAGTTGCCGGGATCCCACGCGCGCTTGAGCTCGGCCAGGCGCGCGTAGTTGGCGGCGGTGAAGGCGGACCGGGTCCGCGACGGATCCATGGAGAGCGTGAGGAACGCACCGCCGGTCGCGTGCGGGCGCAGCCGCCCGGCCAACCGGTCGAGCGTCTCCTCGCCGGCGGGGCGGGGACCAACGGCCATGATCGAGAACGGCACGTCACGGTGCCCGGCCGGGCCGGCGTCCGGACCGGGGCGGGCCATGGCGCCGCCCCAGTGCCGCACCTCCACGAAGGCCAGCGGGGAATCGGGGGCGCCGGCCACGAGGACGGCGTCCAGCACGTCGTCGGGCAGAGTGCGGAACAGCTCGAACTCCTGGCGGATCGCCATCGGCGGCGCGTCCGGTCCGTTGGTGGCGTCGCTCGCGTCCGGGAACGAGCGCACGCCGAACGCGTCGAGCAGCGGCGGCCCGGCCGCCGCCAGCAGCGGGGCCAGGACGCGGCGACCGTCCGCGCCCAGATGGAACACCCGGATGGCCAGCATCCGGCGCCCGCTCGACGGGTCGCGGATCAGCAGCACAGCGGTGTTCATGGTGTCGGGCTCGTCGGCGGCCCACCGCCGATAGGCGTCGAGGGTGTCGTGTGCGCGCTCCAGCGGATAGAAGGACATTCCGGAGAAGACGCGGTCGACCGGGAACAGGCGGAACTCCAGCGAGGTGACGATGCCGAAGTTGCCGCCACCGCCGCGCAGCGCCCAGAACAGGTCGGGATGCTGCTCGGCCGACACGGTCCGGGCGACACCGTCCGCGGTGACGACGTCGGCGCTGACCACGCTGTCGGCGGCGAAACCGAAGGTCCGCGACAGCCACGACTGGCCACCGCCGAGCGTGTAACCGGTGACCCCGACGGTGCGGCAGCGGCCGGCCAGCCCGGCCAGCCCGAAGCGGGCGGCGGCCGAGTTGACGGCGGCCCACACCGCCCCCGGCCCGACCCGGGCGACCCGCCGCCGCGGATCGATCTCGACACGGTCGAGGGCGGTCGTCTTCAGCAGCAGGCCACCGTCGGCGGGCACGAGAGTGCCGTGGCCGGTGGCCTGCACGGCGAGAGGAAGGCTGTGCTCCCGCGCGTGGAGCACAGCGCGGCGTACGTCGTCCGCGTGCCCGGCCGCCACGATGACGGCCGGCCGCGACTCGAAGGTCCGCTGCCAGCCGGCCCGGTGCTCGTCGTAACCGGCGTCGCCGGGCCGGAACACCGAGCCGCTCACGGTAAAGGTCGTCATGCGGCCGAAGCTATGCAGCCACCGGCCCGGGACGGATGCTGTGAGGATGTGGTCCGGATGTGAGGTGCGGGTGCTGGGCACGGCCGGGGTGCGCTCCGGGCCCGGCCTGGAACGCAAGGCCCGCGAGCTGCTGACCATCCTGACCGTCCACGCCCCGGCCGCTGTCACCTTGGACGAGCTGGCCCGGCTGGTGTGGGACGACCCGCCGCCGTCGGCGGTCAAGACCTTGCGCGCCCACCTGTCCCGCATCCGGGCCGCGCTGTCGCACGCGGATCAGGCCGGCGTCGAGCGGGTCGGCCGCGAGGGATATCGCCTCGCCGTCGCGCCCGGGCACACCGACGTCGGCCTGGTCGCGGCGGCCCGGGCCCGGGCACGCCGCCTGCTGGCCGACGGGCGCCCGGACAGCGCCGCCGCGGTCCTGGCCGAGGCGCGTGAGCTGTGGCGCGGCGATCCGGAGCTGCCGGACACGGTCGCGGCGGCCGCGTTGCGCCAGGGCTGGCGACAGGAGCGGCGGCTCCTCGTCCAGGAGCACCTCGGCTGCCTCGTCTCCGGCGCCGACCCGGGCTCGGCCCTGGGCGAACTGGAGCGGCTGACCACGGCCGACCCGCTGGACGAGCCGCTGTGGGTGCTCTACGTGCGTGCGCTCAACCGGGCGGGCCGCAAGACCGAGGCGTTGCGGGCCGCGGCGGGCGCGCGGGCCGCGCTCGTCGAGGTCGGCCTCGACCCGTCGGCCGAGCTGAGCGCCGCGCAGACCGAAGTGCTGCGGCCCGCGCCCTCCACAATGGTGGAGATCGGCTACGCCACCGACGCGGCCGGCGCGACCGCCTACACCCGGCTGTCCGGCCGCGGCCACGACCTCGTCGTGCTGAACCCGGCGATGCTCACCATCGACGGCCTGCTCGACGGCGCCCACGCCCGGGCCGCCCTCAGCGCTCTCGCCGAGCGGACCGCGGTGGTCTGCCTCGACCGGCGCGGCATCGGCCTCTCCGACCCGCTCGACCCGGACCGGCCGCCGCTGGACCAGTGGGCCGAGGACATCGGGCGGGTCCTGGACGCGGCCGCGATCGGCCGGGCCGACCTGTTCGCCAACTTCGACACCGGCCTGATCGCGCTGGAGTTCGCGGCCCGCCACCCGTCGCGCGTACGCCGGTTGGTCCTGGCCCAGTGCTTCCCGCGCTACACCCGGAGCGACGACTATCCGTACGGCCTGGACCGGCGTACGACCGAGACCCTGATCCGTGACACCGTCTCACCCGGCCGGCCCGGCCACGGGGTCGATTCCGTCGCGCAGGCCGCACCCAGCGTCGCCGCCGACGAGACGTTCCGGCAGTGGTGGAACCGCCTGGGCCGCCGGGCCGCCTCCCCGTCGGTGGCGACCGCGATCCGCGCGGTGGCCACCGGCGCCGACGTGCGCCACCGCCTGCCCGAGGTGACCGCGCCGACCTTGGTCCTGCACCGCCGCAACTGCCTCAACGTCGACATCGGGCACGCCCGTCACCTGGCCGCCCACCTGCCGGCGGCCCAGCTTCGAACGATCCCCGGCACCGACGCCCTGTGGTTCACCGACACGGCAGAGCTGCGGCGGTACGCCATCGATTTCCTCACGGCCTGAGAACGACGGCCATGCCGTCGGCGCGCGGGTCGCTGCCCGCGTCGAGGACGTCACCGCGCAGCCGGGCGACCTGCACGTGCCCGGCGTCGTCGTGCGGGCCGCTCGTGGTCTCTACGGCGTAGTCACCGGGCTCGGCCGGCGGCAGGCCGGGCTCGAGGAGCAGGGTGGGGGAGGAGCGCCCGATCTCGCCGGCTCCGATGACCCAGCGCGGCCGGGCCACGAGAGCGTCCAGGTCGCCGGCGTCGACGACGTCGGCCGCCACCTGGGCGAGAATCCATGGCTGGGAGCGGCCACCCTGACATCCGAGGGCGATCACACCGTCCTTGGTGACGCCGATGGTGGGACACAGCGTGTGCGGCGGGCGTGATCCGCCCTGGATCCGGCCCGGATGCGCCGGATCGAGGCTGAAGGAGGACCCCCGGTTGTGCAGGACCACGCCGGTGGAGGGATCGAGGAACCCCGCCCCGAAGCTGAAGAAGACGCTCTGGATCAGCGTGACCGCGTTTCCGTCGCTGTCGACGGCGGTGACGGCCACGGTGTCGCCGGTCGCTTTTTCGGAGACCTCCGACCGGCGAGTGGCGGCTGCCGTGCGGGAATCGCTTTCCGCGCCTTCCCCGCCTTCCCTGCCTTCCGCGCCTTTCCCGCCTTCCGTGCCTTCCGCGCTTTCCGCGCCTTTCGTGCTTTCCGTGCGGGGGTCCCCGAGCTTGGCGTCGCGGGTGGCGCGGGCCTTCCACGCCTCGGCGACCAGATCTTTCGAGCCGACCAGCTCGAGAAACGTGGCGCCCTGGGCCGGGGGCGGAGGCGCCGACCAGCGAACGCCGTCGACCTCCCGGCTCAGCGGATCGATCACCTCGGCCCGGTGGGCGGCGAAGTCGCCGGCGTCCAGCGAACTCCCGACATCACGGAGACCCTGCAACAGCGGCGGGCGGTCGTAGAAGGAGCGCCAATCCTCGGCTATCAGGGTCAAAGTCCGGGCCAGGGCCGGTTGTACGAGGTGGTCGCGCACGCCGTCGACCTGGCCGGAACCGCGACCGGCGACCGGGTGGCGACGGCCGTCGCCGTCCAGCAGAAGGGCGGTCAGACCGGGGTCGGCGCGGATGACGTCCAGGCCGGCTTCGGCGGCGCGGCGCAGGCCGGGACTGACCGCGACGCCGCTCGCGGCCATGGCGATGGCGGGGGCGAGCAGTTCGCGCAGCGGGCGGGTGGCGCCGAGCGCGGCGACCGCCGCCCAGCCGGCGACCACGCCGGGAACGGTGACGGTCTGCGGGCCGGCGGTCGGCATCCGGTCGCCGGCCGCGCGCAGAGCGTCCACATCGGTCGCGGCCGCGGCGGCGCCGATCGAGAGCACGGCTCGGGGCGGCTGCCCGGCCGGACGGACGATCGCCACCAGGTCACCGCCGATCGAACATTGATGCGGATAGGCCACGGTCAGCGCGGCGGCCGCGGCCAGGGCGGCGTCGAACGCGTTGCCGTTGATCGTGCGAGCGGCGCCGGCCGCGCCCGGGTGGGGCGCGGCCAGTGCGACGGCGAGGGTCATGCGGAAAGACTAGAGAAGAACGCCCGTACATCGTCAGCAAAGATCTTGGGCTCTTCGGCGGAGAGGAAGTTGCCACCGGCCGGAACCTCGGTCCAGTGGGTGACCGGCGCGTCGCGGTCGGCGAATCGGCGGACCGTGATGTCGGTGACGCCGAGGGCGACACCCAGGGGGAAGGTGGAGCGCGGCTTCGGAGCCCAGGCGGCCGGGTCGTGCGCGGCTTCCCAGTACAGGTTGGCCGACGAGCCGGCGGTGCCGGTGAACCAGTAGAGGCTGACGTTGGTGAGCAGCAGGTCGATGCCGATGGAGTCCTCGGGCAGCTCAGCCGCCGGGTCGGTCCACTCCTTGAACTTCTCGGCGATCCAGGCGAGCTGGCCGACGGGGGAGTCGTGCAGCCCGTAGGCCAGGGTCTGCGGCCGCGTCGACTGGATGACGTTGAACCCCATCTTGTCGTCGCGGAACTCCTGGAGCCGCTGAAGCCGCCCCTGCTCGGCTTCGGTGAGCCCTTCGAAGTCGGAGGGGCCACCGGACGGGAACGTGATGTGGCCGTTGACGTGCGCCCCGATGACCCGATCGGGCGCTTGCCGCCCCATCTCGACGGCGATGGCGCCGCCACCGCCGGTGCCCTGCACCCCGTACCGCTCGTAGCCCAGCCGGGCCATGACCTCGTGGTAGGCCGCGGCGATCTTCGGCGTGTTCCAGCCCGCGGAGGTGAACGGCCCGGAGAAACCGACACCCGGCGTGCTCATGAGAACGAGATGGAAGTCTTGCCGAAGCGCCTCGACGACCGGCAGGTAGAGCGCGAAGGACCCCGGCCAGTCGTGGGCGAAAATCAGCGGCACGGCCGAGGGGTTGTCGGACCGCACGTGAGCGAAGTGAAGCGTCTGCCCGTCCACTTCGGTCAGAAACTGAGGAAGCTCGTTGAGTCGCGCCTCGGCCGCCCGCCAGTCGAACTGGCGGCCCCAGTAGTCGGCCAGCCCGCGCAGGTAGTCGACGGGCACGCCACGCCCCCAGCCCTGCCCCGGAACCTCGGGCGACCACCGGGTGCGGGCAAGCCGCTCCCGCAGGTCAGCAACGTCAGCGTCAGAGATGTCAATGCGGAAGGGGCGGATCTCAGTCATTGCCGGTCTCCTCCAGTAAGCGGAACGGAATGTTCCGTTCTGCTTACGACTGTACTCCGTTTTCCAGCGGAACGGAATACTCCGTTCCGTAAATTCTCGAGCCGGGTCTGCGCATGATGGCGTGATGCGGCCCGGGATGCCGGCCACCCTCGGCTGCCCGCGCGATCGGCCCGTCCGTGTTGTCCGCGCTGCCGTTAGGTCTATGCCTGCCCGTGACGCTGGCCCGCGTTGGCTCGCGCTGCTGCTCCGTGTCGGTCTTCGTTGCTGGTCCGCCCGCGTCGGTGCGCGCTGTCGATGTGCTTGCGCCGGCCCCGCTGATGGCCCACTCTGTTGCCCGCGCTGTCGATGTATCCGCGCCGGGCCCGCTGATGGCTCGCCCTGCTGCCCGCGCTGTCAATGCGTCAACGTCTGCCCGCGCTGGCGCCCGTTCATCCAGTCCGCGCTGCCTCCTGCTGGCTGCGCCGCCGGCTGGCGTCTGTGTGCTCATTCGGGGGAGCGGAGTCTTCCGTTCCGCTCTCAACGCGGAGCGGAACGTTCCGTTCCGGTATGGTGGAGCTATGGCGATCTCTGAGCGGGCCCGCAAGGCGGCCCTGAACGACACCGCGATCCTGGCCGCGGCCCGGGACGTCTTCATCGCTGACCAGCGGGCGCCCATCTCGGAAGTCGCGGAGCGGGCCGGGGTCGGGATCAGCGCGCTCTACCGGCGTTATCCCAGCAAAGAGGAACTTCTGCGGGTGCTCTGCCACAACGGCCTCAAGACCTTCATCGCGGCCGCCGAGGAAGCGGTCAACGCGCCGGACGGATGGGCGGCGTTCGAGACCTTTCTGCGTACGGTCGTCGCCGCTGATGTCCACTCGCTGACCGTGCATCTGGCCGGCACGTTCACGCCTACCGAGGAGATGGACGACGATGCCGCTCGGGCGGGGGAGCTGGCCGCGGTGCTGTTCGAGCGGGCCCGTCCGTCGCTGCGGTCGGGCTTTGTGATGGCCGATGTGACGATGCTGCTGGAGATGTGTGCGGCCGTCCGGATCCCGGACGGCCGGCGCACCGAGGAGTTGCGTGAGCGCTACCTGACCGTGCTGCTCGACGGCATCCGTGCCGGCGGTGATCTGCCGGGTCCCGAACCGACGAACAAGGAGCTCGGCTGGCGCTGGCGCCGGTGACGGCGGCCCTCCTCAGGCCGCAAGCTGGAAGCTGTGCGTGCCGTGGCGTACGTCGTGGGTCTTGCCGTTGGGCAGGACCACCTCGGCGGTGCAGCCCGGAGGCACGGTCACCGTCAGGGCTTCCCTGTTCCACTCCACGGATATCCGGCCGTGCGGTGAGTCGTGGGTGGCGGTGACCCGGGTGACGGCGGGTGTCGGATGCGGCTGCACCCGGAAGCGGCGCCACGTGGGGGTCAGGCGTTGGAGGCCGGCCGTGTAGCGGTGCAGGAAGCTGATCACGGCACCCTTCGAGTAGTGGTTCAGCGAGTCGTGCGGGGTGCCGTCGTCGTCCATGCCGTCCCAGCGTTCCCACATCGTCGTGGCGCCTCTGTCGATCATCGCCAGCCAGGAGGGGGCGGTGTTCTGGAGGAGCAGCTCGTACGCCAGATCCGGGTGGCCGTGCGTGGCCAGCACCGGCAGGAGGCTGGGGGTGGACAGGAAGCCGGTGGCCAGGTGGGTGCCGTTCTCGCGGATCAAGGCCGCCAAACGGTCGGCGGTGGACTGTCGGTGGTGCTCGGGGATCAGGTCGAATGCCAATGCCCGTACGAAATCGGCCTGGGTCTTGAGGTTGATCCTGCGGAAAGCGTCGCGGGCCGCCTGGCCCAGCTTCTGATAGCGCGCCCGCTCGTCGTGGTGTCCGAGCACGGCGGCGATCTGGGCGGCCACCCCGTAGGTGTGCGCCTGATAGGCGGTCGCCACGTCCGACTTGTCGGCCGCGGCGAAGGCCGCGAAGTCGGTGACGTCCTCGCCGGGGACCAGCCACTCGCCCCAGTGGAAACGGGTGGCCGGGTCGGTGTGTTCGACGAAGGCCAGCCAGCGGGTCATCGCGGGCCACATCTCGGCCAGCAGGCGCCGGTCGCCGTACTCCTGGTAGATCTCCCACGGGACCAGCACGATCGCGTCGGCCCAGCCGGCCGAGCCGTTGAGGGTGGCCAGGAAGCCGGTCCGTTCGGCCGGTGGCATGGGTGCCATGTTGCCGATGACGCCGTTCTCCCACTGGCCGGCGGCCAGGTCGCGCAGCCACTTCGTGGTGAAGCCGGCCACGTCGTACAGGAAGGTCGCGGTCGGGCAGAAGATCTGCCAATCGCCGGTCCAGCCGGCGCGTTCGCGGGTCGGGCAGTCGGTGGGGATGTCGCAGGCGTTGCCGAGGAAACTGCGCTCGGCGGCGGCGTGCAGCAGGTTGAGGCGTTCGTTGTCGCAATGGAAGGTTCCAGTGCGGCGCAGATCGGTGTGTACGACCACACCGGTCACCTCTTCGATGTCGCCGGTGACCTGGACGTAACGGAAGCCATGGGTGGTGAAACGGGGCTCGAAGACGCCCGCCCGGTCGGTCCTGATGGTGTCGACCTGGCCGGCGGTCAGCTCCCGGTCGATGAACGGCACGTCGGCCGGCCGCAGGTGATCGGTGGTGACATGGCCGTCGGGTCCCAGCGCCTCGGCGTGGGTCAGTGTCACCTCGGCGCCGGCCGGGACGGTGACACGCACCCGGCCGTTGATGTTCTCGCCCAGATCGAAGACGCCGTTCGGGAGGCGGGAGGGGCGGATCTCCCGGATGGCGCGGACGGGCGGAGCGGGCGAGGCGACGAGGTGGTCGAAGCCATGGTCGTGGAGCACCACGGGCGTCCACTGTGGTGAGACAGTGCGCCGGTCCTCGGTCTGGCCCTCGATGAGGTCGGCCATGAGGATCGGCGAGCGGGCACTCTGCCAGCCGGTCCCGGTGCCGAGGACCGTGGTGCGGCCGTCCGGGTGATCGACGTGCAGCTGGGCGAGCAGCGCGGTCCGATCACCGAACTGGTCACGCGAGCGCGGCATGCCCACCTGCCCGCGATACCACCCGTCGGCCAGCAGCGCCCCGACATCGTTGCGGCCGGCCCGCACGAGCTCCGTGACGTCATAGGCCTGCACCTGCGTCCGCCGCCCGTACTCGGTGAAGCCCGGCGCCAGCTCCAGATCCCCGACCCGACGACCATTCAAAGTCAACTCATAGATTCCGTACGCCGTCGCGTAAAGCCGCGCGACGGCGACCGGCCCGTCCACATCCCAGTGCCCGCGCAGAAGATAGGCGGGCCGCCAAGAGATGCCCGTCGCAGCGGCCGGCCCCAGGCGGGTCTCGCCCAGCGGCGCCGGCGGCACGGGCGATGGCGGCGGCAGGGGCGGTGGCTGCGGCACGGGCGGTGGCGGCGGCACGGGCAGTGCCGGCGGTGCCGGCGGTGCGGGCGGTGGCGGCGGTGCGGGCGGTGGCGGCGGTGCGAGGTAGGTCTCGTCCGGGCCGATCCACTGCGCGTGCCAATCGGTGGGGGCGAGCAGACCGGCCTCGAGCTCGGCCGGGGCGGACCACGGGGTCACGCCGTCCTCGGTCCAGACCCGCACCCGCACCTGCCGGCGCTCGCGGGAGGTGAGGTCGCGGCCGGGCCAGGGAACGAGCACGTTGTCATGGGAATGGACGCGGCCGGTGGTGGTGCCGTCGTCCAGGCGCAGCTCGTACGCGATCTGGTCGGCCGGGGGTTGCCACGACAGACGGGGACGGCGCTCGCCGAGGCCGAAGGGCTGGTCGAGATGCTCCACACGGACGCGCATGGCCTATCCGACCACCGGCGCGGGCCGGGCGGAACTCGCGGTGCGCAATACCAGCGATCGCTGTCACGGGCCGGGGCACCGTCAGCCGCGCGGGCCGGCGCGCATCAAGCCGTCCAAGCCGCCGGGCAAGGTGGCGGCCAGGGCGGGCGTGAAAGCCGCGTCGATCAGGATGAAGGCCACGCGGGCCACTGTGGAGCCCCGGTTGGCCCAGGCGTGGTCGGTGCCCCGCTGGACGACCACGTCGCCGGGGTGGAGGGTCACCTCGGAGTCGTCGAGGATCAGGGTGATCTCGCCCTCGAGGACTATGCCGTAGTCGACCGACGCCGTGCGGTGGACGGGGGACTGGAGGCCCCTCTCGTCGAGGTGGCCGGGGCGGAACTCGTTGACGCGGATGCGGGTGCCCAGCGCCGGGGGTGGCACGGCCAGCGGGCCGGTCGTGGGCTCGTCCTCGGTCGCGGTCAGTGGGGCCGGGGCGCCCGTCGTGCTCCAGACCTCGTGGAACGCGACGCCGTCGGCGGGCAGGTGGCGGCTCACGGGGACGGGGCCGTCGGACAGCACGACCGAGACGCCGTCGGCGGTGTGGCCGGTGACCACGCGGCGCGGGGCGGTCATGCGTGGCACGCGATCGGGCCGCCGTGGAAGGCCACCATGTCGGGCCAGACCGACGGGACGGTGAGGCGGGTGTCGACCGGGTTGCCGGCCAGCTCGGAGTACGCCCGGTGCAGGTTGCCCACGAAACGCTCGGTCTCGGCCCACTGCTGGTAGGGGTTGTCGCGATGCTTGCGGGCGGCCTCCAAGGGGGACAAGCCTTCCTGGTACGACTCGGCGGCCACCTCGGCCACGTACGCCACGTAGGCGTCCATCTTGTCGAGCAGGTCGGTCACCTCGTCGCCCCGGCGGACGGGGCCGTGGCCGGGCACGAGGATCTCCGGTGCGAAGGCGCGCATCTGGACTATCGCCCGGCGGAAGCCGGACACCGAGCCCTCCAGCAGGAACGGCTGGCCGCCGGCGAAGGCCAGGTCGCCCGAGAACAGGACGCGCTGGGTGGGCAGCCAGACCAGCACGTCGTTGCTGGTGTGGGCCCGGCCCGCGTGGACCAGCTCGACCGGGAAGTCGCTCAGGTGCAGGGTGAGGCGGTCGGCGAAGGTGAGCTCCGGCGGGCGCAGCGTGAGGTGGCCGTAGTCGGGCTCGCTGATCACCTTCGTCGCTTCGAGACCGGCCGCCAGCACCTCCTCGCGGCACTTGTCGTGGCCGATCACCATGGTCTCGGCCGGCAGGAACCCGTTGCCGTACGTGTGGTCGGGATGGTGGTGGGTGTTCACCACGGCCCTGGGCGCGCCCCGGGACACCCGGGCCACCTCGGCCAGCACGGCCCGGTTGCGGCGCTCGGTCGAGGTGGTGTCGACCAGCACCGCGGCGCCGGCGCCGTCGACCACTACGCCGGTGTTGTTGACCATCCAGCCGCCGTCGGGCTGGACGTAGGCGTAGAGACCGGCGCCCAGCTCATCGACGTACGGCTTGCCTTCGCTCCAGGTCACCGGGCCTCCGTCAGAAATGTGTCGAGCGGGTTTCCACCGACTATGCCTTTCACGACAATCGGCGGGGCATCGGCGTTGCAGATCCGAGGCATCTCGGTTCGGCATGTTCCCCATGCGCGCGAGGGATGTTTGACTTCGACCGTGTTAGGGCCACCCCTGCTGCTCACCCTGGCCCTGCTCGCCGCGTTCGGGCCCATCGCGACCGACCTCTACCTGCCCGGCTTCCCGGCCATGGCCCAGGATCTGCGTGCCGACGCCAGCGGCGTCCAGCTGACCCTGACCACCTTCCTGGCCGGTCTGGCCTTCGGGCAGCTGGCCACCGGCCCGGTCTCCGACCGCTACGGCCGCCGCCGCCCGCTGCTGATCAGCGCGGCCGTCTGCGTGCTGGCCGGTGTCGTCGCCGCCTCCGCCCCGAACCTGGCCGTCCTGGTCGCGGCCCGGCTCGTGCAGGGCTTCACCGGCGCCGGTGGCCTGGTCATCGGGCGGGCGATCATCGCCGATCTGACCACCGGCCGGGCCGCCGCGCGGGCGACGACGCTGATGATGACCGTCGGCGGCGTCGCCCCCGTGCTCGCGCCGTTGATCGGTGGCCTGCTGGCCGATCCGGTCGGCTGGCGCGGCATGCTCTGGACGGTCGCCGGGCTGTGCGCCCTGATGCTGATCGCGGTCGCCGTCAACGTCCCCGAGACCCACACCGCGGCCGCCCGCGGCCGGAAGGGGTCGCTGCGCCACGCCGGCTACTGGGCGAACACGGCGGTCTTCGCGTTCTCCTTCGCGGCCATGATGGCGTACATCTCGGCCTCGCCCTTTCTCTATCAGCGGGTGGTGGGTCTGTCCGAGGTGGCGTACGGCGTGGCGTTCGGTGTCAACGCCGTCGGCCTGATCAGCGCCGGCCTGATCGCGAGCCGTCTCGACCCGCGGCGGGCGGTCGCGGGGGCGCTGACCTTGGAGGTGGCGGCCACGCTGACGTTCCTGATCCTGGTGGTGACGAACAGCCCCACCTGGGCCTACCCGATCCCGATCTTCTTCGCGGTCGCCGCGCACGGCGGCGTGATGGGCCCGTCGGCCGCGCTGGCCATGGGTCACGTGCGGTCGGTGGCCGGCCGGGCCAGCGCGGTCCTCGGCTTCAGCCAGTTCGGCCTGGGCGCGGTCGTCGCGCCGCTGGTCGGCCTGGGCGGCGGCGAGGGCGGGGCCCTGGCCGTGGTGATGGTGTCGGCCGCGCTCATCGCGAGCGCGGCCGCGTTCACAGAATATCGACGGCTACGTCGTGCAGCAGGCGGCGCAGCCACACCCCGGCCGGGTCGGCGGCGTGACGCGGATGCCAGTGCGCCGCCTCTGTGATCCGCACGGTGTCGAGCGGGGTCGAGGCGATAACGAGGTCGAGCATGTCGAGGCAGCGGTGGGCCATGCGGGCCGGCACGAAGGCGCACATGCCCGTGCCGGCCACCGCGAACGGCAGCGTGAGCAGGCTGGTCACCTGCACCAGCACGGTGCGGTCGGCCAGGCCCTTGGCCTCGAGCGCGACCTCCAAGGGGCGGCGGTGCTCGCCGGCCGAGAGGAACTCGGCCACCGCGTGCGGCATGGAGGCGAGGTCCTCCAGGGTGAGCGCGCCGTCTTTCAACCGCGGGTTGGCGCGGGCGACCACGCACACCAGCTCGTCGGTGAAGACGGCCTGGGTGCGCCCCGGCAGGTCGAAGCCGAGCGGCACCACCACCAGGTCGCGGCGCAGCAGCTGCACCTCGAACTGCTCCCGCGACTCGGGCACGCTGTCGAAGTTCATCGAGCAGCCCGGCGCCTGCTCGCGCAGCAGGCGGATCAACGGCTCGGCGAGCACGGTCATCGCGTATTCGCTCATGCTCACGTCGAACCGTTTGCCGCTGGTGGCCGGGTCGAACTCGCGGTGGTTGCCGAGCAGGCTCTCGGCCGCCTCGACGGCCACGGCCACGGCCGGCCGCAGGCGTGTGGCGAACGGCGTCAGCTCGTACTCCCGGCCGTTGCGGGTCAGCAGTTCGTCGTCGAAGTGTTTGCGCAGCCGGGCCAGCGCCCCGCTCATCGCGGACTGGCTCATCGTCATGCGGGCGCCGGCGTGGGTGAGGTTCCGCTCCTCCAGCAGCGCGTGCAGCGAGAGCAGAAGGTTGGCGTCGACGTCGCGCAGTCCCTCGGGCACGTCGTTGATGTTAGGCCGCCGGCCTGCGAAAGTAAGCCGGTGACCCTGGGTGGCACCGATCTGAATCTGCTGCTGTCGCTGAAGGTCCTGCTCGAGGAGGGCAACGTGACCCGGGCCGGGCAGCGGCTGGCGCTTGGCCAGCCGGCGATGAGCACCGCCCTGGCCCGGCTGCGGCGCAAGTTCAACGACGAGCTGCTGACCCGCAGCGGCCGCGACTACGAGCTGACCCCGTTCGCGGTCGAGCTGCTGCCCGAGGTGCAGCACGCGCTGCGGCTGATCGGCACGGCGCTGCGCGTCGAGGACGAGTTCGACCCGGCGTCCAGCGAGCGCACGTTCCGGCTCGCCATGAGCGACTACGCCATCGCCGTGGTGCACGAGACATTGCTGGCCCGGGTGACCGAGCTGGCGCCCGGGGTGAGCCTGAGCATCGACCACATGCGGCCTGACGCCCGCACCTCCGAAAGGACCATGCTCAAGTACGACGCGGTGATCGCCCCGCTGGGTCTCGGATTCCCGGGGGAGTCACGGCCGCTGTGGCGTGACCGTTTCGTCTGCCTGGTCGACGCCCGCCATCCGCGGCTGACCGACAAGGGCCTCACGCTGGACGATCTGGCCGAGCTTCCGCACGCGGTGGCCGGTTTCGGGCCGGCCGTGCTGACCCCGGTCGACCGGATCTTCGGCGAGCTCGGCATCGAGAGGCGGATCGAGGCGACCGTACGGGGCTGGCTTCCGCTCCCGTTCGTCATCGAGGGCACCGACCTGGTCGCCGTGGTGCCCGAACGGCAGGCCCGCCTGCACACCAGCACGCTGGTGGTGGTGGAGCCCCCGTTCGGGCACGTGCCGCTGGCCGAGGGCTACTGGTTCGCCCGTGACCGGCTCGGCGACCCGGCCCATCAGTGGCTGTTCGCCCGGCTCGACGAGGTGGGCGAGGTGCTGGCGCCCGCCAACCCGTAGCCGGGGAAGACGCGGTCGGGGTCCCATGTGTCGCGCAGGGCGGCCAGCCGCGCGGCGTGGGAAGGGGTCAGGAACGGGATCGGGCGGCTCAGATCGGTGTCGCCCAGATATTGCCCGGCGCTGACCGGGTCGAGGTCGGCCATGGCGTCGCGCTGCCAGCCCCGGTAGCGCTCGTCGTCGGCTTCGGAGGTCCAGAGCACGTAGCTGGCCAGATAGATCTCCGACTGCAACGAGAACGCCATGTCCGGCAACTGGCGCAGCGGCGCCATGCTGAACCAGATGGTGAACGACTTGTCGTTGGGCAGAGTGGTGAAGACGCGGCGCGAGGCGGGCACCACCTCGGACGGCGGCCCGGACACCCACGCGTTGTCGACCGCCCAGCGATGCCCTTCGGGGTTGTCCCGGAGCTGGCGGGCGCGTTCGTGCTCCAGCGTCGTCGGCTGCGCGTCGATCACCAGCAACGCACGCGACAAAGCAGGATTTGTCCGGAATGGCGCGAGGGTGAGGTCAGCGGCTTCGCGGGCGGCGGACTCCTCGCGGGCGGCGGAGCTCTCGTGGGCGGCGGACTCCTCGTGGGCGGCGGGGATCAGGGCGACGCCCGTGACGAGGAGGATCGGCTCGTCGGCAATGGTGCGGTCCGTCTTGGTGAGGGCCACAATCTCGACCGAGGGCGCGACCGAGGAGTGCACGCCCTGCAGCCAGGTCATCACTTCGTCGAAATCGTCGAGCCGGTACGCCTGTACGGTGTGAGCGACGTACGCGGGAGCGGCAATGGTCCTCAAGTGGAACCGCGTCACCACCCCGAAGAACCCCGGCCCGGCCCCGCGCGCCGCCCAGAAGAGATCCTCGTTGACGGACGGCGAGGCGTGCACCAGCGACCCGTCCGCGGTGACCACGTCGATGCCCTCGATGTATTCGGCGGCCCATCCCCAGCCCCGCGCGTTCCATCCCTGCCCGCCCTGCAGCAGGAAGCCGCCCAGCCCCACCGTCGGGCAATGCCCGCCCGGAAAGAACCGCCCCCGCGCGGCCAGATACGGCGCCAGCTCACTGCCGCCTTTGATCGACGGCGAAACCCGGACAACCCCATTGTCGTACGTCATCTCGCGCATCCCGCCGAGATCGATCACCACCGCCTCGTCGCGCAGCGACCACTGCGCCCAGCTGTGCCCGCCCGACCGGACCACCACCTGCCACCCGCGCTCCCGCGCCAGCCGCACCCCGTCGACCACGTCCTGCTCGGTCGACGCCTTCACGATCGCCGCCGGCCGCCGCACCGGCAGCCGCCGGTTGAAGATCCGGTCGACCCGGGCCCGCTCATAGCCCGGGTCGCCGTCGTAAAGGATCACGCCGGAGCGCAGAGCGCGTGCAGCGTCTGCCCCATCACCCGGCCCGGGTCGGCGCCCGGCGTCTCCGGGTGCATCTCCCACTCGGCTAGCTGCAAGCTGTTGTCCAGCACCATCTTCACGCGCGGGAACCGCCGCTCCCAGAACCCGCGCAGGGCCGCGTCGACGTCCACACCGTCGCCGCTGGTCAGCATCTCGGCCAGCACGACCGCGTCCTCGGCGCACATGGCCGCGCCCTGCGCGATCAGCGGCGGGCAGGCGTGCGCGGCGTCGCCGATGATGATGCTCCGCCCCCGGTACCAGGGCTCGGAGACCAGGATCGACTCGATGTACTGGTAGTTGACCAGCGCGTCGTCCGGGAGCCCGTCGCGCACCCGGCCCCACGTTCCGCCGTACCCCTGACCATGGTCTTTGAAGGTCTTGCCGTTGACCTTCTCGCCCACATAGGACTGATCCAGCTCACCCTCGAGGAGGAACGCGTAGCAGAGGTCCTTGGAGATCGGCGTATATCCGGCCTTGTATTTCGGGCCGCCGTAGTAGAGCTCGGAGCACTCCATCTCGGCCGGCCGTGCCCCGACCACGCGCCAGATTCCCATGCCCGTGCGCCGCGGCTGGGCGTCGATACCGATCAGCGACCGCACCTTCGAGTGGATGCCGTCCGCGCCGACGAGCAGGTCGACGCGTTCGGCCGAGCCGTCCGACAGCGTCGCCGTGACCCCGTCGCCGTGGTCCTCGATCGCGGTGACCGTGGTGCCCAGCCGCACGTCGACGCCCGCCTTGACGACGGCGTTCGCCAGGACCTCGGCGACGTCCGACCGCAGCGCGCCCATGGTCGGCGGCACGTCCGGCCCGCCCATCGGCGGTGTCGGGATCTCCATGATCAAATTCCCGTCGGCCGTACGCATCCGCAGGGTGCCGAAGCAGTGCCCGCGCTCCGCGATCTCGTCGAAGACGCCCACCTGGGCGAACGCCTTGAGCGCGTTGCCCTGCAGGGTGATGCCGTGCCCGGCGCCGCCCCACTTCCCGCGCAGCTCGGCCAGGACGACGCCCACACCCCGCTGGGCCAGCGCGAGGGCGAGAACGCTGCCGGTGATGCCGCCGCCGACGACGAGGACGCGACTGCTCATGAGGTCTCCTTCAGCTCCGGTTGCGGTGCGCGGGCGCCGGTGATCCAGCCGACGATGTGGTCGGTCTCGGTCTCGTCGAGCCGGACGTCGGCGACCTTCGCCCCGCGGTTGAGGATCGTCACCCGGTCGGCCACCTCGTGGCAGAGCGGGAGATTGTGGGTGACCAGCACGATGGCCACGCCCTGGCCGGCCATCCGCCGGATCAGGGCCTCGACCTGCTTGGTCTGTTCGTAGCCGAGGGCCGCGGTCGGCTCGTCGAGCAGCAGGACGCCGCTGTCGCCGCCGCTGACCCGGATCGCGCTGCGGGCCAGGGCCACCACCTGCCGCTGGCCGCCCGAGAGCATTTCGACCGGCCGGGTCATCGGCGCCGTGCGTACCCCCAAGCGGTCGAGCTCGGCCTCGGACCGGCGGCGCATCGCCTTGTGGTCGACGAAGCCGAGCCAGCCGAGCGGGCCGCGGCGCAGGATCTCGCGCCCGATGTTGAGGTTGGTGGAGATGTCCTGGGCGTCGACCAGGGCCAGGTCCTGATAGACCATCTGGACGCCGGCCGCGGCGGCGTCGCTCGGCTGGTGGAACTCGACCCGCCGACCGTGGACCTCGACCGTGCCCGCGGTGGGCCGGTGGGCGCCGGACATGATTTTCAGCAGTGTCGACTTGCCGGCGCCGTTGTCGCCGAGGAGGCCGACCACCTCGCCCGGCTCGACGTGGAAGTCGATGCCGGACAGCGCGCGGACGTAGCCGTAGTGCATCTCGATGCCGCTGAGCCGCAAGGCGGAAGGCATGTCACACGCTCCGGTTGTGCACGGACAGGTTGGCGACGGACATCAATCGGTTCGAGACCCCGCGCTGGATCACCCGTTCCAGGCCGAGCGAGGTCAACAGCAGCAGGCCGGTCACCACGGTGGCCCAGTAGGGCTGGATGCCACGGATGGTCAGGCCGTTGGCGATGGTGGCCAGGATCAGCGCGCCCACCAGCACCCGCGGCAGCGAGCCGCGGCCGCCGGTGAGGGCGACGCCGGCCAGGGCGACGGCGGTCAGGGCGCTGAAGATGACGCCGGGGCTGGCCTCCGGCGTGGCCTCGGTGGTCACGGCGGTGGTGACCAGCCCGCCGAGCGCCGCGCACAGTCCGGACAGGACGAAGCCGAGCACCCGGTAGCGGTCGGCGTGGATGCCGGAGCGGCGGACCGCCTCGCTGTTGCCGCCGACCGCCATGAGCCGGATGCCGTCCCGGGTCCGGGTCAGGAAGAGCGTGCCGATCAGGAACAGCGCCGCCACGATGTAGACCGGGGCCGGCACCCCGAAGTAGCGCGCGGTGCCCATGAACTGGAGCTCGCGCAGACCGGGGAAGGTGTAGCCGCCGGCGATCACCGCGGCCAGGCCGGACAGCGCGGACAGGCTGCCGATGGTGACGATGATCGGGTTGAAGCCGCGCAGCGCGATCAGCCCGTTGACCAGGCCGACCAGCACACCGCAGACCAGGCCGGCGGCCAGCGACAGCCACACCGGCTGCCCGTGCGTCATCAGCCAGCCGGTGACGCAGGCGGCGAACGCGGCCGTGCCGGGCAGCGACAGGTCGAGCACGCCGGTCATCACGCCGAAGCCGACGCCGGCCGCGAAGATGGCGGTCAGGGCGGCCGCGTTCGCGACCAGCATGGCGTTGTCCAGCGTCGCGAAGTACGGCGCGCACCAGAACGAGAAGACCAGAATGATCACGGCCCAGAGCACGAAGATGCCACGGTCGCGGGCGAAGACCAGCACGGACACGGCCCGGGGCATGTCACGCCCGGCGGGCACCGCGGTCTCGGTGACCATCGGCTGCGCGGACACGGCCACGTCAGCTCCCGGCCTTCTCGACCTTTTGCGGCACGGTGAGCTGCACGCCGACCGCCGCCGGGTCGCCCATCATCTTCGTGAGCGTGTCGAACGACTGGGCCATGTCCGCGTCGAACTGGAGCACCACCGAGGCGTAGATCTTGCCCTCCTTGACCAGGCCGAGCACCTCGTCGTTGCCGCCGGCCTCGGTGACACAGGTCAGCTCCTTGCCGGCCGCGTCGAACGCGCCGAGCGAGCCGAGCGCCGACTCGTCGTTCGCGCCGAGCACCGCCTTGACGTTCGGGTGGCCCTGCAACGCGCCGCTCACCCCGGTCTGCGTGGCCGCCCGGTCGGTGGTGGTCACGGTCTGCACGATGGTGGCGCCGGGCGCGGTCGCCTTCAGCGCCTCTTTCGCGGCGTTCTCCAGCTCCTCCTTGCCGGCGACGCCGGCCGCGTTGTTGACGTCGAACACCTCGGCCTTGCCGCCGAGCTTCTCGTTGATGCAGTTGCCCAGCTCCTGGCCGATGGCCGTGCCCTGCGCCTTGTAGTCGATCGTCGAGAAGGACAGCCCGGCCTCGGGGGCGGCCAGACCGTAGTCGGACGGCACCCCGTTGAGGATCATCGGGACCTTCTTGCTCTGCGCGGTCTTGACCAGCGCCGACAGGGAGGCGGGCTGGTTCGCGATCACCCAGGCGCCGCCGGCCCGGCCGGTCTCGATGACGCTCTGCAGCTGCTGGAGCTGCTTCTGCGGGTCCTGGTTCGGGTCCTGGACGATGACCTCGTACCCCTTGCTCTTCCCATATCCCGTGACGCCCTCGGAGAGGCCCTTCATGGCCGGGATCTTGAGGGCCAAGGGGGAGAAGACGACGGTCTTGGTCTCGGAGGACGAAGCTCCGGTGGCGGGCTGGGTGTCGCCGGAACAGGCGGACACGAAAGTGAGGCACCCGGCCGCGACGATGGCCGCGGCCGATCTCTGAGCTGGTGTCACGGCATCTCCTCGGGAGGGCGTGTGTCGTTCGCCACAGAAGAGCACGCGGCGGACGGGCACTGGAACCTCGCGATACACATGGCTGCCATCAGCCCGAAACATGCCTGGCATTGCCGTGCGCGCTTTCTCGGTGACCGGGGTCCGCACCTAGCGTGAGGAAACCATCCGAACCACGAGGAGCCTCGCCATGGCCTACGTCGTCAGCGCCACCTGGACCGCCGAGCCCGGCAAGGAGGGCGTCGTCCTCGACGCGATCGAGAAGCTGACCCCGCCGTCACGCCAGGAGCCCGGCAACCTCTACTACCAGGCGTACCAGGACCCGGCCGAGCCCACGGTGTTCCGGCTCTTCGAGGTCTACACCGACGAGGACGCCTACGCGGCCCACGGCGCCTCCGAACACTTCGCCGAGTACGGCCACGGCCAGGCGATCCCGGTGCTCGCCCAGCGTGAGCGCGCCTTCTACACCACGATCGGCTGACCGCGATGCAGCTCGCCGCCTTCCGCCGGCCGGACGACCCGGCCGGCACCCGCCGCACCGGGCTGGTCGTGGGCGACCGCTCGGCCTGGTGGCTGCACGCCTTCCCGGACGGCACCGACCTGATCGCGCTGCTCGCGGCCGACCCGGCCGAGCGGGAGGCGGCGGCCGACGCGGCCGCCCGCTCCGACGGGCTCGGCCCGGACGACGTCGTGCTGCTGCCGCCGGTCTACCCGGTGGCGATGCGGGACTTCCTGACCTTCGAGTCGCACGTCGAGGGCGTCGGCAAGGGCATGCAGGGTGCGCCGAAGGTGCCCGACGAGTGGTACGCCGCACCGTCGTTCCTGTTCATGGCGCCGCACGCGGTCACCGGCCCGTACGACGACGTGGCCATGCCGCCCGACACCGACCGGCTCGACTTCGAGCTGGAGCTGGCCGCGGTGATCTGCCACGACGTCCGCAACGTGACGCCGGAGCAGGCCCGCGCGGCGATCGGCGGCTACCTGGTCATGAACGACTGGTCGGCCCGCGACGTGCAGGGCCGCGAGATGAAGCTCGGCCTGGGCCCGTCCAAGGGCAAGGACTTCGCGACCACGATCGGCCCGTGGGTGGTCACCGCCGACGAGCTGGACGACTGCCGCGACGCCGACGGCTTCCTCGACCTCGAGATGACGGTCAAGGTCAACGACGTACGGGTGGGCCGCGACCGGTCCGCGCACATGGGCTGGTCGTTCGAGCATCTCGTGTCGTACGCGTCCCGGGCCTCCTGGGTGAAAGCGGGCGAGGTGCTGGCCTCGGGCACCTGCGGCGGCGGCGCGCTGGCCGAGTCGTGGGGCCGCAGCGGGCTGCTGACCCCGCCGCCGTTGCGGGTGGGCGACGTCGTGGAGATGTCGGTCGAGCGGGTCGGGACGATCCGCAACCGGGTCGTGGCGGCCACCGAGCAGGTGCCGTCGATCGTCCCGGCCCGCCGGCGCGTCACCGAGGGGGTGTGACGCGGTGGCCGTGGTGACCGTCGACCCGGCGACCGGGCAGCCGCTCGCGTCCTATCCGGCCGACGACTGGTACCGGATCGACGCCGCCCTGTCCGAGGCGTCGGCGGCGGCGGCCGTGTGGGCGTCCACCTCCCTGGTCCAGCGGCTGTTCCTGCTGCGCTCGGTGGGCAAGCTGCTGACCGAGCGCCGCACCCGGTACGCCGAGATGATCACGGCCGAGATGGGCAAGCCGCTCGCCGAGGCGCTGGCCGAGGTCGACAAGTGCGCCCTCAACTGCGAGGTCGTGGCCTCCCAGGCGCCGGACTGGCTGGCCGACCACGAGGTGGTCAGCGGCGCGGCCCGGAGCTGGCTCAGCTACGAGCCGCTCGGCGTGGTCTTCGCGGTGATGCCCTGGAACTACCCGTTCTGGCAGGTGCTGCGCTTCGCCTGCGCAGCCCTGGCCGCCGGGAACGCGGCGGTCCTCAAGCACGCGCCCAACGTGACCGGCTGCGCGCTGGCCCTCGAGGCGTTGTTCGCCGACGCGGGGGCGCCCGACGGGCTGTTCCAGTCGCTGGTCATCGACGAGGCGGACGTGCCGGCGCTGACCGCGCGGATCGTGGCCGACGAGCGGATCGCCGCGGTCACGCTGACCGGCAGCGAACAGGCCGGCAGCGCGGTGGCGGCGGCGGCCGGGGCCGCGCTGAAGAAGTCGTTGCTGGAGCTGGGCGGCTCCGACCCGTTCGTGGTGCTCGACGACGCCGACCTGCCGGCGGCGGCGACCGCGGCGGCCCGCTCCCGGTTCGGCAACGCGGGGCAGAGCTGCATCGCGGCCAAGCGGTTCATCGTGGCCTCGGCGGTGGCCGGCGAGTTCGCCCGGCTGCTGCTCGACGAGGTGGCGGCGCTGCCGCCGCTCGGGCCGATGGCCCGGGCCGACCTGCGCGACGCCCTGCACGATCAGGTGACCCGCACGATCGGCCAGGGCGCGACGCTGCTGACCGGCGGGAAACCGGCCGACGGGCCGGGCTTCTTCTATCCGCCGACCGTGCTCGACCACGTCGAGCCGGGGATGGCGGCGTTCGCGGAGGAGACGTTCGGGCCGGTGGCGGTCATCGTCCGGGCCCGCGACGACGAGCACGCGGTCGCCCTGGCCAACGACACCGCCTTCGGGCTCGGGGCGGCGGTGTGGAGCCGGTCCGAGCGCGGCCTCGCGGCCGGGCGGCGGATCCGGTCGGGTGCGCTGTTCGTCAACGCCATCGTCGCCTCCGACCCGCGGCTGCCGTTCGGCGGCGTGGGCCGCAGTGGATACGGGCGTGAGCTCTCGGCCGAGGGGACGCGGGAGTTCACCAACGTCCGCACGGTCTACCTCGGGCCGGGCGGCGGTCCCGCTCACCGTAGCGCCGGCCTGGACCACGTCGGCCTGACCGTCGGTGACCTCGGCGTCATGACCGATTGGTACCGCGCGGCCCTCGGGTTGCGGACGGAGTTCGAGTTCACGCTCCCCGACGTGGACTTCCGAGGGGTGATGCTGCGCGGCGCCGGCTACCGGATCGAGCTGCTGCACCGGGCCGGAAACGTCGCCGGGATGCGGGCGGGCAGCCCGGTCGAAGCGGCGCTGACCCGGGGCTTCGGACATATCGCCCTGGATGTCGCGGACGTCGGCCACGCCTACACCGAACTGTTGAAGGCCGGCGCCACCGACCGCATGGCGCCGCGGCAGTCACCCGAGCCCGGCATCCGGATGGCGTTCGTGGCCGATCCGGAAGGGAACCTGATCGAGCTGCTCGACCGGAGGGCGGCCAAGTGACCAGGCTCAACGGGAAGATCGCGCTGATCACCGGCGTGGGCGGCGGCATCGGGGCCGCCGCCGCGCAGCGGTTCGCCGCCGAGGGCGCCCGGGTGGCCGGCTGCGACCTCGACCCCGGCGTCGGCGCCAGGTGGCGTACCCCGGACATGTTCGTGACCGGCGGGGTCGACCTTTCCGACCCCGCGCAGGCGGCGGCCTGGGTGCGCAGCGCGGTCGAGCACTTCGGCGGCATCGACGTGCTCTACAACAACGCCTCCGCGCAGCGGTTCGGCACGCTCGACGAGCTCGGCGTCGACGACTGGGACTTCACCATGCGCAACGAGCTCAGCCTCGTCTACTACACCGTGCGCGCGGCCTGGCCGTTCCTGAAGCAGTACGGCGGCGGCTCGATCATCAACGTCGGCTCGATCGCGGCCATGCGCGGCGTCGAGTTCATGGCGCAGAACGCGCACAGCGCGGCCAAGGGCGGCGTGCTCGCGCTCACCCTGCAACTGGTCGTCGAGGGTGGCCCGTACGGCATCCGCGCCAACGCCATCAGCCCCGGCCTCGTCCTCACTCCCAACACCGCGCCGCTGCTGGCCGACCCGCCCGCGCGGTTGAAGGAGATCGTGCTCGACCGCATCCCCCTCGGCCGCCACGGCCACGTCGACGACGTGGTCAACGCCGCGGTCTTCCTCGCCTCGGACGAGTCGTCGTGGATCAGCGGCGCCAACCTCGTCGTCGACGGCGGCGGTTCCACACTCGGTTAAGGAGTCTTGATGTCCCAGCAGAACGAGTTCGGCATCACCCACCTGCGGCACGTCGACCTGGCCGTGCCCGACTACGACACCCAGCGCACCTTCTACAAGGACACCTGGGGGCTCACCGAGGTCGGCACCGACAGCGGCCTGTCCTACCTGGCCACCGAGGGCTCACCCGAGCAGTACGTCGTCCGCCTCCGCAAGGCCACCGAGAAACGGCTCGACCTCATCGCGTTCGGCGCCGCGTCCGACGCCGACGTCGACGCCCTCGCCCAGCGGCTCGCGTCGCAGGGTATCCAGCTCGTCAGCCAGCCCGGCCAGCTCCAGACGGCGGGCGGCGGCTACGGCTTCCGCTTCTTCGACGTCGACGGCCGTACCATCGAGATCTCCAGCGGCGTGGCAACCCGCCACCATCGGGCGATCGAAGAAGGAGAAGCCATTCCCGTACGCATCTCGCACGCGGTGATGAACTCCAACGACATCAACCGGACGCGGGAGTTCTACGAGACGTACCTCGGCTTCAAGCTCACCGACAGCCTGTGGAGCCAGCACATGGGCGAGATGATGCACTTCATGCGGTGCAACGACTGGCACCACAGCCTCGCCCTGGCCCAGGGCCCGCACACGTCGGTGCACCACGTGTCGTTCGAGATGCGCGGCCTCGACGAATACATGCGGGGCACGGGCCGGGTCATGCGGGCCGGCATCAAGAAGGTGTGGGGCCCCGGCCGTCACAAGGCCGGCAACAACACGTTCTCGTACTTCATCGACCCCAGCGGCAACACCATGGAGTACACGACCGAGCTCGAACGCCTCGAGACCGACCAGTGGCATCCGAGCGTCTACGACATCGCCGACCCGATGACCCAGGACCAGTGGGGCACGGCCGACCCGATGAGCGAGCTGATCGCCAAGGAGTCCTTCAACGACAAGGACCGCGGCGTCTTCGTCGCGCCCCCGGTCTGATGGGAGCGTTGGACGGGAAGACCATCGTGGTCACCGGCGCCGCCCGCGGCCAGGGCGCGGCCACGGCGTCGGCCCTCACCGAGGCGGGTGCGTCGGTGGTCGCGGTGGACGTCCTGCCGGCGGCTGACTGCATCGCTTTCGATGTACGGGACGTGACCGGCTGGCGTGACCTCGCCTCCTCCCTGCCGGTGGTCCACGGCCTGATCAACAACGCCGGCGTGGCCGGCCGCGACCGCCTGCCGAACGTGCCGCTCGACGCGTGGGAGCGGACGTTCGCCATCAACGTGACCGGCCCCCTGCTGGGCATCCAGGCCCTGGTCCCGCGCATGCCGGCCGGCGCGTCGATCGTCAACGTCTGCTCGGTGGCTGCCCTCAGCGGGCACGTCGCCGCGGCGTACACCTCAAGCAAATGGGCCTTGCGCGGCCTGACCCGGACGGCATCACTGGAGCTAGGCGCCCGCGGCATCCGCGTCAACGCGGTCCTGCCCGGCCTGATCGAGACCCCGCTCATGGAGTCGGCCTCGCCGGCCTTCCGCGCGGCCGCGATCGCCGAGATCCCCCTGGCCCGCACGGGGACGGTCGGCGACATCGCCCCGCTGATGGTCTTCCTGATGTCGGACGCCTCGTCCTACATGACCGGCGCCGAACTGGTCGTCGACGGCGGCATGACCGCCCACGTCTCCCACAAGCGCATCGCCGACGCCATCGGGAGCCCGTGATGAAGTTCGCCACCGTCCGCGCGGGCACCCGAACCCTCGGCGTTGTCGTATCCCCGTCGGGCTCCCTGCATCCCCTGCCCGCACTTGCCGCCGCCTCCTTCCCCCATCCCATCGTCTCTGTCCCCGCTTCCTCTTCCTCCGCTTCCCCTTCCTCCGCTTCCCCTTCCTCCGCTTCTCCTTCCTCCGCTTCTCCTTCCCCCGCTTCGCTCTCTGCCGCTTCCCCTTTCCCCGCTTCGCTTTCTGCCGCTTCCCCTTTCCCCGCTTCCCTTTCTGCCGCTTCCTCTTCCTCCGCTTCCTCTTCCTCCGCGTCCCCTTCCTCCGCCTCGCCTTCCTCCGACTCCCCTTCCGCCGCCCCTCTTTCCGTTGATCAACTTGTGGTGCTCGGCTTGTCGCGGGCGCTCGAGATCGGTGCCGAAGCGCTGCGCTCCGCGCCGATCTCCTCGGAGGTCACCTTTCTCGCACCGGTGCGGCCCACCTGCGTCCGTGACTTCGTCACCTTCGAGTCGCATGTGGAGGGTGTGCGCCGCAGCGTCGACGGCACCTCCGGCGTTCCCGGCGCCTGGTACGACGCGCCGACCTTCTACTTCACCAACCCGCACACCGTGACCGGCCCGTCCGACCCGGTGCGGCGCCCCTGGGGCTGCGCGGCCCTCGACTTCGAACTGGAGGTGGCCTGCGTGCTCGGCTCCGGCGGCACGTCCCTGTCCGAGACCGACGCCGCCGCCACGATCTTCGGCTACACGATCTTCAACGACTGGTCGGCCCGCGACCTCCAGAGCCGCGAGATGCGGGTCGGCCTCGGCCCCGCCAAGGGCAAGGACTTCGGCACCTCGCTCGGCCCGTGGCTGGTCACCGCCGACGAGTTCACCACCCGCCACGACGCCGACGGCTTCCTCGACCTGGCCTGCACCGTCTCGGTCAACGGCGCCGCCGTCGGCCACGACCGCCTCACCTCGATGGGCTGGACGTTCCCCACGATGATCGCCTACGCCTCCCGCGACTCGGTGGTCGCCGCCGGCGACATGCTCGCCTCGGGCACGACCGGAGGTGGCGGCTGCCTGGCCGAGCTGTGGGGCCGCGCCGGCCGCCAGGACCCACCGCCGCTGGAGCCGGGCGACGTCGTCGCCATCACCGTCGACGGCCTCGGCACCTTGACCACCACCGTGGCCGAAGGCCACCCCGCTCCGCCTCTCACCCCGTTCAGAAAGTAGGCCGTCGCATGTTCGAGTACTTCCCGGGCAACTACATCTGGAACCTCGGCGTGGCCGCGACCCTCAACAGCGGCGGCATGATCGACGAGGTCGACCGGGCCTGCCGCCCCATCCGCGACCTGGCCGCCCAGGGCTCCGACGTGGGAACCCGCGAGTTCATGGCCTCCTGGCAGCGCGTGGCCGACCAGCTCGAAGGCCAGGCGGCCGACGCCGAGAAGAACGGCCACCTCCGCACGGCCGGCCAGAAATATCTGCGCGCCGCGGCGTACCTCTGCCAGGCCGAACGGATGCAGAGTGCTTCCGCCCCCGGTCGCAAGGCCGTCTACCAGCACTGCCTGTACCTGATGCAGAAGAGCTTCGACCTGATCGACCCGGCCACCACCCGCGTGCGCGTCCCGTTCGAGGGCACACACCTGCCGGCGTACTTCACGAACGCCTCCCGCGACGGCGAACCCACCCCCACCATGATCATGTGGAACGGGCTGGACTCCACCAAGGAACACATGTACACCTCGGGCTGGCCGGCCGAGATGGCCGCCCGGGGCATCTCCACCCTGATGGTCGACTGCCCCGGAAGCGGCGAGGCGCTCCGCCTGGAGGGCCTGACCTCCCGCGTGACGACCGAGGACTGGGCCGCGGCCTGCGTCACCTATCTCTCCGGGCGGCCCGACGTCCGCAGCGACCGGATCGGCCTCGTCGGGTGGTCGCTCGGCGGCTACTACGTGCCGCGGGCGGCCGCCTTCGAGAAGAGGCTGGCGCTGGCCGTGGCCTGGGGCGCCAACCACAACTGGGGCCAGATCCAGAAGCGCCGCCGCGAACGCGAGGGCGAGAACCCGGTGCCGCACTACTGGGAGCACGTGCTCTGGGTGTGGGGCGCCCCCGACATCGACACGTTCATCGAGCAGGCCGAGGCCGTGACCCTCGACGGCGTGGTCGAGCAGATCACCTGCCCGTTCCTGATCACCCACGGCGAGAACGACCGCCAGATCCCGGTGGCCGACGCCTACCAGTCCTACGAGCAGGCCGTGAACAGTCCTCGCCGCGAGCTCCGGGTCTTCACCCCCGAGGAGGGCGCGACCGAGCACATCGGGCTCGACCACCTGCCGCACGTGGGCGCTTTCACCGCCGACTGGATCGAGGACACGCTCGCCTGGCTGGACGGTCGCTCATGAACGAACCCGGCGCCCGCTCGGCCTCCGGCATCCGGCGCACAGCGATCAGCCGCGCCCAGTTTCCGCGGGCAGAACGGCGCGCAGGAGCTGTCATTCCAGCGGTCGGTTCAGGGCTGGGCTCTCTCATGCCGACTTCAACGGTCACCGCGAATTCCCGGCCACGCCGATGGGATGAAGGATGAAATTATCTGGTGGCGAAGACGAACCTGCCTTTCTCTGGGGCGCCTCCACAGCGTCGCACCAGGTCGAAGGCGGCAACGTCAACAACGACTGGTGGGCGCGCGAACACGCGCTCGGTCTCCAGCCCAGCGGCGACGCCTGCGACAGCTACCGCCGTTACGGCGAGGACATCGCTCTCCTTTCGCATGCGGGCCTCAACGCCTATCGCTTCAGCCTGGAATGGAGCCGCATCGAGCCGGCCCCCGGACAGTTCTCGCGAGCCGCCCTCGACCATTACCGGCGCATGGTCGACGAGTGCCTCTCGCGGGGCGTCACCCCGGTCGTGACGTTGAACCATTTCACCGTGCCGCGATGGTTCGACGAAAGCGGCAGTTGGCGATCTGTGGACAACCTCGACCGCTTCGAACGCTTTGTGGATAACTCGCTGCCGGTCATCCGCGAGGGCGTACCGTGGGTCTGCACTCTGAACGAGCCCAACCTGACCTCGGTCATCGTCAACATGCGCCACGACGGCTCGATGGCTTTTCCGCCGGCTCCCGACCCCGAGCTGGCCGAGGCCCTGCTGGCCGCCCACCGCCGCGCGCGTGAGGTCCTGCGTTCGGTCCGCGGCGTCCGTTCGGGCTTCACCATCGCCTCGTTCAACTTGCAGGAGACCCCGGAGACCGACGACGAGGCGCGCCGACTCCGCCATGACGCCCAGGACGCCTGGTTCGAGGCGGCGAAGGGCGACGACTTCGTGGGGGTCCAGGCGTACTCCCGCATCTGGCTCGGCAAGGGCGGCGCCCTGCCCACCCCACCCGACGCCGAGTCCACGATGAACGGCTGGGAGTACTACCCGGCCGCCCTGGGCGAGATGGTTCGCCGGGCCTCGGAGCTGAGCAACGGCACCCCGATCCTCGTCACCGAGAACGGCCTGGCCACCGAGGATGACGGCCGCCGGATCGACTACACCCGGGACGCCCTCGCGGGCCTGGCCGCCGCGATGGCCGACGGTGTCGACGTCCGTGCCTATCTGCATTGGAGTCTGCTGGACAACTTCGAGTGGTTCGAGGGCTATGGCCCCAAGTTCGGCCTGGTCGAGGTCGACCGCGAAACCTTCGAGCGCCGCCCGAAGCCCAGCCTGCAGTGGCTGGGATCCGTCGCGCGGTCGAACCGGAAGGGGCCCTTGAGCACCTAAGCTTCGCTCGTGGAGACGCCGAAGCTCGGCCCGATCCGGGCCGCCCGCCTGCTCCGGGCCGACTTGCGGCGGGCGCGCGAGGTGGCCGTGCTGACCCAGGCTGATCTCGCCCGCCGGCTCGGCTGGTCGGGGTCCAAGGTGGCGCGCATCGAGAACGGTGATGTCAGTGTCAGCCGCACCGACCTTGATGCTTTGTCATCCGTGCTGGGCCTCGGCGAGGCGATTCGCCGTGAGCTCGAGCGGCTGGCCGGCGCGGCGCGTCAGCGGGGCTGGTGGCACGAGGATCGGAGATTGCTGTCGGGTGCGTCGGCCACGCTGCTCGGCTTGGAAGCGGAGGCCGGTCAGTTCTCCGAGTACGCGGCCGGTCTGGTGCCGTCTTTGCTCCGGACGGCGTCCTACGCCGCGGCGTACGGAGATCTGGACCTGCTGCCGGAGCGGCAGCGGCGGTTCTGGAATCGTGCCGATGGGCCCAGGTTCGAGGCGGTGATCGACGAGGCGGTCTTGTTCCGGCGCGTCGGCGGCCCGGCCGTCATGGCCGAGCAGGTGCGACGGCTGGCCGAGGTCGCACGCCGCCCGCAGGTCGAGTTGCGGATCCTGCCCTTCGAGAGCCAGATCGTCCGCAAGCACTCCTACGTGGTGGTGTCCGACGAGATGATCGGCCACCTCGTCTACGCCGATCTCCACAACGGCGACTGGGTCTGGGAGGGCGGCACCCTCGGCGACGAGATGACTGATCACTTCGCGTCTCTGCGCGCGGCGTCTCTCGACCCCGACCGGACCGGACAGCTGTTGCATCGGGTGGCGGCCGGCTACGGGGCCGGTGGCTTGCCGCGGCCGTGGCTCTGGTCGTGACTCAGAACCGCGCGAGCAGGCGCAGGCGGTCCACCTCCTGCGGGCTTCCCGGCGCGGGCACGACCGATACCGAGGACCCCATGCTGTCGAAGGCCTGCTCGTCCAGCCCCGCGCCCCACAGCGAGTTGGCGCGGGTCCACCAGTCGCCGGCCGCGCCGCCGTTCGGGCTGAGCGCGGCGACCTCGATCTCACCACCGCTGAGCAGCAGGGCGAGCACGACCAGGTTGGCCGTGTACGAGGCGCACGCCGCCACGACGTCCGGCGGCACCGGCGCGTACGCCTGGTAGCGGCCGAAGGCGCGGGAGCGGGCCTGCGCCAGCAAGGCGACGGCGGCGGCGAGCATCTCCGTACGGCGGGCCTCGGGAAAACGTGCCGCCAAGCCGGCGGCGAAGTCGATGATCGGGCGGCGCAGGGTCAATGGCTGGTAGGACAGCATCGCCCGCAGGAGGCTGTCGTCCGGCGCCTCGTGCAGCGACGGGTCCGAGCGGCGCCGGGCGTGGTCGCGGGCGTAGCTGTCGAGCAGCAGCAGAGCGCGCTCGGCGATGAGGAACTCGCCGAAGGTCGCGTGCAGGAACTCGTACGTCCGTCTGGGGTCGGCTGTGTGCTCGTCCACACGCGACACGTGGACGAAGAAGAATCCGGCCACGGTCTGATGGGCCCGCCCGGACGGCGAATCGAAGCCGCGGGCCACGCCGTCGTCACGCCCGAGGAAGACCTCCAGATCGCGTTCGAGGTCGCGGTCGCTGACGTGCTGCCGCCCGCGGTTGAACATGCCGAAGGCCGCGATGCTCAGCCGCCACCGGAGCTCGCCCAGCAGGCGCGGCAGCTGATCGTCGGACGGCGGCCGCTCCGGTTTGTCGGCGACCTGCCGGTGGATGAAGTTGTCCAGCAGCATGCGGTAGAGCGTCGCCGTGGAGAGCTTGCCGTCGGAGAGGCGGGCCGCGTTCGGGTCGGCGTGATAGATGCCGAGCAGCGTGAGCAGCAGCGGCTGCCGGGCGATCTGGCCGTGCCGCGACATGTCGGCCACCGTCAGGGCGGCGAAGCCGGGGGTACGGGTGTTCGCCTTGTTCCACGCCTCCGTCCACTGCCCGATCTGCGCGTCCGAGAACTCCTCCAGCTTGATCACCAGTGCGCCCTCGGGAACCCGGGCCCGGTCGACCACGATCGTCCGTGACGTGACGATCACCGCCACCGAGCGGCCGAGCGCCAGCTCCTCGGCCTGGAACCGGGTGACCTCGGTCAGGTAGCTCGACTGTGTCGTGCCGGTGGCCTGGACGAGTTCGTCGAAGCCGTCGAGCAGGACGACACGCGTCACCTCGGCGCACTCCTCGGCCAGGTCACCCCACGAGACCCGCTCGTGCAGGATGTCACGCAGCGCGGACTCCACCTGGTCGAGCAGGGGGTCGCCGGCCGTGACCCGGCGCAGCTGCACCGGAACGACCGCGTAGCGCTCGCTCGGCAGGCGTGCGGCGAGGATCTCGGTGAGCAGCGACTTGCCGGCGCCGGGGTGACCCAGCACCAGCAGCGGGCGCCGGGCGGCGTCCGGATGGGCCAGGTAGCCGGCGAGGAAGACGTCGAGCTCGTCGTCGACCGGGCGCTCGGCCCACCAGCGTTCCTGGGACATCTCGCCCGCCGACGTGGCGGAGGCGACCGCGACGCGGAAGCGGGGCGTGACGAAGCCTTCGGCCACGGTCGGCAGCGACAGGCCGCCCGGCGGCTTCGACGACCGCAGCAACGGCTGGTCGAGCACGGCCGTGGCGGCCCGCGCGAGGTTCGCCCGGATGGTTCCGCGCTCCGGCCTGGGCGTGCGCACGCCGGCGGCCAGGATGTCGTGGAGCTGGCCCATCGACTCCGAGGCCCGCTCCAGGACCTCCAGGAGGCGGGCGTTGACCCGGTGCAGCTCGTCGCGGGTCGCGGCACGGCGACCGTGCGAGGCCCAGA
Source organism: Actinoplanes sp. CA-131856 (assembly GCF_050956135.1). GTDB lineage: Bacteria > Actinomycetota > Actinomycetes > Mycobacteriales > Micromonosporaceae > Actinoplanes. Next base: position 8,456,804 of record NZ_CP191849.1, on the reverse strand, counting down.
CGAAGAGCTCCGGCACATCGGCGCCGATGCTCAGGTAATAGTCGTGGTAGAGCTCCCGCCACCGGCTGGTCGCGCGGGCGACGGCCCCCGGCGCCACCGAGCTCCACGGGCGCAGGCCCTCGAAGAAGGCGAGCGCCGCGTTGGCCAGTTCCGCCACGCGCGGCGCCAGGACGTCGTGCAGATTCTCCTCGAAGCCCAGCACCGGTGACGGCAGCGGGAGGACCACGTCGGCGAGCCGGTCGATCCAGCCCGCCTGCGTCATGATCTCGCCGGGCGAGCGGGCCAGGCGCAGCTTCTCCTCGCCGTCGGCCTCGAGCGACTCGTAGATCGGGCCCAGTGTTTCGCGCAGCGCGTCGAAGAGCGCCGTCACCGCGATCGTCGTGTGGGTGGCGGCGACCAACTCGTACCGGTAGCGGCCGCGGGCGCTGCGAAGAAGCACGAGAGTGGGCGCGAGCAGATCACGCAGGAGACGGCCGGGCTCGGCGCCGAGCGCGGGCGGGTGGACGATCGCGCCGAGCAGCACCCCGGTGCGGGCGGCCTGCCGCAGGACCTCGGTCGCGGGGGAATCCGGGCCGAGCAGGGTGAGGGCGCCCTCATAGCTCAGCGGGTTGGCTTTGGCCATGTGCTGGACCGTAGTTAGCTTTCATGCGTGGTCGCCACCCGCCTGAACCGTGTTGCCGTGCTTGTGCTCGAAGGGGCCAAACCCCTTGACGTCGGGATTCCGGCTCAGGTGTTCACGACGCGGGCCAGCATGCCGTACGAGGTGAAGGTCTGTGGGGCCCATCCCGGCCCCGTCACCGGTGGTGATGGGCTGTCGTATCACGTGGCGGACGGGCTGGACGCCCTCGAATGGGCCGATATCGCCTTTATCCCTGGCTATCGGCGGCCCGATCAGGAGGACCCGCCCGCGGAAGTGGTCAGCGCCCTGCGGGGAGCCCACACGAGAGGGACACGACTGGCGGCGATCTCGACGGGGGCGTTCGCGCTGGCGGCCACGGGGCTGCTCGACGGCAAGCGGGCCACGACGCACTGGCATTACACGCGGCAGCTGGCGGCGCGCCATCCGGCCGTGAAGGTCGACGAGAACGTGCTCTTCGTGGACGAGGGAAGCGTTCTGACGTCGGCGGGGGCGGCATCCGGGATCGACCTGTGCCTGCACGTGCTGCGCGGCGATCTGGGGGTCGCGGCCTCCAACCACGCCGCCCGGCGACTCGTCGCGGCGCCCTACCGCAGCGGCGGCCAGGCGCAATATGTGCCGCGCAGCGTGCCCGAGCCGCTCGGCGAGCGGTTCGCCGCGACGCGGGAGTGGGCGCTGCACCGCCTGGCCAAACCGCTGACCCTGGAGATCCTGGCCCGGCACGCGCGGGTGTCGGCCCGGACGTTCTCCCGCCGTTTCGCCGAGGACACCGGATATACCCCGATGCAGTGGGTCATGCGCGCCCGCATCGACATGGCACGGGAGCTGCTCGAGCTCTCCGAACGCGGCATCGAGCAGATCGCCGCCGACGTCGGACTGGGCACGGGCGCGAACCTGCGGCTGCATTTCCGGCAGATCCTGGGTACGACACCGAGCGAATACCGTCACACCTTCGCCCAGGGGGAGTTGGCGTGATCCTTGCGGACCATGGCGCTCTCGCCGCTGTCACGCTTGCGCGGAACAGCACAGTCTTAGTGGCATGACACGCATCGCGATCAACGGTTTCGGCCGCATCGGGCGCAACGTGCTGCGCGCCCTGCTCGAACGGGACAGCAAGCTCGAGATCGTCGCCGTGAACGACCTCGCCGATCCGGCGGCGCTGGCCCGGCTGCTCGCCTTCGACAGCACCTCGGGCCGCCTGGGCCGCCCGGTGACCGTCGACGGGGACACCATCGTCGTGGACGGACGGCGCATCAAGGTGCTGGCCGAGCGCGTACCGGCCGACCTGCCCTGGAAGGAACTCGGCGTCGACCTCGTGCTGGAGGCCACCGGGCGCTTCACCTCGGCCGAGGCGGCCAAGGCCCACCTCGCCGCCGGCGCCAAGAAGGTGCTGGTCGGCGCGCCGTCGGACGGCGCCGACGTGACGATCGCCGTCGGGGTCAACAGTGACGCCTACGACCCGGCGGCCCACACGATCATTTCCAACGCCTCCTGTACGACAAATGCCCTGGCCCCGCTCGCCCATGTCCTCGACGAGCTGGCCGGCATCGAGCACGGCTTCATGACGACCGTCCACGCGTACACCCAGGAGCAGAACCTGCAGGACGGCCCGCACCGGGACGCCCGGCGGGCGCGCGCGGCGGCCGTCAACATCGTGCCCACCACCACCGGCGCCGCCAAGGCCATCGGCAAGGTCCTGCCCAACCTCGACGGCAAGCTCTCCGGCGACTCGATCCGCGTGCCGGTGCCGGTCGGCTCGATCGTCGAGCTCAACACCGTTGTGGCCCGTGACGTGACCCGCGAGCAGGTGCTCGACGCCTACCGCGCGGCCGCGAACGGCCCCCTGGCCGGCATTCTCGAATACTCCGAGGACGCCCTGGTCTCCTCCGACATCGTCGGCAACCCGGCGTCGTCCATCTTCGACTCGGCCCTGACCCGCGTCGAGGGCCGCAACATCAAGGTCGTGGCCTGGTACGACAACGAGTGGGGCTTCTCCAACCGGGTGATCGACACGCTGGAGCTGCTGGCCGCCACCGTCTGACGGCCGACAGTGCTCCGGGCCGCTCCGGCGTAGCTTCCGGGGATGGCAACCATCGAGCGGCTCGGGGGAACGCCGGACGAGGCGGAGGCCGTCACCAGGGAGATCCTCGACGAATATCTGACGTGGTGTGGTGAGCGGCTCGACGTGGAGCACGGCGTGACGTTCGACGACACGGATGCGACGCGGGCCGCCCACCACCGTGAGTTCGCGGCTCATGCTCTTCATGGAGCTGCCACTCGACCGGCCAGCCACGTAGCGATCTGGGCCCGCCGCGAGACGCCGAGCTTCGTGCGGATGTGCTCGACGTGCGCCGCCGCCGTCTTGGGCGCGATGGTCAGCGCCGCCGCGATCTCCCGGTTCGTGCGCCCCTCGGCGACCAGCCGGGCCACCTCCATCTCCCGCGCCGACAGGACCGCCGGCGGCGAGGCCGGCGAGAGCGGCGAGGAGACAAAACCCTTCAGACCCGCTTGGTTGTACGCCGTGACGGCTGCCTCGCGGAACATCGCGGCCTCCGCCGGGCGGCGTGAGCGGGTCGCGCACCGGGCCTGATCGAGCAGCACGGCCGTGCCCTCCCAGAAGCGGCCGCGGGCCGACCAGAACGCGGCGGCCGACTCCAGGGCCACCCGGGCCTTCCCGGTCTGCCCCTCGTGCAGCAGGATCAGCCCCTCGGCGTGGTCGATCGCGCCCAGCGTGCCCGGGATGCCGCGTTCCCGCAGCGGCTCCGACGTGCGCCGCAGCCAGTCGCGGGCGGCCGTCGAGCCGGTGGCGGCCAGATGCGCCCGGGTGCCCGTGACGACGTACGGGAAAAGATAAGCAGCGTCCGTCATCGGCGCCGAAGCGGCGAAACCCTGCTCGCAGCGGGCGATGGCCGTCGCCGGATCGTCGCGGGCCAGCGCCACCTCGGCCTGCCCCCACCAGGCGGGGGAGAGCCGCTGAAGCTCACGCATCCCGGAGGCGAGCCGTTCGGCCGCGCCCAGATGCGCCTCCGCCCGGTCGAGGTCGCCCCGGCCCAGAGCCACGTAGCCGAGCACGTGCCGGGCCGTGATCTCCGTGGTGATGCCGCCGCCGTCCGCCAGCACCCGCTCGGCCAGGCCGGCGGCCTCGCCGTACGAGCCGGTGGCCCAGCGCACGTGCGCCAGGTGGGCCGTCATGTAGTGCTCGTCGTTGACCCGCTCGGCCCGCGCCGCATACGCGATGCCCGCGGTCAGCGCCTCCGTGGCCTGCTCGTAGTCGACCAGGACGGACATGCTGGAACCGAGCATCCGGTAGGCGCGGGCCGCCGGCGCCTCCATCCCGAGCGCGGCCGACCGGTCGATCGCCCGGCGCAGCAGCTCGACGCCCTCGCCCATGCGCCCGGCGAACAGGAACACCGAGCCGAGCGTCGCGTCGAGGTCACACTGCACCCCGTGATCGGGCGCGAGCGCCCGGGCCTGCTCGCCGTCCGCGATCGCCTCGTCGAGGCACCGGTCCAGCATGTACGCGGCGGCCAGCGCGGCGTGGATCCGGCCCCGCTCGGCGGGCCGGCCCGCCACCAGGGGCAGCGCCTCCCGCAGGGACGCGGTCCGCGACTCCAGGTCGGCGCCGAGCAGATGCCGGACGGCCACCCAGTCGGGCATCAGGGCCGCCGCGCCGGGACCGTCGCCCAGCGACAGGCGCAGCCGGTACGCCTCTTCGTAGCCGGCCGCGGCCTCCACGTTGTCGTCGACCGCGGCCAGTTCCGCCGCGAGCGCGGTGATCAGATCGGCCCGCTCGGCCGCCGGCAGCGTGGCCGGGCAGGTGCGCCGCGCCCGCCGGTAGAGCCGGGCCGCCTCACGGTGGGCCGACATGGCCGCCGCCTCGGCCGCGGCGGCGACGGCATGCCCGAACGCCTGATCGGTGAGGCCGGCGCGCTCGTACTGGTCGCTGAGAAAGGCGCCGGGGAAACCGGCCGCCTCGGCCGCGGCGGCGGCCCGGGCGTGCAGGTCCCGCCGCCGGTGCGGGGTGATGTCGGCGTGCAGCGCGTCCCGGATGAGCGCGTGCCGGAAGTCGTAGCCGTCCCGGTCCCCGTTCGGGGTGACGAAGAACAGCGACGTGAGCTCGCGCAGCCCCTCGTCCACGGCGTCGGTCCCCTCGCCGGTGATCGCGGTGAGCAGACCGAGATCGAAGGACCGGCCCAGCACGGAGGCCACCTCGGCCAGCGCCCGGGCCGGCGGCGACAGCTGCGCGGCCCGGGCGAGCACGGCGTCGGCCAGCGTCTCCGGTACGCCGTCGTCGGGCCCCTCGGCGGCCAGGAACTCCTCGATGTGCAGGGGGATGCCGTCGCTGCGCTCGTGCACCGACGCGGTGACGGCCCGGGGCAGCTCGGCGCCGGCGATCGCGGCGGCCATGGCGGCGGTCTGCGAAGGGCCGAGGCGGGGGAGCCGCACCTCTTCGGCCAGCCGCTGGGTGAGCAGGCGGGTGCGCCACTGCCGCATCGGCACGCGCGGGTAGAGCTCGTCGCTGCGGTACGTGCCGACGACGATCAGCCGCGTCTGCTTGGCGCGGGCGCCGAGCCGCCCGATCACGTCGAGGGTGAGATCGTCCGCCCAGTGCAGGTCTTCGCAGGCCACGAGCACAGGACCGGACGGCCCGTCGGGGTGCGGCCCGTCGCGGTACGGCCCGCCGGGGTGCGGCTTGTCGGAGGGTGGCTTTTCGGACGGCGCCGCGGCTATCAGGTCGGCCAGGTCGGCCACCAGCAGGCGGCGCTGACGGTGCTGGTCGCCGTCGGCCAGCTCGTGCAGGCGCTGCTGGAGACGTTCGCCGGCCGCCCGCGTCGCCGGGTCGCGGCGCATCTCGGCCCCCAGGTCGGCCAGCAGCCCACCGGCGATCTCGGTGTCGCCCGGCGAGGCGCCCGCGGCCAACACCGTGTAGCCCGCCTCCCGGGCCCGCCGCACGATCTCGCCGAGCAGCCGGGTCTTGCCGATGCCGGCCTCACCGGCCAGGAAGAGCAGCTCGCCGGTCGCGGCGGCCAGTCGCCGCTCGGCCAGCGCGATCAGGTCGTCGCGCCCGACGAGCACGGGGCTGCTGAGCGTCACCCCGCGACTTTAGGTCCCCGGGAAAGCCTTCTTAGGTGCTCTGACCGATGTCCGACCGCCCGCCCGCGACGAATCTAGGGGCATGGCGAAATTCATGGATGTACACAGCGGATTCCACGGCGTCACCGCCGAGCAGCTGAGCGAGGCGCACGACGCCGACCTCAAGATCGAGGGGGACGAGGGCGTGCACTTCGAGCGGGCCTGGCTCGACCCGGAGTCGGGCAAAGTGTTCTGCCTGAGCACCGGGCCGAGCAAGGAGGCGGTCATGCGCGTTCACGAACGCGCCGGCCACCCGACCACCGAGGTCTACGAGCTGACGGCCGAGGTCTGAGCGGCTTCGACCTGAGCTTCCTCGGCCGGGGCCGCGAACGACGGGTTCACGTTCGTCCGTGAGCGGACGATCTCGACCACGTGCGCGACGGCGTCGTCGATGGCGACGCCGTTGCGCTGCGAGCCGTCCCGGTAGCGGAAGGAGACCGTGCCCCCGTTGACGTCGTCGTCGCCGGCGATCGCCATGAAGGGGATCTTCTGCTGCTGGGCGGTGCGGATCTTCTTCTGCATGCGCTCGGTGGAGTGGTCGACCTCGGCGCGGATGCCCTGCTTGCGCAGCTTCTGGACAAATTCCTCGAGGTACGCCGCGTGGTCGTCGCGGATCGGGATGCCGACCACCTGCACCGGCGCCAGCCAGGCCGGGAACGCGCCCGCGTAGTGCTCCACCAGCACGCCGAAGAAGCGCTCGATCGAGCCGAACTTCGCCGAGTGGATCATCACGGGCTCCTGGCGGGTGCCGTCGGCCGCCTGGAACTCCAGCCCGAAACGGGCCGGCTGGTTGAAGTCGTACTGGATCGTCGACATCTGCCACGTACGGCCGATCGCGTCCTTGGCCTGCACCGAGATCTTCGGGCCGTAGAAGGCGGCGCCGCCCGGGTCGAGCACGAGCTCGAGACCGGACTCGGCGGCCACGTCCTCGAGGACCTTGGTCGCGACCGCCCACTGCTCGTCCGAGCCGATGAACTTGTCGCTCTTCGGGTCGCGGGTCGACAGCTCCAGGTAGTAGTCGTCCAGGCCGAAGTCGTCGAGCAGCGAACGCACGAAGTTCAGCAGGTGCTTGATCTCGCCCGGCGCCTGCTCGGCCGTGACGTACGAGTGGGAGTCGTCCTGGGTCAGGCCGCGCACCCGGGTCAGGCCGTGCACCACACCCGACTTCTCGTAGCGGTAGACCGTGCCGAACTCGAAGAACCGCAGCGGCAGCTCACGGTAGGACCGCCCGCGCGACCTGAAGATCAGGTTGTGCATCGGGCAGTTCATGGCCTTGAGGTAGTAGTTCGCCCCCTCGAGCTCCATCGGGGGGAACATCGTGTCCTTGTAGTACGGCAGGTGCCCGGAGGTGTGGAACAGCCCCTCCTTGGTGATGTGCGGCGAGGAGACGTACTGGAAGCCCTCCTCGATGTGACGGGCGCGGACGTAGTCCTCCATCTCGCGCTTGATGATGCCGCCCTTGGGGTGGAACACCACGAGACCGCTGCCGATCTCATCGGGGAACGAGAAGAGATCGAGCTCGGTGCCGAGCTTGCGGTGGTCGCGGCGCTCGGCCTCGGCGAGGCGGTTGAGGTACGCCTTCAGCTCGTCCCGCGACGGCCAAGCGGTGCCGTAAATGCGCTGGAGCTGCGGGTTCTTCTCGCTGCCACGCCAGTAGGCGGCGGCCGACCGCATCAGCTTGAACGCCGGGATGAGCCGGGTCGTGGGCAGGTGAGGGCCGCGGCACAGGTCGCCCCAGACGCGCTTGCCGTCCTTGTCGACGTTGTCGTAGTGGGTCAGCTCGCCGTGGCCGACCTCCATGACCTCGTCGGCGTCGACGTCACCCTTGAGATCGACCAGTTCGAGCTTGTACGGCTCGTCGGCCAGCTCGACCTTGGCCTCCTCGAGCGACTTGTACTCCCGGCGGCGGAAGCTCTGCCCGGCCTTGACGATCTCCTGCATGCGCTTCTCGAGCTTCTGCAGGTCCTCGGGCTGGAACGGCTTCGGCACGTCGAAGTCGTAGTAGAAGCCGTTCTCGATCGGCGGGCCGATGCCGAGCTTGGCCTCGGGGAAGATGTCCTGCACGGCCTGGGCCAGCACGTGCGCGGCCGAGTGGCGCAGCACGTTCAGCCCGTCGGGCTCGTCGATCGCGACCGGGGTCACGTCGGTGTCGAGCTCGGGCTGCCAGTCGAGGTCGCGCAGGCGACCGGAGGCGTCACGGACGACGACGACCGCCTTGGGGCCGGTCGTCGGCAGGCCGGCTGCGGCCACCGCGTCGGCGGCCGTAGTCCCGGCCGGGACGACGAGAGGGTCGGCCACAGCGGGGGTACGGGGTGCGGACACGGTGATCTCCTTTACGAAAAGCATGCGTAGGCCTTGACGATGCTATCCGCCCGGAAATTCCCGCGTTGAAGCAGCAACCTTTTACCCCACCGGTTGAGGCGCGACGTCACCCCCCCCCGGGCGGTCACCGGCCCGGGCTGAGGCGGCGGGGGACGCACTGGTTGGCCCGCTTGGCCGCGGTGAGCTCGGCGAACTGCGCCTCGCACCAGGCGTGGACGGCGTCCGCGTCGGCGAACTGGCCCACGGCGAAGGTGCCCCACAGGAAGTGGCCGTTGATCTTCTGCCGCTTGCTGTAGTCGGTGCTCTTGATCAGCACGACCGGGTGGTCGGCGCTGCCGTGGGCGTCCCGCAGGCTGCGGTGCTCGTCCAGGATGTCGGCCGCCATGAACGTGTGCGAGCCGTGGACCGTGGTCTGCAACTTGTCCACGATGCCCGGATATTTGGTGGCGATCTGGGCGGCCCACTGCCCCTGGAACGAGATCGTCGACGCGTCGTCCCGCCAGATCTGCTCCAGCTGCGCGACCGCCGCCTGCTCCGAGCCGGCGCCGAGCGGGGTGGTCGCCACGGCCGTCGGCGCGGTTCCCTCGGGCGCGGTCTCCTCCGGCGCGGTCCCACCGGCCGGGCCGGGATCGCCGTAGGTCTCCTGCTCACCGGCGGTCGGCGCCGGCTCGGTGAAGGTGGCCTCCGGTTCCCGGGTGACCGGCCCTGCCGGGTCGGCGTCCGTGCCCTGCTGTTGTTGAGCGGCCGGCGTCCCGCCGGTGCCGCTGCCCGACCGCAGGGCCACGATCGTGCCCCCGGTGACCAGGAGCAGCAGCACCCCGACGGCCAGCGCGACGACCATCCCGTTGACACCACGCCGGGGCGGCGGAGGCCCGGGAACCGGCCCCGGCGTCCCCGCCACGACCCCCGGCATCGTCCAGGCCGACTGCGGCGGCGCATAGGGCTGCGGCTCGGTAGGAGGTTCCGCCTGGACGAATGGGGGAGCGGAAGGCCCCGGCTGAGCGAAGGGTTGCGTGGGTTCCGCCTGGACGAACGGTGGGGCGTACGGCCCTGGTTGAGTGAAAGGTTGTGTGGGTTCGTACGGCCCCGGCTGTGCGAAATGCTGTGTGGGCTCCGCCTGGGTCGACGGGGGAGTGGGCGGCCCGGGCTGAGTGGACCCGGCTGGGGTCGGCGGCTCCGGCCGGAAGAAGGCCGGTGGCTGCATGGGCGGCTGCGCGAAGGGCTGGGCCGGAGGTGGCGGCTCGCCGACAGGCTGCGGCTCGGTGAAGAGGTGCCGCGGAGACTCCGGCGGCGCGGGAGGTTGTGACGGTGGTGCGGGCGGGCCGGCCGCGGGTGTCTCCTTGGTGGGCTCGTTGCCAGCCAGGGAACTCAGGTCCCAGAGGCCGCCGGTGCGGTTGTCGTCGGTCATCGCTCTCAGTCCCCGAACACCATCACTCGCCGGCCCCGATGGCCGGTCGCGCCTGCCGTCATCGCGCGAATTCCATTCCACTTTCCGGGATCACGTCCCATTCGAGGCGAGCGTAACGCCGCGAAAACGGAGCACAACAGATCCTTTCCAGTCGGTGCCCGCGATGATCGCCGAGCCCTCATGTCCGAACGGGCCAGTGCGCCGTGCGTCTGAGGATGATGCTGTAGTCCCTGGTAGTGAATGTGATCACTGTGGATCTTGGTGGCCCGGTAATGCGTACCCGGAAAGAGTGGGGAATTGACGGTCGACCTTCATCAGGATGAATTACTACGAACGGATGAGGCGCTCGCCGACGCACAGCTGACCGATTCTGGCTGGCGCGGCGACGAGCGGCTGAGCGTCGGTGTCCGGATCGGCCGCCCGCTGCTCTACCCGGTCGATCCGGGCGACCTGCCGCCGGCCCTGCCGAGGTCGGCCACCGCCCGCTACGTGGGCGCCCTGTTCGCCTTCGACCTCGACCCGGCCCCGGCCGGCTACCGGTACGCGGCGGCCCGCTTCACCGTGGACCTGGGCGCCGCCGACGTCACGGCCGTCGTCGTGCACACGGGCGCCGAGCAGCTCGGCGTGCTCGCCGACGGCATCGCCTCCCCGCTGGGCGACCGGGCGTCGCGGGCCGCCCCGGCGGCCCTCCTCGACCGCCTGCGCTCCCGCGAGGACCGGCCGCCGGCCTGGACGACCGGGGTGCGCAGCGCCCGCTTCGGCTGGCGCTACCACGACCGCCGCGGCGCCACGCTGCTTCCCCGCACGTACGGCGTCCACGCCCTCCTGGAGACGCCGACGACCCTCGAAGAGCTGTCCGGCGCCTTCGAAGCCCAGCTCGACCTGGCCGGCCGGGTGCGCCGCGGCGTCTCGACCACCGACCGGATCCCCTTCACCGCCCGCATGCCCGGCACTGCGACAGACAAGACCGCGGCCGTACGCCTGTGCATGGCGGCCGACATAGTCGGCTACAGCGAGCACGGACCCGAGGCGGCCGCCCGCCTCCAGCGTGACCTGGTACGGATCCTGGCCGCCGGCCGCGCCGCCGCCGGCGTCACACCCGGCCAGGTGACGCCCCAGCCCCAGGGCGACGGCCAGTTCACCGTGCTGCCGGTCGGCCTCGACGAGGCCGCGGCCGTGCCTCGCCTGATCCGGGGCATCGCCGACGCCCTGGCCGCCCGCAACGCCTCAGCCCCGACCACCCACGACGCCTCAGCCGTGAGCACCTCCACCCGCGGCCCCGCCATCCCCGACGCCACGACCCGCGGCCCCGCCATCCGCGACGCCGCGACCCGCGACGCCTCCATCCGTGACGCCGCGACCCGCGACGCCTCCATCCGCGACGCCGCGACTGGTGACGCCGCAGCTGGGGGCGACCGGATGCGGCTGCGGCTCGCCCTTCACCGGGGCCTCGTCCGGGAGGCCGACAACGGCTGGGTCGGCCGGGCCGCGACCGCCGTCCACCGTCTCCTCGACTGCGGCCCGCTGCGCGCCGCCGCCGCCGAACATCCGGCCGCCGACTATGTGCTCGGCGTGCCCGACGTGCTTTTCGCTGACGTGCTGTCCACCGGCGACGATCCACCGCCGGCGGCGTTCCGGCCGGTCACCGTCGACATCCCGGCCAAGGGCTTCCTCGAACGCGGCTGGATCTTCGTGCCGGAGCCGGCCGCGTGAGCGCCGTCTACGCCCTGGTCGTGGGCATCGACGCCTACCGCGCGGTCACCCCGCTGACCGGTGCCCGCAACGACGCCGTCGCCGCCTTGGCCTACCTACGTTCCCGCGTCGGCGACGACCAGCTGCATCCCCTCGAGCTGCACGACGGCCAGGCGACCCGCGCCGCGATCATCGACGGCATCCGGAACCACCTGGGCCGCGCCGGCGAGGGCGACACCGCGATCCTCTGGTACGCCGGTCACGGCTCCCAGGCCCCGGCGCCGGCCGAGCTGTGGGCCCTGGAACCGGACGGCATGGTGCAGACCCTGGTCTGTGCCGACTCCCGCGAGGGCGACGTCCCCGACCTGTACGACAAGGAACTCTCGGTCCTCCTCGACCAGGTGGCCGCGAACGGCTGCCACGTCGCCGCCGTCCTCGACAGCTGCCATTCGGCCGGTGCCCTGCGCGGTGAGATCCCGGAGGCTGTGGCCCGCCCCCGGAGCGTCCAACCGGCCGTACGGACCCCGAAGCCCCAGCTCCTCATCCCCGAACTGCGGCCCGGATGGGCGGCGCTGCCCGCGAGCAGCCGCTTCGTGCTGCTGGCCGCCTGCCGCCCTGATCAGCTCGCGCAGGAACTTCCCGTCGACGGCCTCAGCCGCGGCGTCTTCAGCTGGGCCCTGCTGCGCGCCCTCAATCAGCTCGGCCCGCACGCGACCTACCGCGAGCTGCTGGCCGCCGCCCGCTGCGTGGTCGAGGACAGGACCCAGTTCCAGGCCCCGCAACTGACCGGCGACCTCCCCGCCGACCAGCCCTTCCTGGGCGGCACGGTGCGCGCCCGCGCTTCCGCGATCACCATGCGCCACCAAGCCTCCCGCTGGGAGATCGACGCCGGCTCCTGCCACGGCATGCCACCCGCGTGGCCGGGCCCGCTGCGCGTCGCGGTAGCCGGCGCCGGCCCGTCCCGCCCCGCACGGGTGACGGCGGTGTCGGTCGACCGCTCGGTGGTCGAACCCGACGGCTGGCAACCCGACCCCACTCGCCAATACCCGGTCGTCGTCACCCAGCTGCCCCGGCCCACTCTGACCGTCGCTGTCGACGGCCCCGCCGAGCTGACCGAGCTGGCTGAACTGACCGAGCTGACCGAGCTGACCGAGCGATCCGCGTTCCTGCGACTGGCCCGTCCCGACCAGACCGAGGTCCCCGACCTGCGCTTCCGCTCATTGCCCGACGGCAGCATCCGCGTCCTGGGCACGGCCGCCCTGCCCGTGGCCGCCGACATCCGCGGCGCGGACGAGGCGGTGCGGGCCGGCGAGCACATAGCCCGCTGGCGGCAGGTGGGCGCGCTCGAGAACCCCGGCTCGCCGCTGGCCGGCGCGGTCCGCCTGGAGATCGTGCCAAGGAACCTTGGCGACACGACCGCGCCGCTGCACCGCCCCCCGCTGCGCCCCGGCCCCGAGGGCGCGATCCAGCTGGACTACGAGCTGCGTGACGGCGTGTGGTCTCCGCCGACCGCCTTCATCCGACTGCACAACACGACGAACCGCTCGCTCTACTGCGTCCTGCTGAACTTGACCGAGAGCTACCGGGTTCACGCCACACTGTTCCCCGGCGCTTTCATCGGCCCTACCCGGTCCGGCGCAGCACTGAATGGCCGCCCGGTGCGCTTCAGCCTGCCGAAGGGCACCCCGACGACCCCCGGCGCGCAGGTCCACGACAGGCTCAAACTGATAGTGGCCGAGGACGAGTTCGGCGCCCATCCCTTCGAACAGGGCCCTCTAGGCGACCTGACCCGCCGCGGCGTCCTGCCACCGGTGGCAATGACGCGCGACGCTGGTGCCGCCGACCCCGACGACGCTTACGACTGGACAACCACCTCCCTCACCGTTGTGACCGCCGTGCCGTCGCGAGAGCACCCGGCCACCGCGGAGCAGCCGTGATCGCTTCTGCGGCTACGCCGCATTTCTGAGCTGGTCAGCGGCGGCGACCGGCCTGAAGGCGTGGTGCAGGACGTTACGGCGGGGCCGACGGGCGGGGTCGAGCGTGGCCGGAGGAATGAAGTCGTGATGCCCATCGGCGTTGAGCCGGATCTCCCAGCCGGCCGTGGGGTGGTGGAGCAGCCGGTGGTGGGCGCGGCAGAGCAGGACGAGATTGTCCAAGGTGGTCTTTCCGCCCTTCGTCCAGTGCTTCACGTGGTGGACGTCCGCCCACCGGGCTGGGCGATCGCAGTCCGGGAAGGCGCAGCCGCCGTCGCGGACGTTCAGGGCGCGGCGCAGCGGGCCCGTGGCGAGCCGGGTCGTGCGGCCCACGTCGAGGACCTGGCCATTGCCGCCCAGCACGACCGGCAGGATCCGGGCGTCGCAGGCCAGGCGCCGCGCGGTTTCCGCGGACAGCCTGGCGCCGGTGTCGGTCGTCGCCGCGCCCAGCGCGTGGGTCAGCGGGTCGTAGGGGATGGTGACGGCGAGCTGGGCCGGTTCTCCGCCGCTGGCGGGCAGTTCCTCCGTACGCAGCGCCAGCCGGCACACGTCGACCAGCGCGTCGGCGCGTTGCTGGGCCGGGCGAGGCCGGTCGGCGGCGGTGCCGGGACGGCCAGCGGGTAGGGGACGATCAGCTGGTAGGGATCGACCGGTGGCTTGAGGACGGCCGGTGGGGAGGGGGCGGCACAGCGGCTCCAGGGCGGCCTGCACCAAGGCCGCGTCCTCCAGGCCGAGGGTGCCGGACAGCCGCACCTGGCCGTTGCGCGGGGCGGAGAGCGTGAACCCGCGCGCCTGGTGGGCGCGGGCTTCCTGGCGGGCCAGGGCGGCCTCCTCGGCGCGCTCGGCGATGTGTGGGGCGACGTGGACGAGGATGCGGTTGCCGACGCGGCGCAGCAGGAACGCGGGTAGCTGGCCGGCCATGTCGATCAGGGTGTCCTGGGCCTGCCGCATGATCGCGGCGGTCTCGGCCGGGCCGACGTCGTCGAGGTCGGCCAGTCCGGTCTCGACGGTGTCGATCGTGTCGGCGACCACCGATGTCTGCCGCGCGTCCATCCGCCCGTCGAGCAGGGGCTGTTCCAGGTCGGGATGGCGGCCCAGGGCGGTGGCCAGGTCGCTGAGGTCGCGGGCGGGCCGAGGGTCGCACCTCAGTTGTGTGCGCAGCCACGCCCGGGTCGTTCGTGAGCCCTGTCTGGCGGGCAGGCCGCTCACGCCCGCCTGCCGCACCAGGCGTGCCTGCAGGGCGGTCGCGGTCTGTTCCAGCCGGTAGGCCGCCCTCAGGCAGGTCACGAGCTCGTCGTCGTCCAGTGGCCACACGGGTGCCGAGGCCAGTTCCGACGCGTTCTGATTGAGGTGCTGCAGGTCTCCGATCACGACGACCATGTTCGAACACCTGTACGACACTTTGAGGTCGCCAAGGGGCCGATCTGAGATCTACTGCCGTCATCTGCCAAAGTGCCGCCGAAGGCTAGCGATCGAGGGTAGACAGGTGCTGTTCGCGCTCGGTGCGGGCTCGGCTTCCGGCCTCGCCTCGAAGGGACTCGTCCTGGGCCCGTGAGGCCAGCAGGGACTGCTCGGCTCGGGTGCGGAGCAGTCGGGCCGCGGTCTCCCGGTCGTGTGTGGGCAGGCCGGTGGCGGCGGCGATGATGTCGGGCTGCTCGGTGATGATCCGGTCCTGGATCATCGGGTGCAGGCCCAGCCACCACTCGGCGCGGTTTCTCGGGGTCCAGGCGGCCAGGGACGGGCCGTCGATTCTCGGGTAGTCCGGGAGTTCGTCGGGTGGGCCGAAGTCCTCCCGGTAACTGTTGCGGGCCAGGATCGCGGCCGCCCTCTGGTCGGCCTCGTCGGCTCGGGCCAGGATCTGGGCTATCTGCTGGGCGTACGAGTCGATGGTCTCCTGGGTGATCGAGGCGGCCCTGGTGAGTGGGACGGTGATCTCGCCGGAGGCCAGGTCGATCTCCAGGCCGTGGCCGCGTGCCTCGGTGACCAGCTGGTCCAGCAGGCGGCGGCACTGGTCGAGGTCGTCGGCGAACTCGCGGGTGGCTACTCCGGTGGCTACGCAGTTGTCGTGGGCGTTGCCCAGGCGTACCCGCAAACGAACGCCTTTGTCTCTCGCGGCCTGGGCGGCCTCGCCGGCGAACCAGTGGTCCTCCAGGTCGCTTGTCCGCAGCGTCAGGTCCTCCACCGCGCGGTCCATGCGCAGGCCCAGCCGCATCCACTGCTCGGCGACACTTCGGACCGCCGCCAGGTCGGCCCGGAGCAGTGCCGGCAAACTTATGGTCACGGCATCCTCCCGGCCGACCGCTCGTCGGCGACCAGGTAGGCCAGCGCGGCCGTGCGCAGCTCCACCCCGTACGCCCGGACCTCGTCGGCCAGCTGGCCGAGCGTGACCTCCCAGCCGAAACCCGACTGGGACAGGCGCGACGGGCACATCAGGGAGCCCTCCACGGCCTCGCCCGCGCGCATGGCCCACCCGTAGATGCCGGCGGCGTCCGCGGCCAGGCGGTCGCCCACCTCGGCCACCTCGTCGCCGTCGTCCATCAGCGCGGGCACGTTCATGCCGGTCATCACATCACCCTCCGTGTCGTTGTCACTACGGAAGGTACAAGGGCTACGCCAGGACGGGTGTGGGCCGCGGCTCGGTGCGGGTCAGGCGCAGCCAGACGACGAAACCCCAGATCACGAAGGCGGCGTAGACGGCGTACAGGACGGCCGACGGGTAGTACTTGAAGTGCAGCAGCTCGGGGACGCCGACCAGGTCGACGGCGATCCAGCACAGCCAGAACTCGACCCAGCCGCGGGCCATCGCGTACGTGGCCAGCATCGAACCCACGAAGATCCAGGAGTCGGCCAGGTAGTACCACCACGGCACCGGGAAACCGGCGCCGACCGCGCGGAAGACGAAGAAACAGGCGAATACCGCGATGAGCGCTCCACCCCCGTACAAAAGCCTCTGCCTGGGTGTTGCCCATTGGGGTGTCACGGCGGTGCCGTTGGTGCGGACCCGGTTGCTGTGCCAGCGCCACCAGCCGTACACGCTGGCGATCAGGAAGAAGACCTGACGGGCGGCCTGGCCGTAGAGCGGGGTGCCCTGATCGTTGCCGACCGCCTGGCCCATGAAGACCGTGAAGAGCAACACGTTGCCGACGATGCCGACCGGCCACGCCCAGGCGTTGCGGCGCAGGCCGAACAGGGCCGAGCCCAGGCCGAACGCGTTGCCGAGGATCTCACGGTAGTAGATCGCCTGGTCGGCGGTCACCTGCCACTTGGCGGTGTAAAGGGTGGTCAGCGCATGATCGAGCCAGGTCACGGCTCATGGTAAGTGGGAATCACGCGCCGCCGGGGCATAGTGGCAGTGTGACCTCCCCCGCCACCGCCACCCGCCTGTACGAGGACGGGAAAGTCGTCGCCGAGAACTTCCCGTGCGAGGACGGCCCGGCCATGCTCGACCAGCACCCGGGCTCGGTGCTCTGGGTCGACCTGCTCCAGCCCGAGCCGTCCGACCTCCAGGCGGTCGCCGGCACGTTCAACCTGCACCCGCTGGCGGTCGAGGACGCCCTCGAGAACCACGAGCGGCCCAAGCTCGACCGGTACCCCACACACATCTTCCTCAACGTGTACGGGGTCGACCTCCAAACCGGCCCCGCGGCGCACTTCGGCAAGACGGAGCTCAGCGTCTTCGTCACCGACCGCGCCCTGATCACCGTCCGGAAGTCGGACAGCGACACCACCCGGCTGGTCGAGCGCTGGGACGCCAACGCCGACCTGGCCAAGGACGCCGGTGTCGCCTTTCTGCTCTACGGTCTGCTCGACGTGGTCGTCGACGGGCACTACGCGGCCACCCAGCAGCTCGACGCGTCGATGGACAGTGTGGAGGACGCCCTGCTCGAGGAGGGCGGGGCGCCGCGGCCGGTCCGGGTGCGCGCCATGGACCTCCGCAAAATCATTGCGGCCCTGCGGCGGGCCATCGCGCCCATGCCCGAACTGGTCGGCCAGGCCATGCGGGCCGACCTCGGCCTCGTCGACGAGCACCTGGTGCCGTACTACCGCGACGTCGAGGACCACGCGAAGCACACCGTCGACCAGGTCGAGCATCTGCGCGACCGGATCGAGGGGCTGTTGCAGGCCGACCTGGCCGAGCAGGGCAACGTCCTCAACGACGTCACCCGCAAACTGGCCGCCTGGGCCGCCATCGTGGCCGTGCCGACCGCGGTGACCGGCTACTTCGGTCAGAACCTGCCCTACCCCGGCTACGACCGTTTCTGGGGCTTTCTGCTGAGCACCGCCCTCATCGTCGTGATTTCGGGCGGGTTGTACGTCTCCCTGAAGCGCCGGGGCTGGCTGTAGCCTCCCCTGATGACGACGCTCGGTGTGGAAGAGGCGGACATCGCCTGGGGAAGTGACGCCCCCGTGCTGCGCGGCGTCACCGTGCAGGCCCGCCCGGGCGAGATCCTGGCCGTCACCGGCACCTCCGGTGCGGGCAAGACCACGCTGCTCAGCGCGATGGCCGGCCTGCTGCCACCGGTGACCGGCCTGGTGCTGGCCGACGGCGAGAAGGTCACCGACCGCGACCAGGCGGTCAAGCTCGGCATCGTGCTGATCCCGCAGGACAACGGGCTGGCGGCCATCCTGACCGCGGCCGAGAACATCTCGGTGGCCGTGATCGCCACGGGCGGGACCCCGGCCGAGGCCCGCCGCCGCACGGCCGAGTCGCTGGAGCCGCTCGGGCTGTCGGCCCAGGCCAACCAGCTCATCGAGGAGCTGTCGGGCGGCCAGCAGCAGCGCACGGCGATCGCCCGCGGCCTGGCCCTGCGCGGCGACGTCCTGCTGGCCGACGAGATCACCAGCGAGCTCGACGCGGCCAACCGCCAGCGCGTGATCGAGCTGCTGAAGGCCGAGGCGGCCCGAGGCGTGGCCGTGGTCTTCGCCACCCACGACCCGGAGGCGGCCGCGGCCTGCGACCGCGAGCTGCACCTGGCCGACGGCGAGGCGGTCTGGGCCCGCCCCTAGCCGGCCCGGGTCAGCGCACGATCGTCGCCAGCACCTCGTTGAAGGCCTCCGTGGAGCTCGGGTGGGTCCAGATCGCGTCGCGCAGCTCGCCCGCGGTGACGCCGCCGCGGATGGCCAGCGCGACGGTGTTGATCAGTTCCTGGGAGTCCACGCTGAGCAGGGCGGCGCCCAGGACGGCGTCGGTCTCGGCGTCGATCACGAACTTCATCAGCCCGCGGGTGTCGCCGACGATGCGGGCACGGGGCATCGCCGCGATGGCCGCGATCGGCTTGGCGGCCACTCGCACCGGCCGGCCCTGGGCCCGTGCCTCGTCCTCGGTCAGCCCGACCCGGGCCAGTGGCGGCGTCATGAACAGCACGTACGGCACGGCGACGCGGTCGGCCGTCGAGCGCTTCCCGGCGCCGGTGAGCTGGTCGGCGACGATGCGATAGTCGTCCAGCGAGATGTAGGTGAACTGCGGGCCGCCGTTGACGTCGCCGATCGCGAAGATGTGCGGGCGGCTGGTGCGCAGGTGCTCGTCGACCTCGATCGCGCCGGTCGCGGTGGTGCGGACGCCGGCGGCATCGAGGTTCAATCCGCTCGTACGGGGTCGCCGTCCCGCCGCGGCGAGCACCGCGTCGGCCTCGACCGTGGCGGTCGCACCGTCCACCTCGTACCGCACGAGGGCCTTGTCCCCGTCGTCGGTGACCCCGGTGACCTGGGCGCCCGTCACGAAGCGCACGCCCTCGGCCCGCAGGATCTCCTCGGCGGCCGCGGCGACGTCCTCGTCCTCGCGGGGCAGGATCCGCCCACCCTTCTCCAGCACGGTGACCTCGGCGCCGTAGCGGGCGAGCATCGCGGCGAACTCGATGCCCTGGTAGCCGCCGCCGATGACGGCCGTCCGGCGGGGCAGGTCGGGCGTGGCGATGAGCTCGGTGCCGGTGACCAGGTGCTTGCTGTCGCGCAGTCCGGGCACGTCGGGGACGACCGGTTCCGCGCCCGTGTTGACGACGATGGTGCCGGCGGTGATCTCCAGCCGGTCGGCGCCGCCCGTGACCTCGACCCGGTTCTGGTCCAGGAACGCCGCGGCGCCGGTCACCACGGTGACGGAGTCGAGCGAGTCGAGCATGGCGAAGTTGTTGCCGCGCAGCAGGGTGGTCAGCGACGCCGTCCACGCCACGGACTCCTCGTACCAGGCGCGGGGGTCGGCGTCCGGCGGCCGGGCCGACGCGCGGTGGATGAGCGCCTTGGTCGGCACGCAGCCGATGTTGATGCAGGTGCCGCCGTACATCTGGTCGGACTGCTCGACCATGACCACCCGGCGGCCCTGCCGGCCCATCGCCGCCGCGAGCGTCTTGCCGCCCTTGCCGAAGCCGATCACCAGGAGGTCCGCGTGCAGAGTTTCCATACGACGAGAGTCTGTCACCGCGGGTGATCCGGCAAGACGTGATCGGCTCAAGTATTGTCGCGATCGGCTCATGGACGCGATCAGCAGACTTCTCCGCATGGCACGCCTCGACTGTGCCGTCGACGTTCGCTGCCGGCTCTCCGGCGCGCACGTCCTCGACAATCCGCCGGGCGGCGTCCCCTTTCACCTGCTGTTGGAAGGCCACTGCGAGGTGGAGGTGGACGGCCGCACGATCGACTTGCGGGCCGGCGACGTGCTCGTCCTGCCCCGGGGCTCCCGCCATCGGGTGCGCGCCGTGTCCACCGAGCCTCCGGCGCCCGCCGAACGGCACGGGGGCGGGCCGGTCGACACGCTGCGCGGCCCGGGCACGCCCGAGATCGATCTGTTCTGCGGTCACTTCGCGTACGACACGGGGCCGGGTGAGCTGCTGTTCGCCGGGCTGCCCGACGTGCTGCACGCCCGTCTCGGCTCAGGCCCCGGCTCGCCGCTGGAGCCGCTCGGCCGGCTGATCCGCGACGAGGCGGACGGCGACGGCCCGGGCGCCGGCGCGATGATCGCATCCCTCTGCGAGGCGCTGCTCGCCCTCGTGCTGCGCCGCGCCGGCGGCGCCCACCCGCCGTGGACCGCCGTCACCGACCCGGGCCTGCGCAAGGTCGTCGACGCGGTGGTGAGCGATCCGCGGCACCGGTGGACGATCGCCGGGCTGGCCCGGATCGCCGGCATGTCGCGGGCCACCCTGGTGCGGCACTTCTCCGCGGCCACAGGCATGGGCGTCGCCGACTTCGTGACCCGCACCCGTATGACGGTCGCCGCCGACCTGCTGACCGGCACCGAACGCGGCCTCGACGACATCGCCGGCGCCGTCGGCTACCGGTCGGCCTCGGCTTTCGGCAAAGCCTTCCGCGCCGCCACCGGCTCCACACCGTCGGCCCTGCGCCGCGACGCCGTCCGGACCGCGCGGCGTTAGGCCACGTGCTCGGTGCCGCCCGGAACCAGGGTGACCTCGCCGTCGATGTGCTGGACCGTGAAAAGGGTGCCGGGTGGGTAACTGCCCAGGACCTCGGGTGGCAGCTGGACCGTGCCGTCGCCGGCGACCACGGCGAAATCCTGGCCGTCCCGCCCCTCGGCGCCGACCCGGCCGTCGCGGATCGTCACGGCCCGGCCCAGGCGGGCGCCGACCTCGTTGTCGTGGGTGACCACGACGATGGTGGTCTGGCGTTCGGCGTTCACCGTCTCCATGGCGGCCAGCACCTCGTCGCGGCCGGCCGTGTCCAGCCGGCTCGTCGGCTCGTCGACCAGCAGCAGGCCGGGGCCGGTGGCGATGCCCACGGCCAGGGCGGCCCGCTGCCGCCCGCCCGGGGTCAGGTCGGACAGGCGCTGCCGGCCCTGGCCGGGCAGGCCGACCAGGTCGAGGATGCGGTCGGGGTCGTCGAGGGTGATGCCGCGCGTGTGCGCGGCGCGGCGCTGGGCCAGCCAGATGTTGCGGTGCAGCGACGCGTACGGCAACAGGTTGCGGGCGGCGCCCTGCAGGACCACCCCGATCTCGGTGCCTCGCAGGCGGCTCACCTCGCCGTCGGAGAGCTTGCCCATGTCGTACGTCCCGATGTTGATCCGGCCCGCCGAAGGGCGCATCAGTCCGGCCAGCAGGGCGATCAGCGTGGACTTGCCGGAACCGGACGGCCCGACCAGGGCGATGGTCTCGCCCGGCGCGATGGAGAGGTCGACACCGGCCAGGGCGACCACGTCGCCGGCCTCGGCCCGGTAGATGTGCACCACGCGGCGGCAGGCCACGGCGAGTCCGTTCATGCGCCACACGCTAGCGAAGGGTGCGGCCTGGTGACGACCCGCTACGCGGCCGCATTCTAGGGTGTGCGCGTGCGTGACATCGCCGTTTTCTCCGGATCAGCCCATACCGAGCTCGCCGCCGAGATCTGCCACCACCTCGGCGTCCCGCTGCTGCCGACCAAGACATCGAGGTTCGCCAACGACGCCATCGAGGTGCAGTTGCAGGGCAACTGCCGCGAGCGGGACGTCTTCCTCATCCAGCCGCTGGTGCCGCCGACCCAGGAGAACCTGGTCGAGCTGCTGTTCATGCTGGACGCGGCCCGGGGCGCCTCGGCCGGGCGGATCACCGTGGTGATGCCGCATTACGCGTACGCCCGCAGTGACAAGAAGGACGCGCCGCGCATCTCGATCGGCGGCCGGCTGGTGGCCGACCTGCTGACGACGGCGGGCGCCAACCGGGTGCTGGCCATGACGCTGCACTCGCCGCAGGTGCACGGGTTCTTCAGCATTCCGGTCGACCATCTGCACGCGTTGCGGGAGCTGGCCGACCACTTCAAGGTGTACGACCTGAGCAACACGGTCGTGGTCTCACCCGATCTGGGCAACGCCAAGGAGGCGGCGGCGTTCGCCCGGCTGCTCGGGGTGGGGGTGGCGGCCGGGGCGAAGCAGCGGTACGCCGACGACAAGGTCGTGATCAGCACGGTGATCGGCGACGTGGCCGGCAAGGACGTGATCGTGCTGGACGACGAGATCGCCAAGGGCAGCACGGTCTTCGAGCTGCTGGACCGGCTGCGCGAGCGCGACGTGAACAGTGTGCGGGTGGCGTGCACGCACGGGCTGTTCGCGGCCGACGCGGTGCAGCGCCTCTCGGCCGAGAAGGACGTGCAGGAGATCGTCTGTACGAACACGGTGCCGATCCCGGCCGCCAACCAGACCCCGAAGCTGACCGTTCTGTCGGTGGCGCCGGCCCTGGCCGAGGCGATGCGCCGGATCCACAACGGCGAGTCGGTGAGCGCGCTGTTCGCGTAGCGCGCGGATGGAGGGGGACGGGGAGGGCAAGACTCCGTCCCCCGCGAGCACAGTTTCATCCGCCGGGTCGGGCTCAGCTCCTTTCGCCGAGGTGGGTTGCAAACGGTGCTGGGAGCGCTCCCATTGATGAATGTAACTCTACTTGGCGGTCCGGCGCTAGGTGGTGGCGCAGGTCGCCGTGGGCGTGGCCGGGGTGCCCGCGTTGATGAAGCCGAACGACGCCGAGGCGCCCGCGGCCAGTGAGCCGTTGTAGGAGGCGTTCGTCGCGGTCAACGTCGTGCCGCTGGCGCTGACCGTCGCGTTCCAGCCCTGCTGCACCGAGACCGCTGACGGATAGGTCAGGGTCACCCGCCAGCCGCTGATCGCGGCCGAGCCGGCCGTCACCGTCACGGTGCCCTGATAGCCGCCCTGCCACTGGCTGCTCACCGAGTACGTGGCCGAGCACGCGCCCGTCGAGGGCGGGGGAGTGGTGACCGGCGGAGTGGTCGGCGGCGGAGTGGTCGAAGGCGGGGTCGTGGGCGGCGGGGTTGTGGGCGGCGGGGTTGTGGGCGGCGGGGTCGTCGGGTTCGTGGTGCCGCCGAAGTTGACGTCGCTGCAGAAGTAGTAGGACTGGTCGAGGTGGCTGGCCTGCCAGATCGTGTAGATCATGGCCCGGCCGCTGCGGCCCGAGAGGCGCACCGGGGCGCTGATGGCCACGCCGTTGCTCAGCTGCTCCGGCCACTGCGCGGCCGGGGTGTCGCCGATCTCGGCCACCTTCTCCAGGTCGGACCATTTCAGGGCCTGTGTCGTCGGGTCGAAGCCGGGTTTGGTGACGTACACCCAGATGTAGTCGGCGCCGTGGCGGGCGCCGTCGAAAAGGCGTACGTCGAAGGAATTGCCGATGTTCGTCGCCTGCCAGTTGCCGACGGCGTCCATGGCGTTGTAGCGACCGCTCTCGGTGTGCCCGGCACTGCACAGCTGGCCGTCCGGGATGGCGGCCTGGTGGTTGCCGGCCACGTTCTCGCGGAACAGGCCGTTCCAGTTCCACATGGCGTTCGGGTTGGCCTGCCACGCCTGCCAGCACATCGGGTCGAGGGTGGCCATGGCCGGGTCCTGGAACTTGCTGCCCCATCGTTCGTAGCAGCCGTAGTTGCGCGAGGCGGGCCCGGTCACATTGCCGTGGGCCGACGCCGGGCTGGACGGAGCGAGGAGCGCGACGGCGGCGACGAGGACGCCGGCGATCGCGCTGACTATGTAGGATTTCGTACGCATGAGGGCGTGTTCTCCGCGGTGTCGGAAGAAACGGCGGAGTACTGCCCTCTGTCTCCGCGGGGTTGCCGGCGCGTGGACCCACCCTGACTGTTGAATCGATAAATGTCAATGAACTCTGTGTCCTCCGCCGCCCGCCTGCTCGCCGATGCCCGGCGGGTCGTCGTTTTCACCGGGGCCGGCATGTCGGCCGAGAGCGGCATCCCCACCTTCCGCGACTCCCTGACCGGCCTCTGGGCGCGTTTCAGCTCCGGCGAGCTGGCCACGCCCGAGGCCTTCGCGAAGGACCCGGAGCTGGTCTGGAGCTGGTACGAGTGGCGCCGTGCCGCCGTCGAGAAGGCGGCGCCCCACGCGGGCCACGAGGCGGTCGCGGCCATCGGCGGCACCCTGATCACCCAGAACGTCGACGACCTGCACGAGCGGGCCGGGTCCACCGACCCCATCCATCTGCACGGCAGCCTGTTCGCCCCGCGCTGCTCGGCCTGCGGGCTCGCCACGGCCGGCCCGGTCTGCGCCGCGTGCGGCGGCCGGTCGCGGCCGGGCGTGGTCTGGTTCGGCGAGCAGCTTCCGGCCGACGCCCTCGAACGGGCCGTGGCGGCCGCCTTCGACTGCGATCTGCTGATCACCGTGGGCACGTCGGGCCTCGTTTACCCGGCGGCCGAGATCCCGCTGGTGGCGGCCAAGGGTGGCGCCGCCGTCATCCAGGTCAACCCGCAGCCGACGCCGCTCGACGAGGTGGCCACGGTCAACCTGCGGGGCACGGCCGCCGCGCTGCTGCCCGCGATCCTCAGGGAAGCCACGATCCTCAGGCAAGCCACGGTCCTCAGGGAAAGCACAGGGTAAAAACCTGGCGAACCGCCACCAAGCCCCCCTTAAGGCGCGGATCATGTCGTCATGGGTGTCATGGCTTACCCCCTCCGGTACGCGCTCGCCGACCTCGCCCTGGCGCTCAGCCGGGTCTCGCACGATCCGGCCGCGGTGCAGTCCACGGCCGCCCGCGCGGCCGCCGACATGATCGGCGACGGCGCGGGTGTTCAACTGCTGCGCGACGACGGCCGGTACGACGGCATCACGTACCACCACATCGACGAGCAGCGTTCGCAGTCGCTGTCGCGGGTGCTCGACCACGTCGACCAGCTCCCGGACGACGACTTCTCGACCGCCATGGCGGCCAGCCGCCGGCCGATCGTGCTGGCCGGCGACGGCGTCGAGCCTCTGGCCGGCGAGGAGCACGAGATCCACGCGGCGGTCCTGTGCCCGGTGATCGTCGACAACACGTACGCCGGCTATCTGGTGTTGACCCGTGAGGCGACGGGCTCGTTCTATTCGACGGCCGAGGTCGAGCTCGCCCGCGACATCGCCGGTGAGCTGGCCCTGGCCTGTTCGAGCGCCCGCGCCCTGGAGCGGCTGCGGGCCAGCGAGGAGCGCTACCGCCGGGTCCTGGAGACGATCCCCGAGGGGGTGCTCCAGCTCGATCACGAAGGCGTCATCACGTACGCCAACGAACCCATCGGCGTCGTTCTCGGCATGCCCCGCTCGCAGCTGGTCGGGGTGTCGCTGCGCGGCTTCCTCAACGACCAGGGGCAGAAGGAGCTCAACCGGCGCATCAACGAGTGCATGCAGGGCCGCTCGACGGTCGGCGCGACCCGCCTCATGCGGGCCGACGGCTCGCAGCGCAGCGTGCGGATGAGCATGATGCCGCTGACCGACGACCACGGCACCTTCAACGGCGTGGTCTGCATGGTCACCGACACCACCGACCACATCGACGCCCGCGGCCTCAAGCGCCAGCTCGACCACCTGCGCCGGCTCGACAGCCTGAGCCAGCTCATCGGCGGCATCTCGCACGACTTCAACAACCTGCTGACCGTGGTCGGCGGCTCGGCCGAGATGATCACGTCGACCACGCCCGAGGACCACCCGACGCACAAGCTGGCGGCCGACATCCTGGAGGCGGTCGGCACCGGCCGCACGCTCACCCACCAGCTGCTGGCGTTCGGCCGCAGCGAGGGCAACCGTCCCGAGATCATCCCGATCCCGGACCTGCTCACCGACGTCCAGTCGCTGTTCAGCCGCACGCTGGGCGAGCACATCGGCCTCGACCTGGCCTTCGGCCCGGACGTCTGGCCGGTACGGGCCGAGCGCGGTCCCCTGGAGCAGGCGCTGGTCAACCTGGCCGCGAACGCCCGCGACGCCATGCTGCACGGCGGCATGCTGCGGGTGGCCGCGATGAACGAGCTGGTCGAAGCGGACAAGGCCCGGGAGGAGGGCATCCCGCCGGGCCGGCTCGTGCACATGGTCATCACCGACACGGGCGCGGGCATGACCGAGGAAGTGCGCAAGCGCGCGCTGGAGCCGTTCTTCACGACCCGGCCGACCGCGGCCGGCCTGGGGCTGGCCACCACGGCCGGCATCGTGCAGGGCCTGGGCGGGCACATCGAGCTGGAGTCGGCGCCCCGGATGGGCACGACCGTGCACCTCTACCTGCCGGCGGCCGAGGAGAAGCCGGCCTCGGCCGAGGGGCGCCAGGGGGCGCCCGCGGTCATCGGCCGGGTGCTGATCGTCGAGGACCAGCCGGAGGTGGCGCAGCTCGTGCAGCGGCTCATCGAGCCGGCCGGCTACGCCATCACGGTCGCCACCGACGCCCTGCAGGCGGTCACCCAGGTGGCCGGCGGCGCCCACCCGGACCTGCTGATCACCGACGTGGTGATGCCGACCATGACCGGACCCGAGCTGGCCTCGGCGCTGCGCACGCACCGCCCGGACCTGCCGGTGCTGTTCATGTCGGGCTACACGGCGGCGTCGCTCGGCCCGCAGCTGCACCTCGACGACAACAGCATGCTGATCGAGAAGCCGTTCACCCGGTCCACGCTGCTGGGGGCGATCCGCACGCTCTGCGGTCCACAGCCGACCAAGCCCTGACGCGCTGTCCCGCTCCGGCGAACCCGCTCTGACGAACGAACCCGGCCGGGCCGGGTAACGCGATTTCCAGGACTCCTACCAAAGGTGCGAACTCGGGCGCCAGAGCTTGCCATCCGATCCGGACAAACAGCAATATTCCGGGTCTGTACGACTTGGCGCGCCGCCTTCTCGGCGGCGTGCGGGGCCGTTGGATGGGGAAGGACGCCGAGTGACCCAGGATCGCACGAGGGATCGGACGAACCGCGCAGGCCGCGCCGAAGCGGACGGCACGTCGACCATGGACCTGAGCGGGCGGTGCGTCGGCAGTTCGTACGTGCTGCAACGCCCGATCGGCCAGGGCGCCACCGGCACCGTCTGGGTGGCCCTGGACCGCGCGTCCGGCGAGTCGGTCGCGGTGAAGCTCCTGCACGAGAGCCTGCTGCGCCAGCCCAAGCTGGTCACCCGCTTCGTGCAGGAGCGCACCATCCTGCGGATGCTGCGCCACCGCAACGTCGTGCGGGTCCGTGACCTGTTCAGCGTCGGCGAGACCCTCGGCCTCGTGATGGACCTGGTGGCCGGCGGCAACCTGCGCGACCTGCTGCGGGACGAGCACACCATCGCGCCCGGCGAGGCGGCCCGGCTCACCGCGCAGGTCGCGGCCGCCCTGGCCGAGGCGCACGAGCTCGGCGTAGTGCACCGCGATCTCAAGCCGGACAACATCCTGCTCGACACCGGCGACGGCCCGCCCGAGACCCGGCTCACCGACTTCGGCGTGGCCCGCATCCTCAACACCCCGAGCATGACCACGCCCAGCTCGGTCTTCGGCACGCCGCACTACATGTCGCCGGAGGCGTTCCGCGGGTCGACGGCCAGCCCCGCGACCGACGTCTACGCGTTCGGCGTGCTCCTCTACGAGCTGGTCAGCGGCCATCCGCCGTACCGCAGCGACTCGATCCCCGACCTCATGCGCCTGCACCTCGAGGGTGCTCCCGAGCGCCGGCCCGGCATCCCGGACGAGCTCTGGGAGGTGATCACGGCCTGCATGGAGCAGAAGCCGCGGCTGCGCCCGAGCGCGGCCGAGCTGGTGGCCGAGTTGTCCGACCTGGCGATCAAGCTGGCCGGGGCGCCCGCGCTGGCGCCACCGGCCGAGAGTCACGTGCCGGCCGGAAGCCGCTCGCGGGCCGGGGGTCGCTCGCGGGACGGAGATCATGCGCGGGACGGAGATCATGCGCGGGACGGGGACCATGCGCGGGATCGGGACCACTCGCCGGTCGGGGGCCACTCGCGGGGTGGGGAACCGGCGCCGGAGGTCGCGGCGCCGGCGAGGTCCATCGTTCCCAAGCCGCGCCGTGAGCAACGCCGCAACGCCGCGCCGAGCTGGCGTTGGGCCCGCCCCGGGGCGACCCTGTCGATGGTGGCCGGCGCGATGGCCGTCTCGGCCGTGGTCACCACCGCGTGGCACATCGGCCGGGCCGACGGCGAGACCCAGGACCTGGCCGCGCCGCAGGTCATCACCGTGCCCGCGCCCCAGCGCCAGCACCAGCAGCAGACCCAGCGCACGTCGGCCACCCGGGACGCCGCCGCCCCGCGCCCGCCTGCGGCGACGACCCCGGCCAGGAGCGTTCCCCGGGTCCGTCCGGGCGTTCCGGCCGTCGTGACCTCGCCCGCGCCCGCGGTCGTACGACCGAAGCCCGTGACCACGAGCAAGCCGCAACCGGCCCGCTCACCGCAACCCGAGGCCAAGCCGTACGGGCCCTGGAACTGCACCCAGTCGTTCGCCATCGACTTCCGCAACCGGACCGGCCTCGGCGTGAAACCGTGCCAGATGCTCGGCCGCGACATCCGCTATCAGGCCTCCCTGACCGCGCCCGGTGGCGGCGGCCGGGGCAGCATCACCGTCTCGCTGCGCGACGCCGGCTCCGGCCGCACCGTCGCCGGGCCGAAGACGTGCGACGGCCTGACCTTCGACGGCGACGCCGCCACCCGCAGCTGCGGACCGGCCGGCGCGCAGCCCGCCCGCGGGCGCAGCTACACCGTCGTGGTCTCCTACCGCTACGAGCGTGACGGCCGCACCCTGGCCAACAGCGCCAAGGGGTCCACCTTCGACTGGTGAGGAATTAAGTCGCGGGGTTCGTGGTTCTGGCCTACCGTGATCCGCATGTTCGCGCCCGGTATGCAGCTGCCCGCAGTGGCGGCTCCCGTGTGCGCTGCGGTCGATACGCGAATCTGACCCTTCCCCACCAGCAGCAGAACCGCAGGGGAAGGGTCGGAGCACTGTGCGCGGTTCTGGCGCGCTCAGCCTGGCAAACGGGCGCGCATCCTTTTCTGCCTCGCATCCAGTGAGGATTGAGCAAAGACAATGGCGAAGAGCCAGTTCATTCGTACGAAGCCGCACGTCAACATCGGCACGATGGGCCACGTCGACCACGGGAAGACGACCCTGACCGCCGCCATCACGAAGGTCCTCGCCGACCGCGACCCGGCAACCAACCGGTACGTGGCGTTCGAGGGCATCGACAAGGCCCCGGAGGAGGCCGCCCGCGGCATCACCATCACCATCGCGCACGTCGAGTACGAGACGCCCACCCGGCACTACGCGCACGTCGACATGCCCGGCCACGCCGACTACGTGAAGAACATGATCACGGGGGCGGCCCAGGTGGACGGGGCGATCCTGGTCGTCAGCGCGCAGGACGGCTCGATGCCGCAGACCCGCGAGCACGTGCTGCTGGCCCAGCGGGTCGGCGTGCCGCACCTGGTGGTGGCGCTCAACAAGAGCGACGCCGTCGACGACCCCGAGCTGCTCGACCTGGTCGAGCTCGAGGTGCGGGAGCTGCTGTCCGAGTACGGCTTCCCGGGTGACGAGGTGCCGGTGGTGCGCGTGAGCGCGCTGAAGGCGCTCGAGGGCGACCCGCGCTGGGTGGCCTCGATCGGCGAGCTGCTGGACGCGGTCGACGACTACGTGCCGGTGCCCGAGCGTGAGCTCGGGGAGCCGTTCCTGATGCCGATCGAGAACGTGCTGACGATCAGCGGTCGCGGCACGGTCGTCACCGGCAAGGTGGAGCGGGGCAGCCTGCGCGTCGGCGAGCCGGTCGAGGTGGTCGGGCTTGGCCCGACGGCCGCCTCGGTGGCCATCGGGATGGAGACGTTCGGCAAGTCGCTGGCGTCGGCCGACGCCGGCGACAACGCGGCGATCCTGCTGCGCGGCATCAAGCGCGACCAGGTGCAGCGCGGACAGGTGGTGGCGGTCCCCGGCTCGGTGACCCCGCACCGGGTCTTCGAGGCCCGGATGTACGCCCTGACGAAGGAGGAGGGTGGCCGGCACACGCCGTTCGAGACGAACTACCGGCCGCAGTTCTACTTCCACACCACCGACGTGTCCGGCGGGCTCGACCTGGGCGACCGCGACCTGGTCATGCCCGGCGACACGCTGGACAAGGTCACGGTGACCCTGGGCAAGCCGGTCGCCCTCGAGGTGGGCCTCGGCTTCGCGGTCCGCGAGGGCAACCGCACGGTCGCCGCCGGCACGGTGACGGCCCTGCTCGACTGAGCGGACGCGGCCCCGGCCTTTTTCAAGGCCGGGGCCGCGTTGTCACTCCGGCGCTCGCTGCGTGGTCACCCTTTGGTCGTACGCGCGGAGTGCGGCCGTTCTGAGCGATCGACCGACTTTCCTCGTGTTCGCCTTGATGACGCTGCTCGCCCAGGCGGTGGCGTGGCCGACTGCCTGCCAGGCCTGGACGGCCTCCCGGCGGTAGCGGCGGACCGCTGCCGGCGGGCGGGTCAGGCGTGCGGGCGGCTGGGGACCACCGTCGCCCAGGCCGGCGGTCGGGCGCCCGGACCAGCGGAAGTAGCCCCAGAAAAGCCCGGACGCGACGCCGAACGCCAGGAAGAGGCAGAGCGCCTTGAGAATCTGGTGGTCGTCGACGTCCTGCGGGTTGGCGGCGGCACGCCCCTGGATCACGATCCAGAAGAACCAGGCGGCCAGGAACTGAAGACCGGTCCAGAGCGACAGACACCAGCTCGCGATGGCGCGGCCGTCGAGGAACCGGACCGGCATCAGCGCGAAGACCAGGGTCTCCGCCCCGAGCACCACGACCCAGAAGGCGATCGCATTGCCCAGCACGGGCAGCCAGCCCGCCTGGCCAGTGTGTGAGGGCCCCCAGCTCCCGGTATATCCGAGATAGGCCGCGCCGACCAACAGCCCCAGCCCGCACACGCTCCACAGCACGGCCCGGGCGCTCTGCCCACGGGGCGGCTCGCGGCGCTCCACGCCGACCAGCACGAACATGGCGAACATCCCGTACGTGTAGGACGGCTTGAGATCCAGCAGATGCGAGCCGAGAGCACAGACGAGCGCCACACCGAGCGCGACCATCGGAACCCGCAGAACCGCCGCGCCCCGCTTCCGCCGCAGATAGATCTCACCCGGCCCGGCGTAGGCCGTCATCACCAACGGAATGGCGACGAGAAGCGCGACGGCTTGGGCGAGCATGTTGCCGCTCTGAGCGGCCAGACTCTGCCCCTGCGCGACCAGACCGCCGTCCGGGATCTTCACGGTGGCCGGCCCCTCGTCCCCGCTGAAGGCCAGCGCCAACAGCGCGGCGGTCACCACGAGCAGTCCCGCCTGGATCCAGGTCGGCAACGGCCCCGGCCGCCGCACCCCGAGCGCTTCGAGGGCGCCGTGGATCTCGTTCTTGTTGCGCTCAAAGGTCTTGTTGAAGACCTCCGCCGGGAACGCGATAAGGATGACGAGCAGCGCCGCAAGAGCGGCGGTGAGCGCGAGCACCGGCCCGCTGAGAGTCAGCCGCTCCAAGGTGGGCATGCTCCAGCTGCCGGAGATCGGCGGAACGCCCGCTCCTTCCCGGCCCTGCTCCCCACCCGGCCGTGATCCGCCCGGCGTGGACCGCGGAGCAACTCCCGGGCCCGGCGAACCGGGCGTCGCCGACGGCGCCAGCGGCCCCGCACCGGACGGCGCTGCCGAAGGGGTCACGGACGGAGTGGCCGCGAGGGACGGAACGGCGCGCTCCGGCGTACTGCTTCCCTGACCGGACGGCCTCTCCCCGCCGAGCACACTTCCCGGGCCGGACTGGTTGCCTCCGCCGGACTGCTTCCCATCGCCAGACTGGTTGCCCGCGCCTGACTGGTTGCCTGCGCCTGACTGGTTGCCTGCGCCTGACTGGTTGCCCTCGCCTGACTGGTTGCCTGAGCCGGTTGAGTTTCCCGAACCGGTCGAACCGCCGGAGCCGGTCGAGGCGGCCGGCTCGACGCGGAACGACTCGGTCAGCGGGTCCTCTCGCGAACAGCGGGCCTCCACATAAATCGTTCTGGCCGGGGTTGCTTCCGGCACCGTGAGGCTCAGGCTGAAGCTGCCGTCCTCCCATTCGGGATAGACGCGCTCCATGTCGCCGTCGCTCCGCGCCCAGCCGACTCGCAGCGCCCGTCGCTTGTCCTCGGAATCGGTGTCCCAGTTGGTGCCACAGTCGAAGCCCACACCGGAGACCCGCACCACCGTCCCCGCCGGCCCGCTGCTCGGCGACAGATCGAGGTTTTTGTCGGGAAAGTTCGAGTCCGGCGGCCCGTCCGGGTTTGAAGGTCCATCCGGCCCGTCCGGGTTCGAAGGTCCATCCGGCCCGTCCGGGTTCGAAGGTCCATCCGGCCCGTCCGGGTTCGAAGGTCCATCCGGTCCGTCCGGCGGCTCGACAGGCCCGTCCGGCGGCTCGACCGGCCCGTCCGGCGGCCCGTCTGGCGGCCCGGCTGGCCCGTCCGGTTGCGAAGGGCCGGTCGGGTCATTGGACGGGACTTCCGAAGGGGGCGGCTCGGCGCGGCTCCACGGCACAGTGGCGGAGTGGGTCAGAGCGCCGCCGGCGGACCGCGCCGAAGATTGCGTGCGCTCGGCGGCCGCGGAAAACGGCGGGGAGTTCGCGGCGCCTTTGGAAAGCGGTGGGGAGAGCGCGGCGCCCGCGGGAAGCGGCTCGGAGGGCTCGGGGCCTTCGGCGGCGGACGGGGCGGCGAAGGCGAGCGCGGCCGACACCCCGAATCCCGCGGCCAGTGCCAGGGCGGCGGCCGGGATTCTGCGGGCGGTCGGCGGGAATGCGGTCACTAGGCGTCCTTTCGTCCGTGCCGGCACGCCGAGTGCTTCTCGGCTGACAAAGCTGGCATATCGGATAAAAGCCAGGATAGGGAGGGTGTGCAAATGGGCCGACTACAGTTGCCGGGTGATGTTGCCGCTGCCTGAGGGCGAGTTCGACGCGTACCTGTTCGACTGCGACGGCACCATCGCCGACTCGATGCCGTTGCACTACGTGGCATGGCAGCGGGCGCTGGCCGAGTGGGGCGCGAAGTTTCCCGAGGAGACGTTCTACGCCTGGGGCGGCCGCACGCCGATCGCCGTGATCGAGGCGCTCAACGCCGAGCAGGGCCTGTCCATGCCGGTCGAGCTCGTGAACGACCGGCGCGAACAGATCTTCCAGGAGCTGCTCCCGGGCGTGGCCGCTGTGCCCGAGGTCCTGGAGCACATCGAGAAGGCGTACGGCCAAGTGCCCTTCGCTGTCGTCTCCGGCAGCAGCCGCGAGTCGGTCACCGCTTCGCTGACCGCGCTCGGTCTGCTCGACCGCTTCGACGTCATGGTCTGCGCCGGCGAATATCTCAACGGCAAACCCGACCCGGAGTGCTTCCTGGCCGCGGCCGGGGCTCTCGGCGTCCCGCCCGAGCGTTGCGTGGTCTTCGAGGACGCCGACCTGGGCCTGCAGGCCGCCGCCGCAGCGGGAATGGCCGCCGTCCGCGTGCCACCACCGTGGCAGCGAGCCGTACCCTCCGCCGAGGTTACGGCCGATGGCGGGCCCGGTCTCGCCCACGGCGTCTGACACCGGCGTCCCGCCGCCACGCGCGACCCGGCCCGCTGCCCACGCGCGGGTCGGCCGGTGTCGCTACGCGCGGGTCGGCGCGCCGGTGAAAAGGCTGATGTGGTCGGTGGCGAACTGGGTGAACGTGCGGGGCGGGCGGCCGGTGACGCGCTGGACGTCGGGGCTGGTCCAGTCGGCGTCGCCGTCGGCGAAGAGCTTCAGGGCCAAGGCGTTGGCGTGGGCGACGGGCTCGGGGAGTCCCATCCGGACCATGGCCTCTTCCTGTTCCTGAGCTGTGATGTGCTGATGCGTGATGGTCCGGCCGGTGAGTTCCGACAGCTGGGCCGCCACGTCGTCGTAGGACAGCGCCCTGGGGCCGGTGAGGCGGTATGTCGTGCCGGTGTGCTCGGCCGGGGCCGCGGCGATCGTGGCGGCCACCTCGGCCACATCCCGCGCGTCGACCATGCCGACGCGCCCGTCGGCGGCGGGTGACGAGAACGCCGACCTGGCCGCGATCACCGGCGCCAGCATGAGGACGTTCTGCATGTAGGCGTTGGCGCGCAACAGCGTGTGCGGCAGGCCGGACGCCGTCAGCGCCTGCTCGATGCGGTGGTGGTCGCGCCGGCGGGCGATCGGGGAGTCGGGCGACGCGTCTGCGGTGATCTTCGTGATGTGGGCCGGCTGCTCGCGGAGGGCCTCGACGACTGCCGTCTCCTGGGCCACGCTCGGCGTGGTGACCAGCACGACTGATGTCACCCCGGCGACCGCGCCCGCGATTGTGGCCGGATCGTCGAGGTCGCCGGCTAACACCTCGACGCCGGCCTCGGTCAGGTTCTGGTGTGCCTCGGGCCGGCGGGAGACGACGCGGACATGCTGACCCGCATCGGCCAGCAGGCGTGCTGTCCGCGAGCCGACCTTGCCGGTGGTGGTCACGAGAATCATGACCACCACCGTGGCCTATCGGCGCGGTCAGCTCAAGCGCAGGTAGTCCAGGTTGAATCCGCCGGTCTCGCAGTAGAGGGTGACCAGCTGGTCGCCCGCGGCCAGCGTGACCGGGACGTGGACCGACTGATAGGTGCCCCAGCCGCCGGTGGCCGGGACGGAGACGGTGGCCAGCTTGGCGCCGGAGGCGTCACGGAACGAGATCGCGCCCGGTGCCTCGGCGCCGGTGCCGTTGGCCACGCGCAGCTCCAGGTCGTACGGGCCGGGCCCGGCCACGTCGACGCGGTAGCTGAGCCAGTTGCCGGGAGCCGTCCAGCCGATGTTCTTGCCGCCGCTGGCGGCGGCGTTGCTCTCGACGAAGTTGGCGCCGCCCTCGGTCCAGCCGTTCTGGGCCGCGTACGACTCGGCCTCCACCCGCACGCCGATGGGGGCGCCGCGCGGGGCCACGGTCAGCGCGACCGTGACGGTGTCGCGGGCGGCGCCGTCGGTCACGTGGAAGGTGAGCCGTTGCGTGCCGGCGACGGTCGGCTTGAGCGTCACGACTCCGGTGGCCGCGTCGAGGGACACGCCGGCCGGCAGGTCGGTGGCGTAGTAGGACAGCCGGTCACGGTCGCGGTCGGTCGCCGACAGGCGGAACAGGGTGGTCGCGTACTGGTCGGCGGTCAGCGCGGGCACGTCCCGCAGGACCGGCGCGTGGTTGCGGTGGCTGCCGGGGACATCGGCCTTCCAGCGGTACGTCGCGTACGCCCCCGCGGGCACCCGGACGACGAAATCCTGGCCGGCGAGCACGAGACGTACATCGGAAGCCTCGGTGTTGCTGTTGGCCAGGATCGCGGTGAACCGGTCGCCGTCGCGGTAGACGACGTTGCTGACACCGGCCGACGGCGCGCTCGACTCGACGCGCACGTCGCCGGGGGACAGGTAGCGGGCGAACTGGCCCAGCGGGTAGAGCTCATCCCGTACGGACGCGGTCCTGGTCTCGGTGTTGACCTTGACCAGGCGATCGGGCCACTTGGTGGTGCGGCCGATCTCCTCCCAGTCGACGTTGTTGTCGCGCTTGTCGGTCCAGTGCAGGGTGCCGCCGGTCTGGTCGGTGGCCTGGGCCCAGAGGGTGTAGCTGCTGGCGTTCAACCGGAAGTAGTTGAGAACCGTGGCCGGGTTGAGGTCACTGGTCTCGGTCATGTGGACCGGCTTGCCGAACTCCTCGTAGGCCTCGCGCATCACCGCGGGATCGCCCCAGTAGGGGTGGAAGGCGATGCCGTCGGCCGCCCGCCGCGTCGCCGGGTCGTTGAAGATCCGGTAGTAGTTCTTGGTGGCGGTGCTGTTCGGGTCGCGCCAGTCCCAGAAGTTGAAGTCGTGCACGTAGAGCTGGGTCTTCTCGCCGGCCTCACGGAGCTCGCGCTTGATGGCGACCGCGAGCTTCTGCTGCTGCTCGACGCTGATGTCCATGGCCGGATAGACGACGTCCATGCCCGGCTCGTTGAGCAACGTCAGGGCATCGACCTTGATGCCGTGCCTGGCGTACGCCTGGACGTACTTCACGTAGTAGCGGGCGAACACGTCGATGCAGTCGTCGCGCAGCTTGCCGACCTGGTAGTGCTCGGTCGTGCTGCCCGGCTTGAGGGCGACCTCGCCGGTGAAGCGGTTGTTGGTCTTCATCCAGGCCGGGGCGCTCCACGCCGAGGCGAAGAAGGTCGCCCGCGGGTTGTACTTCTGGATCAGCTTGATCGTGTCGATCATGTGCAGGTCGACGTCGCGCTGGATGGAGAAGTACTTCAGGCCGAAGTCGCTGGTCACACCGGCCGGCAGCTCGTCGTAGGACCAGAACGGCAGATGCTCGATCAGGTCGGGGCTGCCGATGGTGAGCCGGAACCGGTCGAAGCCGGCCCCGCTGCGTGGATCGGCGAGCAGGCGGATGGTCCGCTCGCGCTCGGCCGGGGTCAGCTTCCAGAGGTTGGAGACGCTGGTCTCGTCGATGGAGAAGCCGATGCCGCTGTAGCGCTGCCGCTCCTGCGACGGGTCGATCACGACCGTGGCGTCGGCCGTCCGGGTGTTCAGCGCGCCCGGCAGGGGCTCCCACCGGTGGTCGGCGCCGGTCGAGTAGGTGCCGGTCACGTGCACGCCGTGCCGGCCGCCCGCCATCGCCGGCGGCGCCACCGCCAGCGTCATCGCGACGGCCAGCGCCGCGGTCACCGTTCGGTTCACCCGTTCTCCTCGCACCGTGCCTCCCCGCATCGACGGATGGCCATCCGTCTATCGCGCGGAGTTTATTAAGGTCTTTAACTAACGCGCAACACTTCGGAAATCCGGAACCTCGCGCATGCTTGGCGGGTGCGGTCGTTCGTTCTGTTCCCCTCGATGGGGGAGTACCCGGTCTACGACGACACGGTCTACGACGGGCTGGCCGCTCCGGACGCGCGGTGGCGGGCCTATGCGGAGGCGCTGTCCGTCGCGGCGCCCGGCCGGGTCGTGCTGGACGTGGGGACCGGGCGGGACGCGTTGTGGGCGCTCGTCGCGGCGCGGGCGCGGGCTCGGCACGTCTACGCGATCGAGGCCTCCCCGGCGGCGGCGGAGGCGGCGCGCGCGGCCGTCGCCGCGGCCGGATTCTCGGAACAGGTAACCGTGCTGGCCGGCTTCGCCGCGGATCAGACACTTCCCGTGCGGGCCGAGGTCTGCGTCTCCGAGATCCTCGGGAACATCGCGTCGGCCGAGGGCGCGATCCCGATCCTGAACGACTGCCGGGAGCGGCTCTGCACGCCGGACTGCGTGTGGATTCCCTTTCGGGCACGCACGATGATCGCGGCCGTCGACGTGGGGACGCCTGCGCTCGACCCGTCGTGCCGGCCGCTGCTCGACCGGGTCGTCGCGGCCGCTGGTGGCCGCTTGTCGGGTGGCGGGGCGTTTGATCTGCGGCTTTGCCTTGGTGGGCCGGCGGCGTCGGCGCTCGTTTCCGCTCCGGTCGTCGTCGAGTCGGACGTCTTCGACAGCCGCCGCGCCGCGCCCCTGCCCGAAA
Organism: Actinoplanes sp. CA-131856; assembly: GCF_050956135.1. Lineage (GTDB taxonomy): Bacteria > Actinomycetota > Actinomycetes > Mycobacteriales > Micromonosporaceae > Actinoplanes. The sequence goes on along the minus strand of NZ_CP191849.1, from coordinate 8,419,485 downwards.
TGTCGGTCGAAGTCGAGCTTGTCAGTGGAAAAGCGACAGGCCTGCTCCTCTGGACGCGGGTGGCGGTCGCGTCGGCCGGGGGCGAGGTGGACACGCTGGACGGTGGCACCCGTGCGTGGGCGCCGGTCTACGTGCCCGCGCCGCTGGCCGGCCGCGCACGAATCGGGTTCACCCGGCGGACCAGTGACGACGGCGTGCACCCGGACTACACGCTGGCCGTGGACGGCGTGACCGTCTGGCGCAGCCCGCACCACGTCTAGGAGAACGGCGTGACCGGCCGCTCCGTCAGCTGCCCGTCCACGTAGGTGTCGACCTTCTCGTTGTAGAACGCGACCAGACCCGCGATCGCGGCCACCGCCTGGTACGGCTGCCCGTACGACCAGGCCAGGTCGGCCTGGCCGGCGACGTTCCAGTAGTCGCTCGTGTAGCCCTTGTACGGGCAGTGGGTGCGGGTCTCCGAGCGGGTCAGCGCCGCGAAGTCGACCGCCGTGCGATCGAGGTAGTACCGCGTGGGCAAGCCGGTCTCGAACAGCAGCACCGGTGCGTGCGAATCGGCCAGCACGACGCCGTCGAGCTCCACCCGCACGTGGCGGGTCGAACGCAGCGCGTCCACCCGGTGGTACGGGTTGCGCGGATGACCGAAGATCTCCTCGTCCTCCTCGAACCACGCGTCCAGCGCGTCCCACTCGAAGCGGACCAGGCCCTCGAGGCCGGGCAGCTTGCTCTCGACGTACTGCCGGGCCGCGGCCTCGCGGTGTACGTCGCCGACGCGTAACCCGAGGCGGCGGGGGCGGCCGCGGCTCAGGCGCTGCTCGTGCTCCTCGTCGACGATCACGTCGGCGGCGACATCCTCGATCGGGATGTAGTACTGCGGGTAGGCCGATATCTCCCACAGGTAGACGGCGCGCGTGGTGTCGACCACGACCCGCCCGTTCAGCGTCGCCCGCACGCGTCGCGGTGACGGCTCCATCTGGTTGACCGCAGCGATCTCACGCGGATAGTCACTCGTCATACCCATGGCCAACGCTAACCCGGGAAGCCGGGTTCAGCGTTTGTTGAGCGTGGCCAGGAACTCGGGATTGTCGTCCGGCGCGATCATGACGGGCCGCTCGCGCAGGCGTACCGGAGGAACCGGACGTCCCTTGACGAACCACGCGATCGCCGCGAACGGCGACACGAGCAGGATGGCGAAGGTCCACGCGCCGCGCGGCGCGAGGCGGATCTTGTCCTCGTCGGCGTTCCAGCAGTCGATCAGGGCGCAGGCGACCAGAGCGACATCGAGGAGCAGCAGCAGGGCGTAGACGTTGGCCATGGCGACAAGAGTGACCGGCCGGGCCCTCAGGCGAAGGTCCCGGCCGGGTGCGCTTGAGTTAGAGGGCCGGCAGATAGCCGTACCGATAGCCGTTGGCATTGGGGTGGAAGGAGTTCTGTGGCGGGAGAATCGTGAGGCCGTTGAGATAGGGGCTCGACGAGCAGATGCCGTGGCCCTGGAACTCGTCGCGGACGTCGGACCAGACGAAACCGGCGGCCTGGGCTCTCTGGGCGATCAGGTCGTCGAGCACCTGGGCGCCCTCGTTGAGCGCGCGGCGCTTGGTCAGGCTCATCCCGGCCAGCCCGCAGTACGCCGACGACGTGTCGAACAGGATCGGATAGCCGAGCACGACGACCCGGGCGCCGGGCGCCTTGGCCGCGATCGCCGCGTACGTGGCGTCGAGCTTGGCGCCCAGCGTCGCGGTGATGTCGGCCCGGGCCGCGGCCACCGTCTGCACACAGGCCGCGTCGCTGGAGACCTGGCAGCTCAGCACGGTCGGCGCGAAGCCGGCGTCGTTGCCGCCGATCGTGATGCTGATCAGGTCGGCCCCGGCCGGGATGGCCGGCACCTGAGTGCTCCGGACATCGCCGGTGACGGCGCCGCCGCAGCTCAGATTGGTGAACGACTTCGGGCTGTTCCGAGCGGCCCAGAGCGCGGGATAGCCGTACGGGCTGCGCAGGCAGGTGCCGCTCTGCGAGGGCGCGCCGACGCCCGACGAATAGGAGTCGCCGAGCGCGACGTAGTCGGTGTTCTCTTCGGCCGCGGCGGCACTGGTGGCGGTGCCGGCGAAGGACGAACAGTCGCCTGCTCATGGGGTGGCCTCCGGTCCGTGGGGGAGAGGAAGCCGGAGCGCTCCGGTCACCGCACGGTAAGCCGCGCCACTGAGAAAAGATATGCGTCGATATTCTTGTTACGCGGGAGTAGCGTTCATCGAGGTCATTCGTTCGTGGCGGATTCACACGGCCGCCACAGGCGATCTTCAGGCTGCGTCCAGCCGTCCGCACTAGCTTCGTCACATGGAAGAAGAACGGGCTCGACGGATCGTCGAAACGCTACGCGCGCGCAATGTCTTCGCCCATGTGAAGCTGCCGCAGGCGGGCATCACGCAATACGGCATCAGAGTCGTCCTCCCCGACGGCCGCGAGGCCATCTGGGACAACGACGGCACGGCCGGCCTCGAGGCCCAGATCATGCGCAACGGCATCCTGGTCGGCTTCGTGGCCTCGATCCCCGAGTCGGAGAACTTCGGCGACGGCCAGATCACCGAGGCCATCGCCACCGCCGACTACGACCGCCCGGTGGGCCGCTCACGCCCGTCGCCGGCCCCACGCCCGGCGGCGACGGCCCCGCGCGCGCCCGGCTCGCTCGCCCAGCGCTTGCGTAGCGGATTCCGCGGCTGAGCCCTCACGGGTCGGGGCTGATCAACTCGATCAAGCGGTCGAGCGCCACCGGCCACAACTCCGGCGTCAGGTTTGCCAGCAGGGTCTCGGCGAGTGCGTGCGCCACCATGTCGATCTGTTCGCGCACCGCCGGATCGAGGGGGACCGGGGGTGCGGAGACGATCGGCGGGCTCGAGACGGGAGCCGCCGCGGCGTCCAATGGCTCGGGCGATGGTTCCGGGGCCGCTGCCGGTGGTGCCGAGACCGAAGTGAAGTCGGCGGGCAGGTCTTCGGGGGCGCCTACGAGATGCAGGTGGCCGGTCGCGCGGGTCAGAGCTATGTAGAGCAACCGGTGCCCGCGCGGGTCGTCGTCGACGATGAAGCCGGGCTCGACGACGATCGCCACGTCGAACTCCAGGCCCTTCGCTTCGTGCGGGCTGAGCAGCATGATCGCCGGGCCGGTGGCGGGCGCGGGGCGGGGGCTTGCGGGGCTGGGGCTCGCGGGGCGACGGCTTGCGGGGCCAGGGCCGCCGCCGGGGCCGGGGCTCGCGGCGCCGGGGCCGACGAGGTCAAGGCTGGCGGGGTCAATGCCGGTGGGGTCAAGGCTGGCGGGGTCAAGGCCGGTGGGGTCGGGGCCGGCGGGGGCGCTCGGAGGCGTACCCCAGGGAAGGTCCTCCTGTTTGAGAAGCGCCTCGATGTCGTCGCGGCAGCGGGGTGGGCAGACGATGGCGACCGAGCGGCCGTCGGCCGCGTGGTCGGACGCCGCGGCGACCACGACGGCGGCCCGTTCCGTGGGGTCGACGATCGGGGAGATGACCGGGTCGGACGGGCCTTCGCGGACCGTCGTCGGCGGCTGGACGCTCGGGGCCGCCGTGGGCAGCAGCTCGGCCGCCAGGTCGAAGATCTGGCGGGGGATGCGATAGCCGAAGCGCAGCTCCCGGTGCACGTGGGGCAGCGGGGACGGCAGGTGCGCCAGCACCTCGTTCCAGTCGTCGCGGGCCCACGGGCCGGTCGACTGGGCCATGTCGCCGACCACTGTCAGCGAGCCGTTGACCGAGCGGCGGGACAGCGCGCGCAGCTGCATCGGGGAGAGGTCCTGAGCCTCGTCGATCACCACGTGGGCGAAGCGGGCCGGCTCCGTGCCGGCCAGGTGTTCCGTCTCGTCGAGCAGGGCGAGGTCGGCCTCGCCGAAGTCGCCCGGTTGACGGCACAGGGCGTTCACCTCGCGGTCGGTGAACTCCTCGCCGGCCGCCGCGGCGAGCTTGCCGCGCGAGGCGAACAGGTCGCTCAGGAACGCGGCGGCCGAGAACTCCGGCCAGATCAGCTCGGCCAGCAGGTCGGCCGCCTCCAGCACGAGGGCCGGGTCGGGACTGTCGGCGACCAGGACCGCCCGCAGCAGGCGCCGCCGGTCGCCGGCCGTGGCCTCGCTGGCCCGCGCGGTGACGATCACCCGCTGGACGGCGGCCGGGTCGAGGGTGACGGCCCGTCCCCGCACGGTCACGGTCGCGCTCACCCCGGCCGGGATGCCCTTCTCCCGCGACTCCAGTGCACGGCTGAGCAGCCCGGCCATGCGGGCCTCACCCTTGAGCCGGGTCACGTACAGCGATTCGCCGCGGCCCGTCGCCACCCGCGGCAGCAAGCCGGCGATCGACTGATGACGCACCCCGGGGTGGCCCCAGCTTTCGAGCTGGGTGCGGCTTTCTTGGGCGTACGCCGGTGAAGGCCCCGCCACCAGCACATCGGCCGGGGTGAGCTTGGTGTCGGGGTCGTCGAGCAGCCACGCCACCCGGCGAAGGGCCGTGATCGTCTTCCCGGTGCCGGGGCCGCCCTGGATCACCAGCAGGCTCTCGGCCGGCGCCCGCACCAGTTCGTCCTGCGCGGCGCGGATCGTCGCCACGAAGTCCGGCCCGGCCTGAGCCGTGCCCCGGCGCACGTCGGCGAGGAGAGCATCGCTCCGGTCGGCGTCGGCTCGCGCGAAACTCTCCGGCTCGTCGCCGCCGTCCACGCCGATCATCCGCCGGGCCGGCTCAGTCGTCCGTCAGGGGCACTTCGAGGCGTACGCAGCCGTGCAGGTCGAGGAAGACCCGGTCGGGCGCGCGCACCACCCGGACCACGACGTCGGTGCAGTGCGGGCAGCGGGCCACCCGGCCGCCCGCCGGCCCACCCCACAGCGTCAGGGTGGCGACCGCGTCGGCGTGGCCGCAGCCCGCGCATTTGTACCGGGCGGCCGTCACGTCCACCGCGAAGATCTCGCGCAGGTCGCCGGCCATCGCGTTGCCGTCGAGAGCCCTGCCGTCGAGAGCCCTGCCGTCGAGGGTGCTGCCGTCGAGGGTGGTCGCCTCGACGGGTGCGCTGGCGTCGGGATCGCTCACGACGTGCCTCCGAAGCGTTCGGTGCGGATGCGGCGCGGTTCGTGGCCGAGCGCGACCAGAATGTCCGCGGCGGTCTCGACGAACGTCGTGGGACCGCAGACGTAGCAGTCCGGTGCGAAGTCCGGCGGCCAACCGTACGTGTTCACGGCCGCCACGTCGATACGTTTCGGCGGGGTGGGCCAGCCGTCGGGCGTCTTGCGGGTGTAGACGAAGTGCACGTCGAGGCCCGCGTCGTCGCGCATCCGCCGGCGCAATTCGTCGGCGTAGAGCGTGTCCTCAGGCGTACGGACCGAATAGATCAGCCGGAACGGCTGCTTGGTCCCCGCACCGGCCCGGGCCCGGATCATCGCCATCAGCGGCACCACACCGGAGCCGCCGGCCAGCAGCGTCACCGGCGACGTGCTCTTGGAACGCCAGACGAACCAGCCGCCCACCGGCCCGCGCAGCTCGATCTGGTCGCCCACCTGCACGTCGTCCGTCAGGTAGGGCGAGACCTCACCGTCGTCGAGGCGCTGGATGGTCAGCTCGACCTGGCCCTCGCCGGAGGACGGCCAGGCCGACGCGATCGAGTAGCTGCGCTGGGCGCGGTAGCCGTCCTCGGCCGTGAGGCGCACGTCGACGTGCTGGCCGGGCAGGTGGCCTGGCCAGTCGGGGACGTCGAGCACGAGCGTGCGTGCCGACGGTGTCTCCCAGCGCGCCTCCGCGAGCGTCGCCGCCCGCCAGGTCAGTCGCCCTGATACCGCTGTTCCAGCCATGGGTCTCCGTACATGTGATAGCCGGCGGCTTCCCAGAAGCCGGGCTCATCCTCGTTCATCAGCTGGATCCCGTTGACCCATTTCGCCGATTTCCAGAAGTAAAGGTGGGGCACGACGAGCCGGGCCGGCCCACCGTGTTCCGGCGCGAGATCCTCGCCGTCGAATTTGTACGCGATCCAGGCCTTGCCGTCGAGCAGGTCCTCCATCGGGACGTTCGTGGTGTATCCACCGAAGCTGTGCACCATGGTGTAGTCGGCGGCCGACTCCACCTGCTCCATCAGCGTGTCGAGGGAGACGCCGCGCCAGGTCGTGCCGAGCTTGGACCACTTGGTGACACAGTGGATGTCGACCGTGTAATCCTCGGCCGGCAGCGCCATGAACTCGTCCCAGTTCCAGCTCTTGCTGTCGCCGGTCTCGGTCTGGATCGTGAAGCGCCACCGATCGAGCGGAATGCGCGGGGTCGGCCCGGCCGAGAGCACCGGGAAGTCGTGGGTCAGGTATTGACCGGGCGGCAGGCCGGGGACGGACTCGCGCCGCCGCCCGCCGAATCCCTTGGAAATGATGGCCATGGTGCTGAGTAAACCGCATGATCAAGGGCTGGGGAGCCCGACGTACGCAGCGTCACGTCCGGTTTCAGACCCGCGCCTAGTCGTTTCGGCCCGATTTATCCGGCTCTTTGGGACCATAGGTGTTCGGAGTCCGCCACGGCGGACCGCAAGCCGAGATCTTTGAGGATTCCTGAGATGAGCCTTCCAGAGGAAGATCGGTCCGGCGACGAGGGCGTGTACCAGTCGGCGATGCCCGACCGGCAGCAGCAGCGCCGCAAGCAGCGCGCCAAGCAGGCCGTGGTCGGCGTGGCCGGCTTGGCCGTGCTCGGGGCCGGCGCGTATTTCGTCACGACCCAGGTCACCGACCGGAACGCCACCACCGAGACCCGAGACGCGGGTGCGATGGCCCCGTTGGCCTCAACGGCCACCGGGGCGCCACCCGCTTCACCCGAGCCCACCGCCGAGGCCGACACGGTGGCCCCGACCAAGGGCGCCATCAAACAGACGAGCAGCCCGACACCCACACCGTCGGAGAGCTTGAGCGTCGACGAGCAGATCAAGAAGGCCCGGGAGAAGGCCGCGAAGGAGGGTCACCCGGTGCAGAGGGCGCTGACAGCGGCCCCCAACGCCAAGACCGGCCCGGTGAACAAGCGCAACGAGAAGCTGCCGAACGGGACGCTGCGGGTGATCACCGCCAAGCATGACCTCACCGGCACCGGCGAGCTGCTGTGGGCGGCCGACAAGGGCAAGAAGACCGGCTCGATGAGCTGCACGCAGAACTTCAAGTTCAGCAACAACTCCAAGCCCTCCGTACGGCCGAACATGCTCCTCTGCTGGCGTACGTCGGTCGGCAAGAGCGTCGTCACGGTGCTGGTGGATCAGGACGGCAAGCCGTCCACGGAGAAGAGCGCCGAGGTCATCGCCAGCGAGTGGGCCAAGCTGGGTTGACCGTGCCGAACGAAGATCCCCCGGGCCCGTACAGGGCCCGGGGGATCTCTTTGTGCTACGAGAACGGCCCGGAGCCGAAAGCTCCGGGCCGTCCAGTGGCAGTTGAGGATCAGTAGTCGGCGACGGTGAAGATCGAGCCGCTGGAGATCCGCGAGACGTTGTCGTCGACGACCATGGCGGCCGCGTTGGAGTCTTCCACCAGCGCGACGTTGTAGACGCCGCGAGGAACAGAACCCGCGGCATAGAAGCCGGTCGAGTCGCTCGACTTCTTCGTCAGGTCCAGCGTGCAGATGAGCTCGTTGTCACTGATCTTGGTGACATCCATGCACTGGCTGACGAGGCCGGTCGCGATGACGCTGTTCGCCGTGTCCATGGCGGCGAACCAGCCGTTGGCGACCAGGAAGACGCCCACGCCGTCACCGGGCGCGGTCGAGACGGTGGCCTCGGCCGCGGAGGCGAAGTTGAGGGCGTCGAATCCGGAACCGAGGATGTCCAGGGTCACCGAGGTGTCTTCGAACGTGGCCGTGTTCGGCGTCGACGTGATGCCGTACGAGTAGGTGAAGTCGTCGGTCGTGCTGCTCTGGGTGCCGGCCGCGGTGGTCACGCTGAGCCGCGTGGCGCCGGCCGCGTGCGCGGTCGTGGTGGCGGTGAAGGAGTCATCGCCCAGGATGACAATGTTCTCCAGCGGGCTTCCGCCGAGCGAGGCTGAGATCGTGCCACCGGCCGGCGGCAGACCGCCGACGATCTCGACGGTGATGGGCAGGCCGCCCTGCGCCGGGCCGCCGTCAGGCGTGATGTCCACGGTGCTGACGTCGAGTTCCTCGGCCACGCTGTAGGCCGTAGGCACGGCCAGAAGTGCGCCGTCGGTGGCGTTGGCGTAGAGGCAGAGGTTCCACGGGGTGGTCTCGCCGGAGCCGGAGTGCTCGACACCGGCCGGAACCGCGACCGCGGCCTTGGTGGTGGAGATCCGCGTGACCGTGGCCACCTCGTCGTCCACGCCGGCCGAGGTCACGTCGGCCGGGCAGGACGCCGCCGTGGTGAAGAGGCCGCCCGGGGTGGTACCCGCGGACATCGTGGCGGTCTTGGTGGTCGCGATGATCGTGTTGCCGCCGCCGGAGTTGCCGGACGACGGGCTGACCGTCGACGTCGGCAGCGCCGAATACGTGTTGGTGGCAAGCAGGGCGCTGGTGGAGCCGGTGCCGGCGTAGATGCAGACGTTGTAGGTGGCAGCCGACGGCAGCGTGGTCGGGACCGTGAACGTGGCGATGGTGTTCGCCGAGTTCTTGGTACCGGTCGTCGCGACGATCGGTGCGGTCGCCGTGTACGGCGTCGTGCAGGCCGTGGTCCGGAAGGTCACGCCGAGAGTGCTGCCGGCGCCGGCCAGATAGGCGCCGACGCCGGTGGCGGTCACGCTCGTGCCGCCGGCCGACGTGCCGGCCGATGGGCTGAACACCGGCTTGGTGTTGAGGGCGCTCACGACCAGGCTGTCGGTCGATTGGGCGATGAGTTGCGTCCCGCTGGCCACGCTGCCGCTGCTGACGCCGTAAACGCACGCCTTGTAGGAGCCGGCCGCCAGGGCCGGAACAGCGAGCGTGACGGTGTTGGCCGGGTTCGCCGGGATGGTCACCGCGATCGCGGGATTGCTCGAGCTCGTGCTGCCGAAGGTGCCGGCGCACGTGGTCGTCGTGAAGCGGCCGCTCGCGGCGGTGATGCCGGTGAAGGCGCCCGTGGCGGTGAGGGTGACGTTGACGCCGCCTCCGAGTGGGGCGACGTTCGTCGAGAGTGTGCCGTCCACCGCCACCGCGAGAGCGGGGCTGGCGGTACCGGCGACCACCAGGGCGGCCGTCGCCGCCGTGGCGATACCGGCGCGCAGAGGCCGGTTGCCGGTCTGGGAATGGGACTTGCGCATGCGAGGTCCTCCTACGGTTTCAAGAACCGCGTTCTGGAATGGGTGAGCCCGCGCGTGACGAGGACGGCGGGCCGTCTCGCACGGAGCGTAACGCGGCTTATAGGGCGATTTTTGTAGAGTATGAAATTCGCGAAAAATGCTCTTAGCCGTGGTATGAACTGGCCAAAAGCAAGGCGGCCCGGGAGAGTCCCGGGCCGCCTCGGTGAAACAGATGGACTACGCGGGTGCGACCGTGAAGGTCGAGCCGCTGGAGACGACGCTCTGGCTGTAGTCCGGGTTGGTGTGCGCGTTCAACGAGCCGTCCGTGACGAATGTCAGGGTGAAGGCACCGTTGGGAACCGCGATCGGGTTGAAGAAGCTGACCGTGGTGTCGGTCTGCGAGCTGGCAGTGGGAAGCGAAACAGTCGCCGAGCCACCGCCGGCCGCCACCGCGGTGATGAAGGTGACGCCACTGGCGTTGAGGCCGGTGCCGCTGATCGCGCGGCCGATGTCCGCGCTGGTGAAGCTGCCCGCATCCGCCGTGATGGTGTAGACGCCGCTGCCGGAGATATCTACGGTGGCGTTGGTCCGCAGCGCGCCGCCGACCGTGAGAGACGTGGTGGCGCTCGCGCCGATCGGGTCACGGTCCATGACGGCCGTGGTCGAGCTCAGCACCCGGGCGATGCGCGTGCCCGCGGCCGCGCCGGCGTGAGTGATCGTCAGGCCGACGTCCTCCGGCTTGAAGGTTCCGGTCGTCGCAGTGATCACGCGGCTGTTGGCCGTGGTCGTCGCCGCCGTCGCGGCACCCGCGTAGGTGGTCGGGTTGATCGCGGCGCCGCTGGCGTCGAACCGGCGGTTGAGCGACAGGGTGCAGATGAGCTCGCTGTCGCTGATGACGAGGACGTCGGTGCACTCCGAGAGCGGGCCGTTGGCCTTGGTGCTGCTGCCGATGTCCGACGGGTTATAGGTGCCGTTGACCAGGTACATGTGGGCGTTGGCGGCGGCCGTTCCGAAGGTGACCCCGTAGAATCCGACACCCTTGACCGTGAGGTCGATGGCCCGCGTGGTGTTCGGGGCAGTGTTGGGCGAGACGACGATGTCGTTGAGGAACGAGTAGGCGTTCGCCAGCGTCCGCGAACCCGCGATGGTGGTGACCACCAGCGTGGCGTCGTTCTCCGCGGCGTGCATCGGCGTGGTCGCGGTGAACGCGTTCGGGCTCACCGGCGTGATGTTGAGCAGCGGCATGCCGCCCAGGGTCGCGGTGATCGAGCCGGCCGTGGTCGGGAAGTTGCTACCGGTGACCACGATCTCCGTGCCACCGAGGACGGTGCCGGAGGTCGGGGCGACGCTGGACACCGTGTGCGGGTTCATGACCGTGTACGGCGCGGTGGCGACCAGGGTGCTCTGACCGGCACTCGAGCCGTTGTAGAAGCAGGCCTGGTAGACGGTCGGCGACGAGTTCGTCAGGGTCAGGACCGGTACGGTGGCCGCGAGGCGGTTGTTGGCGAGCTTACGCACCGAGTTGGCCGCGCCCTCGACGATGCCGGACGTCGCTGCGGTGTAGGTCACCGGGCAGCGGTCGGCCGTGACGTAGTTGGCGCCCAGCGAGGTCACACCGAGCAGGAAGTTCGACGAGGACGTCGCCGTGATGCCATTGGTGACGCCGGCCGCGCCGACGGTGCTGCTGAGCGTGATCGCCGGGATGTTGACGCTGTAGGTCGACGCGCTCGCGCCGATCAGCGCTTCGGCGGTGCTGGCGGCCCCGTAGAAGCACGCCGTGTAGGGCGTGCTCAGGCCCGTGCCGGTCACGCCGGACGGCACGGTCACCGTGAGCGCGCTGGTCGACGACTTGGTGACGCTGGTGCCGATGCGTCCGGCAGCGGGGCTGCCGTAGGTCGCCGGGCAGCCGGTCAGGGAGAACACGACGGCCGGCGAGGCGGTGGTGAACGGCGTGCTGCCGCTCGGCGCGGTAAAGGTCAGCGTGTTGCTGCCGCCGCTGGGGCCGGTGGTCGCGCTCGAGCCGATGCCCGGGGTCAGCACGAAGGTCTGCGGGTTGTCGAGGACCGCGGTGCTCGAGCTCGCGGTGCCGTTGTAGTAGCAGACCTTGTACGCCTTGGCCACGCCGCCCGTGTCGAGGGCGAGGTTGCTCGGCGTGTTGAACGTGAGGGTCGTGCTGTCCACCCGCGTGATGTTCGTGGCGGCGGCCGTCGTCTGACCGGAGATGCTGGTCGTGTACGTGGCCGGGCAGGTGGAGTTGGTCGTGAAGATGATGCCGGGCGTGCCGCTGAAGTACGAGCTGTTGGGCTGCTTGTTGGTCAACAGGGTACCCAGCGCGCCACCACCGGGCGTCTGGACGGACGGTGTGACCGTGAGCGTGGGACCCGCGTCCAGCGTGGCCCCGCTCGCCGTCGTTCCGGCGTAGGTGCAGACCTTGAAGTCCTTCGAGACGGTGCCGGTCGGGATGCCCAGGGTGGCCGCCGACGGGACGACGAAGGTGGCCGTCGGGTCGCCGGTCTCGGTGGCGACGACCGAGGTGGCGCCGCTCTGTGCCGCGGTGACCGTGGAGTCGGCGTTACAGGTGTTCGCCACCGGTGTCAGGACGATGTAGGGCTGAGCCGTGCTGGCGAACACGCCGGTGTTGACCGTCGCCGTGATGGTCGTTCCCGGGGTCGCGGTCGAGGACGACAGCGTGACGGAGGCGAAGGCCGCCGTCGGAGCCACCAGGACGGCGGCGCCTACCGCCCCGGCGGTAAGCCCGGCGCCGAGCAGCCGGGCTTTCAGTTTGGACTGGGACTTGCGCATGCGAGGTCCTCCTACGGGTCTCTATGGACCACGTCTGTGGATGGGGTAGGGCCCGGCGATGCGGTGAACCGTCGCGGGCCGTCTCGCGGGAAGCGTAGCTATTTATGAGTGCTTCCTGACTAAAAGCGGTGAAGTTCAAGATATGTCGGACATAAAGGGGTCGGGGATGGTACTGGGAGCTGCCTCTCGGCGGGGCAGGAAGCGCTGAGAAGTTGAATTTAGGAATGCCTTACCTCATTTACATTAACGGTGGTGTCGTTAGGCGTTGATTGGGTAATGGTTTATCGTCGAGGCGAACGGGATGCGAGAAATGGGAGGCGACGAATCATGACTCAGGCTCTGGAAATGCCCCGGGTGCAGACCTGCACGGTGACCCAGTGCGGTTACAACCACGATGGCTGTACGGCGTTCGCGGTGACCATCGGCAGCATGAACGCGGAGTGCGACACCTACGTCGAGACCGGTGACAAGGGCGGCACTGGCAAGCCGCTCGCGCAGGTGGGGGCCTGCAAGCGGTCCGACTGCGTGCACAACGGCGACCTCGAGTGCCACGCGCCGGCGATCGTGGTGGGCGCGTCCGGCGACAAGGCCGACTGCCTCACGTACGAGGCTCGCTGAAAACAAACCTGAGAAAGCGCCCGCCCACTAAAGGCGGGCGCTTTTCTGTAGGTAAGGCTCGCCTTTATTAGGTGAGCCTTTCTTTATGGGTGGGGCGGCGCGGCGCCGCCGTTCGTGTTGACACGGGTTGACGCCGGGGGCCGTCCGCGTTAGGTTGTTCTCAGTCCGAGTCAATCTCACAGTGAGGGCAATATGGCGAGCGAAGCGGAGTTCCTGGCCGGGTACGACCCGGGGGCCTACCCGGCCGTCGCGGTCACCGTCGACGTGGTGGCGCTGACCATCCGCGACGGCGAGCTCTGTGTGCTGCTGGTCGAGCGGGCCGAGCATCCGTTCGCCGGGCGGCGGGCGCTGCCGGGCGGCTTCGTCCGTGAGGAAGGGCTCGACGGCGCGGCGCTGCGCGAGCTCCAGGAGGAGACGGCGCTCGGCAAGGTTCATCTGGAGCAGCTCAAGACGTACGGCGATCCGGGCCGTGACCCTCGCATGCGGGTCTTCTCGGTGGCCTATCTCGCCTTCGCGCCGGGGCTGCCCGAGCCGCGGGCCGGCTCCGACGCGGCCGGGGCCGAGTGGGTGCCGGTCGAGCGGGCGACCGGACTGGCCTTCGACCACGACACGATCCTGGCCGACGGGCTCGACCGGGCGCGGTCGAAACTCGAATACACGCCGCTGGCCACCGCGTTCGTCGGCGACGAGTTCACCATCGGCGAGCTGCGGCAGGTGTACGCCTCGGTCTGGGGTGAGGAGCTGCACGCCGGCAACTTCCACCGCAAGGTGCTCTCCGTGCCCGGCTTCGTCGAGAGCACCGGGGAGACCACGGTCCGGGGCGGGGAGCGGGGCGGTCCCAAGGCCAAGCTCTACCGGGCCGGCGACGCCCGCCTGCTGCACCCGGCTCTGCTGCGGCCCACCCGCGAGGACGGTGTGCGATGACCTTCCTCGAAGCGGTCGCGAGGATCGAAGCGGCCACGACGTACGCCGAACTCGGTGAAGGGGAGGCTGACGCGGCGTACCGGAAGCTCGCCAAGGCCGTACACCCGGACACCGTGACCGAAGCGCAGAGCGCGACCGCCACCCGGGTCTTCGCCAAGCTGGCGCGCCTCTACAACGAGCGGGCCGTGCTCGTGGGCGACATCGCGGACCTGCGGCCCGGCGAGGGCGGGCTGGTCAAGGTGCCGCGCGACCCGGCCGACAACGATCTCATGGAGGCCGAGGCGGCGGCGCTGAAAAAGCTCGAGATCAACGGCGACCCCAAGTTCCGGCCGTACGCCCCCCGGCTGCTCACGACCTACGTCCATGAGGACGGGCAGCGGCGCCGGCGGCGGGTCAACGTTCTGGAGAAGCTCGACGGGTTCGTGCCGCTGTCCAAAGTTGGAACGAACTTGGACCCGCGGGACGCGGCCTGGATGTGGCGGCGGCTGCTGACCGGGCTCGGCTGGGCCCACCGCGCGGGAGTCGTGCACGGCGCTGTCTTCGAGGAGCACGTGCTGATCCACCCGGAGCAGCACGGCGTCGCCCTCGTCGACTGGTGCTACTCGGGCGGCCGGGTCAGCGCCGTCATCAAGGACCACCACTACCCGCCCGAGGTCAAGCGCGACCGCGTGGTCACCCCGGCCACCGACATCTACCTGGCCACCGCCCTGATGGCCCGGATCACCGACATGCCCGAGCCGATGCGGCGCTTCGCCCGCGGCTGCCTCTACGACGCGCCGCGCATGCGGCCGCAGGACGCGTGGTCGCTGCTCGGCGAGCTCGACGACCTGCTCGACAACCTTTACGGGCCGCGGACGTTCCGGCCCTTCACGCTCTAGAGAAGGAGAACGACATGGGAAGCGGACGCTGGTCGACCGACGTCTACACCGCCGCCGCGAACTACCGCGCCAGCAGCGGCACGAGCGCCTTCGCGTACAGCGACAGCGGCGCCCGGACGGCGCACCCGGCCCTGGACCCGAAAGGCAAGAACCGGGAGAGCCGGGACAGCGCCGAACACCCGTTCAGCACGCCGATCGCGGTCATCTTCGACGTCACCGGCTCGATGGGCCACGTGCCCCGGGCTCTGCAGACGAAGCTGCCGCAGCTGCTCGGCCTGCTGACCCGCAAGGGCTACGCGACCGACCCGCACATCCTGTTCGGCGCGGTCGGCGACGCCACCTGCGACCGGGTGCCTCTGCAGATCGGCCAGTTCGAGTCGGACAACCGGATGGACGACGACCTGGCCCGCATCGTGCTCGAGGGCGGCGGTGGCGGTCAGAAGCGCGAGTCGTACGAGCTGGCCATGTACTTCATGGCCCGGCACACCTCGCTCGACTCGATCACCAAGCGCGGCCGGCGCGGATATCTGTTCCTGATCGGCGACGAGATGCCGTACCCCAAGGTCAGCCGCAAGGAGGTCAAGCGGTTCCTGGGTGAGGACCTGCGCGAGCAGGTCAGCACCGAGGACATCCTGGCCGAGCTCCAGCGCAAGTACGACGTCTACTACCTGATGCCGTCGGCCGCCGGATGGGGCGGCGACCGCGAGATCCTCGACCGCTGGCGGGGGCTGCTCGGGCAGAACGTGCTCGAGCTCGACGACCTCGACGCGGTGTGCGAGACCATCGCGGTCACGGTCGGCCTGGGCGAGGACACCATCGACCTCGACGAAGGGCTGTCGCACCTGGTCGAGGCCGGCTCGAAGCACGGCGGCACGGTCGGCAAGGCGCTGGCCCCGCTCCAGCGCGGCACGGTGGTGCGCTCGTCACTGACCGTCGGAACGGCCGGCAGCGGGAACGAGCGGCTGTGAACGAGCACGTCGCGGTGGTCGACCTCGGGTACGGCGACGCCGGCAAGGGCACCGTGGTGGACGCGCTGTGCGCGTCCGCCCCGGTGCGGGCCGTCCTGCGCTTCAACGGGGGAGCGCAGGCGGCCCACAACGTGATCACCGAGGACGGGCGGCACCACACGTTCAGTCAGTTCGGGTCGGGCACGCTGCGGGGCGTGCCGACCCACCTGACCCGGTTCATGGTGGTCGATCCGCTGGCCCTGTCGGCCGAAGCCCGCCACCTCGACGGAGTCTTCGAGCTGCTCACGGTGGACGGTGACGCCCTTCTCGCCACTCCGTGGCATCGTGCGGCGAACCGGCGGCGGGAGGCCGAGCGCGGCGGGTCCCGTCACGGTTCGTGCGGGATGGGCGTGGGCGAGACCATGGCGTACGCCTCGGAGCACGCCGACGCCCCACGAGTGTCCGACGCACGTTCCCGGCCGCGGTTGCGCCGGCTCCTCGCCCGCCTGGCCGACGACCTCGGCCCGATCGACGCCCCGCTGGACGACGTGGTGGAGGCGTTCGCGCTCTTCGCCTCGACGGTGTCGATCGTGGACGGGCGGCACACGGAGAAACTGCTCGGCGAGGGGCCGTGCGTCTTCGAGGGGGCGCAGGGGGTGCTGCTGGACGAGTGGCGCGGATGGCACCCGCACACGACGTGGTCGACGACGACGTTCGCCAACGTGGCCGAGCTGTGCGGGTCGTTCCGGCGGCTCGGGGTGGTGCGGACATATACGACTCGGCACGGAGCGGGGCCGTTCGTCACTGTCGACGAGTCGCTGTCCCTGCCCGAGGCGCACAACGGGACGGGCGAGTGGCAGGGTGCCTTCCGGGTGGGCCACTTCGACGCGGTGGCCCACCGGTACGCGGTGGAGGTGGCCGGGGGCGTGGACGGGCTGGCCGTCACCCACCTCGACGCGCCCGGACGCTGTGGAGCCCTGCGCGCCTGCACGTCGTACGCCATGGACGGGGTCGATGTCGACCGGCTCGTTCCCGGGCCCTTCCGTGATCTCGGCTATCAGGCGGAGATGACCGCGCGGCTCTTCCGCGCGCGGCCCGGCACGCTGGTGCGGCCGGACGACTGGCCGGCCGAGATCGGCGCCATGCTCGGAGCGCCGGTCGAGATCGAGTCGTACGGCCCCACGGCGGCCGACAAGAAATTCGTATGACCTCCGGCTGATTGTGGTGACGGCGCCCGCGGGTGTCTGCTGAAGGGATGCGCGGGCCGGCCCTGGTCGCTGTCGCGGTGGCGGTGGCCCTCGCGACGCCCGGCCACGGCAGTGCTCCTGCCGCGACGGCGGCGCCCTTCGTCGGCGACGCTTCCTTTGCGACAGCGGCGCCCTTACTTGGTGGCGCTTCCTTTGCGACGGCGGGGCCCTTCGTCAGTGGCGCTTCCGTCGCGGCGCCCGGGTCGGCGATCGCGCTGACGTTGACGGCTCGGGCGGAGGGCGACCGGTACACCCTGAACGGCGCCACGCCCGGGCCCGAGATCCACGTCGAGCGGGGGCGGCCGCTGCGGGTGACGCTGGTCAACGAGTCGGTGCCCGAGGAAGTCGGGCTGCACTGGCACGGCGTCCGCATGCCGAACGCCGACGACGCGGCGACGGTCGGCGTGGGGGAACGGCACGTCTACCACCTCCGGCTGCCGGACGAGGGGACGTACTGGTACCACGGGCACTCGGCGGCGCGGCGCGGCCTGTTCGGGGCCCTGGTGGTGGGCGCCTCCGAGGCGGATGTGGACGAGGTGCTGGCCGTGCACACGTACGACGGGAAGCGCACCATCAACGGACTCCCCGGCGTCTCGTCGCTGACCGGGATCGCCGGGCCGTCGCCCGCCCCCGGTGCCGTCGCCCGCGTGCGGGTGATCAACACGGATGAGGGGCCGATCCGGGTCTGGGTCTCGGGGGCGCCGTACCGGGTGGTGGCCGTCGACGGGCACGCGGTGTATCGCCCGTCGGACATCTCGGACAAGTCGATATCGGTCGCCGCGGGCGGGCGGGTGGATCTCTCATTCACCGGGGCCGCCCGCGTCGACGTCGGCGGGGGCGCGGCGGCGGTCTGGGGCACGGTGCCGGCGGCGGCGCAACCTGCTTCTGTGCAGGACCTTCTGTCGTACGGCACCCCGGTTGCCCCCGGTTTTGAAACGGCGCACGCGGCGTGGCGCTTCGACTATCGGATCGGCCGCCGGATCGGCTTCCTCGACGGCCGGCCCGGACTCTGGTGGTCGGTGAACGGCAGGCCCCGCCCGCCGGTGCCGGCCTACCGGGCCCGGCGCGGCGACGTCGTCCGCATGACGATCTCCAACACGAGCGGCGAGGCCCACCCGATGCACCTGCACGGCCATCGCGCGCTGGTGCTCGGCCGCGACGGGGTGGCGGCCTCCGGGAGCCCGTGGTGGGCCGACTCGCTGAATGTGGGCGACGGGGAGACGTACGAGATCGCCTTTGCCGTCACCGAACGCGGCGACTGGAGGGTGCACTGCCTGGATCCGGAGCACGAGGCCGGCGGGCTGGTCGCCGCCATCGGAGTGCGCTGATCTATAGGCTGACGTCATGCCATTGCAAGGGGAGTACGAGCCGAGCACGTCCGGGTGGGCCCGCAAGCAGGCCGAGAGCTACGAGGCGTCGGAGGGCGCCCGCGCCAACGAGATCCAGGGAAAGCCGATCGTCCTGGTGACGTCGGTCGGCGCGAAGAGCGGCAAGCTGCGCAAGACGCCGCTGATGCGGGTCGAGCACGAGGGCGCGTACCTGGCGGTGGGGTCGCTGGGCGGCGCCCCGAAGAACCCGGTGTGGGTCTACAACCTGCGCAAGAACCCGCGGGTGGAGCTTCAGGACGGCGCCGACCGGCACGACTACGAGGCCCGTGAGCTGTCCGGCGCCGAGCGCGACATCTGGTGGGAGAGGGCGGTGGCGGCGTTCCCCAACTACGCCGACTATCAGACCAAGACGTCCCGGCTCATCCCGGTGTTCCTCCTGGAGCGGGCCGAGCCGTAGACCCGCCCCCGATCGGGCCAACTGGCGAAAAACAAGGTGCCATCCGGGCATCGAAGCTCGATCATGGAGTGATGCGCACTCCCCACCAGGCCGTCGACCGGCTCGGCACCCGGCTCGAGGCGGCCGCGGTGCCGGCCGTCGCCGCGCCGCTGCCCCTGGCCGGGGCGGTGGACGACGGCGACCGCCTCGTCGACGTGGTGGATCTGCTGGCGCTGGACGGCTTCGTGACGGGCCGGGAGCCGTTCGGGCGCAGCCGCTACCTGGAGAACGTGAAGGCCGACGCCCCGCTGACGGCAGAGGGCGCGAGGGTGGTCCGCGACGCGGTCGACGAGGACGGTCAGGGCCGCCTGTCAGTCGGCGAGGGGTGGACGCTGCACGTCACCCGCTGGAAGCAGAGCCGGCGGGCCCGCGTGACGGTCACCGCGATCACGGCCGAGCTGGCGGAGTCGGTGCTGGAGGCGGCGACGAAGGACGCGGTCGAGGAGCCGGCCCCGGCGAGCGACAGCGTGCCGATCGGTTTCTGGCACTTCGGCCCGCACGGCCCGCGCCGCGTCCAGCGCGAGATCGACGCGGCCCCGTGGGCGAAGATCTCGGCGAACTACGCGGGCCCGGTGACCAGGACCCTCGAAAAGCTGATGGCGCTGGACGGCACGGCGGTGAACGGCCGCCTCCTGCTGCTGCACGGCGAACCCGGAACCGGGAAGACGACGGCGCTGCGGGCGCTGGCCCAGCAGTGGCGGAGCTGGTGCCAGGTCGACTGCGTGCTCGACCCGGAGCGCCTGTTCAGCGACCCGGCATATCTGATGAGCGTGGCCCTGGGCAGCGACGACGAGGACGAGCCGCGCTGGCGCCTGCTGATGCTGGAGGACTGCGACGAGCTGATCAGCGGCGAGGCCAAGGCCAGCGCCGGCCAGTCGTTGTCCCGCCTGCTCAACCTGACCGACGGCCTGCTGGGCCAGGGCCGCAACGCCTTGATCGCCATCACCACGAACGAGGACCTGGCCTCCCTGCACCCGGCGGTGGTCCGCCCGGGCCGCTGCCTGGCCAGCATCGAGGTGGGCCGCCTCCCGTACGCGGAGGCCGTCGCCTGGCTGGGCACGTCCCGGGGCATCGGCCCATCGGGCGCGACCCTTGCCGAGCTGTACGCCCTCAAGACCGGCACCGAGCCGGTGACGGTCCCGAAGGCGGAGCCGGCCACAGGCATGTACCTGTAGCCGGCCTTTTGGCGGGCTTTGTCAGCGCAGGCCGACGATGGCGGCGTCGGTGCCGCCGCGCCACAGGACGCCGGCCTCGCTGTAGCCGGCCACGCGCAGCGCGTCGACGTGCCACAGCGCCGGCGGCGTCCACTCGTGGCTGTGGCGCGTCGCCGGGTAGATCCGCTCGCGTTCGACCGCCTTCGGCGCGAGGAACTCGTCGGCCGCCGCGGCCGCCCACCAGTCACCCCACGACGTGGCCGCTCCCGTCGCGTAGCGCGCCTCACGCAACTCCCGGGCCTGGTCACGCAGCCGCTCGGACAGCGTCGGCAGCGAGTCCTCCGGCATGTGGTCGGCGTTCACGAAGACACCGCCCGGCCGCAGCACCTCCCGGATCTCCCCGTACAGCGTGGCCACCCGCTCGGCCGGCAACCAGTGCAGGGCCGTCGCCGTGAGCACCGCGTCGAACCCTTCCTCGGGCAGCTTCGCCCGCCACCCCGCGTCGCTGAGGTCGGCGTCGACGATCGTCGCCTGGTCCCGCAGCGTCGCTCCCGCGATGGCCAGCAGCACCGGATCCTGGTCGAGCACCGTCACCGTCGCACCCGGGAACCGCGCCAGCGCCCGCAACGAGATCGTGCCTGTGCCACCGGCCAGATCGAGCAGCTTCGGCGGCTTCCCGCCGGTGACCGCCGCGACCGCGTCGAGCATCGCCCGGAACCGCTCCTCCCGGTCGGGCATGAACGCTTCCTGCTGACGGTCCCAGCTTTCCTGCCACACGCGGGGGTTGCTCAAGTAAGCACTCATGCCCCTAACGCTAGTTACCGGGACCGGCGCTCACAACCCGTTCCCACGTCATCGACCACCCGCCTTCCGTTCGTCGGTGAGGCGCTCGGCGAAGGCCTTCAGGTCACGCCGTTCGATGGCCGCGGCCATCAATTCCGGGAACGCGTCTGGCGTACAGGCGAACGCAGGCACCCCGAGAGCGGCCAGCGCCGCCGCGTTCTCGTGGTCGTAGGCCGGCGCCCCTTCGTCGGAGAGCGCGAGCAGCACGACCACCTGCACACCGGCCGCTGTCATCTCCGCGACCCGGCGCAGCATCTGCTCCCGCACACCACCCTCGTACAGGTCGCTGATCAGCACGAAGATGCTGTCCCGGGGCCGGGTGATCAGCTGCTGGCTGTAGGCGATGGCCCGGTTGATGTCGGTGCCACCGCCGAGCTGCGTGCCGAAGAGGACCTCGACCGGATCGTCGAGCTGGTCGGTGAGGTCGACGACCGCGGTGTCGAAGACGACGAGCGAGGTGCGCAACGACTGCATGGAAGCGAGCACCGCCGCGAACACCCCGGAGAACACCACCGACGCCGCCATCGATCCGGACTGGTCGACGCAGAGCACCACATCGCGCTGTACGGCCGTGGTCCGCCGGCCGTAGCCGATCAGCCGCTCGGGGATCACCGTGCGGTGCTCGGCCTGGTAGTGCTTGAGGTTGGCCCGGATGGTCCGGTCCCAGTCGATGTCGGCGTGCTTGGGCCGGTTGATCCGGGCCGCCCGGTTGAGGGCACCGCTGACCGCGGCGCGGGTCTGCTGCGCGATGCGTTTCTGCAACTGCTCGACCACCGTACGGACGACCTCGCGCGCGGCGTCCTTGGTCTTGTCGGGCATGACACGGTTGAGCGACAGCAGCGTGCCGACCAGGTGGACGTCCGGCTCGACGGCGGCCAGCATCTCGGGCTCGACCAGCAGCCGGGTCAGATCGAGCCGCTCGATGGCGTCGGACTGCATGACCTGCACGACGGTGCTGGGGAAGTATTCCCGGATGTCGCCGAGCCACCGGGCCACCTTCGGCGCCGAACTGCCCAGGCCGGCCGACCGCTTGCTGCTCCGCTCGCTCTCACCGTCGGCCCCGCCCGCGTCGTAGAGGGCGGCCAGCGCCGAGTCCATGGCGCCGTCACGCCCTTCGGCCTTGCCCAGCGCTTCCTCGGCCGACCCGCCGAGCACCATCCGCCAGCGCCGCAGCCGCTCCCGCTTGGCCGGATCGACAGCGCCCGCCTCGGTCGTGTCCTCGCTCGGGCTCATCGGATCTCCCCACCCGCGTGTACGCCAGTTCCGAGACCCGCTGCGGCCGCGCTGCCCGAGCTGACCCCATGGCCCGTGACGATCACTCCGCCCGGACTGACCTCGTGACCCAGAAGCGCGGCGAGCGTGGGCAGGGCGAGGTCGCCTCGTTCCGGATCGAAGCCGAGGCCCCCGGCCTCGGTCTCGGGCGCGGCCCGGGGGCCGGCCACCCGTTCGCCGATCGCGCGCCGCTCGCCCGCGTCGAACGCGCCGAAGGTCCGCCGCAGCAACGGCAGCACGTCGTCGAAGGCGTCGGCCGGGATGTCGGCGAGCCAGTCGTCGAGCAGCCCCAACAGCGCCTCGTCGTGTACGAGCAGCAGCCCGCCGCCGGACAGGAAGCCCTCGACCCAGGCCGCCCCGTGCGCCGGCGGGGTGCCGACGGTCAACGGCAGCCGCAAGCGGCGGCGCACCTCGGCCCCGTCGAGCCGCCCGGCGTCGAGCAGCAGCCGGGTGAGCCGCCCGGCCAGCAACCCGTGCAGATCGGCCCGCCCGGCCAGGGACTCGAGCGTGGACACCCAGCGCTCCCGCAACTCCTCGTCCTCGAGCAGGCCCACCGCCGCGTGCACCCCGTCGATCCGGTCGCGCAGCAGCTTGGCGGCCTCGTCCGAGAGCGAGCCGACGGCCGACGGCAGCCCGGCGCAGACCCGGCCGAGCAGGCTCGCCGTCACGGTCGCGAGCCCGGCCACGTCGGTCCGGCGCACGTCGCCGTAGCGGAGCGTGCGGGCCAGCGCTGGGATCGCCGCCATCAGATGATTGATGTCGGCGTCGAGGGCGGCTCGTACGTCGAGCGCGGCCAGCACCTGCGGATAGGCCTCGGCCAGATCGGCCAGCAGACAGGTCTCGACCAGCGCCGTCACGTCGGCCAGGGTCTCCGCCCGGTCGGCGGCCCGCACCACCTTGGCGGTGGCCGCGGCGGCCACCGTGGTGCCGTACATGCTGCCCTCGACCAGCCGGATGGCGAATTCCGGCTGCCAGCGCAGCCGCCACTCCTCGCGGAAGGTGCCGGTGCCCCGCCGGGTGGCCGTGGGCTCGCCCCACGGCACGTCGAACGTGCGCAGCCTGTGCAGCAGGCGGCTGCGCCGCAGATCGGTCTCCTTGCGCAGGTCGAGGTCGAGGGCGCGCTCCAGCGCCTCCGGCTTCAGCCGGGCCGCCCGCTGCTGGGCGGCGAGGTCTTTGGCCAGCGGCACGGACGGCATGTCGTCGGGCACCGCGCCGAGACGCTCGCCGACCACGAGCTTGCGGTTGATCAGCTCCACCCGCAGCGGCTCGCCGTCGCACATCACCGCCTCGGCCGCCTCGGTGACCTCGGCCAGCCCGGCGAGCGGCCGCCCGCGCATGGTCGCGAGCGCCTCGGCCAGCCGCGCCGCCTCGATGACATGCGCGGACGAGGTCGGAACCCCCTCGGCCCGCAGCACGCCGGCCGCGTCGACCAGCCACCGCGGCACGACCTCGCCGGCCGAGGCGAACAAGTGGTGGTACCACCCCGGCGACCGCACGCCGGCGCCATAACCCGACCACGAGGCCAGCCGCCCGTACGTCCACGGCACCCAGGTGAAGTCGACCTTGGCCTTCCGCCGTCCCTTGAGCAGCGCGGCGTCGTCTTTCAGCGCGACCTTGCGGGCCAGCGCGGGCACGTGCCACGCCCCGCACACGACGGCGATCTCCTCGTACTTCTTGCGGGTCTCGCGCAGCACCGTGCGCATGTAGGCCTCGCGCACCAGATCGTCCGGGTCTTCGGGCGAGCTCTCCCGGATCGCGGTCATCGCCTCGGCGATCGCCTCGAACGCCGGCATGCCCCGGTGCTCGACGACGTCCTCCCACCAGCGCTCCGGATCGTCGTATCCGGCCGCCGCGGCCAGCTCCCCGATCGGATCGACGGGCCGCCGAGGGCCGGCCTCACTGCCGGGGCCGGCCTCACCACCGGGGCCGGCCTCACCGCCGGGACCGGCCTCCACGGGTGTCTCCGCGTCGTCGCCGGGCTTTTCGGGCGGCGGCGCCGGCGCGTGGCTGTCGCCGGTCAGGCGGTAGGCGAACGGGAGGTCGAAGAAGCGGACGGGAACGTCGTGTTCGACGGCCCAGCGGATCGCCTGCCACTCGGGGGAGAAGACGGCGAACGGCCAGAACGCCGCCCGGCGCGGATCGTCGGCCGCGTAACCGAGCAGCGCGACCGGTGGCTCCAGCCCGTTGTCGGCCACCCACCGCACCAGCCCGTCGGCCTCCGGCGGACCCTCGACCAGCAGCACGTCGGGACGCTGCCGGGCGAGCTCCTGCACCACGGCCCGCGCCGATCCGGGGCCGTGATGACGGATGCCGTAGAGCCGCTCAGGCATCGCGGGCGGCCCGGTAGAAGTCTCGCCAGTCGGCACGCTCGCGCACCACCGTCTCGAGGTATTCACGCCAGACGACGCCGTCGGACACCGGGTCCTTGACGACGGCGCCGACGATGCCGGCGGCCACGTCACCCGGGTGCAGACGGCCGTCACCGAAGTGGGCGGCCAGTGCCATCCCGTTCGTGATGACCGAGATCGCCTCGGCCGTCGAGAGGGTGCCGGTGGGCGATTTCAGCTTGGTGCGGCCGTCCTCGGTGAGGCCGCTGCGCAGCTCGCGAAAGACGGTGACGACCCGGCGGATCTCCTCGAGCGCGGCCGGCACCTCGGGCAGATCGAGCGAGCGGCCGAGCTGTTCCACCCGGCGAGCCACGATCTCGACCTCGTCGTCGGCCGACGCCGGGACCGGCAGCACCACGGTGTTGAAACGGCGGCGCAGCGCGCTGGAGAGCTCGTTGACGCCGCGGTCGCGGTCGTTGGCGGTGGCGATCAGGTTGAAGCCCCGCTCGGCCTGCACCTCGGTGTTGAGCTCGGGCACCGGCAGCGTCTTCTCGGAGAGGATGGTGATCAGCGCGTCCTGCACGTCGGACGGCACGCGGGTCAGCTCCTCGAGCCGGGCGATCGAACCGGTCCGCATCGCCCGCATGACCGGGCTCGGCACCAGCGCCGCGTCGGTCGGGCCCTCGGCCAGCAGCCGGGCATAGTTCCACCCGTAGCGGATCGCCTCTTCGGCCGTGCCGGCGGTGCCCTGCACTAGCAGCGTCGAGTCGCCCGAGATGGCGGCGGCCAGATGCTCCGAGACCCACGTCTTGGCCGTGCCGGGCACGCCGAGCAGCAGCAGCGCCCGATCGGTGACCAGCGTGGACACCGCCACCTCCATGAGGCGGCGCGGGCCCACGTACTTCGGGGTGATCTTCGCGCCGTCACCGAGCAGGTACGTCACCACGGCCTGGGGCGACAGCCGCCAGCCGGGCGGCCGGGGACGGTCGTCGGTGGAGGCGAGCAGGGCCAGCTCCTCGGCGTACTGGTCCTCGGCGTGCGGGCGCAGTGCGGTCACTCGAACTCCTCATGTCTGTCGGCCAGAACCGAACGCTACTGCTCGCCTCTGACATAAATTCCGTTGTGGATCTCGGCTTCAGGACTTCAACTCGTCGAACATCTCCTGGCGGAAGGTCAGCGTGCGGGCCAGGTCGGCGACCGGCCGGACGCGTGACGCGTCGGCCGGCTCCTGGTCGAGCTGAAGGGCGAGACGGCCCACCAGATCGGCGTAGGCCGGTGGCATGGCCAGCGCCGCCGCCCGGCACAGCTCGCCCAGCTGCCAGCTGTGCCGGTCGTTGCGGGCGCGGTGGGCGATCGTCTCGAGGACGGCGACCGACAGCTCGTCGGGCCACTGGCCCGGATGGATCGCGAGCAGCCGGTTGGCCATCGGATCCTCGCGGCGCAGCGCGTCGGCCGCGAGCCGGCCCAGCTCGGCGGCGGGCAGCACCAGATGAAGGTCCCACCGCACCGACTCGCGCAGCGTCCCGCCGGCCTCGTTGAGCAGGACGGTGGCCCAGGCGACCTCGTTCTGCGCCACGGCGGCCTTGGCCCAGCCGTGCAGCAACGGGGACTCCCAGTCGTTGCCGCGCGCGAGCCGCAGCATCGTGGCGGGGTCGGACCACGTGTCCAGCGGAGCACCGGCCACGATCTCCTCCAGCAGCCAGGCGCTCACTCCGATGCCGCGCGCCGGCGTGGACGCCACACCGTCACGCCGCAGATCCGGGTCGAGCTCCTCGGGCGGGGTGACGATCAGCCGGTCGGCCCCGATCACGCGGCGTTCGCGCCGCACGGCGGCCCGGGCCCGCTCGGCCATCCGGTCGCGCAGACCGGAGCCGGGCAGCCGGCGCAGCAGCTCGAGAGCGGCCTCGCGCACCTCTTTGCGGCGATCGTCGAGGGCCCGATCGAGGAACGGGTCGTCGGCCGGGGACAGGCCGGTGGCGAGCGCGCCGACGAACCGCGCGCGGTCGTCGGAGGAATCCTCGGCCCACGTGCTCTCCACGAGCTCGCGGGCGCGCCCGGGATCGGTTCGCCGCAGCGTGACCAGGTAGCCCAGCCGCTCACCGGAACTGCCCGTCTGCCAGTCGAAGGCAGCGGTGGGCGACGGCGCCTGTGCCTCGTCGCGGAGCCACCGCCACTCGTCGCGCATGCCGGCCAGCCACCCGCCCCGGGCGCCCGCGACCCGGGCCAGCGCGGGCCGGATGATCGAGTTGCGGCGCCCGGCGTCGAGCAGCGCCGGCAACGCGACCGGTGGGACGTGCGCGCCGAGCTCGCGGGCGGCCGCGAGCCACTGGCTCAGCAACTCCTGCGCGAGCTGGGCGCCGCCGGGCACGCCCTCGCCCAGGATGCGCATCAGCCTCGTGCCGGCGGGACCGGGCAGCGCGGCCATGGTCTCGGCCGGCGCGGCGGGCACACCTGTGTGGCCGGTGGCGGGCTGGACGCCGGCCCGGCGCCGGGTGAGCGCGACGGCGGCCGTCTCGAGCAGTGAGGAGCCACCTGTCCACGGACGACGGTTGGTCCCGACCAGTGCCGCCGCGAGCAGCTCGGGCGGCAGCTCGGGCCGCCGGGGAGCGCCGGCGGTGGGCAATGGCGAGCCCGCGGGCACGAACGTGCCCTCGGCCCACGCGGCGAGCGGCCGCAGACCGGCGGGCGACCACTCGCCGGCCACGGTCGCGGGGCGGCCACCGGCCGCCGCGAGCAGCCACCACGGCTCACTGTGGCCGGGCGCCAGCGGCAGCGCGGCGCCGGTCGCGTCGACCAGCCAGCCGTCGTCGCTGGGAATGACGCCGTCGAGCAGGACCGGAGCGTCGAACCGCCAGGGCTCGGCGGCGACCGTGGTGCTGTAACCCAGGAGCGCGTCGGCGATCGTCGACGCGCCCTCGGCCACGCCGAACGGCTCGGCCGCGCTGTCGCGGCCGGCGACGAGCGCGCGGAGCGGGGCCGCGCCCGGATAGAACGCCAGCTCACCACGGAACTCCGTGCCGGGCACCAGGTCGGAGGTGAGCGGCTGGCCCGGCGCGGCGAACGAGAGCACCAGCGCGAAGCGGCCCCGCGACCCGCGCAGCCACGTGCGCCGGGTGGTCAGCGCGCCGTCGTCCACCTCGACCTGGCCGAGCACCTGCCAGCGGTCGGTGACCCGGGGGCCGGCCAGAACGTCCTCGGTGGCGATCGGGAAGCCGATGCGGGTGCGCACCGTGGCGGCCAGCTCGGGCGGCAGCTCGGCGATCCGGTCGTATCCGGTGACCAGCAGGCGGAGCAGGGCCAGCTCGCCGAGCAGACGATCGGCCCAGTGCGGCCCGATGCCGGCGACGGTGCCGAGGCGGCGCACCGCGCTCGCCGCGGTGGGTGCCTGCGCGTCGACCAGACGGGCGGCCATCGCCTCGAACGGCTGGTGGCCCGATCGCTGCGCGCCGGCCAGGCCCTGGCGGATCTGGTCGTCGAGCCAGCGGCGGAGCTCGGTCATGCCGCCGGCCACCCGCTCGGCGCGCTGCTCGGCCCGCCGGGCCGCGGCGGCCGGGTCGGGAGTCGCGGCGGCGCGGGGCTTGGCCGTGGCCTTCGCGGCCCGGGCGGCCTGCCACTCCCGGGCGAAGTCGGGCGCCGGCGCGGTCGCCACGCCGGTGTCGGCCCAGAGCATGAGCAGGCCGAGGGCATGCTTGCAGGGGATCTTGCGGCTGGGGCAGGAACACCGGTAAGCCGGCCCGGTCAGGTCGGCGCACACCTGATAGCCGCGGCACTGTCCCCACAGGATGTCGTCGAGCCGCCCGGTCGCCGACCAGGACAGGGGCGCGGAGAGGCCGCGGCCGGCCTTGAGCGAGGCGGCGTCGGGGGCGAGCGTCTCGACCTGGGCGGTGGACCATCGTTCAACGGACACGAGAAGACCCTAGGCCTCGGGTACGACAGTTTTCCCGGCCCGGGATCGCCCTGGTGAATGCCATGATCGAGCGGATCGAGAGGGAGAAGTGATGAAGGTCGTGATCTTCGGAGCGACCGGTATGGTCGGCCAGGGCGTCCTGCGGGAGAGCCTGACCGCGCCGGACGTCGAACAGGTGCTCGCGGTGATCCGTACGCCCACCGGGGTTTCGCATCCTCGCCTGCGCGAGGTCCGGCTGGACGATTTCGCCGATCTGCGCCCCATCCGCGACGAGCTTCGCGGTTACGACGCCTGTTTCTACTGCCTGGGTGTGTCGTCGGTGGGGCTGGACGAGGCGAGTTACGCCCGGATCTCCTACGACTATCCGATGGCGGCGGCGCGGACCTTCGCCGAGATCAACCCCCGGACCACCTTTGTGTACGTCTCCGGGGCCGGCACCAATCCCGGCGGCCGGCAGATGTGGGCGCGGGTCAAGGGCCGGACCGAGCGGGAGATCATCGACCTGCTGCCCAACGGCTATGCCTTCCGGCCCGGCCTCATCCAGCCGACACGGGGCGTACGGTCGAAGACCGGCTGGTACAACACCATCTACACGATCGTGGGGCCGGTCATCCCGCTCCTTCAGCGGATGGCGCCGCGATACGTCACGACGACCGACCGGGTCGGCCAGGCGATGCTGCGGGCGGCCCGGATCGGCTTTCCGAACCACATCGTGGAGAACGCGGACCTGCGCTGACGTCATCGCCAAACTCCCTCGATGGAAAGTATCTCGACATCGAGATAAAAGCCCGCTAGCCTCTCGTTGTCAAGAAGCTCGACATCGAGACAATGGTGAGGTGGAGACCGATGAACACCTGGCTGACGACCTGCCCGCGGCTCACGACGGCGTCGACCGGATCGTCGGCCAGTGGGCACACGAGCGACCTGACCTCGACACGACGGCGATGGCGGTCTTCGACCGGATCGCCAACCTCTCCCGCATCGCCGGCGACCGGCTGGAGCGCGCCTATGCCGAGTTCGGGATAGGCCGTCCCGAGTTCGATGTGCTCGCCACCCTGCGGCGCGCCGGCGATCCCTTCCAGCTCTCGCCGGGCGAGCTCGCCGCCTCGATGATGCTGAGCACCGGCGGCACCACGGCTCGGCTCGACCGCCTGGAGAAGGGCGGGCTGGTCGAGCGGCTGCCGTCGCCGAGCGATCGGCGCAGCGTCCTGGTCCGCCTGACCGAGGCGGGCTACGAGGTGGTCGAGCGGGCCGTCGGGGCCGGTCTCGCCGAGCAGCAGCGCCTGCTCGGCGACCTGCCCTCCGAGAAGCTCCGGCAACTCGACGACCTGCTGCGAGAGGCGTTGCGCGCGTCAGGCGGCGCCCGCGTCACCGGCGACATGCGGTGGCTCGGCCCGGCCCGCGACACGGGGCCGGCCGGCACCCGCGACGCCCGGGGCCGCGGGCGGGGCCGGTCCTGACCGGCCGGCGCGGCCCGGTTCCTCACGGCTGCCGTGCCCTCGATGTTCGACCGGGTGGCTGCCACCGGGCAGCAGCCGGTGCGGTGGCTACCCGGTCGGCAGCCGCCCGGTCGGCATCGGGAAAGCGTCTGCCCTGAGCGCGGTCGTTCAGGGAGCGGCGGATTCGGGGGTGAGCCCGGCGGCGTCGGGTCCGTGTCCCGCGGGGACGCGCTCCGTGGACTTCGGGGGTGGTGGGGGCGTGCCGTCGCCGAAGGGGCGACCGCCCAGCTTTTCGCGGCCGTGTTCGGTCAGCCAAGAGGTCAGGTCGGGACCGGCGGGAACGATTCTGGTGGGGTTGATGTCCTTGTGGACCACGTAGTAGTGCTTCTTGATGTCGATGAAGTCGATCGTGTCGCCGAAGCCGGGGGTCTGGAAGAGGTCTCTGGCGTAGGCCCACAGCACCGGCATCTCGGTCAGCTTGCTCCGGTTGCACTTGAAGTGGCCGTGATAGGCCGCGTCGAAGCGGGCCAGCGTCGTGAAGAGCCGGACGTCCGCCTCGGTGATCGTGTCGCCCACCAGGTACCTCTGGTCCGCCAGCAGATCCGACAGCTTGTCCAACCGGGAGAAGAGCCGGGCGTACGCCTTCTCGTAGGCCTCCTGCGTGCCGGCGAAACCCGCCCGGTAGACGCCGTTGTTCACGTCCGCGAAGACGTACCGATTGATCTTGTCGATGTGCTCTCTCAGGTCCGGCGGGTAGAGCTGGGGTGCGCCGGTGCGGTGGTGGCGTGTCCACTCCAGCGACAGGTCGATGGTGATCTGCGCGAAGTCGTTCGTGACGACCTGACCGGTCGGCACGTCGACGATCGCCGGCACGGTGATGCCCTTGTCGTAATCCGGGTAGCGGGCGAAGTAGGCCTCCTGGAGGCGTTCGATGCCGAGCACCGGGTCGCGCCCGCCCGGGTCCAGGTCGAAGGTCCAGCTGCGCTCGTCGTGGGTCGGGCCGGCGATGCCCATGGAGAGTGCGTCCTCCAGGCCGAGCAGCCGCCGCACGATGATCGCCCGGTTCGCCCACGGGCAGGCACGGCTGACGATCAGGCGGTAGCGGCCGGGCTCCACCGGATATCCGTCGCGGCCGTCCTCGGTGATCCGGGTCGGGATGTACCGCTGGTCCCGGTTGAACTCGCCGGACGGGTTCACGTAAGCCATGCCCCTCATCCTGCGACGACCGCGGCCGGTGTGCAGGCCGAGCCGCCGAAATCCGGGCAGGGCGGCGAAATCCCGGCGCGGGCGGCGGGGGAGCCCTCGTTCTGGCAAAGTTGCCGGGTGGAGGCCAAGATTCGTAGCTATCTCGCTCATTGGACCGTCATCGTCCCGGTAGTGGCGATCGTCGCCCTCGTTCTGACATGGGGGCGGGATCTTCCGCCGCCCGTCGTGGTCGTCGTCGCCCTGTTGCTCGGCGGCGCCGTGCTGGCCGCCGTCCACCACGCCGAGGTCGTCGCGCACAAGGTCGGTGAGCCGTTCGGGTCGCTCGTCCTCGCCGTCGCGGTCACCATCATCGAGGTCGCCCTCATCGTCACGCTGATGATCAGCGGTGGGGAGAAGACGCAGTCGCTCGCCCGCGACACCGTCTTCGCGGCGGTGATGATCACCTGTAACGGTCTGCTCGGCCTCTCGCTGCTCGTCGGCGCGCTCCGCCGCCACGTCGCGGTGTTCAATGCCGAGGGCACCGGCGGCGCCTTCGCCACGGTGGCCACGATCGCCACCCTCAGCCTGGTCCTGCCGAGCTTCACGACCAGCCGGCCCGGACCTCAGTTCTCGCCCGCGCAGCTCACCTTCGCGGCGGTCGCGTCGATCGCGCTCTGGGGGCTGTTCGTCACCGTGCAGACGCGGCGCCACCGTGACTACTTCGTCCCGATCACCACGTCCGGAAAGGTGATCGACGCCGAGGAGCACCTCGAGCCGCCGACCAAGCGGGCCGCGCTCATCAGCGTCGGCCTGCTGCTGGTGGCCCTGGTCGCGGTCGTCGGACTGGCCAAGGGCGTGTCACCGTCGATCGAGTCGGCGGTGCAGAACGTGGGCCTGCCCAACGGAGTCGTCGGCGTGGTGATCGCCCTATTGGTTCTGCTGCCCGAGACGATCGCGGCCGTCCGGGCCGCCGCCCGCGACCGCATTCAGACCAGCCTCAACCTGGCGATCGGCTCGGCCATGGCGAGCATCGGCCTGACCATCCCGGCCATCGCCCTCGCGATGATCTGGCTGCCCGGCCCGCTGCTGCTGGGCCTCGGCGGCACCCAGATGGTCCTGCTGGCCCTCACCGTGGTGGTCGGCACCCTGACGATCGTCCCCGGCCGGGCCAACGTCCTCCAGGGCGGCGTCCACCTGGCCCTGCTGGCCGCGTTCCTCTTCCTGGCCGCCAGCCCATGACGGGCGGGCCGCCAGCCCCATGACGGGTGGGTCGTCAGCTCATGACGGGTGGGTCGTCAGCGCCATGACGGGTGGGCCGTCAGCCCCATGACGGGTGGGCCGTCAGCTCATGACGGGTGGGTCGTCAGCTCATGACGGGTGGGCCGTCAGCGCCATGACGGGTGGGCCGCCAGCGCCATGACGGGCGGGTCGCCAGCTCATGACGGGTGGGCCGCCAGCGCCATGACGGGCCGGTCGCCAGCTCATGACGGGCCCGGCTTGAGTCAGTGGAAGCCGTTCGGCAAAGGGAGGCCGAAGCGTTGGCACAGCAAGGGCACGTCGTGGTGGTCGGCGGGGCGTGGGGGATAGCCCGTGTGCCAGCGGACCGACCACTCGGGGGTCTCGCAGCGGACCCGGCGGCCCGTGATCTCGCCCTCGCCGGTCAAGGCCTCGGCCGGGAAGGAGAAGTTCTCCGTGGCGGGGCCGTAATGGAGTGCGCCGTTCGGCAGGGGCTCGTAAAGGTGCAGGTCGACCTGTAGGCGGGCGCCGTCGTTCAGGACGAAGTTCCACGGTCTTGTGTCGGGGCGGGGCGCCAACCGGTCGATCCCGTGGTCGCCGAGGGCCGTCACCAGCTTGGCCAGGTCGGTGGCGGGGAGGAACAAGTCCAGGTCGGTGTGCTCCCTGGTCTGCTCGCCCAGCAGGGCGTCCACCGCCCAGCCGCCCGACAGGCAGACGTCCACCCCGGCTGCCTCCACGCTGTCGAGCAGGCGGACGGCGTCCTCGGCCGACATGGCGTAGTGATCCATGGTGATGGGATACGCGACCTTGGACCTGGGGGTCCAGCGAATAAACGGCGGTCAGGCCGAGGCGCGCTGGATCAGGGACGGCTCGTAGATCACTGAGGCCACGCGCAACGTCGGCTCCTCCACGCGGGCCAGCAGCAGACGGGCCGCCTCGGCTGCCATGTCCTCCAGCGGGTGGCGGATCGTCGTCAGTGGTGGGGTCGCGGCCGTGGCGGCGCTGCTGTCGTCGAAGCCGATCACCGCTACGTCGGTGGGCACCGTGCGGGACGCCTCCCGCAAGGCCAGCAACGCGCCCAGCGCCATCAAGTCGTTGGCCACGAACACGCCGTCGAGGGCCGGGTGCTCGGCCAGCAGCGTCCGCATCGCCGTTTCTCCGCTTTCCCGCGTGAAGTTGCCCGGCGCCATCGGCACCCAGCCGTGGCCGTGGCGGGCCATGGCCCGGCGGAAACCGGAGACCCGGTCGCTGCTGGCGGGAACGTCGGCCGGGCCGGAGATCATGCCCACGCGGCGGCAACCCCGGGACAGCAAGTGTTCGGCGGCCATCGCGGCGCCCGTGTCGTTGGCCAGGTCGACGTAGTCGATCGGGACCGGCTCGGCCGGGCGGCCGATCATCACGGCGGGCACGCCGGCCTGCGCCAGCATGTCGGGCAGCGGGTCGACCGCCGGCAGCGACAACACGATCGCGCCGTCCGCCTGGCCGCTGCGCAGGTCGCCGACCAGCCTCTTCTTTCCCTCGTCGGTTCCCACGATCTGCAGAGCCAGCTGTACGCCCTCACGGCGCAACACACTCATCAAGCCGCCGACCACCCGCCCGAAATACGGATCGGCGAAGAACCGGCCCATGAACGGGTCGTCGTCGTGCGTCTCGGAGTCGGAGACGACCAGCGCCACCGTGCCCGTGCGCCGGGTCACCAGCGACCGGGCCAGCCTGTTCGGCACATAGCCGGTCTGGCCGACCGCGTCCCACACCACCTCGTGCAGTTGCGGGTCGACGTTGCGAATCCCGTTGATCACCCGGGAGACCGTGGCCCGCGAGACCCCCGCGACCCGGGCCACGTCCTCCAGGGTCGGGGCCCGTCCGCTACTCATGACCGTCTTTATAGCACACGGAGAGCGCTCTCCCCGGAGGGTCCGGGACGCGGTTCCGGAACCGGCCGGACATTGACGGTCGTGCACGCGGAGCGCAGACTCGGAAAGCGCTCTCCATGAGAGGAGAAAGTCTGTGACCCCGCACAGAGCGATCCCCACCGCCCTATTGGCCGCGGCCCTCATCTTCATCGGCGTCCCCCGAGCCGAAGCCGCCGACACCCTGCTCTCCCAGAACCGCCCCACACTGGCCTCGTCCACCGAGAACGGCGGCGCCCCGGCCGCCGCCGCGGTCGACGGCAACCCGGCCACCCGCTGGGGAAGTGCCTGGTCCGACCCACAGTGGCTGCGCGTCGACCTCGGCTCCACGGCCACCGTCACCACGGTCAAGCTCACCTGGGAGGCCGCGTACGCCAAGGCCTTCCAGCTGCAGACCTCGGCCGACGGCGCCGCCTGGACCACGATCTACAGCACCACGAACGCCACCGGCGGCACCCAGACCCTGTCGGTGACCGGCCAGGGCCGCTACGTCCGCGTCTACGGAACGCAACGCGGCACCGGCTACGGCTACTCGCTGTACGAGTTCCAGGTGTACGGCCAGTACACGAGCCCGCCGCCGACCGGAGGCCCCGGATACGTCATGGCCGATCCGCCGGTCACCGGCGTGGTCCCGTCGACCGCGGTCCCGCCGGACACCAACCCGCCCACCACACACCACGAGT
Organism: Actinoplanes sp. CA-131856; assembly: GCF_050956135.1. Classification (GTDB taxonomy): domain Bacteria; phylum Actinomycetota; class Actinomycetes; order Mycobacteriales; family Micromonosporaceae; genus Actinoplanes. Next base: position 8,385,087 of record NZ_CP191849.1, on the reverse strand, counting down.
TCCAGGCCAACTGCTCGGTCAGCCGCTCCAACCTCAACGACGACCCGATCGTCTTCCCCGGCCTGCCGGGCGCCTCGCACTCACACACCTTCATGGGCAACACGACCACGTACGCCGGTACGACGCTGGCCACGCTCAAGGCGGGTGGCACGTCGTGCATCACGCCCGGTGACAAGACCGGATATTGGATGCCGACCCTGCTCAACGGCGACACCGCCGTGCAGCCGATCGGCCGTCAGGTCATCTACTACAAGTCCGGCGTGATCGACTACCGCAGTGTGCGGCCGTTCCCGGCCGGCCTGCGCTACGTCGTGGGCAGCCCGCAGGCCACCCTCGACGACTTCCGGAACAGCCCGGGCGCCGTCGAGGGCTTCGAATGCGGCGACAGCTCCTTCAACTGGGACATTCCCGCCACCTGCGCGGCCGGCACCCAGCTCAACGCCCGCATGCAGGCCCCGAGCTGCTGGGACGGCCTGCACCTGGACACCCCGGACCACAAGAGCCACATGGCGTACCCGGTCCTCGGGGTCTGCCCGGCCGATCACCCCGTGGCCGTCCCGATGATCGAGTTCAAGATGGCCTGGCCGGTCAGCGGCGACATGCGCAACGTCCGCTTCTCCAGCGGCCGCGGATATTCGTTCCACTACGACGTCTTCAACGCCTGGGACGCGCCGACCCTCGCCGCCCTCACCACCCACTGCATCAACGGCGGCCTGCAGTGCGACCCGCGCGGCTTCGACCTCTACAAGCCCAACCGCGGCGCCGCCCTCAACGAGAACTACGAGCTTGACTGATGTACGTCTGAGAGGGCGCCGATAACACAAAATCGGCGCCCTTCTCATTCTGTGGTGTTGATAGTGGACAACGCCACTTCCCTGGTGCGCAGAATTTGCAGGGCCAATTGCCGGGTCTGACCTTCGATCCCGGATTTGCTCTCGCTGCGGGCCAGGTTCTGGCTTTGCACCAGATGTTCCTTGATGCGCTTGGTGACGGTCTCGTCGAAGGCCGGGCCCGCGAGCTTGGACGCCTCGGTGACCTGCTCCGGCGTGACCATGCCCGGCATCGGCATGCCCTCGTGCGGGTTCTCGGCGGGCAGCCCGGCCCGGGTGTGCAGCTGCCGCAGCGTGCCCAGCTCGGCCTGCGTGAACGCCTTGACCTGCGTGGTCAGGGCCAGGGTGTCGGGGTCGGTGGTGCGTTTCGGCGGCAGCTCGAGCAGGGGGAGCAGCTGCTCGTCCATCGCGATGTTGATCTCGATCCAGGCCAGGTCGGTGCCGCCGAACGAGGCCTGGGGCGGGGCGCTGGGGGCGGGGGTCTCAGCGGCGTCTCCCGTCGCGGAACAGCCGGCCAGGGCGAGGGTGGTGGCCAGAAGGAGACGGGGAATCGCTTTCACGTTCGCGATTCTGGCGTTTTGTGGGGCGGTATGTCAATGAGTCGATATTAACGATAGAGAACGATCGAGACCCCGCCCTAACCGTGGAAAACGGCGCGGGCGGGGTCTGTCGCTTGCGGGTCAGTAGACGCCGAGCTCCCATAGTGAATAGCCATAGGTGGTGGCCCGGGCGGTTCCGGTCACCCGGACGTAGCGGCCCGAGCCGTTGACCGTCAGGTCGTCGAAACCGCCGTCGCCGCTGCTGGTGGCGTAGATCTGGGTCCAGGCGGCGCCGTCGTTCGAGGTCTCCACCCGATAGCCGGTGGCGTAGGCGGCCTCCCAGGCCAGCTGGAGGCGGCGTACAGGCTGAACCGAACCCAGATCGACCTGCAACCAGGCCGAGCCGACCCACTCGCTCGCCCATCGCGTTCCGTAGTCGCCGTCGACGGCGTACGACGGCAGCTGCGGTCCGTTCGTCCCGGTGGGCTGATAGCTGGAGGCGGTGGTGGGTTTGCCGCGGGCCAGGTTGGTTCCCGGGATGACCGGGGGAACGACGCGGACCGACTTCTGTTCGATGCCGACGTTGCCGTGGCCGTCGAAGGCGTACACATAAATCTTCCAAACGCCCAGCTTGTCGGGGGCTTTGGCGGTGAAGGCGCCGGGCGCGGTCTCGGTGAAGGTGACGTTGGCCAGGCCGGTGGCGCCGGTGATGTGCTTCTCGGAGTACATGAGGTTGTAGCGGATCAGGTCGCCCTGCGGGTCGGTGGTGTTGACCGCGACCGACAGGTTCCCGCCGGCCGGGACCGACGTCGGCACCGTCATCGAGGTGATCTCGGGTGGCGTGTTGGCCGGCGCCTGACCGGTGTACGCGCGCTGCAGCGAGTAGTAGCCGTGCCGGCGCCAGCCGCCGGTGAACGTGTTGAGCCAGACGCCGCCGAAGTCGTTCTCGAGGCCGTAGTGGAACTCGGTGGCGCCGAGAGCGACGGTCGGATGGGCGTTTATCGCGTTCCAGCTGTTCGTGTAGCCGTCACGTTTCTGCAGGTCGGTGGGCTCGGTGGGCACGCCGTTGACGTCGTTCGGCACCTCCCACTCGCCGGCCGGGCCGGCCTCGGTGACGATGTACGGCTTGGTGTAGCCACCGGCGACCCAGTCGTTGTAGACGTTGCCGATCGCGCCGTACGAGTTCACGGCGAGCAGGTCGAGGTCGGGCGCGTACTGCTTGTAGTAGGGCCAGGCCCCGGTGTACGCGTCGGTCGAGGTGACCGGGTGGTTCGGGTCGGCGGCGTGGATGGCCTGCGCGACCTGGTTGACGAACTTGGCGTAGCCGACACGGCGGGCCTCGACCTCGGCCGCCGGCAGGCCGTGATCCTGCATGGTCAGGATGACCTCGTTGCCGACGTCCCACATCAGGACGCCCGGGTGGTTCTTCAGGGTGTTGACCCGGTTCACGATCTCGGTCTTGACCGAGTTCATGTACGCGGTGTCGTTGACGTAGTCGGCGCCCTGGTTCAGCCAGTGCCCGACGATCACCTTGATGCCCTGACGGGCGGCCCGGTCGAACAGCGTGGGCGTGTTGGCGTCGTCGATTCCCCATGTACGGATCGTGTTGACCCCCATGTTCCGCAGGTCACGCATGTAGCCGTCGGCGGCCGCCTGCGGTGGCCCGTACGTCAGGCCCTTGACCTGGAAGTTGGATCCGTTGACCTGGAGGCGCCAGTTGCCCTGGGTGCCGGTGACCTTGACGACGGACGGGCCGGCGGGCGGCGCGGGGTCGGTCATCGGGGTGGGTGTGGTGCCGGTGGCGCGGGCCACGCTGACCGAGTCGACGCTGAGGACGCCGCCCGAGGTCGTGTCGGCGGTGGGGGTGGTGCGGCCGGCGATCGCGTTCGGCAGCGATCCGCCGATGGCCAGGTCGAGGCGCAGGAAGAAGCCATGGTGGACGGCGGCCTGCCACGCCGCGACGCCGGTCTGCGACTCGCGGACCACCCAGGTCTGGCGGCCGTCCAGGTAGAACCGGATCTCCTCGTCGGTCTTGGTGCGGTCGATGACCTGCGAGTACTCGTGATATCCGGTCTGGCAGCCGGTGCAGGAGGCGAGGCCCGAGGACCGGCCGGTGTACTCGGCGCAGGGGCCGTCCGGCGCCGTGCCGCAGTGCAGGGTCTGCGCGAGCTGACTACGCCCGTTGACGTCGGTCATGATGTCGGTCTCGCCCACCTGGGGCCAGTTGTTGTAGTTGCCGCGGTACGCCGCGCCGGTGGCCCGGAAGCCCGGCCAGTAACCGAGAGCGTTGGCGACATCCGGTTGCTTGATCACCGCGGAGAATCGGGTCAACTGCCCGGGGAGCGGCTCGAAGTCGGTGCGCTGCGTCTCGATGCGCCCGGAGGTCCAGTTGCCGGCGCCGTCGCGGACCGCGCGGATGGCGAGCTTGCCGGCCCCGTCGAGCGTGACGTTCGAGGTGGTGGCGGTCTCGACCGATCCGGTGCCCCAGTTGGCGGCGCCGCCGGGATAGGAGGTGCCGGTGCGGACGAGCCAGTTGCCGGTGTTCAGGGCGGTGCCGTCGAACGAGTCCGACCAGATCGTGGTGAAGGCGTCGGTGGGCGGCGGGGTGGTGCCGGTGGTGCCATACACCTTGAACTCCCACAGGGAGTAGCCGTAGCCGCCGTTACGAGCGGTGCCGTAGAGACGCACGTAGCGGCCGGTGCCACTGACGGTGAGGTTCTCGGTGCCGCCGGCGCCCTGCGTGGTGCCGTAGATCTTGGTCCAGGTGGTGCCGTCGGCCGAGGTCTGGATCTCGTACGCCCGGCCGAAGGCGGCCTCCCACTGAAGCGTCACCGAGGTGATCGTGGCGGTGGCGCCGAGATCGACGCGCAGCCACTGCGGATCGGCGAACTGGCTCGACCAGCGCGTGCCGGCGTTGCCGTCGGTGGCGTTGGCGGCCGCGGTGTCACCGGTCTCCTGGGTGGAGGCGGTGGTGGGGCGGCCCTGGGAGAGGAGGGTGTCGGCCGCTCGGGCCGGGCTCTGCGTCACGGTGAGAAAGGCCGCGACCAGGGATAGGAGGACGAGGGGAATGGTCTTGTGAGTGCGCAAGGGGACTCCTGGGGATGGGAAAGCGCTCTCCAACGGTGCCCGAAGTGTTGCCCCGAGCTTTCACGCGTGTCAATGCTTCGCGATGGTTCCGGACCGCGGATCCCGATCGTGGGAGAGCGCTTTCCGGCATTGTTGGACCGGTAGGATCCCGCCGTGCTTTCGTGGAATCGGCTGCTGAAGCGGCTGGAGTCGCCGAAACCGGCAACCCGGGCGGCGGCGATCCGCGCCGCGTGCGACCGCTGCGACACCGACCGAACCGCCCCGGCCTGGCTGGCACCGTTGATCGGCGACGCGCTCGCCGACCCCGACCCCGGCGTGCGGGAGGCGGCGCTGACCGCGCTGACTCACCTCGGCGAGGCTTCCCGCCCGTTCACGCCGCTCTTCCGCCGCTTGGCCGCGGGCGCGCCGCTGCCTTCAACCGCGGCGGGCGGGCCGCTGACGAGGGACGCGGCGGGTGCGGCGCTTCTTGCGGACGCGGCGGGTGGGTCGCTGACGAGGGACGGGGTGGGTTCTGCGCTGTTTACAAACGCGGGTGGGCCGCAGGTGAGGGAAGCGGCGGGTGCGGCGCTTCTTGCGGACGCGGCGGATGCGCCGCCGTTTACAAACGCGGCGGGTAGGGCGCTGTCGAAGGGCGCCGCGGGCGAGTCGCCGGCGGGTGGCGTGGTGGGGAACGCGCTGGTGGGCGACGTGGCTGGTGCTGGCAGCGGTGAGTTCGAGCCTGAGGGTTGGGGTGGGCCGAGCGTTGCCGACCGGGCGATCGGGGCGCTGCAGCACCTGGGCGATCCGGCCTGGGTGGACGTGTTGTGCGATGCCAGGGCCGCGGGGCGGACGCTGCCGGGGATCGGGGCCGAGGCGCGGCTGACGCCGGAGGTGTTTGCGGCGGTACGGAGGAGGCTCGGCGCCGAACCCGGGACAGTGGGCCTGCTCGCGGGATGGCTGGAGCGTTGGGCCGGTCCGGAGTGGGCGCTCGAACGGCGGTGGGGCGCGGACCTCACCTCGGCAGTGCCCGAGTTGATCGCCGCCCGGCGGCACGATCCGGAAGCGGTGGCCGGCGCGCTCCTGGCGATCGGCCACGACGATCCCGCCGGGCTGCCCTATCTGATCGAGCGGGTCGAACGGCTCTACGACCTGCCCGCGGCGGTGGCGATCTGGCGGATGACCGGCGACGCTCACCCCACCCACGAGCTGCTGCGGGCCTTCCTCCGCCGCGCCCGGGAGTTCCCGAGAACCGGCGCCCGCGTCATCGACCAGCTCGGCCCCGCCCTGGCCCCACTCGAAGAAACCGCGCGTGCGCTAATCGGTCGGAGCGCCCCGGCCGGGAGCGCCCCGGCGGGGAGCGGCCCGGTTGGGAGCGGCCTGGTTGGGGGCGGCCTGGTTGGGAGCGGCCTGGTTGGGGGCGGCCTGGTTGGGGGCGGCCTGGTTGGGAGCGGCCAGGTTGGGAGCGGCCTGGTTGGGAGCGGCCCGGTTGGGAGCTCCCCGGCGGGGAGCGGCCCGGTTGGGAGCGCCCCGGCTGGGAACGCCCCACCTGAGAGCGCCCCGGCTCGGAACGCCCAAGTGCTCGCCGCGCGCATCCTTGCCGTTCTGGGGGATCGCGCCTCTGCGGCCGCCGCCCTGCGAGTCGTTCTGCAAGCCGGCGGCGCGCCGGCCGGGCACGCCGCGCAGGTGGCCGGTGACTTCCGGTTGGAGCTGAAGCCGGAGCTCCGGGCCCTGCTCGCCGACTTTCTCAACGAGGACGCGGCGGCCGAGGCCCTGGCCCGGCTCGGTGAGCCCGCCGGCGAAACGCCCGGCGGGCCGCTCGATGAGGCGCTCGATCTCGCGGTGATCGTCGAGCTGCGGCGTGCCGGCGCTGTTCCTCTGCTCGAGCGGCTCGCCGGCCAGGACGAACGGCTTCCCGTCTTCGGGCGGACCGTGGCCGGGACGATCTGGAGCGACGAGCTTCAGCGGGACCGGATCCGTGCGGTTGTGCGCGAGCTCCGGTCGTACGGCGAAATGGGTCTATTGGAGAAAGGCGCCCAAAGGTGAGAGCAGCAGCCGGTTGAGGTCGGTGGCGACCCGGTCGAGGCCGGCCCGTTCCTTGTCGAGGGCGCCCATGTCGTTGCGCAGGCCCCAGAGCTTCTGCGCGTTGCGCCAAGCGACATTCCGGGTGTATTCGACCGCCTCGCCCTGCCACCAGTCGTCCAGGCAGCCGTTCATCATGTCGATCAGCAGCTGCCATTTCTCCAGATATCCGCGGCGCAGGCCGGGGATCGAGTCGGCGAAGATCTCGTTGATGACCAGGTAGTCGTGGTGCTGGTCGCTGTCGTCGACCGGCTCGGCGCCGATGTGGTCGAACGTGGTCACCAGCGCGAACGGCAGGTCGTAGTTGATGTGCGCGTTCACCCCGGCGCAGGCCGACGGCAGCGGGCGGCAGTCCGGACCGGGAATGCGCGCGAACAGGCTCGACCACACCTGCGGGCAGCGTGGGCTCATGTCCGAGCCGGCCCAGGCGCGCAGCGCGTCGAAGTAGCGCGCGGCGAACTCGACGTCCAGCCGGGACAGGAACGCGGGATCTTTGAACTCGCCGTCGTAGAGCTTCTCGAGAACGCCCTCGGTGATCGTCAGATAGAGCTTGTTGAAGTCACAGAGAGGGTTCTCCATCAGCAACGGGGGCACCCGCGTCAAGATGTCCTGCAGCTTGGTCAGCTGGTCGACAACGGCGGGCACGTCGTCGGGGTATCCCTGCAGGAGATCGTTCATCTCCCGCTGCACGGGTCCCCAGACCGACTGTGTCATCGGTTCCTCCACGGCGATATCGGCGGAGGGCCCCCAGCACCATCCCGGTGGCGGTGGCCACCGGGATGGTGCTCCCCCGTGCGGACAGCCTTTCACCGGCTACCTACGGAGGGATCTGTAGAACTACCTATTCGCGCGCGCTTTATAACGGAAAGGTCACGCCGCGGTCAGATAGACCCGGCTTGCCTGTACGCGCGTACGCACCTGGAGCTTGTCGAAGATGTGCCCGACGTGCACGCCGACCGTGCGCTCGCTGATGAACAGCCGCTCGCCGATCTCGCGGTTGGTCAGGCCCTCGGCCAGCGCGGCCAGCACCTCACGCTCGCGCTGGGTGAGGGCGCCCAGCTCGTCGCCCGGATCGGGCTCGGGCGGGGGCATGGGCACGGTATCGGCGTCGTCGGCCAGGGCCACCCGGTAGCGCTGGGCCACCGAGACGATCTCGGCCGCGAACGGGCGGGCGCCCATCGCGATCGCCGTGGCGTACGCCTCGCGCAGTGGGGTGACCGCGGTGGCCCGCTTCACCTTGCGCTGGAGGATGGCCTCGGCCTGGCGCAGCCGGGCGTAGGCGGCCGGGTACGGCTGCTGGCGCTTGTCCCAGGCGCCGGCCGCGCGCGCCCACGGCGTGGGATCGGGGCGGCCCTCGACCCGGCTGATCTCGGCGTTGCAGAGGTCGATGTAAGCGTCGACGACGGCCCTGACCTGCACCGCGGCGTTGCTGGCGCCGGCCGCCATGCGGTCGACGGACGACTTGAGCCGGCGCAGCGCCAGCGGGTCGACCTGGTCGCCGGCCGCGTGCGCCTCGGCCTCGGCCCGCAGGCCGTGCCAGGCCAGGATGCCGATCAGCACCAGGTCGTCGGAGCGGGTCTCGAGCAGGCCGCGCTGCACGGCGGCGCGCGCCTCGGGCCAGCGGGACAGCCACATCGCGTTGCCGGCGCGCAGCGTCAGCATGGGCAGCACGTGCCGGGCGCCGCCACCGGCCAGCAGGGTGGCGACCGCGTCGAGGTCGCGGTGGGCCTGCTCGGCGTCGCCGAAACCCACCCAGAGCCGGCAGCGCGACAGCAGCAGCTCGACCGCCTCGGCCCCGGACGGGCGGTGGCGCATCGCGGTGTCGAGCACGGCGTCGGCCTCGGCCCACTGGCCGACCCGGAACAGGCCGTTGGCCGCGATCGCGAGCAGGCGCGAGGCGTAGGTCCGGCTGGCCTTCTCGGCGCCGCGACGGGCGACCAGCACGCCCTCCTCGATGCTGTTGAGCGGGCCGGCCAGCAGCTCGGCCAGGTGAAGGTAGGCCACGCCGATCTCGTCGGGGTGGCCGCTGCGCTCGGCGATCTCGACCGCCTGCCGCAGCACGGCCAGGCCGGCCGCCGGATCTTCCCGGAAGGCGGCGCTGTAGCCGAGGGCGGCGCTGGCCCGCACCAGGTCGGCGCTCGTGGCGCCGGACATCTCGAGGGCCTCGCGGGCGCGCTCGTTGGCGTCGGCGTAACGGCCCAGGTGGACCAGGAGCTCGGCCAGCTGCGCGGCGGCCGACGCGCGCTGGGCCGGGTTGCAGTCGGGCGCCTCGAGCGCGTGCACGTATTCAGCCTCGGCCAGCGCCGAGCGGCCGGCCGCGGTCAGGTAGCGGGCGCGGCGAAGATGCAGGTCACAGGCGCTCGGGGCGTCGCTGCGGGCGGCCAGGTCGTCGAGGCGGGCCAGGGCGCGCTGGTGCTCGCCGCAGCGGTGGGCCGACTCGGCCGCGTGGGCCAGCAGCTCGGTCCGCTCGGGTGCGTCGCCCGTGGTCAGGTCGAGCGCTGTCGACCAGTAGCGATGGGCCTCGGTGAAGCCGTAGAGCGCCTCGGCGTCGCGGGCCGCGGCCACCACCGACGGCAGGGCCCGGGCCGGCTCGCCGGCGCGCTGCCAGTGGTGGGCCAGGCGGGCGTGGTCGGGCTCGGCGGCGCCGGACTCCAGGGCCTCGGCGTACCGGCGGTGCAGGGCGGTGGCCTCGGCCGGCAGCACCTCGTCGGCCAGGATCTCGGAGACCAGGCGGTGGCGCAGGCGGTAGCCGTCCTGCTGGCTGATCACGAAACGGTGGGACACGGCGGCCCGGACCGCCTCGATCAGCTGGTCCTCGGGCAGCGGCACGATCCGGGCCAGCACCTCGTGGCCGACCGGCTCGACGCCGGCCGCCACGGCGCGGACCACCGCATAGGCCGCCGGGGGCAGCTCGTCGACGCGGGACAGGAAGATCTCGCGCAGCGTGTCGGAGAGCTCGACCCGGCCGTCGCGCAGGTCACGGGCCAGTTCCTCGGCCACGAACGGGTTGCCGCCGGACCGCTTGTATACGCGCTCGGCGTCCTCGGGGTCGACCGTGTCGCCGGCGATCGCGGTCACCAGCTCGACGGTCTGCTCGCGGTCGAGCGGGGCCAGGTCGACCACCCGCACCGACCGCAGGCGGCGCAGCTCGGCCAGGACCTTGCGCAGCGGGTGGGCGCCGTGCAGCGCCTCGGCCCGCACGGCGGCCAGCACCGCCAGCGGCACGTCGCCGAGGCCGGCCAGCAGGTAGAGCAGCAGCTGGCGGGTGCTGCGGTCGGCCCACTGGAGATCGTCGAGGACCAGTAGCAGGCGGCGGCCCCCGGCCACCTCGCGCAGCGCCTGGGACACCCGGTCGAGCAGGTCACCGGCGTCGGCGGGCTGGACATTGTGGTCGAACTGCCGCAAGGCCTGAAGAACCGGATGCAACGGGGACGCGTCACCGATGTCGAGGCAGGTTCCGGACAGCACGGCGAAGTCCGCGTCGCGCATCGCCGCGGCGGTCTCGCGCAGCAGCCGGCTCTTGCCGACGCCACTCTCCCCGGTGAGGAACACCGCTGAGGTGCCACCCGGGCCCGCGTTGCGCAGATCGGACTGGATCTGGGTCAGCGTGCCGGTACGCCCGACAAGCGGCCCGTCCTCCTCGCTGGCCATGCAGGGCAGCCTAGTGCGAATCGACCTAGCACGTTGTCGGCGGTTCGGTCTGTTCTGCGTCACATAAGCGACGGGGTCGTGAAGTGTCAGAGATACGTCGTTCTGCAGATCCGCGAGTGGACGGCGGCTGGCACCGTTCTCCCGGGGCACAGCAAGGAACTGGGGGAGCGTGAGACATGACCGCAATCGCTATGGCGGAGCAGGAGCGGCGTCAGACCGTGTCCGTCCTCTTCATCGACATCGTGGGCTTCACCTCGTTGATCGACGACCTGGACTGCGCGGTGGTCCGTGCGTTGCAGCGCGACTACTTCGGGATCGTCAGTGAAGTGGTCCGCTCCGGCGGAGGAGTGGTGGAGAAATACGTGGGGGACGCGGTCATGGCGGTGTTCGGCACCGACGAGACCGGGTTCGGCCCGGAGGCGGCCGCCGCGGCGGTACGGGTGGGCCTGTCGGTCCAGGAGGCGTTGAGGGGGCAGCTCCTGGCCGGCAGGTTCGCTGTGCGGACGCGGGTGGGCATCGCCACCGGTGACGTGATCGTGGACGTCGCGGCGACCCGCGACTTCGGGCACGGCATGATCAGCGGCAGTGTGGTGAGCACGGCCGCCCGGTTGCAGGCGTACGCGCCGCACGACACTGTGGTGGTGTGCTCGTCGACCCGCGCGGCGTCCGACGAGCTCATCGCGTACCAGGAGCTGCCGCCCGTCCGGGTGGCCGGCAAGCCGTACCCGCTGGACCTGTTCCGCGCCTTGGAGCCGCAAGGGGTGCTCTGCGTGGCGTAGGTCACCCCGCGTTACCTTTGTCGGTATCGTCCGGTTCTTCGGTGGGCCGGTACCGGCTCGGTTGGCGGGAAGTGTCGGAGGCTCCCGGTAGGCTCGCCGCGACCTGACCACCCACCAAGGCCGATCGGGAGTGCCACCTCGTGACCGCGGAGATCCTGTACGGGGCCGATGACCTCACGCACCTGGAGGGGCTAGACGCCGTCCGGAAGCGACCGGGCATGTACATCGGCTCCACCGACAGCCGGGGCGTCAACCACCTCGCCAACGAGATCATCGACAACTGTACGGACGAGGGCGTGGCCGGCCATGCCACCAAAGTGGCCGTCACGCTCTATGCCGACGGCTCGGTGCAGGTCGAGGACGACGGCCGGGGCATCCCGACCGACGTCAACGCCAAGTCCGGGCTCAACGGCGTCGAGCTCGTGCTGACCCGGCTGCACGCCGGCGGCAAGTTCGGCGGCGCCGGCTACAAGACCTCCGGCGGCCTGCACGGCGTCGGCGCGTCAGCGGTCAACGCGCTCTCGCTGCGCTACGACGTGCAGGTCAAGCGGGACGGCAAGGTCCACGAGATCTCGTTCCAGCGCGGCGTGCCCGGCTCGTTCGACGGGCCCGGCCCGCAGGCCAAGTTCCACCCCGAGTCGGGCCTGCGCATCGTCCGGCGGATGAAGCGCGGCGAGCCCAGCGGCACGACCACCCGTTACTGGTACGACGCCCGCTACTTCGAGGCCGGGGCCAAGCTCGACGCCGACGTGGTCCGGGCCAAGCTGCGCAACACGGCGTTCCTCGTCCCCGGCGTGATGTACACGTTGCGCGACGAGACGGGCGAGGAGCCGGCGACCGAGACGTTCCACTTCCCGCGCGGGCTCACCGACATGGTCGAGTTCCTCACCCACGCGGGCGACAAGCCGGTCTCGGGCATGCTCCTGGTCAACGGCGAGGGGACGTACAAGGAGAACGCGGCCGACGCCAACGGCGTCATGCAGTCGAACGTCGTGCGCCGGGCCGAGATCGAGATCGCCTTCCGCTGGGGCACGGGGTACGACCGCACGGTCGAGTGCTTCACCAACACGATCCGCAACATGCACGGCGGCACCCACCGCAAGGGCTTCGAGCGGGCCCTGGTCCGCGCCCTGGGCGAGGCCATCCGCAACACCCGCGGCCTGCTCAAGCCCAAGGAGGAGGTGCCGGTCCTCGACGACATCCTCGAGGGCATGACGGCGGTCATCCACGTGCGGGTGCCCGAGCCGCAGTTCACCTCGCAGACCAAGGACGAGCTGTCCACGGCCGGCGTCACCCGCGTGCTCCAGGGCCTGGTCGAGGCCCATCTCAAGGAGTGGATCGACGGCCGCAAGACCAAGGCCGAGGCCCGCACGGTCCTGCAGAAGGTCGTCGACGCGGCCCGGGTGCGCCTGACCCAGAAACAGCAGAAGGACGCGGCCCGGCGCAAGACCGCCCTCGAGGGCGCGTCCATGCCGCCCAAGCTGGTCGACTGCCGGGCCACCGGCATCGCCCGCAGCGAGCTCTACATCGTCGAGGGTGACAGCGCGCTCGGCACGGCCCGCATGGCCCGCAGCTCCGAATACCAGGCGCTGCTGCCGATCCGCGGCAAGATCCTGAACGTCCAGAAGGCGTCGCTCCAGCAGGTGCTCGACAACGCCGAGTGCTCGGCCATCGTGCAGGTGCTGGGCGCCGGCTCGGGGCGCACGTTCGAGATGAGCGCCATGCGCTACGGCCGCGTCATGATCATGGCGGACGCCGACGTCGACGGCTCGCACATCCGGACGCTGCTGATCACCCTGTTCGCGAAATACATGCGCCCGGTGATCGAGCAGGGCCGGCTGTTCGCCGCCATGCCCCCGCTGCACAAGGTCGTCACCAAGGGCCGCAACTCCGAGACGATCTTCACGTACACGCAGCAGGAGATGGAGACCACCGTCGCCCGCATCGAGCGCGGCGGCGGCGCGGTGCAGAAACCGGTTCCCCGGTTCAAGGGTCTCGGCGAGATGGACGCCGACGAGCTCTGGGACACCACGATGAACCCGGCCACCCGCACCGTCCGCCGCATCACGCTCGACGACGCCGAGCGGGCCGAGGCCACCCTCGAGCTGCTGATGGGCGAGCGGGTCGAGCCCCGGAAGAACTGGTTGATCGAGGCCAGCGGCCGGATCGACGAAGAGACGATTGACGCCTGAGAGGTCGCTGTTTCATGGCACGCCGTAAGAACACTGACAACCGCGTCGATCTGTCCGCCTTCGACCAGGCCGGCGCTCGCGTCATCGACAATCCGCTCACGACCGAGGTCGAGGACTCCTACCTGGAGTACGCCTACTCGGTCATCCACTCGCGGGCGCTGCCGGACGCCCGCGACGGCCTCAAGCCGGTCCACCGCCGCATCCTGTGGTCGATGTCCGAGCAGGGACACCGCCCCGACCGGGGGTACGTCAAGTCGGCCCGCGTCGTCGGCGACGTGATGGGTAAGTACCACCCGCACGGTGACGTCGCGATCTACGACGCCCTGGTCCGGCTGGCCCAGGACTTCTCGCTCAACGCGCCGCTGATCGACGGGCACGGCAACTTCGGCTCGCCCGACGACGGCCCGGCCGCGTCGCGTTACACCGAGGCCCGCATGTCGCGCGAGGCGATGCTGCTGGTCGGTGAGATCGGCGAGGGCACCGTCGACTTCAAGCCGACGTACGACGGCAGCGACGTCGAGCCCAAGGTGCTGCCCGCCGCGTTCCCCAACCTGCTGGTCAACGGCACGTCCGGCATCGCGGTCGGCATGGCCACGAACATGATCCCGCACAACCTGGGCGAGGTCGTCGGCGCGGCCCGCCACCTGATCACCCACCCGGACGCCGACCTCGACGAGCTGATGCGCTTCGTGCCCGGGCCCGACCTGCCCACCGGCGGTCAGCTGCTCGGGCTCGACGAGGTGCGCCGGGCCTACGAGACGGGCCGCGGCGTGGTGCGCATGCGGGCCAAGGCGCAGACCGGGCTGCTCGAGGGCGGCCGCGGCCGGCAGGCCATCACGGTCACCGAGCTGCCGTACGGCGTCGGCACCGAGAAGATCATCGAGGCCATCACCGACGAGGTGAAGGGCAAGATGATCACCTCGGGTCCCAAGCGCGGCCAGCGCCAGGCGGCCCGCCTCCAGGGCATCGCCGACGTCAAGGACCTCACCGACCGCGAGCACGGCACCCGGCTGGTGATCGAGTGCAAGGTCGGCGTCAATCCGCAGGCACTGCTGGCCGACCTCTACCGGCTGACGCCGCTCGAGTCGTCGTTCGGCATCAACAACCTGGTGCTGGTCGACGGCCAGCCGCAGACGCTGGGCCTCAAGGCGCTGCTCGAGGTCTTCGTGCAGCACCGCTACGACGTGGTCACCCGCCGCACGACCTATCGCCGCACCAAGCGCCAGGACCGGCTCCACCTGGTCGACGGCCTGCTCATCGCCCTGATCGACATCGACCGGGTGGTGGCCATCATCCGGGGCAGCGACGACGCGGCCTCGGCCAAGGCGTCGCTGATGAGCGAGTTCTCGCTCTCCGACATCCAGGCGACGTACATCCTGGACACCCCGCTGCGGCGGCTCACCCGCTTCGACCGCATCGAGCTCGAGACCGAGCAGGAGAAGTTGCGGGCCGAGATCGCCGAGCTGTCCCGCATCCTCGACAACGAGGACGTGCTGAAGCAGGTCGTCTCCGACGAGCTGGCCGAGGTGACCAGCGCGTTCGGCGCGCCCCGGCGCACCACGCTGATCGGCGGTGACCTCAAGGAGGTGCTGGCCGCGTCGGTGCCGGCCGGTCCGCTCGAGGTCGCCGACGACCCGTGCCAGGTGATCCTGTCGGCCACCGGGCTGATCGCGCGGACCGCGGCCGAGAGCGAGGAGGCCACTGAGGGCCGCCGTCGTTCGGGCCGGGTCAAACACGATGCCGTACGGGCCCTGGTGCACTCGACCGCACGCGGGCGCATCCTGCTGATCACCAGCCGGGGCCGCGCTTTCAAGACCGACGTGCTGCCGCTGCCGGTGCTGCCCGAGCAGGTCGGCACGGTCTCCCTGCGCGGCGGCGTGTCGGCGTCCGAGCTGGTCCCGCTGGAGAAGGGCGAACGGGTGGTCGGCCTGGCGCCCCTGGTGGGCGACGGCATCGGCATCGCCATGGGCACCCGGCAGGGCGTGGTCAAGGTGGCCGCTCCCGAGTGGCCGGTGCGCTCCGACGAGTTCGAGGTGATGACCCTCAAGGAGGGCGACGAGATCCTCCAGGCCACCTGGATCACCGACCCGGCCGTGTGGCTGACCTTCGTCACCTCGGACGCGTCACTGCTGAAGTTCCAGGCCAAGAACGTACGACCCCAGGGCCTCAAGGGCGGCGGCATGGCCGGCATCACGGTGTCGTCCGGGGCCGAGGTCATCGGGTTCAACGCCGTGTCCACCACCGACGACGTCCACGGCGAGCCGATGGTCGTCACCTCGACGGGAACACAGGTCAAGGTCAGCCCGTTCGCGTCGTACCCGGGCAAGGGCCGGGCCACCGGCGGCGTGCGGGTGCAGCGCTTCCTCAAGGGCGAGACCCGGCTCGAGGTGGCCTGGGCCGGCCCGCGCCCGGTCGGCGCCAGCAAGACCGGCGACCCGATCGAGCTGCCCGAACCGGACGCGCGCCGCGACGGCTCGGGCGAGGCCGTGCTGATGGGTCCGCAGATCATCGGCCACCTGATCGAGCGGGGCTAGCTTCCGGGCAGCCGGCGCCGCCCGGCGAAACCGAGATCACCGCGGTGGTACCAGGTGATCCCGGTTTCGCCCTCGAGCCAGCACAGGTCGACCGGCACCCCGTCGAGGTCGGACGGGAAGTCGACCAGCAGCGGGGCCAGGCTCTTGAGCACGGCCCCGGTCTGCTGGATCTCGGTCATCAGGTCGTCGAGCCGGGCGGTGGCCGCCTTCCACTCCGGCAGGCCGCGCCCGCCGGCGTTGACGACCGCGCCCACCTCGGCGGCGTCGGCGCGCACAGTGACGATCTCGTCGAGGACGGGGCGCAGCCGGTCGAGCTCCGCGCGCGCCTCGGCCAAGGTGAAAAGACCCATGGCGACAAGCATGACGTATCGGCACAGGCCCACCGGCACGGTCCTCACCTGCGGCAGCGTCACCCGGGTCCTCGGGCACGCGATCGAGGGCTACACCGGGTCACCGAGGCCCTGACCGTGGGCGCCACCGACCGCACCGACACGCCGCCGTCGTCGACAACGCCACCACGGGCGTGGTCAAGAGCCCCGGCTCCGGTGAACCCGCGTCACAGCGGGACGAGCCGCCACCGCTGCGCCAACGGGAAGCGTTCCGGCAGGCCGGCGAGCAGGTCGATCATGCGGGCGGCCGAACCGCCGTACAGATAAAGCGCCGTCTCGGCTGGGCCCTCCCAATAGGACTGCAGATCGCCCTCGTCACCGATCGCCGCGATCACGGCGCCGACCAGGTCGTTGATGTCGTTGGTCCGGTAGACCTCGTCGGGCAGATCGGTCCCGTTCAGATAGACACCGAGCCCCTCGGTCACCCCGAAGACCACCGGCTCGGCGTCGTCGAGCCGCGCCGTCGACCCCTTCGGAGCGCCGGCGGCCTCCAGCGTGCCGATCACCAGCGTCAGGGCGGCGGCCGCGTCATCAGCGACCGTGAGATCGATGTCGCACGAGGCCGGCTCGCGCTCCGCGATCAGCAGCGTGCCGCCGCCGTCGATGACACACCCGGGCATCTTGGCCTCGAGCACCTCCTGCAACGGATCTTCATAGCGATCCCCACGATCAAGCGGCCGCAGCCGCGCGTTCAGCGTGATCAATAAGCGACGCGACATGAGCAAACGCTAGCGAGGGGGTCCGACATTTTTCGGCGGTACGCAGGGGCGGGCTCCCAGGCGCAATCGAGGGGCCCCCACTGCGACAGGCGGCCGGGCGGGTGGTCACCCTCCGCGGTCCGCCGCCGGGCTGTCCCGGTGGGCTGGGCTTCGAGCGGAACCACCGGCTGACGTCCTTCCCACCTTTCCCGCCGTGTTGTCCCGGCGGAGTCCCACCGGGGCGCGGGCATGCCTACCTTCGGGGTGACCGGTCGGAGCTCTTCGGGGGAGGAACCGATGACTGTCCTCGGGTTGGTGGCGGCCGCGTTCGTCCTCGCTGTGCCGGTGGGTGCGGTCCCGCCGGAAGACGGTGGACGGCGGCCGGTGCCGGTCATCTACGACAGCGACATGGACTTCGATGACGTGTCGACGCTGGCCTACCTGTGTGAGGAGCACAAACGGGGGCGGGTGGACCTGCGGGCGGTGACCGTGGCCAACAACGGCTTCGGGGTGCCGTCGCGGACGTTGCGGCATGCCCGCAGCGTGCTGGAGCAATGTGGGCTGAGGGTGCCTGTGGCGGCGGGCGCGGACGGGCAGGGAGTCCATCCGGCGCCGGCCGAGCTCGTGGCGACCATCGAGACGGTGCTCAGTGGCGCGCTCGGGGATGCGGCGCTCCCTCCGTACACAAGCGATGTGACAGCGACCGAACTGATAAGCCGGACCCTCGCGACGTCCGCGCGGCGGGTCACGATTTTGGCGACGGGGCCGCTGACCAACGTGGCCGCGGTCGAGGGGGCCGCGCGGATCGTGATCATGGGTGGGGCGCTGCGGGTGCCGGGGAACCTCTACGGGTCGGCGCTGCCCGGGTTCGACAACTCGCAGGAGTTCAACATGTGGATGGACCCGGTGTCGGCTCGGAAGGTTCTGCGAACGGAGCGGGTACGGATGGTGCCACTCGACGCCACGGCGGCGGTTCCGATCACTCAGGAGTTCGTGGCGCGGCTCGGGGCCGATCAGCGGGCGCCGGGCGCGCGGCTGGTCCACGCGATCGCCACGCAGCCCGACATGAAGGCGCTGATCGATCTCGGGATCATGTACTGGTGGGACGCGCTGGCGGCGGTCTCGATGGTGCACGAAGGCATCACGAGCTTCGAGCCGGTGCGGGTCGAGGTGGTGCGGGACGGGGTGCAGTCCGGTCGTACGGTCATCGAGCCCCGCGGTTTCCGGGTGCTGGCGGCTTCGGGGGCGGACAAGGAGGCGTTCGAGCGGCGGTTCCTCGACTCGCTGAACGGACGGTAGGTTCTCCGGTGAGATGCGTAGCCACCGGTCGAGTCTCGGGACCCTGCTGCACCACGTGCATGTGAGCGGGCCGCTGTCGCGTGCCGAGCTGGCCGAGCGGATGGGAATCAACCGCAGCACGGTGCTGGCGTTGACGGCGGAGCTGGTGGCGGCCGGCCTGGTGCGCGAGGAGCAGCCGTCGGGGGTGACCCGGGCGGGACGCCCGTCGCTGGTGGTGCGCCCCGAGTCGGAGCGGGTCTTCGTGCTCGCCTTCGACGTCGCGGTCGACCGGCTGACGGCGGCCCGGGTCGGGCTGGGTGGCCAGATCCTGGACCGGCGCGCGGCGGCCCGGTCGCGGGCGGGGGCCGACCTGGAGACCGTTGGTGCGGCGGCTGGCCGGGCTGGGCCGGGAGCTGGTGAGGGCGGCGCCGCCGGGGTCGGTGTGCGCCGGGCTGGGCGCGGCGTACTGCGGGATGATCCGCCCCGGCGACGGCATGGTGCGCTACGGGCCGGAGATGGGCTGGGTGGACCAGGCGTTCGGGGCCGAGCTGGCCCGGGCCTTGGATATCGGGCTGCCGGTGGCAGTGGGGAACGAGGCGCATCTGGGAGCGCTGGCCGAGTTCGAGCGCGGCGCCGGCCGGGGCTCACCCGACCTGGTCTACTTGCACGGCGACGTAGGCGTAGGAGGAGGAATCCTGGTCGGCGGCAAGCTCCTGGGCGGCGACGCCGGTTACGGCTGCGAGGTCGGCCATATGCTGGTCAACCCGGCCGACGGCCGCCCGTGCTTGTGCGGCTCCCGGGGTTGCTTGGAGGCCGAGACAGGCGAGTACGCGTTGTTGACCGCAGCCGGACGGGCCGACACCGATCACGCCGACACCGACCGCGCCGACACCGATCACGCCGGCACCGACCGCGCCGACACCGATCACGCCGGCACCGACCGCGCCGACACCGATCACGCCGGCACCGGACGCGCCGATATTGGGTGGGAGGCGGTGCGGGCCGTGGTCCGGGACGCGGCCGACGGTGATCGGCGCGCGGCCGCCGCTGTGGCGGAGATCGGCGACTGGCTGGGCATCGGGGTCGCCAATCTGATCAACCTCTTCAACCCGGCGGTGGTCATCTTCGGCGGCATGCTGCGTGACGTCTACGGGGCGGCGGCACCCCAGGTATCGGCCCGGATCGCCCAGCACGCCATGCCGGTCTCCCGGGAGCGGGCAAAGCTGCGCCTCTCCGAACTGGCCGGCGACGCCACCCTGATCGGCGCGGCCGACCTGGGGTTCGCCTCCCTCCTGAACGACCCCCTGAACCCGAACCGGCCCACCGACCGCCTCACCACCGCGGCCCGGCCGTGACCCGCTCCCGCTCGCTGGCCCGGTCAACCGGCACCGGGCCCTGCGTGGGTCATGGTCGTGCGGGGGCTCCGACCGGTTCGCGGGGTGGGGTGGCCGTGGGGCGGGTTCGGGTGCGCTGGGTCAGGAAGACGCAGGCCAGGACGATGGCGGCGGCGCCGATCGACGCCGGGCTCACCGACTCGCCCAGCAGGAGGGCCGACCAGGCCAATGTCAGCACGGGCTGGGCCAGCTGGATCTGGCCCACCCGGGCTATGCCGCCCTGGGCCAAGCCGGCGTACCAGGCGAAGAAGCCCAGGAACATCGAGACGACGGTCAGATAGGCGAACGACGACCACGCGCCCAGGCCGGCCCGCGGGGGAGCGGCCACGGCGGCGGCGATCGTCACGGGGACCGTCACCGGCAGGGAGAGAAGCAGGGCCCAGCAGATCGTTCGGGCGCCGCCCAGGCTTCGGGCCAGGACGCCGCCCTCGGCGTAGCCCAAGCCGCACAGGACGACGGCGGCCACCAGGAACAGGTCGGCCACGTCGAGAGCGCCGCTCACCGCGCCTGTCGTGACCAGGAAGGCGACCACGGCCAGGAGGCCGGCCGAGCTCGCGGCCCAGAACGCCACGGGTGGGCGCTCGCCCGCGCGCAGCACGGCGAAGACGGCCGTCATCGCGGGCAGCACGGTGATCACCACGGCGCCGTGGGCCGACGTCTGTGTGGTCAGGGCCAGCGACGTGAACAGCGGGAACCCCACCACCACGCCCAGTGCCACGATCGACAGGCGGCGCCACTGGTCGCGGGTGGGGCGCGGGGCTCTCGTCACCGACAGATACGCCCCGGCCAGGGCGGCGGCGCCGACGGCCCGGCCGAAGGCGACGAACCACGGGTCGATCTGCTGCACGGCCACCCGCGTCATGGGCAGCGACAGGCTGAAGGCCAGCACGCCCAGGGCGCCCAGCGCGAAGCCCGCTGTTACCGAGCCGGTGACAGTAGCGCTACTGTTGTCTTTCATGAATGACGGTAACGCAGCGAGCCGTGTTATCCAAGATCTGCGCCGGCAGGCGCGGGGCATGGAGGTCGGCGCGCGGTTGCCGTCGGTGCGGGAACTGACCGCCCGGCATCAGGCCTCACCGGTCACCGTGGCCGAGGCGATCCGGCGCCTGGTCGCGGAGGGCCTGGTCGAGACCCGGTCGGGCCGGGGCACCTTCGTGGCACCCCGCCCCACGACGGAAACACCGCCCGACCTGTCCTGGCAGACGGTCGCGCTCGGTCCCCGGCTGTCCGGTGAGAGCGAGATGCAGGCGTTACTGGCGTTACCGCCCGCGGGCGCGATCCCGCTCACCGGCGGCTATCTCGACGCCGACCTTCAGCCGACGGCGGCGCTGGGCGCGGCGCTGGCCCGAGCCGCGCGGCAGCCCGCCAGCTGGCAGCGCGGGCCGGTCGAGGGGCGCGAGGATCTGCGGGACTGGTTCGCCCGTCAGGCCGGCGGCGGCCTGCGCGCGGCCGACATGGTGATCTGCCCGGGCGGCCAGTCCGCGCTGTCGACCGCCTTCCGCGCGCTGGCCTCGCCCGGCGACACCGTGCTGGTCGAGTCGCCGACCTACCTCGGCGCCCTGGCCGCTGCCCGCGCTTGCGGTCTGCGGGTGGTTCCGGTTCCCGCTGACCCTTCAGGGGTACGCCCGGAGCACCTCGCCGCCGCCTTCACCCGCACTGGTGCGCGGCTCTTCTATTGCCAGCCGCTGTACGCCAACCCGACCGGCGCCACCCTGTCGGTCGACCGCCGCGCCGAGGTGGTCAAGGCCGTCCGCGATGCCGGAGCCTTCCTGATCGAGGACGACTACGCCCGCGACCTGACCATCGACGGCGAGCCCCCACGCCCACTGGTGGCCGACGACCCCGACGGCCACGTGGTCTACGTACGCTCACTCACCAAGTCGGCCGCTCCCGGCCTGCGCGTCGCCGCGATAGGCGCCCGCGGCCCGGCCGGCGCCCGCCTGCGGGCGGCCCGCCTGCTCGACGACTTCTTCGTGGCCGGTCCCTTGCAACAGGCCACTTTGGAATTGGTGACCGCCCCGTCGTGGGCCCGTCATCTGCGCGCCTTGCGGACAGCGCTGGCAGCGAGGCGTGGCGCGTTGCTGACCGCCCTGGGCCGCCACCTGCCGAGCATGGTGCCCTCGACGATCCCCCGCGGCGGCCTGCATTTGTGGGTGGCCCTCCCGGACGGCGCCGACGACATGGCCACGACCACCGCGGCCGCCGCCTCGGGAGTGACCGTCTTCCCGGGCCGCCCTTGGTACGCGGCCGAGCCCCCGGGCCCCTTCCTGCGCTTGACCTACGCCGCCGCTCCCGCCGATCAGATCAACGAGGCCGTACGCCGTCTCGCCCTGACCATGGTGTGAGAGGTGCCCCGCCGCGCCAAGCCGGCCGGGAAGGGCGCGTGCAGGGCTCGGCCGGATGGGTGGGGATGCGGGACGTTTGGTTCGAAAGCGGGAGTCTGCCGTTGCCGCTGTCCGAAATGTGCGTTTATCGGGGGAGTGGTGAGCTGACGGGGGTGTGGCAGATGGAGCGCAGACAATTCCTGGCCGGGGTGGCCGTTGTCGGTGCCGGGGTGCTGGTTCCGGGTGGGGTGGCCGAGGCGGCGTACGGCAATGAGCCTGTCGTTCTCTACTCCGAAGGTGGCGGCTTCGTTCCGGCCGGCTATGACCAGATCCGGCCGCCTCAGTTTGTCGTCTACCGCGATGGCACGGCCATTGTCGACGCGGAGCGGCGGCTGCGGCTTCGGGCCGGTGAGGTCGACGATCTTCTGCGGCACTCGGCTCGTGTGCTTCGTGACCCGGCCAACGGCAAGCTGCTGCTCGGTCCCGATGACCCGCAGATCGCGGACGCGCCGACCAGCCACTTCGAAGCCCGGTGGCGTGGCCGGACGCTGCGGCTGGACGCCTACGCGTTCACCGCCTACCGGCAGCATCGCGGATACGCGGCCGCCACCTACGAGCTCTACGACGATCTCATGGCCTGCCGCGGGCGGGTCCGCAAGCGTGGCGCCGCCTACCGCCCGGATGCCGTCCGCATGGTCGCCGTTCTGGCCGGAGGCGGGCCGGTTGCCGAGACGCAGCCGTGGCCGTCCGGGGTCACGCCGCCCGCGTTCCCCAAGGACACGTGGTGGAGCAGCCGAAACGTTCGTGGCCGTCAGGCCCGCAGCGTGATCCGGGCGCTTCCCCGCAAGGACGTGTGGGACTGGCGCTCGTACCGGCTGCCGGACGACCGCGTGGTCAGCGTGACCTGGCGTCATCTGCTGCCGCACGAATAACCTCGGCTCCGTGACGGAGACCCTCGATCTGACTCGGCGCCTCGGTGAGGGCTGGTGCGTCACCGTCACGGTGCTGGCGCCGGCCCTCACGCTCGACATGATGGGCGTCCGGGAGGTGGCCCCGGTGCCGGGCGGGCTCGCCGTGGCCAGCCGGCGCATCGCGCTACGGCCGCCCGAGGTGATGCTGCTGGCCAAGCCGGCCGGTGACGGGACTCTGGTGCTGGAGGTCGAGGGCACCCTCGGCTGGATCGGGGCCGATCCGGAGATGCTCGGCGAGCTGTCCGAGGCCGGGCGGGCCTGCTCGATCTACCGCGACCCCAACAAGATCGAGCTGCTGGTGGCCGAGGACGGTGACGTGATCGCGGGGATGAGCGCCGTGACGCTCGGGTCGTGGGGAAGGTTCGACCCGGGCTGGGTCGACGGGCTCGATGAGCGCTCGGGAACGCCCAGCCAGTGCGCGGCCCTGGCCCTGAAAGCGATCACCGGCGTCGGGCTCGACGCCGGTGTGCTCGACGATCCGTGGCTCGGGGGAGTGACGAAGGGTCCTACTTGCTAGGTTCGGGGACGTCGCACTTGATCTTCGGGTTGACGCCCATCCAGTTGAGCGGTCCGGCCAGAGTGGTGACGACGATCGTGCCGAACTCGGCACAGCTGGTGTCGCCGGTGTCCTTGAAATAGCCGCGCTCGTAGGCGGCCACGCCGCCGAGGACGAGCCAGAGGATGACGATCAGCCCGCCTATCGTTCCGAAGCGCATCGGGGCCTCCTGGGTAGTGGGGATTGACCGCCGACGTACCCCGAAGGCTTTGATCTCTAAACGGGAGTGCGGACCGCTTGGAGGGTGTACGTGTGTGGCAGCCGCTCCGGCTTGTCACGCAACTGGAACTCGCCGTCGCCGATGTCGACCATGCTGCGCTCGAGGGCGTGCCAGGGAACGCTGGTGTGCTCGACCAGGCCGGTGATGGTCATGCCGGCCTCGAGCAGGGCCGTCACGATCTCGCCCAGGCCGTGGTTCCACTCGTGGGTGACGTTGTTGGTGAAGGCGGTGTCCGTCTCGACGTACGTCCCGGCCTCCTCGTAGATCTGCGGAGCGGCCGTCTCGAAATAGGGCTCGGACAGCACGAGCAGGTCGTCGTCGCGCTCGTAGTCGAGGGCCCAGAGCACGGGATGGCCCTCGCGGACGAACAGGCGGCCGCCGGGGCGCAGGAGGGCGGCGACCGTGCGGGCCCAGCGGCGGATGTCGGGGAGCCAGCACAGCGCGCCGACTCCGGTGTAGACGAAGTCGTAACCATCGCCGGCCGCGGCCACCGCGTCGTAGACGTCCGACTGCACGAACCGGACATCGGCGCCGGCGAGATCGGCGACGCGCCGGGCCTCCGCCAGCGACTTGGGCGAGAAGTCGAGGCCGGTCATCGTGGCGCCCAGCCGGGCGAGCGAGACCGTGTCGGTGCCGATGTGGCACTGCAGGTGGACGCCGCGCAGCCCGGACACGTCGCCGAGCAACGGCCGGTCGAAGCGGATGGTCTGGCTCAGGAAGGCCGGATCGTCGGCGTATTGGGAGACGGAGTAGCCCGGGGAGGCCGCGTGGGCGGCGGCCCGCTCGTCCCAGTTGGCCCGGTTCACGTCGCGGTAGTCGGTCACTCGGGCACGATATGCCGTCGGCGGTGGCCCGCGCCTTACGTTTTCGCGCGGTGATGGCGTTGAATGTCATCTCATGGAGACCAGGCGGACGACGGTCCGGGACGTGCGCCGGGCGAACCGGGCGAGTCTGCTGACCGACCTGTTCCGCGGTGGCATGCAGAGCCGCCAGCAGCTTGCCGCCACCACGGCGCTGAGCCAGGCCAGCGTGAGCAACCTGATCGGCGAGATGATCGAGGAGGGGCTGGTCGAGGAGGCCGGCCTGGTCGGCTCCGACGGTGGCCGTCCCCGGGTGCTGCTGCGGGTGCGGCCCGGCTTCCGCTACGTGGTCGGCGCCGACGTGGCCGAGACCCGGGTGCTGGTGGAGCTCTACGACCTGTCGATGTCGCGGCTGGCCGCGGCCACCCTCGAGCACGACGACGACCCCGCGCAGGTCGCCGCGAAGCTGCTCGAAGGGCTGGCCCGGGTCGTGGCCGAGGCCGGGGTCGAGACGAAGGACGTGCTCGGCTTCGGGGTGGGCGTGCCCGGCGTGGTCGAGGTGGACGACGGTGTCGTCGACTCGCAGTCGACCGGCTGGGACGCGGTGCCGCTGGGCGCGATGCTGCGGGCCGGCACCGACGTGCCGGTCTTCGTGGAGAACGGCGCCAAGACGCACGGGCAGGCCGAGATGTGGTTCGGCGCCGGCCGCGGGGCGCGGCACGCGGTCATCATCATGATCGGTACGGGAGTGGGTGCGGCCGTCGTGATGGACGGGCGCTCCTATCGGGGCGCGAACAGCAACGCGGGCGAGTGGGGCCACACCACGCTGATCTACGACGGTGACGAGTGCCGGTGCGGCGCCCGGGGCTGCCTGGAGGCGTACATCGGAGCCGACCGGATCGGCGCCCGGCTGGCCGCCGCCCTCGGTGTCGACCACACTCCGGAGCTGCTTCCCCGCATGCTGGCCAGCGAGGAGCCGGCCGCGATCGAGGTGTTCGCGCAGGCGGCGGGCTATCTGGGGGCCGGCATCGCCGACCTGATCAACCTGTTCAGCCCGGAGCGCATCGTGGTCGGCGGCGAGACCGGCACGGCGTTCGCGGCCCGCTTCCTGCCCGAGATCCGGCGGGCCGCGGCCCGGCACGCGCTGCGCCGCCCGTACGCCGCGACCAGCATCGACGTGTGCCAACTGGGCCGCGACGCCGTGGCCATGGGCGCGGCCACCCTGCCGGTCGCCCGGCTGCTGGCCGACGGCGGCCTGCCCGAGCCGCCGGCCGAGCCGGTCCTGGCCTTCGCCCCGAGGCAGCGCCCCCGGAGCGGTTCCTGACCGGCCGGCCGAGTCCCGGGGCGGCGCCCCGGAGCGTTCCCTGACCGGCCGGCCGGGGCGGGCGGTGGAGCGTCAGGCCGAGCGCAGCGCGGCGATCGAGTCCCGCAGCCAGAGAGCGCTCTGCTTCGGGATCCGTTCCTGCGTCTCGTAATCCACCCGCACGATGCCGAAGCGCTTCGCGTAGCCCTCGGCCCACTCGAAGTTGTCGAGCAGCGACCAGGCGAAATAGCCGCGGATGTCGGCGCCCTGGTCCCGGGCCGCGGCTACCGCCGCGATGTGTGATGACAAATAGGCCGTACGGTCATGGTCGGCGACAAATCCGGAGTTGTCGGGTACGTCGTCGAAGGCGGCGCCGTTCTCGGTGATCACCATCGGCAGCCCGGGGTAGTCGCGAGCGAGCCGCGTCAGCAGCGCCGTGAACCGGGACGGCGTGATCGGCCAGCCCATGGCCGTGCGTGGCGTGTCCGGGAACACCGCCCGCACGACCGGCTCGCCGGCGGTGTCGACGGTGTTCCCGTCGAGATCCGTACCGGCGAAGTCCTGCCCGAAGTAGAAGTTGACCCCGAGCACGTCGAACGGCTGCGAGATGATCTCCAGATCGCCTTCCTGTACGGGCATCGCCGAACCCCGCGCGGCCAGATCGGCCACGACGTCGGCCGGATAGGTGCCGTGCCGCAACGGGTCGAGGTAGAGCCGCAGCCCCATCCCGTCGGCGCGCCGGGCCGCCTCGGCGTCGAGGTCCGAGGAGGACAGCGGGTCGGCCGTGCCCATGTTCAGGGTGATGCCGAACTTATGAGTGTCCGACGGCATCGCCTGCAGCGCGAGCCCGTGTCCCAGCAGCAGGTGGTGTGTGGCCGCCAGCGACGCGTCGAAGTCACGCCGGCCGGGCGCGTGCACGCCCACGTTGTAGCCGAGCCAGGCCGAGCACCACGGCTCGTTCAGCGTCGTGAACGTGCCGACCCGGTCCTTCAGCTTCGCGAAGACGATCGCCGCGTAGTCGGCGAACCGGTAGGCGGTGTCCCGGTTGGGCCAGCCGCCCGCGTCCTCCAGCTCCTGCGGCAGGTCCCAGTGGTAGAGCGTCACCCACGGGTCGATGCCGTTGGCCAGCAGCTCGTCGACCAGCCGGTCGTAGAAGGCCAGGCCGGCCGGGTTGACCGGCCCGCGGCCGCCGGGCTGCACCCGCGGCCACGCCACCGAGAACCGGTAGCTGTCCATGCCCAGGCTCTTGATCAACGCCACGTCCTGCGGCATCCGGTGGTAGTGGTCGCAGGCCACGTCGCCGGTGTCGCCGTTGTGCACGGCTCCCGGCGTACGGCTGAAGGTGTCCCAGATGGACGGGGTGCGCCCGTCCTCGGCCACCGCGCCCTCGATCTGGTACGAGGCCGTGGCCACGCCCCAGGTGAAGGAGGGCGGCAGGCCGGTGATCAGGGGCGCCAGGTCGGTTGCGGATGTCAACGGTTCTCCAGGGAAAGGTCGAGGGCGCCGGCCGGGCGGTCGGCCGGAGGGTGGAGCCAGCAGGCGACCGAGCGGCCGTTCGTGTCGGCCGGCGGCCCGAGCACTGGGATCTTCGTCGAGCACGGCTCGAACGCCTGGGGGCAGCGCGGATGGAACGAACATCCGCTGGGCATACCGGCCAGGTCCGGTGGCGAGCCCGGGATGCCGGCCAGCTCGCGCTTCGGGCCGCGCAGGGCCGGGAAAGAGGCGAGGAGCCCGGCCGAGTACGGATGGAGGGCGTCCCGGTAGATCGTCGCCGCCGGCGCTTCCTCGACGATCCGGCCCCCGTACATGATGGCGATCCGGTTGGAGAACTCCACCAGCAGCGACAGGTCGTGCGTGATGAAGATGACCGAGAAGCCGAGCCGCTCGCGCAGCTCGATCAGCTGGCCCAGGATCTGCCGCTGCATCACCACGTCGAGGGCGGTGGTCGGCTCGTCCATGATGACCACCTGCGGCTGAAGGATCAGCGCCATGCCGATCATCACGCGCTGGCGCATGCCGCCGGACAGCTGATGCGGATAGGCGTCCATCCGGTCCGGCGAGATGCCGACCAGCTTGAGCATCTCGCGGGCCCGGGCGTTGCGGGTGTGCTCGCTCATCTTCGGCTCGTGGGCCTTGAGCACGTCGGTGAGCTGGGTCGAGATCTTGTGGACGGGGTTGAGCGAGTTCATCGCGCCCTGGAAAACGATCGCCGTCTCGGCCCAGCGGAACTGCCGCAGCTTGCGGTCGTTGAGGGCCAGGACGTCGTACGGCTGACCGCCCTCGGGGTGATAGACGACCTCGCCCCCGGTGATGACGCCGGGCGGGGGCAGCAGCCGGGTCAGGCCGTAGGCCAGCGTCGACTTGCCGGAGCCGCTCTCGCCGGCCAGGCCGAGCACCTCGCCGCGATGCAGGGTGAGGCTGACGTCCCGTACGGCGTGCACGGCTCGGTCGCCCAGGCCGTAGTCGACGTTCAGATCGCGGATTTCGAGAACGGGTTCGCTCACGGCCGATCGCCGCCCTTCGACAGAACAGGGGTGAATCCGATGCGCATCCGTACGGTCCGGCCGGAGGCGGTCTTGACCTTGGTCTTGCCCGCGCTGCGCAGGCGCGGGCTGACGAACTCGTCGATGCCGAAGTTGATCAGGGACAGCGCGGTGCCCAGGAAGGCGATCGCGAGACCGGCCGGCACGAACCACCACCAGGCGTTCTGCGCCAGGGCCTGCTGACCCTGGGCCCAGAACAGGATGGTGCCCCAGTTCCAGCCGTTGTTGACGACGCCGATGAAGGCCAGCGTGATCTCGGAGAGCACGGCGAAGATGACGGTGCCGACGAAGCCCGAGGCGATCACCGCGGTCAGGTTGGGCAGCAGCTCGAAGCCGATGATCCGCCAGGTCTTCTCGCCGGTCGCCCGCGACGCCTCGACGTAGTCACGCCGGCGCAGCGACAGGGTCTGCGCGCGCAGCACCCGGGCGTTCCACGACCACGAGGTGAGGCCGATGACCAGCGCGATCAGGGTGTCGCTGGCGTTGTTCAGGATCGACGTGATGATGATCATCAGCGGGACGGCCGGGATGACCAGGATGACGTTGGCGAACGCCGAGAGGACGTCGTCGGTCTTGCCGCCCAGATAGCCGGCGGTCACGCCGATCAGCACCGACAGCACGGTCGCGATCGTGCCGGCCAGCAGGCCGACGTACATCACGCTGCGGGTGCCGACCAGGATTTGGCTGAACACGTCCTGGCCCAGGTGGGTGGTGCCGAGCCAGTGGTCGGCCGAGGGCGGTTGCACCAGGTCGTTGCCGCGGGCGCTGGGATCGTACGGCGCGATCCACGGCCCGATGATCGCGAAGAGGATGTAGAGCCCGAGGATGGTCAGGCCGACGGCCGCCTTCTTGTTGCGGACGAAGGTGAACCGCTGCCGCTTGCGCCTGCTCGGGTGCGGCTCCTCGGGCTGGGCCATCGAGCCCTGCCCGGGGATCACCTGCTCGATGCTGGAGGTGGGGATCGTCATCGCTCAGCCCTCCTTGCGGGTGCGCGGGTCGAGGAGCAGATACGCCACGTCGGCCAGCAGGTTGGCGACCAGCACCGAGATGGTGATGACGAGGAAGATGCCCTGCATGAGCGGGTAGTCCTTGGCGCCCAGCGCTTGCAGGAGCGTGAAGCCCAGGCCGGGGTACGAGAACACGATCTCCACCAGCAGCGTGCCGCCGACGATGAAGCCGAGCGACAGCGCGAACCCGGAGACGTTGGGCAGCAACGCGTTGCGGGCCGCGTAGCTGACCGCCACCCGCCGCTCGGACAGGCCCTTGGCGTGGGCGACGGTGATGTAGTCCTCCGACGCCACCGTCACCATCATGTTGCGCATGCTCAGGATCCAGCCGCTGACCGACGAGATCAGGATGGTCAGCGCGGGCAGCAGGCTGTGCTGGATGGCGCTCGGGATGAAGTACTGGTCCCAGGCCGGCACGAGACCCGAGTCGAAGCCGCCGGACGACGGGAAGAAGCTGTCCGGCCCGGCCAGCAGGTAGATCGCGATGATGCCGAGCCAGAAGTACGGCACCGACGAGAAGAAGGTGGTGACCGGCAGCAGACCGTCGGCCCACGAGCCGCGCCGCCAGCCGGCCAGCACGCCCAGCCCGGTGCCGAGAAGGAAGCTGATGATCGTGGTGATGCCGACCAGCATCACCGTCCACGGCAGGGCCTGCGAGATGACCTGCGAGACCGGCGCCGGGAAGAACGTGAAGGACAGGCCCAGATCACCCTGGAAGATCTGCTTCCAGTAGTCGATGTACTGCTGCCACAGGCTTTCCTGCTTGTCCAGGCCGAACAGGACGTACAGCGACTGGATGGCCTCGGTGCTGAGCTGGCCGCGATATTTCGCGATGAGCGACTGTACGGGGTCACCCGGCACCAGGCGCGGGATGAAGAAGTTGAGGGTGATCGCGGCCCAGGCCGTGAACAGATAGAACGCGATGCGCTGGAGGAAGTACCTCACTTCGCCACCTCCGCGTCGTCGTAGAGCCAGCAGGCGGCCCAGTGATCGGGGGCGTCGCCGATCTGGAGCGGCACCGGCAGGTCGGTCGAGCAGCGCGGCATCGCGGCCGGGCAGCGCGGATGGAAGCGGCATCCGGTGGGCGGATGGATCAGGCTCGGCGGCTCGCCGTTGCCCCGGTCCTCGTCCAGCGGATCGAGGTCGCCGGTGAGGCGGTCCGGGTCGGGCGCCGAGTCGATCAGCAGCTTGGTGTACGGATGGGCCGGCGACTGGGTCACGGTCTCGCTGTCGCCGCCCTCGACCATCCGCCCGGCGTACATGACGAGGGTCTGGTCGGCGAAGTAGCGGGCCGAGGCGATGTCGTGGGTGATGTAGAGGATCGCCAGGTTGAGGCGCTCCTTGAGGTCCCGCAACAGATTCAGTACGCCGAGACGGATCGACACGTCCAACATGGACACCGGCTCGTCGGCCAGCAGCGCCTCGGGCCGGGCGCCGAGGGCACGGGCGATCGCCACCCGCTGGCGCTGCCCGCCGGACAGCTCGTGCGGGAACTTGTCCAGATAGCGCTCGGGCGGGGTGAGGCTGACCCTGGTCAGCAGGTCGTGCAGGGCGGCGTCGAGGTCCTCGGCGTTCCCGTGGATCTTCAGCGCCCGGGTCAGGTGATACCTGATGGTGTGCACCGGGTTCAGGGACGCGAACGGATCCTGGAAGATCATCTGGACCCGGGCCGCGTACTCGCGGAACGGCCGGCCACCCTTGACCTTCGTGCTCTCGCCATGGAGCTTGATGTCGCCGGCCGTACGGGGATAGAGCTGGGCCAGCAGGCGGGCCACAGTGGACTTGCCCGAGCCGGACTCGCCGACGAGGGCGACCACCTGGCCGCGGCGGAGGGTGAGGTTCACATCGTCGACGGCGTGAACCGCTTCGTGCTCCTTGCGGAAGATCTGTCTGAGTTGCCGGCGGACCGGGAAGTGCTTGGTCAGGCCTACCGCCTCGAGCACCACCTCGCCGGAAGGAGCCTCGGCTTCCTTTGTCGACGTCATGCGCTTGTTCCTTCGTTGAGGTGCCGCTCCCCGCGGACGGTGCGGGGAGCGGCGAGTCGGGCGTCAGGCGCCGGCGGGCTTGAGCTTGAGGACGATCTGGAGGGCGTACGGCTGCGTCGGCTGCGCGCCCGAGTACGGGTCGGCGTCGGTCGGCCAGCCCGTCCAGTTCTTGTCGCTGTAGGCCGCGCCCACGTTGTCGGCGCCGACCGGCAGCATCGGTGCCTGCTCGACGAAGACCTTCTGGATCTTGTTCATCTGGGCGGTGCGGTCGGCGTCGCTGGTCGCGTTGGCGTACGCCTTGAGCGCGGCCGTGGCCTCCGGGCTGTTGAAGCGGCCGAAGTTGCCCTGCTGGGCGGCGGTGCCGATCGGCTTCATGAGGGCGCCGTCCATGACGGTCTGGTAGATGTCGTACGGCGTGGCGCCACCGTTGGTCCAGCGCATCGAGGCCTCGAAGGCGCCCTTCTGCACGTTGGCGTCCCACACGTCCTGGTTCGGCTTCTCGACGGTGGCCTCGATGCCGATCTCGGCGAAGTTGCTCTTGATGATCTCCAGCGTGGTCTGGTAGTCCGACCACGGCGCCGGGTCGCTGAGCTTGATCTTCACGGGCTTGCCGCTCGGGTCGCTCAGCGTCTTGCCGTTCAGCTTGTAACCAGCGCTCTGCAGGAGAGCCTTGGCGCCCTCGACGTCGACCGAGAACTCCTTGCCCTTGTACTCCGGGGCGATGTACGCGTCACCGGCGCCCGGCGGCAGACCGGTCACGCTCTTGATCTCCGGGTGGAAGTAGCCGGCCTCGGCCTGGTTGAAGATGTCGGTCCGGTTGATGACCATGTTCATGGCCTGGCGCAGCTTCGGGTCGTCGAACGGCTTGACCGTGGTGTTGATGTACAGGCCGTGGATGCCGAGCACGCCGGGGGCCCACAGCTTGTGGTGCGCCGGGTCCTTGGCCACGAAGGTCTGCTGGGCGTTGGGGATGAAGACGAAGCTCCACTCCGACTCGCCGTTGGCCAGCGCGGTCGCCTGGGCGCTGTTGTCGGCGTACGAGACGTACCGCAGCTCCTTGACCTTGGGCAGGTCCTGCCAGTAACCGGAGTCGCGGACGCTGAGGGTGACGCCGGCCTGGGTGAAGGACTTCAGCGTGTACGGGCCGGAGCCGATCGGGTTCTTGTTGACGTCGGTGGCCGGGTCGGAGATCTTCTCCCAGACGTGCTTGGGGACGATCGGCGTGTTGGCCAGGATCTTGTTCTGGTTGACGAACTGCGACGACTTGAAGGTCAGCTTGACGTTGCTGCCGCTGACGGTGATCTGGTCGTACGGCACGGCGTACTGGTTGAGCGCGTCGTTGCCCTTGATCAGCGTGTACGTGTAGCCGACGTCCTCGGCGGTCAGCTTCTGCCCGTCGGACCAGGTGGCGTTGTCGCGGACGGTGATGTCGACCGACTTGTAGTCGTCGGCCCACTTGACGCTGCTGGCCAGCCAGGGGGTGGCCGGGTCGGCCGGCTTGACCGGGTTCCACTGGGTCAGCGGCTCGTAGATCATCCACTTGTAGCCCAGCGCGTTGGCCGAGGAGGTGCCGGCGAACGGGTTGTGGTTCTCGGTCTGCGTGCCGTTCGGCATGCCGATCTTGAGGAAGTCGACCGACGACTTGTTCGCGTTGTTGGCGTTGTTCGCGTTCGGCGAGTCGCCGCACGCCGCGAGCCCGCCGGTGGCGAGCGCGCTCGCCAGGGCGACCGCGAACAGTTTCCTTCTCTGCATCACGAATCTCCTCGATAAATCGCGTTTTATCCGGGTGGAGCGGTGGTGGGCTGGTTCCGCTTGGGGCGGGTGGAGCTGTGGGCTGGTTCCGCTTGGGGCGGGTGGAGCTGTGGGCTGGTTCCGCTGGGGCGGGTCGAGCGGGGGTGGGCTCGTTCCGCTTGGGCGGGTGGTGGGCTCGGGTCGCTCGGGGCGGGGCGACGGGCTCAGGCTGGGGCGACGGGCTCGGGCTGGGGCGACGGGCTCGGTCCGCCTGGGGCGGGGCGGCGAGTGGTCGGTCGGGGAGGCGGCGAGTGGTCGGGCGGGGAGGCGGCGAGTGGTCAGGCGGGGAGGAGGGCGGGTTGTCGGGCGGGGGAGGACGGCGGGCGTCGGGCGTCGGGCGGAGGAGGGCGTGCGGCATCGCGGCGCCAGCGGGGGCGGGCGTCGTGGGAGCGATGGGCGCAGGGGCCCGCCGCCGGCCGTGGGCCGGCGTTTTCGTTATGGGGTAAGGCTTTTAGAGGGTGGAGGAGCGGGGAGTGAAGGTGGTGGGAATGACGGTGGGGCGGTTGGGCAGGGGTGTGCCCTCGAAGTGGCCGAGCAGCGCGCGTGCCGCCGCCTCGCCCATCTCGCGCAGCGGTTGGTGCACCGTGCTCAGCGGCGGCTGGGTGTGCGCCGCGGTCGGTATGTCGTCGAAGCCGACCACGGCGACGTCCTGCGGCACCCGCTTGCCGTGGTCGAGCAGCTCACGCATGGCGCCGATGGCGGCCAGGTCGTTGTGCGCGAACACGGCGTCGAAGTCCACACCGGACTCCAGCGCGGCCCGGACGCCGGCGGCGCCGGCGGCGGTCGTGAAATCGCCGGGATGCACCCGGTCGGTGGTGATGGGGTGCCCGGCCTCGGCGAAGACGGTGGCGAAGCCGGTGAACCGCTGCTGGGTGCAGCCGAAGCGGTCCGGCCCGGTCACCATCAGCGGCCGGGTGCGGCCGATCTCGAGCAGGTGGCGCGCGGCCGAGCCGGCGCCGTCGTGGTTGGTCGTCCCGATGCTGGGGATCTGGCCCGAGGCCTGGTGGCGGTCGTCGATGAGCACCACCGGAAGTCCCCGGGCGTGCAGCGTGGCGATGTAGTCGAGGGTGCCCTCGGGCTCGATGACCAGCAGCCCGTCGAACGACTTGGCCGACACCTGCGCGCCGAACTGGCGCATCGACTCCTCGCCGCGGTTGCACGTGAACAGCAGCAGGCCGTACCGCTCGGTCTCGAGCACGTCGACCGCGCCCTGGATGACCTCGCCGATCCACGGCCAGGTGAGCGACGGCACGAGCATGCCGACCACCCGGGTGCGGCCGCGGGCCAGGCCGACGGCGCGGGCGCTGGGCACGTAGCCGAGCTCCTCGATCACCGCGCGGACCCGCGCGGCGGTCGACTCGTCCAGCTCGCCCTTGCCGTTGAGAACCCGGGACACGGTCGTCTTGCTGACCTTGGCCCGAGCCGCGACGTCGGCGATGGTGATCGGCACTTGTCCTCCGTTAGTTCTGACCGCTCGGTGTCACCGGCTCTTTACGGCCATGTGTCGGAACCGGTTTCGGGAGCGGTTCCGGCAGTTAACGCCAGTGAGGCCGGTCACGTCAACGGTGTCAAATCAATATTTAGGTTTCAGTGCGATTACGGCCGTCGATGGGAGCGCTCCATTGACGAGCTTCAGGACGAAACGGTCGCAACCTTCGAGGCGAGATGAGGCAGCACGATGCCCAATGGGGCATCGACGACGACCCCCGCGTACGGCTCCCCGCGCGTCACGCCGCGGTTGACGATCGCCACCCGGATGCCGTCCTTGACCGCCCGCAGCACGAAACGGCGGCCCGACATGACGGTCAGCGAGGATCCCAGCACCAGCAGGGTCCGCGCGGCGGCGACGAGGCCGAAGCTGCGCGACACGCGCTCCGGCGGCACCGTCTCACCGAAGTAGACGACGTCCGGCTTCAGCATGCCGCCGCAGGTTGTGCAGTCGACCACCGCGAAACCGTCGAGCTCGGTGTCGTCCAGCTCCACATCGCCGTCCGCGTTGATCGCCGTGGCCACCCCTCGGAAGTCCGGGTTGGCCTCGTCCAGGCGGGCCGCCATCCATTCCCGTGGCGTCAGATCGCCGCAGTCCAGGCAGACGATGCGGGACAGGTTGCCGTGCAGCTCGACCACGTCACGGGCGCCGCCGGCCTGGTGCAGACCGTCCACGTTCTGCGTGATGACGCCCTGGACCGCGCCCGCCTCCTGCATGCGCGCGACCGCGCGGTGCCCGTCGTTGGGCCGGGCCTCGCCGATCGTGCGCCAGCCCAGATGGCTGCGCGCCCAGTAGCGGCGCCGGGCGATCGGATCGCGGGTGAACGTCTGATAGGTCATCGGCGTCGAGCGCCGGGCCGACCCGGACGGGCCCCGGTAGTCCGGGATGCCGGAGTCGGTGGAGAGCCCGGCCCCGCTGAGCACCACCACGCCGCCCTCGGAGATCCACTCTTCGAGCTCGGCCACCTGCCGTACTACCTGTAAGTCCACGTGGTCAATAGTCCCTCTTCCGGTGAGAAGACTGTCAGCGGCGTAACTCTTGCGAGCCCGTGCGCGTTTCCGCCCGATTCGGTACGTTGGTCGCGTGGCAGCAGTGACGCGTGTGCTCCCCCGTCATTGGGACGGGCGCCGCCTCCTGCGCTTCCTCACGGGGCTGGCCATGCTCGCGCTTGCCTTCACGGTCCCCGCGACCCCGCCGGTTGCGCCGGCTGCGCCTGTCGCGGTCGTTTCGTCCGTACGAGCTGAGGCCGCAAGCGAGACGCCGACGGCGACCCTCGTCGACGAGCCCGAGCCGGCGCCTCCCGTGACCGTGCTGGCGCTGATCGCGGCGACCGTGATCGTCCTGCTCATCGGTGTCGCCCTCCGGGTCCGCCCGGTCCGCGGGCCGCCGGCTCTCTGAGCCCACTTTTGCCGCGTCTGTCGTAAGTCACCTTTCCTATATCCGCCCACGAAACGATCGTGAGGTTGCGATGGAAACCGCCCTGGAAAGCTTCTTCGTCTCCCTGCCCCTGGCCGTCGCGCTCTGGCTGCTCCTGCTGCTCGGCATCGCGATCGCCGTCGCCGCCATGGCGATTCCCCGGCACGCGCCCGCCCCCTCGCCGGCCGAGGCCGAGGCCCAGCGCTACGCCGACGAGGTCACCGTCGCGGCCGGGCGCGCCGCCGCGACCGCCGCCCGCAGCCGCGCCGAGTGGGAGGCCACCCAGCGCGAGCTCGACGAGGCCTGGCTGGCCTTCGACACCGCCGACCAGGCCGCCCGGCGCACCACCCGGGCCGCCGCCTATCCGCTGATGAGCCGCCGCCGCAAGCCCGGCGAGAACCAGGTGCGTGAGCGCTATCTGCACCACGCGGCCACCGCCGCCTGCCGCAACCGCGAGCTCTCCATCGCCCAGCTCAACGACGTGCTGGCCCACCGCGGCTGGAACCCGCGCCTGCACCCGGTCGTCCAGGAGGCCGCGCTGCGCAACGCGATCCGCGCCCACCGCCGGGCCGAATATCAGGCCCTTCAGGAGCGTGAGCGCGAGCTGTGGGAGACCGCCGAGAAGGACGCCGACGCCCTGCGCGTGCTGCGCGCCGAGGCTGCCACCGCGATCGCCCGGGCCGGCGTGCGCCCGCGCCCGGCCGACGAGCAGTGGTTCGCCGACCAGTGGTCAACTGGCGAGATTCCGGCCACCGCCTAGTAATCCGCTGTGGTCTGCGTGAGGACCATGGTGGGCGGGTACCGTAGCCGGGCAGGCCGATTGAGAGGGCAGGAGGCGCCGGCGTGGCGACAACCCCGGCAGGGCAGCCGCCGGTGATCCGGATGCACCGGGCCGCCCGGGTGGAGGACGCGCTTCACGAGATCGTCGAACGCCGGCTGCGTAACCGCGGCTGGCAGCCGGTGATCACCGCCTACACGGGGTACGGTGCGCCCGGCTGGGCTCGCGTGATGGCCCGTGTGGTGCTCACCCGGGGCCCGCAGCGGAGCAAGAAGCTGGAGAAGGTGCGCGGCTGGCGCAGCTTCACGACCTCACCGGTCAACGGCGCCATCGTGAAGATCCAGGTCGGTGACAGCATCACCGAGACCCGCACCGACCGCAGTGGCTACGTCGACTGCCGGGTCAAGGGCGACCTCGAGCCCGGCTGGGGCAAGGTGCGGCTGTTCACCGAGGGCGCGGCGCCGGCCGAGGCGCCGATCCGGGTGGTCGACCCCGAGTGCCGCTTCGGGCTCATCTCCGACATCGACGACACGGTCATGGTCACCGCCCTGCCCCGTCCGCTGCTCGCGGCGTGGAACACGTTCGTGCTCGACGAGCACGCGCGCATGGCCGTGCCCGGCATGGCCGTGCTCTACGAGCGCCTCATCACGGCGAACGCGGGCGCACCGGTCTTCTACCTCTCGACCGGCGCGTGGAACGTGGCGCCCACCCTGTCGCGCTTCCTGTCCCGTCATCTCTACCCGGCGGGCCCGCTGCTGCTGACCGACTGGGGACCGACCCCCGACCGCTGGTTCCGCAGCGGCCAGGAGCACAAGCGCACCACCCTGCAACGGCTGTCGCAGGAGTTCCCCAAGATCAAGTGGCTGCTCATCGGCGACGACGGACAGCACGACCAGGAGATCTACTCCGAGTTCGCGCACGCCCACCCGGACAACGTGGCCGCCGTCGCCATCCGCCGCCTGTCACCCACGCAGTCGGTGCTGGCCGGCGCGGTGCCCGGCCCGTCGGGCGATCCCGAGGCGGTCGGCTCCGGCGGCAAGACCTGGTTCTCGGCGCCCGACGGGGCGGGACTCTGGTCGCTACTCCGAGACACCGATGTTGTCTGAGGCGGCCTCGGCCACCCGCTGGTGCAGCCGCTCCCGGATCTCCTCGGGCGTGTACTGCCTCCGGCGGCGCTCCGCCCGCGCGACAACGGCGCCCGTCGCGGCGACTCCCGCCAGACCGGCCAATCCCACTACTTTCCACCAACGCATCACCCGAGGATAGACACGTGGACGCCGCCATCAGCCTCGACGAGGCCATCGAACTGACGCGCACCGGGGACATCTGGCTCTTCCGGGGACGATCCGGTCCGGACCGGGCGATCCAGACGCTGACCAACAGC
This sequence comes from Actinoplanes sp. CA-131856, assembly GCF_050956135.1. Taxonomy (GTDB): domain Bacteria; phylum Actinomycetota; class Actinomycetes; order Mycobacteriales; family Micromonosporaceae; genus Actinoplanes. The sequence continues at coordinate 8,347,091 of NZ_CP191849.1, read as the reverse complement.
CCCGTCAACCATGTCGGCATGTCCATCGTCATCGAGGACATGCCACCCCTGATGTGGCACGCGGAGTTGGGCCGCTCGCTGCCCGACCTGTGGTCCGGCACGTTCCAGCGTGGCGTCCAGCTGCACGACCTGCGCGACGCGGTGACGGTGTGGGCCCAGCGCTACGGCCAGCGCGGCTGGCTGCGCCAACTGGAGCCGGGCGTCACCGCGGCCATGGAGGACAAGGCCCTCAAGACGGTGGCCCGCCTCGACGGCACCCCGTTCCCGTCCTCGGCCCAGCTGGCCTGGCGCTGGGTGCGGGGCCGGGTGCCACAGATCCGCCCCCGCTGGCGCCTGCGCGGCGGCAACGGCCCGGCCGACGACTCGGCCCTGGAGACGGCCTACTGCGCCGAGGTGGTCGCCGTGACGTACGAGGACATGGGTCTGCTCCCCAAGGGCCGCCAGCCCAACTGGTACGACCCGGGCCGCTTCTGGAGCGGCGACGAGCTGGAGATGTGCGCCGGCTTCTCCCTCTCCGACGAGATCCAGGTGTCACTGCCGGCGCATTAGACGGCGAGGCTCCGCGCCCCACCCACCCGTGCCGGGGGTCGACATCCTCGTGCGCGCGCGGAAAGGTGAGTGGCGTGGGCGCCGCGCTGGTGGGCCGGGTGGCCGAGGTGGTCGCGCTCGACCGGCTGCGGGCCGGGGCCGAGCGCGGCGACGGCGCCGTGGCCCTCGTGACCGGCGAGGCGGGCGCGGGCAAGACGGCGCTGGTCGAGGAGGCCGCCGCGCGGGCCGCGGCGGCGGGCATGGTGGTGCTGACCGGCCGGGCCGACCCGGACGAGGGCGCGCCCGCTTTCTGGCCGTGGACGAGGCTGCTGTCGTCGGGCGGTGCGGGGCTCTCGCCGGGGTTGCTGTCGCTGTCGGAAGCGGGCGAAACCGTTGCGGCGGCGCGGTTCCGGGCGATTCAACGAGTGGTGGCGGCGCTGCGGGAAGCGGCCGCGAGCCGGCCGATGCTGCTGGTGCTGGAGGATCTGCACTGGGCCGATGAAGGATCGCTGGCGCTGATCCGCGCGCTGGCCCGGGAGATCGGGCGGGAGCGTCTTCTGCTGATCGGCACGAGCCGGGCCGAGCTCGATCTGGACGGGGCCGAGGTGCTCGCCCTGGAGCCGTGGGATCTGGACACGGTCGGCGCCTACCTCGACGCGCAGGGGCGGGAGAAGGCGCACGGGACGTGGGCGGCCGAGGTGCACCGGCTCGGGGGCGGGAATCCGCTCTACACAAGGGAACTGACCCGGCTGCTGGTCCGTGAGGGACGGTTGGGCCGGCCGGTGGGCGACCTCGAACTGCCGGTGGGACTGAGGCGGCTCGTGGCACGGCGAACGGCGCCCCTGAGCGAGGCGTGCCGCGAAATGCTGGGCGTGGCCGCCGCGTGTGGCAGTGAGCTCGACGTGATCGTGCTTCAGCGCTCGATGAGGATCGCGGCGGCCCATCGCGCGGGGGCGGGCGGCGAAGCCGAGGTGGTGAAGGACGCGGCGGCCCATCGCGCGGGGGTGGGCGGCGAAGCCGAGGCGGTGAAGGGCGCGGCGGCCCATCGCGCGGGGGTGGGCGGCGAAGCCGAGGCGGTGAAGGACGCGGCGGCCCATCGCGCGGGGGTGGGCGGCGAAGCCGAGGCGGTGAAGGGCGCGGCGGCCCATCTCCCGGCGGCTGATGAGGGATGGGCCGGCGGGGGCGCGCTTGCTGAAGCGGTCGCGGCCGGTGTGCTGGTTGATGATCCGTGGGCGCCGGCGCGGGTGCGGTTCGTGCATGAGCTGGTGCGGGAGGCGCTCTACGCCGGGCTTGACCGTGGTGAGCGGATCAGGGTGCACGCGGCGCTCGCCGACGCTCTGGGCGAGAGCCGAGGGGGCAGTCCCGCGGAGATCGCCCGGCATCGGGTGCGGGCGGCGGTCGATGCCGCGTCGCGGGAGCGGGCGGTTGCGGCGTGTGTGGCGGCGGCTCGGGAAGCGGGGCGTGGGCTCGACTTCCGGGAGGCTGTGCACTGGTTCGGGAGGGCGCTCGAGAACGCGCCCGGTGATGCTGGGTTGCGCTTGGAGCGGGCCGAGGCGGCGTACCGGGAAGGGAGTCTCGATCTCGCCCTGGCCGACTGCGCGGCGGTGGTGGACGAGGTGGGTGCGCCGGCCGCGCTGGTGATCCGTGGGGTGGCGGGGCCGCTCGCGCCGGCCCTGATGCGGCTGTGCGAGCGCGCCCTGGAACGCGAACGCGCGCGTGAAGGCGAGGACGCGGCGGGTCCAAGCGAGGGCGCAGCAGGGCAAAGCGAGGGCGCAGCAGGGCAAAGCGAGGGCGCGGCAGGTCAGGGCGAGGGCACGGCGGGTCAGGGCGAGGGCGCGGCGGGTCAGGGCGGGGGCGGCGGGCCCGAGATCGCCAAAGTGCTGGCGCAGTACGCGTTTCTGCTCGCCGAGGAAGAAGATCCGGTGGCGGCGCGGCGGATCAGTGGGGAAGCCATGCGGCTCGCCTCGGCGTCGGGGCGGGCCGACGCGCTCGTGGCGGCTGTGCACGCCCGGCATCAAGTGCTTGATCCGGCGGTGGACGGGGACGAGGTCATCGAGCTGGCCCGCCGCAGCTGTGAGCTCGCCGGGCCGGGTGGGCGGCCCGACGCCGAGCTGTGGGGGCGGGGCTGGCTGCTCGACGCGTGGCTCATGCGGGGGGAGCTGACCGAGTTCGACGCCGAGACGGCCAAGCTGGCCGGGTTGGCCGATCGCCTCGGGTGGCCGGTGGCCCGCTGGCACCTGTTCCGGGCGCGGGCGGCCCGGGCGCTCATCGGCGGGCGCCTCGCCGAGGCCCGCGAGCTGGCCGAGCAGGCCCGGGAGGCCGGGGAACGGGACGAGACGGCCTACTACCTCTATCTCGCCTTCCTCTGTGGACTGTCCGAGCACACGGAGGATTGGTCGTGGGCGGATCTGGCCGACTTCGCCCACGAGGACATGCCGATCGCGGTGGCGCAGGTGGGGCTCATGGCCCGCGGTGTCGGCGACCGGGAGGCCGGGGCCGACTGCACGCGGCGGCTCCGGGTCGCCCTCGAACGGCTTCCGGCCGATCCGCGCCGGCCCTTCGTGGTGGTGATGACCGGTGAGCTGGCCGCCTGGACGGGGGACCGGGAGCTGGCCGGTGACTGCTACGAGCGGGCTCTTCCGTACGCCGGCCTCTATCTGAACTCGATGTCCAGTTGTCAGGGTGCCGTCGACCGGTCGCTCGGCATCATGGCGGGGGCGCTCGGCGCGGCCGCCGCGGCGGAGAAGCATCTGGCGTCGGCGGTCGCCATGGAGGAGAGGATCGGCGCGCCGTCGTTCGCGGCGATCGCTCGTCTGGCGTACGCCAAGCAGGTCCGGGAGAGCGACCCCCGACTGAGCCGGAAGCTGGCCGCCGGGGCCTCGCACCTGAAGGGTGCGGCCGAGCTGGCCCGTGACGATCTGACGCCGCGGGAGCGGGAGATCGCGGGTCTGGTCGCGGAGGGACTGTCCAACCGGGCCGTGGCCGAGCGGCTCTTCCTGTCCGAGCGCACGGTCGAGACGCATGTGCGCAACATCCTGGCCAAGCTCGGGCTGGCCCGGCGCACCGACCTACGTGCCGGTTCTCAGTACCGGCACTGAGGTCTCACCGGTCGCGGCCGTCGAGGCTCGGGGGCATGACTACCGACGTACACACCGAACTTGTCCCTGGCACCTACACCATCGATCCCGCGCGCTCGGCCTGCCGGCTGACCGCGACCCACGTCTTCGGCCTCAAGCCGGTCACGGCGACCATGGCCCTGCGCGGCGGCACCGTCACGGTCGCCGCCGATCCGGCCGCGTCGACCGCCTCGGCGGTGCTGGAGGCAAAGACCTTCAAGTCCGATGATGTACGCCGGAACAGGGACATCACCGGCACGAAGTTCCTCGACGCGGAGCGCCATCCGGTGATCGGCTTCCGCAGCACCCGTGTCCACCGTGACGGGGCGGGCTGGAAGCTGGCGGGCGTCCTGCGCGTCCGTGGCCATGACAGCGAGGTGACGCTCGCCCTGGAGACGGCCGAGCCGGTCGCGGGCGGCTGCCATTTCGTCGCCACCGGCGTCGTCGACCGGGTCGAGGCCGGAGTGCGGACGGGCCGGGCGATCATCGCCCGGCCCGTCCGGATCACTCTCGACCTGTACGCGTCGGCGTCAGCGGCCTGAGCGGCGGCCGCCCACGCGGGTGCCGGCGCTGAACGCGGCGGCGCCACCCGAGGACGCGGGGCGGCCCTGTGCGGACGACGAGCCGGCGCCGCGGGACTGGCTGGTGTGCACCGGCGTCGAGCCCGTGCCGCCACCGCGACGGCCGCGGCCGCCGCCCGTGCCCTGCGACTGGCGGCCACCGGCGCCCTGCTCGGTGCGGGGACGCTGGGCGCGGCCCTCGCCGTGGCGGGTCGTGCTGGCCGCCTGCTCGGGACGCGACTCGGCCGGGCGGCCCGCGCCCCGTCCCCGGCCACGGCCCCGGCGGCTGCGGCCCGCGCCAGGGGCGCCCTCGTCGGCGCTCGGCGAGACCGCGGGGGCCTCCACCGCCGCCTGGCGGGGCGCGACGAACACGCGCTCACCCGGCGCCAGCTCGGCCAGCAGCGGGTCGCCGGGGCGGGTGCGGCTGGTCGTCGGGCGGACGCCGGCCTTGCGGGTCAGATCGCGCACCTCGGACTGCTGGTCGTCAGTCATCAGGGTGACGACCGTGCCGCGCGCGCCGGCCCGGGCCGTGCGGCCCGAACGGTGCAGGTACGCCTTGTGCTCGACCGGCGGGTCGGCGTGGATCACCAGGGCGACGTCGTCGACGTGGATGCCGCGGGCCGCGATGTCGGTCGCCACCAGCGTCTCGGCCGTGCCGTCGGAGAACGCGGCCAGGTTGCGGTTGCGGGCGTTCTGGGCGAGGTTGCCGTGCAGCTCCACCGCCGGCACGCCGGCCTGGTTGAGCTGGCGGGTCAGCACCTTGGCCCGGCGCTTGGTGCGGGTGAACACGACCGTACGGCCGGGGGCGGCCAGCAGGTCCACCAGGACCGGGAAGCGGTCGTCACCCCGGACGTGCAGGACGTGGTGGTCCATCTGGACCGGCGCCTCGGTGGCCGAGTCGACCGAGTGCGTCACCGGCTTGTGCAGGAAGCGCTTGACCAGCACGTCCACGCCGTTGTCGAGGGTCGCCGAGAACAGCATCCGCTGGCCCTCGCGCGGCGTCTGGTCCATCAGGCGGCGGACGACCGGAAGGAAGCCCAGGTCGGCCATGTGGTCGGCCTCGTCGAGCACGGTGATCTCGACCGAGTCGAGCGACGCGTGCCCGTTGCGCAGGTGGTCGTCGAGGCGGCCCGGGCAGGCCACGAGCACGTCGACACCGGCCTTGAGGCCCTTGATCTGCGGGTTCGCGCCGACACCGCCGAACACCGTGATGGTGCGCAGGCCCAGCTTGGCCGCCAGCGGGGCCATGGTGGCCTCGATCTGGGTGGCCAGCTCACGGGTCGGGGCCAGGATCAGCGCGCGGGGCCGGCCGGGACGGCGCGGCGACTTCGAGGCGGCCAGGCGGGCCAGGACGGGCAGGACGAACGCGTACGTCTTGCCGGAGCCGGTTCGGCCCCGGCCGAGCACGTCACGGCCGGCGAGCGAGTCGGGCAGCGTGGCCGCCTGGATCGGGAAGGGGGTGGTGATGCCGAGGTCGGCGAGGGCCGCGGTCAGCACGGCGGGCACGCCGAACTCGGAAAAGGTGGTCATGTAGCGGTTGCTCCAGATGGGTCGAGGGGTCGTCCTGCCCGGCGCAGACTTTGTTCTCAGTCGCGGCGCGTGGTGGCCGATCCGGCGGACCGTGAGACCGGTCCGGTGACGGCCCGAGGCAAGACAGTGCGGACCGCGAGATCAAGTGTACCCCGGTGGGTGATGCAACCGGGCTGCACCCGAACGGGACCCGAACAGCACTCAGCGAGGATCACCTTTCTCCTCAGCGCCGGAACTCCCCCCACCGGCCGGTACGCGAGGAGACCCCCCATGATGAGCGGAGACGATCGCCGTCGCGCCGACGTCGTCCAGGAGCACATGCCGCTCGTCGGCCACCTGGTCCGCGAGATGCTCGCGAGGGTCCCGGCCCACGTCAACCGGGACGACCTGATGTCCGCCGGATACGCCGCGCTGGTGCACGCGGCCCGGGGATTCGACGACTCGCGGGGTGTGCCGTTCGCCCGGTTCGCGGCGGCCCGGGTGCGCGGCGCCCTGCTGGACGAGCTGCGCGGTCTCGACTGGGCCAGCCGCTCGGTGCGGCAGCGGGCCCGGCGCACCGACTCGGCCCGCCAGGAACTCACCGCCGAGCTGGGCCGCAACCCCACCGCGCAGGAGGTGGCCGACCGGCTGGGCTGCTCGGTCGAGGACATCGAGTCGGCCGACGACGACGTGCAGCGGGCCGTGGTGTTCAGCCTCCAGGGCTTCGCCACGGCCGGCGCGGACGACATGGTGACCGAGCCGAGCGCCGGACCGGAGGAGATGCTGATCCGCCGGGAACGGCTCGGCTATCTGCGCCACGCGATCGAGGCGCTGCCGGAGCGGCTGCGGGCGGTGGTGCAGGGCTACTTCTTCGAGGAGCGGCCGATGGCCCGCATCGCCGAGGATCTGGGCGTCACCGAGTCGCGCGTGTCACAGCTGCGGGCGGAGGCGCTGGTGCTGCTGCGTGACGGCCTCAACACCCACCTCGACCCCGCCATGGCCGCGCCGGCCAAGGACGGCTGCGTGGCCCGGCGGCGGACGGCGTACTACGACCAGATCGCCAGTCGCGGGACGCTGAAGACCCGCCTGGCCGTCACCGGACCGGACGGACTGCCGGTACCGGTGGCGGCGTAGACGACTCCTACTGGTTGGCGCAGGTGCCGGCCTTCTTCTGGGCGGCGATCGCCTTGGCCGCGCCCTGCTTGTAGAGGGCCAGGCCCTCCTTGGCGGGCTCCAGCTTCCAGGCGTCGCCCTCGTAGACCATCGTGTACGACTGCGCCGCCACGAGCTGCTTGGCGATGACGATCGCGCGGTCCGTGCCCTCCATGCGGGCGCTGGTCAGCTGGATGGCCAGGCCCTTGCGGGAGCAGGCCACGTTCAGCTTGACGTAGTCGTCCTTGCTGATCGCCTGCTTGCCGGCGGCGGTGTACATGTCCCAGGCGCCGGCGAAGTCGCCGCCCGAGAAGCGGTCGAACACGGTCTGCGCGGCGGCGCGGGCGCCGTCGATGGTCTTGGCCTCGGGGCCGCTCTGCGCGGCCTGGGCGGCGTTGCCGGCGGGGGCCTCGTCGTCGCCGGTGCAGGCGGTGGTGAGGGTGAGGGAGGCGGCGGCGACGAGGGTCAGCGCGCCGAGACGTCGGAACGGGTGGATGCGGTTCATGACCGTGTTAATCCAGATCGGCCGTTCTCAGTAACGGCTCGCCGGTAACTGTGACCGATAGCTGACACTTTCCGGAGCGGCCGTAACCTGCGCTATTCTCACCGTTTGCTGGCAACAAAAAAGCGACCCATAGGGTCGCTGACCCGGGAATGATACCACTAAGGGGAGTGGCATTGTCAAGCTCCGCATCGGACGACCTCCGTTCCGAGCAGGCGTACCTCACCACCCTCTACGGCCGGCTGGACAGCCTGCGCGCCCAGGCCGACGATCGGCTGCGCGGCATCCTGCTGGAGTCCGGCGGCACGCCGCAGGGCCGCACGCAGCGTGAGGCCCAGCGCGCCCACTACGCCGAGCAGCTCGCGCAGATGAACGCGGTGGAGAACGGCCTGTGCTTCGGCCGTCTCGACTTCGCCGGCGCCGAGTCGCCGCTCTACATCGGCCGTCTCGGCCTCTCGGCCGAGGAGCACGACCGTGACCCGCTGCTGGTCGACTGGCGCGCTCCCGCCTCCCGGCCGTTCTATCTGGCCACCGCGGTCTCGCCGGACGGCGTGACCCGGCGGCGGCACCTGCGCACCAAGGGCCGGGTGCTGACCGGCATCGACGACGAGGTGCTCGACCTCCAGGACGGCGCCGCCGCCGGTGGCCGCGAGGACGTGACCGGCGAGGCCGCGCTGCTGGCGGCGCTGACCGCCAACCGCACCGGCCGGATGCGCGACATCGTCGAGACCATCCAGGCCGAGCAGGACGAGGTGATCCGGGCCGGGCTGGCCGGCGTGATGGTCGTGCAGGGCGGGCCGGGCACCGGCAAGACCGCTGTCGCGCTGCACCGCGCGGCCTACCTGCTCTACACCTATCGGCAGCAGCTCACCAAGCAGGGCGTGCTGATCCTCGGCCCCAACCCGACCTTCCTGCGCTACATCTCCCAGGTGCTGCCGTCGCTCGCCGAGACCGGTGTGCTGCTGGCCACGCTGGGCGACATGTTCCCGGGCGTGCGCGCCCGCGCGGTGGAGCCGTCGGCCGCGGCCGCGGTCAAGGGCCGCCTGGCCATGCTCGACGTGCTGGCCCAGGCGGTCGCCGACCGGCAGACCGTGCCCGACACCTTCGCCGAGGTCGACCACGACGGCTATCCGCTGCGCATCGAGCGGGCCGTCCTCGAGGACGCGCGGGCCGCGGCCCGCCGCTCCGGCCGCCCGCACAACGTGGCCCGCGCCATGTTCGTGACCGAGGCCATCCACGCGCTGTCGTTGCAGATCGCCGAGCGCATCGGCACCGACCCGCTGGGCGGTGACAACCTGCTCTCCGAGGCCGACCTGGCCGAGACCCGGCGTGAGCTGCGCGAGGACGTCGACGTGCAGCGGGCGCTGTTCGACTTCTGGCCGGTGCTGACCCCGCGCCAGGTGCTGCGTGACCTGCTGTCAGACGCCGACCGGCTGGAGTCGGCCGGCGCCGGGCTGACCGCCGCGGAACGGGCGCTGCTGCTGCGCGACCGCGACGCCAAGTGGACGCCGGCCGACGTGCCGCTGCTCGACGAGCTGGCCGAGCTGCTCGGCGTCGACGACACGCTGCGGGCCCGCGAGGTGGCCCGGCAGCGGCGTGAGGCCGTCGACTACGCCGAGGGCGTGCTCGAGATCCTGGCCGGTTCGCGCTCGCTCGACTTCGAGGACCAGGAGGAGGAGATCCTCTCCGCGCTCGACGTGGTCGAGGCGGGCGCGTTCGTCGAGCGGCACGAGGTGCTCGACACCCGCACGGCGGCCGAGCGGGCCGCCGCCGACCGCACGTGGGTCTTCGGTCACGTGATCGTCGACGAGGCCCAGGAGCTGTCGCCGATGGCGTGGCGGTTGCTGATGCGCCGCTGCCCGAGCCGGTCGATGACAGTGGTCGGCGACGTCGCGCAGACCTCCGAGCTGGCCGGCACGACGACCTGGGAGCAGGTCTTCGAGCCGTACGTGGGCCAGCGCTGGAACCTGGTCGAGCTGACGGTCAACTACCGGACGCCGTCGGAGGTGATGGCGGTGGCGGCCGACGTGCTGGCCGCGGTCGACCCGGCCCTGGAGCCGCCCCGCTCGGTGCGGTCGGCCGGCGTCGCGCCGTGGTCACTCCGGGTGCCGCCGGTCGCTCTGGCGGCCGAGGTCATTGCGGCCGTACGCCTGGAGGCCGCCGAAGCGGGAGACGGCCGTGTCGGTGTCCTCGTGCCGGAGGGCCGCGAGGCCGATCTGGGCCGGGCCCTGGTCGAGGCCGTGCCCGGCGCGGCCGTGGGCGAGCAGCCCGACCTGCTCAACCAGATCGCGCTGATGACCGTGCGGCAGGCCAAGGGCCTGGAGTTCGACGCGGTGGTGGTGGTCGAGCCCGACGAGATCATCGCGGAGAGCCCGCGCGGCCTGTCGGATCTGTACGTGGCGGTCACCCGGGCCACCCGGCGCCTGGGTGTGCTGCACACGGCTGACCTGCCGAAGGTGCTCAGCTCGCTGGCATGAAAAAGGGGCCCCCGTCCGGGGGCCCCTTGTCTCATCAGGCGGCGGCTGCGGGCGTACGCAGAAGGCCGTTTCCGTACTTGGTGTGGCCGTGGGCGTTGGTCAGCTCCAGGCGGGAGCGGACCGACGTGCTGCTGGCGATGTTGGCGTAGTAGTTGGCGCGGCGGCGCGCGACGATGCTCTCCGGGTTGTCCGGCACGGGGGCCATCTCCGGGTCGAGGTGGGTGTTGAGGCCGTCCTTGAGCAGCGACAGCGCCTCGGCGCGCAGCTGCGACACCCGCGACTCGGTGACGCCCAGGTCGGCCGCGATGTCGGCCATGGGGCGCTCGTGCAGGAAGTACTCGGTGATGACGACCTGGAGGCGCTCCGGCAGCGAGCCGATCGCGTGGTGCAGGTAACCGATCTGCTCGCGGCGGATCAGCATGTCCTCCGGGCCCGGCGTCTTCTCGGTGACCAGGTCGTCGGCCGAGCTGGTGGTGAAGCCCTGGAGCGACAGCACGGTGGCGCGCTGCACGTCGGTGTCGGTCTGCTTGAGCTCGGTGGTGGTGGTGCCGAGGGCCTGGGCCAGCTCGTCCGAGGTCGGCGTGCGGCCGAGGGCGGTGGTCAGCGCCTGGCGTGTGGTGTCGGTGGCGCGGGCCTTGGTGCGCACCGAGCGGGTCGCCCAGTCGAGCGAGCGCAGCTCGTCGAGGATGGCGCCGCGGATGCGGGTGCTGGCGAAGCGGTGGAACGGGATGCCGCGCTGCGGGTCCCAGCCCCGGGCCGCGGTGACCAGGGCGTGCAGGCCGGCGCTGGTCAGGTCGTCGCGGTGGATGTGGTTGGGGATGCGGCTGAGCATGTCGCGCACCAGGTGGCCGACGAGCGGCATGTGGGCGCGGATGTACTCCTCCTGCTCGGCGGCGGACAGCACCGTGGCGGAGGCGTTGTCGGCGTTGATGTCGGCAGCGTTCGCGATGCTGGTCATGTGCGTTTCCCCCATGTTTGTCGGCGGCCCGGTCCATCGGGCTCTCCGGCGTACATGGGGAAGTTCGACCGCCCCCGGTTCCCGGTGCAGTCGTAATCGGGTGCCGTGCGGTTGCTCTCGCCTACTTGAGGGTTTCTGGCACCGTGGGGGCATGGATCTGAGCGACTCGCACGGGGTGATCACGCTCGTCGCCGGGCTGGCGATCGCTGTAGGGATCGTCGGCGTGGTGATCCCGGTGCTGCCCGGGCTGCTGCTGAGCTGGGCCGGGGTGCTGCTCTGGGCGCTGCTGGGCTCGGACAGCGGCGGGCGCTGGGTGGTGCTGGCGGTGGCCACGCTGGTGGCGCTGGGCGGGGCCGCGGTCAAATATCTGGTGCCGGGCAAGCGGCTCAAGAGCGTGGGCGTGCCCAATACGGCGCTGCTGGCCGGCGGCGTCCTCGGCGTGATCGGCTTCTTCGTGATCCCGGTGATCGGCATCGTGATCGGGTTCGTGCTCGGCGTCTATCTGGTCGAGCTCCAGCGCCTGGGCCACGAGCGCGCCTGGCCGTCGACCAGGCACGCCCTGGCCGCCGCCGGCATGGCCATGCTGATCGAGTTCACGACCGCCCTGGCCGTCGGCGTCATCTGGGTCTTCGGGCTCCTTCTAACGTGACCGGCGAACCCTCCTGGTGCGCCTGCGCTGGGTGAGCAACAGCAGCAGGGGGGTCGCCGCCAACAGGAGTGCCACCGAGGCGGCCGCCGCCACCGACAGCAGCTGCGGGGACGTCGGGCGGGTGTCGGCCGCCTTCGCCGCGGCCTGGTTGCCCGCGGCGCTGGGCTCGGGCGCGGCCTCCGGGGTGGCGTTCTTCGCGGCCGTCTCCTCCGGGGTCACCAGCTTGCCGACCGAGGCATCATCGGGCAGCGAGAAACCCCAGTCGAGCAGGGCGGCGCCCTGGTCGTACCCGCGCTGCGGCCGCGCCTCGGCGCCGAGCAGGGTGACCACGAGCCGCCGGCCGTCGCGCTGGGCCGCGCCCACGTAGCTGTGCCGCGCGAGCTGGGTGAAGCCGGTCTTGCCGCCCAGCGCGCCCGGGTATTTGTAGATCAGCTTGTTCTCGTTCTGGAACTGGAAGCCGCCCTTCTTCAGCGCCGGCTGCGCCGGCATCTGGGCGACCTTCGTCAGGGCGTACTTGCGGAAGTCGGCGTTGGCGAAACAGACGCGGGCGATCAGGGCCAGGTCGTACGCGCTGGTGAACTGACCCTTGCCGTCGAGGCCGGACGGGGTCACGGCGTGGGTCTGATAGGCGCCCAGGCGCTTGGCGGTGTCGTTCATGGCGGCGACCGTCCTGGCCACGCCGTCCTTGCCGCCGCCACCGGCCAGCCGGGCCAGCGCGTTGGCCGCGTCGTTGCCCGAGTTGAGCAGCAGGCCCAGCCAGAGGGTGGAGATCGTGTACTTCCCGCCGACCACGAGACCGACGGCCGAGCTGCCCGGCTCGATGTCGAGGTCGTCGGCGGTGACGGTGATCTGCTTCTTCGGGTCGAGCTTGCCGATCGCGGTGGCCGCCAGCAGGGTCTTCTGGACGCTGGCCGGGGTCTGGTAGACGTGCGGGCCGCAGCCGCCGAGCACCTCGCCGCTGTCGAGGTCGGCCACCATCCAGGTGGTCGCGGTGACCGCCGGCGGCTGCTTCACGCCGGCCGGGATCACCAGGCCGTGGGTGGCGAGGGCGTCGCCGCCGATCGCGAAGCCGACCGGGTCGTCGGCCGGCGGCGCGGGCCGGGCCGGCACCCCGGCCGGCGGCGCGACCTTGGGCTTGGGACAGGGGATGGCCGGCGCGGCGGCCCGGGCCGGGAGGGCCACTACTGGTGCGGCAGCCTGGGCCGGGTGAGCCACGACTGGTGCGGCGGCCATGGCGGGGGAGGCCACGACCGGGGAAAGCAGGGCGACGGCCGGCACGGACGCCAGGATGGAGCGGATCAAGGCCAGGAAACTCCAGCTTCGAGTCGCTTGGTGAGCAACTGGGCGAGGGGAAGCGTCTCGCCGTCGCCACCACCGGCGCCGACGATCAAACGGGGGACGCTCGGCGACAGGTCGGCCCCGGCGAACCGGGCCCGCCACGACGCCGGCACGGTGAGCACGTAGTACTCACCGTCCTCGCCGACGGCGACGGAACGATTCGATTTGAGGTACCACCCGCGCACATGAGTTCGGTACGTGGATCGTCCGTCGAAGGTTCGAGCCATCAACGTTTGTGGATGAATCTCACGTTCGGCGGCGCGCCGCACGAAGTCCGCGAGCAGCGCCGCCGCCTCACGGGCCTCGGCCGCGCGGCTCTCCTCCATGGCCGCGGCGTGGCCGGCGACGGCCTGCCGGCGCTTTTCCCGCCAGTCGTCGTCGCGCTCGCTCATGCCAGTGACCCTAAGTGATGCGCTGCCGCGGGGCCAGCCGAGCTATCCGCCTCCGATTACGGTAATGACGGCCCGCCATTTGAATACCGGTCCGGTGTCCGTGTCAAAAGAATGGCGAATTCTTCTAGAGAAACAGTTGCGCGCGAACCCGCGGCGAGCAACACTTGCACCGCGGTTGGTCGGATTACTACTCGGGAGTCGTCATGGCGCGGCAGGTAATCACCACTCTGATCGACGATCTGGACGGAAAGAAGGCCGATCGCACGGTCGAGTTCAGTCTGGACGGTATTAACTACACGATCGACCTTTCCGAGGCCAATGCGGGTAAGCTCCGCAAGGCTCTCGACCCGTACATCAGCGCGGGCACCCGGCTCGGCCGCGCCTCGACCGGCCGCATCCCGGCTCGTCGCGGCCCCGGCGGCCGCACCGCGAGCTCCCGCGACGAAAACCGGCTGATCCGCGAGTGGGCCGTCGCCAACGGGCACCAGATTTCCGAGCGCGGCCGCATTCCGCAGGGCGTCACCGACGCCTACCGCGCCGCCAACGGCCGCTGATTAGGCTCCGCCCGCGCGGAGCCTCGGCAGCCGGGAAGCGACCGATTCCAGCACCTTTTCGTCGCCGGCGTACCAACTCCGCTCGCGCGGCCAATGCGTGATGACGTCGGTGAAGCCGAGCGCGGCCGCGCGGCCGACCGCGTCGGTGAAGGCTTCCACGCTGCTCATCGAATAGACCGGTGACGTGTCGAGGTTCAGATAGCGCGGGACGGCGTCGCGCTCGCGGCCGGCCTCGTCGAGCGCCTCGTCGAAAGCGCCGGAGAGCCGGGCCACCGACTCCCACCACTGCTCCGCGCTCTCCGGGACGCTGAAGTTGGCTCCGCCGGCCACCCCGGCCACGCCGGTGGTGACCCAGCCGTCGCCGTGCCGGGCGGCCAGCCGCAGCGCCCGCTTGCCGCCGGCCGCCACCACGAACGGCGGCCGCGGTCGCTGCACCGGGCCGGGATTGCCCCGGGCGTTCACCGCCGTGTAGTAGTTGCCCCGGTGGTTCACCGGCTCGTCGCCGAGCATCCGGCCGAACACGTCGAGGAACTCGGCGAAACGGTCGACGCGCTGCCCGGGGGTGAGCTCAGGCGTACCCAGAACCTCGGCGTCGAAGCCGACGCCGCCCGCACCCAGCCCGAGCATCAGCCGGCCTTGCGAGATGTCGTCGATCGCCGTGACCTCGCGGGCGAAATGCACCGGGTGCCGGAAGTTCGGCGAGGCCACGTACGTCCCGAGGCGGATCCGCCGGGTCACCATGGCCGCCGCGGTGAGCGTCGGCACGGCGTCGAACCACGGGCCGTCGACGAGGTCGCGCCACCCGAGGTGGTCGTAGGTCCAGGCGTGGTCGAAGCCGTACTCCTCGGCGCGCTGCCAGCGCCGCCCGGCGACGGACCAGCGCTGGTCGGGGAGGATGACGATGCCGATGCGCATCGGACGACGCTATCTCACGCCGTGCGGCGGTCCTGATCGGCTCCCTCGCCCGTGCCGCGGTGCGCCGCCTCGGCGAAGGCCTCGAGGGCCCGCACCAGCTCCTGCTGGGCGCCGGCGTCCATCTTGCCGAGCACCTCGCCGAGCGCCGCGCGCCGGCTCTCCCTCAGTTGGTCGAGGAGCCGCCGGGCCGACGGGGTGATCATCAGCCGTACCTCGCGGCGGTCGCGGGGGTCGGGCACCCGGCGCAGCAGGCCGGTCGCCTCGAGCCGGTCGCACAGGCGGCTGGCCGAGGAGGGCACCACTTCGAGCGTCTCGGCGAGCCGGCTCATGTTGGTGTGCCGGTTGGCCGAGACGATCATGAGGACGCGCAGCTGGGCCGGCGGCACCGCCGGGGACTGGGCGAGCCGGGCCGCTTCGAGGACGGACACCAGCGAATCGACCGTCGACTCGACAGCCGCGGCGACGTCGGTGTGCCGGTCCATGTCGGAACTTCCTCGTTCTGCGGAACTGCTCGGCCGTACGCCCGGATCTCTCTACCCAGCGGACGGGTGGATCATGCCGTCGCGTGGCGGCTATCGCAGCCAGTCGAGGCAGACGATGACGGCGTCGTCATCCGGCTCGACGTCGGCATGATAATCGCGTAACGCTCTCATGACGGTACCCACTGCCTCGGCCGGTGGCTGCAATCGCGTCCGGCGCAATGCGCTCAACAGGGCGGAAGTGCCGTACTCCGGCCGGCCGGCGGGCGCGGCGGCGTGCACGCCGTCGCTCACCACGAGCAGGCGGTCGCCCGGTTCGAGCTGGAACTTCTGGGTCTCGTAGCGGCTGTCGCCGAACATGCCGAGCGGCAGCTGCTGGTCGAGGCTGACCGTGCGGATGTCGCCCTCGTGGGCGATCAGCGCGCGCGGGGAGCCGGCGTCGACCGCCTCGACCGCGCCGTCGGTCAGGTCGATCTCCAGCAGCAGGGTGGCCACGTGGGAGGCGCCGCCGTAGCGGGAGTAGACGGCGTCGGAGGCCAGCTCGGCCTGCTCGACGATGTTGGCCCCGGAGCGGCGGGCGTTGCGCATCGCGTTCACCGCGATGGTGGTGAGCAGGGCCGCCTCGATGCCGTCGCCGTGGCCGTTGAGCACGGTCAGGGTCAGCCGGTCGCCGGTGAGGGCCCAGTCGTAGTGGTCGCCGTACATGGCGTACGCCGGTTCGAGCTGACCGGCCAGTTTGAACCGCTCGCCGGCCAGGGAGCGGCCGGGCAGCAGCGCCCATTGCAGCTCGGCGGCCATGGTGAGGCGCTGCCGCCGGGAGACCTGGCGATAGCGGTCGGTGTCCTTCTCGGCCGCGCGCAGGGCGATGGCCAGCTCGTCGGCGAGGCCGCTGAGCTGCTCGACGAGGTCGGGGCCGGCCGGTTCGGCCAGCTCGACCCGGAGCACACCGAGCCGGTCGCCCCACACGGTCAGCGGCAGCAGCACCCGGGGCGCGGCGGCGTCGGCCAGCGGCAGCTGGCTGCCGAAGACGCGCAGTTCGAGGCGGCCGCCGGAGGCGCCCTCGGGTTCGAGCACGGGCCAGAGCGAACTCATGGTCAGGTCGCTCAGGAAGATCTCCATCCCGGTGACCGGGGGAAGGTTGGCACGCAGGTGCTCGGCCGCCACTTCGGGCAGGCGATCGGGTGGTGCCGCACGCAGAAGCGAGCCGACGGATGCCGGGCGGGTGGTCACGCGATCGTCCTTCCTGTCAGTGTGCGTGGGACGGGCCCATGGCAATAGTTGCCGCAGAGCAAGCATCATAGGTGCTTGCTCGCGACCGGGTGACACGAGGTCAGGCGAACGACTTCTCGAAATGGATGAGGCTGCCGCAGCGGGGGACCGAGTGCATGCGCACGTTCTCTCCCAGCGCCTTGATCAGCATCAGGCCGCGCCCGTGCTCGGTCGAGGAGGACGGGGGCGTACCCGGCATGCCGGGATCAAAACCCGGCCCGTCGTCGCTCACATCGATCGAGCACCTGTCGTCGGCCACGTCGAGACAGACTTCGAAGGTGTCAGTGCCGCTGGCGTGCCGCACGACGTTCGAGCACGCTTCGGTGATCGCGATCTCCAGGTCGTCGGAGTCGTTGCGGTTCACGTGCAGGACGTCGAGAGCGGAGCGCAGCAGCCGGCGAACGGCGGGAACGCTGCCCGCCTCGCGGGGTAGGGCCAGCCGGACTGTCATACGCATGTGGTCTTGTTTCCCGGTACGGTCGCGCGTTAATCGCAGAAACGTGTTATCCGAGGTGGGCGGGGCCGTCTCCCTTTCCGACGACGCCCCGAGGGAAGGCAGGACCATGGCGGACCAACCCGACATCGCCACCGTTATCGCCGCGCGTGCCGGCGACCCGGTGGCCGTCGACCGGCTGGTGGCCGGCTACCTGCCGCTGGTCTACACGATCGTCGGCCGGGCCCTGGAGGGTCACGCCGACGTCGACGACGTGGTGCAGGACGTCATGCTGCGGGTCCTGCGCAACCTCGGCGACCTCCGCGAGCCCGAGGCGTTCCGGTCCTGGCTGGTCGCGATCACCGTGCGGCAGGTGCGCGAGCGCTTCCGGGCCCGCCGCGGCGCCCCCGAGGCGCTGCTCCACGAGGACCTGCGCGACCCCGGCGCCGACTTCACCGACCTGGCGATCACCCGGCTCGAGCTCTCCGGCCAGCGCCGCGAGACCGCCGAGGCGACCCGCTGGCTCGACGAGGACAACCGCGAGTTGCTCTCGCTGTGGTGGCTCGAGGCCTCCGGCGAGCTGACCCGCGACGAGATCGTGGCCGCCACCGACGTGACCCGCCAGCACGCCGCCGTCCGCGTGCAGCGGATGAAAGGCCAGCTCGAGACGGCCCGAGTGGTCGTACGGGCTCTCGCCGCCGCCCCGCCCTGCCCCGACCTCCAAGCGGTCACCGCCGAGTGGGACGGCCGGCCGAGCGCGCTGTGGCGCAAGCGCATCGCCCGGCACACCCGCGACTGCCGCTACTGCTCACCGTCGTGGAACGGTCTCGTGGCGGCCGAGCGGCTGCTGGCCGGCATGGCCCTCGTGCCGCTGCCGGCCACGTTGCTGGGCAAGGGCCTCACGATCGGTGGCGCCGCCGGGGCCAAGGCCGGCGTGGGCGCCCACGTCGCGACCAAGGTCGGCCTCGGCCTCTCGCAGAAGGTGCTGACCGCGGCCCTGGCCACCACGGCGGTCGTCGGCGGTGGGGTGGCCGTCGTGGTCACCCAGCAGCCCGACCCGCCGAAGGTCGCCACGGCCGCGGTGCAGGCGCCCGCGCCGGCGCCGGCGACGACCCGTCCGTCGCCCACCCCGTCGAAGACGTCGGCCGCGCCGTCACCCACGCCGTCGAAGACGCCCACCCTGAAGCCGACCAGCGCGGCCCCGATCGTGATCCCGGCCAAGGAGAGCAAGAAGAAGGGCGTCGGGGTCTGGAAGTTCACCGGGTCGAAGGCGGCGCTGGCCGACGTCGGCGCGGGCTGGTACTACAACTGGGGCCCGAACAACAACGACGTCCCCGGCCCGTCCGGCGTCGAGTTCGTCCCGATGGTCTGGGGCAAGGCGAACGTCACCGACGCCACCCTGTCCGAGGTCAAGAAGGAGGGCGACGTCCTACTGGGCTTCAACGAGCCCGACATGGGCGGTCAGGCCAACATGACCGTCGAGGACGCCCTGGCCGCCTGGCCCAAGCTCCAGGCGACCGGCATGCGCCTGGGCAGCCCCTCGGTGGCGTACGGCGGTGACACCCCCGGCGGCTGGCTCGACCGCTTCATGAGCGGGGCCGAGGCCAAGGGCTACCGCGTCGACTTCATCACCCTGCACTGGTACGGGTCCGACTTCAGCGCGGCCGCGGTAAACCAGTTCCTGGGGTACGTCGACGCGGTGCACAAGCGTTACAACAAGCCGATCTGGGTCACCGAGTTCGGCCTGATGAACTTCTCCGGTACGCCCAAATATCCCACCCAGGCGCAGCTGGTGACCTTCATCAAGGGCACCACCAAGGGCTTGGAGAGCAGGTCCTGGCTTGAGAGGTACGCCTGGTTCGGGCTCCCGGCCGTCGGCGACAGCGTGGATTTCGGTCTTTACCAGGACGGTGACAGTCCGACCGAGGCCGGTAAGGCGTACAAGGCCGCGGGTTAGTGTCGTGAACATGATTCGGTTCGGGTACAAGGCTTCGGCGGAGCAGTTCCCGCCGTCGGAACTTCTCAACTACAGCGTGCTGGCCGAGGAGCTCGGCTTCGACTCGGTCTTCGTCAGCGACCACCTCCAGCCGTGGCGGCACGACGGCGGTCACGCGCCGGCCGCGCTGCCGTGGCTGGGCGCCCTGGCCGCCCGCACCGAGCGGATCCTGATCGGCACGAGCGTGCTGACACCGTCGTTCCGCTACCACCCGGCCGTGGTGGCCCAGGCGTTCGCCACGCTGGGCTGCCTGGCCCCGGAGCGGGTCGTGCTGGGCGTGGGCTCGGGCGAGTCGCTCAACGAGGTGCCGCTGGGCATCCCGTGGCCGGACGGCAAGGAGCGCTTCGCCCGCCTCAAGGAGGCCGTGCAGCTCATCCAGAAGCTGTGGCGCGAGGACAGGGTGACGTTCGACGGGCAGTTCTACCAGACCGAGAACGCCACGATCTACGACAAGCCGGAGATCCCGGTGCCGATCTACATCGGCGCTTCCGGCCCGTCCGCGACCCGGCTGGCCGGCCGCATCGCCGACGGTTTCATCACCACCAGCGGCAAGGGCCGGGAGCTGTACACCGACACGCTGCTGCCGGCGGTGCGCGAGGGCGCCGAGAAGGCCGGTCGCAAAATCGACGACCTCGACCTGCTGATCGAGGTGAAGGTGTCGTTCGACGACGACCATGAGAAGGCCCGCCAGGACACCCGGCACTGGGGCGCGCTGGCGCTCACCCCCGACGAGAAGACCGGCGTCGAGGACCCGATCGAGATGCAGCGCCTCTCCGACGAGCTGCCGGTCGAGCGCACGGCCTCACGCTGGATCGTCTCGTCCGACCACGACGAGCACGCCGAGAAGATCGCCGAATATCTCGACATGGGCTTCAAGCACCTGGTCTTCCACGCTCCGGGCCCCGACCAGGAGCGTTTCCTGCGCCTCTACAGCGAGAAGATCCTGCCGCAGCTGCGCTCTAGGGTTTCTTGACCGACCGCAGCCGGCCCCGGCGGCCGCCGGCCGGGCCCGCACCTTCGCCGTTGATGACGCGAAGGTCGGGCTGCGACTGGCGGCCGGCGATCCGCCGGCGCCGGGCGCCCACTTCGCCGGGCTGCTTGGGCGCGCGGGGCAGAGGAAGCCAGGCATCCTCGGCGGCGCGCGGCTGAACATCGGGCCCGAAGAGCGGCTCAGGATGCGAGGCCGGATAGGGCGCCACCGGAGGGTTCTGCCCACGCCAAAGATCCCGAACGGGCGGCGAGGCCCGATGCGACGGACTCCAGATCGGCTCCCCGGTAGCCCGCCGATCAGCTTGCCGCCACACGGCAGCCGTCGTCCGCTCCCGCCCACCGGCCAAGCCTGGCCCGCCGGCCGGGCCTGGCCCGCCAGTCAAGCCCCGCCCGCTGGCCGTGCCGCCGCCGCTTTCGTGGCCCGCCAAGCCTTCGCCGCCCGCCAGCCCTCGGCCTCCCTCCGAGCCGCCGCCGCTCGCCGAGCCTTGATAGCCCCCGGTGCTTCCGCTCGCCGAGCCGCGAGGGCCCCCGGTGCTCCCGCCGCTCGCCAAGCCGCGAGGGCCCGCGGCGTTCCCGCCGCTCGTCCAGCCGCGAGGGCCCGCAGCGCCTCCGCCGCTCGCCGAGCCTTTGCGGCCCATCAACCCTCTGCCGCCCTCTCGGCCTTCATGAATCCGACTTTCCCGATTTGGCCGGCGCCTCGAGCGGTCGGTGGAGCGCGGCTCGGGAGTGATCCGATAGCCGGGACCGTCTTGTTCCAGGCGGAACCCAGGTCCGTACTGAACGCGCGGAACGTTCGAAGCCGCGGTCGGGAAGGAGGTAGCGGTGGGGAAGGCGGCCGAAGGTTTGGTCGGGGAAAGGGGCGCGGCCGGCAACGAGGACGTGGTCGCGGACGAGGTGTTGGGCTGAGAAGGCGACGTGGCGCGGAGAGCGGTCACGAACGAGGACGTGTCCGATGACGGCCGACCGTGTGAGCGACGGTTGGCGCGCTCGCGCAAAGCGGTGCGCAACCAATGGTGGAGGCGGGGGCGATCGTCGCGGTGAGTGCGCCTGATCGGGGGGAACGCCACGCTCGGGACCTCGGTCACCCCCAGGCCTCGCGTGGCCGGACGGATCGTCAAGAGTGGGGCGATCTCCGGGCCCTCGCCCCACGAGGCGCCCGCCCTCATGGAGGGGTCCGGCAGGTTCAGCTGGTCGACCGCGTCCCGCCAGAGCGCGGTGTACCCGAAACCGGGGTCGGTGCGGCGCGTGCCCAGCAGCACGTTCAGGCACCAGATCAGGATCAGGTCGGCCCAGCGGCGGAACCGGCCGCCGGTCAAGTCGCGGCCCCCGGCCACGTAGCGCGAACCCGTCACCACGTCCGCCCCGGCCACCAGCGCCGCCACGAAGCGCGGGATCTCGGCCGGGTCGGTCGAGCCGTCGCCGTTCAGGGTCACCACCACGTCGCCCCGGGCCGCCGCTATTCCGGACGCGAGCGCATTACCCGGGCCCGGCCGGGTAGGAGACACCACGACGGCGCCGGGTCGCAGGCTCCTCGCCGCCACGGCGGCCGCCGAACCGGCCTCGGCCACCACCACGACCTCGTCGACCGGTGGCAGGCCGCGCAGCAGCAGCGGCAGGCCCGCGGGGTCCCGGACGGGAAGGACGACGCTCACTGAGGGTGACGATGGTCGGGCGCGGTTCGTCGCTGGGGGAAGCGGCGAAGGAAGCATGGCGGTGCTCCTCAAGCTTGTTTCTGATCTTCGAAACTACCGGCCGGCAACCGTTCAGCAACTCCTCGGTTCGGCCGAGGAAGATCGTTCCCGTGGTTCGAACCGGCCGTTGAGCGGACACCCTGCGTACAAAAGCATGATTAGGTTTGTCGGAGCGTCTCTTGCGAGGGGAACGGCTGTGAAACTGGGTTTGCACATCTCGAACTTCACCTGGCCCGAGGGGGCGCCGAGGCTGGGGCCGGTGCTCGGTGAGGTCGCCTCGGCCGCCGACGAGGCCGGCTTCGAGCGGATCAGCGTCATGGACCACCTGTGGCAGATCCAGGCCATCGGGCCGGCCGAGTGGGACATGCTCGAGGCGTACACCGCACTGGGCTTTCTGGCCGCGCACACCAAGCGGGCCAAGCTGCTGACGCTGGTGACCGGCGTCGTCTATCGCGAGCCGGGCCTGCTGGCCAAGGCGGTGACCACGCTCGACGTCCTCTCCGGCGGCCGGGCCATCCTCGGCATCGGCGCCGCCTGGAACGAGGAGGAGTCGATCGGGCTCGGGCTGCCGTTCCCGCCGACCAAGGAGCGCTTCGAGCGCCTCGAGGAGGCGCTGAAGATCTGCCGGCAGATGTTCGACGGCGACGAGACGCCGTTCGAGGGCACGCACTACCGGCTGGGCCGGCTCCTGAACTCGCCGCGGCCGCTGAGCCGGCCGCGCCCGCCGATCCTGATCGGTGGCGGCGGTGAGAAGAAGACGCTGCGGCTGGTGGCGCAGTACGCGGACGCCTGCAACCTGTTCCCCGGTCCGCAGTTGCAGCACAAGCTCGACGTGCTCAAGCAGCACTGCGAGGACGTGGGCCGCGACTACGACGAGATCCAGAAGACCGTGATGGTGCCGTTCGACCTGGGTGAGAAGGGCGAGCGGGTCGGCGAGATCATCGAGACGCTGACCCGGCTGGCCGGGATGGGCTTCGAGGTCGGGCACGGCGGCCTGCGCAACGTGTGGGACACCAAGCAGTTCGAGATCTTCGCCAAGGAGATCGTGCCGGCGGCGGAGGCGCTGTGACCATCTCCGCGGTGATCTTCGACCTCGACGGCGTCATCATCGACACCGAGGAGGTGTGGGAGGACGTGCGGCGGTCGTACGTGGCGTCGTACGGCAGGTCCTTCCTTCCCGATTCTCAAGATCGCATGATGGGCATGAGTACGGGGGAGTGGTCCACCCACCTCGCCGAGGAGGTGGGAGTTCCCCGTACACCGGCGGAGGTCGCGGCCGACGTTCTGGGCCAGATGGCCGAGCGGTACAAATCCGATTTGCCGCTCATCTCAGGCTCGGTAGAGACGGTGAAGCGGCTGGGGGAGCGCTTCACGCTCGGGCTGGCCAGCTCGTCGGCCCGGATCCTGATCGACCAGGTGCTGGCCACGGCAGGGCTGACCGATGCCTTCGAGGTGACCATGTCGACCGAGGAAGTGCCGCGGGGCAAGCCGGCGCCGGACGTCTATCTGGCCGTCGCCGGCAAGCTCGGAGTCAAGCCCGGGGATTGCGCGGCGATCGAGGACTCCAGCAACGGCCTGCGCTCGGCCGCCGCCGCCGGGATGGCGGTGATCGCCGTCCCGCACGGCGTCTATCCACCGGCGGCGGACGCGCTCGCCGGAGCGTCGCTGGTCATCGACCGCCTGCCGGATCTGACGGCCGAAGCGGTCGCGGCTCTGCGGTGAGCTCCAGGTTCGTGGCCCGGTCGGCCGCGATCTTGAAGGTCAGGTCGAGGAACCACTTGCGGTTGTTGAGGTAGTTCCGCAAACGGATGCCCCGCGCCGACTTGGGAGCGAGGAACCGGCCGGTCGTGTCGCCGCCCTTCTGGGTGCCGCGCGCGAACCGGCCGATCCTTTTCTCGTACGCCGGAAAGGCCACCCGATGGTCGCCACGCGCGGCCGCCAGTTCGGCCGCGAGCACGTACGCGCACACCAGCGCCGTCCCGTTGCCCTGCCCGCCGATGGTGGCCCCGCTGGCCGCGTCGCCGACCAGCGCGATCCGGCCGCGGGTCCACTCGGGGGCGTCGACACGGCAGATCTGGTCGAAGTAGAGGTCGTCGCCCATCGCGGCCAACAGCTCCGGCGCCCGCCAGCCCATACCGGCGTACCGCTCGCGCAGGATCTTCTGGGCGGCGGCGGGGTCGTGGCGGTCGTACTCGATCTTGTCGGAGGCGAACGCCGCGAAAACGCCGTCGCCGCCGCTGCTGATCATGCGACCGGGCTCGTTGTAGAGCAGCATGTCGCGCGAGGCGGCCGGCGCGCCCCAGGTCGCCACGTAGTAGCCCAGGTGTTTCACGAAGCGCTCCTCGGGCCCGAAGGTCAGCCGCCGCACCCGTGAGTGCACGCCGTCGGCCCCGACGACCAGGTCGAAGGTGCGCTGCTGGCCGCTCGCGAAGGTGACGTCGACGCCGCCCTCGTGCTCGTCGAGCGCGGCGATGCTGTCGCCGAACAGATAGCCGGTGTGCCCGGCGCCGGCCGCGACCAGGACGCGGGCCAGGTCGCCCCGGCGCACCTCGAGGTCGCCACCGGCCAGGCCGGCCGGCCACTCCATCAGCTTGGCGCCGTCGGCGTCGACGAAACGCATCGCCGTGCCGCCGGTCTGCACCGCCCGCAGATCGTCGAGCACGCCCATCCGCTCCAGCAGGCCCATGTGCAGGGGACCGCGGAAGTCGACCGCGTTGCCGCCGGTGCGCAGCTCGGGGGCGATCTCGACGATCGTCGGCCGGATGCCGAAGCGGCCGAGCCAATAGGCGAGCGCGGGGCCGGCGATGCTCGCGCCGGAGATGAGGACATCCATGTCAGGCCTCCGAGAAACTGTGTCCAACGGACTCGGTTTATTTCTGTGTACGATAGACACAGTTCCGAGGGAGGGCAAGATGTTTTTCTGGGAGGAGCGTCCGCGGACCCGCGGCCCGAAACCGGCGCTGACGCTGAGTCAGATCGCCGATGCCGCGATCGCGGTAGCCGACGCCGAGGGGCTGGCCGCGGTCACCATGCAGCGGGTGGCGGCCGAGCTCGGCTTCACGAAGATGTCGCTCTACCGCTACGTGCCGGGCAAGACCGAGCTGGTGGCGGTGATGCTCGAGCAGGCGCTCGGCGCACCGCCCCCGGTGAGCGGGCCCTGGCGTGAGGCGCTCACGATGTGGGCGACGTCCCTGCTCGACCGTTATGCCGGGCATCGGTGGGCGCTGGAGGCGACCAGCGGGAAGCGCCCGATCGGCCCGAACGAGCTGGCCTGGATGGAGAGCGCCCTGTCCGTGCTGCCGGCCGGGCTGACCGGGGCCGAGCGGATGGACGCCGTGGCCGCCGTGGCCGGCCAGGTCCGCATGATCGCCGGGCAGGCCGATACGGCCGAGAGCGAGCTGACCGCCGCCATCGGGCTCGTCCTGCGTGAGCATCCGGACCGCTTCCCGGCCCTGGCCGCGGCGGTCGCCGACGCCGCCGAACGGGGCGGCGCCGACCAGGCGTTCGACTTCGGCCTGAGCCGGATCCTCGACGGCGTCGACGTGCTGTTACGTGACAGGTAGTGCGAAGGACACATCGAGGTGTGAAAGATCTTCGTCTCGGGTAGCCCATGGCGACTTTTGCCATGGAGGTGGCCTGTGGAGGTACTTGCGGCGAGCGGCCTACGGCTCGACCTCGACATCTTCGATTACCTGATTCTGATCCTCTACTTCGGCACGGTGCTCGGTGTGGGCTTCGCGGCGCGGAGAGCGATCAAGACGAGCGCGGACTTCTTCCTGTCCGGCCGCTCGATGCCGGCCTGGGTCACCGGTCTCGCGTTCGTCTCGGCGAACCTGGGCGCGCTGGAGATCCTGGGCATGGCCGCCAACGGCGCCCAGTACGGTCTGATGACCCTGCACTACTACTGGATCGGCGCCGTGCCCGCCATGGTGTTCCTCGGCATCGTGATGATGCCGTTCTACTACGGCTCCAAGGTGCACAGCGTCCCCGAGTTCCTGCGGCGGCGCTTCAACAACTCGACACACCTGTTCAACGCGGTCAGCTTCGCGGTGGCCCAGGTGCTCATCGCCGGCGTGAACTTGTTCGCGCTGGCACTGATCCTGCAGGCACTGCTCGGCTGGCCCCTGTGGGTCTCGATCGGGCTGGGCGCCGCCATCGTGCTGATCTACATCGGCGTCGGCGGTCTCTCCTCGGCCATCTACAACGAGG
Source organism: Actinoplanes sp. CA-131856 (assembly GCF_050956135.1). Taxonomy (GTDB): domain Bacteria; phylum Actinomycetota; class Actinomycetes; order Mycobacteriales; family Micromonosporaceae; genus Actinoplanes. The sequence continues at coordinate 8,321,374 of NZ_CP191849.1, read as the reverse complement.
TCCTCCAGTTCTTCGTGATCCTGGCCGGCCTGCTCCCGATCACCATCGTCGGCCTGGTCAAGGTCGGCGGCATCGACGGCCTGTTCGAGAAGGTGCGGCAGAGCCCGCTCGGCGAGGCCGGCCTGCACACCTGGGCCAACACCGGCACCAGCGACAACCCGCTCGGCGCGAACTGGATCGGCATCATCTTCGGCCTGGGCTTCGTGCTGTCGTTCGGCTATTGGACGACCAACTTCGCCGAGGTGCAGCGGGCGCTGTCGGCCAAGGACATGAGCGCGGCCCGGCGTACCCCGATCATCGGCGCCTTCCCGAAGCTGCTGATCCCGGTCGTCACCGTCGTCCCCGGTCTGATCGCGCTGGTCACGGTCAAGGGCCTGGGCGCCGAGTCGGGCGACCTCACCTACAACAACGCGATCCCGCTGCTGATGCGCGATCTGCTGCCCAACGGCGTGCTCGGTGTCGCGGTCACCGGTCTGCTGGCCTCGTTCATGGCCGGCATGGCGGCCAACGTGAGCGGTTTCAACACCGTCTTCACGTACGACATCTGGCAGCCCTACATCCGCAAGGGCCGCAGTGACGACTACTACCTGAAGGTCGGCCGCTGGGCCACGTTCGGCGGCGTGGTCATCGGCATCGGCACCGCCTTCATCGCGGCCGGCTACGACAACATCATGAACTACATCCAGGCGCTGTTCTCGCTGTTCAACGCGCCGTTGTTCGCGACCTTCATCGTCGGCATGTTCTGGAAGCGGATGTCGGCCTGGGCCGGTTTCTGGTCGCTGCTGCTCGGCTTCCTGGCCTCGCTCGCCCTCTACCTGGGCCACATCACCGACGCCATCCACTTCAACTCCGACCTGGAGGAGAGCTTCTGGGGCGCCGGCGCCGCCTTCGTGACCGCGGTCGTGGTGGCCGTCCTGGTCACGCTCTTCACCCCGCCCAAGCCGGAGGAGGAGCTGCGCGGCCTGGTCTACGGCCTCGGCGGCACCAGCACCAGCGGCGAAGTGATCATCTCGGGGGACAAGGTGTGGTGGCGTAACCCGGTCCTGCTCGGCGCGATCGCGGTCGTGCTGGCATTCGTCCTGTACATCCCGGTCTGGTAAGGAGAACCGTCATGGCTGAGGAAAAGCGGAAAGCGTCCGCGGCCGCACGTCTCTTCGACGTCCGGCGGGTGATCGGCGGCCTCTTCGTCGTGTACGGCGTGATCGTCACCCTGCTCGGGATCTTCGACAACCAGGCGGAGATCGACAAGGCCGAGGGCGTACGGATCAACCTGTGGATGGGCCTGGCGATGCTGGCCCTGGGCCTGCTGTTCCTGCTCTGGCTGCGGCTCAGCCCGCCCGAGCCGCCCAAGGCCAAGCCCGAGGACGAGGGCGAGGGCGAGGGCGAATGATTGTCGGGGCGGTGTGACCTGGGTGCGCTCAGGTTGCACCGCCCCATACTTTCGCAAGGTGGCGCCCGGCGTCCGATAGACAGGGCATGGAACGCGTCGCCCCCATCAGCTACGCCACCGGCGGCGGGTCACGATCCGCCGGGTGGCAACAACAGGTCAGAGTCGACTACGTGGTCAACAAGGTCATGCAGACCCACCGAGGCCGGGCCGAGGACTCGGTCGCGCAGGCCATCCACGACCAGCTCCGCGCCGTCGGCGTGGTCCCCAACGGCCGCCAGATCGCGGTGTACGCCGCCGCGATCTCGGCCCTTCCGGAACTACCACCCAGCAGGAAATAGCTTCAGGCCGCGGGGAACCGCAGGATCCGGTCATCGCCGTCCTGCGGATCCCCGCGGCCGTCTCTGTTCGAGGTGGTGAGCCAGAGCGCGCCGTCGGGCGCGGTGACCACCGTCCGCAGCCGCCCGTACGTGCCGGTGAACTCGGCCCTCGGCTCGCCGCCGTTCAGCGGAACCACCCACAGCCGCTCGCCGCGCAGACCGGCCACGTAAAGGTCGTCACCGGCGACCGCGGCGCCCGAGGGTGAGGCCTCGTCGGTCGACCACTGCACGATCGGATCCACGTACCGGCCGTCGCCGGCCTTGCCCTCGGCCCCGGGCCATCCGTAGTTCTTGCCCGGCTCGATCACGTTGACCTCGTCCCACGTGTTCTGGCCGAACTCGACGCCGTACATCTTCCCGTCCGCGCCCCAGGCCAGGCCCTGCACGTTGCGGTGGCCCATCGACCACACCCGCGAGCCCGCGGTGGGGTTGCCGGGCGCGGCCGCGCCGTCCCGGGTGATCCGCAGGATCTTGCCGTTCAGGTCGTCCCGGTCCTGCGAGGCGCCACCGTCGCCGGCGTCACCCGTCCCCACGTAGAGGAAGCCGTCGGGCCCGAACGCCAGCCGGCCTCCGTTGTGCACGCCCGCCTTGTCGATCCCGTCCAGGATGACCTTGGTCTTCTTCTCGGCGTCGAACCGCACGATCCGGTTGTCGTCGGCGGCGGTGAAGTAGGCGTACACAAATTTGTTCTGCTCATAGTCGGGGTCGACGGCGATGCCGAGCAGGCCGCCCTCGCCCTGAGCCGACACACCGTCGACGTGATAGGCCGTCGTGGGATCGCCACCGCCGGCCGGGATCCGCAGGATGTCGCCGCTCTCCCGCTCGCTGACCAGGGCGCTTCCGTCGGGGAGGAAGGCGAGGCCCCAGGGCACCTCGATGCCGGTGGCGATGGTCTGCGCCTGCCCCAGCCTGAGCCCGGTGGCCGTCTCCGAGGCAGACGCCGAGGGTGCGGGGGCATAGGTGGCCTGTCCCTTGGGCGTGCTCTCCGCTTCCGAACATCCCACGAGCAACGCTGTTCCGGCGGCGGCGAAGGCGAGACGGGTGCGATTCATGGCCCAACGGTGCCACGCCCCGGCGAACTTCACCCATTCGCCAGACTCGCGATCCGGGTTCGTCCGAAGATGGGGCCGCGCGGTGCGACGGCCGTGCAGGGCGGAGATGCAGCGCGGTGCGAGCTACGGCGCGACCCTTCCGGGCCGCGATTCTCACGGTCATCACCCTGCTGACGTACGGGGTGACGCCCACCCGGGCCGCGGCGGCCGCCTTCGTCATCACGTGGAAGACCTGCCCCGAGAACGAGGCGGTCCAATGCGGAACCATGCGGGTCCCCGCCAACTGGGCGAACCCGGCCGGCCCGACCGCGATGCTGACGATCGCCCGCCGCAAGGCCGCCGACCCGGCCCGCCGCGTCGGCGCGCTGCTGGTCAACCCGGGCGGCCCCGGCGGCTCGGCGGTCGACTTCACGTTGAGCGCCACCACGTTCTTCGGCGAGGATCTGAGGGCCCGCTTCGACATCGTCGGCATGGACCCGCGGGGCGTCGGCCGGAGCACCCCGGTGCTCTGCTCCCGCGACCTGGTCGACGCCCAGCCCGACCCCTTGATCAACTCCCAGAAGGCGTACGACGCCACCATGGCGTACAACCGCAAGCTGGCCGCCGACTGCGCCGGCCGCACCGGCCCGGTCTTCCCCCACGTCGACACGGCGAGCGTGGTCCGCGACATGGACGCCGTCCGCGCCGCCCTGGGTGAACAGAAGATCAGCTTTTACGGTGCGTCCTACGGCACCCTGATGGGCCAGCAGTACGCCCAGTTCTACCCGTCCCGGCTGCGGGCCCTGGTGCTGGACAGCGTGATGGACCACGGCGCCGACCTGAATCGCTTCCTGACCGAGGAGACGGACGCCGCCGAGGACGCGTTCCACCAGTTCATCGCCTGGTGCGCCCGCGACACCCAGTGCATCCTGCGGGGCCAGAACGTCGAGAAGGTCTGGTCGGACGCGGTCGCGCGGGCCCGGGCCGGCACCCTGCGTAATCCGTACGACCCACCCCGTCCGCTCACACTGGCCGAGTTGATCGGCGCCGCGTTCGCGGCCTTCTACGAGCCCCAGTGGTATTCGTTCGCGTACTACCTGCGCGACGCCCTGGCCGCCAAGCCGACCGGCCGCCGGGCCCCGGCCCCGCCGGTCGATCTGACCGACCACAGTTTTCCGGCCGTGATCTGCGAGGACTGGCACCTGCCGGTGACCGGCTTCCCCGATCTGCGGCGGCGCCTTCAGGCGCTGGCCACGCGCTCGCCGCACATGCTGGTGTCACCGTTGGCGCTGTCGGCGCTGACGGGTTGCCTGGGCTGGCCGTCGCCGCCGGACAATCCGCAGAGCGCTTCCGGGCCTCCGCCGGCCACGATTCCGACCCTGTTGGTCAATTCCCGCCACGACCCGGCCACGGCCTATCCCTGGGCGCGGCGGGTGGCGGGGCAGTTGGGCCCGAAGGCGGCCCTGCTCACGTATGACGGGTGGGGCCACGTCATCTACAACCGGAGCCCGTGCGTGGCCGGCACGGTCGACAAGTACCTGACCGGCCTGACCCTGCCGGTCCCCGGCACGACGTGCCCGTCGGTGGAGCCGCAGCCGTTCGGCGTCGGCTGAAACCGCCGCTTTCGTTCAGCGGCGGCTCAGCGGGGTACAGAATGCCGCGATGACCTTGACCCGCTATGTCGGGGCTGCCGTGTGCGCCCGCCTCGCCGACGAGGGCGCCCGGGTGGCGATCCTCCTGCTCGCGCTCGATCGCACGGGTGACGAGGCGCTCGGCGGGCTGTTGATCGCGGCGCTGATGGTGCCGCACGTCGTGGCGGCGCCGATCACGGGCGCCCTCGCCGACGCCGTGCGCGGGCGGCGGCTTCTCTATTTTCTGGCTTTCCTGGGGTACGGCGGAGCGCTGCTCACCGGTGCCGAAATGATCGGCCGCGCCACCGCGGCCGCCGTCTCGCTCCTGATCTTCGCCGGATGCTGTGCTCCGCTGCTGATCGGCGGCCTGAGCAGCCTGCTCCCCGATCTCGTTCCGGGCCGGTTGGAGCGGGCGTTCGGGTTCGACGTGATGTCGTACAGCGTCGCCGGAATTGCCGGCCCGGCCCTGGCCGCCGTCCTCGCCGACCTGGCCGGCGCCTCCTGGTCGGTCGTCGGCCTGGTCGCCCTGGTCGTGGCCGGCGCCATCCTGGTCGCCTCCCTCCCGCTGCCGCGTGCGGACGGCAGCCCGGGCCCGAGGCGGATCCGGTCGCCGCTGGCCGGCCTCACGGTGATGGTGCGGCGGCCCCGGCTCGGCGCGGTCACCCTCGGGACGATCTTCAGCATGCTCGGGTTCGGCGCCCTGCCGCTGGTCGCGGCGCTGCTCGCCGACGAGGCGGGGCGGCACGAGCTGACCGGGCTCGTGCTGTCGGCGGGTGCCGCCGGTGGGCTGCTCACCTCGCTGCTGCTCACCAGGTGGCCGATCCGGCGCCGGCCGCCCGAGTGGGTGGTCGCCGTGTCGCTGGCCGCCACCGTGGTTCCGTTCCTTGTTCTCCTCGTGGTGCCCGCCGGCTGGGCCGGGCTGCCGCTCTTCGCCGTCGCCGGTGCGCTCGGGGTCCCGGTCTCGGTGGCGGTCTTCGCCGTACGGGACCAGGAGTCGCCGCCGGAGATCCGCACCCAGATCTTCACCCTCGGCGCCGGGGTCAAGGTCACCGCGGCCGCCACCGGCGCCGCGATAGCCGGGTTCGCCGCGCCCGCCGGAATCGTCGCTCTGCTGGCCGGGATCGCGGTCTGCCAGGCGCTCGGGGCGCTCGCCGTCGTCGTGGTGCCGCGGGTCACCCGCACGACCGGGCCGGTCGCGAGTATCGTTAGCCAGGCTAACTAGATTGGAGGCGCCGTTGAGTCGTCGCGCGCCCCGGGCGTCCATCGATCCGGATGTTCGCAAGACCTGGCTGCGCCGGGCGCTGCCGCTGGTCAAGGCCCACAAGACCCTGCTGATCACCTCGCTCACGCTGTCCTTCGCCGGGCTGATCGTGCAGGTGCAGATCCCCAACCTGGTGCGCATCGGCATCGACGACGCGGTGGTCGACCGCACCGGCGACCTGACCACGTACGTCTGGTGGATCGTCGGACTGGCCCTGGTCCAAGGTCTGATCAACTATCTGGCCCGGCTCTATCTGCTGCGCACCGCGTACGAGATGGAGTACGACCTGCGCAACATCGTCTACTCGCATCTGGTGCGGATGCCGTTCGGCTTCTACGACCGGGTGCAGACCGGCGAGCTGATGTCGCGCTCCGGTTCCGACATCCGCGCCGTGCAGATGTACCTGTCGTTCGGCCCCTCGATCCTCGTGCAGTGCCTGATCGCGGTCGTCGCCTTCGGGCTCATGCTCTCGATCAACGTGCCACTGGCCATCGTCGCCATGGTGACCATGCCGATCATCGGTGTTCTCGGCGTCAGCATGCGCAAGGCGATCTTCCCGGTGTCGTGGCTGATCCAGGCCCGCCTGGCCCAGCTGGCCACCGTCGTCGACGAGAACATTCAGGGTGTACGCATCGTGAAGGCCTTCGCGGCGGAGGGGCGCCAGCTGCGGTCGCTGGCCGAGAGCGCCGACCGGATCCGCTGGGCCTATCGCCAGGACGCGCGGATCCGCAGCCGCTGGAATCCGCTGCTGGACAACCTGCCCCGGCTCGGGCTGGCCCTGGTGTTGCTGGTCGGCGGGCTCATGGTGATCGACGGGCACACCACGGTGGGCACGATCGTCGCCTTCAACTCGTACATCCTGATGCTCCAGCCGCCGTTCCGGATGCTCGGCATGATGATCATGATGGGTCAGCGGGCGTCGGCGTCGGCCCGCCGTATCTACGAGATCCTCGATACGCCGTCGGACGTCGTCGACGGACCCGAGCCGGTCGTCGTGCCCTTGCGCGGTGAGCTTGCGTTCGAGGACGTCGTCTTCGCGTACCCCAATGGGACCGTCGCTCTTGACGGTCTGAACCTGCGCATCAGGCCGGGGGAGACCGTGGCGGTGGTCGGCGGGACGGGAAGCGGGAAGTCGACCCTCGGGCGGCTGGCCGCGCGGTTCTACGACGTGACGTCGGGCCGGGTGACCATCGACGGGCACGACGTGCGTGATCTGAGCCTCGCGTCACTGCGCGAGCAGGTGGGCATCGTGCCCGACGAGCCGTTCCTGTTCTCCCTCTCGATCAACGACAACATCGCGTACGGCAAACCGCACGCCTCCCGGGACGAGGTCGTCGCCGCGGCCGTGGCGGCCGGCGCCGACGAGTTCGTCCGGAACCTACCGGAGGGGTACGACACTGTGGTCGGTGAACGCGGCTACACGCTCTCCGGCGGTCAGCGGCAGCGGGTCGCGATCGCGCGGGCGCTGCTGGTCAACCCGCCGATCCTGGTGCTCGACGACGCCACCAGCGCCATCGACGTGACGGTCGAGCAGATGATCCACTCGTCGCTGCGCGACAAGATGCGTGGCCGCACAACGTTGATCGTCGCGCACCGCCTCTCCACGATCAGCCTGGCCGAGCGCGTGGTCCTGATGGCCGGCGGCCGCGTGATCGCCGACGGCACCCACGAGTCGCTGCTGGCCGGCGAGCCGCGGTATGCGGAAGTCCTAGCGGCGCAGGTGACGGCATGAGCATGTTCGGTGGCGGCTTCGGGGGCTTCAACGTCGGTGGCCGCCCGACCATGGGCGCGGCCGGCCGAAAAGGCAACGGCCTGCCGTTCGCCGGCATCCCCGACGACCTGGCCGAGGGCGTGGCCAAGCTCGAGTCACGCGAGCCCGAGCACGGCGACCCCGGCGTCCGCTACGACCCGAAGCGCGACCGGGGCGCCCGCATCTCGATCGGCCGGCTCCTGATCGGCCGCCCGGGCCTGCTGCTCGCCGCGTCCCTGGCCATCCTCGTCGAGACGCTGCTGTTGCAGGCCGGCCCCTACCTGGTGCAGGTCGGCATCGACCACGGCATCACCGACCGCAACGTCCGGGTGCTGGTCATCGCGACCGCCTGCTTCGTCGCCGCCATCCTGCTCACCGGCCTGGCCACCGCGGTCCGCATGCGCAAGAGCGGCCTGCTCGCCGCGGCCGCCACCCGCGACCTGCGGATCCGCATCTTCGCCCACCTGCAGCGCATGTCGCTCGACTACTACACGCGGGAGAAGGCCGGCGTCACCATGACCCGGATGACCTCCGACGTGGAGTCGTTGCAGAGCCTGCTCCAGGACGGCTTCGCCCAGTTCCTCATCCAGGGCCTGACCATGGTCGTGGTGACCGGCGTGCTGTTCCACTACAACGCCGAACTCGCGATCATCACGTTGGTGCTGGTCGTGCCGCCGCTGACGATCGCCTCGCTGTGGTTCCGGCACGCGGCCGACCGCGGCTACAACCGCCAGCGCGACACCATCGCCGCCATGTTCGCCGACCTGGCCGAGTCACTGAACGGCGTCCGCGTGGTCACCGCCCACAACCGCCAGGAGCGCAACGTCGTCGCCCACCGCGAGGTGGTCGGTTCCTACCGCGACGCGAACGACTGGACGGGCCGGATCAACGCCATCTACGGTCCCGGCACGTCGGTGATCGGCCTGATCGCGATGGCGGTGATGCTGCTGCTCGGCGGCCGGATGGTGCTGCGCGGCGAGCTGACGGTAGGGGAGTTGACCGCGTTCGTCCTCTACATCAACTCGTTCTTCCAGCCGGTGCAGCAGCTGGTCCAGCTCTACACCCAGTACCAGCAGGGCAAGGCGGCCATCGGCAAGATCCGCGGCCTGCTCTCGTCCGAGCCCTCGGTGGTCCCCGGCACGCAAACCCTCCCCCCGGTCGAGGGCGAGATCGTCTTCGACGGCGTGACGTTCGGCTACCTGCCCGACCGCCCGGTGCTGGAGGGCGTCGACCTGCGGATAGCCCCCGGCGAGACGATCGCCTGCGTGGGACCGACCGGCGCCGGCAAGTCCACCTTGGCCAAGCTGGTGACCCGCTTCTACGACCCTTCTTCAGGCAAAATCACGATTGATGGGTACGATCTGCGCGACGTGACCTTGGAGTCGTTGCGCCGCCAGATCGGCGTCGTCCCGCAGGAGCCGTTCCTGTTCGCCGGCACGCTCCGCGACAACATCGCCTTCGCCCACCCGTCAGCAACCGACGAGGAAGTGTGGGCCGCCGTGGACGCGGTGGGCCTGCGCGACCTGGTCGAGCGTTCCCCCGAGGGCCTGGACACCCCGTTGCACGAGCGCGGTCAGTCCGTCTCGTCGGGCGAGCGCCAGTTGCTGGCCCTGGCCCGCGCTTTCCTGGCGTCCCCGCGCGTGGTGGTTCTGGACGAGGCGACGTCGAGCCTGGACCTGCGCTCGGAGCTGCGCGTAGAGGCCGCCCTAGACGCGTTGCTGGAGGGCCGAACGGCGATCCTGGTCGCCCACCGCCTGTCCACGGCGATGCGCGCCGACCGCATCATCGTGGTGGACGACCACCGCATCATCGAGTCCGGCTCCCACACCGAACTGGTAGCCGCCGGCGGCGCCTACGCCGCGATGTTCGAGACGTGGGCCGCCCACTCCCACTAGAACCCCCACCCACGACATAGTCGTCGGCGTGGCGTGGCGTGGCGTGGCGTGGCGTGGCGTGGCGTGGCGTGGCGTGGCGTGGCGTGGCGTGGCGTGGCGTGGCGTGGCGTGGCTCGGGGCGGCGCAGTGGCACGTTGTGGCGATGTTCTCCGTCCGAGCGGGCGCATCGGCGGCGAGTCTGGTAGGCAGGGATAGACCGTCAGCTCTGCCTACTTCGGAGGATCGATGCGGATCTTGCCGGTACTAGCTGCACTTACTCTGTCGGCGACGGCGCTCGCCGCACCGACACCGGCCCTGGCCGCCGCCCCAGCTTTGGCCGCCGCCCCAGGTCTGGCCGCCGCCCCAGCTTTGGCCGGCACCCCGGCTCTCGGGCCCACAGCCACCGGTTACGGCGGCGCCGTCGCCACCGTCGACCCGACCGCGACCGCCGTCGGCATCGACGTGCTGCGCCGTGGCGGCAACGCCGTCGACGCCGCCTTGGCCGCCGCCGCGACGCTCGGCGTGACCGAGCCGTTCTCGGCCGGCATCGGTGGTGGCGGCTTCTTCGTCTACTACGACGCCCGCAAACGTGCGGTCTCCACCATCGACGGCCGCGAGTCGGGCCCGGCCACGATGAAGGAGACCCACTTCATCGACCCGGCCGACGGCCTGCCCTTCGACTTCCCCGAGGCGCGAGTCTCAGGCCTTTCCGTCGGTACGCCCGGCACACTCGCCACCTGGGAGACAGCCGCCCGCAAGTGGGGCACCCGTTCGCTGGCCAGCCTTCTCCAGCCGGCCGCGAAGGTCGCCGACCGCGGGTTCACCGTCGACGCGACCTTCCGCCAGCAGGTGGCCGACAACGCGGCCGCCTTCGGCCAGTTCCCCGCGACCAGCGCCATCTACCTGCCCGGCGGCGCTCCTCCGGCCGTCGGTTCCACGCTGCGCAACCCGGACCTGGCCGACACGTACCGCCTGATCGCCCGCAAGGGCACCGGCGTCCTCTACAACGGCCCGGTCGGCGCCGACATCGTCCGCACCGTGCAGAATCCCCCGGTCGCCACGACCCCGATCGGCTCGTGGGCCTACCCGATCCGCCCCGGCACGCTCACCACGGCCGACCTGCGCAACTATCGGGTGCGCACGCCCGCCCCGACCCGCTCGGACTTCCGCGGCCTGACCGTCTACGGCATGTCGACCCCGTCCAGCGGCGGCGTGGCGGTCAGTGAGGCCCTGAACATCCTGGAGAACAAGAAGGTCACCCCGCAGAACGCCTTGCACTACTACCTGGAGGCGTCGGCCCTGTCGTTCGCCGACCGCAACCGCTACGTAGGCGCGAACACCCCCCAACCAGTCCTGAACAAGCTGGTATCCGACCGCTGGGCCGCCCAGCGCGCCTGCCAGATCAACCCGGCCCGCGCCCTGACCAAGCCCGTCCCGCCCGGCGACATCACCGCTTCCGGCTGCACCCCGGCCACCGTTGGCGGCCCCACCGAGCAGGGCATGAGCACCACGAACCTGACGGTCGCCGACAAGTGGGGCAACGTCGTCGAGTACACCTTCACGATCGAGCAGACCGGCGGCAACGCGATGGTCGTCCCCGGCCGGGGCTTCCTGCTGAACAACGAGCTGACCGACTTCAACTTCACCAACACCCAGGCCCCCGCCGCCGACCCGAACCTGCCCGGCCCCAACAAGCGCCCCCGCAGCTCGATGTCGCCGACAATCGTCCTGAAGGACGGCAAGCCGTTCCTGGCCCTCGGCTCACCCGGCGGAGCCACCATCATCACCACCGTCCTCCAGGTCTTGGTCAACCGCCTGGTCCTGGGCCAGTCCCTCCCTTCCGCGATGGCCGCTCCCCGCGCTTCCCAGCGCAACTCGGCGGGCATCCAGGCCGAGCCCGCCTTCCACACCACTTACGGCCCCGCGCTCACCGCGCTGGGCCACACCTTCGGCCCCGACGTCCCCGAGCTGGGCGCGGCCACCGCCATCGAGCTGACCCCCCGAGGCAGCTTCATAGCATCGGCCGAACCCACCCGCCGAGGAGGCGGCGCCGCCGCGGTAGTCCACCCCACCCGCTGACCCCAGCGAGCTGAGCCCGAGGGGCATGATCGGGAGACCGGTCATGCCCCTCGATCTATGAGATCGACAACCTGTACTCTTCGCCGTCGTGCGCCCGCTTTTCGTGATCGCCGTTGCTGTGCTGGCCGGCTTCATCATCAGTCCTCTGCTGCGTGCCAACGCCGCCTGCACGCCGAGCCCCGCGGCCTCGGCGTCCACAGTGACCTTGACCAAGTGGAACGACGAGCAGGTCGCCAACGCCCGTCTCATCGTCACCATCGGCAACGAGCGCCGAGTGCCGAACCGCGGCCTGGTGATCGCGGTCGCCACCGCCCTGCAGGAGTCCGGCCTGCGCAACCTGCGCGGCGGCGACCGTGACTCCATCGGCCTGTTCCAGCAGCGCCCCAGCCAGGGCTGGGGAACCCCCAAGCAGCTGTCCGACCCGGGCTACCAGACCCGAAAGTTCTACGACAAGCTGCTCACCATCGACGGCTGGCAGACGATGCGCCTCACCGACGCCGCCCAGGCCGTACAGATCTCGGCCTTCCCGAACGCGTACGCCAAGCACACCACCTCCGCCACCCGTCTGGTCGAGGCGTTGACCGCTCCAACCGAGTCCTGCGCCTCCGTCTAGGTGCGGCTCCGGTCGTAGCGCCGCACACTCCGGACCGGGCCGCCGCATGACTCGCAGCGCTCGTGGACGGCCAGGCGCCGGTGAAGCCCGACCGCCAAGAGCAGCAGGGCGACTGAGCTGACCCCGACCAGGACGGCAGTCGCGGCCATTGCGGAATACGTGCTGTTCGGCTCTCCAGAGATCGCCCGCGTCAGCTCTTGCACCGTGATGAGGCCGATCGGCCCCAGCAGGATCAGTAGGGCCCAGCCGCCGCGGCCCTGCCCCATCACGCCGAGGCCTACCGCGATCGCGAGCGACACGGCCAGCAGGATGAGACCGACCGCCGTCATCATGTAGCCGATCTCGGAATCGAAATAGATCATGGTGTACTCGATTCCGGGCCGGACGATCGCGGCCGCCGCCGCGCCGGCCGCGAGGGGCAGCAGTCTCTCGATAAGGGGAAGGTGACCGGCGCCGAGCGCCAACACCCCGAGCGCGAACTGCGGTAGCAGCATGTGGAGTGGCGGCCGGTGGACCTCGGTCACGGCGGAGAGCGGCACCGCGGCCACGGTCGCCAGCAGCGCCACCCCGATCACCGCTCGCGACCACTGAGGACGCACGGCGAACGCGAAGGCCGCCAGCAACCACAGCGCCCACACGACGGCCCCGAGCGACGTGATCGGCCCTAGCTGCGGAACCGCCCGCGAGGGGATCTCCGGCGGGAGCGGAGCGGACTCGACGACCGCCCAGATCGCGGCCAGGGCCGTGGCCGTCGCCATGGCGAGCAGCCCGGCAAGGCGCAGGCCGGGACGCAGCTCGGTGACGTCGGTGGCCCGCAGATGCTGGCGGGCTCCGCCGGCGGCCAGGTCGGCGATGTCGCGTGAGGATGGTCGTCGCCTGCCGGGCGGCGCGAGCTCGAGATAGGTGCTGACGATCTCGGATTCGCGCTCGTGCCGGTAGGCGGCCGGGTAGAAGAGCCGGACCAGGAGCTGATAGCGGCGTTCCAAGGTGCTCATGCCCATCCTTCGTTGAGCCGGGGGATCTTGCGGAGGCGTTCGGTGGCCGCCTCGACGTTGCGGCGCATGCGTTCGGTCTCTTCCACGAGGGTCTCGCCGCCCTGCTCCGACAACCGGTAATACCGGCGCAGCCGGCTGTCGACCACCTCCTCGTGGTCGACCTCGACCAGGCCGGCGTCGACGAGCCGGTCGAGCGCGCCGTAAAGCGTGCCCGGCCGCAGCGTCACCCGCCCGTCGGACAGCCGGCTCACCTCGGTGATAAGCCCGTAGCCATGCAGGGGCTCGCCGGCGAGCGCGGTCAGGATCAGGAAAGTCGGTTCCCGTAGCGGTGTTTCCACGTCTCGAAATATATCGGCTGCGAAGGTATAGTCAATGCCCTCAGCGAGGATGGTCCGAGCGAAACGCGGGTATAGCCCATGCATGAGCGACGAGAAGACAGCAGGTGGAGCCAGCACGGATCAGCACGTCACGGGCGTGGAGGAGACCGGCGAGTTCACCACCGACAAGCCACCGACCGACACGACACCGGCCGACGGCAGCACCAACGTGGGCGTCAACGAGACGAAGGCCAACGCGCAGCAGGAGCCGCCCGATTAAGAAGGTCAGCGGGCGACGAGCGGCAGCCGCACCAGGACCGTCGAGCCCGGCCCGTCGTGGTCGACGAGCTCGATGCTGCCGTGATGCTTGCTCACCACGGCGCGGCTCAGCGTCAGCCCCAGGCCCGTGCCCGGGATCGCCCGGTCGCGCGTGCGCGCCGTGCGGTACAGCCCGGTGAACATCTTGTCCCGCTCGTCGTCCGAGACGCCCAGGCCGGCGTCCGAGACGGCCAGCTCGGCCGCGTGCCCGGTCGCCCGCAGCGTCACGCCGATGTGCCCACCGTCCGGGCTGTACTTCACCGCGTTGCCGAGCAGGTTGTCCACCACCTGACGAAGGCGTTTGCGGTCGCCCGGCAGCATCAGCTGGTCCGGAAGCTCGTCCTCGATCACCAGCGGCGCCCCGTCGACAGCGGCCCGCGCCTTGGCCACCGAGTCGCGCACCACCTCGGCCAGGTCCATCGGCATCAGCTGCACGTCGGCGTGGCCGGTGTCGAGCGCGTTCAGCTCCATCAGCTCGTTGATGATGTCGCGCAGCGAGTTCGTGTTCCGCTCGATCACTTCCAGCAGGCGGGGCCCGTCCGCCACCAGCGACTTCTCGTCCGCCTCGCGCAGCAGCTCCGTGTAGGCGCTGATCGACGTCAGCGGCGTGCGAAGCTCGTGGCCGACGAGCGCCAGGTACTCGTTCTTCGTACGGATCAATTGTCTTTGGAGATCCTCGACAAGCCTCTTCTCCACGAACTGGCCGATGTGGGCGGCGATGCCCGACATCAGGGCCAGGAGCTCGTCCTCCGGGTCCTCGACCGTGTCGGCGAAGACGGTGAGCACGCCGAGGGTCTCAAATCCTTCTCGTACGGGGATGGCCAGCGCCGTGTGCAGTCGCGACGTCGCCGCCGTCTCCTCCGAGATCAGGCTCTGCGGCTGGCCCACGTCGCGGATCCACAGCGGCTTGCCGACCTGCCACGACCGCCCGGCCAGCCCGGTGCCATAAGAGAGGTCGACCGGCGTCTCGATGTCCTCCTGCCAGCCCGGCGCGCTCCAGCGGGCCGCCGAGCGTACGACCGCGGCCGCCTTGTCGACCAGCCAGAGCTCGGCGTGCACCCAGTCGAGGGTGCTCACCACCGACTCGAGCACGCGCGGACCGGCCGCCTCGATGCTGGGCGCCTCGGCCAGCGCCGTGATCACGGCCAGCTCGCACGTGCGGAACCGTTCCACCCGGCGCCGCCGGGTCACGTCCTGTACGGCCTGGACCGCGCCCACGGTGCTTCCGTCCGGCCCGACGATCGGGTGGGCGTCGACCAGGTAGTGCCGCGAGCGCCCATGCTGCCCGTGCAGCACCACCTCGGCGTCGGCCACGTGGTCGCCGCGCAAAGCCCGGAACAGGCCCAGGTCGGCCCGCCGGATCGGCTTGCCGTCGGCGTCCGTCAGCTGGTCGAGCGTCTCGTCGGACAGCCCGCTGTCGCCCCACAGCTTGCGCATCCGCTCGTTGACGAAAACGATGCGCCCCCGCTCGTCGCACGCGGTGACCCCGTCGTGCAGGCTGTCGAGGACGGCGTCGAGGAAACGGCGCTGCCGGTCGATCTCGTACCGGTTGAGCTGTTCGGTGATCAGCAGGGTGCTGACCTGCGCGGCCTCGGCCACCGAGGCGATGTCGGCGGACGACCACTGCCGGGGCTCGTCGTCGACTGCGCAGCAGATGCCGAGCACGGCGCCGGTCTGATCGCGGATGGGGTGCCCCAGATAGGCGCCGCTCGACTCCAGGCTGTTCGCGGGCACGCGATCGTCGGCCCGCACGTCGTCGATCACCAGTGGGGCGTCGCCGCTGACCACGAGACCGGCCAGCGAGTCCTCGAGGGGCGTGTCGGCCACGTCCTCCCACGGAATCCGGAGCCCGTAACCGCCGTACAGCCGAAGCTTGCCGCCCTGAACGAAATGGATGAGCCCGACCGGTGCGTGCGCGGCCCGTGCCACCAGCGCCGCCAGTTGATCGGCGGCCCCGCTGGTCAGCACGCCGCGATGCAACTCGGCCACCTGCTGCAGGAGGCCCTCGGGTCGCCACGGCAGTCCACCCCCGGCCCCGGCGGTCGGCTCAGGCGCCGTCTCTCCGCCGCTCAGGCCAGGGTCGTCTCGCCGCATCGCCTACCTTCCGGCCCGCCTCCGTTCCCTTCACCCTATAAGGTGTCAATAACCAAAAAGCCGCAAATTCGGTTGTACGGTCTCCGCGCCCACCCGGTCAGGCGCGGCGGCGATAGCGCAGGTCGGCGATCGGCCGGCCCGCCAGGGTTCCGCGCCGCTCGAACTTCGTCTCGGGCCGGTCGCCCCGGTCGGTGTCGAGCCGTTCCAGGCCCGGATCAGCGTCGAGCGTCTCCGCCATCGTCTCGGCGTAGTGCGGCCAGTCGGTCGCGCAGTGCAGCACCCCGCCCGGGCGCAGCCGTTCCCGCAGCAGGGCCACATTGTCCGGGCGTACGAGACGGCGCTTGTGATGTCTGGCCTTGGGCCACGGGTCCGGGAAGAAGATGTGTACGGCCGCGAGCGATCCCGGTTCGAGCCGGTGGACGAGCTCCATGGCGTCGCCGCGGGCCACCCGCAGATTGGTCAGGCCGATCTCCCCGGCCAGGGCGAGGAGGTTCCCGATGCCCGGCGTGTGCACCTCGATGCCGAGGTAGCTCCGGTCCGGGTCGGCCTTCGCCATCGCGGCCGTGGTGTCGCCCATGCCGAAGCCGATCTCCAGCACCACCGGCGCGTCCGTGCCGAAAAGCTCGGGCAGGTTCAGCGGCGTGCGGTCGCCGTCCTCGACGGTCAGACCGATGCGCGGCCACAGTTCGGCGTGGGCGTCGGCGTGCCGCGCGCTCATGCGGCCGCGGCGCGGATGAAAGGTCCGGATGGGTGGGTGTTCCTGCACCGCCTCAGTTTTTCAGGCGCTGACGTCGATCCGGCGGGCGGCCGTCGTCTGGGAGAGGTAGGCCAGAGCTTTGTCCATGTACGGTGCCACCGGATTGGGGCCGCCCGTCCGCTCGTACCGCCGGTTGAGGTCCTTGACGTAGAGGGCCGACGCCTCCTGGCCGGGCGCGAGCCGCCCCGCCGCCCGCTCGGCCGCGATGATCGCCGCGAAGGCCGTCGGGTGCTCCTTGGCGGGGTCGAACCCCAGTCCCACCCGCTGTCCCGTCACCTGGAAGATCAGCTCCCGGTCGCCGCCGGTCAGCGCGTCGAAGTCGCTTTTCGGCGCTGCGGGCTTCTCCGCCCGGGAGGCCCGGTGCACAGGGGTGACCGGCGGGTGAGGGGTCCGTGCGGTACCCAGACCGGAGACGCTCATGAAACTCCTCCATCAGAGAGCCGGCCGGCAGCAACCTCGTCGCCACCGGTCGACACCCTCATCGGCACCATCCGCCAACCTGCTTAGCCCCACTGACCTCGTCACGCGGGGTTCAGCGCACTGGCTGCACGCTCGGTTGCGAGCCCGAGCGGAACGGCTTGCGCGTGCCGTCGGCCAAGCCGACGACCATCACCCAGGAGCCGCCCGCGTTCTGGCCGGTGGCGACGGCGCGGGCCTTGTCGACGTACGCCATCTCGCGATCACCGGCGCCGCCGACGGTCCGCTTGGCCCGCGTGGTGGTGTCGTACTCGACGAGGTGTACCGGCTCGCTTTGGGCCGCTGTCTCGCCCTCCTGGTAGGCGGTCCAGGACAGCTTCCGGCCGTCCTGCCGCCAGCTGGGCACGACCGCGAAACCCCGGTTCTGCAGCGACCCGCCCCCGTACGCCGCCACGGTCTGCTCGCCGCCGGTGGCCACGGTTCCCACACTCAGGCAGGCGTCGTAGACCGACTCGCAGTTGCCGCCCCGGAACGCCACCTGCTTCCCGTCCGGCGACCAGGCCACTGCGTCGTCCCCGGCCAGCCGCTCACTGAGCGACCCGGCCCGCGACGTCACCGGCGCCGGCTCGGCCGGCAGATCCTCCCCGCGACAGTCCCGCGGAAACAGAACTTCGGGTTGCGCCTTGCCTTTAACCGCAATCCGGTAAACCCCGGGCCCACCGGAACAGGACAGGGAAGCGAACGCGATCCACTTGCTGTCCGGCGACCACGAGGGCCCCGCGGCCGGCCGGGTGGTCAGCCGGCGCTGCCCGCTCCCGTCCTCCCGCATGACCCACAGAAGCCCACCCTTCAGATAGGCGATCTGCTTCCCATCCGGCGACCACCGGGGCCGCGCTTGATCCCCGCCGACGGTGAGCCGCTTCTCCGAGCCGCCCTTGCTGACGTAGATGTCCCCGCCGCGCACATAAGCGACCAGACTCGGCAGGCTCACGGCGCCGCCGACGCCGTGAGCGGTGCCACCGACGCCTACGCCGTGAGCGGTGCCGCCGACGCCGACGCCGTGAGCGGTGCCGCCGTGAGCGGTGCTGGCGTCCGCCCGTGCCACCACCGGCTGCGCGAGCGTGCCCGCCGCCACGCCCGCCATCGCCAGGCCCAATACTCGACCGAATGCCCCCATGACGAACGCCCCCCGACGCGCCTCTGCCGTGCTGTACACCGAGAGCATCGTCGCAACCGTTCTGCACCTAAGACATTCCGCAACCGAAACCCCGAAATTCCGCCGTCCGTGCGCGGTCGAGGGCGGCCCGCCGGGAAAAGGCGGCCGGCAACGAGGACGGCGGCACGCGAACGGGGATGGGGGCGACGGCGCGCGGGCAGGTTGGCGGCGTACGGGCGGGGGTGGCGTCGCGGGGGCAGGTTGGCGCCGTGCGGATGGGGGTGGCAGCGCGCGGGCGAGGGTGGCGGCGCGCGGGCGGGGGTGGCGTCGCGGGGGCAGGTTGGCGCCGTGCGGATGGGGGTGGCAGCGCGCGGGCGAGGGCGGCGGCGTGCGGGCGGGGGCGGCGTCGCGGGGGCAGGTTGGCGCCGTGCGGATGGGAGCGGCAGCGCACGGGCGAGGGTGACGGCGCACGGACGAGGGTGGTAGCGCGCGGGCGGGGGTGGCGTCGCGGGGGCAGGTTGGCGCCGTGCGGATGGGAGTGGCGGCGCACAGGCGGGGTGGCGTCGCGGGGACAGGTTGGCGCCGTGCGGATCGGAGTGGCAGCGCACGGACGAGGGTGGCGTCGCGGGGACAGGTTGGCGCCCGCGCGGAGGGGAGCGGCTGCGTACGGGCGGGGATGGCGGCGCGCGGGCGGGGATGGCGGCGCGCGGGCGGGGATGGCGGCGCGCGGGCGAGGGTGGCGCGGTCGCCCCGGCGGACTTGGGCGGTCGGGAGCCGGGGCGGCCGCGGACTGGGTGGTGAGGGCCGGTCAGGCAGGGGCGCCCCACATGGCGGTGAAAGCGGCTGCCTCTCCCGACAGCCAGGCCTCGATGTCGCCGGGTTTGGCTGACGGGTCCATGCGGTGGGTGGTGCCTCGGCGCAGGTCGACCAGGACCGGCTCGGCGTTCGGGAGGATCTGGTTCATGTGGCGGGCCATCAAGTGCAACGTTGCCGTCACGGCCTCGGGAGTGGGCGGGTCCTCGTCGAAGTGGAGGCGTACGGCCTCGCGGCGGCCGTCCTCGTAGCGCAGGCCGAAGTGGGGGTTGATCTTCACGGCCAGGGGGCCGACGGTGGCCAGGGCGTCTCGGGTCTGTGCCAGGCCCACCTGCTCGGGGTCGCCCAAGGAGGCCAGGTAGGTCTTGGCGCCGGCGCTGACCGACTCGTACAGCGGCTTCCACCGCTCCTTGACCAGATCGACCACGCCGGACAGGTAGCTGCCGCCGGTGCGGAAGGCGATGTCGGCCTTGAGCGCCTTCACGAGCTGGCCGTGCGGGTTGAAGCCGGAACGGCGCTCGCGCGCGCGGCGCAGGCCGCCGACGAAGGTGGCCTTGGCCGGGCCGGTGCGAGTCACATATCGGGTGAAACCCAACATCGTCGCGTACGGGGGGATGACGGGCACGGGGTTGGTCGAGGAAACGCTGAGGACGGACGAGGTCACGTCGATCTCCTAACTCGAGCACCCGGAAACAGGCTGAAGATCAGCAGGTCAGAGGGCCTCTTTCGTACATACATTCTAATCGACGGGTACGACATTCCCAACCCTGATGTGCGGCCCACGGCCGCCCTAGAATCGCCGCCATGGCGACCTCACCTGCTGTCGTTCAAGACCTTGGCTGCGAGCTGCGTGAACTCGGATGGGTCAGCGATCTGATGGTGGCCGGGTCGTTGGCCACCGGTGACTACATCCCCCGCGTCAGCGATCTTGACCTGGTCGCTCTCGTCGACGGGCCCGTCGACGGGCCCGTCGACGGCGATCGGCAGGCGGTGCTCTCGGCGATCCACCGTCGACTCGACAACGGGAGCGGCGCGGGCCTCAGTCTCGGCTGCGTGTACGTCGACACCGCGACCATCTCGGACGTCGAAACGGCGCATCCGACGTGGACTCACGGTCAGCTCGTCCACCGCGTTCTTTCCCGGATCACCAGGGCGGAACTGGCCCGACACGGGTACGAGGTCTTCGGGCGCTCGCCGCGCGAGGCCTTCCCCGAGGTCTCGGCCGAGGACATACGGGCGGCGGCCCGTGCCGAGTTGACCGGCTATTGGGCCTGGGCCGCCCGGCGTCCCTGGCTGTGGGTGGACCCCACTATCGCCGACCTCGGCCTCACCTCCATGGCCCGAGGTCGCCACGCACTCGAGAAGGGCGAACTTCTCACCAAGACGCGGGCCATCGAGCAGGCGCACGCCCCGGGCTGGCTGGTCGGCCAACTCGGCGCCCGGCGGCGTGGCGAAGCGGTCTCCTCACCCCGGATGCGGACGGCTTTCATCGCCTGGCGCGACGCCCGGCGGACAGTCGCCCGCGCGAGGCGCAGTACGGTCGCCTGATGGCCTTGATCCGCGTTGACTTCGCCTCCGAGGCGCTGGAGCTGAGCACCTCCATGACGGTCGTGCTGCCCGAAGACGGCGCCGAGCCGCCGCCGCTTCTCTACCTGCTGCACGGGCTCACCGACGACGACACCGCCTGGACGCGGTTCACGTCGATCGAGCGGTATGCGACCTCGCGCGGGCTCGCCGTCGTCATGCCGCAGGTCCATCGCAGTTTCTACGCCGATGAGGCGTACGGGATGAAGTTCTGGACCTTTCTCAGCGACGAGCTCCCGCGGCTCGTCCACCGGTTCTTCAAGGTCTCCGATCAACCCCGGGAGACGTACGTCGCCGGGTTGTCCATGGGTGGCTACGGCGCCTTCAAATGGGCGCTACGGCAACCCGAACGGTTCGCGGCCGCCGCCAGTCTCTCCGGGGCGCTCGACGTGGCGTACCTCCAGGAGAACGACCACCGGCCGCACATCCGCGCTCTGATGGACCGGGTCTTCGCCGGCCGCAAGGCCGAAGGGACCGACGACGACCTGCTGCGTCTGGTCCGTGGCGCGCGCGGGAAAGAGCTGCCGAGGCTGATGCTGCGCTGTGGCGTCGACGACCACCTGGTCAAGCCGAACCAGCACTTCATCGAAGCGTGCGCCGGCGCGGGAGTGACGCTGGACTCGGCGTTCACTCCCGGCGATCACGACTGGGCCTACTGGGACCGGGAGATCCAGAACGTTCTGAACTGGATGGTCAGTCCTGATCACGGCCCTGCTCGGCCAGGAAGCGCTCCAGCTCCGCTCCCAGCTCCTCGGCCGTAGGCAGCGGCCGGTCGGTGTCGGCCAGCAGGCTGGTCTCGCGGCCGCGCAGGAACGCGTCGTACTGCGCCTCCAGCGAGGCCACCAGGCGGGTCGCCTGCTCGTCGTCGGCGATCTGCTTGTCGACGTCGTCGCGGACGGCCCGCGCCGCCTCGCGCAGGTCGCCGGTCGGCAGGGCCAGGCCGGTGCCCGAGGAGAGCGAGTCGAGCAGCAGTTCGGCCGCGGCCGGATACGTCGTCTGGGCCAGGTAGTGCGGCACGTGGGCGGCGTAGCCCATGGCGCTGTGGCCGGCCTCGCCGAGCCGGAACTCGAGCAGCCCGCCGACGCTGCCGGGCACCTGCACCCGCTGGAGCCACGGCTCCCGGTCGCCGAGCAGCGACTTGTCGGTGGCGTGGGCCGTCACGCTGCCGGGGCGGGTGTGCGGCACGGCCATCGGGATCGCGTTGAGCCCCACCGTCACCCGGACGCCGAAGCGCTCGGCCAGGGCCACCACGGCGGTGATGAAGCGTTCCCACTGAAGATCGGGCTCGGGGCCGGTGAGCAGGAGGAACTCGGTGCCCAACTGGTCGCGTACGAGATGAAGGGCCAAGGTCGGCTCCTCGTAGCTCTCCCAGTGGTCCTCGACGAAGATCATGGGTGGGCGGCGGGAGCGGTAGTCGATGAGCTGGTCGACGTCGAAGGTCGCGATCACGCGGCTCTCGAGGCTGTCGAGCAGACTTTCCCGGGCCAGCTGGATCGCGCTGCCCGCGTCGACGAACCCGGTGAGCGCCTGGACCAGGACCGGCTCGTCGAGCTCGGGCAGGTCGTCGGCCAGCTCGTACAGCTCGTGTGGGTCGAGCACGTCGAACGCCTCCTGTTGTGGGTCAAAGCGGTAACCCCTGCGAACAAGCCTGCCGCGTGTTTCATTCCGTGCGACCGGCATGTGCCCGTCAACACATGAAAAACGTACCGAATCGGTGATGCGCCACTGACCTTCGGGCAGAGAAGATCTCGGAGAAGGCACAACTGAAGATCGGGTCTCGCGTGCACGTGCATCCGCACGGCACAATGGCACAGGAACGTTCCCTTCCCCCCTCGGAGCGATCTGTGACCGAAGCCCCGCAACGTCCCGTTCTCGCCGAAACCGCCGAACCACCCGGCTCGCTCTGGTCGCGCATGAAGGCCGACCCGCAGTACGCGCCGGAGCACCTCGCCCTCGAAGCCGTCCGCCGCCTCGGACCCGAGGCCGCCGAGTGGGTGCGCCTGACCCGCGCCGACCACCCCGAGCTGACCTCCGACCAGCTCGCCGACCTGGCGATCAAGCGGTTCACCGCCCTCGCCCGCATCTCCGGGGCCGTCTCCGGCGCCACCGGCCTGCCCGGCGCGGTCCTCGACGTCGGCGTCCTCGCCTGGAACCAGGCTCGCATGGTGCTGCACGTCGCCGCCGCCTACGACCACGATCCGACAGCCTCCGAACGCGCCACCGACCTGCTGGTTCTCCAGCGCGTGCACAAGGTCGCGCAGACCGCCCGTCTCGCGCTCGGCGTCGCCGCCGGCCGGGAGCGGGCCAGCCGTCTGCTCGGTGAGGCCACCGCCCGCCCGCTCAGCGGCGCCATGGTCCGGCTGGGCGTCAAGCTGGCGGGCATGGCCGGCGTCCAGAGCGCCAAGAAGATCTTCGCCAAGATGATCCCGGGCGCGGCCATGGTGCTGGGCACGTGGGCCAACTCGGCGGCGACGAAGAATTTGGCCGTACGGACCCGCGAGCTCTACAGGCGCGGCTAAGAAGCTCCCGTCCCCGGCCGAACGGAACCCCTGAACGGGGAACCGATCGGACGGAGGGCTGCTGGTGCGTCGTCGTTGGCTGGGCACGATGGGACTGGGCACGCTCGCGCTGCTGCCGTTGCTGGCCGCGTGCGGCAGTGGCGACAGCGCGCCGAACGCGGAGCAGACCACCCCCGGCACCACCTGGGTCCGCGTGGCCAACGGCAGCGCGACCCCGTCCCCGGTGGTGACCGGCGTCAAGTCGACAGCGACCCCGTTCCCCACGGGCTTCCTGCCGTTGCCGAGCACGACGCCGGCACCGACCCCCACCGGCTCGTCCTCGTGCCCGCCGAACAAGCAGAACCCGATCAACGGCGCCACCGCCGTCACGGGCGCCACCTCGGCCACCGTCACCTGGTACAACCCGGGCGGCGACAACCTGGTCGACTACCGGGTCACCGCGATCAGCCACGACGCCATGCTCGGCGAGCAGCGTGACATCGGCTGGACGGTCGTCACGCCCGGCCCCGCCTGCGAGATGATGAGCGCCACGGTCACCGGGCTCGACCGCTCGACCCGCTACGAGTTCTCGGTCGACGCCGTCACCACGCGTCTCGGCAGCGACGGCACGATCTCCAAGACCGTCGCCCGTTCCCAGGTGGTCAGCACAACCGCGTGATCGGGGCATAACCCCGCGCGCGGGCCCGCCCGATGTCCAGCACCAGGCCATCAGTGACTTGATCTATTGAGTACGCGGTGAGCACGGGCTCCCGCCGCATCGAGCTCACGGCCGCGACGGCCCGCGCGGCGCCGACCGGAACATGCCGCACGGGCACCCCGAGCACGGCCTCGACGGCCGCGTCCCGGCGGTAGACGACGTCGTCGGCGATGTTGTACGCCCCGGGCGGCCACCGGAGGGCGGCCAGGCAGGCGCCCGCGAGGTTGCCGACGGCGGTCAGGCTCAACGGGACATCGGGCCCCGGCAGCCAGGCGCGGCCACCGCGCACGGTCCGTCGTAACCGGGGCAGCAGATGAGGGTCGCCGTCCCCGTAGACGGCGCGGGGCCGCAGCACGACCTTCCCGGCCTCGAGGGCGAGGCGCTCGCCGGCGGCCTTGGTCCGCCCATACGCGGTCCGCTGCCCGTCGGTGGGGTGATCCTCGGTGACCGGACCGTCGTAGGGGCCGGGCCGATAGACGCTGGCGCTGCTGACCCACACCACGGGCCGGTCGCCGGCGGCCGCGAGCAGGCGCCTCGTTCCCTCGACGTTGACCTCGTGGAACTCCCCCCGCCGCGAATCACCGACGGCCGCCGCCAGATGGAGCACCACATCGGCGCCGGAGAAGTCGGGCACGTCCCGCGTGGCGTCCCACGGGTGGTGCCGGCCCACGGGCCCCGGCTTGCGGCCGTAGCAGCTCACCGCATGCCCGTTCGCCGCGGCGAGCCGGGCCACCGCCGACCCGCAGAACCCGCTGGCGCCGGTCACCGCGACCCTCATGAGGTGGTGGCCCGGATGGTCAGGGAGCGCCAGCCCGGCAGGGCGGACCGGCGGTCGGCTCGGGCCTGTACGACGACGGGGCGGTAGGGAGCCAGGGCGGCCAGAACGTCCTCCATCTGGGTGCGGGCCAGGCGGGCGCCCGGGCAGGCGTGCGGGCCGGCGCCGAAGACCAGCTGGGCGATCGGCGGCGGGGCCGGGTGGGCGGGACAGGGGTCGGCGCGGTGAGCCCCGGCCGCGTGGCGGGCGATGAGCAGCATGCGGTCGCCGGGGCGGACCGGGCAGCCGCCGACCTCGGCCCCGGCGGCGGCCACCCTCGGCAGCAGGGGAGTGGGGGCGGTGACCCGCAACAGCTCGTCGGCCAGCGCCGGCGAGGAGGCGTGCTCCCACAGGCCGGCGTCGCCGGCCCAGGCCACCGCGCGGGGGATGGCGGCCACGGTGGTGTTGATGGCGGCCACGGCAAGCATCGCCGCCAGCGCGGTGTCGCCCCCGGGCGTCGCAAGGGCGCTGTCGCCGCCGAGAGTCGCAAGGGCGGTGTCGCCGCCGGGTGTCGCGAGCGCGGTGTCGCCGCCGGATGTCGCGAGCAGGCCGAGCAAATGGGCGGCGGCCGCCTCGGCCTTTCGTTCGGCTCCTCGGCGCGCGATGCCGGGCAGATGGGCTCGGGCCGCCGCCGCGGCGGCCTTCCGCGCGGCCGACGCCAGCGTCATCGGGTCGACGTCGATCTTCAGGAGGGCGGTGGCGGTCGCGCCGGCGATCTCGGCCGCGAGGGGGACCAGGTCGAGGGTTCCTCCCTCGGCCAGCGGCGCGAGGCGGTCGGCCAGCACGGCGGTCCAGATCGGGCGCAGCCGGGCCACACCGGCCGCGCCGAGCAGGTCGGCGGTGTCGCGGCGGGCGTCGCGGTGCTCCTCGCCGTGCTGGTCGAAGAGGGAGCCCGGGCCGGCCAGCGAGCCCGCCGCCCCGCCGGTCGTGCCTTCCGCAGTGCGGTCCAGGGGGACCTTGGTCAGCGCCTTCCGGTACGCCTCGCGGTCGTGCACCAGCACGGTGCCGCCGATCCGCAGCGCCGGCCGGTGGCGCGTGGCGGCCAGCAGCGCGAAGAGAACCGGATGACTGCTCAGATAGACCCGCCGATCACGGCGGCGAGCGCTCGTCATAGGTGCGCCGCCAGCACAGCCGTGGCCTGGCGGTCGGGTTTCCGGGAGCGGCCGGCCAGGGGGATCGGGGCGAAGACCACCCGGTCGGGGCGGGCCGAGCCCATCCGGGCCAGCGGATCGCGGAGGGCGGCCCGCACCGCACGCTCGTCAGCCCCGGCCGAGGTCTGCACCACGGCCACGAGCCGCTCATCGCCGTCGCCGGCCGGAACCCCGACCAGCAGGGCCAGCTCCACGCCGGGCACGTGCAGCGACGGCTCGTACAGGCCGGGATAGATGTTCTCGGCCCGGCGCAGGATCATGTCCTTCGCGCGGCCACCCAGCACCACCGAGCCGTCGTCGAGGACGCGGCCGATGTCGCCCGTGACCACCCAGCCGAGCGGGTCCTCGCCCAGGTAACGGTCGGCCGCGGTCGGCCCGGCCAGGAGAAGCTGACCGTCGGCGCCGACCCGGGCGGTCACGCCCGGCAACAGCGTGCCGACCAGGTCGCCGTCGGCGGTGAAGGCGGCTTTGGACGATTCCTCCACGGCGGCGGCCGGGAAGACCTCGGTCAGCGCGTATACGCCCCACGCCTCGGCCGCCCCCGAGCGGCGCACCGCCGTCAGCAGCGACGCGCTCACGGGCGCCGACCCGCTGTAGACGCGGCCGGTGAACCGGGCGCCGGCGGCCAGGCCGGCCCGGATCTGCGGCGGGGTCAGATAGGTGGCCTGCGGGTTCAGCTCCCGGATCTGACGCGGCAGGGAACGCCGCGACGGGAAGGCCACCGGCGCCCCGGCGGCCAGCGACGGCACCAGCACGAAGAACGTGCCGCCGAGCACCGGGGCGCCGGGCATGGGGCGCACCAGGTCGCGCACGGCCGTCATGCCGGCCGAGAGCGACCGGCGGGTGTGCACCACGGCCCGCGGCCGGCTCGTCGTGCCCGAGGTGAAGACGATGACGGCGTCACCGTCACCCTCGTACCGCCGGGGGAGCCGGCCCGCCTCGGGACGCAGCGCCGGCGGCGAGCCCGGAAGCCGGCGGCCGATGGTCCGCACCGGGGCTATCGCGGCGAGCTCGGGGAGGGCGAGGTGGGCGCGCCGGGCCAGGCGGGCGGCCCATCCGGCCACGGCCTGGGCGGCCGCGTCGGCCAGCACGAGCTTGGGCGCGGCCAGGGCCAGGCGGGCCCGCAGCACGTCCGGCCCGGCGGTCGGGTCGAGCACGGCGATCCGGAGACCCAGGTGGTACGCGGCCAGCAGTGTCGCCAGCGAGCGCGGCCCCGGGCGTACGGCCAGGGCGATCGTGTCACCGGGAGCGAGATCGGCCAGCGCCACGGCATAGCCGCGTACGAGCCCGGCCAGCTCGCCCCGGGTGGCGCCGGGCAGGGCGGGGCGGTCGTCACCCTCGCGCAGGGAATCGAGGAGTTCGGTGAGCATCAGCGGGGGTCCGCCGTCCGGAGGCCGCTGCCGCGGTCCAGATACCACTTGGCGGTGCCCATGACGCCGTACGCCCGGATCCGCCTGGTGGAATTGGCGACCACCATCCGGCGGCTGTGCGTGATGGCGGAGGTGGTGCGCCGGACCCGGTTGAGGAAGGTGCGGTCGGTGGGGGAGGGGCGCCGGGGCATGCCGCCGCACGCCTCGTAGAGCTCGGCCGTGATGGCCATGTTGTTGCCGGCGTGCATGCGGTACGGGGCCTTGAACTCGGGCCCGCGGTGGGCCGGCCGGATGCGGCCGAAGAAGGCGGCCAGCACGACCAGCAGGCGGAAGAAGGCGCGCCCGAGGGGGCCGTGCTCGTCGGACCGGGCGGTGATCTTGCCGCAGGCCATGCCGTTGCTCGTGGTCAGCGCTTTCCGGGCGGCGGCGACCCAGCCGGGGGCGGGAACGCAGTCGGCATCGGTGCGGGCGAGAAACCGCGCGCCGGAGGCGATGGCGTGCCGGAAGCCGGTGTCGACCGCGCAGCCGACGCCCTTGTCGGTCTCGACCAGAAGCCGTACGGGGAAAGGCGCCTTGAAGCTCTTCACCACCGCGACCGTGCCGTCGGTGGAGTTGTTGTCGACGACGAGCAGAGTGAAGTCGGTGTCGGTCTGTGCCGCCAAAGCGTCCAGCGTCGTCTTTATACGGCTTTCTTCGTTGTACGCCGGCACGACCACCCAGAGCGGCGCCTTCACGAGACCTCCCACACCATGGTCATCAGGCTCACGCCGCCGCCGAGGCCGACGAGCAGCACGCGGTCGCCGGGGTTCAAATCCGGATATATCCGGGCCAGCTGAACGCCCAGCGAGGCCGAGGCCGTGTTCCCGAGCTCGTCGACGGTGATCACGAGTTTGTCGCGAGGAACTCCGGTCACATCGACGAAGCGCGATAGATAGGGCATCGTCACTTGGTGCACCAGCACGCGGGCATAAGAATCCCACGAGTGGTTGAAACGCTTCATCACCCGTGAGATCAAACCCGGGCCGATCTCCTCGAAGACTGCCCGGAGGCGGCGGCCGTCGCCGGTGAAGTACGTGTGCTCGTCGCCCCGGGGATGCCGCGAGCCGCCGCCGAAGATGCCGCCGACCGTCCAGTGCTCGGAATGGGTCTCCGCGTCCACGTCGAGAATCCCGCCGGTGGCCACCGGCTCGACCAGCACGGCCGCCCCCGCGTCGCCGAAGGTGTAGCCGGCCAGGGCCGTACGCGCCTGGGAAAGGCTGGTCAGGGCGGGCCGCATGGCGCGGGTCGGCGTCTCGCCGGTGACGACCAGCGCGGTCCGCGCCCGCCCGGCCAGGATCATCGAGCGGGCCAGGTCGATGCCGTTGAGGAAGCTGTTGCAGGCGTTCGTCACGTCCAGCGCGTGCGCCCGGCTGCCCAGCGCCGCCTGCACCACGTGCGCGGTCGCCGGCTCGGCCATGTCGCGGGTGGCGCTGGCGAACAGCAGCAGGTCGACGTCGAGCGGATCGCGGCCGGTCTCGGCCAGCACCTTGGTCGCGGCGTCGAGGGCCAGATCCGACGCGTACTCGTCGTCGGCCGCGACCCGGCGCCGGGTGATTCCGGTCGCCTGCTCGAACATCCGCGGCGGCAGCTTCGGCGCGACCCTGCGCTGCAGCTCGGCCGTGGTGACCTCGCGGGCCGGCAGGGCGTACGCGATCCCGGTTATTCCCACATTCATGGGCGACAGCCTGCCGTACGGACGTGATCGGGTCGTGAGCACGAGTACTTATAAGCTTCCGCCCATGGAGAGCATCGTCGACGTGGTCGTGTTGGTGGCGATCTCGGTGGTCGGCGCCGCTCTGGCCCGCCGCCTGGGGTTCGTCGCGCCCCTCGTGCTGTTGGTGGCCGGCCTCGCGCTGTCGTACGTCCCCGGTTTCCCCGAGGCCCATCTCGAGCCCGAACTGGTGCTGATCGGCATCCTCCCGCCGCTGCTCTACGTGGCCGCGCTGGAGACCTCGGTGCCCGCCTTCCGAAGGGCCCTGCGCCCCATCCTGCTGCTCGCCGTCGGCCTGGTGCTGGTCACCGCGTTCGCCGTCGGCACCGCCGTTCACATGCTGATTCCCGAGATTCCGTACGCCGCCTGCGTCGCTCTCGGCGCGGTCGTGGCCCCGCCCGACGCCGTGTCGGCCACGGCCATCGCGCGCCGGGTCGGCCTGCCGCGCCGGGTGGTCACGATCCTCGAGGGCGAGAGCCTGCTCAACGACGCGACAGCCCTCGTGATGGTCCGCATCTCGGTCGGCGCCCTGGCCGGGGCCGCGGTCGGCTTCTGGCCGATCGCGGGCGAGGTGGCGCTCAAGGCCGGTGGCGGTCTGCTGATCGGCTTCGTGGCGGCGTTCCTGGCGGCCAAGCTGCACCGCAAGATCGAGGACTCGCTGCTGGACGACGCCGTGTCGTTGCTCACGCCGTTCGTCGTGGTGATCATCGCCGAGGAGGTGCACAGCTCCAGCGTCGTGGCCGTGGTGATCGCCGGCCTCTACCTCGGGCACCGCCGCCCGTACCTGCTCTCGGCGACCTCGCGCCTGCAGATGGACGCCATCTGGCGCATGATCAACTTCCTGCTCGAGGGCGTGGTCTTCCTCATGGTCGGCCTCCAGCTGCGCAGCATCGGCGAGAGCATCGAGACGCCGGTCGGCACGACCATCCAGGTGACCGTCGCCGTCGTGCTGGTGGTGATCCTGATGCGGTTCGTGTGGATGTACCCGGCGACCTATCTGGCCCGGCTGCTGCCCCGCGTCCGCAACCGCGAGGAGCGGCCGCCGGCTTCGGTGCCGACGGTCATCTCGTGGGCCGGCATGCGCGGCGTGGTGACCCTGGCCGCGGCACAGACGCTGCCGCTGCCCGGCGAGAACGGGGTGCCCGACTATCCCCGCGACCTGTTCATCTTCGTCGCCTTCGTGGTGATCGTGGTCACCCTGCTGCTCCAGGGCACGACGCTGCCGTGGCTGGCCCGGGTGCTGAAGGTCCGCGAGGACACCAGCACCGAGGACGCGCTGGCCGAGGCCGGAGTGCAGCATCAGGCCAGCCGGGCCGCGCTCGAGGCGCTGGAGAAACACGCCGACGGCGCGCCCGCCTCGGTCGTCGACCGGCTGCGGGCCCTGGTCGACAGCCGGTCGAACAACGCGTGGGAGCGGCTGGGCAATCAGCAGCAGGAGACGCCGTCGGCGGCGTACGGTCGGCTGCGGCGCGAGATGATCAGCGCGGAGCGGCGCGTCTTCAAGGTGGCCCGCAACGAGGGCCGCATCCCCGAGGAGGTGCTGACCCGCGCCCAGCGCGATCTCGACCTGGAAGAGTCCCAGCTGACACGGAGTGAAGATTGACCTGCCTGCACCTCAAGGAGTCCGGCGATCCGGCGCCCCAGTCGGCGTACTCCGACGGCTGCCCGGAGTGCGTGGCCGCCGGCCATCACGACTGGGTCCACCTGCGCGTGTGCCTCACGTGCGGCAAGGTGGCCTGCTGCGACTCGTCGCCGCGGCGGCACATGTCCGCGCACCATCAGGAGTCCGGCCATCCGGTGATGCGCTCGTTCGAGCCGGGTGAGAATTGGAAGTGGTGCTTCGACGACGAGCTTCTAGGCTCGTAACGTGCGCATTCTCTTCGTCGGCGCCGGCGCGACCGGCGGTTATTTCGGCGGCCGTCTCGCGGCGGCCGGCCGGGACGTCACGTTCCTGGTCCGGCCGCCGCGGGCGGCCTCGCTGAGCGAGCGTGGCCTGAAGATCATCGGACCGGACGACACGATCACCGTACGGCCGCGGACCGTGACCGCCGGGCAGATCGACGGCCCGTACGACATCGTGGTCATCGCCGTCAAAAGCTACGGCCTCGAGCAGGCGATGATCGACCTCGCGCCGGCGGTCGGCCCCGAGACCGTCGTCATCCCGCTGCTGAACGGCATGCGGCACGTCGACGAGCTGGTGGGCGCCTTCGGCCCCACCCGCGCCTGGGGCGGCGTCTGCATGATCCACGCGAGCCTGAACGACGACGGCGACGTGGTGCAGATGACCGGCCTGCACAAGCTGAGCTTCGGCGCGCTCGACGGCACCGAGCGGCCCGATGTCGAGGAGGCGCTGAGCGGCACCGAGTTCGACGCCTTCGCCTCACCCACGATCGTCCAGGACATGTGGGAGAAGTGGGTCTTCCTGGCCAGCCTGGGCGCGGCCACCACCCTGATGCGGGCCACCGTGGGCGACATCAACCGCGCCCCCGGCGGCAACGCCTTCGGCGCCCGCATAGCCGCCGAAGCGATGGCCATCGCCACGGCCGCCGGCCACACGCCGCGCCCCGCCGCCGTCTCGGTGCTCCAGAACGGCCTGGGCACCGACCAGCCGATGACCTCGTCCATGTACCGCGACATGATGGCCGGCCTCCCGGTCGAGGCCGACGCCATCCTGGGCGACTTCGTGGCCGAGGCCGACAAACACGGCGTCCCGGTCCCGGCCCTGTCGGCCGCCTACACCAACCTGGCCATCTACTCAGCTCAGCGGGGTTAGCTGGGCCAGCACGCTCTCGGCCTCGCGGGTGACGCGGCCGGCGTCGTGGTGGCGGGCCCGGTCGTAGGTGGCGAGGGTGGCGGCGGCGATGCCGGGCCAGGCGAAGTCCTCGCGGACCTTCAGGCGGCCCTGGCGGGCCATGCGGCGGGCGAAGTCGCGGTCGGCCAGGACCGACTCGACCGCCTCGGCCAGGGCGTCGGGGGAGCCGGGGGTGAACTTCACGCCGGTCACGCCGTCGTCGACGATCTCGGCCAGGCCGCCCGTGTCGGCGACCGCGATCGGGGTGCCGGCGGCCGCCGCCTCCAGGGCGACCATGCCGAAGGGCTCGTAGATGCTCGGCACCACGTAGCAGTCGGAGGCGCCCATCAGGGCCGTCAGGTGGTGGCCGGTCAGGAAACCGGCGAAGGTGACGCCCTCGGTGGTCAGGGCTTCCAGTTCGGCCCGGTACGGTCCGTCGCCGGCGATCACCACGCGCAGGCCCGGGAAGGCGGATCGCAGCCGGGGGACCGCGGCCAGCAGGTGCTGCACGCCCTTCTCGTAGACCAGGCGGCCGGCGAAGCTGATCAGCGGGCCGTCGGCGCCGGCGAAGCGGCGGCGGGCCGCGGTCACCGCGCGGGGGCGGGCGAACCAGCGCAGCTCGTCCACGCCGTTGTAGACCACGTCGACGCGGGCGGCCGGGACGTCGAAGAGCCGTTGCACCTCGTCGCGCATGTAGTCGGAGCAGACGATCGTGCGGACCGCCTCGTGGGCCAGCCAGCGCTCGATGTCGTCGATCGTGCGGTTGTGCGCGTGCGGCAGCCAGCCCTGGTGGCGGCCCGACTCGGTGGCGTGGATCGTCGCCACCAGCGGGATGTCCAGGTGGTCGCGGACGGTCACGGCGGCGTGGGCCACCAGCCAGTCGTGGGCGTGCACCACGTCGTAGGAGCCGGTGCGGGCCGCGCGCAGGGCGGCCCGGGTCAGCGTGTGGTTGAACGCCATGGCCCAGGCCAGCAGGTCGCCGTCGCGCACCTCGAAGCGGGGCGCGTCGTCGGGGGCCCGGATGATCCGGACACCCTCCGCGTACTCCTCGCGCAGCGTGCCCGGCGTGTGCCGGGTGACCACCGTGACCTCGTGCCCGGCCGCGGCCAGGGTGGTGGCGAGCGCGTGGACGTGCCGGCCCAGACCACCCACCAGCAGCGGCGGGTACTCCCAGGAGAGCATGAGGATGCGGGTCATGGGAGATACCCCTGTTCTGTGCGGAGAAGTTCGGCGACGGAGCGGGCGGAGAACGGGCAGCCCGTGGCCCGGTGCGGTGGGTCGCCGTCGGCGGTCTCGCTGACCGATCCCACTCCCCATTCGCGCAAGTGGGCCGTCAAGCCGGTGAGCAGGCCGTCGGCCGCCCCGCCGGCGTCGGCGTACGCGCCGATCAGCCAGGGCCAGACCGTGCCCTGGTGATAGGCGATGTCACGTTCGTCGCGGCCACCGCGGTGCACGCCCTGATAGCCGTATTCGCTCGGCGCGAGCGTCCGCAGCCCGAGCGGCGTCAGCAGCGCCTCGCCCACAGGGAAGACGGGAGTGCCGCGCATCGGGCCGTGCGGCAGCGACCACGCCAGCAGCTGGTTCGGCCGCAGCGTCGGATCGTCGTGGTGGGTGCCGGCACCCAGCGGATAGGTCGACGCGGGACCCTCGATCACGTCGTAGAGCCAGCCCTCCGGCGCCGGGAAGCGGTCCTGGAACGCGTCCCGGGCCCGGGCGTGGCGCGCCCGCAGCGAGGAGTCGTCCCGTCCGGCCTCGACGTGCAGGTCGGCCATGGCGGCCAGCGCGTTCACCCACAGGGCGTTGATCTCGACCGGTTTGCCGACGCGGGGCGTGGCCGAGTCGGTGAAGCCCTCGCGCAGCCGCAGCAGGCCGTCGGCCGGGTCGAGGCCGAGCGGGCCGCCTCCGCCCAGCCGTTCGCCGAGCAACCGGCCCAGCGGTTCGATGAGTGACGCCGCCAGGTCGCTGTCGCCGGTGCGGCGCACATGCCGGTCGACCGCGTGCACCAGCCAGAGCGGCGCGTCCGGCGAGTCCTTCGGCGCCCACGGTCCGTCCGGTTCGGTCCAGGTCAAGGACGCTTTCTCCGTACGACTGACGAGCAGCTCCCGGCCCTCGTCAGCCCGGCCCGTGTCCAGGAACAGTCCCTCGTACGCGGTCATCGTGTCGCCGAGGTAGCTGCCGAACCACGGATATCCGGCCACCACGTCCGGTCCCTCGGCCGTACGCACCACGAAGGCGTCGGCGGCCAGCACGAGCGTCTCGTCCGCCTTGGCCGCAGCGACCAGCCCGTGTGCCCGTACCCGCGCCTCGGTGATCACCGCCGAGGCCGGCGGCGGCAGCCGGCCGAGGTCACCGGCCCAGGCCGAGATCTCCATGCTCGCGCCCGGGTCCACCCGGGCGAAGTACGTGCCCGCGTGCCAGAGGTCCTCGACGGCGGGCAGGCCGCGCGCCTCCTCCTCGCGGGCGTAGGCACCCAGATGCCATTCGCCGGCGGGCTGCCAGCCGGGTCCGGCGATCCGGTACGCCTGCTCGACGATCACGCCGTCGGCCACCTGCTCGGCCCTCAGCGCCGGCCCGGAGGCGTGCCGTTCCGCCTGGGCGTCGCGCCACGTGCACATCGCCGCCACGGCCAGCCCGACCGGCCCGGGCGCCGAGACCACGCGATGCGTCACCCCCACCGACGCGTGACCGTGCCGCATGGCCAGCTCCCGCTCGATCACCACGTCGCCGACGCGCCAGCGCCAGCGCGGGATCCCGTCCACCAGAGCGAACGTCTCCAGGTAGTGGTGGCCCTCGGGCGCGACGGCGCCGGAGGCCCATTCGTGGGTGTAGAGCGGCACCTTCGTCCCCGAGGGCAGCGTGACCGTCAGGTCGAGCGCGGCCAGGGCGGTGTGCCGGATCGCGGTGCCGGGGTCGGCCACCGTGAGCAACGAGTGGTATCGGCGGGTGCGCAGGCCCGGAACGGTGCCGGTGGCGAACCCACCCGTGCCGTCCGTGACAAGCCATTCCCGGGTGGTGGAGCCGCAGTCGTGCGGTCCGAAAATGATCGGCACGCCGCATCTATGCTCAGTTTCGCCGGTGGCAAACCCCTTTTACGCCTACCTGTTCGGCGGGTAACCGGGCGGTCGCGCAGACGGCACACCGGCCATCGGCGACAATGACGCTGACGTGACCTCAGATGATTACGCCGCCCGATCGCGGGGCAAGCTAGCCCCGCCGCCGGTACGGCTCAGCTGAGTTCCAGCGCACCGACGGTCGAGGGGTGGGAGCAAGAAATGCAGGTTTGGCCTGGTCACCGGTACCCGCTGGGCGCCACGTACGACGGGACGGGCACGAACTTCGCGATCTTCGCCGAGGGGGCCGAGGCGGTCGAGCTGTGCCTGTTCGACCCGTCGGGGAACGAACGGAAGGTCCAGCTGCACGAGCAGGACGCGTTCGTCTGGCACGCCTATCTGCCCGGCGTCGAGCCGGGGCAGCGCTACGGCTATCGGATGTACGGACCGTACGACCCGTCCCGAGGACTGCGGTACAACCCGCACAAGCTGCTGCTCGACCCGTACGCGCGCGCCGTGGACGCGGACATCGAGTGGCATCCGTCGCTCTACGCGTACGACTTCGAGAACCCCGACCAGATGTCGGATCTGGACAGCGCGCCCTACATGTCCAAGGGCGTCGTCGTGAACCCGTACTTCGACTGGGGCAACGACCGGCGCCCGGACATCCCGTACCACCACTCGGTGATCTACGAGACCCACGTCAAGGGGCTCACCGAGCGGCACCCCGAGGTCCCCAAGGACATGCGCGGCAGCTATTCCGCGATCGGGCACCCGGCGATCATCGAGCACCTCAAGAGCCTCGGCGTGACGGCGGTCGAGCTGATGCCCGTGCACCAGTTCGTCCACGACAACCGGCTGCACGACCTCGGGCTGCGCAACTACTGGGGCTACAACACGCTCGGGTTCTTCGCGCCCTACCACGGCTATTCGTCGACCGGGACGCTCGGGCAGCAGACCCAGGAGTTCCGCGGCATGGTCAAGGCCCTGCACAAGGCGGGCATGGAGGTCATCCTCGACGTCGTCTACAACCACACGGCCGAGGGCAACCACCTGGGTCCGACGCTGTCGCTCAAGGGCATCGACAACCGGACGTACTACCGGCTCGTGGACGACCAGCCGCAGTTCTACATGGACTACACCGGCACGGGTAACAGCCTGAACGTGCGCAGCCCGCAGAGCCTCCAGCTGATCATGGACTCGCTGCGCTACTGGGTGACCGAGATGCACGTCGACGGCTTCCGCTTCGACCTCGCGTCGACGCTGGCCCGCGAGTTCTACGACGTCGACCGGCTCTCCACCTTCTTCGAGGTCGTGCAGCAGGACCCGGTGGTCGGGCAGGTGAAGCTGATCGCCGAGCCGTGGGACGTCGGTCCGGGCGGCTATCAGGTCGGCAACTTCCCGCCGAACTGGACCGAGTGGAACGGCAAATATCGCGACACGGTCCGCGACTTCTGGCGCGGCGAGCCGGCCACCCTGGCCGAGTTCGCGTCGCGCATCACCGGCTCGGCCGACCTCTATCAGGACGACGGCCGCAAGCCCTTCCACTCGATCAACTTCGTGACCGCGCACGACGGGTTCACGCTCAACGACCTGGTCGCCTACAACGACAAGCACAACGAGGCCAACGGCGAGGAGAACCGGGACGGCGAGAGCCACAACCGGTCGTGGAACTGCGGCGTCGAGGGCCCGACCGAGGACAAGCAGGTGCTCCAGCTGCGGGCCAAGCAGCGCCGCAACTTCCTGGCCACGCTGATGCTGAGCCAGGGGGTGCCGATGATCTCGCACGGCGACGAGCTCGGCCGCACCCAGCAGGGCAACAACAACGCGTACTGCCAGGACAACGAGCTGTCCTGGATCGACTGGGGCAACGCCGACGAGACGCTGCTCGAGTTCACCCGCAAGCTGACCGCGTTCCGCCACCGCCACCAGGTGTTCCAGCGCCGGCGCTTCTTCACCGGCCTGCCGGTGACCGCGCGCGGCGGCGGCGACCCGCTGCCCGACCTCGAGTGGTTCACGCCGGACGGGCGGCAGATGGCCGGTGACGACTGGGGCAACGACTTCGGGCGGGCGGTGGCGCTGTTCGTCAACGGCGAGGGCATCCGCGAGCGCGGCCAGTACGGCCAGCGGCACGTGGACAGCTCGTTCCTGCTCTTCTTCAACGCGCACGACGCGCCCATCGAATTCGCCACTCCGCCGGCTGAGTACGGCGAAAAGTGGGAAAGGGTCATCGAGACGGCCGAGCCGTCCCCGGATCACCCGTCGGTCGTCGAGGCCGGCAACAAGATCTGGGTGCCCGACAGGTCCCTCATCGTGCTGGACAGGACGGTCTGATGCCCCCTAGCGGAACCTATCGAGTCCAGGTTCGCCCCGATTTCCCGTTGAGTGCCACCGCCGAGTTGGCCGACTATCTCGCCGACCTCGGTGTCTCCCACCTGTACACCGCACCCCTGCTGACCTCGACTCCCGGTTCCGAGCACGGCTACGACGTCGTCGACCACTCTCAGGTGAACCCGGCGCTCGGGGGCTGGGATGGCCTGAAGAACCTGTCCCAAGCGCTGAAAAACGCCGGCCTGAACCTGGTCGTCGACATCGTCCCCAACCACGCCGGGGTGGCTGTTCCACACGCCAACCCGACTTGGTGGGACGTGCTCCTCAAAGGCCAGGAGTCCGAATTTTCGGATTTCTACGACATCGACTGGACGCGGGGGCGCCTGCTGATCCCGGTGCTGGCCGACGACCCCGATGCGCTTGATCAACTGCGCGTGGAGGACGGGGAGCTGCGCTACTACGACAAGCGCTTCCCGATCGCCGAGGGAACCGGGGAGGGCACTCCGCGGGAGGTGCACGACCGGCAGCACTACGAGCTGGTCAACTGGACCCGGGGCGACGCCGAGCTCAACTACCGCCGGTTCTTCGCCATCGTCGACCTGGCCGGCCTGCGCGTCGAGGACCCCAAGGTGTTCGACGCCACCCACGCCGAGATCCTGCGCTGGCACCGCGAGGGCATCGTCGACGGCATCCGCGTCGACCACCCCGACGGCCTGCGCGACCCCGGCGCCTATCTCGACCGCCTGCACGAGGCCGCCCCCGGCGCCTGGCTCGTCATCGAGAAGATCCTCGAACCGGGTGAGGAGATGCCCGCCTGGCCGGTCGCCGGCACCACCGGCTACGACTCGCTGGCCGAGGTCGGCGGCGTCTTCGTCGACCCCAGCACCGAGGCCTTCTTCGACACCCTCGACCGCCATCTGACCGGCAGCGAGCGCTCCTGGCCCGACCTGGTCCACGAGGCCAAGCACACGGTGGCGACCACGCTGCTCGCGGCCGAGCTGGCCCGGATGGCGCGGCTCGTCCCCGAGATCGAGGCCGCGCCCCGCGCCCTGGCCGAGCTGGCCGCGTGCTTCCCGGTCTACCGCTCCTACCTGCCGTTCGGCTCGCGGCACCTGGCCAAGGCCCGGGCCGAGGCCGGCCGCCGGCGCCCCCAGCTGATCCCGGTGCTCGACCAGCTCACCGCGCGGCTGCGCAATCCGGGCGACGAGCTGGCCGTACGGTTCCAGCAGTTCACCGGCGCGGTCATGGCCAAGGGCGTCGAGGACACCGCGTTCTACCGCTGGACCCGGTTCACCGCGCGCAACGAGGTCGGCAACGACCCGGCCAAGTTCGGCGTCAGCCCCGACGAGTTCCACGAGGCCAACGACGAGCGTCACCGCGAATGGCCGGACGCCATGACCACCCTGTCGACCCACGACACCAAGCGCAGCGAGGACGTGCGGGCCCGGCTCGCCGTGCTGGCCGAGGTGCCGGGCGACTGGACCGAGGTGGTCCGGCGCTGGGTCCGGGTCGCCCCGCTGGCCGATCCGGCCCTGGCCCACCTCATCTGGCAGGCCGCCGTGGGCGCCTGGCCGATCGAGCGGGAGCGCCTCCAGGCGTACGCCCTCAAAGCCGCGCGGGAAGCGGCGATCGGGACCACCTGGCAGCACCCGGACGAGGCCTTCGAGAGCGCGCTGCGCGCGATGGTCGACAAGATGTACGACGACCCGGCGCTGCACCGCGAGCTGACCGACTTCGCCGCGTCGATCACACCGCCCGGCTGGTCGAACTCGCTCGGCCAGAAGCTCGTGCAGCTGACCATGCCAGGCGTGCCCGACGTCTATCAGGGCACCGAGCTGTGGGATTACTCGCTGGTCGACCCGGACAACCGCCGCCCGGTCGACTTCGCCCAGCGGCGCGAGCTGCTGGCCCGCCTCGACGACGGCTGGCTGCCGCCGGTCGACGACACCGGCGCGGCCAAGCTGCTGATCACCAGCCGGACCATGCGGCTGCGCCGGCAGCGGCCGGAGCTGTTCACCTCCTACCGCCCGGCGTTCGCCGACGGGCGGGTCGGCGAGCACGCGCTGGCCTTCGACCGCGGTGGCGTGGTGACCGTCGCCACCCGGCTGCCGGTGGGCTTGTCACGTCACGGCGGCTGGGGTGACACCACCTTGTCACTCGATGGTCACAGCTGGCTGGAAGTATTCACGAACACGAGCTACGGCGGGAACAAGCTGCAAGTTTCCGAGCTGTTGCGCACCTATCCCGTCGCTTTGCTGGTGAAAGAGACATGACGCTGTTCGAGGTTTGGGCGCCGGAGAAGACTGTCCGGCTGCGCATCGGTGAGGACGTTCTCGGCATGGAGCGCGGCGACGACGGGTGGTGGCGGCTCGACGTGCCGTCGGCCGGTCCCGGCGTCGATTACGCGTACCTTCTGGCGGACGACGGGACGCCGCTGCCGGATCCCCGCTCGCCGTGGCAGCCCGACGGCGTGCACGGGCCGAGCCGGGTGTACGACCAGACGGCCTTCCCGTGGACCGACAAGGCCTGGACGGGAAGGCAGCTGCCCGGCTCGGTGCTCTACGAGCTGCACATCGGCACGTACACGCCCGAGGGCACCTTCGACGCCGCCATCGAGCGCCTCGACCACCTGGTCGGCCTCGGCGTCGACATGGTCGAGCTGCTGCCGGTGAACTCGTTCAACGGCGAGTACAACTGGGGCTACGACGGCGTCTGCTGGTACGCCCCGCACGAGGTCTACGGCGGCCCGGACGGGCTCAAGCGGTTCGTCGACGCCGCTCACCGGCGTGGCCTCGGTGTCGTGCTCGACGTGGTCTACAACCACTTCGGGCCCTCCGGGGCGTACGCGCCGATGTTCGCCCCCTATCTCAGCGCGGCCGGCGCCAACCCGTGGGGCGACTCGATCAACCTGGACGGCCCGCACGCCGACGAGGTGCGCCGCTACATCATCGACAGCGCCCTGATGTGGCTGCGCGACTACCACGTGGACGCGCTGCGGCTCGACGCCGTGCACGCGCTCGTCGACCACTCCGCGGTCAACCTGCTCGAACAGCTCGCGGTCGAGGTCGAGTCGCTGTCCACGCACGTCAACCGGCCGCTGTCGCTGATCGCCGAGTCCGACCTCAACGACGCCAGGCTGATCACGCCGCGCGAGGCCGGCGGCTACGGTCTCCAGGGCCAGTGGGCCGACGACGTGCACCACGCGCTGCACACGACGCTGACCGGCGAGCGGCAGGGCTACTACGCCGACTTCGGGTCGCTCGACTGCCTCCAGACGGTCCTGGAGGGGGCGTTCTTCCACGCCAACACGTGGTCGAGCTTCCGGCAGCGCCACCACGGGCGACCGGTGAACCGCGCCCTGATCCCGGGCCACCGCTTCGTGACGTACCTCCAGAACCATGACCAGATCGGCAACCGGGCGGTCGGTGACCGGATCTCGGCCACGCTCTCGCCCGGCCTGCTCAAGATCGGCGCGACGCTGCTGTTCACCTCGCCCTTCACCCCGATGCTGTTCATGGGCGAGGAGTGGGCGGCCAGCAGCCCCTGGCAGTTCTTCACCAGCCATCCCGAGCCGGAGCTGGCGGCCGCGGTGCAGAACGGCCGGCGGCGCGAGTTCGCCACCCACGGCTGGGCCGAGGCCGAGGTGCCCGACCCGCAGGACCCGGCGACCTTCCAGCGCTCGAAGCTCGACTGGGACGAGCTCGGCAAGCCCGGCCACGCCGAGATCCTCGACTACTACAAGCGCCTGATCGCGCTGCGCCGCAGCCGCACCGACCTGTCCGACCCGAGGCTCGACCGGGTCGAGGTCTGGCACGGCGACCACCACCTGGTGATGAAGCGCGGCGACTGCGCGGTCGCGGTCAACCTGGCCGGCACCGCGCAGACGGTGAGCCTGCGCGACACCCCGCGCAAGGTCCTGCTGGCCTCGTCGGAGGGCGTGGTGCTCCAGCGCGACCGGGTCGAGCTGCCGGGCGAGAGCGCCGTGGTGGTGGCCTTCCGCTGACGCGGGTTACATCCCGGACGGTCGTGCTCGACGGCCCGTCCGGGATGCCGAGGCGCCGGAACCTCGGCCTCCACTGGGCGGAGCTACGACCGTCCGGGTGCGGGAAGCTCCGATCAACCGGTCGACGGGACAGCAGCATCCATGGGGGCACGGACGCGTCCGGTTGTCGTCCAGGGCTTCCTTGGCGCGCGGGTTCCCGGCACCGAAGAGCGCTAAACCTTCACACCACGCCACTTCTGGCTGAGCGGATAGGCCAGACCGCGTACGCCGTGAACGGCCCCGGTCGGGTGAAGATCGGCCGCCGTGTGGCGCATCGGGTTGTACGCGGGCGGGTCGTCCACTTCGGTCCCTAATGTGACCCGCCCGACCACCTTTCCATCGACGGAGAGCGCGACGGCGCCGTGTTTCAGCGTCGCTCCGAGGTAGACCTTGCGGTCGCCGCCGGTCCGGTAGGCCAGGATCGAGCCGTACACGGTGTCGAACCCGCGGCGGGGTACCGGCAGATGGCGCGTGAACCGGCCTTTCCCACAGGTCGACAGGAGCAGGTCGATCGGGTCGTCCCCGTGCACCCGGATCGCCACGCCGCGGATGTCCAGGCGGTCGCCCTTGGTGCCCACCCCTTTGGAGATCCGTACGGTGACCCGGTGGCGGCCCGGGCGGTCGAGCAGCTCCGCCCCGCTGTCCCCACCCCAGATCTCCAGCTCGCCGTCGTAGGTCCGCCCCCCGGGGGTGCAGGAAGCGCCGATGCCGCGACTTGATCACGCGGACACCGAGGGCCGTGGCCACGGCGGTGACGGCGAGGACGCGTACGGCTCTCATG
Source organism: Actinoplanes sp. CA-131856 (assembly GCF_050956135.1). GTDB lineage: Bacteria > Actinomycetota > Actinomycetes > Mycobacteriales > Micromonosporaceae > Actinoplanes. The sequence continues at coordinate 8,279,621 of NZ_CP191849.1, read as the reverse complement.
AAAGCTGGACTACCCGGCGTGGCCCGGGTGAATCCCCCGCCAAGATTCCTGGCCGTAGCATTCGTGCGTCACGATGGGGCCGCCATAGGGGAGGAGCGGCGGATGCCCGAAAGCTCGAGCCGGTTCGCGTGGCCGCTGCGCCGGCGCATGCCGGGGCCCGACGGGAGCGCCGAGGACATCGCGGTGCAGGACGTCGCGGAACGGGAGGCGGCCGACCGGCAGTTGCCGCCGCCCGAGCCGGAGCCGCTGGTCGATCCGCCGCCGCGGTTCAACCTGGCGATGTTCCGGCTGGCCGCGCTGGGGCTGGCGCTCGTGCTGGCGCTGGCCCTGGCCGTCGTGCGGGTCTTCGTGGGCGGGCCGCCGTCGGTGGCCGAGCTGCGCGCCGAGTCCGGCGTGGACACCTGGGACGTCCTGCCGATCGGGGTCAAGGACGACCAGCCGGGCGTGGCCGAGCGCGACAAGAACGGGGTCTGGAGCGGCTTCGACATCGACGTGGCGTACATGATCGCGGAAGATCTCGGTTTTCGCCGTGACGACGTGCGGTTCTACGGCATGGAGAGCGAGGACCGGCTCCGCATGCAGGCGGTCGACCTGAAGGGCAACCGGGTCCCGGTCAAGATGGTCATCGCCAGCTTCAGCATCACGCCCGCGCGGGAGGCGGCACCCGGCGTGACCTTCTCCTCGCCCTATCTGTTCACCGAGCAGTCGGTGCTCACGCTGACCAAGGCCAAGCACCGGCCGGTGTCCACCCTGCGCGACCTGCGGGGCGACCGGGTCTGCTCGCTGTCCACCGCGACCAGCGTCGACGCCTTCCAGGGGCGCGACATCGACGTGATCAGCCGCAACCGCATGCGCGAGTGCATCGCCGACCTGCGCAACGGCGACGTCGACGCGGTCTCCACCGACGCCGCCATCCTGGCCGGCTTCAAGGACAGGTTCCCCTCGGAGTTCCAGCACTGGGACCTCGGCCTGGAGAAGACCGAGGCGTACGGGGTGAACGTCGGCGACAACCTGGCCCTGAAGAAGCTGGTCGACCTGACCCTCTACCGCTCGTACGTGGACCCGGCCGACGACCGCTGGGAGACCGCCTATCAGCGCAACCTCCAGTCCGAGACCTCGAACAACAAGACCACGCCGATCGCCGTGGCCCAGCAGCCCCGCGTGTCGCGGCCCGCCATCCGCGAGCTGCCGTGGGAGGACGTCTTCGGATGACCACCACCTTCGTCCCGCGCCGGCGCCGCGCCCAGCTCAACTGGCTGCTGACCGTCCTGCCCGCGTTCCCGCTGGTGCTGCTCGTCCTGCGGTTGTGGTATCTGAGCCGGCAGGACCTGCCCACGATGCTGCTGCTGGTGCAGTACATCAGCCCGCTCGGCATGATCAGCGCCCTGATCATCACGCTGATCTGGACCGTGCCCGCGGTCATCCTGGTGCTGCGCCTGCTCGGCGGCATCCTGCTGGTCAGCAAGCCCGACGACACCGGGCGGTCGCTGCTGGCCGTGACCGCGCTGCGGATGCCCGACTGGGTGGTGCTGCTGGCCGCGATGCTGGCCGCCTTCACCTGGCAGCTGCGGCTGCTGCCCACCCTCTGCATGCTGATCGTGGCCATCCTCGGCCTCACCGCGGCCCAGCGCTTCCGAGGCGTACGACCGCTGATGTTGTGGATCACCCTGGGCGTGCCCATCCTGGTCGGTGCGCTCGTCCTCGCCTTCGTCTGGCCCGGCATCACCGCCGCGCTGCGCACCGGCGAGATCTCGACCGCCATCCTGCTCGGTGTGCCGCCGCTGCTCGGCCCGCTGCTCACCGGCCCGGTCCCGGCCTCCGCCGCCCGTTTGTTCACCCACTGGCCGGCGGTCGGCGCCGCGCTGATCGCGCCGCTGCTCATCGGCATCGTCTTCCTGCGGGCGCCCGTCCTGCCCAACAGCGCCGTCGAGGTCGGCCCGGCGGGCGGGGAGATCCATGTCGTACGGGGACAGCTGATCAGCGTCGACGACACCTCCACGACGCTGCTGAAGACCACCGGCGAGGTCAGCTTCATCCCCAACGACCAGGTGCGATCCAAGACCCTCTGCCCCGAGCCGGTACGCCCACCGGAGAGCAGCGTCGCCGTGCGCGGCTGGCCCCTGTCGGCGTCGGTGCTCTCCTGGATCGCCCCGACACGCCGCGTCACCGAAGTCGACCCGCGATGCCTCGGCCGACCCCTGAATCCCAGCTAGGCGCGTTTTCGGGCGACATGCCGCCGACCACGTGCAGACACGGTTGCGATGATCTGGGAAGCTGCACGCCATGACCTTGCACCTGCGGTGGGCGGCCGTCACCGATCAAGGACATGTCCGGAGCAACAACGAGGACTGTTACTACGCCGGTGACCGGCTCCTCGTCGTGGCCGACGGCATGGGCGGCATGGCCGCCGGCGACCTCGCCAGTCGCCTCGCGATCGAAGCCATCAGCCCGCTCGACGTCCCGATCGACGACGATCAGCAGATGGACGCCCTGCACCATGCGCTCGAGGTCGCCAACGGCCGGATCGCCGAGGTGGTCGAGGCCGACAACTCGCTGCAGGGCATGGGCACCACGCTGACCGCGGTCATCTTCTCCGGCTCCCGGGCCGCGATGGCCCACGTCGGCGACTCCCGGGCCTACCTGCTGCGCGACAGCCGGCTCAACCAGCTGACCAAGGACGACACGTACGTCCAGATGCTGGTCGACCAAGGCCTGATCAAGCCGGAGGAGGCCGCCGGGCATCCGCGGCGCTCGGTCGTGACCCGGGTCCTCCAGGGCGAGCCGGTCAGCCCGTCGTACGTGATCGTCGAGCCCGAGGCGGGCGACCGCTGGCTCCTGTGCAGCGACGGCCTGACCGCGGTGGTCAGCAACGAGACGATCGAGCAGGAGATGCTCGCGGCCGAGGATCCGAAGTCGTGCTGCGAGCGGCTGCTCGACCTGGCCCTGCGCGGCGGCGGCCCCGACAACGTCACGGTGATTGTCGCCGATCTGACAGCCGGCGACTGACCGTCACGACTGCGGTACCTTACTCCGGTCGCGGATCAGGGGGCCCGCGGCTCGTATCGGGTGGTGATGATGACGGCGCGACTCTTCGTCACGCTGGCGCTCGTCCTCGGTGCCGTCGCGGCCGGAGAACTCACCGGGCCGCGGGGGTCGCGGCTCTTCGAGGACGGCGGGCAGTTGGTCGCGGGTGCGGCCGCGGCCTGGGTGTGTTTCGCGACGGCGCGTGGCCTCGCGGGCATGCACCGGCGGTGGCGGCTCTTCGCCGGCTTCGGGCTGGCCGGGTGGGCGCTGGTCCGGCTCTGGTGGCTGGTCCAGGAGCTGATGGTTCCGGGCCGGCCGGCCGACGGCGTCTCCGACGTCGGCTTCTTCGTGCTGCCCGCCTGCCTGCTGGTCGCGTTGCTCTACGCGCCGTACACCCGGCCCCGGCCGGTGCCGACCTCCGTCCGGCGTGACCAGATCGCCCTGCTGATCGACAGCGTCCTCATCTCCGGGTCGATCCTGGCCCTGCTGTGGTCGGCCGTGCCGTTCGACTGGGGTGGCCGCACCACGGCGATGATCGTGGTCGCGGCCGCGTACCCCGTGGCCGACCTCTTCCTGCTGACCATGGCCGTTCTGCTCCTGCTGACCCAGCCGGGCTCGCGGGCCGGCCGGCAGCCGCTCATCTGGGGCGCGCTGGCGCTGCTGGCCTTCGGCGTCTCCGACACCTTCCGCCTGATCAACCTGGCCGACGGCCAGCTGTCGCCGCTGGAGTCGGCCGGTCATCTGGCGGGCCCGCTGCTGGTGGCGATGGCGGCGCTGAGCCCCGTGGTGGCCGGCGACGGCACGGCGTTGCCCAACCGGCACGACTGGCTGCACCTGCTGTTGCCGTACATCCCGGTGACGGCGACCGGCGTGATGATCGCGGTCAACACGGGCACCGGCAAACCGCTGTCGCCCTTCGAGGCGTACCTGGGCTGGCTGGGTCTGGGCCTGGTGGTGGCCCGGCAGATGTTCACGATCGTCGACAACACGGTGCTGCTCGACCGGATCTCCGAGGGCCGGCGGCGGCTGCAGCACCAGGCCTACCACGACCCGCTGACCGGGGTGGCGAACCGGGCGCTGTTCCACGACCGCCTGGCCCAGGCCGACGGCCGCCCGGTCGCGGTGCTCTTCGCCGACCTCGACGACTTCAAGCTGATAAACGACACCTTCGGCCACGCGATCGGCGACCGGGTGCTGCACGCGATCGCCGACCGCATGCAGCGCTGCGCCGGCCCCGGCGTGCTGGTGGCCCGCCTGGGCGGCGACGAGTTCGCGGTGCTGCTCGACCACCATCCGGCCGACGCCGAGGCGCTGGGCCACCGCATCCTGGCCGCGCTGCGCGAGCCGTTCCTGATCGACGGACACACCATCGGCGTCGGCGCGAGCATCGGCCTGGTGACGCCGACGCCGGGGGAGCCGCTGTCGGCGGACGCCCTGCTGCGCCGGGCCGACGCGGCCATGTACGCCAGCAAGCGCCGGGGCAAGGGCACGATGGCCCGCTACGCCGGTGCGCAGGACGGCGGCCCGCACGCGGACCTGCCCCACCTGCTGGCCCAGGCCTTGGAGCACGATCCCGGCGACGCCGGCTTCGAGGTCTTCTACCAGCCGATAGTCCGCTTCACCGACGGCGCGACGGTGGCGGTGGAGGCGCTGGCCCGCTGGACGTCACCGGTGGTGGGCCCGGTCCATCCGGACGTCTTCGTCTCGGTGGCCGAGCGCACGGGCCTGGTGGCCGCGATCGACGACTTCGTCCTCGACCAGGCCTGCGCCGACGCGGCGTCGCTGGCGGTGGTCTTCGGCCGCCCGGTCGACATGCACGTGAACGTCTCGGCCGCCCGCCTGGCTCCGGGCCTGGAGGACGTGGTCCTGGCGGCCCTGTCCCGCCACGGCGTCCCGGCGTCCCGCCTGGTCGTGGAGATCACCGAGACCCGCCGCATCTCCGACCTGAGCGCGGCGGCGGCCGTGGTGACCCGCTTGAGGGCGCACGGCATCCGGGTGGCCCTGGACGACTTCGGCAGCGGCTTCAACGCCCTGGCCCAGCTCCACTCGCTGCCGGTGGACATCGTGAAGCTCGACTCGACACTGACGGACGTGGACATAGCCCCCGACCAGGCCGGCGCGTTGTGCCGCTCGGTGGTGACCCTGTGCGACGGCTTGAACATCGCGGTGGTCGCGGAGGGTATCGAAACCCCGTCGCGGGCCGCCGCCCTGGCCTCGCTGGGTTGCCTGATGGGCCAGGGTTACCTTTTCGGCCAGCCCGGTCCGTTGCACCGCCTTCAGCCGCCGGCGATCCCCGCCCCGTCGTAGCGCGTCGTCACACCGAAGGTCTGATCTCGGATCTGGGTGAACACGAGTTGCGGCATCGTCTTCGCCAGCTCGGCGTGCAGGTGACGGACGACAAGCTCGAAGGTCGGCCGAAAAGTGAACACCTCCGTCCAGGGCCGATCGGCCAGTCCGGCGCAGACCAGGCGCAGCGCGACGGCCGCCGCGTCGGTGTCGAAGAACCAGCCGCGCTCGGTCAGCTGCTCGTCCTCGAACGCCACGCCCGCCGTGACCACGACGTCCACTCCTTCGCCGGACGCCAGGAGCGGCAGTCCTTCCCGTGCCCGAACCGGCGACGGCAGCCCTTGCACCGCCCGGAACCGGTGTTCCACCTCGACGAGAAAACTCACGGGACCACCTTGATCGCTCGGGAGGGTGCGGGGTTTCAGCGGGAACGGGGTTTGGCGCGGCGGGTCGGTTCCGCCGTGGTGGGGTCTTCGGGCCAGGGATGCCGGGGATAGCGGCCGCGCAGTTCGGCACGCACCTGCGGATAACCCTGCTGCCAGAAGGACGCGAGATCACGGGTGACAGCGACCGGCCGCCCGGCGGGGGAAAGCAGATGCAGCAGGACCGGAACGCGGCCGTCGGCCAGGCGCGGAGCGTCCCGCCAGCCGAACGCCTCCTGCACCTTGACCGCGAGCACCGGCGCCTCGACATCGGAGTAGTCGACACGCACCCGCGACCCGCTCGGCACCGGCAGCCGCTCGGGCGCCACGTCGTCCAGGCGCCCGGCCACCGACCAGGGCAGCAGCCGCCGCAGACTCGAAGCCACGTCGACCTTGGCCAGATCGGCACGGCGGCGGGCCGCCCCGAGCTCGAGCCAGTCCTCGCCCCGAGCGAGAAGCGCCTCGTCGGACACATCGGGCCACGGTTCCCCCAGGGCCGCGTGCGCGAAGGCCAGCCTCTCCCGCAACTCGGTGGCGGTGCGGCTCCAGGTCAGCAGGCCCAGCCCTTCACGGTGCAGCCCTTCGACGAGCGCCGCCCGCACCAGGGCCGGATCGGGATCGCCCAGCCGCCGCTCCACGAGGGTGATGGCCCCGAGCCGCCGCACCCGGCGCGCCACGACATCACCATCCACCCACCCGATCTCGACGGTCTCGGCCGCGAGAGTCCCCGCCGCCTCGATCGCCGTGGCTTCGTCGAGCGGCGCCGCCGCCCGGATCCGCGCCGTACGGGCCCCGGCCGACCGATCGGCCGCCGCGACCGCCAGCCAGGTGACCCCGGCGAGCCCGGTGCCCGGAGCGAGCTCGGCCGCGGTCCCACCGGCCATCAGATAGGCCCGGCCACCCGCTTCCCGAACCCGTGCGACCCGCTCCGGATAGGCCAGCCCCACCACAAGCCCCGCCGCCAGATCGTCCGGCAGCCGCTCGCCCGGTTTCCCGTGGACCTGGCGGTTGGCAGCCCTCGCCCGCCCTTGCCTGTTTTGCGCGTCGCCGCCGCCCGACTCGCCGACTGACGCGCCGACCGGCTCGCCGGCTGACGCGCCGGCTGACGCGCCGACCGTCTCGCCGGCTGACGCGCCGACCGGCTCACCGACTGACGCGCCGGCTGAGGCGCCGACCGGCTCACCGACTGACGCGCCGACCGGCTCGCCGACTGACGCGCCGACCGTCTCGCCGACCGGCGCGCCGGGCTGGGGCAGGGTGGCGCCGGTTGTGTCCGGGACGGTGTCGCCGGGCTGGGGCAGGGCGGCGCCGGTCGTGTCCGGAACGGTGTCGTCGGGCGGGGAGAGGGCGGCGTCGGTGACGTCGGGGAGGGTCTCGTCGGCCGGGTTGCGGGTCAGGGCGGCGGTCAAGCGGCGGACCTCGTTGCGCCAGGTGGGGTCGGCGGCGCCGCGGGAACGGCGCCACGCCGCGACCAGGTCGTCGGTGGTGGTGCGGTCGTCGTCGAGGAGGGCGACGATCTCGGCGGCCCGGCGTGGGCCGACCGAGGGAGCGCCGTCGAGCAGGGCGCGGGCCAGGCGCGGGTGGAGGCCGGCGTCGGCCAGGGCGCGGCCGCGCGGCGTTATGCGGCCCGTGTCGTCGACGGCGCCCAGGTCGCGCAGGGTGGCCGTGGCGGAGGCCAGGGCGCCGGCCGGTGGTGGGTCGGGCAGGGACAGGCCGGTGCCGTCGGGGTGGCCCCAGAGGGCCAGGTCGAGGGCGAAGCCCGTCAGGTCGGCGGCGGCGATCTCGGGCTCGGGCTGGGCCGGCAGGCGGTCGTGTTGCGCCTCGGACCAGCAGCGGTAGACCCGTCCCGGAGCCTCGCGGCCCGCCCGGCCGGCGCGCTGCACGGCGGCGGCCCGCGAGACCGGCACGGTGGCCAGGGCGCCCAGCCCCCGCGCATGGTCCATCCGTGGCACCCGGCTCAGCCCCGCGTCGACGACCACCCGAACCCCGGGCACCGTCAGACTGCTCTCCGCCACGGCCGTGGCCAGCACGACCCGGCGACGCCGCCCGGGCTTCAGCGCGGCGTCCTGCACCGCGCCGGGCTGGCGACCGTGCAGCGCGATCACGTCGATCTCATCCCCATCATGGGAACCGCCGGCCAGCCTGGAGGCGACCGCGTCGATCTCCCGGGCTCCGGGGAGGAAGACCAGGATGTCGCCGGGGGACTCGTTCAAGGCTCGGCGCACCGTGGCCGCCACGTGGTCGAGCAAGCGGTTGTCGACGCGCAGGCCCAGTGGGGGCGTGATGGGCACCGTCGGTGGGGTCCAGCTGATCTCGACCGGGAACAGCGGGGACTCGGCCGCCACCACCGGGGCGTCGCCCAGGAGGTGAGCGAGGCGTTCGGCGTCGGCCGTGGCCGAGGTGGCCAGCACCGCCAGGTCGGGGCGGAGGGCCGCCCTCACCTCGATCAGGAAGGCCAGGGCCAGGTCGGTGTCGAGGTGGCGTTCGTGGCACTCGTCGAGGATCACCGCGGCCGTGCCGGCCAGCTCCGGGTCGCGCTGGAGGCGGCGCACCAGGACTCCCGTGGTCACCACCTCGATCTCCGTGCGGCGGGAGATCTGTCGGTCGCCCCTGACCGTATATCCCACCCGGTCGCCGACCCGCTCGCCCAGCAGCGAGGCCATGCGGCGCGCCGCGGCCCGGGCCGCCAACCGGCGCGGCTCGGCGACCACCACCCGGCCTTGGCCGTCGGCCAGGGCCAGGGGCACCAACGTCGTCTTTCCCGTGCCGGGCGGCGCCACCAGCACCGCCGCGCCGGCGGTGGCCAGCGCCTCTCGCACCCGGGGCAGCACCGGGCGGATCGGAAGGCGGGGCAGAGCGTCGTCGGCGATCAGCACCCGACCATCCTCGCCCAGGGGTACGACAAGTTCTCCGAAGGCCGGCTATCGAAATCTGTCGGACCCGTCTGGCAAGGTGTCCTGAAACCGGAAAGGACTGCACCCGCACGAGTTGGCCTGCTTGACTGATCGACTAGAGGAAGGGGTTGCCCGGATGGACGCGGTCGAGGTGTTCAACTCGATGCCCGCCGTACACCTCGGTGAGAACCTCAAAGCCTGCTGCGCGGCACCCACCTGGGGCGCCACGGTCGTCGCGCGACGGCCCTATCGGGACCGGGCCGCCATCCTGGCCGAGGCCGACGCCGCCTCGCGCGCCCTGAGCTGGGAGGGTGTGCTCATCAGCCTGGCCGCTCATCCGCGGATCGGCGAGCGCGCCGCCGGCGAGTCCCGGGAGGCGGCCTGGTCGCGCGAGGAGCAGTCCACCGCCGCTCAGAGTGATGATCGGGACGAGCTGATGCGCGCCAATCAGGCGTACGAGGAGAAATTCGGTCATGTCTTTTTGATCTTCGCTAGTGGGCGTTCGCAGGCGGAGATCCTGGCCGCGGCGCGCGAGCGGCTCGGCAACGACGAGGAGACCGAGCGGGCGATCGTGTCCGACGAGCTTCGCAAGATCGCGCGGCTGCGGCTGGAACGGGTGATCGATGCCCTCGCATGACGGCACGGAGCCCGAGTTCCACGCGAAGATCTCCACGCACATCCTCGACACGGTGAGCGGCGAGCCGGCGCGCGACGTCTACGTGCGGCTGGAGCGCCGCGACTCCGAGGGCTGGCAGCAGCTGGCCGACGGGCGCACCGACGACGACGGCCGGTTCCGCTTCCGCGTGCCGATGCACCAGTGGCAGGCCGGCGGTTTCCGTCTTTTCTTCTACGTCGAGCCCTACCTGGGCGACGACTGTTTCTTTCCGGAGGTCACGGTCGCCTTCCACGTCCGTGATCCGGAGCGGCACTACCACGTGCCGCTGCTGCTCAGCCGCTACGGCTACACCACCTATCGAGGGAGCTGACGGGCGTGTCGATCGTGCTCGGGGAGAACCGTTACGGCAAGGCGGAGACGCGGCTGGTCCGCGTGTCCCGCGACGGTGAAACGCATTCGCTGATCGACTTCACGGTCGGCGTGGCCCTCTCCGGCGATCTCGCCGCGACCCATCTGACCGGTGACAATTCCGGCGTGCTGCCGACCGACACCATGAAGAACACGGTGTACGCCTTCGCGAAGGAGCACGGCGTCGGTGAGCCCGAGGAGTTCGCGCTGCTCCTGGCCCGCCATTTCGTGACCTCGCAGCCGCAGGTGCGAGCGGCCCGGGTCAGCGTCGAGGCGCTCGGCTGGGAACGGCTCGGCCCCCACTCCTTCCGGAAAAGGGGAGATCATGTCCGTACGGCCGAAGTGACAGTGACCGTCGAACAGACCGAGGTGATCTCGGGTGTCACGGGTCTGACCTTGCTGAACACGACAGCGTCGGAGTTCCAGGGCTTCGTCCGCGACAAATACACCACACTGCCCGAGGCCACCGACCGCATCCTGGCGACCGCCGTCGACGCCCGCTGGCGTCACCTGCGCGACGACTCCGACTGGGCCAAGTCGTTCGAGGGCGCCCTCGACGCGCTGGTCAAGGGGTTCGTCAATACGTACAGCGGCTCGCTCCAGCAGACCCTGTTCGCGATGGGCAGCCACGTGCTGCGCACCCGCGAGGAGATCGCCGAGATCCGGCTCGCCCTGCCCAACAAACATCACTACCTGGTCGACCTGTCGCCGTTCGATCTGACCAACGACAACGAGGTCTTCATCGCCGGTGACCGGCCGTACGGGTTGATCGAGGGCACCGTGACCCGCGACGACGTGCCCGAGGCGCTGACGGAGTGGTACAGATGATCGTCATCGACAACGTCGCGGTGGCCACGGTCGACGACCACGACACCTATCACGCCGACGGCCACGTCGTGGTCGGCGACGACGGCCGGATAGCCGCGGTCGGCGCCGGGCGCTACGAAGGGCCGGCCCGGGTCGTCGACGGCACCGGTTGCCTGGTCACACCCGGTCTGGTCAACACACACCATCATCTCTACCAGTGGGCGACCCGGGGCCTGGCCCTCGACGAGACGCTGTTCGGCTGGCTGACCACCCTCTACCCGATCTGGGGCCGGCTCGACGCCGAGATCGTCGGCGCGGCGGCCGGGGCCGGGCTGGGCTGGCTGGCGCTGTCCGGCTGCACCACCTCCATGGACCACCACTACGTCTTCCCGCGCGACGGCGGCGACGTGCTCGAGGCCGAGATCGAGGCGGCGCGGCGCCTGGGCGTCCGCTTCCACCCGACCCGCGGCTCGATGGACCTCAGCCAGAAGGACGGCGGCCTGCCGCCGGACAACGTGGTGGAGGAGACCGACGAGGCCCTGGCCGCCACCGAGGCCGCGATCGACCGCTGGCACGACCCGTCGCCCGACGCGATGCTGCAGATCGCGGTGGCGCCCTGCTCACCGTTCTCGGTGACCGAGCGGCTGATGAGCGAGGCGGCCCAGCTGGCCCGGCGCAAGGGCGTGCGCCTGCACACCCACCTGGCCGAGACCGACGACGAGGAGGAGTTCTGCCAGAAGCGTTTCGGCTGCACGCCGGTCGAATACGCGGAACGCCTGGGCTGGCTCGGCGACGACGTCTGGCTGGCCCACGGGGTGCATCTGGACGACGCCGCGATCGCTCGATTGGCCGCCACCGGGACGGGTGTCGCCCACTGCCCGAGCTCCAACGCGCGCCTCGGCGCCGGGTCGGCCCGGGTCCGTGACCTGCTCGACCATCGCGTCCCGGTCGGGCTGGGGGTCGACGGCTCGGCCTCGCAGGAGGCGTCCCACCTGGGAGAGGAGCTGCGGCAGGCGCTCTACACGGCCCGTCTCCGGGGCGGGCCGGGCGCGCTGAACGCGCACGAGGCGTTGCGCCTGGGCACGATGGGCGGCGCCCGGTGCCTGGGCCGGCAGGACGATCTCGGCTCGATCGAGGTGGGCAAGCTGGCCGACCTGGTCGTGTGGCGTCTGGACGGCCTCGGCCACGAGGGCATCGACGACAAGCTGGCCGCCCTGGTCTTCGGCCCGGCCGCCCCGGTCGAGCTGTCCCTGGTCGGTGGCCGGCCGATCGTGGAGCGGGGTGAGCTCGTCCACGGCGACGCCGAGACTCTGGCCCGCGAGGCCCGCCGCGCCCACCGGCGGCTCCTCCAGGCTTAAGGAAGACTTAAGGAAACGCACCGATAAAAGCGTTATCGAGTACGGATATCACGGCCACCTGCGGATATGAAAAGTGTTATTCCTAAGTCTTTCTCCGCAGATTGAAATAGGTATCTCGTATCTGCATACTCCCTGGTGAACGGTCCCCCCACGCTCACTTGGAACGGCAGAAACAATGCGGACTGACTCCCAGCACGTCGCACCACCCAATCCGCGAACCCGGCGCCGCGTGACCCGCACCGTCCTCGGTGCGGCCGTCGTCGTGACCCTGGGCGCCAGCGGCGTCTACATCGCCAGCGCCAACGCGGCCGAGACCGTCGTCCCGGGCCGCCTGCAAGCCGAGGCCTTCTCGGCCCAGTCCGGCGCGCAGACCCAGAACACCGACGACAAGGACGGCGGCAAGAACGTCGGCTGGCTCGCGAACGGCGACTGGCTGCGCTACGACAACGTCACCATCGGCTCGACGATCACCGCGCGGATCGCCTCCGACAACGCGGCCGGCGGCTCGATCGAGCTGCGGCTCGGCTCGGCCACGGGCACCCTGCTGACCACCATTCCGGTTGCCAGAACCGGCGGCTGGCAGAAGTGGGTCACGCGCACCGCCACCGTGAAGGCGCCGGCCGGCAAGCAGAAGCTCGTCGCGGTCATGAAGAGCAAGCAGGCCTCCGACTTCGTGAACATCAACTGGTTCACCCTCGGAGCCGCTGCTCCTGCTTCCACGCCGGCGACCACCACGCCGACGACGGCGCCCACCACGCCGTCGACGGCGCCCACCACCACGCCGCCCGCGCAGACCGCCGGCTGGGTGACCATGGACCAGGCCAAGTGGAAGGCCCAGCTGGCCGCCTTCAACGCCATGACCCCCAAGACCATCACCAACAACCCGGTGCGGGTCTCGGAGTTCAACGCCTCCTGCACGGTGAGCCACTCGAAGGCCGACGACCCGATCGTGCTCCCCGGCCTGCCCGGCGGGTCGCACATGCACTCGTTCCTGGGCAACGACGCCACCGACGCCTTCACCACCACGGACACCCTGCTCAAGAACGCCGGATCGAGCTGCAAGCCGCTCCAGGACCGGTCGGCGTACTGGATTCCGACGCTCTACGAGAACGGCAAGGCGATCGAGCCCCACGGTGTCACCGTCTACTACGGCTCGCGTCTGCCCGACCCGACCAAGACCGTGCCGTTCCCGCAGGGCTTCCGCATGATCGTCGGCGACGCGAAGCGCCAGATCGACACCCCGAAGGGCGCGCCGGGCCAGTTCTGGTGCGCCGGCATCGGCGGCGAGACCGGCCGCAGCGCCGACGGCAACTGGCCGGTCTGCGCCAAGACGGCCGAGCTCACCTTCCAGCTGACCTTCCCGGACTGCTGGGACGGCGTGCACCTGGACAGCCCCGACCACAAGTCGCACGTCGGCCCGGCCGACGGCCAGGGCAAGTGCAGCGGCAAGTTCCCGGTGGCGATCCCGTCGCTCTCCTTCGTGATCGGCTATCCGAGCTCGGGCAGCAGCGCCGGCTTCAAGCTCTCCTCGGGCAACGCCAGCTCGATGCACGGCGACGCCTTCTTCGCCTGGGACGACGCGGCCCTCGGCCACCGGGTCAAGGACTGCATCGTGCAGAAGGCCAAGTGCAACACGGACGGCAATTTCTGACATAACAGGCTGGGGACAAGGGGCTGTGGACAACCGGGCACAGCCCCTTTTTCTCCATTACGGTACGGAGGAAGCCAGCACCGAGAGGAGCCGTCGACGATGACCGAGATCCTGTCCGACGAAGCGGTGGCGTTCGTCGCCGATCTGAACAGGCGGTTCCGCCCCCGTCGTAACGAGCTGCTCCAGGCGCGTAAGCAGCGCCGCCCCGAGACCTTCGGTTTCCTGCCCGAGACGGCCGACATCCGGGCCGCCGAGTGGAGCGCCCCGCCCGCGCCGGCCGATCTGCGCGACCGCCGCGTCGAGATCACCGGCCCCACCGAGCGCAAGATGACCATCAACGCGCTCAACTCCGGGGCCAAGGTCTGGCTGGCCGACCTCGAGGACGCGAACACCCCCCACTGGCAGAACGTCGTCGACGGCCAGCAGAACCTGCACGACGCGATCCGCCGGACCATCACCCTGAAGACCGACACCAAGACGTACGAGCTGAGCGACGGCCCCTATCCGACGATCGTCATGCGGCCTCGGGGCTGGCATCTCGACGAGCGTCACCTGCCGGTCGACGGCGAGCCCGCGGTCGGCGCTCTCGTCGATTTCGGCCTCTACTTCTTCCACAACGCCAAGGAACTGATCGAGCGCGGCAGCGGGCCGTATTTCTACCTGCCGAAGATGGAGTCCCACAAGGAAGCCGCCCTGTGGAACGACGTCTTCACCCACGCGCAGGAGGCGCTCGGCGTCCCGGTCGGCACGATCCGCGCGACGGTGCTGATCGAGACGATCCCGGCCGCGTTCGAGATGGAGGAGATCCTGCACGCGCTGCGCCCGCACATCTCGGGCCTGAACGCCGGCCGGTGGGACTACCTGTTCAGCATCATCAAATACTTCCGCGACGACCCGTCGATGATCCTGCCCGACCGGGCGTCGGTGACGATGACCGCGCCGTTCATGCGGGCCTACACCGAGTTGCTGGTCAGCACGTGCCACCGGCGCGGGGCCTTCGCGATGGGCGGCATGGCGGCCTTCATCCCGAGCCGCCGCGACCCGCAGGTCAACGAGGTGGCGCTGGCCAAGGTGCGCGAGGACAAGGAGCGCGAGGCCGGCGACGGCTTCGACGGCTCCTGGGTCGCCCACCCCGACCTGGTCCCGGTCTGCCAGGAGATCTTCGACCGGGTGCTCGGCGACGGCCCCAACCAGCTGGCCCGGCAGCGCCCCGACGTCCAGGTCACGGCCGAGCAGCTGCTCGACGTGGCGAGCACCCCGGGCGAGGTCACCGAGCAGGGCCTGCGCTCCAACGTCGAGGTCGCCCTGCGATATCTGGAGGCGTGGCTGCGCGGCAACGGCGCGGTGGCGATCAACAACCTCATGGAGGACGCGGCCACGGCCGAGATCTCCCGGTCACAGGTGTGGCAGTGGATCCACAACGGCGTACGCCTGCCCGACGGCACCGAGATCACGGCCGACCTGGTCGGCCGCATCGAGGACGAGGAGCTCGCCGCGATCCGCGAGAAGATCGGCGACGAGGCGTGGGCGGCCGGCCGCTTCGACGACGCCCGCAAGCTGTTCGAGCGGGTGGCGCTGGCCGACGACTTCGCCGACTTCCTGACCACCGCGGCGTACGACTCGATCGACTGATGCGTCTCACCGGCGACGACTACGCCGAGTTCGACGCTCGGCTGGCCCCGCACGATGCCCATCTGCGAAGCCGCTATCCCGGAGAGCGGGCGGGCCGCCAGCCGGTGCACACCGTCTACGTGCCCGCGGACCGTCTCGACGGCTTCCGTGACTGGGGCGCGAGCGCGCTGAAAGCCATGGACGAGTTCGGGTTCCCCTGGCGCGAGGAGGGCGTCGAGGAAAAGCTGCGCACCGAGCCGATCGAAGATCTCCGGGTCGACTTCGAGGACGGTTACGGCGTCCGCGACGACGACCAGGAGGACGCCGAGGTCCGGCGGGCCGTCACCATCCTGCGGGACGGGCCGCGGCCGCCCTTCCTCGGCCTGCGGATCAAGTCGCTCGAGGCGCCGACCCGTCACCGGGCGATGCGCACGCTCGACCTGTTCCTCGACTCCTATCAGGACAGCGACGTCGTCGTCACCCTGCCCAAGGTGAGCGGCCCCGACCAGGTCGCCGCCATGGTCGCCCTGCTCGACAAGCTCGGGGCGCCGATCGGCTTCGAGATCCAGGTCGAGCTGCCCAGCGCCATCCTGTCGGCCGGCGGCGTGGCCACGGTGGCCCAGATGATCACCGCGGCCGAGGGGCGCTGCACCGGCCTGCACTACGGGACGTACGACTACAGCGCCGCCGCCGGGGTGGCCGCCGCCTACCAGGCGATGGACCATCCCGCGGCCGACTACGCGAAGGCCGTCATGCAGGTGGCGGCCGCGCAGACCGGCGTCCGGCTCTCCGACGGCTCAACGAACGTGCTGCCGGTGGGCACCCGCGACGAGGTCCACCACGCGTGGGAGCTGCATCACCGCCTCGTCCGCCGGTCCCTCGAACGGGGCTTCTACCAGGGCTGGGACCTCCATCCGGCGCAGCTGCCGACCCGGTACGCGGCCACGTACGCGTTCTTCCGCGACGGCCGCGACGCCGCGGTCACCCGCTTGCGGCGTTATGTCGACCGCCAGGAGAGCGGCATCGCCGACGAGCCCGCGACCGCGCGCGCCCTGGCCGCGTACCTCCTGCGCGGGCTCGACTGCGGTGCCCTCACCGACGCCGGTTTCTCCCGACCCGAGTTGATGGCCTTCCTCTAACGTGATCGACGGGCTTCGTTCAAGGAGGCGCTCCATAGTGACCTGATGAAGAAACTCGCCCTGATTGTCGGCGCGACGCTCGCCCTGGTCTCCGCCGGCGCCTCGGCTCAGGCCACCCCGGGCCGCGGCGACAGCGCCCTGGCGAAGGACCTCGCCGCCGTGACCCGCTCCACCGCGTGGACCCAGCTGTCCGCGCTGAAGCTCGACTTCCCGACCTACCACCCCGAGGGCCTGGTCGTCACGAAGGACCGCTTCTACCTGAGCTCGGTCGAGATCATCGAGCCCACCGTCAAATATCCGGAGCCGGTCGACGGCTACGACCGCACTCCGGGCAAGGGCGTCGGGCACCTGTTCGTCATCGACCGCGCCGGCAAGCTGATCAAGGACGTGATCCTCGGCCACGACATCGTCTATCACCCCGGCGGCATCGACATCGCCGGCGACGACATCCTCGTCCCGGTCGCGCAGTACCGGCCGAACAGTTCGGCCGACATCTACAAGGTCAGCACCCGCACGCTGAAGGCCACCCGCCTGTTCACCGTCCGCGACCACATCGGCGGCATCGTCCACGACCCGACGACCGGCCGCTACGTCGGCAACAACTGGGGCTCGCGCAAGTTCTACGAGTGGACCCGCGAGGGCCGGCAGCTGACCACGTGGCCCAACCCGACCAACCTGATCGACTTCCAGGACTGCCAGTACGTGCCGGCCGGCAAGATGGCCTGCGCCGGCGTCACCGGCCTCCCGCAGGCCCCGGGCGTCGCCGGCGGTTACGAGCTCGGCGGCATCACGCTGATCGACCTGCACCGCCGCACGATCGTCAACGAGTTCCCGTTCCAGCAGTGGTCCGCCGCCGGGCACGTGCTCACCCGCAACCCCGTCAAGCTCGCGGCCACCGGATCCACGATCACCATGTGGGCCGCGCCCGACAACGGCGAAGAGGCCGGGGGCACGCAGATCTACACCCTCCAGAGCCGCTAAGGTGCGCGCTTGATGATCGATACGAGTACGGCTCCCCGGGACGCGGTCCGCGCCGAGCGCCGGATCGCCGTCGGCGTGTGGCTCGCGTTGACGATGGCGGTGCTGTTCGCCGTGGGCGGGGCGCGGCTGGGCTGGACGGCCGCCGGTGATCTGCCGGACGAGCGGCGGATGAGCTCGATCCTGGACACGATCCTGCCCGGTGCCGTGTGGTCCGAAGCGGAGCGGCACGAGTACGTCGGCGGGTCGCCCGACGAGTCGCCGAACTGGCTGATCTGGGGCTACGACGAGTACGGCCCGGGGTCCGTCTCGGCCAGGACCGGCGGGATCGACCTGGCCGCGGCCGCCTCACGTCTCGCCGCGGCCGGATGGCGTGCCGGGGAGCCGTCCGGCGGGGAGGTCACGGCGGCCGACGACCAATGGCGGGTCGCCGTCTACTCCGACGGCCTGGTCGACGTGCAACGCGCCGAGCCATGGGCCGTGCCCGTGCTGGCTGTCGTCTTCGGGATCGTCGGCGGGTTTCTCAGCTGGCGGCTCCGCGCGTGGGCCGGGGTGGCCGGGCTCGGCTTCCTCGTGCCGCACACGTTTATCGTTCCGGTGATTCTGGGCTTCAACGTGGCGGCCTGGTTCGGCACCGCTCAGTTCGGCCTGCCGTGGGAGCCGCTGATGTCGGCCGAACTGCGCCTGCTCACCCTCGTCGGCGCGGCCATGCTGCTCGCCTCACTGATCCGGCGGGCACAGGCCTCGCTGATGCACCGTTCGGGCGGTTAGGGCAGGCTTCCCATCGTTCGACATGGGTGATCCGCTACGTTTGCTCGTGTGCGGACGCCGATCAATGTCTCTACATGGGACGGTCCGGCCGGTCGTGTGCCCGCAATTCTGATCCACGGCACCTTCACGTGGGCGTCGCTCGCGTTCGAACACCAGCGGCCGCTGGCCCGGGGGCGGCGGATCCTGCTGCCCGACCGGCGCGGTTTCGGCGACAGCCCCGATCTCGACGGTGAGGGCGTCACCAGCGACTACGCGGTCGACGCGGACGACGTCGCCGCCCTCATGGGCGCGGGCGCCCACCTGGTCGGTCACTCGTACGGGGGCGCGGTCGCGATGCTCGCCGCGGCCGCGCGGCCCGATCTGGTCCGGTCGCTGACCCTGATCGAGCCGTGCGCGCACCAGCTGGCCGCCGGTGAGCCGGTCGTGGCCGCCGCTATCGAGGACGGCCGCCGGTTCATGGCCGGAGCCCGTCGAGGAACCCCGGAGGAGTACGTTGCAACCGCGTATCGTGACGCGACCCCGCCCGAGCCGGCCGACCGTCTGCTCCGCGCGGCGCGTACGGCGCTGGGCGAGCGTCCTTGCTGGCTGGCCGAGCTGGCCGTCACGCCGCTGGCGCAGGCCACCTACCCGAAACTGGTGATCCTCGGCGGCTGGGAACGCACCCCGCCCGGCTACCGCCCCGGCATGGCCGGCGTCATGCGCGCGGTCGCCACCGCCACCGCCACCCAGATCGGCGCCCGCCTGGCCCAGATTCCCGGCGCCGCCCACGAGCCGCAACGAGAACAGCCCGCCGCGGTAAATGCCCTCCTCGAAGAGCTGTGGGCCTGAGAACCGGAGCGGTCGCTCAATCTGTGACCTGGAGGAGATGACATGCCCGTCACCGGACGTCTCATCGGCGACAGTCTGCGTCCCGGGGCCGAGTTCGCGCCGTCCGGCGCGCGCATCGTCCGCGTCTTCCGTCAGGACCTGGGCGGCACGCAGACCGCTGCCCAGCCCGCGGCCTGGACCGTCATCGACTTCGAGGCCGACGACGCGACCGAGGTCGCCGACGCGCTGGCCGCCGCGCTCAACCCCGTAGGCGGGTGGTACGCCGACTTCAGCGACGGGGACGACCACATCATCGTCTTCGCCGGCAAGGTCTTCCGCTGCGCGCCCGGTGACGACGAGGCCGCCAAGGCTTACGGTCGTTCGGTCGGTGTGCCCGAACACCAGCTGGACTGGGGAGACGGGTCGACGTGAATCGTGGCCCCCGCCAGGTGGGGGAGGTGATGGGCCAGCTGGTGCTCGGCGTCGTGGGCGATCTCGTGTGCGGCCACCAGCGTCAGGTCGGCCGGCACGACGACCGTGGCCTCGGCGTGCAGCTTGTGGCCGATCCAGCGCAGCCGCAACCCTGGCACGTCGTGGACGCCGGGAACGTGGCGCAGGGCATGCTCGGCCTGGTCGACCAGGCCCGGGTCGACCCGGTCCATGAGCCGGTGGTAGATCCGCCGGGCCGCGTCGGCCAGCACGAACGTGATGGCCACGGCGATGGCCAGCCCCACCACCGGGTCGGCCCAGGGCAGGCCCAGCCATGATCCGGCGGCCGCGGCCACCACGGCCAGCGACGCGAAGCCGTCCGTGCGGGCGTGCAGCCCGTCGGCGACCAGCGCGGCCGAGCCGATCCGCCGGCCGACCGTGATGCGGTAGCGGGCCACGAGCTCGTTGCCGGCGAAGCCGATCACGCCCGCCGCCAGCACCCACCCCGCGTGCTCCATCGGCCGCGGATCGAGCAGCCGGTCGACCGCGGTCCAGCCCGCGGCCACCGCCGAGGCCGCGATGACCAGCACGATCGCCACTCCCGCGAGATCTTCGGCCCGGCCGAAGCCGTACGTGTAGGCCCGGGTGGCGGCCCGCCGGCCCAGGAGAAACGCGATGCCCAGCGGCACGGCGGTGAGCGCGTCGGCCACGTTGTGCAGCGTGTCGCCGAGCAGCGCCACCGAACCGGAGAACGCGACCACGACCGCTTGCAGGGCGGCCGTCGCCCCGAGCGCCGCCAGCGACATCCAGAGCGCCCGCAGCCCCGCGGCCGAGCCCTCCAGCGCGGGATCGACCCGGGTGGCGGTGTCGTGCGAGTGCGGCGTGATCGCGTGCCGTAACCGGTTCATGGTTCGACGATAGGGCCGACACTAGGCATGCGACAACCCAGCAAAAGCCAATGAGCTGCAAGAACGAGCGAATGGCGCTCGGGGTTGCGCGCAGGGCCGATCATGACTCAGGGCACAGTTCGAAACCTCGTAAGCGGATCGGCCTCCGCGAGGCGTCCTACTAAGTAAGAGAGAAATTCAGTGAGGGCGTACGCATGCGGATGAGCAAGGCAGTCAGGGCAGTCGCCGTGGGCACGATGCTGGCGATCGTCGCCGGGTGCAGCGGTCCGGGTGACACGCCGCCGACCGGCGCCCCGAGCGCGAGCCCGAGCCTGAGCCCGAGTGTGAGCGGGAGCGCGCCGGTGGAGAGCCCGGCTCCCGACGCCCGTCAGGTCGCCCTGGCCGCCCTGCCGCCCAGTCTCCGCGCGCGGATCCCGCAGTTCCCGCCCGCGCCCCCGGCGACCAAGGTGACGCTGCCGCCCGGCGACGCCGCCGGCTGGTACAGCCGCATTCCGACCGACAAGAAGGTCGCTTTCATCACCATCGACGACGGCTGGGTGAAACATCCCCTGGCCCTGAAGCTGTTCCAGGCGTCGAACGTGCCGATCACGCTCTTCCTCGAGATCAACGCGATCAAGGACGACCCGGGCTTCTTCAAGCCCCTTCAGGCGGCCGGCGCCACCATCGAGAACCACACGATCAGCCACCCCAACCTCAAGGGCCGGTCGTACGCCTTCCAGAAGCGCGAGATCTGCGGCGGCGCCGACCAGCTGGCCAAGTACTACGGTCGCCGCCCGGTCCTGTTCCGCCCGCCGGGCGGCACCCACGACGCCACCACGCTGCGGGTGGTGAAGGACTGCGGCATGAAAGCCGCCTTCTACTGGAAGGAGACCACCGACCACGGCGTCGTGTTCTACCAGGAGGGCAAGACCGTCCAGCCCGGCGACATCATCCTCATGCACTTCCGCCCCCGGTTCGTCGACGACTACCTGGCCGTCCTCAACGCCATCCACAAGGCCGGCCTGACCCCGGCCAGGCTGGAGGATTACGTCCCCTGAGATCGCCGGACAGCCGCTAGGCTCGGCGGATGGTCGATCTGGTGCTGCGGTCCCGGCGGGTCGTGACGGGCCACGGGGTGCGGCCGGCGGCGGTGGCGGTCGAGGCGGGCCGGATCGTCGGGGTCGACGACTACGACCAGGTCTACGACGCGGCGATCGACACCGATCTGGGTGGGACGGCGCTGCTGCCGGGGCTGGTCGACACGCACGTGCATGTGAACGAGCCGGGGCGTACCGAGTGGGAGGGTTTCGCCTCGGCCACCCGGGCGGCGGCCGCCGGCGGGGTCACGGTCATCGTCGACATGCCGCTGAACAGCCTGCCGCCCACGGTCAGCGCCGAGGCGCTGGCCGTCAAGCAGGCGGCGGCCCGGGGGCAGACGCACGTCGACGTCGGGTTCTGGGGCGGCCAGATCCCGGGCAACACGCCCGACCTGCCGGGGCTGCACGCGGCCGGGGTGTTCGGGTTCAAGGCGTTCCTGGCCGACTCGGGGGTGCCGGAGTTCCCGCCGGTGTCGGGGGAGGAGCTGACGGCCGGGCTGACCGCGACGGGGGCCCTGTTCGTGGTGCACGCCGAGGACCCGGAGCATCTCACCGCCTTCGGGTCGTCGGCCTCGTACCAGGACTTTCTGCGGTCGCGGCCGGCCGAGGCCGAGCACGCGGCGGTGGCCACGGCGATCGAGGCGGCGCGGCGCAGCGGCGGGCGGGTGCACATCCTGCACCTGTCGGCGGCCGGCGCGCTTCCGCTCATCGAGGCGGCCCGGGCCGAGGGCGTCCGGGTGACGGCCGAGACGTGCCCGCACTATCTGACGCTCGACGCCGGCGAGGTCGCCGACGGGGCCACCGAGTTCAAGTGCTGCCCGCCGATCCGGGACGCGGCCAACGCCGACCGGCTGTGGCGGGCACTGGCCGACGGGCTGATCACCTGCGTGGTCAGCGACCATTCGCCGTGCACGCCGGAGCTGAAGCGGCGCGACACCGGCGACTTCGCGGCGGCCTGGGGCGGCATCGCGTCGGTGCAGCTCGGCCTGCCCGTGATCTGGACCGCGGCCCAGGCCCGCGGCCACACCCTCGGCGACGTCGCGGAGTGGATGGCGCGGCGGCCGGCCGACCTGGTCGGTCTGCGGGACAAGGGCCGGATCGCGGTGGGCGCGGACGCCGACCTGGTGGCCTTCGACGCCGAGGAGACCTTCGTCGTCGAACCCGGCCGGCTGCATCACAAAAATCCCGTGACGCCGTACGCCGGAAAGACCTTGCGGGGTGTGGTCCGCACGACCTGGTTGCGCGGGCACGCGGTCACCGGGTCGGCTCCGGCCGGCATGTTCCTGAGGCGAGAGGACGCTTGATGGACGAATTCGCCGCGCTTCCCGATCTGGCGTCGCGGGCGTTCGGCGGTGGCGTCGTCTACGCCAACGACGAGTTCTTCGCGGCCGCCGACCACCTCGTCCTGCCCACCGCGCCGGTCTTCGCGCCGAGGACCTTCGACCACAAGGGCCAGGTGTACGACGGATGGGAGACCCGCCGGCGCCGCCAGCCCGGCTCGGACGTGGCGATCGTCCGGCTGGGCGCGCCCGGGGTCATTCGCGGCGTCGATGTGGACACCGCCTTCTTCCGGGGCAATTTCCCGCCGTACGCCTCGATCGAAGGTCTGGCCGTTGATGGCTATCCGGCGCCGTCGGAGCTGGTGGAGGCGGCATGGATCCCGCTGGTCGGCAGATCGCCGCTCAACGGTGACAGCCGCAACCTGTTCGCGGTGACCGATGAGCGCCGCTTCACGCATGTGCGGCTGACGATCCATCCGGACGGCGGCGTGGCCCGGCTGCGGGTGCACGGCACGCCGGTTCCCGACCCGGCGCTGCTGCCGGCCGAGTTCGACGTGGCCGCCATCGCCCACGGGGCCGCGGTCACCGATTGCAGCAACACCTTCTACGGCCATCCCGAGAAGATGCTCATGCCGGGCCTGGCCCAGCACATGGGTGACGGCTGGGAGACCTCGCGGCGCCGCGACGACGGCAACGACTGGGTGGAGATCCGGCTGGCCGCGCCCGCGCAGATCTCCCTGGCCGACCTCGACACCACCCACTTCAAGGGCAACGCGCCCGGCTCGGCCGCCGTCTCCGGCCGGTCGGAGGGCACTGACTGGTTCGAGATCCTGCCCCGGGTCGCGCTGACGCCGGACACCCCGCATCGTTTCCGCGTCGAGTCGCGGCCGGCGGTCACTCACGTACGGCTGGACATCTTCCCCGACGGCGGCATGGCCCGTTTGCGCCTGCACGGCCGCCCCACACCCGGTTTCCTCGACGACAACCTCCGGCGGCACACCTGATGGCGTACGACGAAATCCTGGCCCAGCGCCTCCGCGACCGGCTCACCGACCCGGCCGTCACCGAGCGCAAGATGTTCGGTGGGCTGGCCTTCTTCACCAACGGCAACATGACGGTGGGCGTGCACGCCGACGAGCTGATCGTGCGCCTCGGGCCGGAGGGCATCGCGGCCGCGCTCACCCGCACCGGCGTGCGGCCGTTCGAGGTGGGCGGCCGCTCGATGAAGGGGTGGATCCTCGTCGCCGGCGACCACCTCGACGACCCCGAACTGGACAGCTGGCTGGCCGAGGCGACCGACTACGCGGGGGCGCTCCCACCGAAGTGAGCGGGCGGGGCGACGCGCCGGGCCCACTCGGCCGCCTCGTCCTCGGGCAGGGTGCGTGTCACCACCATCTCCGGCAGCATGAGCGGATAGGAACGACCCAGATTCCAGGTTCGCTTGTACGCCGGCGGGTCGAGCACGACCACACGATGGTCGCCCAGCAGCGGGATGCCGGCCGGCCGCCCCTCGTTCCAGATCCAGGCGCCGGTGGCGTCGGTCAGGTTGAACTGCCCCTGAATGCCACCCTCGGGCATCAGCTCACCGTTGGTGGCGGCGGCCACCCACGCCGGCTGCGGGGCCGGGCCCGGAAGCCGATCCGGCCCGATCAGGGTGGCGGCCAGCAGCGTGTGCAGCTGGAAGTTGTCACCGATGCCGCTGATCTTGAGGTCGTACGCCCGTCCGGTCTCCCGGTGCAGCACCAGCAACGGCTCGTCGTCGAGGACCAGCAGCAGACCATGCAGCCAGGGCGCGTCCTCGATCCGCTCGCCGACGGCGGCCGTGGCGGCGGTCAGCCGGTCGCGGTGCGGCAGGGACAGCCGGGCGGTCTTCTGCTGCAACGGAAGCAGGAGGCTGGGAATCCACGCGTTCACGGAGAACCAGGCCTGCGTGACCTCACCGGCCTCCTCCGGGGCGAGCCCGGCGGCCGCGACGACGCGTTCGCGCAGCTCCCGATATTCGGCGGCGCTGGCCGGAGGTGAGACATCGTCACCGAGCTCGTCGGCCACCACACCGAACTGCGCGGCCAGCTCGAGACCGCCGGCCACCCGATCGGCGAGGACATCGAGCACGGGCAGCGGATCGGCCCCGATCTCGATGAGGGCCGCGGCCAGCGAGGCCAGCTGCCCGCCGTTGCCGAGCGCGACCTGCTCGACGGCGGGCGTGAGCCGGAGGAGGCCGGCGCTGAGATCTTCCACGGAGGACTTCTGGGCCTGCTGTACGACAGCGCGGAAGGTCTTGGTCGAGGCCCGCTCGTCAAGCCGGATCACGGCATCGGCAAGCTCGGCACAGAGATCGGGAAGGGGGCGCGCGCGACGTCCGAACATCGATGCATCGTACGGTTCCTTGTTGTGACCCGAACCGTGACACTGCTCCTGGTCGATGCCGACGGCGCTTTGCTGGGTGAGCTGCCCCCGTTCGAGACCCCGGTCCAGTGGTGGCAGGAGGTCCACGACTTCCCCGAGCTGACCGGCATCCCCGGCCTCCAGGTGCTCCGCCTCCTGAACGGCAACCGCCCGGCCCCACCCGGCGGCCACGTCACCTATCTAGCCCAAGTAGCCGAGAAACCCGTAAATATACGAAAAATCGGTCGGCCAGCACCGCAGAGCGGCCACTCCAATCGGGCTGCCTATGCTCGGGTCAACGGGCCGGCCGAGTCTCTGGAGTGGGCGCGGGGGATTCTGCCCGGCGTCACTGCGCACCAGCGCCGGACCTGGAATCTCTCGGCCATCTGGCGGCTCGACCAAGGTGGCCAAACCGTGGCTTGGCTCAAGCAGGTTCCAGGGTTCTTCGCGCATGAGGCGGAGGTCATCCGGCTGCTCGGGGATGTCGCTCCGGGGCTCGCTCCTGAGCTGATCGCGGCCGGGGAGCACGGGCGCATGCTTCTCGCTCACGCGCCGGGGGAGGACCGCTATGGCGCCGGGCCTGAGCTCTGTGCCGACATCGCCGCTGCCTTTCATCCGATCCAGGCTTATTTCGCGAAAAATCCGGCGGAGCTGAGCTTCATCCCGGACGCGCGGCTTGATGCTGAGGTCTTCACGCGTGTCGCCGAGCCGTACCTCGAAAGCATCGACGGTCTGGGAAAGCTCCTCGACGATCTTCCCCGGCGCATCGCGGCGATCGGCGAGTGCGGGTTGCCCGACACGCTCGTCCATGGCGATCTGCACCCGGGGAACGTTCGCACCGATGGTGATGGGCGGCTGACCATCATGGACTGGGGCGACTGCGCCTTCGGCCATCCGGGTTTCGACATTCTGCGGCTGACCGACGACCCCGCCGTGATCGATGCCTGGTGCCGGCGATGGGAAATTGGCGGCGCCGACCCGCGGCGGGCCGTCGAGCTGCTCCGTCCACTGGCGGCCCTGCGCAGTGCCGTCGTCTATGCCGGGTTCCTCGACAATATCGAGCCGTCTGAATTTCCCTATCACGCGGAAGACGTTCCGGCCGCTCTGCGCGCCGCCGCCTCTATCGTGGGGGAGTGAGCCGGCGGGGGTTCGTCGAGCAGATCCGGCAGGGCGGTGTGTCCCTGAGCCCGGATCTGGCCGCCGCGTTCGCCGCCGTTCCCCGCGAGGCCTTCGTCCCGGATGGTTTCCAGCGCCGCGACGGCACCTGGGCCACGCCGTCCGACGCCGACTTCCTCGACCTGATCTACCGCGACGACGTGCTCGTCACCAAGGTCGACGGGCGGGTGCCGGTCAGCTCGTCCAGTCAGCCGTCGCTCATGGCCATGATGATCGAGGCGCTCGACGTGCGGCCGGGTCACCGCGTGCTCGAGATCGGCGCCGGCACCGGCTACAACGCCGCCCTTCTCGCCTCGCTCGGCGCCGAGGTCGTGAGCGTCGACGTCCAGCCCGATGTCGCGCTCAAGGCTCGCGAAGCCTTGAAAACGGCACAGATCGATGGTGTACGGGTGGAGCACGGCGACGGCTACGCCGGATCGGCGGGCGACCCCTTCGACCGCGTCATCGTGACCGTCGGCGTCGCCGGCCTGTCACCGATGTGGCGGGCCGACGTCGTCGTGGCCCCGGTCGAACACGCCGGCACCCACCCTGTCGTGGCCATCCGGGACGGGGTGGGCACGGTCGTCACCCCGTCCGGCTTCATGACCGCGGCCGGCCCGCTCACCGCCGCCCACCCCTTCCCGGCCCCGGCCGCCCCGGGCACGCTGGCCGAGTTCACCGAGCACGAGGGGCCGCTCTTCGATCCGCCGCTGGAGCCGCTCGCCTACCGCGACCTCTGGTACGCGGCCGGCGTCTGGAACCGTCGCGCCACCCTCGCCGCCGTTCCCGGCCGCGAGCAGAACGCCCTGATCATTCTCGACCTGACCCGCACCGGCGGGGCCGTGGTCCTGCCCGACGGCAGCGTGCTGGCCGGGGGCGCCGAGGCCGCCGCCTGGGCCGCCGAGGCCGCCGCCCTTCGTGACCGCTGGCTCGGCGCGGGCCGGCCCCCGCTGCGGGCCTGGCGCGTCGGCCTGTCCCCGGCCGGCGATGCCGGCGCCCCGATCCTGGTGCCGTCGACGTGGGAGCTGACGCGATGAGCGGCGCCGATCCGAAACGGAGGTTGACGCCATGAGCCGTACCGACGTCGTCCGGGCCTGGCTGCGCGATCGGGGCGCCGAGGCGATCCCGCACGCGGGCGGCTCCCTCTACGAGCATCTCGGCCGCGTCCGGGAGCGGGTCGAGGGGCACGGCCTCGGCGAGGACGAGCAGCTGGCGGCGCTCACCCACGCCGCGTACGGCACCGACGGCTTCCCGGTCGTCCTGCTCGACGTCGCCGACCGGCAGCAGCTGCGGGCGCTGATCGGGCGTGAGGCCGAGGCGATGGTCTACCGCTACGGCGGGTGCGACCGCGGCCGCACGTGGCGGGCGCTGGCCTCGACGTGCACGGTCTGGAGCCGCTTCACCGGGCACGCCGAGTCGCCGACGCCGGAGCAGCTGCGCGCCTTCGCCGACCTGAGCATCGTCAACGAGCTGGACGTCTACGAGCGGTCGCCGGAGATCGCGGCCAAGGCCGGCGACTACTTCCGGTCGCTGTTCCCGTCGTGGGCGTCCCTCGCCTCACCGGCCGTGATGGCCGACTGCCGTCGCACGCTCACCATCGGCCCGCCCGGCGATCGCTGAGCGAGCGCCCGTCCGGGTCGTACATGAGCCGATAGGCCGGCACCGCCCACCATCGCTGATACCAGGGCAGCTTCGACGTCTGGTGCGGCATGATCTGACCGGGCGGCCGGGGACCCTTCCCGCCCTCGTCGTGCCACTTCTTCAGGCGTTCGGCGGTCGCGTCCATCTCCCGTACGACCGCGACCGGATCGACCAGATCGTCGTCGGAGTCGCGGCCGAGATGCTCGCGCGTCAGCGCCAGCCGCAGGTCGCGGGGGAAGCGCCGGGCCCCGTCACCCAGGCCGGCCGGGTCGCGCGGCTCCCGCTCGTCGGCGGTGTCGTCGAAGATGGCGTTGGAGAGCTCGCTGTCGTGCGTCCACGAGCGCCGGTTGAAGTTGTCGCTGCCCACGCTGCACCAGACGTCGTCGATCACGCACACCTTGGCGTGCACGTAGATCGGCGTGCTCTCCCTGTTCTCCAGGTCGAACACGTGCACGCGGTCGGGCGCGGCCATCCGGCACAGCGCGATCGCCTGTTCGCGGCCGACCTCGTTCGGCGGCAGCGCGAACCGCCCGTCCACGTCCGGGTGGCGGGGGACGACGGCGATCAGGTGCAGCTCGGGGTTGGCGGTGAGCGCGTCGGCGAACAGCTGGGCCACCTCGGCCGACCACAGGTACTGGTCCTCGAGGTAGATCAGCTTGCGGGCCCGCTTGATCGCCTTGGTGTAGCCGCGCGCGATGGTCTGCTCACCGTTCGACGCGAACTTGTACGGCGGGCGCATGGCCGGATAGGTCCGCAGCACCTGGATGGCCAGCGGCCCGCACTCGGGCGGGTCCGGCGGCTGCTCCGGGAGGCGGTCGGCGCGCAGGTCGGCGCCCTTGAGCTTGTCGGTGACGGTGGAGATCGGGCCGTTCTGGTCGAGCGGCGTCGGATCGTTCCACCGCTCGCGGAACGTCAAATCGAGCGCGCCCACCACCGGCCCGCGCAGCGCGAGCTGCACGTCGTGCCAGGGCGGGGTCTTCCCGTACGCCTTGGCCATCGCGACCGCCTGCGGATCACCGAGATGGTTCTCGTCGTCCCGCCGGCTGTGGCACAGGTCGATGCCACCGGCGAAGGCGATGTCCCGCGACGGGTCGCCGGGGTGGCGGAGGATCACCAGTTTCTGGTGGTGGGAGCCGCCGCGCCGGACCCGCTGGTCGAGCAGCACCTCCCCACCCGCGGCCTCGATCTCGTCGCCGAGGTTGCGGTTCTCCTCCTCGCTGTAGGCGAGCTTGTCCACGTGGGAGCGCCAGAGCAGACCCTTGACCACCACACCGCGCTTGGCCGCCGCGCTGAACAGCTCGACGATGGTCGGCCCGTCGTCGCGCATCCGCTCGTCGGGGTCACCACGCCAGTCGGTGAAGAACAGGTGGTCACCCTCTTGGAGGCTTTCAACCTCCGTTACCAGGCGGTCAAAATAGGTTTTACCGTGAATTAGCGGTTCGGCCGCGTTTCCGGTGCACCAGGTGGGTATGGATGAGTCCGGGTTGTCACGCTCCCCAGCACTGAGGAACCAGTCAGGCAAGGGCACGTCCACCAACCTAAGCCCGCTAGACGGCACGCGCACCCCCACCGGAGGACCCACCCATGAGCAGTGAGCCGCTGACCACCGCCGCCACCACCACGACCGAGACCGCTCAGGCCGCCGAGAAAGGCCTGCTCATCGCGGTCCTGCTGATCGTCCTGTTCGGCGTCGGAGCCATGCTGTTCATGGCCTGATCAGAAGACCCCCCATCCAACCACCCCACCACCGCCCTTAAATCGCCTTAAAAGACCCATTTATCTTCCTTAATGATCTCCACCACACCTTTGGGCCCCCGCCCGGTGACGGTGATGCCGTCGCCGCCGATCACGACGTCGGTGTGCACGCTCGACATGTTCAGGCCGGCCTCGGCGCGCTCCTTCTCCGTCAGCGCCAGGCCGCCCTCGATCGCGAACGGGAAGCTCTGACCCCACGCCACGTGGCAGCCGGCGTTCTCGTCGAAGAGCGTGTTGTGAAAGACGATGCCGGCCCGGGCGATGCGGCTGTCCCGGTCGACCAGTGACACCTCACCCAGGGAACGAGCACCCGGATCGGAGTCGATCTGGGCCCGTACGACATCGGCCCCCGAATCCGCGGTGACCTCGGTGATCCGCCCGCCCGCGAAGGTGACCCGCAGCCCGGTGACCAGCGCACCGCCCAGCACCAGCGGCTTCGTGAGCCGGATGACGCCGTCCGCGCGCGTCTTGTCGGGGCTGGTGAAGACCTCCTCGGTCGGGATGTTCGGCATGTACGGCACGCCGGCCGGGTCGACCAGCCCGCCACCGGTCCAGCGGGTGCCCGGCAGCAGACCCACCGTGAGGTCGGTGCCCTCACCGACGTACCGGACCTCGGTCAGCTCCAGCTCGTCCAGCCGCCGCGCCCGCTCACCCAGCGTGTCCGACCGCTCCCGCCAGGCCGCGACCGGGTCGTCGGCGTCGAGCCGCATGGCCGTGCCCACGGCCTCCCACAACCGGCCGGTGTCGGGCTCGCCGAAGACCTGCCGGGCCCAGCCCGGGTTCGGCGCGCCCACGGCGGTCCACCGGACACCGTCGAACAGCACCCGCCGCATGGCTTGCGTCTCCTCCAGCGGAAAGGCGGCCGCCCGGGCCGGGTCGGCCCCGTCGAGCAGATGCGGATCGGCGTCACCCATCAACCGGATGAAGGCCACGCCCTCCTTGCGCCACCACTCGGTGCGCTCCAGCGCCCACGGCCGGCTCGCCGTCAGCTGCTCCAGCGACTGGTGGTCGACCGCCTGCCGCCGGATCGGCCCGTCCTCCCAGTCGACCTCGACCCAGCCCGCCCCCGCGCCGTAGGCCGCCGCGACCACGGCCCGCGCGATCTCCAGGTGCGCCGTGTCGCTCTTGACCACCACTCCCTGCCCGGGCTGCACGTTGACGCCCACCCGAACCACCAGATCCGCGAACCGCTCGACCAAGCTCATGGGCCCGAGCCTAAAGCAGCTTGTACAACGTGAGGGCGGCCAGCGACGGCGCGTCCACGATGCCGCCGGACCGGAGCATCGCGGTGATCTCGTCGTCGGTGAACGCGCGATGGACCATGTCCTGCTCGGTCGCCTCCCGCTCCGGCTCGCCCTCGGCCAGATCGGCGGCGAGGTAAACGTCGAAACCCTGGGTCGAGTAGCCGTACGCCTCATAGAGGTGCCCGAGATGCGTCAGCTTCCCGGCCCGCAGGCCGGTCTCCTCGGCCAGCTCCCGCCGGGCCAGCGCCGTCTGATCACCGTCGTGCCCGGCACCCCAGCTGCCCTGGGGGAACTCCCACGCGCGCCGCCCCACCGGATAGCGGAACTGCTCGACCATCCAGAACCCCCGCGACCAGCGCGGCAGCACGAGCGCGAAGTCCGGCTTCTCGACCACGCCGTAGATGCCGGGGCTGCCGTCCGGCCGCTGGACCTGGTCCTCCCGCACGGTCATCCACGTGTTGCGGTAGACGACGCGACTGCTCACCTGCTTCATGGTTTCCTCCCGTGCACCCGCTCGACAGTGCCCGCCTTCAGGCGCTGAGACTCGACGATCTCGAAACCCGCTTGTCGTACGGCGGGGAGCTGCCGCCGCGTGAAGTGCTCCCCGGCCATCGGGATGGTGAGACGCTCCAGCACCCACTGCGCGGCCCGCACCGGGGCCGAGCTGCCGCCGACGTGGTCGAGCAGCAGCAGGCGGCCGCCCGGCACGAGGACGCGTTTCATCTCGGCGATCGCGGCGGCCGGGCCGGGAATCGTGCACAGGCCGAGCGCGCAGACCACGGTGTCGAAGGTGGCGTCGCCGAACGGCAGGTGCTCGGCGTCGGCCAGCGCTTTGGTGAGCCCGGCCCCGGGCGCGATCGCCAGCATGCCGGCGCTCAGGTCGACACCGGTCACGGTGACGCCGGGCGGGTAGTGGGGCAGCTGCCGCCCGGTGCCGACGGCGACCTCCAGGACCCGGCCGACGGCCCGCGCGCCGATCCACTCGCGGCCACCGGCGAACCAGTGCCGCTCCAGGAACCTGATCTGATCGTCGTAGCGCGGCGCCGACCGGTCCCAGACCCGCCGCTGCTTGTCGGTCACAGGATCACGTCGATCAGCTCCGCCGCCGGTGTCGACACCGGACGGTCACTGACCTGCCCGTCGCCGAGCTCGACGACCCGCCACCGCCCGTCCCGGTGCCGCGCGAGGTCGACCGTGACGAAGGGCAGACCGGCCACGGCGCCTTTCAGGAACGACACGTCGACGTCGGGCGGGACCTGGCCCGGGGTGTCCGGATGCGCCGTGATCAGGCGGCACTCGCCGCCGACCCACCACGTGCGGGCCTCGGCCCCGGTGAACTCCTCGAAGCGCCGCAGCACGAACCCGCCGGTGAAATCGTCACCGCGCAGCTCACGGAACCGCCGGGCGACGGCGTGGGCTTTCCCGGCGTCGGCCAGATCGGGGATGTACGCCGCCTCGTGCCAGTAATGCTTCATCGACTTGGTGTAGTCACGCAGAACCGCCGCCCCGTGACCGCCCAGCGCGGCCCGCGCCTCGTCGAAGTCGCCCCAGGCCGACTCCGGCGTGAAGGGTGCGAGCGCGTCGTACCAGCCGGGCAGCTCGTGGGCCCGGCGATAGTGCTCGGCGCTGGTCCGCAGCCGGCCGCCGCAGGCCTCGGCCAGCCCCGCGTAGGCGTCGCTGGTGAGCATCCACCCGCGATAGACGACCGGCTCGTCGCCGTCGACCGTCTTCGCCTCACCCGCGGCCAGCGCGTCGTGGTCGACCAGCGTCACCGTGTGACCGGCGGCGCGGGCCGCGGCGGCCTCATCGGCGAAGTGCTCGTCGACGCGGCGCGGGTTCATGACGTCTCGCGGCACCAGCAGATTCATCTGCCTTTGATATCAGGATCGACCTAACGGGCACCTAACAGGAAGCCCCGCTGCCGGAAGGCGTCCACCAACGCCGCCTCACTGCCCGGCGGCCCCTGCAGGAAGCAGGCGACCGCCTCGGCGCTGTCCTCCCACCAGATCGCCCACGGGACTCCCTCCGCGGTCCGGGTCCGCGGATAGCTGTAGAAGCGGCCGTGCAGGCCGGAGTCGGGCCGATGCCAGGAGTCGCGCCACCCGCCTCTGTTCTCCAGCTCTCTGCTCGCCTCGCTTGCCGGGCGGTCCCCGGCCATCGCGTTCGGGTCGGGCCACTCGGCACAGAACAGCTTGATGGAGGTCGTGATCGGGCAGACGTCCATGGACTTCTTGTCGCCCTTCTTGGCGTACGGCTGGCAGGCGATGCCGGGCCAGAAGGCTTCGTACGTCTTCGGAAGCGACAGCGCTACCGGGGCCGACGTGGGCGGGGTGGGGTCCTCCGGCGTCCGGGACCCGGCGGAGAGGCCGGGAACGGTCCAGATCAGCACTCCCGCGACCGCCACGGCCCCGATCAGGGCGGCCACCGCCTTGCCGGTGTTCCCGCGCCGCGGTGGTGGCGGGACCGGGCGTTCCACTCTGGTCGGCGGTGGTGGCGGCGGCGCGGGCCGGGCGGCGGCCGGCGGCTGGTTGGGGCGCCGGCCGAACAGCAGCATCCGGGCCTGAGCGGCGGTCGGCCGGCCCTCCGGGTTCTTCCGCAGGCAAGCCCGGACGGTGGTCAGCAGGGGCTCGTCGACACCATCGAGCCGGGGCCGGCGGGACAGGATCGCGTGCGCCACCTGCTCGCGGTTGTCGCCCGGGAACGCCTGCGTGCCGGTGGCCGCGAACACCATGGTCGAGCCCCACGCGAACAGGTCGGCGGCCGACGTCAGCGGATCGTTGGCGATCTGCTCGGGCGCCATGTACGGGAACGACCCGGCGATCTCACCCACCCGCAGCGTGGAGTCCAGCGCCTGCGCGATCCCGAAGTCGATCACCCGGGCGCCGCCCTGGCCGAGGATGATGTTCGCGGGCTTGAAGTCGCAGTGGACGATGCCGGCCTGATGGATCGCCTCGAGCGCGGTGAGCGCCTGCATGGCGACCTGGAGGAGATCACTGTCCTTGAGCGGCCCGATCTCCCGCACATGCTCGGCGAGAGTGAGCCCTTCGATATATTCGCTGATGATGTACGGCAGTTCGCCCACCACGTCGAAGTCAAGCACCTTGGCCGTGACGAACTGCGCGACCTTGCGAGCGTTGACCAGCTCCCGGTCGAGATTCCGTTTGAGCGCGCCGCTCGGATCCCAGTCGACCCGCAGAACCTTGGCCGCGACCCGCTTCCCGTCCGGGCCGACGGCCAGATAGACCTCGCCCTGACCGCCCCGCCCGATCCGGGCGAGGGTCGTGTAGGGCCCTATCCGCGGCGGGTCGTGCGGCCCCAGCTTCGCCGGTCGCGACATGGCGCCTCCAGACAAGCGAACACTCATTGTGTGCAGGTGATCACCGCACGCGCAATGGGTGTCGCCGTCAGGTGCTGTACGCGTCGTCGAAGGGCTCGCCGAGCCCCCCGTCGGGCTCAGGCTCCGCGGTCAGCGATCCTTCGGGTCGGCCGGCAGCGGACGGGTCGTGGCGTCGTCCGGCGGGATCACCTGCGTCTCGTCGGCGCCGATGACGATCGTGTCGTCCGATCCGGGATTGATGATCGTGGTGTCACCGGTCCCAGACGTGATCACGGTGGTGGTCTGGTCGTCGTCTCCAGGAGAGGTGGCGCCAGGAGAGGTGGCGCCAGGAGAGGTGGCGCCAGGAGAGGCGGCGCTGGAGGAGGTGGTCCCAGGGGATGCGGCGCGGGAGTCTGGGTTTCCGGGGGTGGCAGGAACGGCGGAGGGCGTTTCGGCACGCGACGAGCGCGGTGGCGGGATCACCTGCGTCTCATCCGCGGAGGCGGAGGTGAAGGTCGGGGCGGAACCGGGCTCGGTGGCCGGCGCGGCGGTGGTCTCTTCGGCGGAGGCGAAGGTGGAAGCGGTGGTCGGCGCGAAGCCAGGGGCGGAACCGGGCGTGGTCGCCGGGACCGTCGTGGTGGGCTCCGGCTTGGGGGTCTGCTCGCGCTGGGCGGCGTAGGCGCGGGCCTGCTCTCGAATGGTGGTGGACTCCGTGGCGGCGCGGGTGAGCCAGTGTTCCCAGCGGGACTGCATCGGCCGGATCAGGCCGCCGCCCACGCCGACGATGATGACGCCCGCGATGGTGGCCAGGACGGCGATCAGCACGGGCTGGGTGACCGAGGTGGCGATGCCCACCTGGTCCAGGGCGGCGATGACGCCGAGCGTGATGACGACGGCCGAGACCGCGCGGGCCAGCAAGCGGGCGTACGGCAGGGCGGCCAGCGCGCTCACGATCAGGTCGGCGGCGGCGCGGCCGACCGCCACGGCCACGACGACGATGACCACGGCCACGAAAGCGCGGGGCAGCCACGCGATGACGGCCGTGAGCAGGTCGCTGACCGGGTTCGGGCCCCACAGCCCGAAGGCCGCCTGCAACGCGAACAGCAGCACCCCGTAGTAGACGATCTTCCCGCACAGAACGCTCGGAGTGATCTTGAGGCGGGCCAGAGAAGAGCGGTCGAGGCCGGCCCGGGCCAGGCCCTTGGTGGCGGCCGTCCGGAGCAGGCGGGCCACCAGCCATCCGATCAGGACGATGGCGGCGAACCCCAGCGCCGTCGGGATGAACAGCAGCACCGAACGCCACATGTCTTCCATCGCGCCTCCTCGCTCTTCCCGCGACCATAGGACGCAACGAGCGAGGAGCGCGAGGGACGCTCAGGAACAGGCGTTGCCGTTGATCGTGCAGCCGCTGGGCAGCTCGTCGCCGTCCGACTCCATGCCGAACGTGAACGTCACCGAGTTCCGCGCCCCGATGGCGCCGCCACCGAAGGTGACCCGGCTGCCGCTCGTCGACGCCGACACACCACCACTGAGGACGGTGATCGTGGCGCCGCTCGGGATGGTCAGCCTGACCTGCCAGCCAGTGACGGCCGCCGAGTTGGGGTTGTTCACGGTGACCGTGCCCACGTACCCACCGTCACCACTGTTGTCGAACCCGTAGACCGCGGTCAGCGGCGCGGTGGCCGGTACGGTCGGCACGGGCACGAGCGTCTTGGTCGGCGCCGGCGAAGCGGTGGTCGGCCGTGCCGCCGGCGCGGTGGTGCTGGGTTTGACCGTGACCGGCGCGTTCGCCGTGGGCGGCGCCGTGGTGGCCGCCTCGGTGGTGGGCGCCGCCGTGGTGGGCGACGCGCTGGTGCTCGCCGGTGACGCCGACGCCGAGGGCGCCGTCGTCGTGGGCTCGGCGACCGGAGCCTCTTCCGTGGGCGCGGCCGTCTCCACCGGCGCCGAGGTGGCCACGGCCGCGGTGTCCGGCGACGACGAGGAGTCCGGCCGCAACACGATGTACCCGGCCGCTCCCGCCAGGAAGACACCCATCGCCGCCAGCGCCACGACCCCCGCCCGCCGCCGGTTCCCTTCACGGTGGCTGCGAGGCTCGGCCCGCGGCGTCGAAAGATCGATCATGGCAGTCTCACCCGCCACGGTCGTGCTCTCGCCTTCACGCCAGGGCCCCGCGAACAGAGCGGTCTCGGCCTCGGCCAGCTGTCCACCCTCAGCCGCACCGGCCCGCCCGACCCAGCCGGCGGTCCCAGGACCGCCAAAGGCGACACCCTCTTGCTCGTACGCCTCGGAGCCCGCCTTCAGCCCCAGCCCCGACCCGTCACGCGGGTAGGCGTCGGCTTCCGGCCCGACCCAGGAGGCATCCTCATCCGGGCCATACCCGCCGCACTGAGCCGCAAAGGCATCCCGGCCTCGCGCGTAACCGTCGTCCTCAGCCCCGTAGGCGTCCCGCCCATAGGAGTCGCCGTCCGGCCCGTACGCGCTGCCGTCCGGCCCGTAAGCGTCCGCGTCGCGCCCGTACTCGCCGGCGTCACGGTCGAAGCCCTCGCCGCCGGGAACATAGGTGTCGTTCTGGGCAAAGGCATCGTGACCCGCGGGGTAGGCGCCGTTCTCGGCGAAGGCGTCGAAGCCGTTCGCGTAGGCACCTTCCTGCTCAGCGGAAGCGGCATAGGCCCCGTTCTCCGCATATCCGTTATATCCGGCCGAATGGTCGCGGTCATACCCGGCCGGATACGCGTGGCCGTTCGGCTCCGCCCACGTCTCGTCCGCCGCAGCCCCGCCCCACTCCTCGCCGGCGCGCTGGTACGAGCCGTCACCGCCGTTCTCGTACGAGCCGTCACCGGCGCTCTCATACGAAGGGTCGCCGCCGCTCTCGTACGAGCTCTCGCCGCCACTCTCGTACGAAATGTCACCGCTCCGCTGGTGCGGGATGTCGTCGGCGCTCCGGTACGCGACGTCCCCCGTTCGCTGACGGGGAAGATCACCGCTGTGGTGGCCCGGGAATCCGTCACCTGCCGGCTCCGGCCACGACGAATCGCGGCGCGGCGGCCACGACGGGTCGAACGACGGCCGGGGCGCCTCGAAGCGCGTCGTCTCCGCGTCTGAGGGTGGCGCGGCGGAGAAAGCGGAAAACCCATCGGGCCGCACGTCGGCGCGGTAGTCCGGTGCGCCATGGCGGGGGCGGCGGTCCTCGGTCACGGCCGCGACTATAAGTGAGCAACTTAAGGACGGCGACGCTTTCCGCAGCAACAATCGGCTACCCTCAGTGACTTCGCGCGGGGTGGGCTGGGGACGCTCCGGATAGTGCGGACTGGTCGTACCGTCAAGAATCGGACGGTTGGCCGGTGCGGCATCGTCCGAATGGCGGAGTCGGGATACGCTTTCCGACATGGCCGGCAGCACGGGTGGGGTGAGCCCTTCAGTCATGCCTGAGCTGCCCCCGGCGTCCCGTCTCGTGCATGAGGCCGACTGGTCCGCCACCGCCCTGGGCGCCCGCGACGGCTGGGACCCCGCCGTCGCCGCGACCATCGAGCTTCTGCTCGGCTCGCCCATGCCGATGGCGTACAGCCATGGTGACGACTTCCTCCTGATCTACAACGACGCGTACGCGGACCTGATCGGCTCCCTGCATCCCGCCGCGCTGGGCCGTCCGGCCGCCGAGGCCTTCGGTGACCTGTGGCGCGCGCCCGGGCTCGGCGGCGCCATCCAGGACGTCTACCGCACCGGTCAGCCCTTCCTCGAGGCCGAGACCCAGCTGACCGTCGTGCGCGGCGCGGCCGGCCGACCCGAGCAGGCCTTCTTCACCCGCGGCCACTCGGTCGTGCGGGACCGGCGGGGTCAGGTCACCGGCGTGCTGACCGTCGCCGCCGAGACCACCCAGGTCACCCGCCGGCTGCAGAGCCTGGGCGACCTGACCGCCCGGCTGGCCGGCGCGCTCACCGTCGACGACGTGGCCCGGGTCGTGCTCGGCTACGCGTCGGCCTCCTTCGACGTCGACCACTGCGTCTTCGCCGTCGACGACGGCGGGGCCTACCGCTATGTGCGCCGCATCCGCGGCGAGATGCTCGACGAGGCCGACGAGCGCCTGCCGCCGGTGTGGAAACGCGCGCCCAACGATCCCCGGGCCCCGCTGGTGGCCGCGGCGACCAGCGGGTCGCCGTCGTTCGTGACCGACGGCGAGCCGTTGCGCGAGGTCGCCACCGACCGCCACGAGCAGCGGGTCCGTTCGCTGGCCTCGCTGCCGCTGCGGACCGCGTCGCTGACCGGCGCCCTGACCATCGGATATCGCCACGCGCACACCTGGCTGCCGGCCGAGCGGGCGCTGCTGCACGCGGCGGCCCAGCTGGTCGGGCAGGCGGCCGAGCGGGCCCGCCGGTTCGAGGCCCAGCACGGCACGGCCCAGCTGCTCCAGCGCAGCATGCTGCCGGAGCATCTGCCCGAGTTGGACACGTTCCGCATCGCGGCCCGCTACGACGTCGGCGTCGACGGCAACGCGGCCGGCGGCGACTTCTACGACGCGTTCACCCTGCTCGACGGGCGCCTGGCCATGGTGCTGGGCGACGTCGCGGGCCACGACGTGCGGGCGGCGGCCGTGATGGGTCAGGTGCGGGCCGCCCTGCGGGCGATGGCGCTGACCGACCCGGCCCCGCCGAGTGTCCTGGCCGGACTCGACCGGCTGGTGGGCTCGCTCGGTGCCGAGTCGCGCAACGAGGAGATCTTCGTGACCGTCGTCTACGGGGTGCTCGACCCGGCCGACGGCACGATCACCATGTCCAGCGCCGGTCATCCGCCGCCGGTGCTGCGCCGGGCCGGTGTGGCCGGTGAGGCGCCCACGGCCGAGCTGGTCAAGGTGCCGCCGGGCGCGCCGCTGGGTCTGGGCGGCCGCTGGCAGACCGGTCAGGTGCGGCTCGAGCCGGGCGACACGATCCTGCTGTTCAGCGACGGGGTCGTGGAGCGCCGGGGCCGGGCCCTGAACGACGGCCTCGACGCGCTGGTCGCCGTGACCGCGTCCGCGGCCAGTGGCGACCCGCGGAATTTGTGTGCGCTGGCGACGACCGCGGTGCCCGGGGCGACCGACGACGACGTGGCCGTGCTCGCGGTGGAGCGCGCCGTCGCGATGAGCCGGTCGGCGACCATGCTGGTGCCGGCCGAGCCGACCGGGCCTTCTCGCGTACGACAGTGGATGACCACCCGCCTCCGCGAGTGGAGCTTGCCCGAGACGGTGATCGGCGCCGCCATCCTGTGCACGAGCGAGCTGACCACGAACGCGCTGCTGCATGCGGGCACGCCGGCCCAGGTGCACATCGACCTGAACGCGGAGCGGCTGCTGGTCTCGGTGGCCGACACGGGCACCCGGGGCACGGTGATCCGTGCGCACGCGGACACGATGAGCAGTCGCGGGCGCGGCCTCGGTTTGATTGAAGAGTTGAGCGATTCGTGGGGGACCGACCCGTCGGTGCGGGGGTCCACGGTGTGGTTCGAGATGCTCGTGCCGGGCAGGAGCGCTCCCACGGCCGGCGACTCGTCAGCAGATTAACGATCACGTTACATGTGACGTACGTACGGTCACCATCAGTAGCGGAAAGACGTTCTAAAGCGGACATTGAACCCCGGGGTAGTGACGGCGCGTATTCATTGCCGTAGAGTCATTCGCAAATCGGGGACGTCCACGTTGGAGCGGTATATGCGGATCAGAGGCTTTGCGCCGTCGACCCCCTGCTGGGTGGAGCTCACCACGTCGAACCCGGACGAAGCCGCCGGTTTCTACGGTGGTCTCTTCGGCTGGCGGCTCGACGGTGATCGATTCACGCTCGACGGCCGCGCGGTGGCCGGACTCAGCCGGAGCCGGTCGGATCGGCCCGAGGGCTGGCTGACCTATCTGGCCGCCCCCGATCTCGAGGGCACGGCCGAGCGCGTTTCGCAGGCGTACGGAAGAGCTTTGACCTGGCCCGAGGAGCGCGACGGGGCCCGCAGCGCGATCGTCGCCGACGGCGCCGGAGCGGTGTTCGGGCTGTGGCAGTCGGCCGGCTTCGCGGGCATGCAGGAGCGCGGCGTTCCGGGCACGATGGCCTGGGCCGACCTGCTCACCGACGACGTGGCCACGGCGACGTCGTTCTACGCGCGGGTGTTCGGCTGGACGCTGACCCACGAGTTCGGCAGCGGCGAGTGGCTGACCGAGGCCCACGACTCGGTGGCCGGCCTGATCACCGGCCGCTACGGCGCCCGCTGGCAGCCGTCGTTCCAGGTCGCCGACTGCTCGGACGCGATCGACCGGGTGGCCGGGCTGGGTGGCCGCGTGGTGAACGGGCCGGTCGAGCTGGGCCTGGGTCACTACGCCGAGATCGTCGACCCGTTCGGCGGAACGTTCGCGGTGACCTCGCCGGTCGCCCGCGAGGTGCGGCTCGACGTCGCCTACAACGACATCATCGGCATGGAGTTGACGTACGGCGGGTAAGAGAACAGGCGTTCGAAGGAGGAGAGCTCATGACGACGACGAACGCCGAGAAAGACCCGTCGGACTGGACCACCGGTGACGAGCCGGCCACCGGCGCCCAGGAGTCTTACCTGCACACTCTCGCCACCGAGGCGAAGGAAGAGGTGCCGGACGGCCTGACCAAGGCCGAGGCGTCGGAGAAGATCGACGAGTTGCAGGAGAAGACCGGCCGCGGCCGCTGATCGTGAGGGCCGACCCGAGTGGGTCGGCCCTCTTTTTGTGCCTTGCGCGTCAACCCCGGTTGACACGGGAGCTGCTGTCAACGTAAGTTGACAGCATGACCGAAGCAACCGATCTCGCCGCGGCGGCGAGCAGCGCCGACCCCCGGGTCGGGCTGCGCGCCGTCGTGGCCCTGCGCCGCCTGCTCGAGGGCCTCGAGCGTCTCCAGGTGGCCAACGCCCGCCGCAAGGGCTGGTCCTGGCAGGAGATCGCCGACGCGCTCGAGGTGACCCGCCAGGGCGTACACAAGAAGCACGCCCGCACGATGCCGGAGGACTGACATGTTCGAGCGATTCACCACCCCGGCCCGCGAGGTCGTCACCCGGGCCCAGGAGGAGGCCCGCGCGCTCGGCCACGGCCACATCGGCACCGAACATGTGCTGATCGCGCTGGTCGCCGACCCGGACGGCCCCGTCGCCACGGCGCTGAGAGACAAAGGCGTCACTGCCGATTTCGTACGCCAGGAAGCGCGCCGAAAAGTCGAGCACACCCCGCCCCTCTCGCCGGTCGACGCCGACGCCGAGGACAGGGCGGCCCTCAAGGCGATCGGCATCGACCTCGACGCCGTACGGGCCGCGATCGAGCAGAACTTCGGAGCCGGTGCCCTGAAGCTGCCGCCGCCCGAGCCGAAGAAGCGCGGCCTGTTCGGCCGCTTCTCCGCCGCCACCGGCCACATCCCGTTCACCAAGCGCAACAAGAAGGTGCTGGAGCTCTCGCTGCGCGAGGCGATCCGCCTCCACCAGAAATTCATCGCCCCCGAGCACATCGCGCTCGGCCTGATCCGCGAGGGCGAGGGCCTGGCCATGCTGATCCTGAGCGAGAAGGACGTCGACTTCGACCGCCTTCGCGACGACCTGGCCCGTTCCGTGACGAGCCAGGCCGCCTAGACTCCGGTCGGCGACGCGCTCCGGCTCAGGGCAAGGCGCCTGCCCGCGACTGCAGGACGCCGTCGCTGGAGCAGATCGCCGACGAGTAC
Source organism: Actinoplanes sp. CA-131856 (assembly GCF_050956135.1). Taxonomy (GTDB): domain Bacteria; phylum Actinomycetota; class Actinomycetes; order Mycobacteriales; family Micromonosporaceae; genus Actinoplanes. The sequence continues at coordinate 8,237,975 of NZ_CP191849.1, read as the reverse complement.
CGGCGAGTGGCGCTTTGGGAGTCCTCGGCGAGGGCTATTCGGGACGCAAAACGCCTTCCGCCGCGCGTATGGGGCGCAACGAAAGGCGTCGGCATCGATATGATTAAGGCTTGGCCGATTGTCCGTCGCCGTATCTCAGTGCGCCCCAAACCAGCAGCTCCAGCGTAAGAGTTGCCGAGAATCCGCCAGCTCCGAAGCCTACGGTGGTCATTGAGGACGAGCCGTCAGCCCACGCGAGCCAAGCTGCGACGATGGCAACGATGGCGGCGAATAAGACGAGACTGAGGATTACGAAAGAGTTATTGGACACATCTCGAATCACACACTAACAGCGCAGCTTCGTCCATCAACCCCAATGCGAACTTCGGATGGGGTATGAGAGCTTTCTATACGGCGTAAACACTCTTTCGTGTTGATAATTCGCCGAATTGATCACCCTTGCGTGATGGTGCCGCGTGCCATCTTGCCAGGAGGGCAACTTGCTGGCAGGCCCGTCCACCGCGCCCTCGGCTGCCCACCATACGACCGCGAACCGGTGAGGGCCGCGAAGAAGATGATCACCAGCGATCGGTCTGCTCCATCCGCCCTCCGTGGATGTTGACCGGGCTCGACGGCCGTGGCATCCTTGCTCCATGCCTAGACGTCGTGGCGCTAGCCCCGATCCGGTGGTGCACCGCACCGCGCGGATCGGACTACGGCTGACCCGGGCGCAACGGCAGCGTTGTTTCGGGTTGCTGCGCTCGGCCGGGGACGTGTGGGCCTGCGTGCTGGAGGTCAACAGCTGGCGGCGCCGCCGTGGGGACGCCCCGGCGGCGGGCTATCAGGAGCTGTGCCGCCTGCTGGCCGAGTCCGGGCCGGCGACCTTCGGCGAGCTCGACACCACCGGCGCCCGGTCGGTGCTACGCCGCTATTCCGACGCGTGGTTCTCCGCCGCCGCCCGCCGCAAAGCCGGCGCCGTCGAGGTGCGGTATCCGCGTCGCCGGCGGGCGTTGATGCCGGTGCGCTGGTACCACGGCACTTTCACCGTCGAGGGCCGCCGGTTACGGCTTCCGGTAGCGCGGGGCTGCCCGCCGCTGCTGCTGCGGCTGGATCGGCTGGTGCCGTATCCGGCCGAGACGGTGCGGTCGGTGACCCTGCTGTTCGCCGACGGCCGACTGTGGATTGATGTCACCGCCGAACTACCCATCGCCACCTATCCGGCCGGGAAGCAACCCGACCCGGACCGGGTCGCCGGGGTCGATTGCGGGATCATCCACCCGTTCGCCGTCGCCACCCGCGACGGGCGCGCCCTGCTGGTCTCCGGCCGGGCCATCCGGGCCGAACACCGCCTGCACTTGGCCGACACCAAAGCTCGCCGCCGCGCCACCGCCACCCGGGCACCCAGCAAAGGTCAGCGGGGATCGCGGCGCTGGCGTAAGACCCGGCGCCGGGCCCGGCTGGTCGAAGGCCGGCACCGGCGCCGCGTGCGGCAGGCCTTGCACGAGGCGGCCGCAACGGTGGTCGGGTGGGCGGTCGAGCACCAGGTCGGCACGCTGACCGTCGGGGATCCGCGCGGTGTGCTCGATCTGGCGGCCGGGCGGCGGCACAACTTGCGGCTGCGGCAGTGGCAGATCGGCCGCACCCTGCAGATCCTGCAGGACAAAGCCGCACTGGCCGGGGTCCGGGTGTATCTGGTCGACGAACGCGGCACCTCCTCGACCTGCCCACACTGCCGCAAGAAGATCACCAAACCACGCGGCAGGACCATGACCTGCCGGCACTGTTGGTTCGCCGGGCATCGCGATCTTGCCGCGGCGTTCACCATCGCCGCCCGCACCCCGGGCAGCGTTACCGCCACCGCACCCGCTCACCTGAGTGCAGTGGTCACGCACCGTCGAGCCGGACGGCACCTGCCCGGTGTCCTCACGGCCCGGCGTGACCCCCGCCGCCACCCCCGGGTGGCGGCAGGCGGGTCAGTTGGCCGGCGGAGGCCCGCCCCACCCATACCGGTGGGGAGTCGCTCGTCCACATTCATGGACGAGGATCCACAACATCACCGGAACCCCTCCGGCAAACGTACGTGGACACCGCACTAGCGGTAGTAAAGACGCAGCTGGTGGCCGTCGGCTGTGCGGTGCCAGCCGACGTCGCCCAGGGCCTCGATGTCGGGGCGGCGGGTCAGCCACTCGGTGGCCATCGCGAAAGCCTCGGCCGGTGTTCGGCCGATGAAGACGACGCGGCGCTCCCACTCCTCGTAGACGGTGGGGGCGCCGGTCACGGGTGTCGTCGTCCCTCGCGGGCCGGTCACCACTGCCGTGGGGCCGATGCGCCGGCCGTTGCGGACGCCCTGGACGAACCAGTCGTTGACCGTCTCGTCGTGTTCCACGGTCCAGCCGTCGAGGCGGCCTATGTCGTCGGCGATGATCCGGCGGGCCCGGTCGAGGGCCGCGTCGAGCGTGGCGAAGTCGATGTCCTCGCCGTTGTACTCGACCCGGTACGCCATGCACGGTGATGATAGGGGCCGGAAGGCGGTTAACGAAGCCTCAGTCGCATCGCGGGGTCGGCGGTGCGGCGGAAGCCGAGCGATTCGTAGAGCGGCTCGCCGTCGGCGGAGGCACGCAGGTCGACCCGGTGGACGCCCTGGGCGCGGAACCAGTCGAGCAGGGCGGTCATGCAGGCGCGGGAGTGGCCGCGGCGGCGTTCGCCCGGGTCGGTCACGACGCTGAAGACGTATCCCATCCGGCCCGCGGGGTCGCCGGGGCCGCCGAGCCGCTGCTCGATGGTGCCGACGGCGCAGGCGGCGAGGCCGCCCTCGGCGCGGTCGACCACGAAGGCGGTGAGGGCCGGGTCGGGCTCGGACAGCTGCTTGACCAGGGTCTGGCGGGCCGGCTCGCGCCAGTCGTCGTCCCAGCTCACGCCCCGGTCAAAGCTCTTCAGCATCACCGCGCGGAGCCGGACGAGCTCCGCCGCGTCCCCGGGAACGGCCTGCCGTGCAGTCATGCAGATCATGCTAGGCGATGCTTGTTATTTAAGATTTGAAAGAGATACAGTTCTTGTCATGGCCGAACCGCTGTCCGCCGCCGAGGCGATCGCCTGGCGCACCTTCATCGAGAGCTCGTGGGCGCTGCACACCCACCTCGAGGACGAGTTGCGCGCCGACACCGGCCTCAGCATGAACGATTACCACGTTCTCGTGGTGCTTTCCGAGGCCCCCGAGCACCGGCTGCGCATGGGCGAGCTGGCCGGCCGCCTGGTCTTCTCGCCGAGCCGCATCACGTACCAGATCAGTTCGATGGTCAAGCGCGGCCTGGTCCGCAAGCAGCCCTGTCCCGAGGACGGCCGCGGCCAGGAGGCCGTGCTGACCGACGAGGGCCTGGCCGCCCTCGAGGCCGCCGCCCCCATGCATCTGGTCACCGTCCGCGACAGCTTCATCGACCGCCTCGACCCCGACGAGCTCGACGTCATCACCCGCGTGTTCAGCAAAGTAAGGAAGTCCTGAGATGCCCGCCATCACCGTCGACGATGTCCTCGTCCTGCCCCGGCTTCCCCAGCTCGACCACACCGCGGCCGTCCGCCCGGTCCGCCGCCTGACGACCGCGCCGCAGGGTTACGAGGGTGAGGGTTTCCCGGTCCGGCGCGCGTTCGCCGGCGTACCCCTGGAAGAACTTGACCCTTTCATCCACCTCGACCAGATGGGTGAGGTCGACTACGCGCCGGGCGAGCCCAAGGGCACGCCGTGGCACCCGCACCGCGGCTTCGAGACCGTCACCTACATGATCGACGGCATCATGGACCACCAGGACTCCCTGGGCGGCGGCGGCACGATCACCAACAGCGACACCCAGTGGATGACGGCCGGCCGCGGCATCCTGCACATCGAGGCCCCGCCGGAGCACCTGGTCACGAGCGGCGGCCTGTTCCACGGCCTCCAGCTGTGGGTGAACCTCCCCGGCGCGGCCAAGATGATCGACCCGAAGTACCAGGACATCCGGGGCAAGGAGTCCGCCCTGCTCACCACCCCCGACGGTGGCAGCCTGATCCGCGTCATCGCGGGCGAGATCGCGGGTCACCAGGGTCCGGGCTCCACCTTCACCCCGATCAACCTGGCCCACGTGACGCTCCAGCCGGGCGCCCAGCTCGACCTGCCGTGGCAGCGCACGTACAACGCGCTGGTCTACGTGCTGTCCGGCCGCGGAACGGTCGGCGCCGACAAGCGCCCGATCCAGATGGGCCAGCTGGCCACCCACGGCACCGGCGACGCGATCCGGGTGAACGCCCACGACGAGATGGACCTGTTCATCATGGGCGGGCGCCCGATCGGCGAGCCGGTGGCCATGTACGGCCCGTTCGTCATGAACACCAAGGCCGAACTGAAGCAGGCGTTCGAGGACTACCAGAAGGGCCGCCTGGGCGTCGTCCCGGCGGTCCGGATGCCGCACACTGACTGACGGCACCACGCGGGAGGCACGGCCGGCTCATGCCGATCGGCTGTGCCTCCCGCGTTTCAAGAGCACTGCGCCACTGTCGCCCACAACGAGGCAGCCGGAGGGTTGCCCGCCCGGCCTTCGGTCGCCGGCCGCGGGAGCGTCCTCGGTCTCCTCGATCCGCCATCGAGCGCGCCGTGGGCCGGCGCGTGCATGGTGCCGCGGGCTTTAAGGTCCTCCTTCCTGAATCTCCTAGTAGCGAGCGCAAGATTGATCCGGCACTATTAGTGAGCGGATGGTCGCTAGGAGGAATGATGGTCGAGCGTCGCGATGGCGAGGAGCTCAAGTGGCGGCGCTCGAGTCGCTGCTCTGGCGATGCCTGCATCGAGGTCGCTGACATAAGTCACTGGGTTGTCATCGCCCCGGCGATCATGACGGGTGCGTGGCTTACGCTGCGTACCGTCGTCAAGGAAGTCGGGTTGACGATTCGGTCCAATACTCAGCAGCGTGAGATGACCGCGCGGGCCCGGTTGGCGCAAGAAGGTCAGACTAGACGAAAGCTAATCGAGCAAAACGGGCTTACCGTGCGCAAGTTCTCGGAGCAAGACACTCGTAAATTCCGAGAGATGCTCGACGCCGGGGTATTGCCAGAGGAGTTGGCGAGCGCAATCGCCGAGGCTGGTGGTGTCGTTCTCGAAGGGGGCGTCGCGGTGAGGGACAGCAAGAACCCTGGTGCCCCAGCGTTGACGTTTACGCGAAGCGACTGGCATGCCTTCCTGGACCAAGTGGCGTCAGGGTTCCCCGAGCGGTAGTTCCGATTGGTGCGCGGCCCAAGATGCTATGCCGCTTCGTGAGGGGGCGGAGACGGTCACCCCCCCATGTGCCGCGGGGCGCGCCGGGATATGAGGAGGGCCGGTGCCGGGGAATCCCCGGCACCGGCCCTCGAAAATGAAAGGTCGGTCTACGGCGTTGCTACGGGCGGCAGCTCAGTTGGCGGTGGGCAGGGTGCGGGCGAGGGCGCAGACCGCCAGCAGGCGGCAGAGGACCCAGTCGCTCTCCGACCAGTCGATGACGGCGACCGGCGGGCGCCAGCCGTGGGTGAAGGCGGCGTCGCGGACGCCCTCGGCGTAGGCGGCCAGCAGGACCGCGGTCAGCGGGCGGACGTCGGCCGACAGGCTGTCGCGGATGCCCGCGGCGTGCTGGTCGACGATGGCCATCAGGCCGGGGTTGGCGTCGGCGGCCGGGAGGCCGGAGACGCCCACGGTGTCGTGCAGCTCGGTGAGAGCGGCGTGGGCGGAGCGGAGAGCAGCACGGGCGGCGGCGCCGGAGAACAAACCATTCATGAGAAGAAAGTTAGAGACGCCGAGGTAGCTGACGGTTCTCCGGACGGGTGCAGCTCGGTTGAAGCTGTTCTCCCGGGGAAAGATCCGAACATGGATGACAAGACGGTCGAGGCGCTGGGCAAGCTGAGTGAGGCGCTGGAGACGACCGAGCGCGCCCGCGGGCACCTGTTCACCATGCATCAGCTCACCGGGTCGGCCGACTTCCAGCTCGACGAGGCCGTCTCACTGCTGCGCGAGGCCGGGCACGACGAGCTGGCCGATCGCGTCGAGCGTGAGCTCATCGGCCGCGATGTGATCGAGGGGCGCTGGACTTTCCAGATCGTCGAGGAGTACGACGACGGCTACTACGCCGCCTTCCGCGCCGTCGAGAAGGCGGCGCGGGACGAACTGGCGGGCGGGCAACGCCACGTCTACGAGGCCGGCCTCAAGGAGAAGCGGGGCCGCTGAACAGGCTTTACTCGACCGGCTCGACGGCCGGGCGGCGGCGCTGGGCGTCGTCGGCGAGGATGACGGTGGCCACGACCAGGGCGACGACGACGGCGAACAGCCAGGAGGCGTCGTCGATCAGCTTGGCGGCCAGCGGGGCCTGGAAGGCGGCCAGGAGGAAGCCCAGCCAGGCCAGCTGACGCTGGCGGTCGGTGAGGAATCCGGCAGAACGCATTCGGACAGTCTGGCTCGGAAAGGGCGGATCGCCGTCACCCGTTCGGCCGATTTTGCGTTGGTCCGATCGTGCCCCGAGTGTTGCGTCAAGGTCGCTCAACAACGCTGTTTCTGCTGGTCGCAGCGGTGCTTCTGGCTGGCTGCCAGGAGCCCACGATCGCGAAGCAAGCGCCCGGTCGAGTGGCCGTGGGAGCGCTCCAAGGGCGTACCCAAGCGATTTTGACAGTTGACGACTCGGCCTCCCGGGTCCAGGTGATCATGGCCAGCCTGCCGGGGATGCTCTATCGGGTCACTACCCCGGAGGGCGCCGGTCTGGAGCCGCACGTCCGGGTCGAGGGCATGTCGGTGCGGGCGAGTCTGCGGCCCACCGGGACGGACGGGCCGCATGAGGTGCGCATCGTGCTCAACCGGGACGTCCGGTGGGCCGTCCGGCTGCCCGCCGGGGCCGGTGAGCAGCAGCTCGACCTGGCCCGGGGCCGGATCACCCGGGTCGACCTGGGCGCCTCGGGGCTGATCGAGCTGCGCCTGCCGCAACCGGTCGGCACGGTGCCGGTGACGCTCGGCGGCGGCGTGGGAACGCTCTCGGTCACCACCCCGGCCGGGGTGCCGCTGCGGATCGGGCTCGATCGGGGCGCGGGCTCGGCCACCACGCCGTGGACCGTGGCCGAGGCGTTGCCGGCCGGTACCCATCTCGGTCCGCCGATCTGGCCGGCGGCCCGGCATCGCTACGCGCTGCGGGCCCGGGAAGGGGTCGGGTTCCTGACCGTACGGCGGTCGGCCACCCAGTCCGGAAGACCTCACCCGTGAAAACCGGAACGGCCGCCCGAAGGCGGCCGTCCATGCGATCGGAAGATCAGGCGCCGGGGCGGTCGACCTGGCCGCGCCAGCCGCCGGTCTCCATGCCGCCGCGGTTCTCGATGTACTCCTTGAACCGCTTGAGGTCGCCCTTCACCCGGCGGTCGACGATGCCGAGCTTGTCGCCGGCGTTCTCGACCAGGCCCTGCGGGTCGTAGTCCATCTGAACCGTGACCCGGGTGTGCGTGTCGTCGAGCCGGTGGAAGGTGACCACGCCGGCCTGCTTCTCACCCTCGGTCGACCTCCAGGCCACCCGCTCGTCCGGGAGCTGCTCGGTGATCTCGGCGTCGAACTCGCGCTTGACACCGGCGATCTCGGTCTTCCAGTGCGTGTGGGTCGCGTTGAGCTGACGGATCTCGTTCACGCCCTCCATGAACCGGGGGAACTCCTCGAACTGGGTCCACTGGTTGTAAGCGGCTCGCACCGGCACGTCGACGTCAACGAACTCGGTAACCGTACTCACGGTGTCTCCTCCTCATGATGTTTCCCCGCCTTGCTGACATCAGACGTGCCCGGCTCATGAGGGGCTAAACGCGGGGCGAGCGGAGTTTGCGGATCGTCGTCGCCGGCCTGGCGCAGCCGCTGCCGCAGCACCTCGGCGTTGACCTGCACCCCCAGCAGCAGCGCCGTGTTGGACAGATAGATCCAGACCAGGAACGCCACGATCGCGCCGAGGCTGCCGTACGTGCGGTTGTAGGAACCGAAGTTGGCGACGTACAGCCCGAAACCGAACGACGCCACCGACCAGGCCAGCAGCGCCACCGCGCCGCCCACGGTGAGCCAGCGGAAGCGGGGCGTCTTCACGTTCGGGGCGATCCAGAACATCAGCGACAGCACCACCATCGCGATGACCACCAGCACCGGCCAGCGGCCCACCGACCACACCTGGCGGGTGGTCTCGCCGGCGTGCAGGGCGTTGCCGACCGCGTCGACGACCGGGCCGCTGATGACCAGGCCGGCCCCGATGGCGGCCAGCAGCACCAGGGCCACCGCGGCCAGCGCGATCTGGAGGATCTCCAGCCGCCACCAGACCCGGCCCTCCTGGACCCCGTAGATGCGGTTGGAGGCGCGGGTGAACGTACCCACGTAGCCCGAGGCCGACCAGACGGCCAGCAGCAGGCCGAAGCCGAAGAGCACCTTGGCCGACGACTGCTGCACCAGCAGGGCCTGGATCACCGAGATCAGCCCGTCGTTGTCGACGACCGAGCCGATGCCCAGATCGCGCAGGATGCCGAGGGCGGCCTCGAGCACGGTCGAGCCGTCGGTCACCAGGTTGACCAGGGCGACGATGACGACCAGGGACGGGATCAGCGCCATGAAGGTCTGATAGGTCATCGCGGCCGCGAAGTCGGAGCAGTCGTCCTCGAGGTAGCCGACCAGGCTGCGCCATCCGACCGAGCGCCAGCTCCTCCAGCTGAGCTGACGAAGCTTCAGGGGTACCGGGCCGGGCGTAAGGTCCGCCGCATGCGCCTCGGACTCCCGGTCGAGCGTCGGCTCAGCCACGCTCCGGCTGCTACCCGAAGGCGAAGGGTGACAAACGCCGTGGGAAGGGTACGACGTCTTCGATGGAGACTTCAGATGCGATCATCATCGGCGCCGGCCACAACGGCCTGGTCGCCGCCAACCTGTTGGCCGACGCCGGGTGGTCGGTGGTGGTGCTCGAGGCCGCCCCGCAGCCGGGCGGGGCGGTGCGGTCGGGCTTCGTGACCGCGCCCGGATATCTGAGCGACCTCTTCAGTTCCTTCTATCCCCTCGGGTACGCCTCGCCGGTCCTCCGCGACCTGCGACTCGACCTGGAATGGACGCGTTCGCCGGACGTTCTCACCCACCTGCTGCCCGACGGCCGGGCGGCGACGATAAACACCGATGTCGCGCGGACCATGGAGTCGGTCGAGCGGTTCGCCCCGGGCGACGGCGAGCGCTGGAAGAACGCGTACGACGACTGGCGTGGTGTCTCGGCCCCGATGCTCGACACCATCCTCACGCCGTTCCCGCCCGTGCGCGGTGGTGTCTCCCTGCTGCGGGCCCTGGGCAGCGTGGACGCGCTGCGCCTGGCCCGGCGGCTGGTGCTCTCGGTGCGGGAGCTGGGCTCGGAGCTGTTCAGCGGCGAGGGCGCGACGCTGCTGATGGCCGGCTGTGCCCTGCACACCGACCTGTCGCCGGAGGAGGCCGGCGGCGGTGTCTACGGCTGGCTGCTGGCCATGCTCGGGCAGGAGCACGGCTGGCCGGTGCCGGTCGGCGGCGCCCAGCGGATCACCGACGCCCTGGTCTCGCGGTTGCGATCCAAGTGCGGAGAGATCGTGTACGACACCGCGGCCTCCCGGGTGCTGATCGCGCGCGGCAAAGCCGTCGGGGTCCGGACGGCCGGCGGCCGGAACTTCCGGGCCCGGCGGGCCGTGATCGCCGACGTACCGGCGCCCGCGCTCTACCTCGACCTGGTGGGGGAGCGCTGGCTGCCGTCGCGGATGGTCGAGGATCTCGCGCACTTCCGCTGGGACGGCGCCACGGTCAAGGTCGACTGGGCCGTCCGCACGAAGATGCCCTGGAAGAACCCGGCCGCCGCCGGAGCCGGCACCGTGCACCTGGGCGCCGACCTCGACGGCCTCACCCGATATGCGGCCCGCCTGGCCACCAACCAGGTGCCGGACCACCCGTTCATGCTGCTGGGCCAGATGACCACGGCCGATCCGGGCCGGTCGCCGGAGGGCACGGAGTCCGTCTGGTCGTACACCCACCTGCCCCACCGTGACCACTGGGAGCCGGACGAGATCGCGGCGCACGTCGAGCGGATGGAGGCGACCGTCGAGGAGTACGCGCCGGGCTTCCTGGCCCAGGTCGAGGGTCGCAACGTCTATTCGCCGGCCGACATGCAGCGGGAGAACCCGTCGCTGGTCGGCGGCGCCCTCGGCGGTGGCACGGCGGCCGCGTTCCAGCAGCTGTTCCTGCGGCCCATCCCGGGCATCGGCCGGGCCGACACCCCGGTCGACCGGCTCTTCATGGCCAGCTCGTCGGCCCACCCGGGCGGCGGGGTGCACGGCGCGCCCGGCGCCAACGCGGCGCGGGCCGCCCTGGCCCGTCACCGCGTACCCGGCTACCGCTCAGTGATCAACGCGGCGCATCGCGCTGTGTACGGCTAGAGCGCTCGGCGATGTCGGCCAGCCGGCGCAGGGTCTCGATGTTGCGGCGGTGCAGCAGCAGGTCGTTGAGTTTGTTGCGCGCCGCCCGCAGCGGGCCCCGCTCGAAGTCCTCCTCGATCGTCACCTTCGTGCCGCCGCCGGGGGCCGGCTCGAGCTTGATGTCGACCACCGCCTCGCCCAGCGGCCACAGGCCGGCGTTGAGCTTGAGCCGCTTGTCCGGCTCGACGATCAGCACCTCGGAGGAGTCGTGCAGGGACAGCGGCCACGGTCCGGCCTTATGGTGGAGATGGCTGCCCACGGCCGGCCAGCTCTCGTCGACGTCTCGGATGTGCACGGTGCCGACCACCCAGTCGCTGTAGGTCCACCCGTCGGCGAGGACGGCGAACACACGATCGGGCGGGGCCTGGACGGTACGCTGCACGATAGCCACGGCCAGGACATACCCTGCGAGAACAGTCTGTAACGGATAGGTCAGGTTTACGGATGTTGCCGTAGGGCAAGGTCTCCGGCGAACACCTGCCCGACCGGAGGGACCACGTGCGCATCGCCATGATCTCCGAGCACGCCAGCCCCCTGGGCGACGGCGGCCAGCACACCCACGTCGCCGACCTCTCCACGGCTCTCGCCGAGATCGGTCACGAGGTTCGCGTCTACACCCGTCGCGACTCCCCGGACGTCGCCGACGTGGTCACCACGCCGGGCGGCATCCACGTCGTCCACATCGCCGCCGGGCCCGCCCAGACGGTGCCCCCCGACCTGCTGCTCCCGCACATGGGCGAGTTCGCCCGGCTGCTCGAGCACGAGTGGCGTGCCGGCGACTGGCACCCCGACGTCGCCCACGCCCACTTCTGGACCAGCGGCCTGGCCGCGGTCACCGCCGCCCGCCAGTTCGGCATCCCGGTGGTGCAGTCGTTCCACGAGCTGGGGCTGCCGTCGCTCAGCGGCGGCACCGACCGGCCCTCGCGGACCGGATATGAGCGCGCCCTGGGCCGGGCCGTCGACCGCGTGGTCGCACAGTCCCAGGACGAGGTCAGCGGTCTGGTGCGCATCGGCGTGCCCCGGGCCCGCCTCACCGTCGTGCCGGCCGGCGTCGACAGCATCCGGTTCAGCCCCGACGGCCCCGCCGTCGAGCGCGACCCCGAGCGCCCCCGCATCCTGTCGGTCGGCAAGCTGGTCGAGCGCAAGGGCTTCGGCGACGTCATCCAGGCCATGCGCTACGTGCCCGGCGCCGAGGTGGTCGTCGTGGGCGGCCCGCCGGCCGATCAGCTCAAGGCCGACCCGGGCGCCGCGAAGTTGCGCGCGCTGGCAGACAAATTGCAGGTCGGCGACCGCTTCCGGATCGTCGGCCGGGTGCCGGCCCGGGAGATGCCGGCCTGGTACCGCTCGGCCGACCTGCTGGTGGCGGCGCCCTGGCAGGAGCAGTTCGAGCCGTCCGCCCTGGAGGCCATGGCCTGCGGCGTCCCGGTGATCGGCACGACGGTGGGCGGCCTGACCGAGACAGTGGTCGACGGCCTGACCGGCGACCTGGTGCCGCCGCGCGACCCGCGAGCCCTCGGCGGCGCTCTGCGGCGCCTGGTCAACGACAAGGTCAGGCGCTTCGCGTACGGCACGGCGGCCCTCGACCGCGCCCGCCAGGCCTATTCCTGGAAGCGCGTCGCCGCCCAGATCGGCTCGGTCTACTCGGCCGTCACCGGCCTGCGCCGCGGCAGCAACACGGAGGCGATGGTTTAGTCCTGGTGGAAGCCCGCATCCACCAACTGGTGGATGCGGGCTTTCGCTTGCCGGTCGATTCGGGACACCCGGTGTCGCTGTGACGCTCTATGCATGACAGTCATCGAGGTCCAGAACCTGCGAAAGGCGTACGGGGACACCGTCGCGGTGCGGGACGTCTCGTTCGAGGTCGAGCGGGGCGAGATCTTCGGCATTCTCGGCCCCAACGGCGCTGGCAAGACCACCACTGTCGAGTGTGTCAGCGGACTGCGCAAGGTCGACGGCGGCGCGATCAGTGTGCTCGGCCGGTCGCCGGCCGACACCGCGCTGCGCCGGCTGGTCGGTGTGCAGCTCCAGGAGAGCCAGCTGCCCGACAAGCTCAGCGGGCGTGAGGCGCTCGACCTGTTCAGCTCCTTCTATCCCGATCCGGCCGACTGGCGGGCGCTCGCCCGCGATCTCGACGTGCCGCTGTCCACCCGCTACGCCAAGATGTCGGGCGGGCAGAAGCAGCGGCTGTCGATCGCGCTCGCCCTCATCGGCAATCCCGAGATCGCCATTCTCGACGAGCTCACCACCGGGCTCGATCCGCAGGCTCGCCGCCACACGTGGGGTCTCATCGAGGCCGTCCGTGATCGGGGGGTGACGATCCTGCTGGTCACGCACTTCATGGAGGAGGCCGAGCGGCTCTGCGACCGGCTCGCGGTGATCGACCGCGGCACCGTCGTCGCGCTCGACACGCCGGCCGGCCTGATCGCCGGGACCACCACCGAGCAGCGGATCCGCTTCCGGCCGTCGGCGCCGGTGGACGCCGCCCTGCTCGAGGCCCGCCCGGAGGTGCGCGAGGTGCTGCGGCACGGGTCGCAGCTCGAGGTCGTCGGCACCGGCAACCTGCTGCACGCGGTCACCTCGGTGCTCGCCGTCAACGACATCATCGCCAACGACCTGCGTATCGAGCAGGCCAGCCTGGACGACGCGTTCGTCCGGCTGACCGGCCGGTCCGACTCGGGGGAGTGACCACCATGCGCGTCTTCGCCAAGCTGACCCTGACCGAGCTGCGGCTGTACCTGCGGGATCCGATGTCCGCGTTCTTCGTCATCATCTTCCCGACGCTGCTCGTGGTGATCCTCGGCTGCATCCCGGCGTTCCGGGAGCCGCAGGAGAGCCTGAACGGCGGCCGGGTCATCGACCTGTACGTCGGCATCGCCGTGCTGCTGTCCATCACCATGCTGGCCGTCCAGGTCACCCCGTCGGTGCTGGCGGCGTACCGGGAACGCGGCGTGCTGCGCCGGTTCGCCACCACGCCGGTCTCGCCCCTGAAGCTGCTCGGCGCGCAGCTGGCCATGAACCTGATCTGCGCCGTCGCCGCGACCGCGCTGGTGCTCGCGGTCGGGCGGATCGCCTTCGACGTGCCGCTGGCCGCCCAGTTCGGCGGTTTCGTGCTCGCCCTGCTGCTCAGCGCGGCCGCGGTGCTGGCGCTCGGCCTGGTCGTGGCGGCGCTGGTGCCGACCGGCAAGGCCGGCAACTCGGTGGGCACGCTGCTGTTCTTCCCGCTGATGTTCTTCGCCGGCCTGTGGACGCCGCGCGAGGTGATGCCGGAGGCCCTCCGGAAGATCGCCGATCTGACGCCGGTGGGCGCGGCCGAGCGCGCGGTCAACGACACCATGACGGGACATTGGCCGGCCGCGATCTCGGTTACGGTTCTTCTTGGGTACGTCGTGGTGTTCGGGTTCCTCGCGGTCCGCTGGTTCCGCTGGTCCTGAAGGGGTCGATGGTGACGGTCATGGCAGCGGGCAGAAAATCGGACCGGCTGATCACGGTGGTGCCGTACATCGCGCTGGTCTGCACGGTCGGGATGATCGCGCTGGGTGACCTGGCCGGGGTGCCGCACCAGTCCTGGCCGGTCATCGGCGGCGCCCTCGCGGTGACCGTGTGCTGGCTGTTCTGGTGGGTCACGCTGCACCCGGAGTGGGAGCAGCACCGCGGCAAGATGGCCGTCTTCTTCCTCGGCCTGATCGTCCTGATCTTCCTGCTGATTTGGTGCAGCCCGCTGTTCGGGTTCTTCGCCTGGACCGGCTATCTGTTCACGGCGTACGCGCTGCGGGGCACCTGGATGATCGCCGGTGGCGTGCTGGTGGCGATACCCACCGGCCTCTCCCAGGCGGGCGGCTTCTTTGTGCTCGACGAGAAGTCGGCCTGGCCGGTCATCGCCGTCCTGCTGGTGATCAACATCGGCGTCTCCGGTCTGATGATCAAGGTGACGGCCAAGGCCGACGAACGGTCGGCCCGTCAGGTCAAGGTCATCGACGAGCTGGCCGAGGCGAACGCCAAGCTGGCCGCGGCGCTCAAGGAGAACGAGGGCCTGCACGCCCAGCTCATGGTGCAGGCCCGCGAGGCCGGCAAGCTCGACGAGCGGCAGCGCATGGCCGGCGAGATCCACGACGTGCTGGCACAGGGCCTGACCGGCATCGTCACCCAGCTCGAGGCGGCCACCTCGCCCGGCGGCGACCGCGAGCGGCATCTCGTGGCGGCGAAGAAGCTGGCCCGCGACAGCCTCACCGAGGCCCGCCGCTCGGTGCACGCGCTGCGGCCGCGCACGCTCGACGCGGCCGCCCTGCCCGAGGCGATCGGTGAGGTGATGACCAGCTGGTCGCGGCTCAGCGGGGTCGGCGCCGAACTGGTCACCACGGGCACGGCCCGGCCGCTGCTCCCCGAGATCGAGACGACCCTGCTGCGTACGGCCCAGGAGGCCCTGGCCAACGTCGCCCGGCACGCGTCCGCCGAACGGGTGACGCTCACGCTGTCCTACATGGAGGATGTGGTCACCCTGGACGTGCACGACGACGGCGCCGGCTTCGACCCGGCCGCCCCGCGCACCAGCGGCGAGAGGGGCGGCTACGGCCTGGTCGCGATGAAGGAGCGCCTGCGCCGCATCGCCGGCACCCTCGAGGTCGAGTCGGAGCCGGGCGGCGGCACGGCGCTGTCGGCCTGCGTGCCGGCCCTGTTCGCCGGGGCCGCCGCGTGATCGGCCTGCTGATCGTCGACGATCATCCCGTCGTCCGGGACGGCCTGCGGGGCATGTTCGCCGGCGACGACCGCTTCGCCGTGCTGGGCGAGGCCGGAAACGGCCAGGAGGCCCTCGCGGTGGCCGGCTCGGTCGACCCGGACGTGGTCCTGCTCGACCTGCGGATGCCGGTCATGGACGGGGTGAGCACGATCCGCGCGCTCGCCGGGCAGGGCTCGCGTGCGCGTGTGCTGGTGCTGACCACGTACGACACCGACAGCGACGTTCTTCCGGCGATCAAGGCGGGAGCGACGGGCTACCTGCTGAAGGATACGCCGCGGGAGGAGCTCTTCCGGGCGGTCGTGGCGGCGCACCGGGGCGAGTCGGTGCTGTCGCCCGCGGTGGCCGGCCGTCTCATGGGAACGCTGCGCTCGCCGGCCAAGGAACCGCTGAGCCAGCGCGAGGTCGAGGTGCTCAAGCTGATCTCCCAGGGGCATGCGAACCGCGAGGCGGCCAAGCTCCTGCACATCAGCGAGGCGACAGTGAAGACACACCTTTTGCACGCCTACGCGAAGCTTGGAGTGCGCGATCGGGCGGCCGCGGTGGCCGCGGCCTTCGAGCGCGGCCTGCTCTGACGCCATCCCGGCTACTGGGAGAACTTGCCACGACCACGCTGCGTTTCCTATTCTCACCAAACCAACTTGCTATGTGGGATATCTAGGGAAACGGTGGTCAGGGACATGCGCAAGCTCTTGCTCCTCGCCCTGGTCGGCCTGGGCGCCCAGTTGGTCGACGGCAGCCTCGGCATGGCCTACGGCGTCACGTCGACCACGCTGCTGCTGGCGATCGGCACCAGCCCGGCCGCCGCCTCGGCCACCGTTCACCTCGCCGAGATCGGCACGACACTGGTGTCGGGTGTCTCGCACTGGAAGTTCGGCAACGTCGACTGGAAGGTCGTCCTCAAGATCGGCGTGCCCGGCGCGATCGGCGCGTTCGCGGGCGCCACCTTCCTGTCGAGCCTGTCGACCGAGACCGCGGCCCCGCTGATGTCGATCATCCTGCTGGCGCTGGGCCTGTACGTCTTCATCCGCTTCACCACGCAGGGCCTGCCCAAGGGCCGCCTCGGCAAGCCGCTGCGCAAGCGGTTCCTGGCCCCGCTCGGCATGGTGGCCGGCTTCGTCGACTCCACCGGTGGCGGCGGCTGGGGCCCGGTCGGCACCCCGGCCATCCTGGCCAGCGGCCGGCTCGAGCCGCGCAAGACGATCGGCTCCATCGACACCAGCGAGTTCCTGGTGGCGGTCGCGGCCAGCCTCGGCTTCATCGTCGGCATCGGCAACGAGAGCATCAACTACACCTGGGTGCTGGCCCTGCTGATCGGCGGCGTCATCGCCGCCCCGATCGCGGCCTGGCTCGTCCGGCACATCCCGCCGCGCGTGCTCGGCTCCCTGGTCGGCGGCCTGATCATCCTGACCAACACGCGCACCCTGCTGCGCAGCGACTGGATCGACGCGGGTGACGGCGTCCGCTACACGTTCTACGCTGTCATCTACGTGGTGTGGGCCGCCGCCATCGCGTACTCGGTCGCCCAGTACCGCAAGCACAAGACCGAGGACCAGGCCATCATCGCCGAGGCCGAGGCGATCGTCGCCACCGACGACCGCCCCGACGAGAAGGCCCCCGCCCCGGCCGCCTGACCTTCCGCCCTTGGTGAGGAGGCCCCCGCTTGCCGGCGGGGGCTTTCCCCTATCTCGGGGTCCCCCGATAGGTGCCGAACTGCCAGAGGTTGCCCTCCGGGTCGCGGGCCGCGAAGTCGCGGGAGCCGTAGTCGGTGTCGTACGGTGCCTTGACGATGTCGGCGCCGGCCTCGACCGCCCGCACGTGCAGGGCGTCGATGTCGTCGGCGACCACGTAACAGCCGAAGGTCCCCGGCTGGAGCTTCCAGATGCCGTCGTCCTTGACGTCGCCCAGCATGATGCCGCCGCCCAGCGGCCAGGCCAGCTCGGCGTGCGCCACCCCGTTCTCGTCGCCGTGGACGACGGTCTCTTCGAAGCCGAACGCGACGGCGAGGAAACGGATCAGGGCGCGGGCGTCGGTGGCCACCAGTGTGGGCCACACCTGGGGTCGAGGTTCAGTCATACCGCTCATGGTGCGCGGCCGCGCCGGCCATGGCTTGGACAAAACCGAACTCGTCGGCCAGCCACTGGGATGGCGCACAGCCGGCGAGCGCCTGGAACTCCCGTACGAAATGGGACTGATCGAAGAAACCGAAGCCGGAGGCGAGGCCGGAGATCGGGACACCGGGCCGCAGAGCCCGGCGCGCCCGGTCGAAGCGCGCCACCCGCGCGGCCTCCTTGGGCCGCAGCCCGACCTCGGACCGGAAACGATCGGTGAGGTGGCGCCCGCTCCAGCCCACCTCGGCCGCGACCGCGGCGACACTGACGCCTCCCGTCATCAAGCGGCTCCACGCGTGGGCGACCTCGGCCGCCCCCGACGCGGGCGGCGCCGAGCCGCCCGATGACAGGCCGATCCGGCCGGGGCGGTCGAGCGCGCGGCACAGCCCACGGTCGACCGCGGCGAATCGCGCGGGCCATGAAGTCGCCGCGGACACCTGCTCCCTGATCTCGTGGACCCGGGCCGGGCCGAGCACTGACGACGCCGGCAGATCCAGGCCTGACAATTCGCCCGCCGGCAGACCGAGCAGGGCGCGGCACCCCAGCGGCCGCAACGCCACCTGCACGCCCGACTGCCGCCCCTCGTGCCGGATGATCGCCGGCCCCAGATGGAGCCCGCCGATCAGCGCGTCATAACTTCCGGCCCTCTGCCGGGGATCGGGATGGGCGTCGACGATCAGCGGCTCGTCCATCGTGAAGATCAGCGTCAGGTACGGCGACGGCAGCCCCCGGTGCAGCCCAGGAGCGATGCCACGCTGCCGGTAGCCCGAATAGAAGGCGACATGCGGCCGCAGCCGAGCCGAAGGCGGGCCGATCGCATATTTGTCGACGACGGACACGTGTCGAGCATGACACGATGCGACGATGCCGAATGCGACAGTGATCGGAGCCGGGGTGGGTGGCCTGGCCGCCGCCGTCGCCCTGACCCGCCGGGGCTGGACGGTCACGGTGCTGGAGAAGGCGCCCGCCCTGGAGAACGTGGGTGCGGGCCTCGCCATCGCCCCGAACGGCCTGCGCGCCCTCGACGTCCTCGGTCTGGGCGACCGGGTGCGCGCGATGGCCGCCCTCCAGGGCACCGCCGGCATCCAGCGCCCGGACGGCCGCTGGATCTCCCGCACCGACGCCTCGGCCGCCGAAACCCGGTTCGGGCTGCCTACGATCGTCGTCCACCGGGCCGCCCTCATCCAGCTCCTGGCCGGCGCCGTCACCGAACTCCCCGGCCCCGGATCCCCGGCCTCGGGCGCCGACGCCGTTCTCCGGCTGGGCGTGCCGGTCGAGGACGTCGATCCGGCGACGGGCCGGGTGGTCACGCCCGGCGGCACCGTCGAGGCTGATCTTGTGGTCGCGGCCGACGGCCTTCATTCGCCTGTACGCCGAAAGCTG
Organism: Actinoplanes sp. CA-131856; assembly: GCF_050956135.1. GTDB lineage: Bacteria > Actinomycetota > Actinomycetes > Mycobacteriales > Micromonosporaceae > Actinoplanes. The sequence goes on along the minus strand of NZ_CP191849.1, from coordinate 8,219,312 downwards.
TTCCCGGAAACACCGGGCCCCGTCTACACGGGCGTGACGAGCTGGCGTTTCGTGGTGCCGCGACCACCGGGCGACCTGGAGATGTCGGAGACGTGGGGCGACGGAGCCGTGGTCGGCGTGGTCAACCTGGGCGACGACCGCGTCTACTGCTACGCGACGGCCCCGGCCCCACCCGGCGAGCGGGCCGACGACGAACGCGCCGAGATGCTGCGCTGGTTCGGCGGCTGGCACGAGCCCATCCCGTCCCTGATGGCGGCCGCCACCGAGATCATCCGCACCGACATCCGCTGCCTGGACGCCGCGCCGCCGTCCTTCCACAAGGGACGGGTGGCGCTGCTGGGCGACGCCGCCCACGCGATGACCCCGAACCTGGGCCAGGGCGCCTGCCAGGCACTGGAGGACGCCGTGGTCCTGGCCGCCCACGCGGGCGACCTGGCGGCGTACTCGAAAGACCGCGCGCCCCGCACCGCGACCGTGGCCGCGGCCTCCCGCCGGATAGGCCGTCTCGCCGCCCTGCGCGGCCCGGCGGCGACGCTGCGCAACGCCGGCATGGGGATCGCCGGGCGCCTGGGCCCCAACCTGGTCCTGCGGCAGATGGACCCGATCTTCAGCTGGCGCCCGCCGGCGTCCTGAGGCGCCCGGCGCGGTGTTCGCCGGACGCCCCGGAGCCGCCGTCAGTCGGTCAGGGCCTTGGCCAGGTCGTCGCGGAAGGCGCGCTCGTTGTCGGTGACGGTCTCGCCGCCCAGGCCGAGGACGCCGCCGGTGGAGGCGGCGCCGACGACGCTCTCGGCGATCTCGACGAGCCAGTGCTTGTAGGTCTCGGCGTCGGCCTGGTCGGCCTTGGCCGTCAGCAGGGCGTTCGCCTCGGCGGCGCGGCCCAGCACGTCCTCGGCGTAGGCGATGGGATCGCCGGGCTCGATGACCGGGGGCTCCTCGCCCAGGTCGGGGTCGCCCACGCGGGAGACGATGGCGCCGGCCACGGCCACGACGAGCGGGCTGGCCGAGGCGCGGGCGTCGGAGATGACATCGAGACCGGCGGCGCTCTCCTGCCGCGTCTTGCGGGTGCTGTCCGGCGAAGCGGCGCTCGCCGCGGTGAGCACCGACTGGGGAAGGCCGACCAGCAGCCCCCACTCGGGGTCGGTGAAGCCCAGCTTCGAGTACAGCGGCTCGTCACTCACAGGTGATTCCTTACGTCCGGCGGTCAGTTGGCCCCTGCTCTTATACCCCACGTCCCCGCCCCCGACGCGGCGTCGTCAAGGCCGAACTCCGCGCCGATCTCGGCGTTGGTCATGGGGGAGTCCCAGTCGCCCGACAGGTCGAGCTTGCCGGCGAGTGAGCCGATCGCCGTGCGGTTCGCCCGTCCGACCGGAGGAACGTCCTTTGCCACGGGAGTTCCCGCACGGTCGATGATGTGCGAGAGCTGCGTCTTGATGTCTGACATGGGCGCACCGCCGCGGTCAGCCGACAGCTTAGTCGGCCGCGGAGGCGGCTTGCCTGACCGAGTCCTGAGGTGGTCGCGGGCCCGGACGCCGGCGGCCGGCCCCCCGGCCCGGGGCGCCGGCGTCCGGGCCGGTCTCAGGCGGCCAGCGGCTGGGGCTCGGGGGTGGGCACCACGGTGCCCGCGATCAGTTCGGCGGCGGCCTGGCCGCAGGCCCGGGTGGCGCCGTACGTGGCGATGTGCACGCCGCCCAGCACCGTCACCGGCAGGCCCATTTCGACCACGATCGCGTCGGGGCGGGCCGCCAGCAGGGCGGTCAGGGCCTCGGCCTGCCACGGGTGGCGGTGCACGTCGCGGACCACCACCACCAGGGGGCGGTCGCCGGCCGCCTCCAGCGCGGCGGCCGGGTTGTCGTTCTCGGCCAGGCGGACCGTCTCGGTGCCGGGGAGCAGCTCGTCCAGTGGCGCGCTCAGGCCCCACGGGGTCTCGGCGCCGATGGCGATGTTGCGGGGCGGGGCGAACTCCACCACGTACGCCGGTTCGGTGATCGGCAGCGCGGTGGCGCCCTCGGTGCGGGTCACCCGGACCGCGCGGCGGGCCGCGTCGAAGCCGATACCCGAACCCGTAGAAAGCCCGTCCAAGACCGCCCCACCGCCGCCCTTGACCGGACTGAAGGCCACCGACACCACCTCGGGGCCGGCGTCGGCGACGGCCCGGGCGCCGGTCGCCGTCTGGGTGCGGGTGGTCCATTCGCCGAGCTCGCGGACGCGGGCCGCGGCGTCGCGCAGCCGCTCCTCGGGCAGGGTGCCGTCGACGACCGCGGCCACGATGGCGTCGCGCAGCTCGGCCGCCGTGTGCTCCTCGGCGTGGTCGCCTCCGACGCAGATGGCGTCGACGCCGGCGGCCAGGGCGCGCACGGTGGCGCCGGTCAGGCCGTACTTGCGGCGCACGCCCTGCATCTCGATGCCGTCGGTGACGATCAGACCCCGGAAACCCAGCTCCTCACGGAGCAGGCCGGTGAGGATGCGGCGGCTGAGCGTCGCCGGGAGTTCCTTGTCGTACGCCGGAACGAGCAGATGACCCGTCATGACCACCCGCACGCCGGCCTCGATCGCCGCCCGGAACGGCACCAGCTCACACTCGGCCAGCTGCTGCCGGTCGCGGTCGATGAGCGGCACGTCGTGGTGCGAGTCGACGCTGGTGTCGCCGTGGCCGGGGAAGTGCTTGGCGCACGCGGCCACGCCGGCCGCCTGGAGACCGCGCACGAACGCGGCCGAGTGGCGGGCCACCAACTGCGCCTCGGCGCCGAACGCCCGTACGCCGATCACGGGGTTTCCGGGGTTGCTGTTGACGTCGGCGTCGGGCGCGTAGTCGAGCGTGATGCCGGCCTTGGCCAGGTCGTCGCCGAGGTCGCGGGCCACGGCCTCGGTCAGCGCCGCGTCGTCGATCGCGCCCAGGGCCAGGTTGCCGGGCCGGGAGCTGCCGAGCCGGGACTCGAAGCGGGTGACGTCGCCGGCCTCCTCGTCGATCGCGACCAGCACGTCCGGGCGCTCGGCCCGCAGCTGCGCGGTCAGCGCCGCCACCTGGGCCGGTGATTCGACGTTGCGGGCGAACAGCGCGACGCCGCCGAGCCCCTCGCCGAGCCAGCGGCGGACCCAGTCGGGCGCGCTGGTGCCGACGAATCCGGGCTGGAGCACCGTCGCGGCAAGCTCCGGCAATTCGCCAAATTTCGGCATTTGTCCCCCGTACGTTCCGGCTGCCTGGTCGCGTGCGGTCCCAATGGTCACATCGCTCCGCGATTTAGTCAACAAACCTTTCTATTAGCTGAGACGGCTACGCTGTCGCTGTGACTGCCATCCCCCTCGCCGCCTCGGGTGTCGACTGGTCCGAGGTGCACGCCGTCCGCCTGCTCGGTGTCGCTCTGGCCGCGCTGATCCTGCTCTGGGCGATCCGCCGCATGTTCGGCGGCAAGAAATAGGGGTAACTCGGGCGGTATGCGCATCGGTTACTTCTTGTCCTGCGAGGAATACACCCCGGCCGAGCTGATCGAGCAGGCGCGCGGCGCCGAGCGGGCCGGCTTCCAGGCCCTGTGGATCTCCGACCACTATCACCCGTGGGTGGACGCCCAGGGACAGAGCGCCTTCGTCTGGTCGATGATCGGCGCGATCAGCCAGGCCGCGCCCAGCCTGGAGATCACCACGGCGGTGACCTGCCCGACCGTACGCATCCACCCGGCCGTCATCGCCCAGGCCGCCGCCACCAGCGCCGTCCTCACCGGCGGCAAGTTCCGGCTCGGGGTCGGCACCGGCGAGGCGCTCAACGAGCACATCTTCGGCGACGCGTGGCCCGAGTTGGACGTACGGCTGGAAATGCTCGAAGAATCGATCGAGATCATGCGGGGGCTCTGGGCGGGCGGGAACTACTCCCACCACGGCAAGCACTACACGGTGGAGAACGCCCGCATCTACACGCTGCCGGAGAAGCCCGTCGAGATCCACATCTCCGGGTTCGGGCCCAAGGCGACCGAGGTCGCCGGTCGGCTCGGCGACGGCTACGTGAGCGTCATGCCCGACGCCGACCTCGTGTCGCGCTTCCGCTCCTCCGGCGGCGGCAAGAAGGTCGTCCAAGGCGGATTCAAGGCCGCGTACGCCTCGTCGGAGGAGGAGGGCGCGCGTCTGGCGTACGAGAAATGGCCGAACTCGGGCGTGCCCGGCGAGCTCTCCCAGGTGTTGCCGTCGCCCAAGCACTTCGAGCAGGCGTCCGAGCTCGTCACCCAGGACATGGTCAAGGAGAGCTTCGTCTGCGGCAACGATCCGCGGCCGCACCGCGAGATGATCGAGAAGTACGAGAAGGCCGGGTTCGACGAGGTGTACGTCGCCAACACCGGGCCGCACTACCAGGGCCTTCTCGACCTGTACGCCAAGGAGATCCTCTAGGCGTTTGCGCATCGGAGACCTGGGGCACAATGGCCGCTCGATGAAGATCCCCGTCTACGGACCCCGCCTGCGCAAGGTCGCCCGCAAACACTTCGGGTGGCCCTCCCTGCGCCCCGGCCAGTTCAAGCCGATGCGCGCCGTGCTGCGCCGTCGCGACGCCCTGGTCGTCCTGCCCACCGGCGCCGGCAAGTCGGCGATCTACCAGATCCCGGCGGTCCTGCTGCCCGGGCCGACCGTGGTGATCTCGCCACTGCTGGCCCTGCAGCAGGACCAGATCGCCGCCCTCAACGAGCGCGACGACCCGGCCATCCGCGCCGTGCGGGTGAGCTCGGCCGAGACCCCGGCGCAGCAGCGCGCGGCCATCGCCGAGATCGCCGAGGGACGGGCCGAGTTCCTCTTCATCACCCCGGAGCAGCTCAGCGACCCGGAGCGGATGGCCGAGGTCCGCGCGCTGAAGCCGGGACTGGTCGCGGTCGACGAGGCGCACTGCATCTCGTCGTGGGGCCACGACTTCCGCCCCGAGTTCCTGGCCCTGGGCGACCTGATCAAGGGCATCGGCCGCCCGCCGGTGCTGGCCCTGACCGCGACGGCCTCGCCGCCGGTGCGCGAGGACATCATCGAGCGGCTGCACCTGAACAAGCCCGAGATCCACGTCTCCGGCCTGGACCGGCGCAACCTGTTCCTCGAGGCGGCGTACTGCCCCGACGAGAACTACCGCTGGCGCAAGCTCACGGCCCTGCTCGACTCGGCCGCCCGCCCCGGCATCATCTACGTGCCGACCCGGCGCGCGTCGGAGGAGCTGGCCGAGAAGCTGACCGAGGCCGGATATCCGGCCGAGTTCTACCACGGCGGCATGGCCGGCGGCGCCCGCGAACAGAAGCACGAGGACTTCACGAACGACAAGGTCGACATCATGGTGGCCACGTCGGCGTTCGGCATGGGCATCGACAAACCCAACATCCGGTGGGTGGCCCACATGGCCCTGCCCGACTCGCCCGACAGCTACTTCCAGGAGATCGGCCGGGCCGGCCGCGACGACGACCCGGCCCAGGCGCTGCTGCTGTGGCGGGCCGAGGACGAGGCCATCCAGCGCTTCTTCAACGGCGGCGCCCCCGACGAGAAGGAGCTGCGCGACCTGGCGGCGGCGGTCCGGAAGGGCCCGTCGACCAAGGCGGAGCTGAAGGAGAAGACGGGCCTGGGGCCCCGCAAGCTCTCGGCCTACCTGGCCCTGCTGGAAGAGGTGGGAGCAGCGGTGACGGGCCGGGGCAACCGTGTCACGGTGCCGGTCTTCGCCCCGCTCCCGGCGGCCGCGGCGGCCGCGGCGGCCGCGGCCCTGAAGGTCCACGAGCGACAGCAGGTGCTCGACCGCTCCCGGACCGACATGATGCGGGGCTTCGCCGAGACAAGGGCCTGCCGCACACAGACACTGCTGGCCTACTTCGGCGAGGACCTCACGAAGCCGTGCGGCCATTGCGACAACTGCGAGGAGGGCTCGGCCGAGGAGATCGAACAGGCCTCGGGCGACGAGCCGTTCGCGGTGCACAGCAAGGTCCGCCACGCCGAGTGGGGAGTGGGCATGGTGATGGGCTACGAGGAGGAGCGAGTGACCGTCCTGTTCGACGAGGTCGGTTACAAGACCCTCTCGGTGCCGGTCGTCCTCGAGAACGAGCTGCTGGCGGCGGTCAGCTGATCGTCACTCGGCCGGTGACGGTCTTGCGGTTGTCGCCGGGCTGGATGATGTCGCCGTACATCAGGCGGATCACTGCCTTGTCCAACGGCGAGTACTGGGACGGGGCGTCCGTGTACTCGCTGTAGAAGATGCTGCTCGCGTACTTGGCCGAGTCCTCCGTGAAACCCATCGTCTGAGTCAGTTCGCCCCGGATCAGGCGGCACCGTTCGCGGGCCGTGGTGTCGTCCGAGCGGATCAGGACGGTGGCGCTGTCGATGTTGTAGTTGCCGTCGCGGTGGGTGTTGAACCAGGCCACGTCGTTGTCGTGGAAGTCGTACTGGGCGTCCAGCGAGTGGAACTTGGACAGCGGCGTGACGTACAGCTCGATGTCGCCCGGGCCCTCGGCCAGCTGAAGATCGGTGGTTCGGGACAGGGCGTTGAAGTCGGCGATGGTCTTCGTCAGGCAGCTCCGGCCGGCGTCGGTCAAGCCGTGGACCCGGACCGTGACCAGCTCGTCGGTCCACCGGTAGACGACGTTGTCCTTGTCGGTGCTCTTCGTCCCGAGCGCGACGGCGAGGAAGTAGTCGAGGGTCGCCTTGCTGACCTTCGGCTTGGGCGCGGGAGAAGCGGGCGCGGGAGAAGCGGGCGGGGCGGCGGAGACCGGAGCGACGGAGGCCGGGGCCGAAGAGGCCGGGGCCGAGGAGGCCGGGGCCGCGGTGGAGCCGTGGGCCGGCGCATGACACGCGGCCAGGAAGCCGGTGGTGGTCAGGAGCAGCGGCACGAGGCCTTTGGTGATGGCCGAACGCATGGGGGCGCCCTTCTCTGAACCGGGACGGCGCCAAGATCGTAAACCTTTAATCCGGGGCGGCGGACACGAGGCACACCTCGGTCACGCCGGCGACCGTGCGGGTCAGCGCGGTCACCACGGCCCGGTCCGTGTCGTCGGTGAAGGGGCCGGTGACGGTGGCGGCGCCGGCCTTCACCGTGGCCGTCCAGCGCGGCGCGTATTCGTCCAGGCGGTGCTGGACCTCGGCGGCCAGGGCCTCGTCCGTACGGACCATCGCGCGCAGGATGTCGCGGCGGCTCACTATGCCCACCACCGCGCCGTCGTCCAGGACGGGAACGCTGCGGACGTCGTGGGTCAGCATGGCCTCGGCGATCTCGGCCAGGTCGGCGCCGGGCCACGTGGTGATCGGGGCGGGGGACATGGCCTCGGCGACCGCGGCCGGGCGGGCGTGCGCGACCGGCGGCGGGGCCAGCATGTGCGCGGTCCGGTCGGCCGGCACGCGGTGGCGCAGCAGGTCGCCCTCGCTGACCACGCCGACCAGGTCGCCGGCCTCGGTGACGACGGGCAGGGCGGTCACGTTGTTCGACGTGAGCCGGGCCACCGCTTCCTCGACGGGCGCGGTCGGCGCGACGGTGACAACGGGACTGGTCATCACGTCCTTGGCTCTCATGAGTCCATCGTGGCGCATGGGAGCGCCCGGCGCCCGGGACCAAAGTCCCGGGACTATCGGGAGGTTGGGCCCGGGTGCCAAACGGCCGGGCGGAGGAGTCTCAGTGGTGTAAGCGATTGAGGAGGAACGATGAACGCCACCGCTGAGAGCCGCGTCAACCACCTCGAGACCGTCGAGGCGCCGGGCGCCATGCTCACCAAAACCGCCGCCCGTGCCCTGGCCGTTCTGCGCATCTCGACCGGCCTGGTCTTCCTGTGGGCGTTTCTGGACAAGACCTTCGGGTTCGGCTACGCCACCCCGGCCGAGCGGGCCTGGGTCAACGGCGGGTCGCCGACCAAGGGCTTCCTGTCGAACGTCGAAGTCGGGCCGTTGCAGGGCTTCTTCCGCGACATCGCGGGCGCCCCGTGGGCCGACTGGGCGTTCATGCTCGGGCTGCTCGGCATCGGGCTCGCGCTGGTCCTCGGCATCGGCCTGCGGATCGCCGCCGGCGCCACGATCGTCATGATGGCCCTGATGTGGGCGGCCGAATGGCCACTGGCCCGCAACGCCGGTTCGAGCAACCCACTGATCGACTACCACGTCATTTACGCGATCGGCACCGTCGTCCTGGCCCTGACCTACGCCGGGCACACCTGGGGCCTCGGCCGCTACTGGGCCCAGCTGCCCTTCGTCCAGAAGAACCGCTGGCTCATCTGAAAGCAAGGCCGGCGGCTGAGCAACAACTGGCAACTCTTTGCCGCCGCGACACGCTCGACGAAACCATCGCGTAACAGTGATGCGGGTCACCCGCACCGGCGGCGCGGAGGAGATCGAGATGGGAAAGACGCGTGTGGCGACGGCGCTGGCCGGTGCGATGGTGCTGGTCAGCGCCGTCGCGCTGTCCGCCTGCGGCGGCGGTGACGACAGCGGTGGCGGTGACGGCAAGACGCTCAACGTCCTGATCGCCGCCAACACCCAATATCCGGACGAGTTCCAGGCCTGGCAGAAGGACATCAGCGCCAAGTTCCGGGCGCAGACCGGCGCCGAGGTGAAGTTCGAGACCTTCGCGACCGCCAACGACGAGCTCACGAAGATCCAGACCTCGGTGGTCAGCGGTTCCGGGCCTGATGTGTACGCCGTGGGCACCACCTTCACGCCGACCGCCTACTCGACCGGCGCCTTCGTCAAGCTGGGCGACGAGGAGTGGAAGAAGATCGGCGGCAAGGAGAAGTTCAACCCGGCCACGCTGGGCATCTCCGGGCCGGACGAGCAGAACCAGGTCGGTATCCCCTGGGTCAGCCGGCCGTTCGTCATGGCGTACAACACCGAGATCTTGAAGGCCGCGGGCATCGACAAGCCGGCCACGACCTGGGACGAGCTGGGGCAGCAGGCCAAGCAGTTGACCAAGGGCGATCAGTACGGTCTGGCCATCGCCTACAAGGACAACTTCGACCCGTGGAAGTTCGTCTGGGGCATGTCGGCCCAGGCCGGCAACCCGCTCGTCGACGGCAGGACGGCCCGGCTCCAGGACCCGACCGTGCTGACGGCGTACGAGACGTACTTCGGCTGGCTGGCCAAGGACAAGGTGGTCGACCCGGCCGCCGTGGGCTGGACCAACCCGCAGGCCGTGGCCGCGTTCGCCAAGGGCAAGACCGGATATTTCGCGCTGACCACGACGACCGCCGCCAACTCGCTCAACCAGGGCGCGGTCAAGGGCAAGTGGAAGTTCGCCCTGCTGCCGACCGTGCCGCCCGGCGCCACCAGCCGACCGGCCAACGGCGTCGAGGCGGCCAGCATCCTCTCCGGCGACAACCTGCTCGTCGCCGACTACTCCAAGAACAAAGACCTGGCTTTCGAGTACGTCAAGTTGGTGACCGACCAGGAGGTCCAGCTCGACTACTACAAGAAGTTCGGCAACCTGCCGGCCAACGCGGCCGCCCTGCAGACGCTGTCGAACGACGAGACGCTCGGCCCGGTCACCGAGGCGGCCAAGAAGTCGGTGGCCACCCCGTTCACCGGCGCCTGGAGTGACATCCAGCTGGCGCTGACCAACGTGGCCGTGCAGTCGCTGCCCGACCTGGCCAAGGGCTCCATCAGTACGGCCCAGATCGACGCCCGCGTGGCCGAGGCGCAGAAGTCGGCCCAGTCGGCCCTCGACCGGGCCAAGTGATGACCACCCTGGTGACACCTCCGGAGCGGAAAGCACCGGCGCACGAGAAGCACCGCAAGGGGGTGACGCAGCAGCAGCGCCCGCTGTGGCTGCTCACCCCGGGCGGGCTGCTCCTGGTGCTGGTCGTGCTGATCCCGCTGGCCCTGGCCGTCTATCTCTCGCTGCTCGACCTCGACCAGTACACGCTGCGCCGGTGGATCGAGGCGCCGTTCATCGGGCTCGACAACTACGTCGAGTCGCTCGATTCGGGCCTGCTGCACTCGATCTGGATCAGCGTGTCGTTCTCGGTGCTGTCGACGGCGGTGACCGTGCCCATCGGCATCGCGGCCGCGCTGGTCACCCAGAACGCCTATCGGGGGCGCGGTCTCGTGCGGGCCGCGTTCCTCATCCCGTACGTCCTCCCGTCCTTCGTCGTCGCCTCGGTCTGGCGGACGATGCTGCAACCGGACGGCGTGGTGAACGCGTGGCTGTCCAAAGTGGGCGTCGACGGCGGGCTGTGGCTGAGCGGCCCGAAGTCTTACTGGACGCTGGTACTGGTGGAGATCTGGGCGGCCTGGCCGTTCATCTATCTGATGGCGCTGGCCGCGCTGCAGTCGGTCGACCACGAGGTGCACGAGGCGTCGGCGGTCGACGGGGCGACCTGGTGGCCGAAGCTGAGCCGGGTGATCCTGCCCTATCTGCGCGGGCCGGTGCTGCTGGCCTGCCTGCTGGCCACGCTCAACCACATCAACAACTTCACGCTGCCGTTCGTGCTGTTCGGGGCGCCCGCCCCGGACGACGTGAACGTGATGCCGATGCTGGTCTACGTCACCAGCTTCCAGGGCCTGCGGTTCGGGCTCAGCGCGGCCATGGCGGTGGTGTCACTGATCATCATCGCGATTCCCTTGTACGTCTATTTGCGAGCCGTCCGGCTCGACGTCCATGAAGAAGGGGGCCGGAAGTGAGTGCCTCCGCTTCGGCCGAAGCCACCCGATTGCTGCCGCGGCCGCTGCTGGCCACGCTGACCGTGCTGCTCTGCGCGATGGTGCTCGTCCCGGTGTCGTACATCGTGCTGGCCTCGCTCAACTCCGACGTGGGCGTGGCCTCGGGCGAGTTCTGGCCGAGCTCGTTCAGCTTCGAGAGCTACACGAAGATCTGGACCACGGCCGACCTGTCCACCGGCATCGTCAACAGCTTGATCGTCTGTTCCTGTACGGCTGTGGCCTCGGCCCTGCTCGGCACGACGACGGCGTACGTGCTGGTGCGCTACAGCTTCCTCGGGCGGCTCACCATCCTGCGCGGCCTGGTCGGCCTCCAGAGCATCCCGGGCACGCTGATGCTGCTGCCGGTCTTCGTGCTGTTCTCCTCGGCCGGCAACTATCTGGGACTGACCGTGATCGGCACGCGGTGGGGGCTGTTCGTGGCCTACCTGACGTTCGCGCTGCCGTTCTCGACCTGGGTGATGGTGACCTATCTGCGCGGGCTGCCGCGCGAACTGGAGGAGGCGGCCCGCACCGACGGCGCGTCCACGGTGGTCATCCTGTGGCGGATCATCTTCCCGCTCAGCCTTCCGGCGATCGTGGTCGCTGGCATCTTCGCCTTCCTGCTCGGCTGGAACGACGTGCTGTTCGCCTCGGTGCTGACCCGGCCCGAGACCCACACGGCGGCGGTCGCCCTGTCGATCTTCGGGTCGGCCCAGGAGGGCGGCGCGCTGCCGGTCTATTCGCAGATGATGGCGGCGGCGCTGATCTGCGCGCTGCCGGTGGTGCTGCTCTACCTGGCGTTCCAGCGCTATCTGGTCGGCGGCCTGACCGCGGGGAGCGTGAAGTGAGGGTCGCGGTGATCGGCCTGGGCACGGTGTCGGTGGTGCATCTGGCCGCCCTGGCCAAGCTGGACGTGGAACTGGTCGCGACGTCGGAGGGTCGCTTCCGCGACCATCGGGTGCTGCTCGACGAGGTACGCCCGGACGCGGTGCACATCTGCACTCCCCATGACCAGCATGTGCCGGTGGCGCTGGACGCGCTGGCGCGGGGTGTCCACGTGCTGCTGGAGAAGCCGGTGGCGCACACCGTAGCGGCCGCCGACGAGCTGCTCGCGGCGGCGAAGGACAACCCGTCGGTGACGGTCGGGGTGTGCTTGCAGAACCGCTACAACCTGGCCTCGGTGGCGGCCCGGGAGCTGCTCCGCTCCGGCACGCTGGGCCCGATCGCGGGCGCGTCGGCCACGGTCATGTGGCACCGCGACGACGCCTACTACGAAGCACGCCCGTGGCGCGGGCGCATCGCCCGCAGCGGCGGCGGCGTCCTGATCAACCAGGCGATCCACACGCTGGATCTGCTGCAGTGGCTCCTCGGCGACGTGACCGATATTTCCGCTCAGGTGGGACATTTCGCGGGCCGCGAGGTTGAGGACACCGTGACCGCGGTCCTTGATCACGCCGTGGGGACGCTCAACGATCGCCGGGCGGCGGGCACACTCGACGGACCACCCGCCGTGGGCGCGCGCAGTGTCTTTTTCTCCACCGTGACCAATGCCGTGGACTCGCCCGTGACCATCGAGATCGCCACCGCGGCGGCGACGCTGACCATTCGCGGTGACCTGACGGTCCGGCACGCGGACGGGCGGGTCGAGGTGATCGCCGAGCGCCGGGCCGGCGCCGGTGGGCGCGACTACTGGGGCGCCTCGCATGAGCTCTTGATCGCCGACTTCTACCGCTCACTGCGTACCGGGGAAGCCTTTGCCGTTGATCTTGAAGAGGGGATGAGATCCCTGCGCCTGGTCGACGAGATCTACCGACAGAACATCTGAAAGGGCTACGCCATGTGGACTCTCTCCGGCTTCTCCGACGAGATCTCGCCCGACTTCACCGAGCAGTGCGCGGTCGCGACCGGGCTCGGCCTGCGATATCTGGAGGTGCGCAGCGCCTGGGACGTCAACATCCTCGACCTGTCGGCCGAGCAGCTGGCGACGATGCGGAAGACGCTGTCGCGGTACGGCCTCAAGGTCTCCAGCATCGGATCGCCGATCGGGAAGATCCCCGTCGAGGAGGACTTCGGTCCGCATCTCGAACGGATGCGCCACGCGGCCGAGGTGGCGAAGCTGTTCGAGGCGCCGTACATCCGGATCTTCTCGTTCTTCACGAGCGACCCGGCCGCGCACCGGGCCGAGGTGATCGAGCGCATGCGGGCGCTGGTGCGGGTGGCCGAGGAGGCCGACCTGATCCTGCTGCACGAGAACGAGAAGGAGATCTACGGCGATGTGCCCGCCCGCTGCCTCGATCTGATCCGCTCGGTCGGCTCGCCCTATCTGCGCCTGGCCTGGGATCCGGCCAACTTCGTCCAAGTGGGCGTCCGGCCCTACACGGACGGTTACGCGGCGCTGCGGCCGCACGTGGAGTACGTGCAGATCAAGGACGCCCTGTTCGCCGACGGCACGGTCGTGCCGGCCGGTGAGGGCGACGGCGAGCTGGCCGCGACGATCCGGGCGCTGCGCCACGACGGATTCGACGGGTTCTTCTCGCTGGAGCCGCACCTCGCGGCCGGGCACGCCTTCGGCGGCTATTCGGGGCCCGAGCTGTTCCGCACCGCGTGGCAGGCCTTCACCGGCCTGCTGAAGAAAGAGGAGATCGAGTACGCATGAGCCGTTACAGAATCGCCCTGGCCGGCGCCGGGGTCATCGGGCGCCATCACGGGCTGGTCATCAGTCAGCTGGTGTCGCGGCTGGAGTTGGTGGCCGTCGCCGATGTCGTCGTCGAACGCGCCGCCACGCTGGCCTCGGTCCACGGCGGACGGCCCTATGCCTCGCTCGGTGAGGCACTGGCCGCCGAGGAGATCGACATCGTGGTCGTCTGCACACCGACCGGTCTGCACGGGCCGGTGGCGATCGAGGCTCTGGCCGCCGGCAAGCACGTCATCGTCGAGAAGCCGGCCGAGATCACCGTCGCGCGGACCGACGAGATCATCCGCGCTCGCGACAAAGCCGACAAATTGGTTACGGTGATCTCGCAGCACCGCTTCGATCCGTCCACTGTTCGCGTCCTCGACGCCATAGCCGCTGGCGAATTCGGGCGAGTCAGCTCGGGGATCGCCGTCATCGACTGGTGGCGGGGCCAGAGCTACTACGACTCCGGCGACTGGCGCGGCACGTGGGACCTCGACGGTGGCGGCGCCCTGATGAACCAGGGCGTGCACACGGTCGACCTGCTGGTGGCCGCCCTGGGCCGGCCGGTCGAGGTCTTCGCGTACGCCGGCACGCTGGCCCACGAGCGCATCGAGGTCGAGGACGTGGCCGCCGGCGTCGTCCGCTTCGAGTCGGGCGCCCTGGGCGTGCTGCACGCGACCACGTCGGCCTATCCCGGGCTGAGCGCCCGCCTCCACGTGCACGGCGACCGCGGCTCCGCGGTGATCGACAACGACGCCCTGGCCTTCTTCCACGCCACGCCGGCCGGCGCCCCGATCGAGGACAAGTTGATGGGCGGCACCCAGACCTTGTCCGGCGCGGACGCCGGCTCCGTGGCCGCCGCCAACCCGGGATCGTTGTCGGACGCGCACCGCCTGCAATATCTGAACTTCCTGGGCGCCCTGGACGGCAGCGAGCCCTTGGTGGTCGACCTGGAAACCAACCGCCGATCGATAGCCGTCATCACCGGCGCGTACGAGTCGGCCCGCACCGGAAAGCCGGTGAAGCTGGCATGAGCCGCATAGCCGCCAACCCGATCCCCTATTGGGCCACCGCCGGCAAAACACGAGCCGTACTGGCCGAGGCCTTTGCCGACTTCCAGCAGATCGGATTCACCGCGGTCAAAGCCGACGTCCCCGGCGACATGACGGCGGACACGTACCGCGACTGGATCGCCGGTTACGGCCTGCAACCATCGCTCAGCCTCTTCAACTCCCCGTTCGACGAGACGGTCACCCTCCCCGAGGAGGTGGAGAAGGCCAAGCGGTTCGCCGCCACCCAGGTCGCCCTGGGCCTGGATCGGACGATGGTCTCCTCCATGGCCGTACCGGAACGCCTGGCTCGTCCCGCGACCGGCGCCGCGTTCTCGGAGTCTCGCCTGACCAGGGCCATCGACATGTGCGGCGAGATCTGCCGGACCCTGACCGCCGAGGGGCTGCGCCCCCTGCACCATTCCCACGTGGGCGGCATCTTCGAAACCGAACACGACATCACCCGCCTGCTCGACGACCTGGGCCCCGAGGTGATCGGCTTCGGCCCCGACACGGGCCATCTGCGCTGGGCCGGCATCGACCCGGCCCCGTTCATCAGCCGCTACGCGGACCGTCTGGGCGGCATCCACATCAAGGACTGCTTCCCGGACCACCTGGACAACCGCACCTTGTCCTACCGGGAGGCCACCGCTTCGAAGCGCTTGTGGGCGGAACCGGGCCTGGGAGTGGTCGACTTCGACGCGGTCCTGGCCGCCATCCCCGCCTCCTACGACGGCGACTTCATGATCGAGGTGGACGAGCCCAGCGTCGACTCCAAGCTGGAGTCCCACCGCATGTCCTTCGCCTGGGCGCGGAAGGCTCTGGCCGGCCGAGTGGACGACTGACGCCGGCCAGCACACAACCGCATCGGCATCGCCGCCGATCCTGTGGCGTGGCGTGATGAATCAGCTCCTCTATCCGATCGACGGGGCGCCCGACCTCAGCGACGAGACCGCCGCGCGGCTGGTCGCCAACGTCAACGGGGGCAGGCTCTACTCCACGTCGGCCGAGGACTTCGCCGCGGCGATCGGCCAGACCCTGCGGGCGGGCTCGCTGCCGCCGGGCACGGCCGGGATGAGCCGCCGCTTCACCGAGGCCGAGCTGCTCGATTTCGTGCGCCGCGTGGCCGCGCGGTTGTAGTCCTGTCGCGGCTCAGCGTTTCCGGCGGGCGGTGTGGTTGTGGTCGTGTCGCGGCTCAGCGCTTCCGGCGGGCGGTGCGGGCCCGGGCGGTGGAGCGGCGCACAACGAGGCGGACCGGGAGGACCAAGGGCTGGCCGCTCGGGCGGGCGCCCTGGGCTATGGCTATGCAGTTGCTCATGCCGGTGAGGCCCATGCGGTACAGCGGTGAGGCGATGGTGGTCAGCTGGGGCTCGACCAGCTCGTCGAAGATGATGTTGTCGAAGCCGACCACGCTCACCTGCTCGGGGACGCCGATGCCGAGCTGGCGCAGGCCTTTGAGGACGCCGATGGCGAGCTGGTCGTTGTAGGCCTGCACCGCCGTCGCCTCCAGCTCGGCCACCCGCAGGGCGGCGCTCAGCCCGGCCAGGACGGTAGGGCCGTAGGGGCCGACGCGGCGGGCGTCGAGGTGCAGTTCGGCCGCGGCCTGGCGCAGGGCGCGCCAGCGGACGCCGTCCGACCAGCTGGTCTCGGGACCGGCCACGTAGGTGATGCGCTCGTGACCCAGCTCGGCCAGATGCTCCACCGCGCGCTTGATTCCGCGCTCGGCGTCGTTGAGCACGCAGTTGGCCTCGGGGATGATGCGGTTGAGCAGCACGACCGGTTTGCGGCGGGCCACCATGCGCAGGGCCGAGTCGGTCATCCGGGAGCTGGCGATGACGACGCCGTCGACCTGTTCCAGCTCCTGTTCGATGGTCTGGCGCTCCACCCGCGGCGACTCGTTGGTGTGGGACAGGATCAGCTGATAGCCGGCGTCGCGCGCGGCCTCGTAGGCGCCCTTGATGATGTCGCCGTAGAACGGATTGGTGACATCGGCGATGACCAGCGCGATAGCTTTGCGCGGGGCTTCCTCGGGGGCGGCGCTCCGCTTGACCGGCCGCACCCGATATCCGAGCCGGTCGGCCGCCGCGAACACACGCTCGGCGGTGTCCGCGTTGACGCGCCCGGGACGTGCGTAAGCCCGGGACACCGTGGACGGTGCCACCCCGGCCTCGCGAGCCACGTCGTAAATCGTCGGGCGGCCCATTTCACCGATGTTAATTGATCCGCTCCGATGAAACAGCAGCCCCGGCCGAGGTGATCTTGGACGAACGGCCGACTGCGCCCCACGACCGCGGTCGGCTCAAATGGTGCGGCAACAAAGATCAACAAACGGAGACCCATGTCGTACGACCCCTCGCCGTCCCCCTATCAAGGCGACAGCCACCTACCCGTCCCACCCGACGTCGTCCCGCCGTCCGCGACCCCGGAGATCACGAGCGCTTACCCGCCCGGGATCACAAGTGGCTATCCGCCCGCGCAGCAGCCGGGCGGCTACCCACCGGCGGGAACCTTTCCAACGGCCGGTGCCTATCCACCCGCGGGCGCGTATCCGCCCGCCGGCGCCTACCAGGCCCCTGGTGCATATCCACCGGCGGGCGTCTATCAACCCGTCGGCGCTTATCCCATTGCGGGCCCGCCGGTGGTCGTCATCGGGAACCCGGCGCCCACCTCGGGCTACGCCGTGGCGTCGATGGTCCTGGGCATCGTGGGCATCCTCGGCGGCTGGTGCACCTTCGCGGTTCCGTGCATCCTCGCCGTGGTGCTGGGTCACGCCGCGCTCAACGAGATGAAGCGGGTCCGCAAGGAGGGTCGCGGCATCGCCATCGCCGGCCTGGTGCTCGGCTACGTCTGCCTGGCCCCCGCCATCCTCGTGTTCTTCTGGGTCTTCCTCGCCGGCACGCTGGGCTTCGCCGGCGCCGCATGAGGAGGGGAAGGAAAGCGCGGCCGGAGGCCAGGTGGGGGTGAGGCGGGCAGTGCGGGTCCTGGCTGGCGGCCGTGGGGTGAGGCGGGCAGTGCGGGCTCTGGCTGGCGGCCGTGGGGTGAGGGGCCAGCGCGGGCTCTGGCCAGCGGCTGTGTGGGGTGAGGCGGCCAGCGCAGGTGCTGGCCCCGGCGGCCGTATGAGGTGTGGGGCAGCGCGTCGCCGGACAGGTCGGCTGGGAGACGTGCCCGGCGGGCGGCGGAGCGGTCAGTGGGGGAGAGAGCGCGGGGCCAGGCGGGTCAGCTGGGTGACGTGGCCGGGGTTCAGCTCCGCCAGCGAGTGGGCGCCCAGCAACTTCATCGTGCGGACGATCTGCTCGGTGAGGATCTGGATGGTGCGGTCGACGCCGGCGCGGCCGCCCGCCATCAAGCCGTAGAGGTAGGCGCGGCCGATGAACGTGAACTTCGCGCCCAGGGCTATCGCGGCCACGATGTCGGCGCCGTTCATGATGCCGGTGTCGACGCTGACCTCCACGTCGTTTCCCACCTCGCGGACCACCGACGGGAGCAGGTGGAACGGGATGGGGGCCCGGTCGAGCTGGCGGCCGCCGTGGTTGGACAGGACGATGCCGTCGACGCCGAAGTCGGCCAGCTTGCGGGCGTCCTCGACCGTCTGTACGCCCTTGACCGCCAGCTTGTGCGGCCACATCTCGCGGATGACGCGCAGGTCCTCGTAGCTGATCGTCGGGTCCATGGCCGCGTCCAGCAGCTCGCCGACCGTTCCTCCCGTGGCCGACAGGGAGGCGAACTCGAGTTTCGGGGTGGTCAGGAAGTCGTACCACCACCAGGGGCGGGGGATCGCGTTGGCGATCGTGCGCAGGCCCAGCTGGGGCGGGATGGAGAAGCCGTTGCGCTTGTCGCGCAGGCGGGCGCCCGCCACGGGGGTGTCGACCGTGAAGAACAGGGTGTCGAAGCCTGCTTTGGCCGCTCGCTCCGTCAAGGCGTACGAGATCTCGCGCTTGTTCATGACGTAGAGCTGGAACCAGTTGCGGCCGGTCGGGTTGGCCTCCTTCACCGTCTCGATGCTCGTGGTGCCGAGCGTGGAGAGGGTGAACGGGATGCCGGCGGCGCCGGCTGCGGACGCTCCGGCCGTCTCGCCCTCGGTCTGCATGAGGCGGGTGAAACCGGTCGGCGCGATGCCGAACGGCAGGGCCGACGGGCCGCCGAAGACCGTGGTCGAGGTGTCGACGTTCGCCACGTCGCGCAGGACGTTCGGGTGGAACTCGATGTCTTTGAAGGCCTGCCGGGCCCGGGCCAGGGACAGCTCGCCCTCGGCGGCGCCGTCGGTGTAGTCGAAGGCGGCGCGCGGGGTGCGGCGCTTGGCGATCAGCCGGAGGTCTTCGATGGTGAGCGCGGCCTCGAGCCGGCCGTCCCGGCCGAGCCGCGGCTTCTTGAACTGCATGAGCTCGAAGATCTCGGCGGGTTTGGGGAACTGACGTTGTACCACCGGTGTCTCCTCAGGCGCGGGTCTTAAGAGACTAGTACCGATCGGGCCAGCGAGGAGAGGGCGGGCCACAGGCTGGGAGCCGCGCCGATGGTCAGCTCGGTGGTGAAGTCGTCGCCGTGGCCGCCGAGGATCACGCCGGCCTCGCGGGCGATCAGGGCGCCGGCCGCGATGTCCCACAGGTTCGTGTCGAGGGCGAGGCCGCCGTCGAGGCGCCCGGCGGCCTGATAGACCAGGTTGAGCGCGGCCGGCAGGCGGCGGATGTCGCCGGAGACCGGCAGCAGCTCCCGG
Source organism: Actinoplanes sp. CA-131856 (assembly GCF_050956135.1). Classification (GTDB taxonomy): domain Bacteria; phylum Actinomycetota; class Actinomycetes; order Mycobacteriales; family Micromonosporaceae; genus Actinoplanes. The sequence continues at coordinate 8,200,264 of NZ_CP191849.1, read as the reverse complement.
ATCACCTTGCCGGCGCGTTCCTTGGTGGCCGGGTTGGGCTGGAAGCTGACGCCGACCAGCGCCTTGTCGAGCGACGGGCCGCCGGAGACGGTCAGACGATGTCCGTTCAGGAACGCGCCGCCGCCGTCGATGGCGCTGAACGTCTCGTCCGCCACCGGCTCGTGCACCACCGCGACCCGGGCCTGCTCACCCTCGTAGAGGGCGACGCAGACCGACCACGGGCCGGTGCGGCTGATGTAGTTGCGGGTGCCGTCGAGCGGGTCGACCACCCACATCCAGCCGGTCGTGCCCTCGCGGCCGTGCCCCTCCTCGGCCTGCACGGCGTCGCCGGGCCAGGCCGCGGTGATCGCGTCGACGATGAGGCGCTCGCTGGCGATGTCGACGTCGGAGACGACGTCGTTGGCGTGCGCCTTGGGCGCGCCCACCCGCAGCGTGTCGTGCCGTTCGAGCTGGAGGCGGCCGGCCTGGGCGGCGACGGTGGCGGCGAGGTCACGCGCCGCGGCAAGATCCCGGTTCATCGCCGGTCAGACTAGCGGTAGTCGGCGACGAGGTCCTCGTACTCGGGGTGCTCGGCGACGAACTGCGCGAAGAACGGGCAGGAGGGTACGACCTGGACATCGCGGGCGCGGAAGGCGTCGAGCGTACGGGTGGCCAGCTCGTTGCCGAGGCCGCGACCGCGGAAGGCCGGGTCGATCTCGCTGTGCACGATGATCGCCACCCCGTCGCGCATGCGGTAGTCGGCCTTGCCGCCCCATCGGCCGTCCACCGTGAGCTCGAAGCGGCGGTGCGCGGGGTTGTCTCGGACGTCGATGTCGCTCATTGACCAAATGTAGGGTCGCGCGGTGCCCGTACCCTTGCAAGGGTGTTGAAACCCACCCGGCGAATCGCCGCCGCACTCACCTCAGCCGCCCTCGGCCTCGCGCTGCTCACCGGATGCAGCAGCGACAACGTCGACTGCGGACTCGACCAGTGCACCGTGACGATCCAGCGGGAGACGAGCGCCAGCGCGAGCTTCCTCGGTGTCGAGGCGAAATTCATCAGCGCCGACGCCAACACGGTGACGTTGGAGGTCGCCGGCGAGCAGATCAGTCTGACCAAGGGACAGCAAGCCGTCGAGGTCGCGGGGCTTCAGGTACAGCTCGACAGCGTGACGAACGACGCGATCGGTCTACAAGTATCGAAGGCGTGACGTTTGGCGATCTTGGCTCCTGGTGACATTTGGGGGCATGACAAGCACCGCCTCGAACGCCAAGTACGCAGCCTCTCGGGCCGCCGACAGTAAGCCGCTGGAGTATCTGGCCCGGGGCGGCTTCATCGGCTACGGCATCATCCACCTCATCTTCGCCTGGATCGCTCTCCAGGTGGCCTTCCAAGGCTCGTCCCAGGAGAGCGACCAGTCGGGCGCCCTCCAGACGCTGGCCGGCAACGGCCTCGGCAAGACGCTCCTGGTCGTCATCGCGATCGGCATGGCCGCGATGGCGATCTGGCAGGCGTTCGAGGCCGCCATCGGCGAGAGCGGCGAGCAGAACCGCACCGCGATGGCCGAGCGGGTCCTCTCCGGCGTCCGCGCCGTCCTGTACGGCTATCTGGCCTGGATGGCCGTGAAGATCCTCCAGGGCTCGAACGCCTCGATGGGCGACAACTACGAGAGCAAGTCGTCCGGTCTGATGGGCAGCACGGGCGGCCGCTGGCTGGTCGGCTTCATCGGCCTGGTGATCCTCGGTGTCGGCATCGGCATGGCGATCTACGGCCTGCGCCGCAAGTTCGTCAAGCACCTCAACACCCAGGAGATGACGCACGGCACCCGTCAGCCGATCATCCGGCTGGGCATGGCCGGCTATGCGGCCAAGGGCGTCGCCTACGCGATCGCCGGCATCCTGTTCGTCGCCGCCGCCGTCACCTTCGACCCGGACAAGGCCCGTGGCCTCGACGCCGCGCTCAAGACGCTGGCCGGTCACCCGTGGGGCGTGTGGCTGCTGGCCGTGATCGCCGTCGGCATCGCCGCTTTCGGCGTCTACTGCATCGCGCAGGCCAAGTACCGCAAAGTGTGAGCATTTCCCTCTTCCACTGCGAGACAGTTGCGGGGACCGGTGACCTGGGAACGACAGGTCACCGGTACCCGCTTTTCTGCGACAGGAGAGGAATGTGCCTGACGTACTGAGGGCCACGCTGATCGTTCTCGGATCGGCGGGCCTCGCCATAGTGGTGGTGGAGATCCTGCACCGGCTGGTCACCAGGGCCGGTCACCGGTCGGCCATCGCGGCCGACCTGGCCCGCACGGCCCACCACCCGTTCCTGGCCGCCGCCACCGTCTTCGCCGTCCAGCAGTCGATCCGGGCCGGCGCCGGCGAGTTCCCGGCGCGGGCCGGTGTGCTGCACACCCTGGTCATCCTGTTCATCGCCTCGTTCGCCTGGCTGGTGGCGGCGCTGCTGCTGGTGCTGGAGGACGCCGCGCTGAACCGCTGGCGCCTCGACGTGCCGGACAACCTGAGGCGCCGCCGCTTCAAGACCCAGGTGGTGATCCTGCGCCGGGTCACCGTGGCCGCCATCGTGATCATCGCGCTCGGCGTGGCGCTGATGACCTTCCCGAACATCCGGGCCCTGGGCGCCAGCGTGCTGGCCTCGGCCGGCATCGTCAGCGTGGTCGCGGCCCTGGCCGCGCAGAGCACGCTCGGCAACGTCTTCGCCGGCCTGCAACTGGCCTTCAGCGACGCCGTCCGGGTCGACGACGTGGTGGTCGTCGAGGGGGAGTGGGGCCGCATCGAGGAGCTCACTCTCACCTATGTGGCGGTCCAGATCTGGGACGACCGGCGGCTCATCCTGCCCACGTCCTATTTCACGACCAAGCCCTTCCAGAACTGGACGCGTACGGGCTCGGCGGTGCTCGGCACGGCGGAGGTGGACGTGGACTGGGCCACCGACATCGAGCCGCTGCGGGCGGAGCTGCGCACCACGTGCGAGGGGTCGGAGTTGTGGGACGGCCGGGTCTGCGTGCTCCAGGTGACCGACGCGGTCGGCGGCATGGTCCGGCTGCGCGCCCTGGTGAGCGCGAACGACGCCGGCGCCCTGTGGGACCTGCGCTGCCTGGTGCGCGAGCGGCTGGTCACCTTCATCTGGCGGCACCAGCGTGACTCGATGCCGCGGGTGCGGGCCGATCTGAGCCAGCCCGGCCCGGCCGGGCCCGGCCGGCCGGTGCCCAAGCCCGACCCGGACTCGCCGGACTCGCGGGTCTTCTCCGGTGGGGACGACGGCGACAGCCGCGGGATCGCCTTCGGAGGACCGGAGGAACCGGTGGCCGCGGCGCCCCGCTGATCAACTTCTGGCGGGTTTTGTGCAACAGGATTGACTCTCCGGTGATCAGGGCATACACCGAGACACGGAAGGAGGTCACCATGGCCGATGTTCTGAACGGCAGCCAGGCCAAGCCGCTCGCCGATCAGTCCACCGCCGAGTTGGTGCAGCGCGCGAGCGACCAGGTCAGCAGGCTGGTCCGGGACGAGATTGCGCTGGCCAAGGCGGAACTCGCGGAGAAGGGCAAGCACGCCGGCATCGGGATCGGCCTGTTCGCCGGGGGCGGCGTCTTCGCCCTGTACGGCGTCGGTGCCCTCATCGCGACTTTGATCATCGTATTCAACCTGTTCCTGGACCTCTGGCTCGCGGCCCTGATCGTCACGGCCGCCCTGTTCCTGGCGGCCGGCGTCATGGCGCTGATCGGCAAGAAGCAGGTCTCCAAGGCGGTGCCGCCGGAGCCGATCGCCGCGATCGAGAGCGTCAAGGCCGACGTCGACGAGGTCAAGCAGGCGGTCGCGAAGGAGCGGAACCGGCCATGAGCGTGGACGACAAGAGCCAGGCCCCGGCGCCCAAGCCGACGGTCGAGGAGCTGCGGGCCGAGATCAAGCAGACCCGGGCCGAGCTCGGCGAGACGGTGCAGGCCCTCGCGGCCAAGGCCGACGTCAAGGCCCGGGCCAAGGACCAGGTCGAGCAGACGAAGCAGCGGGTCCGCGCGCAGGCGCTGGAGGCGACCGGCCGGGTCCGGGCCAAAGTGCGCTCGGCGGCCGACCGTGTCCAGGAGACTGACGTCAGCGAGGTGCGCGCGGCCAGTCCCGTGCCCCTGCAGTTGGTCGTGGCCGGGGTGGTCGCGATCGTGGGTGTCATTCTGATCGTTCGAGGGAGGCGCCGGTGAGCGGCAAGGTTTCCAAGCTCGCCTACAAGCCGGTCGGGATTCTGCTGGGCATCGGGGCGGGCGCTGTCGCCGGCTTCGTCTTCAAGGAGGTCTGGAAGGTCGCCTCCGGAGACGACGACGCGCCGAACGCCACCGATGAGGACCGTGGATGGGGCGAGATTCTCGCGGCGGCCGCGTTGCAGGGTGCGATCTTCGCACTCGTGAAGGCGGCCGTCGATCGAGGCGGCGCCGCCGGTGTTCGGAAACTGACTGGTGAATGGCCTAACTGAAGACAGCTTTACGGTCGAAGGTCTCCCACATCGCGAGAGCGAAGTGGGGGACCTTTTCCGAATGAGCTGACCTTTTTCCGGTGGGTCAAGGGGGAGCTTTACGAGGCTCTTTTCAGGTACAGTGTGCCCAGTTTTTGCGTACGTGGTTCGCTGCTTCCGCCGGGATCGCCGATCTTGACGGATGGGACGTCCTCTGAAAGGCCGCCTCACGGCGCCGCTGCTCGAAAACGGTCATCGGCCCGGGGCATCACGGGGCCGGCATTTTCAGAAGGAGAGTTCAGCATGGCGCAAGGAACCGTGAAGTGGTTCAACGCAGACAAGGGCTTCGGCTTCATCACCGTTGACGGCGGGGGTGCTGACGTGTTCGTCCACTTCTCGGCCATCCAGACGAGCGGCTACCGCACGCTGGAGGAGAACCAGCGGGTCGAGTTCGAGATCGCCCAGGGCCAGAAGGGCCCGCAGGCGGAGCAGGTTCGCCCGCTCTGAGACCCTGCCGGTCCCGGGGCCGAAAAACCTGGGACGGCTGCCGATCGCCTGGCGGAGGTCGGCGTTCTATACCAATGAATCCCCCGCATCCGGTCTCGGATGCGGGGGATTCGCTCTTTCCCAGAGCTTTTAGAGGCGCTTGGAACGGGCTCGCGCGCGTTCGCCCAGAATGATCGAAATCAGTCCCGCGACAGCGATGACGGGGCCGACGAACGACCAGATGGCGACGCCGCTCATCTGGCTGTCGGTGATGATGTCCAGGCCCTGCAGTGTCCACAGAGCACCGACGACCAGCGCCAACACCCCTAAAGACATGAGAAGCCAGCCTTTGAGCTTTTTCGGAGGCGTTGCCGCTTCGTTCACCATCTGTCGTGCACCTGCGGGCGGATCAGCTCGTCATAGACGGCGGTGACCGCCTCATGCGTCTCCGCGGACAGCGGGGCGAGGCCGGCGGCGGCCGCATTGGCGTGCGCCTGCGACTGGTTGCGGGCCCCCGGAATGACGACCGTGACGGCCGGCTGGTCGATGATCCAGCGCAAGGCGAACTGCGCCATGGTGGCGCCCTCGGGCACCAGCGGGCGCAGCCGCGACACCGCCTCGAGTCCGGTCGCGAAGTCCACGCCGGAGAAGGTCTCGCCGACGTCGAACGACTCGCCGTGCCGGTTGTAGTTGCGGTGGTCGTTGGCGGCGAAGGTGGTGTGCGCGTCGTACTTGCCCGAGAGCAGGCCGCTGGCCAGCGGCACCCGGGCGATGATGCCCACGCCGGCCTCGGCCGCGGCCGGCAGCACCCGCTCGAGCGGCTTGAGCCGGAACGCGTTGAGGATGATCTGCACGCTGGCCGTGCCCGGCCGCGCGATGGCGGCCAGCGCCTCGTCGACCTTCTCGACGCTCACGCCGTACGCCTTGATCCGCTTTTCCTCGACCAGCGTGTCGAGGGCGTCGTAGACGGCGTCGGTCGAGAAGACCGGCGTCGGCGGGCAGTGCAGCTGCACCAGGTCGAGGGTGTCGACCCCAAGGTTGGCCCGGGACCGGTCGGTCCAGGCCCGGAAGTTGTCGAGCGTGTAGTTGCCGGGCTCCTGTGCGACCCGGCGTCCCATCTTGGTCGCGACCGTGAGCTGCGGCTTGTCCTTGATGAACGAGCCGATGATCTGCTCGCTGCGGCCGTCGCCGTAGACGTCGGCCGTATCGATGAAGGTGACGCCGGAGTCCACCGCGGCCTGCAGGGTCGCGTGCGCGTCGGACTCGCTCACCTCGCCCCAGTCGGCCCCCAGCTGCCAGGCGCCCAGGCCGATGACCCCGACCGTCCGTCCCATCCTGCGAAAACTTCGATTCTCCACAGGTTCGAACCCTACCGTTCTCCTGATAGTTTGCTTGCAAAACGTACGTACGGTTTGGGAGGAACGATCATGTGGGATCCGGCCGTCTACTCGCGGTACGGCAATGAGCGCTCGCGCCCCTTCTTCGACCTGGTCACCCGCGTCGCCGCGGCGAATCCGCGCGCGGTCGTCGACCTCGGCTGCGGCCCCGGCGAGCTGACGCTGTCGCTGGCCGCGAGATGGCCGGCGGCCCGCCTGACCGGCATCGACTCCTCGCCCGAGATGATCGATAAGGCGCGGGGACAGGCGAGCGGCGGCCTGACGTCGTTCGAGATCGGCGATGTCCGCGACTACCACCCCGCGGCCGACGTCGACGTGCTGATCACCAACGCGACGCTGCAGTGGGTGCCGGGCCATCAGGATCTGCTGGCCCGGTGGGCCGGGGAGCTGCCGCCCGGCGCCTGGCTGGCCATGCAGGTGCCGGGCAACTTCGGGGCGCCCTCCCATCGGCTGCTGCGCGAGGTCGGCCGCCGCTACGGCCTGGGCGACGTGCTGCGGGAGGCGCCCGTCGACGATCCGGTCGACTACGCGACCCTGCTGACCGGCGCCGGCGCCGCCGTCGACGCCTGGGAGACCACATACGTACATCTGCTTTCCGCCCGGGAAAAGGAGCATCCGGTGCTGCGCTGGATGGAGGGCACGGCATTGCGTCCCGTCAAGGCCGCGCTGGACGAGAATGCTTGGCAGTCGTTCCGGGCCGACCTGGCCCGGGAGTTGGCCGGCGCCTATCCGGCGGCCGGCGGCTACGTCGCGTTCCCGTTCCGCCGGATCTTCCTGGTGGCGCGGACAGCCGTACAGAAAGGCACAGAATGACCGAGCTGACCTCGTTCATCGCCGGCCTGCCCAAGGCCGAGCTGCACGTCCACCACGTCGGCTCGGCGTCGCCGCGGATCGTCGCCGAGCTGGCCGCGCGCCACGAGGGCAGCACCCCGGTGCCGGCCGACCCGGCCGCGCTGGCCGACTACTTCGCCTTCCGCGACTTCGCCCACTTCATCGAGGTCTACCTCAGCGTCGTCGACCTCGTCCGCGACGACGAGGACGTGCGGACGCTGACCTACGAGGTGGCCCGCGAGCTCGCCCGCCAGCAGGTCCGGCACGCCGAGTTGACCATCACGCCGTACTCCAGCGTCCGGCGCGGCATCGCCGCCCCGGCCTTCTGCGCGGCGATCGAGGACGCCCGGCGCGCGGCCGCGAAGGAGTTCGGCGTCGAGCTGCGCTGGTGCTTCGACATCCCCGGCGAGGCCGGCCTGGCCGCGGCCGAGGAGACGCTGCGGGTGGCGCTCGAGGAGCAGCCCGACGGCCTGATCAGTTTCGGGCTGGGCGGCCCGGAGATCGGCGTGCCCCGTCCGCAGTTCAAGCCGTTCTTCGACAAGGCCCGCGCGGCCGGACTGCACAGCGTGCCGCACGCCGGCGAGACCACCGGGCCCGAGACGATCTGGGACGCACTGCGCGAGCTCGGCGCCGAGCGCATCGGGCACGGCATCTCGGCCGCCCAGGACCCGGCGCTGATGGCGCACCTGGCCGAGAACGGCATCCCGCTGGAGATCTCGCCGACCTCCAACCTGCGGACCCGGGCCGTGCCGTCACTCGACGAGCACCCCCTCACCACGCTGGTCGCGGCGGGCGTGCCGGTGAGCATCAACTCCGACGACCCGCCGATGTTCGGCACCACGCTGGAGGAGGAGTACGCCGTCGCCGCCCGGCTGCTCGGCCTCGACGCGCGGGGCGTGGCCGGTCTGGCCCGGGCCGGGGCCGAGCAGAGCTTCCTCGCGCCGGAGCGCAAGAAGGCCCTGCTCGCCGAGATCGACGACTACACGGAGCGCAACGCGTAGAGGGGCTCCTGCCACACGGCCAGCACGACCACGATCCCGATGGTGAGGATCGCGATCACGCGGATCAGGCGGCGCTTGTTGAACCTGGCCGGGCCCTCCTCGGGCTCTGCCAGGGGCTTGCTCAACGTGCTGGGCATGGCTACCTCCCGGTTCAGTCGGGTACCGCCGTCCAACTCTGGTGACGCTGGCCGTTGCCTTTCTGGAGCACGAGCACGCGGTGGGCGCCGAAACGCTGGCCGCCCACCCCGGCGACCAGGTCGCCGACGGTGGTGCGCAGGGTGAATCCGTACGGCGAGGCCTGAAGGGTCCACTCGGCGCCGCCCGCGGCGCAGTCGACCTGCACGAGCGGGGCGCCGGCGACCACGTCGCCGCCGAGCGGGCCGGCGCACTTGCCGGTGGCCCGCGAGACAAGCGAGTAGCTGCCGCCGTCGGCCGGCACCAGCTGCCACTGCTGCTGGGCGTCGTCGTCGGTGCCGCTCAGGGTGATCGGGGTGTCCAGGGCGGCCCGCGCCGCGTAGAGGTCGGCGGCGCCGCCGGTGAGCGCGTTGGTCAGGGTGAACCACGAGCTCTGGGCCGGGCGGGCGGCCGGCGCCGTCTCGGCGGTGGCCCGGGCCGCGTATCCACCCGTGGACTTGACCGTGACCTGATATTTCGCGGCCGGCTTGAGGCCGATCAGGCGGGCCCGGGTCGCCTTGGTGGTGGCGATCGGCTGGTTGTCCACCCACACCTCGTACGTCGCCGTCTCGGAGGCGGCGCTCCACGTCAGCCGCACCGAGCCGCTCGTCGCGTCGCGGACCTCGACCACGGCCTGGACCGCGCCGCCCTCCTGGACGCCGTTGCGGGCCGGCACCTTGGTCGTCGGCAGCGGGGTGGCCGGCGGCGCGGTCGTCGCGGCGACCGGCAGGGCCGCGGTCTCGATGTCCGGTTCGCCGGTGGTCTCGTCGGCCGGCACGGCCGGGCTCTCGCTGGGGGTGACCGAGGGGGACGGCGGGGCGTCGCCGCCGCCGTCGGCCGTGCCCGGGTCGGCGCTGGGCGTCTCGCTGGGAACCGGGGCCGAGGTCACGCTGGGCGCGGGCGAGGAGGGCGCCGTGGTCGCGGTGGCCTCCGGGGCGGGCGTCTCGGCCGGCTCCGGCGCGCCGGGCACGTCCGGGATGTCGTCGCCGCCGTCGCCGCGCAGCAGGAACTCGCTCTGCGCGACGTTCCAGTTCTTGGCCAGGTAGCTGCCCGGCTTGGGGTCGGTGCTGAAGTAGTCGTCGTGGCCGCAGTCGAGGCGCGTCTCGTGCTTTTTCGGGCAGACCTCGCGCACCTGCTTGCCCGAGCGGTCGGGGCCGCAGAGCAGGTCGTAGTCGTCGAGGCAGCTGCCCAGGCCGCTGGCGTTGGGCGAGCCGGCCTGCATGGCGCCGAGCGAGCGGGTCAGCTCCTGCGCGGCCATGGCCGAGCTCCAGCAGCCGGCGTCGACCCGGCCGTACGACGGGCCGCCGTTGTTGCGGTTGCTCAGGCCCGGGCGCCGGTCGGCGACGTACGTGGCGATGCCGCAGTAGACGTTGGCGTCGGCGAACAGCAGATATTTGCGGTCGGTGCGGTTGTAGCCGAGGGTGCGCAGCGCGGCGATGCTGCCCGCGAACGACTCGAGCCCGCCCGCCGGCAGCTGCACCTCGGTGACGTCGACCCGGCACTGCGGGGTGGTCACGAAGCGGACGTGCCGCGAACCGCCGGTCTCGCCCGCGCTCTCGTCGAAGATCTGGTCGACGCCGGCCGACCACGTGCGGATCGAGCCCAGGAAGTCGGTGTAGCGGCTGGGCGTGCCGAACTCGTGCAGATAGATGACCTGGACACGCTTTCCGCTGCGGCCGTCGCCCTCACAGGCCACGTCGTGCGCGCCCATGATGAAGTCGGCGTCGCCGGGCGCGGCGTCGGGAACCAGGGCCGGAGCGTCGGCCGTGAGCGCGCTGCCGCCCTCGTCGCGGGCGATCTCGGCGTCGGCCGGCACGAAGGTGGCCGACTCGCGCCGGGGCGGCACCGGCTCGGGCGCCTTGGCGGTGATCGGGCTGACGTCCTTGCGCACCTTGAGGCCGACCGGCGCCGAGTCGGGGCCGTGCGTGCAGGTCTGGTCGTCGACCTGGTAGGAGCCGGCGCAGACGGTCCCGGCCCGGGCCGGGCGCAGCCCGTCGTAGACCAGGCCCTGGTCGGGCACGTCGCGCGGCATCGAGGTGAGCGCCAGGTCGCGGGTCGGCTCGGTGCCGGCCACGTTGTCCACCACGCTGGGGCCGACCACGCCGCCGACACCCATCAGCGCCAGGCCGAGGGCGATGGGCAGCAGCCGGTGGCTCCGCGAGCGGGCCGCTCGGCGGTGACCCTTGGGGACCGGCCGGCGGTGGGTGGACAACTCGACTCCTTGCCTGACTGGTGCGCGGTGGGAGGTGGCGATGGGGCGACCACCTCTCACCGCGCGCGGGCCTCCGCGGCTCGTCTCGTGGGGACGGAGCGCGCCGGGAGACCGGATGGGATCGGAGGGAAGGTTGCCAGCCCGGGAGCGCCGAGGGAACCCCTTTAATACAGATCTAAGCAACGATTCGGTCCCGTTCAATGAGCATTATTCGCGACGGTGGAGATCACGCGGTCAACTCGCAGCTCAGCGGGGCTCGAGGTCGGTCGCGAATAATGCTCACCCGTCAGCTTCACCTCAACGAGCGGGCTTGCCGCCGCGCTCGCGGGCGAGGCGCCCGACCAGGCCGAAACGGTTCACCTGCTTGGGTGTGGCCTCGGCGTCGGCGAGCAGCATGACGACGCTGGCGCCGCCCATCGCGGCCCGGTCGAGGTCGACCGAGCCGCCGGCGGCCTGGGCCGCGCGGCGGGCGATGTCGAGGCCGAGGCCGGTCGAACCCTGATTGCTCTGCCCGCGTCGCATCGCTGTCTCCGGATCGGGGATTCCGGGGCCGGCGTCGTCGACCCGCACCGCCACCCAGCCGTCCCGCCGGGAGATGCCTACTTCGAACGCCGTGCCCTGAGGGGTGTAGCGGAACACATTACCCAGAATCGCGTCGAGGGCGGCGGCCAGCTCGGTCCGGGCCACCGGCACCGGGATGCGCATCTGCGCACCCACGACCCGGTAGGTGCGGTTCTGGTCGTCCGCGAGGGCCGACCAGAACGTCATCCGTTCGCGTACCACCTCGCTGACGTCGCAGACGCCGGACTCGGGCGCGGAGGCGACCTGGGCCGCGACCGCCTGCCGGGTCGTGTTGATCAGCTGGTTGACCTCGCCCTCGAGGGTGACGATGGCCTGCCGGATGCGGCGGATGCCGCGCCGGCGGTCGACCTCGTCGGCGGTCAGGTCGATGATCTGGGTGTCGTCGGGGTCGAGGGCCTCGGCGTCCAGGCGCAGCGCGGTCAGCGGCGTGCGCAGCCGGTGCGACAGATCGGCCACCATCTCCCGTTCGTTGGTGCGCGAGCTGACCAGGCGATCGGCCATCCGGTTGAAGGCGTAGCCGGCCTCGGCCAGCTCCCGCGGGCCCGACGGCGTGATCCGCACGCCGAGGTCGCCGCCGCCGACGGCCAGGGCCGCGTGCACCAGGTTGCGGGCCGAGCTGACGGCGCCCCGGGCCAGCCGGTCGACCACGATCACCGCGCCCACGACCAGGACCAGCGCGATCCCCAGGAGCAGCCACCAGTCCCGCGCGGTGCCCTCACTGAGCTCGGCGTCGGGGACGAAGACCTCGACCACAGCCGTACGGCTACCGACCGTCACCGGTTGCAGCCGGGCCACACCGCCGTCGACGTCCACGGTGATCGTGCCGCCGCCGCCGGCGGCGCGCTGCACGTCCTCGGCGGGCGCCCGGCCGCCCGCGGTCTGTCCGGGAGCGTGGACCGTGGTCTGCCCACCGGCCGCGGCGATGGTGGCCGTCACGCCCTTGGCGGGCGCGCCGGAGGCGATGGCGCCGGCCACGGTGGCGCTGCGTTGTTCGGCGGCGGCCATGGCCTGGTCACGGTGGTCGTTGCGGAGCTCCCAGCCGAGCGGGACGAGGAAGACCAGCGCGGCGACGGCGGTGGTGGCGGCCGTCGTGTAGGCCAGCCGTGCCCTCAGTCCGGCGCCACCAACCGGAATCCGACCCCCCGCACGGTGCGCAGGTAGCGAGGTTTCGCCGCGGACTCGCCCAGTTTCCGGCGTAGCCAGTACAGGTGCACGTCGATCGTCTGGTCCTCGCCGACCGATGGCTGTCGCCATACCTCCTCCAACAGCTCACGGCGTGAGACCACCCGGCCCGGACGGGCGGCGAGGTACGCCAGCAGGTCGAACTCCTTGCGGGTCAGCGCCAGCGGCTGATCGGCCAGGGTGGCGCTGCGCTCGCCGACATCCACCCGCAGCTCGCCCACCTCGTGCACGGCCGGCTGGGCCGTGCGGCTGGCCCGGCCGACGCGCCGCAGCACGGTGGCGATGCGGGCGTCGAGGTGGGCGCCGGTGAACGGCTTGACCATGTAGTCGTCGGCACCGGCGCGCAGCAGCCGCACGACGGTCTGCTCGTCGTCGCGCGCGGTGGCGATGATGATCGGGATGTCGGTGATGCCGCGCAGCATGCGCAGCGCGTCGGAGCCGTCCAGATCGGGCAGCCCGAGGTCGAGCACGACCAGGTCGGGCGTCTCGGCCGCGACCCGGCGCAGCGCGTCGAGCGCCGTGCCGACGGCGTGCACGGCGTGCCCCCGATCGGCGAGCGATCGGAGCATGGCGCCGCGCACGACGTGATCGTCCTCGACGAGCAACACCGTGGCCATGCGAAGAAGGTACTGCCGTTGGCAAGCTGGTCCTAACCGGTCATCCAGGGACACCGGTCGATTACTGAACGTGACAGATTAGTATCCGTAACGCCGATGTCATTCACTCTTTTTCCCGGTACGCGGCTGGCGCTGGCCCTGGAGAGCCTCGCCGGCCTGAGCGTGGGCGACGCGCTCGGTGCCCAGCATTTCGTGGCCAAAGTCGATTTGTCCGATCCGCCGCCGGCGCCCTGGGAGTGGACCGACGACACCGAGGAAGCCTGCTGCCTGGTCGCGGTGCTCACCGAAGGTGACTTCGACCGTGACGCCTTCGCCGAGCTCCTCGGCCGCCACCACGATCCGTACCGCGGCTATGGCCCCGGCGCCGTGGTGATGCTGCGCGAGATCCGCGAGGGGCTGCCCTGGCCGATCGCCGCGGCCGCCGCCTTCGACGGTCAGGGCTCGGCCGGCAACGGCGCCGCCATGCGGGCCGCGCCGCTCGGAGCGTGGCACGCCGACTCGCTGACCCACGCGGCCGTGCAGGGGGCCCGGGCGGCCGAGGTGACACACGCGCACGCCGAGGGCATCGCGGGCGGGGTAGCGGTCACCGTCGCGGCGGCCGTGGCGGCGGCGGGGCGGCTCGACGGGCAGCGGCCGGCGCTGCTGCGGGCGGTCGCCGCGCACACACCCGAGGGGCTCGTGCGGGACGGGCTGGTGGCCGCGGCCCGGATCAAGGATCCGGGCGAGGCGGCGTACGAGCTGGGCAACGGCACCCGGGCCATGGCCCGCGACACCGTGCCGTTCGCGGTGTGGGTGGCCGACCGGTTCCTCGGCGACTATCCGGCGGCGATCGGCGCCTGCGTGGCCGCGGGCGGCGACGTCGACACGACCTGCGCCATCGCCGGGGGCATCGTGGCGGCGTACACCGGCCTCGACGGCATCCCGCCGAGCTGGCTCTCGGCCCGCGAGCCGCTGCCCACCTGGCTGGCCGCCGCCACCGAGTAGCTCCTTTTCCGAGACTCATGTGACCGGATGGCCCGCCGATCTGCACCGCCGTGACCAAGAGCGAGAACGTACTGGCCGGTTCGGGCCTGATCGTCGCGGCGGCGTGGTGGCTCATCGAGCCGACCGCCCGCGGCGGCGTCGAGGCGGCCGTCATCCTGGTGATGCTGGTGCTGCTCTCGCGCCTGCTGGCCAACCGGAACGAGGGCCTGCGCGCGCTGCGCCGGGCGGTCGCCCGCGAGCACGTGCTCAGCCAGCTCGGCACCGCGCTGATCACCAGCACCGACACGGCCGAGGTGTACCACCTCGCCGTCACGGCCGCCGGCGACCTGCTCGCCGAGTGCCCGGGCGCCCGCGCCTCGATGGTCGAGGTCTCGGCCGACGGCTTCGCGATCGCCGACTCGGCCGGCTCGGACACCGGCGCCGTGCTCGGCCGCCAGGTGCCGGTGGCCAGCGCCCCGCCCGAGATCCTGGCCCGGCTCATGGCCGGCGAGGTGGTCGTGGTGGCCGACCTGGCCGCCGCCGGCTACGCCCACGTCGACGAGGCCACCGCACGCCCGTACACCCTGCTGCCCTTGAACAACGGCGACCGGTTCCTCGGCGTACTCAGTGTCAGCGCCTCCGGCGAGCTGCCGTCCGAGGTGTTCCAGGCCCTGCAGGCGCTGCGCACCCAGGTGTCGCTGGCGCTGGCCAGCGTGGCCCTGAAAGCCGAACTGACCGACCGCGCCCTGCACGACCCGCTCACCGGGCTGGCCAACCGCGCGCTGCTGCGCGAGCGGCTCGGCGTGGCGATGGCCCGCTCCCGCCGCAGCGGCCGCCCGGTCGGCGCGCTGCTGCTCGACCTCAACGGCTTCAAGCAGGTGAACGACGTGCACGGGCACTCCGCCGGCGACGACCTGCTCCGGGCGGTGGCCGACCGGCTGCGCGGCTGCGTGCGCGCCGAGGACCTGGTCGGCCGCCTCGGCGGCGACGAATTCGTGATCGTCGCCGAGGACCTGCGCTCGGCCCGCGACGCCATGGTGATCGCGGACCGGGTGGTGGCCGCGCTGAACGAGACGGTCCCGGTCGGCCGCCGGCAGCTGAGCACCCCGGCCAGCGTGGGCATCGCGCTGTCGCACTCGGGCGTCGACGACCCGGACGAGCTGCTGCGCATGGCCGACACGGCGATGTACAAGGCGAAGCGGCGCGGCGGCGGATCGTACGAGCTGCACGGCGCCACGTCGCACGAGCCCTCGCCGGTCGTGCTCCCGGCCGTCGGGACCTTGGACCGGCGGCGGCCTAAGCTGCCGGTGTGACGGACGACGCTGCGTACGCCGAGACGGGTGAGCCGGACGGCCTGGAGCGGCTGTGGATGCCGCACCGGCTGGCCTACGTCACCGGCGAGGACCGCCCGGAAGGCTGCCCGTTCTGCCTGGCCCCCGGCCTGCCCGAGGGGGACAGTCTGGTGGTGGCGAGGGGCGGGACGGTGTACGCGATCCTGAACCTGTACCCGTACAACCCGGGCCACCTGATGATCGTTCCGTTCCGGCACGTCGCGGACTACACCGACCTGACCGAGGAGGAGACGGCGGAGCTGGCGGCCATGACCCGGACGGGCATGCGGGTGCTGCGATCGGTGAGCAGCCCGCACGGCTTCAACATCGGGATGAACCAGGGGTCGATCGCGGGGGCGGGAATCGCCGCCCACCTGCACCAGCACATCGTGCCGAGGTGGGGCGGAGACGCGAACTTCATGCCGGTGATTGGCCGCACAAAGGTTCTGCCGCAGCTGCTCGGCGAGACCCGCCAGCTCCTCATGAAGGCCTGGCCGTCCTAGTTCCGCCACACGGTGGGCGCTGCTCTTCAGGCGCCGGGGTGGCTCAGCTGCTGGACGCCGGCGACGATCTGGTCGGGGGTCGGAGCGCTTGCCGGGTCGGTCAGCCACTGCGTGACGATGCCGGACAGCAATGCCATCTGGACCGAGCCGACGCCGCGCGCCGTGGCGTCGTCGATCTGATCCTCGGGTAGGCCCAGGGCTATCGCGGCCATGCCCCTCCGGCCTGCGTCGAGGCCGGCCGCGAGCTGGTCCCGCAGCGCCCCGTTGTGCTCGGCCTGGATCATCACCTCGACGCTGGCCAACCACAACTGCCGGTCGGTGCCGACCGACTCGATGATCCGTCGCCAGAAGCCGGCCGGTGTGCCGTCGCCCTCGGACAGCGCCTTCCCTAGCACCTCGCCCCACTCCTGCATGGCCGCCAGCATGGCCGCCGTCATCAACGCCTCGGTCGACCCGTAGTGATAGCCGATCGATCCCAGGTTGGTGCCCGAGAGCGCCACGATGTCCCGCGCTGTCGTGCGGGCGTACCCCTTCTCGTACAGCGCTCGCTTCGCCCCGACCAGCAGGTCTTCCCGGTGCCCCATGGCTGGTGATCCTAACTTCTATACAAACGTATAAGACGTTTGTATAGTACGACCCATGACGATCCTCATCTCGGGCGCCGGCATCGCCGGCCCGGCATTGGCGCACTGGTTGACCCGGCAGGGACGGCGGGTCGAGATCGTGGAGAGGGCGCCGGAGTCGCGTTCCGGCGGCTACAAGGTCGACGTGCGCGGGGCGGCCAGCACCGTGCTCGGGCGGATGGGGCTGCTCGAAGCGGCCAAGGGCGCCGACACCGGGATGCGCCAGATCACGTACGTCAGCAAGCGGGGTAAGACGATCGCGGCCCTGCCGGCCGACCTGATCATGGGGCGGCGGGGGGACGACGTCGAGATCATGCGCGGCGACCTGGTGCGGATCCTGCACGACGCGACCGCGCGTGAGGCCGGCTACCGCTTCGGTGACGCGATCAGCGCGATCGCGGACGGGCCGGACGGCGTCGATGTCACCTTCGCCAGTGGGCGCACCGGGCGCTACGAGCTGGTCGTGGGCGCCGACGGCCTGCACTCGGCGACCCGGCGGCAGGTGTTCGGTGAGGTGCCGCTGACCCATCTCGGCGGATACATCGGAATCTTCACCACCGAGAACACGCTCGGCATCGATCGCGAGGAGGTCATGTACTCCGAGCCGGGCCGCCTGATCTTCGCGTACGCGATGGGTGGTCCGGCGCGGGTCGGAATGATCTTCGCCGGTGGCGAGAAGGACAAGACTCAAGGGAAGGCGATGACGGCCGAAGCCTTCCGGGGCGGCGGCTGGCGGACCGGCGAGCTCCTGACCGCGATGGAGAAGGCTGACGACTTCTACTTCGACTCACTGAGCCAGGTCGACGCCCCGCGCTGGTCGAAAGGCCGGGTCGTGCTGCTCGGCGACGCCGCGCACTGCCCGGCGCCCTCCTCGGGCCAGGGCACGAGCCTGGCCCTGGTCGGGGCGTACGTCCTGGCCGAGGCCCTGGCCGGCGCCGGCGATCACCGGGCCGCCTTCGAGACGTACGAGAGCCGCATGCGCCCGTACGTCGGCAAGAACATGGCCTTCGGCCGCCGGATGATCAAAGACATGGTCCCCGGCGGCCGCCTGAACATCGCTTTCCGTAACTACGGCATGCGCACCCTCAAGTACCACCCGCGCAAGGAGCAGGTGATCGAGAGGGTGCTGGCGCCCCTGCGCGAGGCGGCCGGGGCCATCGCTATTTAGAGCCGTGGTCCTTCCGTACGCCTTCGGCCAGGTGCGACGGCATCGGCTCGTGCCGGACGTACGTGCGGGTGAAGGTGCCCGAGCCGGACGACAGCGCCCGCAGCTCGACCGCGTAGCGGACCAGCTCGGTGGCCGGCACCTCGGCCCGGACCAGGCTGTGGTCGCCGTCGTTGTCGGTGCCGAGCGGGCGGCCACGGCGGCCGGAGAGGTCGCTCATCACCGAACCCACATACGTGTCCGGCACCCGGACGACGATCTCGTCGATCGGCTCCAGCAGAGTCACCTGGCCCACGCCGGCCGCCTCGCGCAGGGCCAGCGCGCCGGCCGTCTGGAACGCGGCGTCCGACGAGTCGACGCTGTGCGCCTTGCCGTCGTGCAGCGTGACCCGCAGGTCGACCACCGGATAGCCGGCCACCAGCCCGCGCTCGAGCTGGGCCCGCACGCCCTTCTCGACCGAGGGGATGTAGTTGTGCGGCACCGCGCCGCCGACCACCTTGTCGACGAACTCGAAGCCGGAGCCGCGCGGCAGCGGCTCGACCGTGATGTCGCACACCGCGTACTGACCATGGCCGCCGGACTGCTTCACGTGGCGGCCGTGTCCCTTGGCCTGGCAGCCGAACGTCTCCCGCAGCGGCACCTTCACCGGCTCGGTGTCGAGCTCGACCCCGCCCGAGCGCAGCCGGTCGAGCACGACGTCGGCGTGTGACTCGCCCATCGTCCACAGCACCAGCTGGTGGGTGTCGGCGTTGCGCTCCAGGCGCATGGTCGGATCGCCCGCGACCAGCCGGGCCAGGTTCTTGGCCAGGGCGTCCTCGTCGGAACGGGACTTGGCCACGACCGCGATCGGCAGCAGCGGCTCGGGCATCGACCACGGCTCCATGAGCAGCGGCTGCTCCTTGCCGCTGAGCGTGTCACCGGTCTCGGCGCTGCCCGACTTGGTGATCGCGCAGATGTCGCCGGCGATCGCGTACGGCACCTCGCGCAGCTGGGCGCCGAGCGGCGAGTAGACGTGGGCGACCCGCTCGTCGGCGTCGTGGTCGGGGTGGCCGCGCTCGGCCAGGCCGTGCCCGGAGACGTGCAGCACCTGCTCGGGGCGCAGCGTGCCGGAGAAGACCCGGACCAGCGAGACCCGGCCCACGTGCCGGTCGATGGTGGTCTTGACGACCTCGGCCACCAGCGGGCCGTCGGGGTCGCAGGTGATCGGCGGCCGCGGCGAGCCGTCCACGCCGGTGACCACCGGCAGCTCGTGCTCCAGCGGCGACGGCGCGCCGGTGACCAGGCCGTCGAGCAGCGCGTCGAGGCCGACGCCGGTGCCCGCGCAGACCGGGATGACCGGGTAGAAGTTGCCCCGGGCCACGGCCTTCTCCAGATCGGGCACCAGGGTGGCGGTGCTGATCAGCTCGCCGCCGAGGTAGCGGTCCATGAGGGTCTCGTCCTCGCTCTCGGCGATGATGCCCTCGATGAGCGCGTTCCGGTCGTCCGAGATCGGGTTGAGGTGCTCCCGATCGGCCTCGCGCTCGCGCGGCGGATAGCCCTCGGAGTAGTCGAGCACGCGCAGCGTGACCAGCCCGATCAGGCCCTCGATGGACTGGCCGTCGTCGCCGAGCATGGGCTGGTAGATCGGCATCACGTTCTCGCCGAACTTGTCCTGGCAGTCCTCGAGTGTCTGGTCGTAGTCGGCCCGCGGATGGTCGAGCCGGGTGATGGCGACGGCGCGGGGCATGCCGACCGCGGCGCACTCCTCCCACAGGGCGGCGGTGGCCTCGTCGACGCCGTCGACGGCCGAGACGACGAAGAGCGCGGCGTCCGCGGCCCGCAGGCCGGCGCGCAGCTCCCCGACGAAGTCGGCGTAGCCGGGCGTGTCCAGGAGGTTGATCTTGGTGTCGTGGTAGCTCAGCGGCGCGCAGGACAGCGACACCGAGCGCTGCTGGCGGATCGCGGCCGGATCGTGGTCGGACACCGTGGTGCCCTCGGTCACCGAGCCCGCCCGCGAGATCGTGCCGGTGGCCGCCAGCAGGGCCTCGACCAGGGTCGTCTTCCCTGAGCCGGAGTGTCCCACCAGCACCACGTTGCGTACTCTGCCGGGCTCGGTCACCACCGGCGCCGCGGCGCCGTTGAGCCCCTTCTCCGAGGAGGTCTTCTGCGCCATCGCGGCCCACTCCCGTCGTTTCGAGACTGTTGGTAAATCCCACACCCGCTGGTATGGGGCTGGCAACCCTTTGTAGTTGGCAAACGAGGAAAGACGCCTTTAGTCCGCTTAAGGGCGGTGGCGGGGTGGTTGGACGGGAGAACGATACGGCCACGGTGCCTTGCCGGAGCGCCAGGACCCGGGGGACGCCGATAAGGTGGTCAGGCCATGGCAAAGATCGTCCAAGTACCTGCGCGCGCCGTAGTCGCCTACGGCGTCAACCCCACCGCACGCTTCCTGCTGCGCATCGGGGTCACGCCCAACGCCGTCACCATCGCCGGCACCGTCGGTGTGCTGATCGGTTCCTACTTCGGCGCGATGGGTCACCTGTTCTGGGCGACCTGGATCGTCACCGCCTGCGCGCTGACCGACGTGCTCGACGGCACGATGGCCCGCATGCGCGGCGGTGGCGGCAAGTTCGGCGCCCTGCTCGACTCGTCGATGGACCGCATCGCCGACGCGGCGGTCTTCGGCGCCGTCGCGTTCTATCTGGCCGGCGAGGGCAACCCGTACGGCGGCATGGTCGCGGCCCTGATCAGCCTGGCCGCCGGGCAGGTCGTCTCGTACGTGAAGGCGCGTGCGCAGAGCCTCGGCCTGAACGCGGACGTCGGCATCGCCGAGCGCCTCGAGCGGCTGGTCATCGTCGGCGTCGGCGGCCTGCTCGGCAGCGCCGGCCTCGAGTGGGGCCTGCCGGCCGCGCTCTGGGTGCTGGCCGCCCTGTCGATCGTCACGGTCGTCCAGCGGCTGGTCTCGGCCAGCCGTTCCGATCTGCCGGCCGGCGCGCGCACCGAGCCGACCGTGGCCGACTCGCCGGTCGCGGTCCCGCCGAAGGATCCGCCTGCGTGAAGGACGGTCTGATCGAGTTCGGCTACGTGGCCGGGTGGCGGCTGGTGCGCGCCCTGCCGCTGCCGGTCGCGCGCCGTTTGTTCCGGGCCGCGGCCGACCAGGCGTACAAGAGAAATGGTCCTGGAACTCAGCGCCTGCGCCGAAATCTTCGGCAGGTCGCGCCGGACAGCCCCGACGAGCTGGTGCGCGACGGCCTGCGGTCGTACGCGAGGTACTGGATGGAGGCCTTCCGGCTGCCGTCGCAGACCAAGCAGCAGTTCCTCGACGGCTTCCACATCTCGCCCGAGCATTTCGACTGGCTCAAGACGGCCATGGCCGACGGCAAGGGCGTGGTCCTGGCGCTGCCACACGTGGGCAACTGGGACGCGGCCGCGGCCTGGGTCGTCTCCAACGGCTGGCCGATGGTCACGGTGGCCGAGCGCCTCAAGCCCGAGGGCGTCTTCCGGCAGTTCGTGGAATATCGCGAGAAGCTCGGCATGGAGGTCCTTCCGCTGACCGGCGGCCGGCGCCCGCCGCTCGACGTGCTGGCGGAGCGCCTCCAGCAGGGCTTCGCGGTCTGCCTGCTCGGCGACCGCGATCTCTCCCGGAGCGGTGTCGAGGTCGACTTCTTCGGCGGCCGTACGAAGATGCCCGCCGGCCCGGCCATCCTGGCCATCCGCACGGGCGCGCCCCTCTACGGCGTCGACTTGTCATTTACGGACACCCAGACGGTCGCCGTGTTGCGGCGGATCATTCCGCCCACCGACGGGCCTCTGGACGTACGAGTGAAGCAAACCACCCAAGCGCTGGCCGACGCCTACGCCGAGGGCATCGCCGAGCATCCGCAGGACTGGCACATGCTGCAGAAACTGTGGCTGTAGGGGGAGTGCCATGCGGATCGGGATCGTCTCGCCCTACTCGTTCGACGTGCCCGGCGGCGTGCAGAACCACATCATGGACCTCTCCGAGGCCCTGATCGGTCTCGGGCACGAGGTGTCGGTGCTGGCGCCGGCCGACGAGGACGCGGACCTCCCGCCCTACGTGGTGCCGGCCGGCCGGGCGCTGCCGTTGCCGTACAACGGCTCGGTCGCCCGGATCGCCTTCGGCCCGGTCTCCACGGCCCGGGTGCGGCGCTGGCTGAACAAGGGCCAGTTCGACGTGCTCCACGTGCACGAGCCGATGACGCTCAGCCTGTCGCTGCTGGCCGTGCTCTCGGCCCGCGGGCCGGTGGTGGCCACCTTCCATACGGCGATGACCCGCTCGCGCGCCCTGTCGGCCGCGCAGGGCCTGCTCCAGCTGGTCGTCGAGAAGATCACGGCCCGGATCGCGGTGAGCGAGCTCGCCCGCAAGGTGCAGGTGGAGCACCTGGGCGGGGGAGCGGTGGAGATCCCGAACGGGGTCGCGGTGGCCAAGTTCGCCGGGGCCGAGCCGATGGACGGCTGGCCCGGCGACGGTGGCGCGCTCGGCTTCCTCGGCCGGTTCACCGAGCCCCGCAAGGGCTTCGACCTGCTCCGTGAGGCGTTCGTGCCGCTGGCCCGCCGCCGTGCCGGCCTGCGCCTGCTGGTGGCCGGTCCGGGCGACCGCGACGACCTGTACGCCGAGATCCCGGCCGACCTGCACGACCGGGTGACCGTGCTGGGGCTGGTCTCGGAGGCCGACAAGGCGCGCATGCTGCGCAGCGTCGACGTCTACGTGGCCCCGAACACCGGCGGCGAGAGCTTCGGCATGATCCTGACCGAGGCCATGGCGGCCGGCACCGCCATCGCGGCCAGCGACCTGGACGCCTTCCGCCGGGTGCTCGACGGCGGCCGGGCCGGCGCGCTCTTCCCGACCGGCGACTCGTCGGCCCTGTGCGTCCTGCTCGACGCGCTGCTGGACGACCCGCGGCGCCGGGCCGATCTGTCGGCGGCGGCGGCCGTGGCCGTGGGCGCTTTCGACTGGCCGAGCGTGGCCCAGCGGGTGCTGGAGGTGTACGCGACGGCCATCGAGGCCACCGATGGCCGCGTGATGGACGACGAGGCCTTTACTTCCTGAGTCTCCGCTGTGACGGGCCGGACATGCCCTAACATGCGCGAGCGCCGGGGCACTACCATTCCGGCCATGTGGTGGGTCCTGGCAGTCGTGGCGGTGGTGGCGCTGCTGACGGCATATCTGGGCTGGACCGCCCACCGCGTCGAGCGCGTGCACGTCCGCGCCCAGTCGGCCGAGAGGGCCCTCGACGCCCACCTGATGCGCCGCGCGGCCGCGGCCGCCGTGGTGGCCGAGCACGGCGATCACGTGGAGCTCTACGCCGCGGCCCGGCTCGCTCTCGACGCCGCCCCCGGCGACCGCGAGACCGCCGAGAACGACCTGACCCGCCAGCTGAACGCGGTCGCCCTCGACGACACCGACCCGGCCGGCCGCACGCTGGCCGCGTCGAGCCGGCGCGTGGTCCTGGCCCGCCAGGTGCACACCGACACGGTCCGCGACGCGCTCACCGCGCGCCGCCGGCCGCTGGTCCGTGCCCTGCGGATGGCCCGGCGTTACCCGCGCCCGCAGTATTTCGACATCGAGGACCCGGCGCTGCCGGCCCCGTTCGTCCCCGCGCCCACGTCACCAGCCCCGCTCGGCCAGGCGGTGTGAGACCGGCACGTCGTCGACGTTGATGCCGACCATGGCCTCGCCCAGGCCCCGGGAGACCTTGGCCAGCACGTCCGGGTCGTCGTGGAACGTGGTCGCCTTGACGATGGCGGCGGCCCGCTGAGCCGGGTTGCCCGACTTGAAGATGCCGGAGCCCACGAAGACGCCCTCGGCGCCCAGCTGCATCATCATGGCGGCGTCGGCCGGCGTGGCGATGCCGCCCGCGGTGAACAGGACGACCGGGAGCTTGCCCAGCTCGGCGACCTCTTTGACCAGGTCGTACGGCGCCTGGAGCTCCTTGGCGGCCACGAACAGCTCGTCCTCGGGCAGGGTCTGCAGGCGGCGGATCTCCTGGCGGATCTTGCGCATGTGGGTGGTGGCGTTCGAGACGTCGCCGGTGCCGGCCTCGCCCTTCGACCGGATCATGGCCGCGCCCTCGGTGATGCGGCGCAGGGCCTCGCCCAGGTTGGTGGCGCCGCAGACGAACGGGGCCGTGAAGTTCCACTTGTCGATGTGGTTGGCGTAGTCGGCCGGGGTCAGCACCTCGGACTCGTCGATGTAGTCGACGCCGAGCGACTGCAGGATCTGGGCCTCGACGAAGTGGCCGATGCGGGCCTTGGCCATCACCGGGATGGAGACCGCGTTGATGATGCCGTCGACCATGTCGGGGTCGGACATGCGGGAGACGCCGCCCTGGGCCCGGATGTCGGCCGGCACCCGCTCGAGGGCCATCACCGCCACCGCGCCGGCGTCCTCGGCGATCTTCGCCTGCTCCGGCGTGACGACGTCCATGATCACG
The DNA here is from genome assembly GCF_050956135.1 of Actinoplanes sp. CA-131856. GTDB lineage: Bacteria > Actinomycetota > Actinomycetes > Mycobacteriales > Micromonosporaceae > Actinoplanes. The sequence goes on along the minus strand of NZ_CP191849.1, from coordinate 8,176,332 downwards.
CCGCCCTTGAGCATCTCGGCCATGCCGCGCTTGACGCGGGCGGTCCCGACGGCGGGCTTGTTGTCGGACATGGGAATCGGCTCCTCACGCGGGAATGTCGGTGCCGAGAAGCGTAGGCAGCGGCGAGGGCGGGGACGATGGCCAATCGACCCCCAGGTGGCCTTAAGAGCCGAGCAACTGCGGGATCCGGGCGAAGAGCCCCTCGGTGTACGTGATCATCTCGTGCAGCATCCAGTTGCCCGAGAACAGCAGGGCGGCACCGACGGCGGCCGCCTTCGGGACGAAGGAGAGCGTCGCCTCCTGGATCTGGGTCACCGACTGGAACAGCGAGATGGCGAAGCCGACGACCAGGGCGGTGATCAGGGTCGGCGCGCACATCTTGGCCGCGATCGTCATCGCCTGCAGGCCCAGCTCCACGATCATCGTGTCGGTCATACCCTGCTGTTCGGGCGGATCGGGTGCGCGTCGAGTGCGAGACGGTTGCTAAACGGTTAGAACCCTCATGTGCGCGGCTCGACGAGCACGAGCCAGTTGCCGGTGTTGTCCCGCATGACGGCCTCGACTCCGTACGGCCGCTCCGAAGGCTCTTGCACGAAAACCACGCCTGCGGCGCTCAATTGGTCGTACGTCTTGCGGCAGTCGTCCACCCGCAGGCCGAGGCCGCCCATCTGTCCCGACTCGAGATGACCGCGGACGAAAGCGGCGGCCTCGGGGGAAAGTGGCGGTCCCGGCACCATGAGCGTGACCTCGAGCTCGGGCTGGGACGGGTGGGCGATCGTCACCCAGCGGAACTCGCCCATGGCGGTGTCGACGCGCGGCTCGAAGCCGAGATGCTCGACGTAGAAGTCCCGGGTGGCGCTCTGATCGAGGCAGTAGACCGTGGTCAGCGAGATGTTCAGAATCATGGGCCGACGCTATGCCCGTCCTCGCCGGGCGCGCTTCTCCCCGATTGCGGTATGACGCCGCGCATGAACAGATAGCAGCCTGGAATGTGCTGATCGGCGGTGGCCCAGCGGCGCTGATAGGCGGCCGGGCTCTCGCCGACCAGCTCGGTGAAGCGGGACGAGAAGGAGCCCAGGGACGAGAACCCGACCGCCATGCAGACCTCGGTCACCGTCAGGTTGGCGTGGCGGAGCAGGTCCTGGGCGTGGGCTATGCGGCGGCGGGACAGGTAGTGGATGGGCGTCAGGCCGTACGTGGCTCGAAAAGCTCGTACCAAATGAAAGCGCGACATTCCCGCCAAGCTCGACAAATCGCTCAGCCTGATCTGCTCGGTGGAATGCCGGTCGAGGTGGTCGCGCACCCGGCGCAGGGCGAACACGCCACGAGCCTAAGCTTGCCCGGTGAACATCGGAGTGCTGGCCCTGCAGGGCGACGTGCGCGAACACCTGGCCGCGCTGGCCGAGAGCGACGTCCTGGCCCGTCCGGTCCGGCGGCCCGAGGAGCTGGCCGACGTCGAGGCGCTGGTCATCCCCGGCGGCGAGTCGACAGCGATCAGCAACCTGGCCGTGTCGTTCGGCCTGCTCGACCCGGTCCGCAAGCGGATCGCCGACGGCATGCCCGTCTACGGCTCCTGCGCCGGCATGATCATGCTGGCCGCCACCGTGCTCGACGGGCGCCCCGACCAGGAGTCCTTCCAGGGCATCGACATGACCGTGCGGCGCAACGCGTTCGGCCGGCAGGTCGACTCGTTCGAGGCCGCGGTGACGATCGACGACATCGCCGGCGACGATTTTCACGCCGTTTTCATCCGCGCGCCATGGGTCGAGGAGGTGGGTGACGACGTGCGGGTGTTGGGCCGCGTGAGTGACGGACCCGCCGCCGGTAGGATTGTCGCCGTTCGGCAGGGCAACCTGCTCGCCACGGCTTTCCACCCGGAGCTCACCGGCGATCTTCGCGTACACCGGTACTTCGTCGAGATGGTCCGCCAGGCCGCCTGACACCACGGAGGTTTTGCATGTCCGGCCACTCCAAGTGGGCGACGACCAAGCACAAGAAGGCCGTCATCGACGCCAAGCGCGGCAAGATGTTCGCCAAGCTCATCAAGAACATCGAGGTCGCGGCCCGCACCGGTGGCGGTGACCCGGCGGGCAACCCGACGCTCTACGACGCCATTCAGAAGGCGAAGAAGAGCTCGGTGCCCAACAACAACATCGACAACGCGGTCAAGCGCGGCTCCGGCCTCGAGGCCGGCGGCGCCGACTGGCAGACGATCATGTACGAGGGCTACGGCCCCAACGGCGTGGCCCTGCTCATCGAGTGCCTGACCGACAACCGCAACCGCGCGGCCACCGAGGTGCGCACGGCCCTGACCCGCAACGGCGGCACGTTCGCCGACGCCGGCAGCGTGTCGTACCTGTTCAACCGCAAGGGCGTCGTGATCGTCCCCAAGGCGGGCCTGAGCGAGGACGACCTCATGCTGGCCGTCCTCGACGCGGGCGCCGAGGAGATCAACGACCTCGGCGAGTCCTTCGAGGTCGTCAGCGAGCCCACCGACATGGTCGCCGTCCGCACGGCGGTCGTCGACGCCGGCATCGAGTACGACTCGGCCGAGTCCTCGCTGGTGCCGACCATGACGGTGCCGGTCGACGAGGAGGCCGCCCGCAAGGTCTTCAAGCTGATCGACGCCCTCGAGGACTGCGACGACGTCCAGAACATCTTCGCCAACTTCGACGTCAGCGACGAGGTCATGGCCGCCATCGACGCCTAGTCCCGCGCCTAGTAATCTGGCGGGGCCGGTCGCATCAGCGACCGGCCCCGCTTCTGTGTCTGCAGGAGGCGCCGATGATCGACGACGGCGATCGGCTGGGCCCGGACTCCCCGTACGAGATGCATGACGGGAAGGTTGTCGCGCTTCGGCTGACCAGCTTCCGGGAGAAAGCGCTCACGGCTCGGCTCCAGCTGATGCTGCATGCCACCGGCCTCGAGGTGTTTCATCGGCCCGGCATTCACAGTGATCGGGCGGAGGACTGGCGTCTGCCTGATCTCGGTGTCGTGACGCGCCTGCCGCCCGACCCGGCCAGCTGCACATCTTTGCCCGGCGACGCCTTCAGTCTCGTGGTCGAGGTCGTCGCCGAGGGCGAGGAGCCCGCCGAGCGGATGAGCTGGTACGCGGAGCGCGGCATCCCGGTGTGCTGGATCGTCGTGATGCCCCGAGGTGATGACAGTCAGGTCATTGTGGAGTTCCATCGGCGAGTGCTTCGCGGTGGGCGTCCTCAGTACGAGCTACGGGACCGTCGGCGACTGGCGGAAATCGAGAATGATCTTTCAAGTTGGCACATCGGACCCGTGACTAGTGGTCGCATGACCAGTATCTTGATGGGCGTCGGCGGGATGACCGAAGGAGAAGACTCGATGACAGAACTCGCGATCAGGCCGCCCGTCGAGGAGGCGGACGACGGAGTGTTCCTCGACGAGGAGCTGCTCGAGGAAGCCCGGCGGCAGATTCAGGCCTCATCGCCGACCGCGGCGATGAACGAGGCTCTCCGGCGGCTGGTGGAAACCGAGCGAGGAAAGCGCCGCGCCGCCGGCGAGAAGCTGCGGCAGATGGTGGAGAACGGCGAGATCACCTTCCGCGAGCTGGGAGAGGCCGACGAATGATGTACCTGATCGACAGCAGCGCTCTCGTTCGTTCACTCCGGCAGCAGGTCGACCCGCGCTGGGGGGAGGTCCTTGACCGGGGCCTGATCTCCGTGTGCGAACCGGCGCTGGTCGAGTCTCTGCGCATCGTCGAGACGAAGAAGTACGGCGAGATGGAGGAATTCATCGTCAGCAGGTATCTGCCGGTCGTCATCCCTGCGAACGTCTGGGACGACGTCTCCCTCATCCGGAGGGAGCTGGCTCGGCGAAGCGCTCACTGGGGCCTGGCGCTCGCCGATCTTCTCATCGCGGCGACTGCCATCCGGCTCAAGTTGACCGTGCTCCATGAGGATCGTGACTTCGAGACGATCGGCAAGGTCGTTCCGGAGTTGCGGCAGCGGTCGATCAAGACGGCGCCTCACTAAAGGGCAATGGCCGTGGTCGATGGCAATGGGCCGGTTCGTTCGTGGGTCGGCCCCTTGTCAGTAGTCGGTGGAGATGCTCGTCATGAATTGGATCATCGCGGCTATGAGGAGGATGCCGCCGACTATCAGGCGGCCGGCCCGGTGCCAAAGTTGGCGGCGGTAGGCCTGGACCCACGCTATGCCGGCGTCGGCGGTCGCCTCCACGCCTGAGCGGTGGGTGTCGGGGAGCACGTCGGCCTTGCGCAGGGCCAATGACGCTGTGGGGCCGTTGCGGCGGTACAGGGACGCGGGTGGCGCGAGCACCCGTACGTCGACCTCGTAGATCTGCTCATCCCGCCACTGCTTCGTGCGGCTGGCCAGGCGGTGGGTCATGTAGTCGGCGGCCGCTTGCGGGTGGCCCAGCAGGCGGCGGCGCCAGATCAGGCGGCGCCAATGGCAGGCCACGTCGGCCAGGACGTCCATGTAGAGGTGGGCGGCCTCGGGGTCGCCGCCGACCAGACGATGGGTCTCGCGGCGCAGGTCGTTGACGTGCAGGGCGACGAACGTGACGTAGTCGGGTGGCGGCTCGTCGTCCATGGGCGGCACGAGATACATGGGCTCACCCCCTCCCCGCCCATCGTCGGGGCGTGTCGCTGCCGGGCGCAAGAGGGGGCCGTACTAGGGTGTCGAACACACGTACGTGAGGCAGGGGAGGTCCATGGTGCGCGTGCTCGGCATCGACCCGGGGCTCACACGCTGCGGAGTCGGTGTCGTCGAGGGCGTGCCGGGGCGTCCGTGCAAGCTGGTCGCCTACTACGTGGTCTACTCCGAGCCCGACGACGACATCTCCCTGCGGCTGCTTCATCTCGACCAGTCGCTCGGTGAGCTCGTCGCCGAGCACAAGCCCGACAGTGTGGCCGTCGAGCGGGTGTTCTCGCAGCACAACGCGCGGACCGTCATGGGCACGGCGCAGGCCAGTGGGGTCGCGATCCTGGCCGGGGCCCGGGCCGGGCTGCCCGTCGAGACGTACACGCCGAGCGAGGTCAAAGCGGCCGTGACCGGCTCCGGCACCGCCGGCAAGGCTCAGGTCACCGCCATGGTCACGCGGCTGCTCAGCCTCGACGCGCCGCCCAAGCCGGCCGACGCCGCCGACTCGCTCGCCATCGCCATCTGCCACATCTGGCGTGGCGGCACCCGGGCCCGTATTCAAGCGGCAACGATCGCCGCTCAGCGAAAGATCGACGCCGCCAGGAAAGCAGGGGGAACTCGCAGATGATCGCCAGCGTGCGGGGGGTCGTGGCCGCGATCGCGGCCGACAGCGCCGTCATCGAGGTCGGCGGGGTCGGCCTGCAGCTGCAGTGCGCGCCGGGGACCCTGGCCGGGCTCAAGACGGGAGCCGAGGCGCGCCTCGCCGCCAGCATGGTGGTGCGGGAAGACTCGCTGACCCTCTACGGGTTCGCCGACGACGACGAGAAGCACCTGTTCGAGCTGCTCCAGACGGCCAGCGGCGTCGGGCCCCGGCTGGCGCAGGCCGTGCTGGCCGTGCACTCGCCCGAGACCGTGCGCCGCGCCCTCGCCGGCGGCGATCTGGCCACGCTGACCCGGGTGCCGGGCATCGGCAAGAAGGGCGCCGAGCGCATGGTGCTCGAGCTGCGCGACAAGATCGGCCCGATGGCCATGGCCGGCGACACCGCGGGCATGCTCAACGGGGCCTGGCAGGAGCAGGTGCGCCAGGGCGTGCTCGCGCTCGGCTGGTCGGCCGCCCAGGCCGATCAGGCCGTGGCCGCGCTGGCCGAGACGATCGACGGTGAGGTCCCGCCCGTTCCGCAGCTGCTGCGCCAGGCGATCAGGCTGCTGGGCAAGACCCGATGAGCGATCTCGTCTCGGCCGACGCGGGCGACGAGGACCTCGACGCCGAGGCCAGCGTCCGCCCGCGCCGGCTCGCCGAGTTCATCGCCCAGCACCGGGTCCGCGACCAGCTCGACCTGCTGCTCAAGGGCGCCATGGGCCGCGGCGCTCCGCCCGACCACATCCTGCTCTCGGGCCCGCCCGGTCTGGGTAAGACCACGCTGGCCAACATCGTCGCGGCCGAGCTGGGCACGAGCATCCGCACGACCAGCGGGCCGGTGATCGAGCGCAGCGGCGACCTGGCCGCGATCCTCACCAGCCTCGGTCCCGGTGACGTGCTGTTCATCGACGAGATCCACCGCATCGCGAAGCCGGCCGAGGAACTGCTCTACAGCGCGATGGAGGACTTCCGGGTCGACGTCGTGGTCGGCAAGGGTCCGGGCGCCACCGCGATCCCGCTCGACGTCGAGCCGTTCACCCTGGTCGGCGCGACCACCCGGGCCGGGCTGCTGTCCGGGCCGATGCGTGACCGGTTCGGTTTCGTCGCCCACCTCGACTTCTACTCACCGGCCGATCTGGACGCCCTGCTGCACCGCTCGGCCCGCATCCTCGGCGTGCCGATCACCGACGAGGGCGCGGCCGAGATCGCCGGCCGGTCGCGCGGCACGCCGCGTATCGCAAACCGTCTCCTTCGGCGCGTTCGGGACTTCGCCGAGGTGCGCGCGGATGGGGTGGTGACTGAATCCACAGCCCGCGCCGCGCTCAAGGTGTACGACGTGGATGAGCTGGGCCTGGACCGTCTCGACCGGGCCGTGTTGCGGGCGCTCATCGAGTCTTTCCGCGGCGGGCCGGTCGGTTTGTCCACCTTGGCGGTAGCGGTCGGCGAGCAGTCTGACACCGTTGAGGAGGTGTGCGAGCCTTTCCTGGTGCGGGCCGGGCTCCTGGCCCGCACGCCGAGGGGCCGGGTGGCCACCGAGGCGGGCTGGGTGCACCTGGGAAAGACGCCGCCGTCGGGCGTGATCCAAGGGGATTTGTTCGCACGGGACGCGTGAAATCCCCTCGTAATGCGAACGTGATGTGTGCCGCATTCGGACTTCCCAGGTTGACCGATTAGACTCGCCGCCGTTCCAACCCGGGATGTGTTTATCGCCCCGGTCACGCGCGCGGGCGCGTCGCCGGCGGCCTACGGAAGGCTTTTTTGGTGATTCAGGCAGCCGAGGCATCGGGTGGTGGCAGCTTCACGCCGCTGCTTCTCATCGTCCTCCTCTTCGCCGTCATGTACTTCCTGATGATCCGGCCGCAGCAGAAGCGCCGCCGCGAGGCTCAGCAGATGCAGAATGCGCTGGGGCCGGGCGACCGGATCGTGACGATCGGTGGCCTGCACGGCACCGTGGTCTCGGTCGACGACGACGTCGTCAACCTGGAGATCGCCGACGGGGTCGAGGTGCAGTTCGCTCGCCCGGCCATCGCCCGCGTCGTCTCACAGGCCGGCACGCCGGTCGAGACCGACGTGGTCGAGGAGACCCCCGAGCCCGCCGTCGAGGAGCCGGTCGCCGACCCGATCGTCGACACGCGTAAAAAGGACTGACAGTTCCACCCCGGCGGGCCGGTCCAGATGGGCCGGTCCGTCAGGCCGCGCGCGGCCACCAGAACCGGACATTAAGACACAGGGAGACCGAAAGCCGTGGCACGACCACCACAGGGGCAGATGCATCCCGGACGGCAGCTAGCCGTGCTCGGCTTCATCTTCGTCGTTCTGTATCTGCTGGTCTTCTTCGCGGGTGGCGCGAGTGGCAGCTTCACCGACCGGTTGCACCCGAAACTGGGTCTCGACCTGGTCGGTGGCACGCAGGCCACCTACATCGCCTCCGTCCAGGGCGGCCAGGTGCCGTCCAAGGAGAGCATGGAGCAGGCCCGCGAGATCATCGACCAGCGGGTGAACGCGCTCGGCGTCTCCGAGGCCGAGGTGGTCATCCAGGGTGACCGCAACATCGTGGTCTCCCTCGCCGGCAAGGCCGACGACCAGCTCAAGGACCTGTCGCAGGCCGCGCAGATGCGTTTCCGCCTGGTGATCGGCGCGACCGGCGACGTGTCGACGGTGGCGCTGAACCCGCCGACGGCGACGCCGAGCGCGGCCGCCAGCCCGTCGGGCAGCGCGAAGCCGTCGACGTCGTCGTCCGCCAAGCCGTCGACCGCCACCAGCGCCCCCGCGGTGTCGAGCAGCGCGCCGACCGGTGGCCAGGGCGGCGGCGAGGTCGTCAAGGCCCCGACGCCGACGCCGACCCCGTCGGCTTCCGCGAGCCCGAGCGCCCCCGCGGCGCCGCCGGCCACCGCCGACGAGAAGGCCCTGCTGGCCGAGGTCCAGAAGAAGGTGGGCGCCACCGTCTGGGCCGCCGCGAGCAAGCTGACCGCCCCGGTCGACCTGAGCACCGACCCGAACGCCGGCAAGCAGTACGCCCCGTTCGCCAAGCTCAGCGGCGACGAGGTCAACGTCCTCACCCCGCAGATGCAGATGTACGTCCCGACGGTCGGCTGCACCCAGCTCGACGCGCGCCCCAACGGCGCCATCGACGCGGTCACCAAGCAGGTCGTGGCCTGCTACAACGGCGGCAAGATCCTGATGGACCAGGCCAAGGTCGTCGGTGACGACATCTCCAAGGCCAGCCCGCAGCTCGACCAGCAGACCGGCCAGTGGGTCGTCTCCCTCGACTTCAAGAGCGAGGGCTCGACCAAGTGGGCCGCGCTGACCCGCCAGGCCTTCGAGGCCACCTCGGACGCTCCCTGCTACACCGCCGCCACGGCGATGTACGGCTCGATCGAGCACTGCGCGGTCGCCGTCGTCCTCGACAAGTCGGTCATCTCGGCCCCGCAGATCCAGGGCGTGCTCACCGGCACCTCGCAGATCACCGGCCAGTTCAACGCGAGCAGCTCCAAGGAGCTCGCCGACCAGCTGAACTTCGGCGCGCTGCCGGTCACCTTCACCTCGGGCCCGGCCCAGACCGTCTCGGCCACCCTGGGCACCCAGCAGCTGCAGGCCGGTCTGATCGCGGCCGCGATCGGCATGGGCCTGGTCGCCATCTACGCGTTCTTCTACTACCGCCTGCTCGGCTCGGTCATCTTCCTGAGCCTGATGCTCTCGGGTCTGCTCACCTTCGGCGCCCTGGTCTTCCTGGGCCGTACGGTCGGCTTCACCCTGACGCTGGCCGGCATCGCCGGCTTCATCGTCTCGCTAGGTGTCGCGGCCGACTCGTTCGTCATCTACTTCGAACGCTTGAAGGACGAGATCCACGAGGGCCGCAGCCCGCGCAGCGCGGTGCCACGGGCCTGGGCCCGCGCCCGCCGTACGATCATCTCGGCGAACACGATCACGATCCTCGCCGCCGTGGTGCTGTACATCGTCTCGGTCGGCGCGGTGCAGGGCTTCGCCTTCGCGCTCGGCATCTCGACGGTGCTCGACCTGGTCGTGGTGTTCCTCTTCCGTCACCCGATCATGACGATGTTCGCCAGCACCAAGGCGTTCCTCTCGCCGCGCGTGAGTGGTCTCGGCCGCGTGCTGCGCCGCGCTCCGACCGACGTCAAGGAGGCCTGACATGGCCAGCCAAGGTCTTGCCGCCCGGCTCTACGCGGGCGAGGCGAATGTCAACATCATCGGCCGCCGGAAGCTGTGGTTCATCATCGCGGCCGCGCTCGTGCTGATCTCCATCGGCAGCATCGCGATCCGCGGCTTCCACCTGGGCATCGAGTTCGCCGGCGGCACGTCGTTCAGCGTCCCGGCCACGAACGGCAGCACGACCTACACCCAGGACGAGGTGTCCGACGCGGTCGAGCGGGCCATCAAGTCGGTCGACCCGGCGGCCGAGGTCGTCTCGTCGCAGACGCTCGGCAGCACCGGCGGCGGCAGCGACACCTACACCGTGCGGGCCACCACGCTGACTGCGGCGCAGGCCGAGGAGGCCAAGACCGCGCTGGTCACCGACCTCAAGCTCGACGCCACGAAGGTCAGTGACGACCAGGTCTCGGCGGCCTGGGGCGGGCAGGTGACCAGGCAGGCCCTGCTCGGTCTGATCATCTTCCTGATCGTCGTCATGATCTACCTGATCATCCGGTTCGAGTGGCGCATGGCGGCGGCGGCCGTCTCCTCGCTCCTGCTCGACCTGATCTTCACGGCCGGCGTCTACTCGCTGGTCGGCTTCGAGGTGACGCCCTCGACGGTGGTCGGCTTCCTGACGATTCTGGGTTATTCGCTGTACGACGTGGTGGTCGTCTTCGACAAGGTGCAGGAGAACACCCGCGGCATCACCGCGAGCAGCATCCGCACCTACAACGAGGCGGCCAACCTGGCGGTCAACCAGACCCTGATGCGCTCGATCAACACCGGTCTGGTCGCCCTGCTGCCCGTCGGCGGCCTGCTGTTCATCGGCGCCGGCCTGCTCGGCGCGGGCACGCTCAAGGACCTCGGCCTGGTGCTGTTCGTGGGCATGGGCTTCGGCGTCCTCGCCTCGATCATGTTCGCGGCGCCGCTGCTGACCGCGTTCAAGGACCGCGAGCCGAAGATCAAGGCGCACACCGCCCGGGTCCTGGCCCGGCGGGCGCAGGGCAAGTCGGGCGACGTGGCCCGCGGCGAGCGCGTCGGCCGGCAGTCGAACCTGACCGAGTCGGACGAGGCCCCGGCCCTGGCCTCCTCGGCCCCGCGGCCGGGCGCCCGGCCCACGGCCAAGCGCGGCACCGGCTCGAACACGAACCGGGGACCGGGCAACCGGCCCGGCGGCAAGCGCCGCTGAAGCGTTCGACAGAGAAAAGGGCGGCCCGATCGGGCCGCCCTTTTCGTTGTGAAAGGCTTGCGCGCGTGACAGACCAGCACACCGACCTGGCCGCCATCGTCGAGAGCGGCACCGTCGACGTGCCCGACTTCCCCAAGCCGGGCGTCGTCTTCAAGGACCTCATGCCGCTGTTCGCGGACGGGCCGGCGTTCCGTCAGGTGATCGACGGCATCATCGCCCACCACGGCGAGGGCTCCTTCGACGTCGTGGCCGGCGTCGAGGCCCGCGGTTTCGTCGTGGCCGCCGCCATCGCGTACGCGACCGGCACCGGCGTGGTGCCGGTGCGCAAGGCGGGGAAGCTGCCGCGCAAGGCCCTGTCGGCCTCGTACGAGCTCGAATACGGCGAAGCCACCCTCGAGGTGCACGAGGACGCTTTCATCGCCGGACAGCGCGTTCTGGTGGTCGACGACGTGCTCGCCACCGGTGGCACGGCGGCCGCGGCGCTCGACCTGGTGGAGCGGGCCGGTGGCACGGTCGCCGGCTTCACGGTGCTGATGGAGCTGGGCTTCCTCAAGGGCCGGGAGCGGCTCAGTCCCCGTACGGTCCACGCGCTCCTGACCGTCTGATTCTTTCTTCGGGTTCGGCCGGGTTATCGGGGAAGAGCGTGCGGGTAGGATGGCGTTCCTAACCAGGTGAACCAACCCACTATCGACGAGGGTGTGAGGAGGCCGGTGTCCAGCGACGTCGCCCCTCCGGCGGAGGGCACGGTGCAGCCGACCGAGAACACACGGACCGGTGCGGACGCTACGGCGCCCGCGGCCGAAACGCGGCCTGAGGGTCCCCGGCCGGCCGTTCCCGCGGCCGACCTCGAGGAGACTCAGCCGCTGGCTCCCGGTGAGGAGAGGTTCGGCCTGGCCAGCGCCCCCACCGGGCGCCGCGTCCGGGCCCGTCTCGCGCGCTTCAACGCGCCGTGGCAGAGCACGCAGGTCAGCGAGGTCCTCGAGCCGCTGATCGCGACCCACCGGGCCAGCCACCCCAAGGCCGACGGGCGCATGCTCCAGCGCGCCTTCGACGTGGCCGCGCGGTGGCACTCGGGTCAGTACCGCAAGTCCGGTGACCCCTACATCACCCACCCGCTCGCGGTGGCCACCATCCTGGCCAACCTCGGCATGGACACGACCACGCTGGTCGCGGCCCTGCTGCACGACACGATCGAGGACACCGACTACTCGCTCGAGCAGATGCGGTCCGACTTCGGGGCCGAGGTGGCGCTGCTGGTCGACGGCGTGACCAAGCTCGACCGGGTGAAACTGGGCGACGCGGCCAAGGCCGAGACGATCCGCAAGATGGTCGTGGCCATGGCCAAGGACCCGCGGGTGCTGGTCATCAAGCTGGCCGACCGGCTGCACAACATGCGCACCCTGACCTTCCTGCCCCGCCCCAAGCAGGAGCAGAAGGCCAAGGAGACGCTCGAGATCCTGGCCCCGCTGGCCCACCGCCTCGGCATGAACACGATCAAGTGGGAGCTCGAGGACCTCGCCTTCGGCACGCTGTTCCCCAAGCGGTTCGAAGAGATCAACCGCCTCATCGGTGAGCACCAGCCGCAGCGTGAGGCGCTGCTGCGCCAGGTGACCAACCGGGTCTCGCTCGATCTGAAATCCGCGAAGATCAAGGCCGAGACCACCGGCCGGCCGAAGCACCTCTACTCGATCTATCAGAAGATGATCGTGCGGGGCCGCGACTTCAACGACATCTACGACCTGGTCGGCGTGCGCATCCTGGTCGACACGGTCCGCGACTGCTACGCCGCGCTGGGCGTCATCCACGCGAACTGGCAGCCGGTGCCGGGCCGGTTCAAGGACTACATCGCGATGCCGAAATTCAACATGTACCAGTCGTTGCACACGACGGTCATCGGCCCGACCGGCAAGCCGGTCGAGATGCAGATCCGCACCTTCGCCATGCACCGCACGGCCGAGTTCGGCATCGCCGCCCACTGGAAATACAAGGAGCAGAAGGGCGCGACGATCGTCGGCCCGCCGGCGCACATCGACGAGATGACCTGGCTGCGGCAGCTGCTCGACTGGCAGCGCGAGGCCAGCGACCCGTCGGAGTTCCTCGACGCGCTCCGGTTCGACCTGTCGAGCCAGGAGGTGTACGTCTTCACGCCCAAGGGCGACGTCATCCCGCTGCCGACGGGTTCGACGCCTGTCGACTTCGCGTACGCGGTGCACACCGAGGTCGGGCACAAGTGCATCGGCGCCCGGGTCAACGGCAAGCTCGTGCCGCTCGAGTCGACGCTGTCCAACGGCGACGTGATCGAGATCTTCACGTCGAAGTCGTCGAACGCCGGCCCCACGCAGGACTGGCTGGGCTTCGTCAAGAGCCCCCGGGCGCGGACGAAGATCCGGCAGTACTTCAACAAGGAGCGCCGCGAGGAAGCGATCGAGGTCGGCAAGGAGGCGATCGTCAAGGCGATGCGCAAGCAGGGCCTGCCCCTGCAGCGCATGCTGACGAACGAGAACCTGACGACCATCGCCCGCGACCTGCACCTGCCCGACGTGGCGTCGCTGTACGCGGCGATCGGGGAGAACACGGTCTCCGCCCAGTCGGTCGTGCAGAAACTCGTCGCCGGCTTCGGCGGGGAGGAGGGCGCGGTCGAGGACATCGCCGAGACCGCCGTCGCGACCCGCCCGCCGCGCAACCGCAGCACGGCCCAGGACCCGGGCGTGGTGGTCAAGGGCGTCAGCGACGTGTGGGTCAAGCTGGCCCGCTGCTGCACCCCGGTGCCGGGCGACGCCGTCTTCGGCTTCGTCACCCGCTCGGGCGGTGTCAGCGTCCACCGCGAGGACTGCGCCAACGCGGCCGACCTGCGCGAGCAGGAGGAGCGCGTGGTCGAGGTGACCTGGAAACCGACCAGCGCGTCGACGTTCCTGGTCGCCATCCAGGTCGAGGCGCTCGACCGGCACAAGCTGCTGGCCGACGTGACCCGGGTGCTGTCCGAGGAGCGGGTGAACATCCTGTCGGCCACGGTCACCACGACCCGCGACCGGGTGGCGGTCAGCCGCTTCACGTTCGAGATGGCCGACCCGAAACACCTCGGCCATCTGGTCGCCGCCGTCCGTAAGGTCGACGGGGTCTTCGACGCTTACCGCGTCACTTCCGGAGCATAAGAAAAGGGGCGGCGCCGAAGCGCCGCCCCTTAAAACACCGGTCAGGCCGCAGCCATCGTCAGCGACTTGATGTCGATCTCCTTCTTGGGGTGGCCGCCGCCGGCCGACTCCTTGAAGGCGCCGTCGTCACCGGCCTTGACCACGCCCTTGACCACGTCGAGGCCCGAGGTGATCGTGCCCAGCAGCGTGTAGTTCGCCGACAGCTGGGTGTCCTCGGAGACGATGAAGAACTGGCTGCCCGTGCTGCCCGGCTGGCCGGTGTTCGCCATCGCGATCGAACCCGCGGGGTACGGGTTCGTGGTGTCGGTCGGCAGGTTCTCCTCGGCCATGGTGTAGCTCGGGCCGCCCTGGCCGTCGGTCTCGCGATATCCCTTGCCGGTGGCGAACGGGTCGCCGCACTGGAGCACGCGGAACTTGTCCTCGTTGACGAGGCGGTGGCACTTGGTGTTGTCCCAGAACTTCTTGGACGCGAGGAACTCGAAGCTGGCCGCCGTGCAGGGGACCTTGGACTTGTCCACGTCGGCCTTGATCGTGCCGAGGTTGGTCTCGATGGTCAGCACGTCCTTGCCCGTGTTGGGCGCGGTAGCGGCCGGGGTGCCGACGTCCTTGGTCTTGCCGCCACCGGCGTCCGGCGTCCAGGTGCAGGCGACCTGGCCGGCCGGGACGCCGGCCGCGTTGCTGGTGCTCTTCTTGTCGTCCTTGTTGAGCTGGGTGACGATGAGCACCCCGGCGCCGGCGATCAGCACGACCGCGATCGCCGAGCCGATGATGGCCTGACGCTGCCGGCGCTTGCGGGCTGCCGCGGCACGCTCGGACATCTCCTTCTCGAGCCGGGCCCGCGCCGCCGCGCGCTGCCGGTCCTTGATCGACGACACGGTGTTCCTCCTGCTGTGATCGGCCTAGGGGATTAAGACTGAGTGCTTGCCGACGGCGACGCGGGCGTGGCCGCAGCCCCGTCGCCGACAGTCAGGCTCTTGATGGTGATCTTCGACTTCGGCTTCACCTTGTCGCCGGCCGCGTTGGCCACGGTCGGGATCTTGCTCATCTTCGTCACGGTGTCGAGGCCGCCGGCCACGGTGCCGACGATCGAGAACTCGGCCGTGGCCGGGCTGTAGTCCTTGGCGAAGATGAGGAACTGGCTGCCGTTGGTGCCCGGCGGGTCGCCGATCAGGGCCACGGTGCCCTTCGGGTAGAGCGGCGTCTTCGCCGCCGTGCCGGTGGAGGCGGAGGGGGCGGGCTCGGGGGCGGCCGGCACGTTCTCGTTGTAGACGCTGTACGTCGGGCCGCCCTGGCCGGTGCCGCTGGGGTCGCCGCAGCGGATCGCCCCGTACGAGGTGATCTCGTGGCAGTCGGTGTTGTCGTAGAACTGCTTGCTCGCCAGGAACGCCAGGTCCTCCGCGCCGCAGGGCGAGAGCGTGTTGTCGAGACTGACCGTGATCGGGTCGCCCTGGTTGGTGCTGATCGTCATGGTCCGCGTGCCGGAGGTCGGGATGCCCGTGGTGGGCGGGGTGCCGACTTCCTTGAGGTTGGTGTTGGCCGTGGCGCTCTGCGGCGTCCACGCGCAGATGTCCTCGGCGGCCGCGGTCTCGGTGTCGTCGGAGTCGAACGCCCCGCCGGCCCAGGCGATGCCGGCGACGATGAGCAGGACCGCCGCACCGGCCCCGACGCCCGCGAGCATGCGGCGACGGCGGCGCTCCTTCACGGCTTGCCGGGCCATCTGCCGATCGAGCTTCGCCCGCGCCAGCTTGCGCTGCCGGTCCCTGCTGGATGCCACCGAAACCTGTCCTTCCTACGACCCTTGTCACACGCCCGCAAGAGTGTACGGGTACCTCCTGAGAAAGTGGTGTGCGACCGCCGGGCTACTCTCGTTACGATTTCGCTCTAATCCGTGAGAGAGGGGCCGTTGTGCTCGTCACCGGCTTTCCGGCCGATGCCTTCGGCACCAATTGCTATGTCGTGGCGACCGCCCCCGGCGAGCAATGCCTGATCGTCGATCCGGGCATCGGCGTCCTCGACCGCCTCGACGAGGTGCTGGCCGAGCACCGGCTGCACCCGGCGGCGGTGCTGCTCACCCACGGCCACCTCGACCACACCTTCTCCGTCGCGCCGGTGTGCGGCGCGCGCGGCATCACGGCGTACGTGCACCCGGCCGACCTGGAGATGCTGGCCGACCCGGCCAAGGGCCTCAGCATGGACCTCACCCAGCTGTTCGGCGGCCGCATCGAATATTCGGAGCCCGAGGACGTGGCCGAGCTGACCGACGGCGCCACGCTGTCGCTCGCCGGCCTCGAGGTGACCGTCGACCACGCACCGGGCCATACCGGCGGGTCGGTGCTCTTCCGGCTGCCCGGCGCGGGCTCCACGTGGGACGCAGAGCAGGTCTGCCTCTCCGGGGACGTCCTTTTCGCCGGCTCGATCGGGCGCACCGACCTGCCGGGCGGCAGCACCGAGACGATGCTGACCAGCCTGCGGGACAAGATCCTGCCGCTGGCCGACGACACCGTCGTCCTGCCCGGCCACGGACCGGCCACGACCATCGGCCGCGAGCGCGCCCAGAACCCGTACCTGAGGGAACTGGTTGACGCGCCGAGCCGTGGTCTCTGAAGACTTTTTTCCTAGGAGATTTTGAGAATGCCCATTTCCGGTTTTCCCGAATGGATGCCGCCCCAGCGCATGATCGAGCAGCGGGTGATCGACCGCGCGCGGGCCACGTTCGAGCTGTACGGCTACGCCCCGCTGGAGACCCGCTCGGTCGAGCCGCTGGAGACGTTGCTGAGCAAGGGGGAGACCTCCAAGGAGGTCTACCTGCTGAGCCGCCTTCAGGCCGAGGAGGGTCAGAAGAGCGACGACCAGCTCGGCCTGCACTTCGACCTGACTGTGCCGTTCGCCCGCTTCGTCACCGAGAACGCGGGCAAGCTCCAGTTCCCGTTCAAGCGCTACCAGATCCAGAAGGTGTGGCGCGGTGAGCGGCCCCAGGAGGGTCGCTACCGCGAGTTCCTCCAGGCCGACATCGACGTGGTCAACCGGGGGACGCTGCCGTTCCACTACGACACCGAGATGCCGCTGGTCATCGGTGACGTGCTGAGTGGACTGCCGTTGCCGAAGGCCCGCATCCAGGTCAACAACCGCAAGGTGTGCGAGGGCTTCTACCGGGGTCTGGGCCTTCAGGACACCGCCCAGGTGCTGCGCGTGGTCGACAAGCTGGACAAGATCGGCCCGGCCAAGGTCATCGAGCAGTTGATCGAGACGGCCGGCGCGTCCCAGAAGCAGGCGGAGGCGTGCATCCAGCTGGCGGAGATCTCCGCCGAGGACGGGTCGTTCGCCGACGCGGTGCGCAAATTGGGCGTATCGGATGATCTGCTCGACGAAGGACTGGAAGAGCTGCTCCAGGTGGTCGAGACGGCCCGTGAGATCAACCCCGGCCTCGTCGTGGCCGAGCTGAAGATCGCGCGCGGCCTCGACTACTACACCGGCACGGTCTACGAGACCCAGCTCGAGGGCTACGAGCGGTTCGGCTCGGTCTGCTCGGGCGGCCGCTACGAAAACCTGGCCACCGTCGGCAACGAGAAGTTCCCCGGTGTCGGCATCTCGATCGGCGTCTCCCGCATGCTCGGCGTCCTGTTCGGGCAGAACGCCCTCGCCGTTTCCCGCTCGGTGCCGACCTGCGTGGTCGTCGCGCTGCCCAGCGAGGAGCTGCGCCGGGCCTGCGACCGGACGGCGGCGGCGCTCCGCAAGCGCGGCATCCCGGCCGAGGTGGCGCCGACCGCCGCCAAGTTCGGCAAGCAGATCCAGTACGCCGACAAGCGCGGCATCCCGTACGTCTGGTTCCCGGGCCGCGAGGGCGAGCCCGACACCGTCAAGGACATCCGCTCGGGGGAGCAGGTCGAGGCCGACGCCGCCACTTGGGAGGCGCCGGCCGCCGACCTGTTCCCGGTGATCAGCGGGTCTTGAACGGGTTGATGTAGGTCGACTTGAGCGTTGCCGCCTGGTCACCGCAGAGCGCGGTGGCCAGGAAGTCGATCACTGCCACGTCGATCGGGTGGGCCTCGTCCGGCGAGGTCTGATAGAACGACATGCTTTGGGCGTACGTCACCTGGCGCACCCCGTCGCCGCTGTGCCAGGAGACCGTGACGTGGCCGATGGTGCCGCCGTCGTGGCCCCAGACCCGGCCGCACGGCAGATCGACGTAGTAGAGGCCGAGCCCGTACCCGCCGCCGGTGCCGTCCGGCACCGTCGTCTGCATCGCGGCCAGCAGCGACGGCTTGAGCAGCTTGCCGGTCAGCAGCGCCCGGTAGAACACGTTCAGATCGCGCGCGGTCGACACGATCTCGCCCGCGGCCCAGCCCCAGGTCATGTTGCAGCGGGTGAAGTCGCGCAGCTCGCCCTCGTACCACGGCACGTAGGCGCGCATGTGCGGCCCGCGGATCAGCGGGTCGGCGCCCTCGAAGTAGGTGTCACGCAGCCCGAGCGGCTTCAGCACCCGCTTCGTGATCTCGCTGCGGTAGCTGTGCCCGGTGACCTTCTCGACGATCAGCCCGGCCAGAACGTAGTTGGTGTTGGAGTACGAGTAGACGCCGGGCTCGGTGGGCGCGGCGGCCAGCCCGATCCGGGCCAGCTGCTCCGGCCGGTAGATCGTCTCGCACAGGGTGACGACGTCCTCGGCCGTCTTGATCAGCTCGCTGTCGTAGTCGCCGATGCCGCTGGTGTGGTTGAGCAGCGTCCGCAGGGTCACCCGCCGGCCGACCTCGGCCGGCACGAGACGCGGAAGATAGCGCCCGATCGGCGCGTCCAGGTCGAGCCGGCGTTCCCCCGAGAGCTGGAGCACGGTCGTGGCCAGGAACGTCTTCGAGATGCTCCCGACGCGATGCCGGAGACCGTCGCGCACCGGCTCGCCGGTCTTCACGTCGATCACGCCGGTGGTCGGGGTCCAGCGTTTCTTCCCGTCGCGGACCTCGGCGAACGCACCCGGCATGCCCGCGGCGTGCACGGCGTCCAATTTGTCCTGAAGAACCGAAGTGCCGGCGACCGCGGGCGCGGCCGGCGCGATCAGCCCCGCCGTGGCGATCAGAGCGATGAGCGCACGTCGTACCAAGACTGCCTCCTCGATGGTCGGTCGGAGCCATCCATCGTCGTCTACGCGTGCCAGTAGCCGGTCCGTTGCCAGGATCGGGGAGTAACCTACGGTTGCGTAACCGTAGGGAGAGATCAGATGGATCAGACCGCCTTGCTCATCGAGCTCGAGCCCGTCGTCGCGACGAACCTCGACCGTCACCTGTCGCTGGCCAAGGAGTGGTTCCCGCACGAGTACGTCCCGTGGAGCGACGGCCGCACCTTCGACGGCCTGCTCGGCGGCGACCCGTGGATCGAGGATGACTCGAAGATCCCCGACGTGGCCCGCACCGCGCTGATCGTCAACCTGCTCACCGAGGACAACCTGCCCTCGTACCACCACGAGATCGCCACGCTGTTCGGCCGCGACGGCGCCTGGGGCACGTGGGTGCACCGCTGGACCGCCGAGGAGGGCCGGCACGGCATCGCCCTGCGCGACTATCTGACCGTCTCCCGCGCCGTCGACCCGACCGAGCTCGAACGCGCCCGCATGTCACACATGCAGTCGGGTTACAGCAACGACCACCCCGACGAGATCCTCCACTCGATCGCGTACGTCGCCTTCCAGGAGCTGGCCACCCGCATCTCGCACCGCAACACGGGCAAGGCCACCGGCGACCCGATCGCCGAGCAGTTGCTGGCCCGCGTCGCCGCCGACGAGAACCTCCACATGGTCTTCTACCGCAACCTGCTGGCCGCCGCGTTCGACCTCGACCCCGACCACGCCATGCGCGCCGTCACCGACGTGGTCAAATCGTTCGAGATGCCCGGCGCCAACATCGAGGGTTTCGGCCGCAAGGCGCTGTCGATAGCCTTGGCCGGCATCTACGACCTGCGCCAGCACCGCGACGAGGTCCTCCAGCCGGTCATCCGCCAGTGGAACGTCTTCAACCGCACCGACCTGACCGCCGACGGCGAAAAGGCCCGCGAGGAGTTGGCCGCCCACATGGCCGACCTAGAAACCCAGGCGGCCCGCTTCGAGGAGAAGCGCGAAGCTCGCCGTCAGCGTCTGCTTCGCAAAACCACTTAGGGATAGAAACGCCACCGCGCCACCAAACGATTCGCTACCCGTGCCGAGTAATACCTTTTCGTGACCGGTCCGGAAAATGGCCGCGCGCCCGTTTGTGTTTCGTTCGGTTTGCCTCCGTTTCTGGAAGCCCAATAAGAATGGGCGCCTGGCGTTCCGTGAGCCGTGCGGCCGAGCCTGGCCAGCGCGGCAACGATGGTGGCGTCTTGCCGGGCGCGGCGCCGGCGGCGTCGATGGCCGGCTTCCTCCTGCCCTGCGCCGTCACCGAGGCCGACCGGGCGATCCGCCGCCTCGTGGACCGGACTGTGCCCGTCGACACCGTCTCGGTGGGGGCGGTGGTCCCGGCCGTTGCCGTCCGGGCTCGAGCGGCAGGTGTCGGCGTGGCCCCGGCACGCAGGTCCGGCCGGCCCGACCTGGTCGAAGCTCACCGGTTCCGAGGCAGCCCGGACCAGTGAGGCCAGCCCGGATACAGCGGAATCCGCGACCGGCCTGACGGCGACCGGGCTGACGGCGATCGGGCTGACGGCGATCGGGCTGACGGCGATCGGGCTGACGGCGATCGGGCTGACGGCGATCGGGCTGACGGCGACCGGGCTGGCCGGATCAGGCTGGGCGGAATCGGGCTGGCTGCGGCTGGGCCAGCTGCGGCTGGGCTGGCTGGGCTGGTTGCGGCGGGGCTGGCTGGGCTGGTTGCGGCGGGGCTGGTTGCGGCGGGGCTGGTTGGGCCGGTTGCAGCTGGGCTGGCTGCGGCTGGGCTGACGGCGATGGGGCTGGCCGCGGTCGGACTGGCTGCGCCCGGGCTGATGGCTGGGTCGAACGATGGCTGGGTCGACGATGGCCGGGCCGACCGCGATCGGGTCGATCGGGCCTGGGACGGCTGGGCTGGCCGGGTGAGTCGGGGTGGGTGGGTGGCGGTGGCGTGGGTGGTAGGGGCGGGGTGGGGCCAGCGGCGGCATAGGGCTGTCGCCGTGCAGGCTGCGCCATTTTCGGGTGTGGCGCTGTATCAGTCCGTATTGGCGGCGCTCGTGGTGGTCGCGGCGGAATTCTTCGGCGCCGGCGGAGTGTTGCGGCGTTTGGTGAAGTCGCGCCATTGAGCTATCTGGGTGCGGCTGAATAACTGGATCTGACCCCGTGTCTGGCCCATGGATTATTCTCCCGCGAAAGCCAGCGGAGCGGTAAGAGGAAAGTGTGCCACATTCGTACGAGCGTTCGAGCCGGCATGCGGTTCCGTGAGGTGAGCCGGTCCGCATTCGCATGTCGCTGATCGTGCGCGGCACCCGCTTCGGCCCAGCCCGCGTGCGAGCTGCTCTGTGCGCGCTCGCGCCAGGGCGAGAGCCGACCGCCGCGGAGGCGCACCGGTCAGGTAGTTCGAGGTGGTGGGCCGGCCGACGGAAGAGACGGTGCGGGCGACGCCTGGCTACAGGGTGAAGAGCATGCAGCTCGACATGGCCTGAGCCACGAGCCGGTCCCGGGAATCCGTCAGGCGGGCCTCGGCCAAAGCGGTGCGGCGCCCGCTCTGGAGGACGCTTCCGGTGCAGGTCAGGCGGCCTGAGGCCAAGGTGACCGGTCGGAGGAACTTCACGTTCAGGTCGAGGCTGGTGTAGCCCACGCCGGCCGGCAAGGTGCTGTGGACGGAGCAGGCGGCGGCCGTGTCGAGCAGTGTGGAGATGACGCCGCCGTGCATGGTGCCCAGAGGGTTGTAGTGGAACTCCTGCGGGTCCAGGTAGACGGTGACCGCGCCCTCCTCGACGTGCATGCCGGCCGAGTCGATGAGATGCATGATCGGCGGGGCGGGGAGCTCGCCCGAAGCCATGGCCCGCAGGAGCTCGAGGCCGGTGCGCTGGCCGATGAGGTCGGCGTGCAGAGCCGGGTCGGTCCAGCTGAAGGTCCGGGTGCGCGCGTCCTGCTGGGTCTGGGTCATGGACGCAGCCTCGCAGCCGTTTGCTGAGTCTGTCCAGTGGACTTAGCCTAGGTGTCATGAATTCCACAGAGGCGCTTAACTGGTCGGTCGATGCCTGCACGATCGAGCGGTCCATGGCGATCCTCGGGGAGAAGTGGACCGTGGTGGTGCTGCGGGAGATCTTCAGCGGCATCCGGCGCTTCGACGACATGCGGGTGCGGACGCACATCCCGCGCCAGGTGCTGACCAACCGGCTGGCCACGCTGGTGGAGAACGGCGTGCTGCGCCGCGAGCCCTACCAGGAGCCGGGGGCGCGGGTCCGGCACGAGTACCGGCTGACCGAGAAGGGATTCGATCTCTACCCGGTGCTGATCGCGGTGGCCGCGTGGGGCGACCGGCACCTGGCCGATCCGGACGGTCCGCCGCTGCGGTTCGAGCATCGGGGCTGCGGCGATGAGGTGGGCGTGCGGGTGGTCTGCGACGGTGGCCACCCGATCGGCGACTACCGGGAGGTGCTGCCCCGTCCGGGGCCGGGAGCCCGGCGCCGGTAGATTTCGCGGGTGAGTCCATGGTCGCCGCTGCGGGAGCGGGTCTTCCGTAACCTCTGGATCGCCGTGCTGGCCGGCAACGTCGGCACCTGGATGCAGACGGTCGGGGCGCAGTGGCTCGTGGTCGGCGAGCCGGACGCGGCCACCTGGGTGTCGCTCGTGCAGACCGTGACGATGCTGCCGGTGCTGCTGCTCGCCCTGCCGTCGGGGGCGCTGGCCGACGCGGTCGACCGGCGGCGGCTGCTGCTGGCCGTGCAGATCGGGCTGTTCGTGGTGGCCGGGGTGCTGACCGTTCTGACGATCCTCGATCTGATGCCGCCCGTGCTGCTGCTGGTCTTCACATTTCTGCTGGGCGTGGGGCAGGCGCTGACCCTGCCGGCGTGGCAGGCGGTGATTCCTTCGCTGGTGCCGCGCGACGAGCTGCCGGCGGCCTCGGCGCTCGGCGCGGTCAGCACCAACCTGGCCCGCTCGGCCGGGCCGGCGGTCGCCGGACTTCTGGTGGCGCAGACCGGGTCGGCCACCGTTTTCGCGATAAATGCTTTGTCGTACGGGGTTTTCGCGCTGGCCTTGGCGCGATGGCGCCGTCCCACGCGGCGCCCGGCTCATCCCGAACATTTCGGGCAGGCGGTTCGAGCCGGCGGGCGGTATGTCCGCTACTCGCCCGTGGTGCTTCGCCTGCTCGCCCGGATCGTTCTTTTCGTTGTCCCGGGCGCGGTCGTCTGGGGGCTCCTGCCGCTGGTCGCCCATCAAGAGCTGCACCTGGGCGCGAGCGGCTACGGCATCCTGCTCGCCGCCCTGGGCGTCGGCGCCATCGCGGGCGCCCTGCTGATGCCCCGGGTCCGGCAACGGCTGTCGCCGAACCGGCTGATCGCGCTGGCCGGAGTGGTCTACGGCGGAGCTTTGGTGGTCACGGCTCTGGTGCCGAACGAGTTCGCGGTGACGGCCGTGCTGGTGCTGGCCGGGCTGGCCTGGATGACCCTGGTCTCGCGGATGAACGCGACACTGCAACTCTTCCTGCCCAACTGGGTGCGGGCCCGCGGCTTCGGCGTCTACCAGGTGGTGTTCGCCGGGTCGCAGGCGCTCGGCGCGCTGCTGTGGGGGCAGGTCGCCTCGCTGTTCGGCCTGGACACGGCCTTTCTGGCCGCGGCCGTGGCGCTGCTGGCGGGCACGGTGACGATCCGCTGGTGGCCGGTGCACGAGCAGGACGGGGCCGACCGGAGCCCGGCCACCTTCTGGGCCGAGCCGCACATCATGCTCGAGCCGCATCTGGACGAGGGCCCGATCCTGGTCACCGTCGTCTACCGGGTCGCGGAGACCAAGGCGGACGACTTCGTCGACGCCATGGAGGCGGTGCGGGGCTCGCGGCAGCGCACGGGCGCCTCGCGGTGGGGCCTGTTCCGCGACGGCGAGGAGCCGGGCAAGTTCGTCGAGGTCTATCAGGTGCCGACCTGGGAGGAGCATCTGCGCCAGCACGAGGGGCGGATGACCGGCAGCGACGAGCAGGCCGAGCGGCGGGCCCTCGACCTGGCCGAGGGGCCGCCCGAGGTCACCCACCTCCTGCCCGCCCATAACGACGATTAGCCGGATGTTTCGGTTTTGTTCCGATTAGCCTCCTAGTGAAGGGGGGCGCGTCGCATGAAGATCGAATCCCTGCGCCGGCTGCGCGGCCCGAACGTGTACCTCTCCCGGCCCGCCGTGGTCGCCCGGCTGCGGCTCGACGAGCTCACCGGCGTGGAGACCTCGGACGTGACCGGCTTCGCCGAGCGGCTCCTGCGGGCACTGCCGGGGCTGGCCGAGCACCACTGCGCCGCGGGCGCGCCGGGCGGGTTCGTGAGCCGGTTGCGCGGGGGCACGTACTTCGGGCACGCCACCGAGCACGCGTGCATCGAGCTTTCCCAGATGATCGGCCGCGACATCAGCTTCGGCCGTACGGTCTCGGCCGGCGCTCCGGGCCTCTACGACCTGATCATCGAGTGTCCCGTCGACGAGTCGCCCGATTCGTCGCTGCCGGGTGAGCTGCTCCAGGCCGCTGTCGATCTCGTGGCGGGGGTGCACGCCGGTCTTGATTTCGGTCACTTCCGGCTGGACGCGCTGACCGCGCTCGCGGAGCGGGAAGCGGCCGGGCCGAGCACGCGGGCGATCATCGCGGCGGCGCGGCGGCGCGGCATCCCGGTCGAGCGCTTCGACGACCTCAGCCTGCTGC
Organism: Actinoplanes sp. CA-131856; assembly: GCF_050956135.1. Taxonomy (GTDB): domain Bacteria; phylum Actinomycetota; class Actinomycetes; order Mycobacteriales; family Micromonosporaceae; genus Actinoplanes. The sequence continues at coordinate 8,151,781 of NZ_CP191849.1, read as the reverse complement.
GGCTGGGCTGGGGCGTGCGGCGGCGGCTGGCCTGGGCCGCCATGACCGACCGGACCAGCGGCGTGGGCGTCGACATCGCCGGCGACAAGCAGGTGACCCGCCGGCTGCTGGCCGAGGCGGGAGTGCCGATAGCCGAGGGCGGCCCGGCCCGTACGGCCGAGGAAGCTCTTGATCTGCTCGCCCGCCTCGGCGGCCCGGTCGTGGTCAAGCCCCGGCAGGGACGGCACGGCGATCACGTCACGCTCGACGTGGGCACGGCCGAGCAGGTCGAGCGGGCCTTCCGGGCGGCGGGCCAGGACGTGATCGTGGAGCGGCAGCTCGGCGGGCGCGACTACCGGGTGCTCGTGGTGGCGGGCGAGGTGGTGGCGGCGGCCGAGCGGATCGCCGCGCACGTGGTCGGCGACGGCCGGGCCACGATCGCCGAGCTGATCGAGCGGACCAACGCCGACCCGCGCCGCGGCACCGGCCACTCCCGGGTGCTCACCCGGGTCGAGGCGGACGAGGAGTTGCTCGGACGCCAAGGGTGGGCGCTCACCGACGTACCCCCCACCGGTCTTGAGGTCTGGCTGGCCGGGACGGCGAACCTCTCGACCGGCGCCACCAGCCACGACGTCACCGACCGGGTGCACGCCGACGTGGACCGGCTCTGCCTGCGCGTGACCGCGCTGCTCGGGCTCGACATCGCCGGCATCGACCTGCGGCTGCCCGACATCGCCGAGCCGGTGCCGCCGGTGGTCGACGGCGGCGAGGTCACCGGCGGCGTCATCGAGGTCAACGCGGTGCCCGGGCTGCGCATGCACCTGGCCCCGGTGCGCGGCCGGGCCCGTGACGTCGGCGACGCGATCGTGCGGGCGATGTTCCCCGGTGGATCCGACGGGCGCGTGCCGACCGCCGCTGTCACCGGCACCAACGGCAAGACCACGGTGGCCCGGCTGACCGCGCATCTTCTGGCTTCCGGTGGTACGTCGGTGGGGCTGACCACCACTGACGATGTGCGCGTGGGCGGGCGGGTGATCTACCGGGCCGACGCCACCGGGCCGCTCTCGGCCCAGATGGTCCTGGGCGACCCGAGCGTGCAGGTGGCCGTGCTGGAGACCGCGCGCGGCGGGCTGATCCGGCGTGGCCTGGGCTACGACTGGTCGGACGTCGGCGTGATCACCAACATCACCGCCGACCACCTGGGCCAGGACGGCCTGGAGACGATCGAGGACCTCGCGCACGTCAAGGCGCTGGTCGCCGAGCGGGTCCGCGAGGGCGGCACGCTGGTGCTCAACGCCGACGACCCGTGGGTGCGCAACCTGGTCGAGCGGCCGCGGGTGCGGGCCGACCGCAAACGGGTCGTCTGGTTCGGCCTGGACGCGCGCCAGCCGGTGGTGGTCGAGCATCTGGCCAAGGGCGCCACCGCCTATCTGCTCCAGGACGGCTGGCTCACCCAGGCCACCGGCGCCCGGCGTACGCCCCTCATGCGGATGGCCGAGATGCCCGGCGCATACGGGGGAGCGGCGCCCCACGTGGTGGCGAACGCGCTGGCCGCGATCGCCGCCGCCCGCGCGCTCGGCGCGGGCCAGGACGACGTGGTCCGCCGCCTGGCCGAGTTCGACTGGGTGGTGGACAACCCGGGGCGGGCCACGCTGCTGCGGCTCGGCGACGTGTCGGTCTTCGTGGACTACGCGCACAACCCGGCCGCGCTGGCGGCGACCCTGCGGACGCTGCACAAGCTGTGGGGGCCGGACCGCTGCGTGGTGGCGCTGACCCTGCCCGGCGACCGGCGTGACGACCTGCTGGCGGCGAGCGCCCAGGTGGTCGCCGACGGCGTGACCCGGGCCGTGCTCTACGAGGACGAGGATGCCGCGGGCCGGGCCCGGGGCGAGGTGTCCACGCTGGTCGAGAGGGAGATGCGGGCCCGCCGCCCGAAGCTGACGGCGGTGCGGGTGCGGGGATATGAGGAGGCGGTGCCGGCGGCGCTGCGGCTGGCCCGCTCGGGCGACGTGGTGCTGGTCGTCTACGAGAAGCTCGAACCCGTGCTGGACCTGCTGACCCGGCTGGGCGCGCTGCCGGTGGGGGAGGCGCCGGTGCCGGTGCGGCTGGCCCCGCCGAAGCGGCCCTCACCGGCCTCGATGCTGCTCCGACACGCCGCGTATTCAGGATGGCACGAGAAATAGGCTGATCAGCGGAGCTTGTCACCCGATCAGCGGGGGTTGCTCAGGTCAAGGCTTCAACAATTGCCCTACGTTAAGTAATCGCCGGAGATCGTTGCCTTGGGCGGTCCGTTACGCAACGGCGACCGTCAGTTAATCGACTCTTAAGGGGCGGCGTGATTCTCCTTCCTGCCGTCACTTCCGATGAAGCGGGCATCCTCCGGCTTATTCGGATATGTCCACCTGGCGCGAGTCGGAGATCCGACTTTCGGAGGGTTCCGCGAAGCGCGCCACGGCCGGGATCCGGCGCGAAACGGACGGTAACGAACCGCAGGTAGACCGCCGGACGCGGGATTCTGATAGAGGCGATCATCGGCTAGCATCCGAGCCGTCGATGGGGAAGCTTTCCCCCGGCGCCGAGGAGCATGGCGGTGCGACTCGGCGTTTCTCACGAGGCGCGCATGTGGGGGCACATGAGCCAGCCGGACCTGCCCGGTTCGAGTCTGCTGGCCGGTCGATATCGACTGGTCGAGCGGCTCGGCGCCGGCGGGATGTCAGTGGTGTGGCGAGGGTTCGACGAGGTTCTCGGGCGCCAGGTCGCGGTCAAGGTGCTGCCACCGTCGACCAGCGCGGACCCGGCGTTCCGGCGCCGTCTGCGCGCGGAGGCCCAGGCGGCCGCCCGTCTCAGCCACCCGAACATCACCAACGTCTACGACTACGGCGAGGCCACCACCGTCGACGGTGAGCCGGTGCCCTACGTGGTCATGGAGCTCATCGACGGCGAGTCGCTCGCCGCCGTGCTTGCCCGCGCGCGCAAGCTGCCCTGGCAGCACGCCGTGCGGATCACCGCCGAGGTCGCGGCCGCCCTGGCCGCCGCGCACGCGCGCGGCATCGTGCACCGCGACGTCACCCCGGCCAACGTCATGCTCACGCCGACCGGGGCCAAGGTCGTCGACTTCGGCATCTCGGCCCTGATCGGCGAGAACGACATCGACCCCGACGGCAGCCTGCTGGGCACGCCGGCCTACCTGGCGCCCGAGCGCCTCGAGGGCGGGCAGGTCAGCCCGGCCACCGACGTGTACGCGGTGGGCCTGCTCATCTACCGCACGCTCATCGGCCAGCTGCCGTGGGACGTGGGCACCACCACGGCCCTGCTCCGCGCCCACCAGTACGTCGAGCCCGACCCGCTGCCGCCCGTCGAGGGCCTGCCGGCCGAGGTGGACGCCCTGGTCGGCCGCTGTCTGGAGAAGCGGCCGGCCGACCGGCCGTCCAGCGCCGAGCTGGCCCAGATCCTGGCCGCGCTGTCGGCGGGCGCGCCGGCGGTGGCCCGTGGATACGTGCCGGAGTGGTCGGACGACGCCGAGAACACGACGATCCTGCCGGCCGCGAACGAATATATGACCGAGGCCGCGGCGGCCGCGGCGGCGGCCGCGGCTCCCCAGTCACCCGCGCCGGCCGCGGGCGACCCGGCCGCGCCGGCCCGCAACAGCCGGTTCGCGGGGCTCGAGTCGGTGCCGATCGAGGCCGGCCAGCAGCTGCGGCCGGCCTACGGCAACCAGGCCGGGCCGGCCGGCGACCAGCGCGGGCCCGGCAACAAGACCCGGCGCATCCTGGTGATCGCGGCCGGCGTGCTGTTGCTGGCCATCGGCTCGTACGGCTGGAGCGCCAGCGGCAGCCCCAAGGACAAGACGTCGGCCACCGGGCCCCAGGTGGTGGCGCCCACGGGTGAGTGCGTCGTCAACTACGCGGTCGTCTCCGACAGCCAGGGCCGGTTCAGCGCCCAGGTCACGGTGGCCAACAAGGACGAGACCCCGGTCAACGACTGGAAGCTCTGGTTCCTCATGCCGGGCGACCAGACCATCTCCGGCAACGGCAAGACGACGCTGACCCAGAACGGGCAGAGCGTCGAGGTCAGCTCGCCCACGGCGGCCGCGATCAAGGCGAAGTCGACGGTGAGCGTGCCGATCACCGGGCGCTACACGGCGACGAACATCGCGCCGCTGACGTTCACGCTCAACGGCGCGACGTGCGAGACGTTCGTGTCGACGAAGCCGGGCGGACCGGCGCAGAAGGTGGAGCAGCTCAGCGACGGCAGCTCGCGGCTGGTGCCGACGACGACCGACCCGGGGTACAGCATCGCGCCCGACGGCACGGTCACGATCACGCCGACCGTGAAGCCGACGGGCGGGGCCAAGCCGACCACGACTTCCACGTCGACGACGCCCAAGCCGGGCACGACGACGACCACGTCGCCCAAGCCGGGAACCACCACGACCACGCCGACGGGGACCACGACCACCACGCCGACGGGCACCACGACCACCACTACCGGCGGCGGGCCGGTCGAGCCCGAGCCGCCGGACGACACCCTCGTGCCCACGACTCCGACGCCGACCGAGACCACGCCGGTCGACCCCGTCGAGGAGCCGCCGACCACTGACGTCAACTGCGACCCGGGTGAGGACCCGAACTGCCCGGCTGGCACCGGCGACAACCAGCCACCCGACATTCCCTGATGTTGACAAGGCCGGCCCGCTTCGGGCCGGCCTTGTTTCGTCTGCTCAAAAAAGCAGACGACGACCCCCGAGCGCGGAGTTAGTGTGAAGGGGATGGCGCATGCATTTTCTCCCGATTCGCCCGGCGTGTTGGCCGGGACCGGAGGGGTGCGCGAGGAAGATGAGGTTCGGGTCCGGCCGGTTGCGATCACCGCCGACCGGGCACTAATGGCAGCGCACAGCGAGTTGTCGTACATCGGGGAGTTCGACATGATCAGCATTGTCAAGGATCTGGCGGCGGAGGCTCTCTTCGTCTCGGATCTCCAGCCGTCCCAGTGCCCCAGCCAGGCGGCTGTCGAGCGGGCGGTGACCGCCATGCTGCTGCTGCACGGCAGCGACGGGTGCGCGGCCGAGGTGGCCATGGAGTTCGGAGACCATCCGGAGATCGCCGTGCCGCGCATGCACTGGGTGCACGAGGAGCTCACCGGGGTTCTGGAGAACCGGCGCGTCGCCGCCTTCCACTGAACCTGAGCTTTTCTCGCGAAAAGCACCCTAATAGCAACCGAGTTCGGCCGCCTTCGCACCTTTCGTTCGCAAAAGTTCTTCTCGTCAGCCGGTTTTCACCCAACCGGTCGTATGAGCGAGGAGGACCACGTGAGCGACACGACCGAACTCCCCGCCACCATCGGCACGACCCACGACGCGCCGTCCGCGCGTGACATCGAGGACCTGGTCCGCGAACACATGCCGATGGTTGGCCACTTGGTCCGGGAACTTCTGAACCGGGTACCCGGCCACGTCCACGCGGACGACCTTTCCTCCGCCGGATTCGCCGCCCTGCTCGGCGCGGCCCGGTCCTTCGACGTCACCCGCGGCATCCCGTTCCACCGCTTCGCCGCAGTACGCATCCGCGGCGCGCTCCTGGACGAGCTCCGCGGCCAGGACTGGGCCAGCCGCTCGGTGCGGGCCCGGGCCCGGCGCACCGCCGCCGCCCGCCAGGAGCTCACCGCCGCGCTCGGCCGCACACCCACCGACGCCGAGGTGGCCGAGATGCTCGGCATCGGGGTCCAGGAGTTGGCGACGGTCGAGGACGACGTGCAGAAGGCGGCGCTGCTCAGCCTCCAGGGCTTCCCCACCGGGGCGGCCGAGGAGATGGTGCCTGAGCTGTCCGAGGGCCCCGAGGACCTGCTGCTCAAGAGGGAGCGCCTCGGCTATCTGCACCAGGCGATCCAGGCGCTGCCGGAACGGCTCCGCCTGGTCGTGACGGAGTCGTTCCTCCAGGAGCAGCCCCTCAGCGACGTGGCGGCCCGCCTGGGCGTGACCGAGTCGCGCATCTCGCAGCTGCGCACGGAGGCGTTGCAGCTGCTGCGCGAGGGCTTGAACAGTTCCCTGGCCCCGGAGCTGCTCACGGTGGCGGCGGGTGGACCGAGAACGCGCAAGGGCTGCATGCAGAGGCGCCGGAGCGAGTATTTCGCCCGCGTGGCCCAGCAGGGCAATCTGCACACGAGGCTGGCCCTGACCGACGCCCACGGGGTGCCGATCGCCGTAGCGGCCTGACGCTAAGCGGCGGGGACGGCCAGAGCTGTCCTCGCCGCGCACAGCGGGTCCAGGGCCGCCCGCACCTGCCGGATGTCGGCGCCCACCGCGGCGCCCAGCATGCCCGGCCCGGCGAGCGGCATGAGCACGGCGTCGCCACCCAGCAGCGCGGGCCGGACGGCGCCGGTCATGACGACCGTGCCCACCGCGCGGCCGCCGCCCAGGACCGCGGCGCCGGACCAGCCGGGAGCGGACGGGCCCACGGCCAGGTCGTGACGGTAGAGGGTCTCTCCGGCGTAGCGGATGCTTGTCTCGGTCCGTACGTCTCCCGAATTCTCCTTGTGCCGTCCGCAGACCAGATCGTCGCGCCAGAGCAGGTGGCCGCCCGCGGCCACGTCGACCCTGGTGACCGTGACGTGGTCGCAGCCGGCGGCGGCGATCAGCGGTTCAGGGAGCCAGCGCAGCTCGCCGCCCTCGGCCACGGACGCGTCGATCTCGTAGCGGGACGCGGGCAGGTGGGCCCGCCCGGGCAGCGCGAGCTGAGCCGCCACGCTGCAGATCTCGAGCGTGGCGCCCGGGCCTACGACGATCTCCAGGCGAAGCTGGTCGCCGCGCAACGGCCCGGCGGCGCCGCCCACGAGGTGGACCCGCGCCGGACCGGTGCGCCGCGGGAGCAGCGGAGACTCCCCGCGCAGCTCGGCGAGCCGGGTGCCGCCGCGCCCGTCGGACACGGCGGCGATCCGCGCGTACGCCTTCACGGCCGGCCGAGGATCATCGGGTGACCGTGACGCCGGCGGCGACCAGGCTGCGGATCCAGTCGGCGACGGGAGTGGCCGCACGGTCCTCGACCAGCGACAGGAAGACCGTGGGCAGGTCGCCGCGGCGGGCCCGGGCGTCGCGGTCCATCACCGAGAGATCGGCGCTGACCAGCGGGGCCAGGTCGGTCTTGTTGATGACCAGCAGGTCGGCCGTGGTGACACCGGGTCCGCCCTTGCGGGGAACCTTGTCGCCGCCGGCCACGTCGACCACGAAGATCTGCCGGTCGATCAGGCCCTTGCTGAACGTCGCGGTCAGATTGTCGCCGCCGCTCTCGACCAGCACGAGGTCGAGCGGGCCGAGGGCCGCCTCCAGATCTTCGACGGCGTCCAGGTTGGCGGAGATGTCGTCGCGGATGGCGGTGTGCGGGCAGCAGCCCGTCTCGACGGCCCGGATCCGTTCGACCGGGAGGACGCCGTTGCGCTTGAGGAAGTCGGCGTCCTCGGTCGTGTAGATGTCGTTGGTGACGACCGCGAGCCGCAACTCGTCGCCGAGCGCCCGGCAGAGGGCGGCGACCAGCGCCGTCTTGCCCGAGCCGACCGGACCGCCGATACCGATCCGCAGTGCCCGGGGCGCGTCGGGAAGGGGAGCGTGCGGGTCGACGCCCGGGTCGGGGTGCGTGTGGGGCACCTCGTCGGCGGTATGCGTGTGGGTTTCAGGATGCAAAGAGACGCACCTCCCAGGTGGCGTGGAGCTCGGCGCCGATGTCGAGCAGGGGAGCGCCCGCGGCCGGCAGTTCGTCGACCGGGTCGCCGGCCCGGGCCGCGGCGGACGCGGCGACCCGGTCACAGTCAGGGGCGAGCCGGGCCAGAAGCCCGTGCACGGCATAAGGACCAAGACCCAGCAGCCGTACGCCGGCGCTGGCGGCCCCGGTCACCGTGCCATGCGCCGCGGCGACGGCCGCTTCGAGCGGCCCCAGCCCGGCGGCCCGCGCCAGCACACCGAGCGCGATCGGCTGGTGCGGTTCCCGCCCGATCTCGGGAACGGCCCACATCGCCCGGCCGGCCCGCAGAAGCGCCCGCCCTTGGGCCCGCGACGCTTTCCGAAGGCCCGGCGACGGCGTACGAGCATCAAGCCCACGGTCCAAGTCCGAAATATCCGGCGCAAAGGGGCGGTTTGGCGGCGGTGCGGCGTGCGCGGGGTGGGTTGGTGGCGGTGCGGCGTGCGCGGGGTGGGTTGGTGGCGGTGCGGCGTGCGCGGGGCGGGTTGATGGCGGTGCGCCGTGCGCGGGGTGGGTTGGCGGCGGTGCGGCGTGCGGGAGGCTGATTGGCGGCGGCGTGCCGGGCGCGCGGTGGCAGGCGGCGGCCGCGAAAGCGGCGGCGACCACGCCCGCGGTGGCCAGCTTTCCGCGGAGGAAGCCGCTCAAGTCGTCGAGGTCGCGGACGCGGGCGGCTGCCACCTGTGCCTCCAAGCCGCCGGAATGGGCGTGGCCGCCCGAGGGGAGACGGCCGTCGGCCAGCAGGAGGAGCGTCGCGAGGCTCACCGCGCGCCTCCGCTCGCCGCCGCAAGTCGGGAATGCCGGACCTGTCGCATGTCAGAAGAGGAAGTAGCGCTGGGCCATCGGCAGCTCGGTCACCGGGTCGGGGTCGATGATCTCGCCGTCTACCTTGACCTCGAACGTGTCGGCGTCCACCTCGATGTGGGGGAGGGCGTCGTTCAACGGCATGTCGGCCTTCGTGACGTGGCGGGTGTCGGCCACCGGGGCGAAGGACCGCTTCACGCCGATCCGGTCGGTCAGCATCGCGTCGATGGCGGCCGGCGCCACGAAAGCCAATGACGTCTGGGCCGGAACTACGCCGTACGAGCCGAACATCGGTCGTGGCAGCATCGGCTGTGGAGTGGGGATCGAAGCGTTCGCGTCGCCCATCTGCGCATAGGCGATCATGCCGCCCTTGATGACCAGCGCCGGACGTACGCCGAAGAAAGCGGGATCCCAGAGAACCAGATCGGCCAGTTTCCCCGGCTCGACCGAACCGACCTCCCCGGACATGCCGTGGGCCACGGCCGGGCAGATCGTATATTTCGCCACGTAGCGGCGGGCCCGGTTGTTGTCGGCCGGGCCGTCGCCGGGCAGGGCGCCGCGGCGGGCCTTCATCACGTGGGCGGTCTGCCAGGTGCGCATGACGACCTCGCCGACGCGGCCCATGGCCTGCGAGTCGGAGCCGATCATCGAGATGGCGCCCAGGTCGTGCAGCAGGTCCTCGGCGGCCATGGTGGACGGGCGGATGCGGCTCTCGGCGAACGCCAGGTCCTCGGGCACGGCCGCGTTCAGGTGGTGGCAGACCATCAGCATGTCCAGGTGCTCGCTGAGGGTGTTGCGGGTGTAGGGCCGGGTCGGGTTGGTCGACGACGGCAGGATGTTGGGCTGCCCGGCGACGGTGATGATGTCGGGCGCGTGGCCGCCGCCGGCGCCCTCGGTGTGATAGGCGTGGATCGACCGGCCGCCGATGGCGCGCAGCGTCTCCTCGACGAAGCCGGCCTCGTTCAGCGTGTCGGTGTGGATCGCCGCCTGCACGCCGGAGGCGTCGCAGACCTTCAGGCAGGCGTCGATCACGGCGGGCGTCGTGCCCCAGTCCTCGTGGAGTTTGAAACCCCCGGCGCCACCCCTCAACTGCTCCCACATCGACTCGGCCGACATGGTGTTGCCCTTGCCCAGGAGCAGGACATTGATGGGGTACGTATCCACGGCCTCGAGCATTCGCGCGAGGTACCAGGCGTTCGGGGTGACCGTGGTGGCCTTGGTGCCCTCGGCCGGTCCGGTGCCGCCGCCGATGATCGAGGTGATGCCGGCGGCGATGGCGGTGTCCAGGACGGTCGGGCTGATCAGGTGCACATGGCTGTCGATGGCGCCCGCCGTGAGGATCTTGCCGTTGCCGGCGATGATCTCGGTGCCGGGCCCGATGACCAGGTCGGGGTGGACGCCGTCCATGGTGTCCGGGTTGCCGGCCTTGCCGAGCGCGACGATCCGCCCGTCGCGGATGCCGATGTCGGCCTTGACGACGCCCCAGTGGTCGAGCACGACGGCGCCGGTGATGACCGTGTCGGGGGAGCCTTCGGCCCGGGTGGCCCGCGACTGCCCCATCGACTCGCGGATCACCTTGCCACCACCGAAGACGACCTCGTCGCCGGGCCGGGGGCCGGCGCTGCGATCCTCCTCGACCTCGATGAGCAGATTGGTGTCGGCGAGCCGGATCCGGTCGCCGGTGGTAGGCCCGTAGAGCGCCGCATAACGCCCACGGTCGAGGCGGACCGGCTGAGGTCCGGCCGGCGAGGCGCTGATCATCGTGAGCTCCCGTTCTCCCACTCGCCCGACGAAGGCGATAAACCGGAAATGTCGGAAAAGGAGGGCGGGCTGGGCGGGGTGGGAGAAGTCGCGGCGCCGCCCAGCGAGCCCGCGCCGTCCTGCGGCCCGGGGGCGGATGAGCTGCCGGCAGGGGGCGTGGGAGGTGAGCCGGCGGACGACGTGGTGGGGGGAGACCCGTCCAGGGGGCCGGCGGCGAGGCCGCGCAGGCCGGGGACTACGCGAGCGCCGGCCAAGGGGACCAGGGAGACGTCTCGGGGCATGCCCGGCTCGAAGCGGACCGACGTGCCGGCCGGGACGGCCAGGCGGTGGCCCCAGGCGGCTGTGCGGTCGAAGTCCAGGGCCTCGTTCGACTCGGCGAAGTGGAAGTGGGAACCGACCTGCACGGGGCGGTCGCCTGTGTTGCGGACGGTCAGGGCTATGGGCGTACGGCCGGAATTGATCTCGATGTCGCCGTCGCCGTGGATGATCTCGCCCGGGATCATGCGATCGGCCCGTGGACGGTGACCAGCTTCGTGCCGTCCGGGAACGTCGCCTCGACCTGGACCTCGCCCAGCATCTCGGGCACGCCCGGCATCACGTCGTCGCGGGTGAGCACCCGCCGTCCCGCGTCCATCAGGTCGGCCACCGTGCGGCCGTCGCGCGCCCCTTCGAGCAGGAACGCCGTGATGATCGCCGTGGCCTCGGGGTGGTTGAGCTTGAGACCCCGTTCCCGGCGCTTGTGTGCCACGTCGGCGGCGACGTGGATGAGCAGCCGCTCCTGCTCGTGCTGGCTGAGGAACAAGGGACCTCCCCGGATAGCGCTCCGCGAGCCTCGCAGCCCGACGTTTCGCTCGTGTTACCCGTTCGTGGCGCGAGCCTCCAAGGTGATCAAACCAGGCTCGCGCACACGAGGCGGGTAAACGCGCTCAGGCCCCGATGTAGAGCACCGCGTCGATCTCGATGTCGAAGCCGACCAGCGGCACCGGCAGGCTGGTCCGCACGGGCGGGACCGAGCTGGTGACGTACTCCTTGTAGATCTCGTTCATCTCCGCGAAGTCGTCGAAGTCGCGCAGGTAGACGCCCAGCCGCACCGCTTGGTCGAGGCTTCCGCCGGCCGCCTCGGCGACCGTGGCCAGGTTGCGGAACGCCGCGTGCGCCTGCTCGGCGAAGCTGCCGGTGACCCGGGTGCCGTCGGCCAGCGACGGGATCGCCCCGGCCAGGTAGATGAAGTCGCCGGCGACGACCGCCTGCGAGTACGGCCCGCCGACCGGGCCCGCCTTGTCGGTGTTGACTGCGCGCTTGGGCATCAGATGTCCCTCTCGGATGTTCGCGGAAACTGCTCGGCCAGCCCGTCCACACCGACCAGCGGCGCGGCGAGCATCTCCCGAAGATCTTGCTCCCGCCGGTCGAGCGCCGCGCGCTGGGCATCGGTCAACGGGACCCAGGGGGCCGGTGGTTCCGGCAGCCGGGGCCGCAGCAGCCGTCCGGCCACGTAGGTCGCCGTGTTCACCAGGCGCACCGGGGCCCGGCGGACCTGCCGGTGGGAGTCGACGACCTCGTGTTCCTCGTCGCGGACCTCGAAGACGGCCAGGTCGGCCGGCGAGCCCGGGGTCAGGGTGCCGCCGGGCAGGCCCAGGATCTCGGCCGGGCGGGTCGTCGCCATCGCCAGCACGTCGGGCAGGGCCATCCCGACGGCGAGCATCTTGGCCATCGTGGTCGGCAGGTCGAAGACCGGGCCGTGCACCGACCGGCAGTGCAGGTCGGTGGAGACCGTGTCCGGGATGATGCCGGCGTCGAGCTGCCGCTCCAGCACGTCGAAGGCGAACCCGCCCGACCCGTGCCCGATGTCGAACCGGACCTCGCGCCCGAAGGCCGCCTTGACCGCCGGCCCGAGCGGCTCGGCGATCCCGCTGGAGCAGTGCGTGACGATATCGCCCGGCCGCAGCAGGTCGAGCACCTCGTCGAGGACGGGCGGCGTGGTCCCGATGTGGACCATCACCGGCAGCCGGCACCGCTCACCGACGGCCAGCGCGCGCCGCAACGGTTCGACCCCGTTGTCGCCCACGGTGTCCCGGTCGACGCGCACCTTGATGCCACGGATCGTCTCGCGGTGCGCGTGCACCGTGTCGACGGCCAGTTCGACGTCGCAGTTGTCCAGGTCACGGCCTTCGCCCGTACGCCCGGAAAGCCCCACCGCGGAGATGTTCAGCAACAAAGGAACCCGGACATCAAATGTATTGAATAGATTGGTTGGCAACGTGTAAGCGCCGGTCGATCCCGCGTCGACCCACGTCGTCACGCCCGTGTACCAGGCCACGGCGTCGGGGGAGATGCCCCAATATCCCGGCCCGACATGAGTGTGCAGATCGATCAGTCCCGGCGTGACCAGCTTGCCGCTGACGTCCACAATCGTGCGGGCATCCCGCGGCAGGTTCGTGCCCACCGCCGCGATCACCCCATCGGTCACCGCCACATCGAACGGCTCGCCCCCGCTCAGGAGCAGGTCGTACGTCACTCGCATACTGTAATAAGCGATGATTCCGCAGCCGGTGTCTATCACCCGTAACGACGGCTTCTTCCACCTAAATCCGGCCGTCCCGCTCGACGCCGGGCCCGGTCTGGAGAGCGTGGCCACCTGGCTTCGCGGCGCTCTGCGCTGCCCACTCCCGCCTGGGCGAGGCGGCGTCACGCTGCGCGTCTCCTCCTTCTCACCGCTTGAGGGGTACGCCCTGACGTGCACCCCCACCTCATTGGAGATCGTCGGCGGGTCGGCCGCGGGCGTGTTCCGCGGTGCACAGACGCTGCGGCAACTGCTCCCGGCGGCCGCTCTGCGCCGGGCCGGCGACGTCGACTGGAACGTTCCCGCCGTGACCATCACCGATCAGCCCCGGTTCGCGTGGCGCGGCGTGATGCTCGACGTGGCCCGCCACTTCATGCCGGTGCCGGACGTGCTGCGCTTCCTCGACCTGGCCGCATTCCACAAGCTGAACGTCCTGCACCTGCACCTCACGGACGACCAGGGCTGGCGCGTCGAGATCCCCGGCTGGCCGCGCCTGACGACGGTCGGCGCCTGGCGCCCGTCGTCGATGCTGGGCGCCCGCGTCCACGCCCGGGACGACGGCCGCCCGCACGGCGGTTTCTACACGACGGACGACCTCCGTGAGATCGTCGCCTACGCGGCCGGCCTGCACATGACCGTCGTGCCCGAGATCGACATGCCTGGCCACATGCAGGCGGCCGTGGCGGCGTACCCCAAGCTGGGAAACGGCTTTCAAGGCGGCGTCCGAACCACGTGGGGCATCTCCTCCCACGTCCTCAACCTCGGCGACGAGGCGATGGAGTTCTGCCGTCACGTCCTCGACCACGTGTGCGACATCTTCCCGTCCGAGCTGATCGGCATAGGCGGCGACGAGTGCCCACCCGACGAGTGGGCCGGCGGCCCTTTGGCCACCCGACTGGGCCTGGCGAACGTGCAGCCGTGGTTCACCGCCCAGATGGCCACCCATTTGGCGAGGCGAGGCCGCCGCCTCTTCGGCTGGGACGAGATCCTGACCGGGGGAGCCCCACCCCACGCGGTGGTGGCGGCCTGGCGAGGCCCGCGCCCCACCACTGTCGCCGCCCGCCTGGGTCACGACGTGGTCGCCTGCCCTGACATCTCCGTCTACTTGGACTACCGCCAGTCCGACGACCCGGGCGAGCCCACTCCCGTGGGCACCCTCCTGACCCTGGAGGACGTCTACAACTTCAATCCCCTCCCACCCGCCCTGACCGGCGTCGAAGCGGCTCACGTCCTGGGCGGCCAGGCCAACATCTGGACCGAACACATGGAGAACGCCCGCCGGGTCGATTACATGACCTACCCGCGCCTGTGCGCCCTGGCCGAGACGCTGTGGGGTCCTCAGTCCTACGAGTCCTTCACCACCCGCCTACCGGCCCACTTGTCCCGCTTGGACGCCCTGGGCGTCAACTACCGCCCGTTGACCGGCCCGCGCCCGTGGGACGCCCGCCCCGACGCCCCCGGAAGTCCGAGCACCTTGCCCGACCGCCTGGCCCACCTGGCCGAGATGACAGCCAACCTCCCCGCCGTCGACTGACGCCACACTTCCCACCGCCTCCTCGCGGCCCTCCCCACGCCCTCCCCGCGGCCCTGGCCTCCCTCCCCGCGGCCCTGTCCTCCCTCCCCGCGGCCCTGTCCTCCCTCCCCACGGCCCCTTCTGGCCTCCCTCACTACGGCCCTCCTCGCCTCCCTCCTCCCGCAGCCATGCCCAACCTCGCGCCCGCGCCTTATAGTTGAACACGTTCAATTTGGGGAGGCTGTGGTGTGGGTCCTGGTCAACGCGCTCATCACGATCGGCATGGTGATCGTCGTGCCGATCGGCCTCCGCCTCGCCGGTATCGGCGGCGCCGTGACCCGGCCATGGCCCATCGCGGCGCTCGCGGGCGCGGCGAGTCTGTGGCTCCCGCGCGGACCGATATCAACGGGACTCGCGATCGTCTACGCCCTAGCGGCGGCAGCGCTTGCTCGGGAAGGCCTTCGGCGGCAGCCCGACATCGACTCGGTCGCAGGGCCAGTTCCTACCCGTCAAGGTCAGCCGGTCAAATGCCGTCCAGGCCAGCCGGTCGAAGGCCGTCCCGGTCAGCTGGTCGAAGGCCGTCCAGGTCAACCGGTTGCCGGTCAGCCGGTTGCCGGGCCGCCGGAGCGGCCGGGTGACTGGCGGGAGCGGATCGCTCTGATGACCGCGCTGGCCGGGCCGGCGATCGCGGCCGGTTCGCTGGTCGCTGAGCGGGCCGGCCACCGGCTGTTCGGTTTCGAGCTGGGCGTGCTGACGCTGACCGTGGCCCACTTCCACTTCGCTGGTTTCGCCGCCGCGCTGATCGCCGGCCTTCACCGCCGCCTGGCGCCCGGCCGCCTCGCCGACGCGGCCATTCTCACCGTTCCGGCGGGCACGCTGCTGGTGTTGGCCGGCTACTTCACCAGCGAGTTCGTCGAGCTCGCGGGCGCCTTGCTTCTCACCGCCGGCATGTGGGCGATGGGCTGGTCCACCTGGCGCCACGCCCGCACCCAAGTGGCCGACCGCCTCACCGCGACCCTTCTGGCCACCTCCGCGCTCGTTCTGGCCGCCTCGATGGTGCTCGCCGTGAGCTGGGCCCTGGGCGAGGCCACCGGCCTCCCTCACCCGTCCCTGGCCTGGATGGCCGCCACCCACGGCGTGGCCAACGCCCTCGGCTTCGCCGTCTGCGGCCTGGCCGCCTACACCCGCCTCCGCGCCCCGGCCGACCCGGACGGCGCTGTTCGGCCGGCAGTCACCCGCAGCTGACGGCGGCCCGGACCACAGGGGTACGACACGAATCGTTGGTAGGCTCTCGGCAGCGTCGCGGTGCGCCCGGCAAAGAGACCGCCGTGGGCATGGAGGCGCCGGACCATGGGAACTCCGTGGACAACTCGGAACTGGCAAGCCTTCGCTCGTACGGCAATCGGCTCATCGCCTGCCATCACCATCTTCTCGAGATGCTCGACGCCGTGCACGACGGCCACGACGGCAGGGCCTTCTGTGCCGCTCTCACCCGGCACCACACCGGCGAGGACGCCGTCGTCTTCCCTTTTCTCGCCGGGCGGCATCCGGAGCTGCGTGACTTCCTCGACGGCCTGGCCCGTGATCACGAGATCATCGCCGGCATGGTGCGGGACGACATGACGCCCGAAGAGCTGGACGGCGTCACCGCCGTCCTGGAAACGCATTTCATCGGGGAGGAGAAGCGCCTCGTCGCCCTGTTGAACGCGCTCGAGCCGACCCCACAACTGGACGGGGGTTTCGGTGAACGTTCCTGAGGTCACAGTCGACTGGCGCAGCAAGGGTTTCTGGCTGCCGGACGGTGAGCGCACCGCCGCCGACTTCGCGCGGGACAAGCCGGGGCTCTTCGACGGCGTGCTCACCTGGCCCGTCCTCGTCCTTCGCCGGGCGGCGGCCGAGGCCAACATCGCCACCATGGCCGCCTACTGCCGGCGGCACGGCTGGGATTTCGCCCCGCACGCCAAGACGACGATGGCTCCGGGGCTGCTCGCCGCGCAGCTCGCCGCGGGCGCCTGGGGCATGACCGTGGCCACCGCCAACCAGGCGCTCGTCCTGCGCCGGCTCGGTGTCCGGCGCATCTTCATCGCCAACCAGGTGCTCGACCCGGTCGCCCTGCGCTGGCTGGCCGGCGAGCCCGACATCTACTTCCAGGTCGACTCCCGGGAGGGTGTCGCCGCCGCGACCGGCAAGGTCCTGGTCGAGCTCGGTCACGCCCACGGGCGTACGGGCGTGCGGACCCTCGACGAGCTCGAGGCCGTCGCCCGCGCCGCCGTCGCCGCCGATGGGGTCGAGTTGGTGGGCGTGACGGCGTACGAGGGTCAGCTCAAGACCGAGCAGGAAGTGGACGACTTCCTCGACCTGTTCGTGGCCGGCGTCGAACGGCTCCGGGCGGCCGGATTATTGAAACCCGAGCCGATCGTGTCGGCCGGTGGCAGCGCATGGTTCGACCGGGTGATCGACCGGCTGGCCCCGGTCAAGGGGGCCCGGCTGGTGCTGCGCAGCGGCGCCTCGGTCACCCACGATGACGGCTTCTACCGGGAGCGCACCCCCTTCCTGCGCGTGCCCGCCGAGGGGCCGCTGGCCGCCGCCCTGGAGATCTGGGCCCAGGTCACCTCCACGCCGGAGCCGGGGCTGGCCCTGGTCGGCATGGGCAAGCGGGACGCCCCGTTCGACGAGGGGCTACCGGTGCCCATGGAGATCCGCCGGGTGGACGGGTCGTCCGCGGCCACCACCGGCGTCGAGGTCACCAAGCTCAACGACCACCACACCTATCTGGCCGCCGGGAACCTCCAGCCGGGCGACCTCGTCCGGTTCGGGATTTCCCATCCCTGCACGGCTTTCGACAAATGGCGGCACATCCCGGTCATCGACGAGGATCGTCGCGTGGTGGACGTCCTGGAGACCTATTTTTAGCGGAATGAAGACTTCGGACGGGCAAGGCGGTTACCGGGTTCGGTTCGACTGGGGGCCGGTGGGCGCCGATGCCGTGGCGCCCGATGTGGCGTTCGTGGCGGTGGTCGACGTGCTGTCGTTCACGACGACGCTGACCGTGGCGGTGGAGCAGGGGATCAGCGTGCTGCCCTATCGCTGGCGGGACGACTCGGCGGTGGCGGTGGCCCGGCGCAACGGGGCGGCGCTGGCCGTGTTCCGCTCGCAGGCGGGCCCGGGGCAGATCACGCTGTCGCCGGAGAGCATCCTGCGCACCGACCTGAAGGCGGCGAAGATCGACCGGCTGGTGCTGCCGTCGCCGAACGGGTCGGCCATCTCGGCGCGGATGGCCGACGCCGGCGCCACCGTGGTCGGCGTCTGCCTGCGCAACGCGGCCGCGGCCGCCGAATGGGTGCGGCTGCGCTGCGGTGACCGGCCGGTGGCGGTGGTGGCGGCGGGAGAGCGGTGGCCGGACGGGTCGCTGCGCCCGGCGGTCGAGGATCTGTGGGGTGCGGGCGCCTTCCTCGACGGGCTCAAGCAGGAGGGCTTGTCGCCCGAGGCGGCCACCGCCGTGGCCGCGTATCGCGGGGTGGCCGACCGGCTGGGCGAGGAGCTGCACGAGTCGGTGAGTGGGCGGGAGTTGCGCAACAACGGCTTCGAGGGTGATGTGACGGTGGCGGCGGCCCTCGGCGCCAGTAAGGTCGTGCCGGTTTTGCGCGACGAATGGTTCGTCGACGGAGGATCCGAGTCAGCCGACTGAGAAAACGGCGGAAGTGGCAGGTCGAGCGGCTCTGGTTGTAAGAAAACAACACGCGGAGGTCACCGTTGGGGGGACGAAAGGAACCCGTAATGCGTAAGTGGTGGCCCCTGGTGACCGTCTGCCTCGGCACCTTCATGCTGCTCATCGACGTGACCATCGTGAACGTGGCCCTGCCGCGGATGGCCGCCGACCTGCACTCCACGTTCGGCAACCTGCAGTGGGTGATCGACGGCTACGCGCTCGCGCTGGCCGTCCTGCTGCTCGGGGCCGGAGCCCTGGCCGACCGGATCGGGCACCGCCGGCTCTACGCGGCCGGCCTGGCCCTGTTCGCGCTCTCGTCGCTCGCCTGCGGCCTGGCCACCAACGACGGGCTGCTGATCGCGGCCCGGGTGGTGCAGGGCGTCGGCGCGGCGGCCATGTTCACCACCACGTTCGCCCTGCTCAACAGCGCCTATCAGGGCCGGGAGCGCGGGGTCGCGTACGGCGTCTGGGGTGGCGTCTCGGGCGCCGCCGCGGCGATCGGCCCGGTGCTCGGCGGTCTGCTCACCGACGCGCTGAACTGGCGCTGGATCTTCCTGGTGAACCTGCCGATCAGCGTCGCGGCGCTGCTGCTGTGCAAGTTCGTGCTCAAGCCGGACGGGGCCGCCCGCAAGGGCCGCTTCGACTTCGCCGGCACCGCCGCCTTCACGGTCGCGGCGACCGCGCTGACGTTGACCGTGATCCGGGCCAACGAGCACGGCTGGTCGTGGTGGCTGTTCGCGGTGGCCGTGGTGGCCCTGGCCGGGTTCGTGGCGATCGAGCTGCGCAGCCCGCACGCCATGTTCGATCTGCGGCTGCTGCGCAACCGGTCGTTCGCCGGCATCCTGATCGCGGCTCTGCTGGTCAACTTCGCCGGGTTCGCGATTTTGACGTACACCTCGATCTGGCTTCAATCGCTGGTCGGGCTGACGCCGTTGCAGGCCGGCCTGACCGCCCTGCCCATGGGCCTGCTCTCGCTGGTCGTCTCCGGGGTGGCCGGGGCCAAGCTGCACGGCCGTTCGCCGCGCGTGCTGATCGGCACCGGCATGCTGCTGATCGCGGCCGGGGCCGCCCTGGGCGCCCTCCTGCTCGACCAGGGTTCGAGCTGGCCGTCGCTGCTGCCCGGCTACGCGCTGGTCGGCCTCGGCGTCGGCCTGGTCATGCCGAATCTGGCCGAGTCGGGCATGGCGGCCGTGCCCCCGCACCGGGGCGGCATGGCGGCGGGCGCGCTGAACACGGCCCGCCAGCTCGGCTACGCGATCGGTGTGGCCGCGGTGGGCGCGTTGTTCCTGTCCCGCGCCACGTCGTCGCTGGGCGGTGACTCGGCGGCCGCGCACGCTCTGGCGTCCGGCCGCGGCGGCTCCCCCGTTGCCGCCGCGGCCGGACTGGACGCCGGCTTCTGGCTTTCGGCCGGGGTCGGTCTGGTCGGTGCGCTTGCGGTCTTCCTGCTCGTACGACCGGTGAAGCGCACCCAGGCGCAGCCCGAGACCGTCGCCGTCGGTTAGCCGAGCGTGCGGTTGCTGCCGGCGAGGACGTCGTACGGATAAGGCAAGGGGCTCGTCTCGGTGACCGCCGTGAGCCGGTCGGTGAGCGCGGGATCGAGATCCCAGCCGGCGGCGCCGAGGTTGGCCTCCAGCTGGTCCAGGTCGCGGGCCCCGATGATGGGCGCGGTGACCGTGGGCCGCTGGAGCAGCCAGTTCAGCGCGACCTGAGCCTGGGTCCGGCCGGCCTCACGTGCCACGTCGGCCAGCTCGCCGAGGATCCGCCAGGTGCGGTCGTTGTCGTAGACCGACCAGCGTTCGCCCCAGTTCTCGGTCTCGGCCTGGCCGAGCCGGCTGCCCGCTTCGAAGGTTCCGCCACGGACGTACCGGCCGGTCAGCCAGCCGCCGCGCAGCGGGCTCCACGGCAGCACGCCGAGCCCCTCCGCGGCGGCCTGCGGCCCGAGCTCCCACTCGAACTCGCGGTCGAGCAGGTTGTAGCGCGGCTGGACGGCCACGAACGGCTCCCAGCCGCGCTGGCCGGCCACCCCGAGCGCCTTCTGGATCTGCCAGGCGGCCCAGTTGCTGACCGCCAGATAGCGCACCTTGCCGCTGGTGACCAGCAGGTCGAGGGTGCGCACGGTCTCCTCGACCGGCGCCGCCGGATCCCAGCCGTGCACGTGGTAGAGGTCGATGTGGTCGGTGCCGAGCCGCCGCAGGCTGCCGTCGACCGCGTCCAGGACGTGCTTGCGGCCGAGGCCCTCGCGGTTGCCGCCGGGACCCCACCGCACCTTCGTGGAGATCACCCAGTCGGCCCGATCCTGTCCCTTGAGCCAGCGGCCAACGATCTCCTCCGACCGCCCGGCCGAGTAGGCGTCGGACGTGTCGAGGAACGTCCCGCCGGCCTCGGCGAACCGGTCGAGCATGCGGACGCTGAGCTCCTCACCGCTCTCGCGCCCGAAGGTCATGGCGCCGAGGCAGAGCTCACTGACCGCCAGTGACGTGCGGCCCAGGAATCGATAACGCATGATGCGACCCTACGGCCGGATCGGTCCGTCGGTACGATCCGATTCGATGGCCGAATCCCGTACCAATTTCGCCTGGGAGACCCTTCTCGACCTCTCCGGCCCGGGTCCGCGGCACGTGGCTCTGGCCGGCGCGCTGCGTGAGGCGATCCGGTCCGGGCGGGTCGGCTCGGGCGCGGCGCTGCCGCCGAGCCGCGTGCTGGCCACCTCGCTCGGCTGTTCGCGCTGGGTCGTCACGCAGGCCTACGCGCAGCTCACGACCGAGGGCTACCTGCACGGCCGCACCGGTTCGGCCACGCGGGTGCGCTGGTCGCCCGGCGGCCCTGAGATCAGCAGCGCATCGATCCCGGCCACGATCCGCGCTCGCTTCGACTTGGCGCCCGGTTTGCCGGATCTGCGGTTCTTCCCGCGCCGACAATGGGCGGACGCCCTCGCGCGTGCGGCCGCCACGACCGACCTGGGTTTTCCGCCGGCCGGCGGTGACCCCGGCCTGCGCGCTGTCCTCGCCGACTATCTGACCCGCGCGCGGGGCGCTGTAGCCACGGCCGAGTCGGTCATCGTCGGCGGCGGCATCCGCGACGCGGCCGGGCGCCTCTGCCGCGCGCTGGCCGCCGAGGGGCATCGCGAGATAGCGGTCGAGGATCCGGGCTGGGGCGCGTTGCGCGAGGTGGCCACGGCCTCGGGCCTTCGGCCCGTGCCGGTCCCGGTCGACGCTTGCGGCTTGCGGGTGGCCGAGCTTCCTTCGGGTGTACGGGCGGTGCTCCTGTCCCCGGCGCACCAGTTCCCGACGGGGGTGGTGCTCGCGCCGGAGCGCCGGTCGGCCCTGATCGACTGGGCCCGGGCGGTCGACGGGGTGATCGTGGAGGACGAGTACGACAGCGAGTTCCGCTACGACCGCAGGCCGGTCGGCTGCCTCCAGGGCCTCGACCCCGAGCGGGTGGTGCTGGCCGGCTCGGCTCACAAGACCCTGGCCCCGGCGGTCGGTCTCGGCTGGGCCGTGGCGCCGGCCCGCTGGCGTACGGCGATGGCGGCCGGCGCCGGACCGCCCGCCATCGACCAGGCGGCCTTCGCCTCGTTCGTCTCCGCCGGGCGCTACGACCGCCACCTGCACCGGGCCCGCCAGCGCTACCGGGCCCGCCGCGACCTCCTGATCGCCGCGCTGGCCCGGCACCTGCCGGCGGCGACGGCCCAGGGCGTGGCGGCCGGCCTGCACGTGGTCTGCTCCTGGCCCGGCCTCGACGAGGCCGCCGTGGCCGCCGCCGCCCGGGCGGCCGGTGTCGACGTGATGACGCTGGCCGACTACCGGGTCGCGCCGGGGCCGCCCGGTCTGGTCCTGGGCTACGGCAACATCAGCGACGCGAGCCTGTCGCCCGCGGTGGCGACGCTGGCCGCCTATTCTGGAATGCATCACCCGAAAAGTACCTTTTAACCTGTTGGGGACCGGGGCGCGCACCGCGGCCCGGCAGGCGGCGATGCTCTTCCTGCTGGCCGGCACGCTGGCCCTGGTCGGGATTCCGAGCGAGGCCGGCGCCGCGTCCCGGCTGCTGCTCGTCGCCGTGCTGGACTTCGCGCTGTGCTTCGCCGGGCTCCTGCTGCCCTGGGACCGGCTGCGGCCCGAGTCGCCGGCCCTGCTCGGCCTGGCCGGGTTCGCCGTCCTCGGCCTGTCCACCTGGTCGTTCGGTGGGGTCGCGGCCGGCACCGGGCCGTTCCTGGTGCTGCTCTACACCTGGGCGGCGCTGCATTTCCCCCGGTGGATCCTGCTGGCCTACGCGGCGCCGGCCGGAGTGGCCTACCTGCTGCCGCTGATCCTGACCAACCGTCCCCCGGAGGTGCTCAGCAGCGCCCTCGTCCTGCTCCCGGTCGCCGTGGCGATCGCCCTGCTGGTCGAGGCGCAGGCCCGCCACCTGCGTGAGGACCGCGAACGGCTGGCCCGCATCGAGACATGGCAGTCGGCCATGATGAGCACCCTGGCCCACGACGTCCGCTCGCCGCTGGCCACGCTGCAGATCGTGCTCGAGGAACTGGGCGAGAACGCCTCACCGGACGAGGCGCGGATGATCGGCGCCGGCATCCGGCAGGCCGCCCGCATCCGGCGGCTGGCCGACGGGCTGCTCGACGTGCAGCGCATCGACAGCTCCGGCCACCTGCGCCTCGACCGGCAGCTGACCCCGGCCGGGCCGCTCGTGCGGGAGGCGGTGTCGTACACCAGCGGCAAGGACGTGACGGTGCGGATCGACGACGATCTGAAGATCTACGTCGACCCGCAGCGATTCGAGCAGATCGTCGTCAACCTGGTCGGCAACGCCCTGCGCTACGGCCGGCCGCCGGTGATCGTCGAGCTCACCCGTGACGGCGGCACCGACCGGCTGGAGATCCGCGACCACGGCGCGGGCATCCCGGAAGCCCTCCGGCCACGTCTGTTCGGCCGGTTCGCCGTGGGCGGCCCCGACGGCATCGGGCTCGGCCTGTGGATCGTGCGCAGCCTCACCGAGGCGCACGGCGGCCGGGTGGTCGCCGAGGCCCGTGACCCTGGGGTCGCCATGGTGGTGACCTGGCCGGCGCCTCAGGCGTAGGTGTCGCGGATCATGCCGTTCTCGATCAGGAAGTGGGCCTGCTTGACCCGGGTCAGCTGGGGGACGGTCTCGACGCTGTGTATGCCGTCGATGGCGGCCACCTCGGTGGTCAGGTAGCGGTAGAGGGCGGCGGCGTCGCGGCAGCGGGCGGCGGCCATCAGGTTGGCCGAGCCGGTGACCGCGGCCGCGAACGACAGCTGGTGGTGATCGGCCAGCCGGGCCCCCACCTCGGCCAGGTGGGCCGGCGCGACCGTGAACCACAGGTTGGCCGAGGCCAGGATGCCGATCGCGGTGTCCGCCACGTCGAGGTCGAAGAAGATGGCGCCGTTGCCGGTCAGCACGGCCACCCGCTGCGCGACCTGGCGCTGCGTCCACCCGGTGGCCGCGGCCAGCGACGCCCAGCTGGCCCGCCCGTCACGGGCCAGCGCGTCGAGCAGCGGCTGATCGGCCGGCTCGATGCGGGCGTCCGAGTCGAGGGGGGCGGCGTGACCCAGCACTGTCGCGCCCTCGATCAGGGTGGCCTGCTGATCGGCGTCGAGCTCGTGGCCGGTGGCGACCCAGTCGACCTCGCCCCGGCCGGCGAAGCGATGCAGGATCTGGTGTGCGCTGAAGGCGAGCACGTTGGAGGCCCGGGGCAGGTGGTGCAACAGGCCGCCCTGGCCGGCCGAGACGATCGCCGAACACGTGATCTCGGCGCCGCCCGCGCCGATGCTGATCCAGGCGGTGTCGCCGCGCCGGGCCAGCGCGTCGGCCAGCGCCGGGGCCGTGCCCGGGCGGCAGCCGATGCGCAACGTCCAATACGTGGTGCCGGGCATCTTCGACGGGTCGGGGCGGGCCAGCACCCGCACGACGCCGGTGCCGCGCATCCGCTGATAGCGCCGGGCCACGGTCTGCTCGGACACACCGATCACCGCGGCGACGCGGGCGAACGGGGCGCGCGGCGAGAGGTGCAGCGCGTGGAGGATCTGCCGGTCGATGTGATCGGGCACGCGGGACTCGGTCGCCACCTGGCCATTCTATGGCGGGGTGATGCGGGGGCTGTCAGTCCCCACGTCGAGGGATGGGGCCGGATGATCTCCGCGCCTAGTGTCGGAAACACCCGGTTTGCCCGCCCCGATGGGAGCCCGCTCGATGTCTGTCTTCCGCGCGTCAAACAACAACCCGTCGAAGCCGCGCGACCCGTACCAGATCAATCAGAGCACGGGCATCCCCGACGGGCCGACCGAGAAACTCGGCGACCGTAAGCCCAAGCCGCGCCGGAACTGGGCACTGCTGGTGGTCGCCGGCGTCGCCCTGTTCGCGCTGAATGTGGCCGCGGTCGCCGTCTTCGTCGCCTGGCGATCCTCGCAGGCGGCGCGCGCGGTGGCCGGCAAGCCGCCGGCGGCGCCGGCTCCGACCGGCGGGAGCTACGACGTGACGTACGCCCAAGAGCCCTTGAAAGTGCAGGTGGGCTGCTCGGCCGTGCTCTTCCTCGATCTCGACGAGCCGCGCTCGAACGCCGAGGAGAAGGCGAGCGATCTGAGGTACGACAGTCGGTGCGGCACCAGCGTCCCCAACCTGACGCTCGGGCCCGGCGCGACCGCCGGTGCCCAGGTGCAAGGCTCCGACACCGACGCCGCCGGCTGCGAACGCGCCATCCGCACCGCCCCGCTCGGCCCGGGCGCGACCGTGGCCGTCCGCAAGGGGGCCGTGCTCTGCGTGCTGACCGCCGGCACGCCGGCCACGATGGCACTGGTGGAGATCACGGAGGTCGGCACCACCGGCACGGCGGGCATGCGGGCCACCTCGTGGAAGGTCGGGGGCTGACGACCTGACAGAATGGCGGGTGGTTCTGACCGCTTGATGAGGAGAGCATCCCGTGATCCGTACGCACAACGCCGGCAGCCTTCGCGCGAGCGATGCCGGCTCGACGGTGACCCTCGCCGGGTGGGTGGCCCGCCGGCGCGACCACGGCGGTGTCATCTTCGTCGATCTCCGGGACGCCTCGGGCGTGGTCCAGGTGGTCTTCCGCGAGGAGGACGCGCACGCGTTGCGCAACGAGTTCTGCGTGCTGGTCGTGGGCGAGGTCTCGGCCCGCCCCGAGGGCAACGCCAACCCCGAGCTGGCCACCGGTGAGATCGAGGTCGTCGCCTCGCAGCTGACCGTCCTCTCCGAGGCGGCCCCGCTGCCCCTGCCGGTCGACGACACGATCACCGCGTCCGACGACCTGCGCCTCAAATACCGCTACCTCGACCTGCGCCGCTCCGGCCCGGCCAAGGCGCTGCGGCTGCGCAGCCGGGCCAACCAGATCGCCCGCGAGGTGCTGCACGCCCACGACTTCAACGAGATCGAGACGCCGACCCTGACCCGGTCGACCCCCGAGGGCGCGCGTGACTTCCTGGTGCCGGTGCGGCTCCAGCCCGGCACGTGGTACGCCCTGCCGCAGTCGCCGCAGCTGTTCAAGCAGCTGCTCATGGTGGCCGGCATGGAGCGGTACTACCAGATCGCGCGCTGCTACCGCGACGAGGACTTCCGGGCCGACCGGCAGCCCGAGTTCACCCAGCTCGACATCGAGATGTCCTTCGTGACCCAGGAGGACATCATCTCCCTGGGCGAGGAGATCGTCTCCCGTCTGTGGGGTGAGCTGGCCGACTACCAGGTGCAGCTGCCGATCCCGCGCATCACCTGGACCGACGCGATGAACCGCTACGGTTCCGACAAGCCCGACCTGCGCTACGGCGTCGAGCTGGTCGAGCTCACCTCCTACCTTTCCGGCACCTCCTTCCGCGTTTTCGCCGGCGCCATCGACGCGGGCGGCTATGTCGGCGCGGTCGTCATGCCCGGCGGGGCGTCGCAGACCCGTAAAGAGCTGGACGGCTGGCAGGACTGGGCCAAGGCTCGTGGGGCGCGCGGTCTCGCGTATGTCGTTCTCGACGCCGACACCGGCGAGGCGCGGGGACCTGTTGCGAAAAATCTGTCTTCTGAGCATTTGTCCGGACTCGCCGACGCCGTTGGCGCCAAACCGGGCGACGCGATCTTCTTCGCCGCGGCGGCCGAACGCCGCGAGGCGCAGGAGCTGCTCGGCGCGGCCCGCATCGAGATCGCCAAGCGCTCCGGGCTGATCGACGAGTCGGCCTGGGCGTTCTGCTGGGTCGTCGACGCCCCCATGTTCGAGAAGACCGACGAGGGCGGCTGGACCGCGGTCCACCACCCCTTCACCTCGCCCAACGACGAGTGGATCGACCGCTTCGAGGAGGCGCCCGACCAGGCCCTCGCGTACGCGTACGACATCGTCGTCAACGGCAACGAGATCGGTGGCGGCAGCGTCCGTATCCACCGGGCCGACGTGCAGAGCCGGGTCTTCGACCTGCTCGGCATCTCGCCCGAGGAGGCGCAGGACAAGTTCGGCTTCCTGCTCGAGGCGTTCAAGTACGGCCCGCCGCCGCACGCCGGCATCGCGCTCGGCTGGGACCGCACCTGCATGCTGCTGTCCGGCAACGACTCGATCCGTGAGGTCATCGCGTTCCCCAAGACCCGGGGCGGCTACGACCCGCTGACCACCGCGCCCACGCCGATCACCCCGCAGCAGCGCCTCGAGGCCGGCATCGACGCCAAGCCGAAGCCGGCGGCCGGCACGCCGGGCACCGACGGCCAGGCCGCTCCCGTGGAGCGCTCGAACTGACCTTGCCAGCCTTGTCAGCCGAGGAGAACTGAGGTAGTTCCGTCCTATGAGCACATTGATCGTCGGAGCCTCGGGATATCTCGGCAGTGAGGTCGTGCGGCAGGCCCGGGCCGCCGGGCACGCGGTGGTGGGCACGGCCACCACCGCGGCCGGCGGTCACGTGCCGGTCGACGTCACCGACCGCAAGGCGGTGCACGCGGTGGTCACCGCTGTGCTGCCCCGCCTGGTCGTCAACTGTGTCGGGCACGACAACGACTGGCGGGTGCTGGCCGACGGCGGTGCCGCCGTGGCCGCCGAGGCGGCCGCGATCGGCGCCCGCATCGTGCACGTGTCCACGGACGCGCTGCACGCCGGGCGCCCGTCCCCGTACACCGAGGCCGACGCGCCCACACCGGTCTCGCAGTACGGGTCGGCCAAGGCGGCGGCCGAGACGGCGGTGGCCGCGATCTCGCCGGCCGCCGTGATCGTGCGGACCTCCCTGATCGCCGGCACCGACGAGAGCAAGCACGTGCGGTTCGCGCTGGAGGTGACCGAGGGCCGGCGTCAGGGCACCATGTTCTCCGACGAGATCCGCTGCCCGGTCCACGTGACCGACCTGGCCGCGGCCATCCTGGAGCTGGCCGACTCGCGTTTCAGCGGCGTCATCAACGTGGCCGGCCCCGAGGCCATCTCGCGCGCCGACTTCGGCCGCCTGGTCGCCCGCACCCACGGCCTCGACGAGTCCGCCGTCCCGGTCGGCCTGAGCACCGAGGCCGGCATGGGCCCCCGGCCGCTGGACGTCAAGCTCGACACGTCACTGGCCCGGTCCATCCTCCGTACGCGCCTGAGGCCCGTCTCCGAGTTTCGCTGACCCCCGGGTGCTGTGACACTGGGCTCATGGAGCCGAAGATCGTGGAGCTGGGCGAACAGCCGTACGTGGGGCGCCGTGAGTCGATCACGATGACCGAGTTCGCCCGGGTCGCCGACCACCTGCCCGGCATGCTGGCCCGCCTCGCCGAGCGCGGCGTGCCGGTCGCGGGCGCCCCGTTCTTCCGCTACCGCGTGATCGACATGTCGGCCGACCTCGTCGTCGAAGCCGGCATCCCGATCTCGGGGCCCACCGAGATCGCCTCGCCGATGTTCGTCGACACGCTGCCGGCCGGCCGCTACGCCACCCTCACCCACGTCGGGCACCCCGACGAGCTGATGGGCGTCACAGCCCGGCTGCTCGGCTGGGCCCAGGACCGGGGCCTGGCCTGGGACATGCAGCCCACACCGACCGGCGAGGTGTGGGGCTGCCGGCTCGAGATGATGATGACCGACCCGTCCAAAGAGCCGGACATGCACAAGTGGGAGACGGTCCTGCTGTTCAAACTGGCCGCATGATGGGCGTGTGCCCGACGAGATCGAGAAACTGACCGAGGCGCTCGGCCCGGCCTGGCGGCGGCGGACCCGCGGCGAGCACCGCTGGCCGGCGGCGGCCGCCATCGCCGTGATGATCGTGCTCCAGTGGACGCTGCCGGCCAAGCTGACCCTGGGACCGCACTGGCTGCTGCCGGCGGTCGAGCTGACCCTCGGCGTCGTCCTGTTCGCGGCCGACCCCGGCCGCATCCACCGCGACACCCCCGCCCTGCGGACGCTGAGCCTCACCCTGATCGCGGTGGCCAGCCTCGGCACGGCGTCGTCGGTGGGCATGCTGGTGCACACCATCGTCACCGGCCGCGACACCGGCTCGGCGGCCCAGCTGCTGGCCGGCGGCAGCGCCATCTACCTGATCAACGTGCTCACCTTCGCCGTCTGGTTCTGGGAGCTCGACCGCGGTGGCCCGGCGAGGCGGGCGCACGGCACCGACCCGTACCCGGACCTGCTCTTTCCCCCGATGACCGCACCCGACATGGTGGCCAAGGACTGGGAGCCGCGGTTCCTCGACTACTTCTACGTCGCCTTCACCAACGCGACAGCGTTCAGCCCGACCGACACCCTGCCGCTGACCCGCTGGGCGAAGGCGGCCATGGCCCTCGAATCGGCGATCGCGCTCGTGACGGCGGCGCTGGTCATCGCCCGCGCGGTGAATGTCCTATGAGTTTGGTGACCGGCGTCACCGGGGTATCTGCATGGCAGCGCTCTCACCCCCGGAGGAAATAGACATGCTTGCCATCGCCGCCGCCGTAGTCTTCGGCATCTGGTTCCTTCTCGACCTGCTCAAGACCGACCTCGGCGCCCCCAACCTGTTCAACTTCCCCACCATGGCGTCGCTCGGCCTGATGCTGCTCGCGCTCTACCTGGCCGGCGTGGGCTCGGGCCCGCGCGCCGGCTCCGGCAGCGGCAGCGGCCGCCGCTTCTACGGCCGTCGCCCCGGCCGCGGCTGACCTGGCGTACCGGCCCGTGGCAGCGCGTTTCGGACGCGCGACCACGGGCCGGTACTGTCTTTCCCGATGGAAATGGACGGGCTTTTCTCCCTGGGGTCGCCGCCGCCGTCGCCGTCAAACGACGCGCTGACCCCACCGGCTGACGACTCACCGCTCCCGGTGCGCATGCGCCCGGCGAACCTCGACGAGCTGGTCGGCCAGGGACATCTGCTCGCGCCCGGCGCCCCGCTGCGCCAGCTGGTCACCGGGGCCAGCCCCATGTCGGTGATCCTGTGGGGCCCGCCCGGCACCGGCAAGACCACCATCGCCCACCTGGTCGCCGGGGCCACGAACCGCAAGTTCGTCGCCATGTCGGCGCTGACGGCCGGCGTCAAGGACGTCCGCGCGGTGATCGACACGGCCCGCCGCGAACGCCGCTCCGGCGGACCGCCGACGGTGCTGTTCATCGACGAGGTCCACCGCTTCAGCAAGACCCAGCAGGACTCGCTGCTGGCCGCGGTCGAGGACCGGACGGTCACGCTGCTGGCGGCCACGACCGAAAATCCGTATTTCTCGGTTATCTCGCCCCTGCTGTCCCGCTGCGTGCTGCTGACCCTCCAGGCGCTGGACGACGACGACGTCCGGGGCCTGCTCCGCCGCGCGGTCACCGACAAAAGAGGACTGGGCGGTGCGGTCACGCTGAGTGCCGAGGCCGAGGACCATTTCGTACGTCTCGCGTCCGGCGACGTCCGCAAGGCGCTCACGGCCCTGGAGGCGGCGGCCGGCTCGGCCGCGGCCCAGCAGGTCACGGAGATCGACCTGGCCATGGCCGAGAAGGCGGTCGACGTGGCGGCGATCCGCTACGACCGTGACGGGGACGCGCACTACGACATCACGAGCGCGTTCATCAAGAGCATGCGGGGAAGCGATCCCGACGCGGCCCTGCACTGGCTGGCCCGCATGCTGGTGGCGGGGGAGGACCCGCGTTTCATCGCGAGGCGCATCGTCATCTTCGCGAGCGAGGACGTGGGGATGGCCGACCCGCAGGCGCTGCTGGTGGCGACGGCGGCGTCCCAGGCCGTACAGACGATCGGCCTGCCGGAGTGTCAGCTCAACCTGGCCCAGGCGGTGGTGCACATGGCGACGGCACCGAAGTCGAACGCCGTGACCACGGCCATCGGCGAGGCGATGGCGGACGTGCGGGCGGGCCGGGGAGGGCCGGTGCCGACCCACTTGAGGGACGCCCACTATCCCGGGGCGCGGGGGTTGGGGCACGGGCGGGGATACCGCTATCCCCACGACGACAGCCGGGGCGTGGTCACGCAGCAGTACGTGCCGGACGACCTGGTGGAGGCCGAGTACTACCGTCCCACCGACCACGGCGCCGAACGAGCGGTCAACGAACGGGTCCCCAAGCTCCGCCGCATCGTGCGGGGCCTGGCCGCTCCTCGCCCTTCTGCGCCCCCTGCTTCACCGTCCTCCCCGCTTGCCGAGCCTGCGCCTGCCGCGCCTGCGCCTGCGCCTGCCGCGCCCGCGCCCGCGTCTGCGGCCGACGCGCCTGCGTCTGCCGT
Organism: Actinoplanes sp. CA-131856; assembly: GCF_050956135.1. GTDB lineage: Bacteria > Actinomycetota > Actinomycetes > Mycobacteriales > Micromonosporaceae > Actinoplanes. Next base: position 8,121,099 of record NZ_CP191849.1, on the reverse strand, counting down.
GCCTGTCGAGGCGGTGTCGGCTGTTTCTACCCCTTCGCCCGCTTCTGCCCCTTTGTCTGCGCCGGTGGAGGGCGGAAGCCCTTCGGGTGGCGCGGATCCTCGGGGCGAGTCGGCCCCGGCGGAGGGTGCTGAGCCGGCTACCGGTGGTGGCCGGAAGGGTGGAGCCAAGGCCCGGGGGAGCCGGTCTCGACGAGCCGGGGCAGTGGCCGCCGCCGATGCGGCTGTGACGGATTCCTCCGCGGTGGGCGATTCCAGCGACGGTGACGGGGTCGGAGCTGCGGATACGTCGGTAGCTGAACCTTCGGGGGGCCGGGTCCGCCGCGCGGCGGGTGGTGCGAAGGGCGATTCTGGGGCACGCTCGTCGGCGACCATCGCGGATCAGACGCCGGCCGGCGGAAGCGACGCCGAGGGCAGCCTTCACACAGGCGGCCCTGGTACCTTCTCCGATCCGGGAGCAAAGGCCGATCCGGGATCGAAGGCCATGGACGGCCGGGGCGACGACAGCGGCACTGCCGCCGGAGAGGAACGACCGTGACACCGCGCGGTGCCGAACGGCCCGACGACGCTGACCTGGGCAACGAGCAGGCCGGCGGGCGCAAGGGCCGCCGGTTCGGACGAGGCCGCCCGGAGCCGGCCGAGCCCGAGGTCGTGGAGCCGGAAGAGACCGGCTGGCTCGACGACCTGCGCACGGCCAAGCAGCAGCGCTCCGCGATCGGCCCCGGCACCTTGGCCGGAGAAACCAGATACAGCAAATCCGGACGTCTCGCCCCCGGCCCCGACGACCAGCCCGACGACCTGTCCCTCCCCGGCTTCGACCACAACGACGACGACTCCACCCCCGGTCCGAACCGCCCGGCCCCACCCCGCAGCGCCCCCGCCGCAGCTCCCGGCCGCGGGCCAGCCCCCGGCCCAGGCGCGGCCGCCGGGCGTGGCGCAGCCCCCGGCCCTGGCGCGGCTCCCGGCCGTGGCGCGGCTTCTGGTCCTGGCGCCGTTCCTGGGCGTGGCGCGGCTTCTGGTCCTGGTGTGGCTCCCGGTCGTACCGGCGCGAATCCTGGCGGTCCTCAGGGCGCAGGTCGTTCTGCGGCGGTGCCCAACGGCCCCGGCCGCGCCACACCTCCTCCGGCTGGTCCGGTCGGTGGTCACGGCGCCGGCCCGAACACCGCCACGCAGAGCGGACCGATTCCCGGTGGACCCAACGCGGCCGGACCGGCGGGGCGCCAGTCGCCGCCCGGGCCGCGTCAGCCGGGCGGACCGGGTTCGACGGGCCGCGCGCAGAGCGGGCCGATTCCCGGTCAGTTCCCACCTGGGCGGATAACGCCTGGGCAGCTTCCTCCAGGTCAGGTGCCACCCGGTCCGGTTTCTCCCGGCCAGGGCGGTCCCGGGCAGGGCGGTCTCGGACAAGGTGGTCTCGGGCAGGGCGGTCTCGGGCAAGGCGGTCCCGGGCAGGGTGGTCCCGGGCAGGGTGGTCCCGGGCGCGGCGCGCCCGGTCAAGGGATGCCGGGCCGTGGAACTTCGGGTCGGGCTATTCCGGGCCAGCCTGGGCCTGGGCGTGCTGTGCCGGGGCCGGCCGGGCACGAGGGTGGCCGGGGTCAGCAGCCTGGTCACGGTGTTCCGGGCCAGGCGGTTCCGCAGCAAGGTGGGCCAGGCGCTGGTGTGCCTGCCGGTCGAGGGGCCGCCTCGGTGGGCGGGCCGGGACGTGGTGGGCCGCAGCAGCCGTTCGGAGGGCCGGGCACGGCCGGGCGGCGTGGTGCCGAAGCTGACCCGGGACCCTACGGTGTCGACGGGATGACCTCGGGGCCGATCGCTACGGGGTCGCCGGCTACTCCGCTCTCCGGAAACGCCCCGGAGATCCCTTCCGCGCGCCCGGTCTCGCCGGCGTCGCGGCCTACTTCTTCGCCGCCCGTCCGCGGGCGTGATCGTTTCCGCCCCGACGGGCCGCAGCCCGGTGGCCCCGGCAGTCCAGTGTCCGGACCGCCGGCGTCCGGGTTCGGTGGTGCCGGTCGTCCGGTGTCGGGTGTTCCCGCGCCTGGGTTCGGCGGTGCGGGCCGTCCGGTGTCCGGGGTTCCGGCGCCGGGGTTCGGCGCTCGCGGTGCCGAGGGCCGGGATCTCGGCTCGGCCGGTGCGGGCCGTCCGGTGTCCGGAGCGGCCTACGGCGGCTCGGGTCAGCCCGGCGCGCCCGGCAATGAGCAGCCGAGTGGACGGCACGGCGCTCCGGGCGGTGAGGGCCCGGGAGGTCCTTCCGGTCGGCACGGTGCTCCCGACCCTGGTGACGACCGCCGTTCCCGCGGCCGGGCGAACCCCGACGAGACGGGTGGCTTCGGCGCGTCCGCCGCGCCGCGTTCCCCGGCGCCAGGGGGCGGCTTCGGTGGTCCGGGCTCCGGTGGCCCCGGGCGACCGGGTTTCGGTGGTCCGGGCGCGGGTGGCCCTGGACGGCCGGGTTTCGGTGGTGCCGGCGATCCCGGATACGCCGGTCCGGATGACGAGGAATCTCCCGGTGCAGTCGGCCGTGGCCCCGGTGGGCCGCGTGGGCGAGCCGGAAGCCGCGCGCTTCCGCCGCCGGGCGGTCAGCGACCTGGCGTCCCGGGTCCGGCCGGCGCCGGGCCGGGCAGTCAGACAGGTGCCGGGCCGGGCGGTCAGATGGGTGCCGGACCGGGCGGTCAAACGGGCGTCGGACCGGGCGGTCAGATGGGCGCCGGGCCGGGCGGTCAGACAGGTGCTGGGCCGAGCGGTCGGATGGGTGCTGGGCCGGGTGGTCAGACGGGCACCGGACCCGTGCGGGCGGCGGCCAGCGTTGCCCCGCCGGTGGTGCCGGGGCGTGGCGGCGTTCGCACGCCGGCGGTTCCCGGGCGGGCCGGAGCCATGGCGGGCAACTCCGGAGTTGTACAGCGCCCGGGCGAGGGCTCCGGCGGGGTGGCGCCTCGTGGTGGCCAGGGGCCGGGCGGACGCGCCGGTGCCGGTCCGGTCTCTCCGGGGCAGCCGGGGCAGTTCGGCGGTGACGAGCACGGCTCGGGGCCGATTCCGGGGGCCGGTGGCCGTCGTGGGCAGGGTGGCGACGGTGATTTCGGGTCGGGGCCGATTCCGGGGCGGCATGGGCAGGACGGCGACTTCGGGTCGGGGCCCATTCCTGGAGCGGGACGCCACGGGCCGGAAGGGGATGACGACTTCGGGACCGGGCGGCATGGCCGTCATGAGCAGGATGACTTCGATCCGGAGGCTTCGGGGGAGCTCCCGCGCGGTGGGCGTGCACCGGGTGAGCGCAGCATGTCGCCGGGACGAAAGCTCGGGCCGGTGGGCCGGCCGGGTGCCGGTGGCCCCGCGCCTCGTGGTGGCCCGGCGACCGGCGCTGCCTCGGTAGGCGGCCCCGGTCCGGCCTCTCGCGGCGGCCCGGCGGCGGGCTCGGCCTCGGTGGCTGGCCCAGCTGCGGGTTCAGCGTCCGTGGGTGGCCCGGCGGCCGGTTCAGCTTCGGTGGGTGGTCCGGCGGCGGGTTCTGCTTCGGTGGGCGGCCCGGCGGCGGGCTCGGCCTCCGTCGGTGGGCGAGCCTCAGCGTCGGTCGGCGCCGCCTCGGTGGGTGCCGCCTCGGTGGGTGCTGCCTCGGTCGGATCGGCTTCTGTCGGATCTGCCTCCGTGGGGGCCGCGTCGGGAGCGGCTTCGGTGGGGGCCGCGCGCGTGGGCGGCGGGCCTTCCGATGTGCGGGCCGGGGCTCCGGGCGTACGTCAGACGGGTGAAGATGGAGCGCCGCAAGGCGCGAGAGTCAGTCCGGTTGTGGGGGCTCGGGCCGGCGCGGCCGCTGCCTCGGGAGCCATCACGGCGGATGCCGAGCCCGGTGACAACGCCGGCGGTGGGTTCCGGGAGAAACTTCGGACCCAGCGGCGCCTCCGTGTCGTGACCCTGGTCTCTCTGGCCGCTGTCGTGCTTCTGGTTCTTCCCGCCTTCTTCGGGCTTCGGGCCGCCGGCAACGATCCGGTCTTCGGGTCGCTCAACTCGCTCGACGTGCCGTCCTGGGCCGCCGAGAAAGTGGACGATCAGAGCAGCGGCAGCCGCTGGTGCTTCATGGACTGCACCTTCCGGGAGCGGATCGCCCAGTCGGCCAAGCCGTTCGCCGAGACCACCCAGGCCTACACCGCCGCGCTCAGCGCCGCCGGCTGGCAGCCCTGGAAGGTTGCCGAGTGCCCTGAGCAGCCCGTCGGCAAGGACGAGGGCACCTACAGCTGCTGGAAGCGAGACGAGTTCACTTTGGACCTGTGGGTCCGGCTTCCCGAGTGCCAGGTCGACCAGGTCGCCGCTCAGGATCCGGCCACCATTCCGTCGGCCGGCACCGAGCCGGTCGATCCGAAGGACTGCGTCGGGTCCACGGTGAGCATCAAGGTCCAGAACGCCATCGCCGACACCCGGGGCGACCCGGACGTGCAGGAGAGCCCGCTCGTCGGCGAAACGCCGGACCCGGTGCTGTCGGATGATCCGCTCTTGGAGCCGACACCCACGGCGTCGTGACGCGGCTCGCGGTCACGGACGGTAGGGTCTGCTCGTTGACTCGCCATCCGTGACCACGTAAGGGAGAAGCGCCTCATGGACGCCGGAGAAATCGCAGGCCTGATCGCGGCGGGCGCCTTCTTGATGCTCGTCATCGTGCTGGCCGTGCCGATCCTCAAGCTGGGCCGTACGGTCGACGCCGCCACCAGGGCGATCAATGACCTGACCGACCGGACCGGGCCGCTGCTGGGTGACGTCAATGACACGGTGCGTAACGTGAACACGGCGCTCGGCCAGGTGCAGGTCTCTTTGGACGGTGTCAACGTCCAGCTGGCCAAGGTCGACACGATCACCGAGCACGCCGCGCACGTGACCGCCAACGTGGCCAACCTGTCCACGGTCGTCGCCGCGGCCGCCGCGAACCCGCTCGTCAAGGTGGCCTCGTTCGGGTACGGCCTGCGTAAGGCGGCCGCCGCGCGCCGTCGCGCCGACGAGGACCGCGCCGTCCGTACGGAAATCAAGACCCGCCGCAAAGCCAACCGCTGAAACCCACTCGGAGGAAGAAGCCATGAAGCGCCTGCTCTGGCTGGGCGTCGGCTTGGCCGTCGGCGCCATCGTCGTTCGCAAGCTCACGCAGAAAGCGAACGAGTACACACCGTCCGGCATCGCCACCTCGCTGTCGCAATCCGCTGGCGGCCTGGTCGAGTCGATGCGTAGCTTCGTGGATGACGTCCGCGACGGCATGGCCGAGCGGGAGCAGCAGATCCACCAGGCGTTCGCCGAGGGTGAGCTGTACGAGGACGAGCCGGATGAGGCTCAGGAGGGGAACCGATGAAGACGGCGGAGATCAAGCGGCGCTATCTGGCGCATTTCGAGGCCAACGGGCACACGGTCGTGCCGAGTGCCCCGCTGCCGGCCATCGACGACCCGAACCTGCTGTTCATCAATGCCGGCATGGTGCAGTTCGTGCCGTACTTCCTGGGCCAGCAGACCCCCGCGTTCAAGCGCGCGGTCAGCGTCCAGAAATGCATCCGGACGCCGGACATCGACGAGGTCGGCAAGACGTCCCGGCACGGCACGTTCTTCCAGATGAACGGCAACTTCTCGTTCGGCGACTACTTCAAAGAGGGCGCGATCAAGCTCGCCTGGGAGCTGTCGACGAAGTCGCAGGCCGAGGGCGGATACGGCCTCGACCCGGAGCGCATCTGGCCGACCGTCTACCACGACGACGACGAGGCGTACTCGCTGTGGAAGGCGATCGGCGTCCCCGAGAGCCGGATCGTCCGCCGCGGTAAGAAGGACAACTACTGGTCGATGGGCATCCCGGGCCCGGCCGGCCCCTGCTCCGAGCTGTTCTACGACCGGGGTCCGGAGTACGGCAAGGACGGCGGCCCCGAGGTCGACGAGGACCGGTTCATGGAGTACTGGAACCTGGTCTTCATGCAGTACGAGATCACCGACGTGAAGTCGAAGACCGACTTCACGATCGTCTCGGAGCTGCCCAACAAGAACATCGACACCGGCATGGGCCTGGAGCGCATCGCCTCCATCCTCCAGGGCGTCGACAACCTGTACGAGATCGACGAGGTCCGGCCGATCCTGGCCCGGGCGGCCGAGATGACCGGCAAGCGCTACGGCGCGCACTCGGGTCACGTCGCGGGTGAGTCACACCCGGACGACGTACGCCTGCGGGTGATCGCGGACCACGTGCGTACGGCGTTGATGCTGATCGGCGATGGGGTCACCCCGTCGAACGAGGGCCGTGGCTACGTGCTGCGCCGCATCATGCGCCGCGCGATCCGGGCCATCCGCCTGCTGGGCTGGCAGGAGAAGGCGCTGCCCGAGCTGCTGCCGATCGCGCGGGACTGCATGGCGCCGTCGTACCCGGAGCTGGAGAAGGACTTCGAGCGGATCTCCACGTACGCGTACGCGGAGGAGGACGCGTTCCTGTCGACGTTGCGCGCGGGCACGACGATCTTGGACACGGCGATCGATGAGACGCGCAAATCGGGCAAGTCGGCTTTGTCCGGCGACAAGGCTTTCCAGCTGCACGACACGTACGGCTTCCCGATCGACCTGACCCTGGAGATCGCGTCCGAGCAGGGCCTGGACGTCGACCAGGACGGCTTCCGGCGGCTGATGGCCGACCAGCGGGCCCGCGCGAAGGCGGACGCCGCCGCGCGCAAAACGGGCCACGCGGACCTTTCGGCCTATCGCAATGCTCTGGACAAGGGTGGCCCGGTCGAGTTCACCGGCTACCAGGAGGTCTCGCGCGAGTCGCGGGTCCGCTCGATCATCGGTGGCGGCGGCTCGGTCGAGGTGGCCGGCGAGGGTGACTTCGTCGAGCTGGTCCTCGACACCACGCCGTTCTACGCCGAGGGCGGTGGCCAGCAGGCCGACACCGGCATCATCAACGTCGGCGGCGGGCGGGTCGAGGTCGTCGACGTGCAGCAGCCGATCCCCGGTCTCATCGTGCACAAGGCCAGGATCATTCAGGGCGAGGTCCGTACGGGCGAGACGGGTTTCGCCGAGATCGACGTGACCCGCCGCAAGGCGATCTCGCGTTCGCACACCGCGACCCACCTGGTCCACCAGACCATGCGGGCGTTCCTCGGCGAGTCGGCGACCCAGGCCGGCTCGCTGAACGCGCCGGGCCGGCTGCGCTTCGACTTCAACACCCCCGGGGCCGTCTCGCCCGCGGTGCTGCACGACGTGGAACAGCAGGTGAACGAGGTCCTGCTGCGTGACCTCGAAGTTCACTGGTTCCTCACCTCCCAGGAGGAAGCGCGCCGGCTGGGCGCGATGGCGCTGTTCGGAGAGAAGTACGGCGATGAGGTCCGTGTGGTTGAAGTCGGCGACTACGCGCGTGAGCTCTGCGGTGGCACACACGTCGACCGCTCGGGCCAGCTGGGCCTGGTGAAGATCCTCAACGAGCAGTCGATCGGTTCGGGTGTACGCCGGGTGGAAGCGCTCGTGGGCATCGACGCGTTCGGCTTCCTGGCCAAGGAACACCTGCTGGTCTCCCGGCTCGCGGAGCTGTTCCGGGTGCCCGGCGACCAGGTCGCCGACCGGGTCGAGCAGACCGTGACGGCGCTGCGCGACGCCGAGAAGGAGCTCGAGAAGCTGCGGGCGCAGATGGTGCTGGGCGGGGCTTCGACGCTCGCGTCGCAGGCCAAGGACCTGCGCGGTGTGGCGTACGTCGGCACGGAGGCTCCCGAGGGAGCGGCCGGCAACGACGTGCGTACGCTGGCTCAGGAGATCCGCGGCAAGATCGACGCGGCTCGTCCCGCGGTCGTCGCGGTGGCGGCCCGCTCGAACGGCAAGGCGTCGCTGATCGTGGCGCTGAACAGCGCGGCCAAGGGCCGTGGCCTGTCGGCGGCCGATCTGGTCAAGGGTGCGCTCTCCGGCCGGGGCGGCGGAAACGCCGACCTCGCGCAGGGTGGCGGCCTTCCCGCCGACCAGGTTCCGGCGCTGCTCGCGGCCGTGGAGAAGGCGGTGGGGGACACCGCGAACTAACGGAAACTGCCTTCAGTCCGCTTAAGGGCGGCGGCGGGGTGGTCGGATGGGTACGGGGAGTGGTCAGGTGAGCGCGCTGTCGCGGGGTAGGCGGCTGGGCGTCGATGTCGGTAAGGTGCGCGTCGGGGTCGCGATCAGCGACCCTGACGGGATCCTGGCCACCCCCCTGGTCACGGTGCCCCGTGACATGGGCGCGGCAGACGATGCCGTGCCCGCTGACATTGCTGAGCTTGTCCGCCTCGTGGGGGAACACGAGGTGGTGCAGATCGTGGTGGGGCTCCCGGTTCGCCTGAACGGGGCCGAGGGACCTGCCGCCATCGACATTCGTGCGTACGCTGGGCGACTGGTGGAGGCGGTCGGTAGTGTGCCGGTCGTCCTCGCGGACGAGAGGATGTCGACCGTGGTCGCGACCCGCAGGCTCGCCGAGCGAGGCGTGCGTGGCAAACGGCAGCGGGCGGTCGTCGACCAGGCGGCCGCGGTGGAGATCCTGCAGGGCTGGCTGGACGCTCAGCGGAGGCAGAGATGATCGACGAGCTGGACCTCGCGTTCGACGAGAACGCCGAGAAAGGGAGACCCCGGCATCGCCGTGGTTCCCGCGGCGGGAAGAAAAGCGGCGGTAAGTCCGGTGTCGCGTTCCTGATGGCCTTCGTCCTGCTCGCCGTCCTCGGTGGCGGCGTCTATTTCGGCTACACGAAGGTCAAGGACTTCTTCGTCGCCGCCGACTACGACGGCGCCGGCGGCGCCGCGGTGCAGGTCACCATCGCTAAGAGCGCGACCTTGACCGACATCGGCAACACCCTCGTCGACGCGGACGTGGTCAAGAGCACCAAGGCCTTCGTGAACGAGGCGGACGCCAACCCCAAGGGCAAGAACATCCAGTCGGGCACGTACAACATGAAGAAGCAGATGTCGGCCAAGAACGCCGTCACGCTGCTGCTCGACCCCAAGACGCGCGTCTCCAACGGCGTCACCATCCCCGAGGGCAAGACCGCCAACCAGGTGTACGACATCCTGGCCAAGGCGAGCGGCAAAAAGGTCGACGATTTCAAGCAGGCGGCGAAAGATCCCGCGGCGCTCGGGCTCGAGGACTACTGGTTCAAGCGCGACGACGGCCAGAAAATCACGAAGTCGATCGAGGGCTTCCTCTTCCCCGACACGTACGAGTTCGACCCCAAGGCGTCGGCCGAGGACATGCTGCGCACCATGGTCAACCACTTCCTGACCGTGGCCGGCGACATCGACTTCGCCAACAAGTCGACGAGCCTGCGCAACATCACGCCGTACGAGGTGCTGACCGTGGCGTCCCTCGCCCAGGCTGAGGCGGGCAACAAGGACGACCTCGGCAAGGTGGCCCGGGTGGCGTACAACCGCCTTTACGTCGGCACGCCCGAGATCGCCTGCGGCTGCCTCGAGTTCGACGTCGGCATCAACTACTACTACCAGCTCACCGGCCGCCCGACGAAGCCGTCCGGCAAGATGACGACGGTCGAGCTGAACGACCCGAAGAACCCGTACCGCCTGCACGGCAAGAAGGGCCTGACCCCGACGCCGATCAACAATCCGGGCAAGGCGGCCCTGGAGGCGGCGCTGAACCCGCCGAAGGGCGACTGGTTCTTCTTCGTGGCCATCGACAAGCAGGGCCACTCGGCGTTCGCGAAGACGTTCGCCGAGCACGAGAGGAACATCGAAAAGGCCAAGAAAGCCGGCGTCCTCTAGGCTCCTTAGCCGTGCAACAAATACGCCGGGCCGCCGTCTGTGGCAAGCCGATCGCCCATTCGCTCTCACCGGTCATCCACACGGCCGGCTTCGAGGCGGCGGGGCTGACGAACTGGCGCTACACCTCGTTCGAGGTCGACGAGCTCGGGCTGCCCGAGCTCGTCGGCTCCCTCGGGCCGGAGTGGGCCGGGCTGTCGCTGACGATGCCTCTGAAGGAGACGGCTCTCCGCCTGGCGGCGGAGGCTTCGCCGCTTGCGGTGGCGACGGGTGCGGCAAACACTCTCGTACGTCGTGACGACGGCACCTGGTTCGCGGACAACACCGACGCCACGGGCATGATCCGGGTGCTCCGATCGGCGGGTGCGGTTTCCCCGAGCTCGGTGACGGTGCTCGGAGGCGGCGGCACGGCCCGGGCCGCGCTCGCGGCGGCGGCCGCGCTGGGGGTCGCGGAGGTGGCGGTGGTGACCCGCCGCCCGTCGGCCCGGGAGGAGCTGGCGCCGGCGGCCGAGGCCCTGGGAATCCGCCTGGCCGGGCATGCCTGGGAGGACGCGGCGGCGGCGCTGACGGCGGACGCGGTGATCTCGACGGTCCCCAAGGGCGCGGCCGACCACTTGGCGATCGAGGCGGAGTGGCGCCCCGGCACGGTGCTGTTCGACGCGATCTACGACCCGTGGCCGACGCCGCTGGCGGCCTCGGCCCAGTCTCGCGGCTTGGCGGTCATCTCCGGGCTCGACCTGCTGCTGGCCCAGGCGCTGAGCCAGTTCGAGCAGTTCACAGGCGTCAGCCCGGCGCCCGAGAAGGCCATGCGGACCGCCCTGTTCGTGGCGGCCTCAGCCCGCTGACGGCAGGTGTGCCGCAGGTCACAGCGGCACCGCCAACCTTTTCCCGCCTCGCGCGTCCTCCCAGGCGACAGTGCACCGACTGACAGTGCTGGAGCTTGAGATGCGCAGATCCACCCGGGCCGTGGCAGTCGCCGCCGGAGCCGTGGCCGCAGTCGCCATCGGCGGGGTAGCCGCCGCAGCCTTCGCCGACGACGCGACCCCCACTCCCGCCCCGACCTCGTCGACCGCACCGGCCACCGCACCGGCCGCAAGCAGCTCACCGTCCGCAACGACCTCGCCGGCCGCCACTGCCCCGCCAACCGCGACTGCCTCGCCGACCGCGACGTCCTCACAGACCTCGACCTCGTCACCGGTGCCGGCCACTTCGCCGGCCCAGACCGCCGGTCCGGCTCCCTCCGCGTCGACAGGGAGGGCGACGGCCGAGCCGACCATCTCCGCCTCCGCCAGACCGGCTCCCTCGCCGACCAAGATGAGGCCGGCCGCCGGATCGGCTCCCTCGCCGACCAGGTGAGGCCGGCCGCCGGATCGGCTCTCTCACCCACCAAGATGAAGCCGGCCGCCGAACCGTCTCGTTCGGCCCCGGGGCGCACGCCCGCGGCCGTCCCGACGCCGAGTTCCTCGACCCGGACCACATCCTGAGGTCGCGCGCGCCGGCCGGTCCGGCCGCCCGGCGCGCGCCGGTCCGCCCGCCGCACCTACCCACATCGCGAGGCCCTTTGTGATCTTCGTGCTGCCGATGCCCAGATCGCTGCTGCGCTGGAGGCGAGGGACCGCCGGCCCGGCCGTCGCGGCGGCGACGGCCGCGGCGGACGCCATCGGCGAGCTGTACCGGGACCGCCGCCTCCCGCTGGTCCGGCTGGCCGTGCTCATGGTCGACGACCTGCCCACCGCGGAGGACATAGTCCAGGACGTCTTCACCCGCCTCTACCGCCGTCACGGCGCCGGACTGGACGCGGTCGCCGATCCGGAGGCGTACCTGGTGTCGGCCGTCATGAACGCAGCCCGATCGGCGCTGCGCCGCCGCCGAATCGCCCGCGCCTATCTGCCCCCACGCCCGGACCCGGCACCCGCCGCCGAGGAGGAGGCCCTGCTGGGAACCGGCGACCGGGAGGTGATCCGAGCACTGAGCCGGCTAACGGCCCGCCAGCGACAGGTCATCGTCCTGCGCCACTGGTCCGGCCTCTCCGAGCGGGAGATAGCCGCCACCCTCCGCATCACCACCGGCACCGTCAAGTCAACCGCGCACCGCGCACTGACATTGCTCCGCGCCCATCTGGGGGAGAGATGACCGAACCCGACCTGGAACAGCGCCTGCGCGAGGCCTTGTCCGCCCGAGCCGCCACCGTGACCCCCCAGAGCCTGCGCCCCGCCCCGGTCCCACCACGCCCCACCCCGCCCCCCGCGATGGCCCGTTGGTGGCTGCCCCTGACCGCAGGCGTGGCCGCCGCCGCAGTGTCGATAGTCGCCTTCACCCTGCTCCGACCAGCAGATCCGTCCCCCGCCCCACCGGTGTCCCCGGCATCGCCGACATCCTCGACCTCCCCGGCGTTCCCCACTCCCTCAACCTCCCCGGCGTCCCCCACTTCCCCAACCTCACCGGCCTCCCCGAGGCCCTCGACCTCGTCGCTGTCCCCGACCTCAACGCCGTCTTCGACCTCGTCGCCGTCTCCGACCTCGGCGCTGTCCCCGACCTCGACGCCGCCTCCCACCTCGACGCCATCTCCCACCTCAACGACATCTCCCACCTCGACGCCATCTCCGACCTCGGCGCTGTCCCCGAATTCTTCGATCTCACCGAACCGTCCGGTGTCGCCGACTGCGCCCACCTCGCTGCCGCGCACCGCGCAGGCCAAGACGTAGCCCGGTCCCTCGAGCCCCTTGTCCACCGCGGAGTCGGCCCTCACCTCATCCGGCGGAAAGAGGCAGGAAAAACCAACCGTCGAGCCGACGCCGGGCTGAGGGCGCGGCATGAGAGGGAAAGCCGGCTTGACAGAAAGCCAAGCGAGCTTGTCTTTCTGTCGTGCTTGCTTGTCGGTTGGAGACGGGAAGGGGCCCGCCGCCAGTCAAACACCGGACCCGATCGCGATCAGAGGACGTAACCGCGGCACGCGGCACTTGAGGAAGGCGCCGCTCCCGCGCAGATGCCGCGGCGAGGACGCCGGCACCGGACTCGGACGCCGCGCAACGCCGCGGAAAGCGAACCGTCGAGCCCACCTCACGCTGAGGGCGAGTGGGCGGTCGCCCGGCGCGGTGGTGCGGGGCCCGCTGGAGGCCCGCGCGGAGGATCCGGTCGACAGGCGGTGAAGCTTTGATGGGGGCCCGTGCCGAAGATCCGGCTGGCTGGTGGTGTGGGGCTCTGAGGGGGCTTCGTGCGGAGGATCCGGTCGGCGGGTGGCTGAGGCTCTGATGAGGGTCGGGTGGAGGATCCGGTCGGCGGAATGGGGCACGGCTTTGAGAGGGCCCGTGCGGAGGATCCGGTCGGCGGGTGGCTGAGGCTCTGATGAGGGTCGGGTGGAGGATCCGGTCGGCGGAATGGGGCGAGGCTCTGAGGGGGCTCGTGCCGAGGATTCGGTCGGCGGGTGGGTGAGGGTCTGATGAGGGTCGTGTGGAGGATTTGGTCGGTGGAGTGGGGTCGGTGGGAGTCCGGCTGGCGGGACGCGGGTGGGGGTGCGGCGGGCGGTGAGGGAGGCGTGACAGAATTTGGGGGTGTTGCGCTGGCTTACCGCAGGTGAATCGCATGGACCGGCGCTCGTCGCTCTTCTCGAAGGCGTTCCGGCCGGGGTGGAAGTGACGAGTGCGGAGATCGGGCGCGATCTCGCGCGCCGGCGCCTTGGTTATGGGCGTGGTGCTCGGATGCAGTTCGAGCAGGATGAGATCGAGATCATCGGTGGCATCCGGCATGGGCTGACGCTCGGTAGCCCGGTGGCCATCCGGGTCGGCAACTCCGAGTGGCCCAAGTGGCGGACCGTCATGGCGGCCGATCCGGTTGATCCGGAGGAGCTGGCCGCTCAGGCCCGTAACGCTCCTCTGACGCGGCCCCGGCCGGGGCACGCCGATCTCGCCGGCATGCAGAAGTACGGGCACACCGACGCCCGGCCGATTCTCGAGCGGGCCAGTGCCCGTGAGACCGCCGCCCGCGTGGCCGTCGGTGTCGTGGCCAAGGCGCTCATCAAGCAGGCTCTGGGCATCGAGATCGTGTCGCATGTGATCGAGCTCGGCTCGGTGGCGGCCAAGGCCGGGCTGATTCCGGCGCCGGAGGACGCCGACCGCATCGACGCCGATCCGCTGCGTTGTCTCGATCCCGAGGCCAGCGCTCGCATGGTGGCCGAGGTCGACGCGGCCAAGAAGGACGCCGACACGCTCGGCGGCATCGTCGAGGTGCTCGCCTACGGTGTGCCGCCGGGCCTGGGCACCCATGTGCAGTGGGACCGCAAGCTCGACGCCCGGCTCGCGGCGGCGCTCATGTCGATCCAGTCGGTCAAGGGTGTGGAGATCGGCGACGGGTTCACGCAGGCCCGGTCGCGCGGGTCGGTGGCGCACGACGAGATCATTCCGACGGCGGACGGTGTGCGCCGGGTGACCGACCGGGCCGGTGGGCTCGAGGGTGGCATCACCAACGGCGAGCCGCTGCGGGTGCGGGCCGTGCTCAAGCCGATCTCGTCGCTCAACCGGGCGCTGCAGACCGTCGACGTGGTCACCGGTGAGCCGGCCACCGCCATCAACCAGCGTTCCGACGTCTGTGCCGTGCCGGCCGGCGGTGTCGTGGCCGAGGCCATGGTGGCGCTGACGCTGGCCGAGGCCGCTGTCGAGAAGTTCGGCGGGGACTCGGTGGCCGAGATCCGCCGCAACCTCGCGAGCTACCTGGAAAGCCTGGTCATCCGCTGATGGCGCCGCGGGCCGTTTTCGTCGGCGCGCCCGGCGCCGGAAAGTCGACGATCGGCGCGGCCGTCGCCGATCTGCTGGCCGTGGAGTTCGCCGACGCCGACACGATCATCGAGGAGCGGGCCGGCAAGCCCATCCCGGAGATCTTCATCGACGACGGCGAGGAGGCCTTCCGCGCGCTGGAGCGCCGGGTCATCGCCGAGACGCTGGACAGCTTCGACGGTGTCCTGGCCCTCGGCGGCGGCGCGATCCTGCACGACGGCACGCGCAAGCTGCTCACCGAGCACACGGTCGTCTATCTGTCGGTCGAGCTGAGCGACGCCGTCAAACGGGTGGGTCTGGGCGCGGGCCGGCCGCTGCTGAACCTGAACCCGCGGGCGACCCTCAAATTCCTTCTCGATCAACGGCGGCCGTTGTACGCCGAGGTCGCCACCCACACGGTGAGGACCGACGGGCGTGAGCCGCACGAGATCGCGGCCGAGGTGGCGGAGCTGCTCAGGGCAGTCTGATCCGCACGGCCGGGGGCAGGCCCTTGCGGCCGGTGAGCTTGTTGCGCTTGGAGAAGGCGATCTCCAGTGGGCCGCCGTGCCAGTCGCGGAAGGGCGACAGGTCGATCGTGCGGCCCGTCGGCAGCCAGATGGCGATCTCGGCGAGTTGATCGAGGTGGGCCAGGGGCGTGAGGTCGATCGCCTCTTCCATGCTCAGCCACAGCAGGCGCATCCGGGGTGGGGGACGCAAGGTGCGCAGCGTGTTCCCGGTCGGGTCGCGCAGCACCAGATATTCGATCAGTGGCAGGTCGCTGACGAAGGCGATGTCGGTCCACTCGGCGCCGGAGAGTGTCAGCACCCGTAACTCCGGGAAGGACTCGATGAGCCGGGCCGGGTCGGCCGCGGTCAGGGTGCCGTGGCCGAGTTCCAGATGTCCTATCGCGCTCGGGGGACCGAAGGTGGAGATCGGTGCGCCTTCGAGGCCCAACTGGTCGAGCTGGGGCATCGCGGTGAGCGCGGAGACGTCGGCCGGCTCCGGGCCGAGCCGGACGTGCAGGGAGCGGAGCCCGGTCAGCCCGGCGAGCGCCGCCACCGCGTCCGGCCGCAGGGAACCGCCGTCCGAGACGGCGAACGTGTGCAGGGCGGGCAGCCCGGCCAGGCCCTCGACGTCCCGGCGGGTGATCGCGTCGCCGTTCCAGAGGTGCAGCTCGCGCAGGCCGGGATAGCGGTCGAGCCGGTGCAGGTTGCGGTGACCGGGGCCGACCAGGAACAGGTCGGTGAGGGCGTCCGCGGGTGGCAGGCCGGCCACGTCGACCGGGCGGTCGAACCGGGCCCGGAGGGTGCGCAGGTGGCGCAGGTGCCGGGTGGCGCCGAGCAGCGCGGGCTCGGTGATGGTGGCGCTGCCGTCGTCGAGCGGCGCCTCGGCCAGCACCCGCGTGGCGTACTCCGAAGGGTCGAAGGCGCGCCAGGCGTCGATCAGGAGCGTCTGCACCTTGGGGCGCGGGTCGGCGGCGTAACCGGCCAGCATCTCGAGCGCGGCCGGGCTGTTGACCAGGGTCACCGTGTCGATGACGGCGGCCGCCTGCGACTCGGTGAGGCCGGCCACGGATCGGGGCAACCGCGAGAGGATCGGCTCGCCGACCATGCACAGCGAGCGGGCCTCCGACTCGCGGCGCGGCGGCAGCAGGGTGTCGAGGCGGCCCAGGATCTCGCCGATCAGGCTCGGCGGTTCCAGCGCCGGCATCGTCTCCAGGCAGGCCGTGGCCAGCAGGACCAGCGCGCGGCGGTGGCGCGGCTCGGCGTCGGCGCGGCGGAGAAGACCTTCGATCAGTTCGGTACGCATCGGGGCGTTGCCGTGGCCGGCGGCCATCACGATGATCTCGCGCCACGCGTCGAGGTGGGCCTGTCCGGCCAGCATGCCGCCCATGTTCTGCTCGGCCGCCTCGCGGGCGGCCAGATATTCGCCGAAGGTGCGGTGGACGAAGTCGACCCGGCCGTCGACCGGTTCGCGGAGCACACCGCTGCGCTCGATCAGGTGAACCAGCACCGCGCCCGGCTCGCCCTGCACCCGGGGCATCCCGGTCAGGCGACGGGCCAGGTACGACTCCGCCTCCGTACGGGAAAGCTCGGATCTGTTGTTGAGGGACAGGCGCCAGGCCAGGTCCTGCAGAAGCTGGAGGCGGTCGCGGACGGTCATGGCGGGCAGCATGGGCACGCCGCGCTCGGTGTCCCGGCGATGCAGGAGCATGTCGACCGCGGCCTGATAGACGCCCATCCGGTCGGGCGGCAGGTGGGCTTCGCGGTCGAGATTGAGGGCGCACAGCATGGCGGCCATCAGCGGGTTGCCGGCCATGCGGTAGAGGTGACGGTTGGCGGCGAGCCGGGTCAGCAGCGCCTGCTCGTAACGGGGCAGCTCGGACGGCGGGCACGGCAGGGACGGCGAGTCGCGCGCGGCCCGGTGCCATTGGCTGATCAGGGCGCGGACGTCGGCCGGGCAGAGCCGTTCCAGCGAGAGGGAGTCGAAGTCGTCGAGCCAGCGCGCCGACGCGGCCGACGGGCGCGAGGTGACGACGACGATCGAGTCGGGGTACGTGTCGAGCAGGTCACGCAGCCACGTCCGCACCCGGGGCCGGCGGTCGGCGGGCAGCTCGTCGACGCCGTCGATCAGCAGCAGGGCGCGGCCGTCGGCGAGTTGCCGGTGCACCCAGCCCGGGGGCATCGTGCCGGCGATCGGGTCGGCCACGCCGGTGAGGAACTGCTCGGGGGTGGGCAGGGCCGACGGCCAGCTGCGCAGCTTGATCAGGAAGGGGACGCGGCCGTTCCACTCGGCCAGCGGGCCGGTGAAGCCGCCGCGGACGGCGGTGACGGCCAGCCAGCGCAGCAGGGTGGACTTGCCGGCGCCGGCGTCGCCGCGGATCAGGGTGCGGCGACGCTGGGCCAGGGCCTGCTCGACGCGTTCGGCGCCGGTGTTGTCGGGGCGGGAGTGCCGCAGCAGGGCCGGCTCCCACTGGGGCTTGCCGGTGGGGCGGTCGCCGGTGACGGCCAGGCTGATGTAGGCGACGCTCAGCGTGGTGCGGGGCCGGAACTGGGTCTCGACGCCGACGAGTTCGAGGATGTCGAGTTTGCGGGACAGCGCTTCGGCGTACCGGGGAAGGAAGTCGAGCGGGACCGGACCGCCCACCGCGAGATGACGCAGGGCCTGCGACATGGTGTCGGTGAGCTCGGTCAGGCGGGAGAGCACCTCGACGGCGGCGCGGTTGCCGAACGGGGCCGTCCGCACGACGAACTGGGTGAAGCAGCGGCTGCAATCGTCGAGGGCGACGTCGTACAGCCGCTGACCCAGCTCGGAGAGGGCGGCCGGTGGCGCGCTCCGCCGCAGGTGGGCGGCGAGGCGCAGGGGATCGAGGTCGACCGCGAAGAGGGCGTCGTCGGTGAGGTCGGCCCGGTGGAACGTGTCGGCCACGGCGTCGAGGGCGGCCACGGCCTCGTTCGGCGGCAGCGACGCGAACCGGGTGGTGATCAGGGGACCGAGCCGCTCGGCGACCTCGTCGACGACCGACTCGATCTGGCGCTCGCCGCGGCGCCGGGTGAACTCGTCCTTGGCCGACTGCTGGAGCAGGTCGGCCAGCGGCAGGGTGCGCTCGCGGGTCTGCCGCCGGCCGGTCAGCCATCGCGTGAACAGGGGCGTGACGACGGCACGGCCCACATTGAGCAGTGCGGTCTCGATTCCCGTCACGTGGCGGACTGTACTCAGTCGAGGCGACTCTCCAAACGCTCGATCCGCTCGATCAGCGGCGCCAGCGCGGCCGTCAGCATGTCGGTCCGCGGGGCGTGGTTGGCGCGCAGGTGGGCGTATCCGGCGAGGGCCGCGCTGACCGCGCGGCGGGTGGCCCGGGCGTCGGCGCCCCGGGCCCGCAGCACCTCGCCGGCCGCGCCGTCGGGCTCGGCGGCCAGGGCGATGAGCAGGTGCTCGCAGCCGACGTAGTTGTGGCCGAGGCCGATCGCCTCGCCGACGGCCAGTTCCAGGGCGATGGCGGCGGACCGGCTGAAGCGCGGGCCGGTGGCGTCGCCGGTCGGCTCGGCCGTGGACGGCGCGGTCAGCGTCGTGGGCGGAATGTCCATCGCGGCCAGGATCTGCAGGGCCAGGTTGTCGCCCTCGGCGAGGATGCCGTGCAGCAGATCGCCGCTGGTCAGGCTGGCGCCGGCCCGCTCCGCGGCCAGGCTTAGGACGGTGACCAGCCGGGCCGTGAAGCTGGGCAGGCGCTCGGCCAGGGCGGCCGGGTCGAGGTCGTTGACGGTGGCGTCACGGATGGCGGCGACCCGCTGGACGGCCTGTTCCAGGGCGCGCTGGCAGATCGCGGAGACGGGGACACCGCTCTCCCGGACGGCGTCGGCGAGATCGTCGGGCAGGTAGACGTTGATTTTCGGCATGGCTCATGTGTAACCCGTATAGGGGTAGAAAGATATAACCCCATCCCGGGTGGCTAGGGTTTTCGCCGTGGTGACACGAATTCAGGTGGCCGGTGACCGTCCGTACGACGTGCTCGTCGGCCGTGAGCTGGCGGGTGAGCTGCCGTCGCTGATCGGCGGGGCCGCACAGGCCGCCGTCCTCTTCTCGGCGCCGCTGCGTGACCGGGCCGAGCTGGTCGCGGCCGCGACGGGCGTGAAGACCCTGCTCATCGAGGTGCCCGACGCCGAGGCGGGCAAGACCGTCGAGGTCGCGGCGAGATGCTGGGACGAGCTGGGCGCCAACAACTTCACCCGCACCGACGTGGTGATCGGCGTCGGCGGGGGAGCGGTCACCGACCTGGCCGGGTTCGTGGCCGCGAGCTGGCTGCGCGGGGTGCGCTGGGTGCCGTGTTCGACCTCGCTGCTCGGCATGGTCGACGCGGCCGTGGGCGGCAAGACGGGCGTCAACATCGCCGCCGGCAAGAACCTCGTGGGCGCCTTCCACCCGCCGGCCGGGGTGCTGTGCGACCTCGATTCGCTGGCCACCCTGCCCGCCGGCGACCTGACGGCCGGGCTGGCCGAGGTGATCAAGTGCGGGTTCATCGCCGACCCGGCCATCCTCGACCTCATCGAGAAGGGCGACCTCGGCGACGCCGTGCTGCGGGAGCTGGTCGAGCGCGCGATCCGGGTCAAGGCCGAGGTGGTCAGCGTCGACCTCAAGGAGTCGGGGTTGCGCGAGATCCTGAACTACGGGCACACGCTCGGGCACGCGATCGAGAAGCGCGAGCGGTACACCTGGAAGCACGGCCACGCCGTGGCGGTGGGTCTGATCTTCGCCGCTTCGCTGGCGCGTCTGGCCGGCCGGCTCGACGAGGAGACCGCGCGGCGGCACCGGACGGTGCTGGAGAAGGTCGGGCTGCCGACCTCGTACGCGGCCGGCGCCTGGCCCGAGCTGCTGAGCGCGATGCGGGTCGACAAGAAGACGCGGGCGGCCACGCTGCGCTTCGTGGTGCTCGACGGCCTGGCCAAGCCGGGCATCCTGACCGGTCCCGACGAGAGCCTGCTGGAGCGGGCGTACGCGGAGGTGGCGCGATGATCTACGTCCTGAACGGGCCGAATCTGGGCCGGCTGGGCACGAGAGAGCCTTCGGTGTACGGCCACACCACGTACGCCGATCTCGAAAAGCTCTGCCTGGAGACCGCGGAGCGGCTCGGCGTGCGGGTCGAGGTGCGCCAGACCGACGCCGAGTTCGAGATGATCCGCTGGCTGCACCAGGCGGCCGACGAGGGCGCCGACGTGGTGCTCAACCCGGCCGGATGGTCGCACTACAACATCGCCGTCCGGGACGCGGCGGCCCAGCTGGGCGGGCGGCTCATCGAGGTGCACATCTCGAACATTCACACCCGCGAGGAGTTCCGGCATCATTCGGTCATCTCGGCCGTCGCCACCGGTGTGGTGGCGGGTCTGGGTGTCGATGGTTACCGGCTCGCGCTCGAGCACCTGGCCCGATTCGCCGGTTAGACGTTCCCGCCGGTAAACTCGGTCGGTCACCGACAGCTTCCATAGAAATCAAGGCAGGGCATGGCTTCCACGAACGACCTGAAGAACGGCCTGGTGCTCAACCTCGACGGCGGCCTCTGGTCCGTGGTGGAGTTCCAGCACGTCAAGCCGGGTAAGGGTGGGGCGTTCGTGCGCACCACGCTGAAGAACGTGCTGTCCGGCAAGGTCGTCGACAAGACGTTCAACGCCGGCACCAAGGTCGAGACCGCCACGGTCGACAAGCGCACGATGCAGTACCTCTACCAGGACGGCGAAGACTTCGTCTTCATGGACCTCGACACCTACGAGCAGATCACCGTCGCCGGCGCGACGGTCGGCGAGAACGCCAACTACCTGCTCCCCGAGGCCGAGGCGACGGTCGCCACGCACGAGGGCGTGCCGCTCTACATCGAGCTGCCGACCAGCGTGTTCCTCGAGGTCACCTACACCGAGCCGGGCCTGCAGGGCGACCGCTCGACCGGCGGCACCAAGCCGGCCACCGTCGAGACCGGCGCGACTGTGAACGTCCCGCTGTTCATCACCACCGGCGAGAAGATCAAGGTCGACACCCGCGACGGCCGTTACCTCGGTCGTTCCTGATCATGGCTGATGCCCCTCGCTCGACGCAGACGCCCGCCCGTCGCAAGGCCCGCAAGCGGGCCTTGGACGTGCTCTACGAGGCCGATCTGCGCGATCTCCCACCGCGGGAGGTCCTCGCGACCTACCTCGAGCGCATCGCCAAGCCCCACCCGGACCACCTCGACTATGCGATCGGCCTGGTCGAGGGTGTGGCCGAGCACCTCGACCGCATCGACGAGCTGATCGCCAGCTACGCCGAGGGCTGGACCCTCGAGCGCATGCCGGTGGTCGACCGCAACCTGGCCCGGATCGCCGTCTACGAGCTGCTCTACGTTCCCGAGATCGACGACCCGGTCGCCATCTCCGAGGCCGTCGAGCTGGCCAAGACGATGTCCACCGACGACAGCCCGCGGTTCCTCAACGGCATCCTCGGCCGCATCGCGGAGTTCGCGACCCGCTGATCGCTCCGGAAAGCCCCGAGCTCTCCCGAGCTCGGGGCTTTCGTCACGCTTGATCAAAACGGCCGACATCACGGCGAGTGGTCGCGGGTGGGCTAAATCGCTGGACGGGCCTGCGACGGTTGACGCATGGCCTTCACGATCCGCCCGCTGACCGAATCCGATCTTCCGGCCGTGGTGGAGTTCTCGCTGCGCGCGTGGGCGCCGGTCTTCGCCTCGTTCGAGCAGGTGCTGGGCCCGCGCGTCTTCCGGCGGCTCTATCCCGACTGGCCCACGGCGCAGGCCGAGGCGGTCGAGCAGACCTGCCGTGAGCTGGCCGCCACCAGCTGGGTGGCCGACGACGGCGACGGCCCGGCCGGGTTCGTGGCGGTCGTCCATCACGACGCGGCGCACGCGGAGCCGAACTCGGCCGAGATCGAGATGATCGCGGTCGACCCGGCCCGGCAGCGGCGGGGCATCGCGGCGGCGTTGATCGATCACGCCCTGCGGCACATGCGTGCGGCCGGCGTCGACCTGGCCAGCGTCTCCACCGGCGGCGACCCGGGGCACGGGCCGGCCCGGGCGGCGTACGAGAAGGCCGGCTTCACCGGTCTGCCGCTGGTCCGCTACTACAAGGCGCTGTGAACGCGAAAAAGCCCGCGTGGGCCGCGGGCTTTTCAGCGTGTGGGACTCGGGGCCGGCGGGAAGGCGGGGGGCCTGGCCGGCACGGCGAGTCGGCGGGGGGAAGGGGGATGTGGCCGGCGGGGAGGCCGGCGTTGTGATTCGCCCGTTTCGCTTGGTGAGGAAACGCGTCGCGGCCGGGGCCGGAACGTTTCAGTTGGCGAAAATCAGCTGGCGAAGAAGGCGCGCGGGTCGGCCACGAGAACGCCCTGCTCGGTGAGGCGCTCGATGAGGCCCGAGGGGGAGATGTCGTAGACGATGGCGAGCGCCCGCAGGTCGTCGGCGCGGATGGAGAGGACGCGGCCGTTGTAGTCGCCGCGCTGCTGCTGGATCGCACGGGCGTACCGCGCGACGTAGGCGAGGTCCTCGCCGGTGGTGTCGTACAGCTTCTCGAGGTCCAACACGATCTTGTTGGTGGCCTCGAGGCGGACACCGCTGCCGTCGGGCAGCAGCTCCGACACGGGAACGCGGTAGAAGTCGGCCAGCTCGGCGAGACGCGAGACGGTGACCGCGCGGTCGCCACGCTCGTACGATCCCACCACGACGGCCTTCCAGCGGCCGTTCGACTTCTCCTCCACGCCCTGCAGGGACAGGCCCTGCTGCTGGCGGATGGAACGCAGGCGGGCGCCCAACGACTTGGCGTACTCAGACGGCATTCGGAACACTCCCACTGTGCATGCCGCGGAGGGTTCTTCCTCCGCGATCGCTACGCAGCGTGACGGTACGGAGTTTGCGACTTCCGGTCAAGTGTTGGTTACCGATGAGTCGTGCGCCTCATGATGCTTCTGTCGCATTAGTCCGTCTGTGGTGACGGTCAGCCACGTCACCATGGTCAACGCCGCGCGCACTGGTAACGTAGCGTCAGCCCGTTCGGCGACCCCCTCCGGGGGTTGCCTTGAACTTCCTTTAACGACCCGTCCCGTGAGGCGGGGAAGGAGGTCCGCCGTGGCGCAGCCACGTGCCGACACGCCCAGCAAGATCATTTTGAGCGCGTCCGACCTGCACCGGGTCGTCGACCGAGTCGCTCATCAGATCCTGGAGAAGACGTCCGGGGCCACCGGCACCGTCCTTCTCGGGATTCCCACCCGCGGAGTGCCGCTGGCCCAGCGCCTGGCCGCCCGCATTCACGCGTTCGAGGGCATCGACGTGCCCGTCGGATCGCTCGACATCACCCTCTACCGCGACGACCTGCGGCTGCACGCCACCCGCGCGCTCGGCAAGACCGAGCTGCCCGGCGGCGGCATCGACGGCCTGCGGGTCATCCTCGTCGACGACGTGCTGTTCAGCGGCCGTACGGTCCGGGCCGCCCTGGACGCCCTGAACGACGAGGGCCGCCCCAGCTCGGTCCAGCTCGCGGTCTTGGTCGACCGTGGCCACCGGCAGCTGCCGATCCGCGCCGACTACGTCGGCAAGAACATTCCGACTTCTCTCTCGGAGAGCGTCCGGGTCTCACTGACCGAGACGGACGGCCTCGACGAGGTACGACTGACGGGGAGCGACAAGTGATAAAGCATCTCCGTTCGGCGGCCGATCTCGACGCGGCCACCGCGACCCTGATCCTGGACACCGCGGGAGAGATGGCCGCCCTGGCCGGCCGCGAGGTCAAGAAGCTGCCGACGCTGCGCGGCCGCACGGTGGTCAACCTCTTCTACGAGGACTCGACGCGCACCCGCATCTCGTTCGAGGCGGCGGCCAAGCGTCTCTCGGCCGACGTCATCAACTTCTCGGCCAAGGGCTCCAGCGTCTCCAAGGGCGAGAGCCTCAAGGACACGGCGCTGACCCTGCAGGCCATGGGGGCCGACGCGGTCGTCATCCGGCATCCCGCGTCGGGCGCGCCGCACCGCCTGGCCCAGTGGGTCGACGGGTCGGTGGTCAACGCCGGCGACGGCACGCACGAGCACCCGACTCAGGCGCTCCTGGACGCGTACACGATGCGCTCGCGCCTCGGCCGGCTCGACGGCCTCAAGGTCGCGATCGTGGGTGACGTGCTTCACAGCCGGGTCGCCCGATCGAACGTCCTGCTGCTCACGACGCTGGGCGCGCAGGTGACACTGGTCGGCCCGCCGACCCTCATCCCGCTCGATGTCGCGGCCGCGCTCTCGAAGAGCACGAAAGTGTCGTACGACCTCGATAGCGTCCTGCCCGACATGGACGTCGTGATGATGCTGCGGGTGCAGACCGAGCGCATGCAGGACTCGTACTTCCCGTCCGCGCGGGAGTACAGCCGGCGCTACGGTCTCGATCTCGCGCGCATGCGCAAGATGCCGGAGCACGCGATCGTCATGCACCCCGGCCCGATGAACCGGGGCATGGAGATCACGCCCGAGGTGGCCGACTCCTCCCGATCCACCATCGTCGAACAGGTCGCCAACGGGGTCAGCGCCCGCATGGCCGTCCTTTATCTGCTGCTTGGGGGCAAGGCGTGAGCTCGTTCTTGATCAAGGGTGTGTCGGTGCTCGGCGCCGATCCGGTTGATCTGGCGATTGTCGACGGCCACATTTCGGACAAGTCGGATTCTTCCGCAGAGGTGATCGACGCGGCCGGCCTCGTCGCGCTTCCCGGTCTGGTCGACCTGCACACCCACCTGCGCGAGCCCGGCCGTGAGGACGCCGAGACGGTCGAGACCGGCTCCCGGGCGGCCGCGCTCGGTGGTTACACGGCGGTCTTCGCGATGGCCAACACCTCGCCGGTCGCCGACACCGCGGGCGTGGTCGAGCAGGTCTGGCGCCTGGGCCGCGAGGCCGGGCTGGTCGACGTGCAGCCGATCGGCGCCGTCACCGTCGGCCTGGCCGGCAAGCAACTGGCCGAGCTGGGCGCGATGGCGAGTTCGGCCGCGGGGGTACGGATCTTCTCCGACGACGGCTTCTGCGTGGCCGACCCGCGGCTCATGCGCCGCGCCCTGGAATACGTGAAGGCGTTCGACGGCATCATCGCCCAGCACGCCGAGGAGCCCCGGCTCACCGAGGGCGCCCAGATGCACGAGGGCGAGGTCAGCACCCGTCTCGGCCTCACCGGCTGGCCGGCCGTGGCCGAGGAGGCGATCATCGCCCGCGACGTGCTGCTGGCCGAGCACGTGGGCAGCCGCCTGCACGTCTGCCACGTCTCCACCGCCGGCTCGGTCGAGGTGCTCCGGCAGGCCAAGGCCCGCGGCGTCCGCGTCACGGCCGAGGTCACGCCGCACCACCTGCTGCTGACCGACGAGCTCGCCGCGTCGTACGACCCGGTCTTCAAGGTCAACCCCCCATTGCGTACGGCTTCGGACGTGCACGCCCTCCGGGAAGCGCTGATCGAGGGCGTCATCGACGTGGTGGCGACCGACCACGCGCCGCACGCGGTGGAGGACAAGGAGTGCGAGTGGGCGTACGCCCGGCCCGGCATGGTGGGGCTGGAGACGGCGCTGCCGGTCGTGCTCTCCGTGCTCGGCGAGCGCTGGAAGCTGATCGCCGACCGCATGTCGCGCACCCCCGCCAAGATCGCGGGCCTCACCGGCCACGGCACCGACCTGAGCGTCGGAAGCCCGGCCAACCTGACGCTGGTGGACCCGTCCGCCCGCCGGGTCGTCGACCCGGCCGAGCTGGCGAGCCGCAGCCGCAACACACCGTACGCGGGCACCACCCTGCCGGGTCGCATCGTGGCGACGTTCCTCCGGGGAGTTCCTACGGTCCTCGATGGGAAGGCTGTTAAGTGACAAAAGCGATTTTGGTTCTGGAAGACGGACGGACCTTTTCCGGTACGTCCTATGGCGCTGTCGGTGAGACGTTCGGCGAGGCGGTCTTCACGACCGGCATGACCGGTTACCAGGAGACGTTGACCGACCCGTCGTACCACAAGCAGGTCGTCGTCCAGACCGCTCCGCAGATCGGCAACACGGGCGTCAACGAGGAGGACGACGAGTCGTCGCGCATGTGGGTCGCCGGTTACGTCGTGCGCGATCCGGCCCGCCGGCCCTCCAACTGGCGATCGACCGGTGATCTCGGTGACCGGCTCGCGGCCGAGGGGATCGTCGGGATCAGCGGGGTCGACACCCGGGCCCTGACTCGCCACCTGCGGTCGCGCGGCGCGATGCGGGTCGGTGTCTCATCGGTCGACCTCGACCCTTCGTCGCTCCTTGAACGTGTTCAGGCGCAGCCGCAGATGGTCGGCGCGGATCTTTCCGGCGAAGTCAGCACTCCGGACACTTACACCGTTTCCGCCGTCGGCGAGCATCGCTACACGGTGGCCGCGCTCGACCTCGGGATCAAGCGCAACGTGACCCGGCGGCTGGCTGAGCGCGGTGTCACCACCCACGTCTTCCCGGCCTCG
Source organism: Actinoplanes sp. CA-131856 (assembly GCF_050956135.1). Lineage (GTDB taxonomy): Bacteria > Actinomycetota > Actinomycetes > Mycobacteriales > Micromonosporaceae > Actinoplanes. Next base: position 8,094,699 of record NZ_CP191849.1, on the reverse strand, counting down.
TCCTCCATCGAGGACCTGCTGGCGGTCAGCCCGGACGCGGTGTTCTTCTCGCCCGGGCCGGGTGACCCGGCCACGGCGGACGGGCCGGTCGCGCTGGCCCGCGAGGTCATGCGCCGCGAGAAGCCGCTGTTCGGCATCTGCTTCGGCAGTCAGATTCTCGGCCGGGCGCTCGGCTTCGGCACCTACAAGCTGGGCTACGGCCACCGCGGCATCAACCAGCCGGTGCTCGACAAGACCACCGGCAAGGTCGAGGTGACCAGCCACAACCACGGCTTCGCGGTCGACGCCCCGCTCAACAAGGTGATCGACACCGACTTCGGCGGCGTCGAGGTGTCGCACGTGTGCCTCAACGACGACGTGGTCGAGGGCCTGCGGGGCATCGAGGTCCCCGCGTTCACCGTCCAGTACCACCCCGAGGCCGCCGCCGGCCCGCACGACGCCGACTACCTGTTCGATCGCTTTGTCGAGCTCGTGGAAAAGAAGGGCTGACCCCCATGCCGAAGCGTGAAGATCTCAAGCACGTGATGGTGATCGGCTCCGGCCCGATCGTCATCGGCCAGGCCTGCGAGTTCGACTACTCCGGCACCCAGGCGTGCCGGGTGCTGCGGGCCGAGGGCATCCGCGTCTCGCTGGTCAACTCCAACCCGGCCACGATCATGACCGACCCGGAGTTCGCCGACGCCACCTACGTCGAGCCGATCACCCCCGAGTTCGTCGAGCTGGTCATCGCCAAGGAGCGCCCCGACGCGATCCTGCCGACGCTCGGCGGCCAGACCGCCCTGAACACCGCGATCGCCCTGCACGAGAGCGGTGTCCTGGAGAAGTACGGCGTGGAGCTGATCGGCGCCGACGTCGACGCCATCCGCCGCGGCGAGGACCGTCAGCTCTTCAAGGAGATCGTGGCCAAGGCCGGCGGCGAGACCCCGCGCTCGCGGGTCTGCCACTCGATGGACGAGGTCCGCGCCACTGTCGAAGATCTGGGCCTGCCGGTCGTCATCCGCCCCTCGTTCACCATGGGCGGCCTCGGCTCGGGCATGGCGCACACCGACGAGGACCTCGAGCGCATCGCCGGCTCCGGCCTCGCCGCCTCCCCGGTGCACGAGGTGCTCATCGAGGAGAGCGTGCTCGGCTGGAAGGAGTACGAGCTCGAGCTGATGCGCGACAAGCACGACAACGTCGTGGTCGTCTGCTCGATCGAGAACATCGACCCGATGGGCGTGCACACCGGCGACTCGGTGACCGTCGCGCCCGCGATGACGCTGACCGACCGCGAATATCAGAACCTGCGCGACCTCGGCATCGCCGTGCTGCGCGAGGTCGGTGTCGACACCGGCGGCTGCAACATCCAGTTCGCGATCAACCCGGACAACGGCCGGCTCGTCGTGATCGAGATGAACCCGCGCGTGTCCCGCTCGTCGGCCCTGGCCTCCAAGGCGACCGGCTTCCCGATCGCCAAGATCGCGGCCAAGCTGGCCATCGGCTACACGCTCGACGAGATCCCGAACGACATCACGCTCAAGACGCCGGCCGCCTTCGAGCCGGCCCTCGACTACGTGGTCGTGAAGATCCCGCGGTTCGCCTTCGAGAAGTTCCCGGGAGCCGACCCCGAGCTGACCACCACGATGAAGTCGGTCGGCGAGGCCATGTCGATCGGCCGCAATTTCGCCGAGGCGCTGAACAAGGCCATGCGGTCGATGGAGACGTCGGCGGCCGGCTTCTGGACGCGTCCTGACGCGCCCTCTTCCCTCGACGAGGTTTTGTCCGCTTTGCGGATTCCGCACGACGGCCGTCTCTACACGGTCGAGCGGGCACTGCGGCTCGGCGCCACGGTCGAGCAGGTGCACGAGGCCAGCGGCCGCATCGACCCCTGGTTCCTCGACGAGATCAAGGCGCTGGTCGACCTGCGCCAGGAGATCCTCGACGCGCCCGTGCTGGATGAGGAGCTCATCCGTACGGCCAAGCGCTCGGGAATCTCCGACAAGCAGCTGGCGGCACTGCGGCCCGAGCTGGCCGGCGAGGACGGCGTGCGCACCCTGCGGCACCGGCTCGGCGTGCGCCCGGTCTACAAGACCGTCGACACGTGCGCGGCCGAGTTCGAGGCGAACACCCCGTACCACTACTCGACGTACGACGAAGAGACCGAGGTCGCGCCCTCCGACCGGCCCAAGGTCCTGATCCTGGGCTCGGGGCCGAACCGTATCGGGCAGGGCATCGAGTTCGACTACTCCTGCGTGCACGCGGTGATGGCGCTGCGCGGGGTCGACTTCGAGACCGTCATGGTCAACTGCAACCCGGAGACGGTCTCGACCGACTACGACACCGCCGACCGGCTCTACTTCGAGCCGCTCACCTTCGAGGACGTCCTCGAGGTGTTCCACGCCGAGGACAGCTCGGGCAAGGCGGCCGGCGGCCCCGGCGTCATCGGCGTGATCGTGCAGCTCGGCGGCCAGACCCCGCTCGGCCTGGCCAACCGGCTCAAGGCGGCCGGCGTGCCGATCGTGGGCACCTCGCCCGAGTCGATCGACCTGGCCGAGGACCGCGGCCTGTTCGGCGCGGTGCTGGCCAAGGCCGGCCTGCGCTCGCCCGACCACGGCACGGCGACCAGCTTCGACGAGGCCAAGGAGATCGCCGACGCGATCGGCTACCCGGTGCTGGTCCGCCCGTCGTACGTCCTCGGCGGCCGCGGCATGGAGATCGTCTACGACGAGCCGACCCTGCGCGGCTACATCGAGCGGGCCACCGAGATCTCCCCGAACCACCCGGTGCTGGTCGACCGGTTCCTCGACGACGCGGTCGAGATCGACGTGGACGCGCTCTGCGACGCCAACGGCGACGTCTACATCGGTGGCGTGATGGAGCACATCGAGGAGGCCGGCATCCACTCCGGCGACTCGTCCTGCTCGCTGCCGCCGATCACCCTGGCCGGCTCGCACCTGGCCGAGGTGCGCCGCTACACCGAGGCGATCGCCCGCGGCGTCGGGGTGCGCGGCCTGCTGAACGTGCAGTACGCGCTCAAGGACGACGTGCTCTACGTGCTCGAGGCCAACCCGCGCGCGTCGCGGACCGTGCCGTTCGTCTCCAAGGCGACGGCGGTGCCGCTGGCCAAGGCGGCGGCCCGGATCATGCTGGGCGCCACCATCGGCGACCTGCGGGCCGAGGGCATCCTGCTGCCCGAGGGCGACGGCGGGACGGTGCCCGAGAACGCGCCGATCGCCATCAAGGAGGCGGTGCTGCCGTTCAAGCGGTTCCGCACCCCGGCCGGCAAGGGCGTCGACAGCCTGCTCGGCCCCGAGATGAAGTCGACCGGCGAGGTCATGGGCATCGACGCCGGCTTCGGCCAGGCGTTCGCCAAGTCCCAGGCGGCGGCCTACGGGTCGCTGCCCACCGCCGGCAAGATCTTCGTGTCGGTGGCGAACCGGGACAAGCGGGCCATGGTCTTCCCGATCAAGCGGCTGGCCGACCTCGGCTTCACCATCGTCACGACGGCCGGCACCGGCGAGGTGCTGCGCCGCTACGGCGTCGCCTGCGAGATTGTGCCGAAGCACTACGAGAGCCCCGGCCAGAACGCCATTTCGCTGATCCAGTCGGGCGAGATCGCGATGATCATCAACACCCCGCAGGGCTCGGGCGCTTCCGCCCGCTCCGACGGGTACGAGATCCGCAGCGCGGCGGTCACCGCCGACATCCCGAGCATCACCACGGTGCCGGGCGTGGCGGCCGCGGTCATGGGCATCGAGGCGCTGATGCGCGGCGACATGTCGGTCCGCCCGTTGCAGGAGCTGCACGCGGCCCTGCGCGGCGGTTCCCGGTGACCCTTTTCGAGTCCACCGTCCGGCCGGTGCTGTTCCGGCTGGGCGGTGGCGACGCGGAGACGGCGCACGAGTTCACGCTGCACCGGCTGGCCGGGCTGCCGGCGCCGGCGCGGTCGCTGATGCGGGCCCGCTACGCGACGACGGCGCCGGTCGAGGCGTTCGGGGTCCGCTTCCCGAACGCGGTCGGTCTGGCCGCGGGCATGGACAAGAACGGCGTGGCGCTGCCGGCCTGGCCGGCCCTCGGGTTCGGCTTCGTCGAGGTGGGCACGGTCACGGCGAAGGCGCAGCCCGGCAACGACAAGCCGCGGCTGTTCCGTCTCCGCGACAGCGAAGCGATCATCAACCGGATGGGCTTCAACAACGCCGGCGCGGCCGCCCTGGCCACCCGCCTGGCCGCGCTGGGCCCGATCGGGGTGCCGCTCGGCGTCTCGCTGGGCAAGTCGAAGGTGACACCGCTGGAGGAGGCGGTCGAGGACTATCTGACCTCACACCGCCTGCTCCACCCGTACGCGGACTACATCGCGGTCAACGTCTCCTCGCCGAACACGCCGGGCCTGCGCAGTCTGCAGGACAAGTCGGCCATCGCCGACCTGCTCAAGGCCCTGGTCGGCCCCAAGCCGGTGCTGGTGAAGATCGCCCCCGACCTGACCGAGCCGGCCATCGCGGAACTCCTCGAGGTCTGCCTGAGCCACGGCGCGGCCGGCGTGATCGCCACGAACACGACGCTGTCCCGCGACGGCCTGGCTCCGCCGGACCAGCCGCGGGCGGCCGAGGCGGGTGGCCTCTCCGGCCGCCCGCTGACGGAGAAGGCCCGCAAGGTCGTCCACTTCGTCCACACCGAGACCGCCGGCCGCCTGCCGATCATCGGGGTGGGCGGCATCATGGAGCCGGACGACGCGACCCGCCTGCTCGACGCGGGGGCATCGTTGGTGCAGCTCTACAGCGGTTTCATCTATCGGGGCCCGGCACTGGTGCGGGCCGCCGCGAAGGCCGCCGCCCACCACCACGCGGCCTTGGCTCGCTCGGCGCGATGACCAGCGCCCCGTTCCTCCCGGCCGCGGACGGTTCGCCGTCCCCGGCCGGGGGACCGGGCGGCGCCGCGCCCGCTTCTGCCGCGTCCCCCTCTTCCCCGGCCCCTTCTTCTCCGTCCCCTTCCTCCGCGGCCCCTTCTGCTGCGGCTCCTTCTGCCGCGGCCCCTTCCTCCGCGGCTCCTTCTGCTGCGGCCCCTTCCTCCGCGGCCCCTTCCTCAACGTCCCCTTTCTCCGCGCCTGCTCGGGCGGATTCGGGGCGCCTCCTCGGGCTTGACCGGGCGCATGTCTGGCATCCCTACGGGCCGATGCCCGGGCGGAGTGAGCCTTATCTGGTCGAGAGCGCTTCGGGCGTACGGCTGAAGCTCGCCGACGGCCGGGAACTGGTCGACGGGATGTCGTCGTGGTGGGCGGCGATCCACGGATATCGGCATCCGGCGCTGGACGAGGCGCTGGTCGAGCAGTCGCGGCGGATGAGCCATGTGATGTTCGGCGGCCTCACCCACGAGCCCGCCATCGAACTGGCGGCCGAGCTGGTCGAGTTGGCGCCCCGAGGTTCCGGCCAGCCGGGGCTCTCCTCGGGCGGCGGCCAGGGTCTGGAGCATGTCTTTCTGTGCGACTCGGGGTCGGTCAGCGTCGAGGTCGCGATCAAGATGGCGCTCCAGGCGCAGGCCGCGCTCGGTCATCCGGGACGACGGCGGCTCGCCACCTGGCGCGGGGGCTACCACGGGGACACCTTTCATCCGATGAGCGTCTGTGATCCGGAAGGGGGGATGCACTCGCTGTGGGGCGGGGTGCTGCCGGCTCAGGTCTTCGCGGACGGGCCACCGGTGGAGTTCGACGAGGCGTACGCGGAAAAGCTCGTCGAGATGATCGAGCGGCACTCGGGGGAGATCGCGGCGGTGATCGTCGAGCCGGTCGTGCAGGGCGCGGGTGGCATGCGGTTCCACCATCCGGGTTATCTGCGCGTGCTGCGGGAGGCGACCTCGGCGTACGGCATCTTCCTGATCTTCGATGAGATTGCCACCGGATTCGGGCGGACCGGGAGGTTCTTCGCGGCCGAGCACGCCGGGGTCGTGCCCGACATCATGTGTGTCGGTAAGGCGCTCACCGGTGGCTACCTGACGCTGGCGGCGGCGCTCTGCACGACGGCCGTGGCCGAGGCGATCTCGAACGGAGCCGGCGGTGGGCTCATGCACGGGCCGACCTTCATGGGTAATCCGCTCGCCTGCGCGGTCGCCAGAGCGTCGCTGAGGCTGCTGCGGGACGGGGCCTGGGTAGATCAGGTCCGACTGATCGAAAACGGTCTCAGGGGCGGCCTGGAGCCGTTGCGGGGGCAGCCCGGCGTCGCCGACGTCCGGGTCCTGGGCGCCATCGGGGTGGTGCAGCTGGATCACGAGGTGGACATCCGGGCCGCGACGGCCGCGGCGGTCGCCCACGGGGTCTGGTTGCGGCCCTTCCGCGATCTCGTCTACACGATGCCGCCGTACGTCACCGGGGCCGAGGACATCGCCCGGATCACCGCCGGGGTCGCCGCGGCGGCCACGGTCGGCTGATTTCGGCGTACTGCGGCGCAGAACACACGGAGATTTTTCGCCCGCTTTGCCCGGCCGCCGTTTTGTCCGGTTCCCGGGCGGGGCTGTCCGGCGCCTCCCGCCCGCCGGTCCTCACAAGATCCGCACTACCGCATCGGCCGCCCGCGCGCTGGCGGCCACCCGACACGGAAGAGGAATGACAGACGATGGAGACCTTCGGCAAGCGCCTCGTGGAGGCGACCGGAAAGCGCGGCCCGCTGTGCGTCGGCATCGATCCGCACGCCGCCCTGCTGACCAAGTGGGGCCTGTCCGACGACGTGGCCGGCCTGGAACGCTTCGCCCTAACGGTGGTCGAGGCCCTGGCCGATCGGGTGGCCGTGCTGAAGCCGCAGTCGGCGTTTTTTGAGAGATTTGGGTCACGCGGCATCGGCATTCTTGAGTCAACTATCCGACAGTCGCGGGAGGCCGGAGCTCTTGTCCTGCTCGACGTGAAGCGCGGCGACATCGGTTCGACCATGGCCGCGTACGCCTCCGCGTACCTGGATCCGGCGAGTTCTCTGCGTGCTGACGCGATTACTGTGAGTCCCTATCTCGGATTCGGATCGTTGCAGCCGGCACTCGACGTCGCGGCCGCCAACGGCGGCGGCGTCTTCGTCCTCGGCCTGACGTCCAATCCGGAGGGACCGTCCGTCCAGCATGCCGTGACCGCCGGCGGCGCGACCGTGGCGCAAACCATGATCGACGAGATTTCCCAGCTCAACAAGGGTGCGGAGCCCCTCGGGAGCTTCGGTCTGGTCATCGGGGCGACGATCGGGGAGACCGGTCACGACCTGTCCGCAGTGAACGGTCCACTGCTCGCCCCGGGCCTCGGAGCGCAGGGTGCGACCCCCTCCGACCTGCGCCGTGTCTTCGGGGAAAGCCTGCGTAACGTGCTGCCGTCGTACTCACGGGAAGTTCTGACGGCGGGACCATCAGTGGCCGAGCTGCGTCTAGCAGCCGAACGCGCCGCAGACGAGTGCGCAGCTGCGCTCGGGTGAAAAGGTCCCTGCTTACCAGGGATGCGGACAACGGGTGCGGGGGTACCCCCACGTTGCCGAAACCGCCGTTGACCGCTAGTTTTCCCGGCGCCGGGGAACCACATGCCCCTTTGGTTACCTGGCACACCACGTTTCACAGAAGCGCCGGTATTGACCTACCGTCGCGATAGGGACCTGAGGAGAACTGGTGCCGCTCCCGTCACTGAGCCCCGAGCAGCGCGCTGCAGCGCTGGAGAAGGCCGCGGAAGTCCGCAAGGCTCGGGCTGAGCTGAAGGAACAGCTCAAGTCCGGCAAGACCACCCTCGCCGCGGTGCTCGACCGCGCGGAGGAGGACGAGGTCGTCGGCAAGCTGAAGGTTTCGGCCGTGCTTCAGGCGCTGCCGGGCATCGGCAAGATCCGCGCGACGCAGATCATGGAGAAGCTCAAGATCGCTGACAGCCGCCGGCTGCGCGGTCTCGGCGACCAGCAGCGCAAGGCCCTCCTGGGGGAGTTCGCTGCGAACTGACTCATGGGCTCGTGTTGAATGAGCCTTGTGAGCATGGATGACGACGCGCGCCCGGCGGCCCGACTCACCGTCCTCTCCGGCCCCAGTGGGGTCGGCAAGGACAGCGTGATCGAGTTGATCCGGGCGCGCTCGCCTTGGATCAAGCTGTCCGTGTCCGTGACGACCCGGAAGAAGCGCGACTACGAGACCGACGGCGAGCACTACCATTTCGTGACCCGCCAGGAGTTCCAGCGGCTGATCGATGGCGGACAACTGCTGGAGTGGGCCGAGTTCGCCGGCAACCTCTACGGCACGCCCCGGGCCCAGGTCGAGGGCTGGCTGAGCCAGGGCCAGCCGGTCCTGCTGAAGATCGACCTGCAGGGCGCGCGCCAGGTCCGCGCCTCGATGCCGGACGCACAGCTGGTCTTCCTCGCGCCGCCGAGCGTCGAGGAGCTGCGCCGCCGCCTGGTCGGCCGGGGAACCGACGACGAGGAGACGATCCGCCGCCGCCTCGAGCACGCGGACGAGGAACTGGCGCACGAGAAGGAGTTCGACCGCACGGTCGTCAACGACTTCGTCGAGCGCGCGGCGGACGAGCTGGTAGGATTGCTCGGTTCGTCATATCTGACGCCAGCGCAAGCCCCAGAGCATTAAGGATTGAACAACTGTGGGAACCATCGCGAACCCCGAAGGCATCACCAACCCGCCGATCGACGAGCTGCTGGACAAGACCTCGTCGAAGTACTCGCTGGTGATCTTCGCGGCCAAGCGTGCCCGCCAGGTCAACGCCTACTACAGCCAGCTCGGTGAGGGCCTCCTCGAGTACGTGGGCCCGCTCGTCGAGACCACCCCGCAGGAGAAGCCGCTCTCGATCGCCATGCGCGAGATCAACGCCGGTCTCCTGACGGCCGAGGCGACCGACAACCCCTGATCGGGGGCGTCGCTCAAAACTTGGTGGCCTGAGCCACCCGCGATCCCGCGACCACAGTGTGGCCGCGGGATCGCTGCATTTCCCCCTCGGCATTCGGTGGTCCGCGGCTGAGTACCGCGGTCGTCCCATGCCATGCGCGCTCGTCGTGTTGGCCTCGCTCCTTGGGTGACGGCCCGCTTTGCTGCGCACCGCAGCCTGACGATGTCGCGCCGCTGCCGCTCCGTGCCGGCCTGGCGTCGTTCCGGCCCCGCTTTGCACTGCTCCGGCCCCGCGCCGCTCCCGAGCCGTGTCGTTCCGGCCGTTGCGCACCGCCGCGGCCCCGTGTCGTTCCGGCCCGCTGCGTACCGATCCGGCCCCGCGTCGCTTCGGCCCCGCTACGCACTGTCCCGGTCCTGCGCCGCTCTCACCCGGCCTCGCGCCGCTCCTGCCCGGCCTTGTGCCGCTCCCGCCCTTTCCCGCGCCGCTCTCGCCCTGCCCGGGCTTGCGCCGCTCCCGCGTTGCCCCACGCCGTACTGTGCTCATCTCGCGTCGCTCTGTCTCACGATGTGCTCGCTTTGTCCCGCGATGTGCTCGTCCCGCGTCGCTGCCGTCGCACCGTCGGGCCCCTCCGCGCGCTGGGCCGGCCCACTCCGTCCTACAGCGATCCTGGCGGTTTTCCACAGGCATGAGTCGCCGCGGCGATGGTTGTCCACAGGCTGTCCGCGCGATCTTGTGTTTCTCGGCAGAATGGCCTTCAGGTGGGGGTCCCCCTGGGAGGGCGGGGTTGGTGTGCCGGGTGGATGGCGGTCGGGCAGGATCGAAGGCGAAGCTTCCCGGGCGGCCCTGGTCTCGGGACTTGGCACTTGTCGGGGGTCGTGGTGACGGAAGTCGTGCTCGGGGTCGGTGGCGGCATCGCCGCCTACAAGGCGTGCGAGCTGCTTCGCCTCTTCACGGAGTCGGGCCACGGTGTGCGTGTCGTGCCCACCGCCTCCGCGCTGCAATTCGTCGGGGCGCCGACCTGGGCCGCTCTCTCCGGGCGGCCCGTCGCCACCGAGGTGTGGGACGACGTTCACGAGGTGCCGCATGTGCGGATCGGGCGGGCGGCCGAGCTCGTCGTGGTCGCCCCGGCGACGGCCGACCTGCTGGCCAAGGCGGCGCACGGCATCGCCGACGACCTGCTGACCAACACGCTGCTGACGGCCACCTGCCCGATCGTGTACGCGCCGGCCATGCATACCGAGATGTGGGAGAACCCGGCGACCCGGGCCAACGTGGCGACCTTGCGGGCGCGGGGCGCTGTCGTGATCGAGCCGGCGGTCGGCCGGCTGACCGGCAAGGACACCGGCAAGGGGCGTCTGCCGGATCCTGCGGAGATCTTCGAGCTGGCTCAGCGCGTACTCAGACGCGGTCTTGACCTTGATCTGCAGGGCCGCCACGTCGTGGTGACGGCGGGCGGCACGCGGGAGCCGCTCGACCCGGTGCGGTTCCTGGGCAATCGATCTTCGGGCAAGCAGGGGTACGCCCTGGCGAAGGCGGCCGCCGCGCGGGGAGCGCGCACGACGTTGATCGCGGCCAACGTGACGCTGCCCGATCCGGCGGGTGTGGACCTGATCAGGGTGGGTACGACCGAGGAGTTGCGCGCGGCGACCGTGAAGGCGGCGGCCGACGCCGACGCGATCGTGATGGCGGCGGCGCCGGCCGACTTCCGGCCGGTGAGCGTCGCGGCCGAGAAAATCAAAAAGACAGACAGTGGTACGCCGGCGCCGATCGAGCTGACCACCAACCCGGACATCGCGGCGGAACTGGGTGCGGCGAAGCAGCCGGGGCAGGTCCTGGTCGCTTTCGCGGCCGAGACGCACGACGCCCTGGAGAACGCCCGGGCTAAGTTGATCAAGAAACGTGCCGACCTGATCGTCGTTAACGAGGTGGGAGTGGACCGCGTGTTCGGCGCCGACCACAATGAGGTCACGCTGCTGGGCGCTGACGGGAGCACGGCGAGTCACGCCGAACTCCCTAAAGACGATGTGGCCGATATGATTTGGGACCGCGTCGCCGTCCTACTGGATGGGCAGGTGGGCGGCGGTGAGCCAGCCCGGGTGCGGTGACTACACTTCCCGGTTACGTTGTATTCGACAAATCTGAGGAGCACCGTGGCACGCCGCCTGTTCACCTCCGAGTCGGTCACGGAAGGCCACCCGGACAAGATCGCTGACCAGATCAGCGACGGTATTCTCGACGCCCTGCTGCGGCAGGACCCCCGCAGCCGGGTCGCGGTGGAAACGTTGATCACGACCGGCCAGGTGCACGTGGCCGGTGAGGTCACCACGCAGGCGTACGCCGACATCCCGAGCATCGTCCGCGACACCATCCTGCGCATCGGCTACGACTCGTCGAAGAAGGGCTTCGACGGCGCGTCCTGCGGCGTCAGCGTGTCCATCGGCTCCCAGTCGCCCGACATCGCCCAGGGTGTGGACAGCGCCCTCGAGCTGCGCGAGGGCGACAGCGAGCACGTGCTCGACTCCCAGGGCGCCGGCGACCAGGGCATGATGTTCGGCTTTGCCTGCTCCGAGACGCCCGAACTGATGCCGCTGCCGATCGCCCTGGCCCACCGCCTGGCCCGCCGGCTGTCGAAGGCCCGCAAGGACGGCACGATCCCCTACCTGCGTCCCGACGGCAAGACCCAGGTCACCATCGAGTACGACGGCTTCAAGCCGGTACGCCTCGACACAGTGGTCGTCTCGTCGCAGCACGCGGCCGACATCTCGCTCGAGTCGCTGCTCACGCCGGACATCCGCGAGCACGTGATCGCGCCCGAGCTCGAGGGCCTCGGCCTCGACATCGAGGGCTACCGCCTGCTGGTGAACCCGACGGGCCGCTTCGAGATCGGTGGCCCGATGGGCGACGCCGGCCTGACCGGCCGGAAGATCATCGTCGACACGTACGGCGGCTACTCGCGCCACGGCGGCGGCGCGTTCTCGGGCAAGGACCCGTCCAAGGTGGACCGCTCGGCGGCGTACGCGATGCGCTGGGTGGCGAAGAACGTGGTGGCGGCGGGGCTGGCCGAGAGGTGTGAGACCCAGGTGGCGTACGCCATCGGCAAGGCTCACCCGGTGTCGCTGTTCGTGGAGACGTTCGGCACGGAGAACGTGCCGGTCGAGAAGATCGAGAAGGCCATCAACGAGGTCTTCGACCTTCGTCCGGCGGCCATCATCCGCGACCTTGATCTGCTGCGGCCGATCTATCAGCAGACTGCGGCCTATGGGCACTTCGGGCGGGAGATTCCGGAGTTGCTCTGGGAGAACACCGACCGGGCCCAGGATCTCAAGAACGCTGCTGCCTGAGGTTTCGCTCGTCAGCCGGTGCCCCCGCTTTGTGGGGGTGCCGGCTTTTGGCTTTTTCGCGTGAGAAAAGGGGTGGGGTGGGTCAAGGGGTGCTGTGAGCTGGGGAGCGTGTGTTTGTGGGGTGATCTTGGCGGTAGTCTCTTCGGGCATGGGTCAAGATCAAACTGGGGATGCCGTCACTCTGTGGTGTGCGGTGGGGGCCGGGGACTTCGAGAAGATCGAGGCCGGTGAGTGGCGAGGGGTGCCTGGTGGGGCGGACCTTCGGGTGTTCGGGGAGCGGGCCGCGGCGGAGCGTGTGGCCCGGGAAGAGTTCGTGGCGGCGGATGGGGCGGGCTTCGTACTGAAGCTTGAGGTCCGGCCGGAGTTCTTCGCGGGGAAGGCGGGGGCGGAAACCCTCTCGGCCGGCGGGCTCGTGGTGGCGGCAGCGGATGTCGCGGAGCTGAACACACAGCTGGTGGGGTCGGTTGTGGAGGTTGTGGACTTTCGCGGGGCGGTCAAGGACGCGGAGTTCGCGGACGGGCCGGTGTTGCCGGAGGCGTGGCGGTCCTATCTGCAGTCGGCGTCGTGGCTGCGCCGTGGGGTGTTGGCGTCGGGGAAGTTCGTGTGGCTCTACCCGCCGCGGGAAGGGCGTGACGTGCTGGCGATCTGGGAGGCGGAGGAGCGTTTTCCGGGGATCGCGCTCATCGGTGGTGATGGCGGGCTGGAGAACTTCGTCTTCGATCTGCGCCAGGACCCGGCGCCGGTTCTGATGGTCAGCAACGCCAGCGAGTCGTGGGATGACGCGGTGGTGCAGGCGGTGGACGCGGCCGACTTCGTCGCGCGGCTGAAGGACGGGACCTTCGACCTGACGGTGGGTTAAAAGGCCACGGTGGTCAGAAGAGGGCCGAGGGGTCGACCTCGATGCGGACGGGCTGGGGGGCCTTCTTGGCGCTCCGGACGGCGGCGGCCTCGTGCAGGGCGTGCGCCAGGGGGGCGGCCTGGGAGCGGGGGACGCGCAGGAGCATGCGTTCCTGGTCGTCGGGGGCGGGTACGGGGCCCAGCAGTTCCACGCCGGCGGGCAGGCGGGCCGTGTCGAGGAAGTCGTTGACGGCCTCGGTCAGGCCGGTGACGCTGGCCATGCGGGCGGCCGGCGGGAAGCCGAGCTCGCGGCGTTCGGTCAGCTCGCGGGAGGCGAACCAGGCCGGGTCCCAGCGGATCAGGGCCTGGACGGTGGCCAGGGAGCCGTCGGCGACGACGATGACGCGGCCCTGCGGCGCGGGCTTGGCCAGGGCGGCGGCGTTGAGCCAGCGGCGCATGGTCTCCTCGGCCGCGCGCAGGTCGGAGCGGGTCAGCAGCGCCCACGTGTCGAGCAGCAGCACGGCGCCGTAGCCGCCCTCGGCGACCGGTTCGGCGCCCGGCGTGGACACGACGACGCTGGGCTGGGCGGGCACGGTGTCGAGAACTTCGTCACGGCCGGAGGTGCGTACGGTCGCGCCGGGAAAGGCGCGGCCGAGCTCTTCGGCGGTACGACGGGCGCCCGTCACCGAGGCCCGCAGCCGCCGGCCGCCGCAGGTGGGACACGCGTACGCCGCGGCGGCCCGACCGCACCATCGGCAGGTGGGAACATCACGGGCGCCGGAAAGCTCCAGCGACCCCGAGCAATGTGGACAGCGCGCCGGCGTACGGCAATCGGCGCAAGCAATCGACGGCAGATAGCCCCGCCGGGGAACCTGGACCAGAACCGGTGCCCCCGCTTGCAACGCCTGCCGAGCCGCTTGCCAGGCCAGACTGGGAAGCCGAGCGGTGGCGGCCCCCGGATCACGCGCCAGCTGCGGATCGTCACCGGTTGGCTGGATCGCCGGCGCCCGCTGCCGCAGCACGTCCCGCCCGGCACTGATCTCCTTGGCCCAGCCGGTCTCGAGGAGCAATTGCCCTTCGCCCGTACGAGCAAAGCCCGCCACAAGCGCAGCCGACCCGGCCAACTGGGCCCGGGTCAGAAGCACCTCACGCGCGTGCGGATAGGGCGCCCGGGGCTCCCCGTGCAGGTCGTCCCCGTCGTCCCAGATGACGACAAGCCCCAGCTCGGCCACCGGAGCCCACATGGCGGCCCGGGTGCCCACCACCACCGGCACTTGATGCCGGCTGGCCGCGAGAAACCGCCGGTACCGTTCGGCGGGCCCGAGCGCCGCGTTCAGAGCGACATGCTGCCCCGCCCCCAGAGCGACTCCGAGCGCCCGATCCACCCGATCGAGATCACGGGCATCCGCCACCACGATGACAACCCCACGCCCACCCCGAACCGTGGCCGCAGCCGCCTCAGCGATCCGAGCCGCCCAGTCCTCACCGGGCAGAGCCCCCCAAACCGCACGAGCGTCGCGCCCGTCCGCCAGCGCCCGTAAGAACGCGGCCCCAGCGACATACGCCCCCCAGCCACCAACCTCAACCGCAGGCAGCGCCCCGCCCCCGGCCGCGCCGCTCGGGGTGGGGCCGTTGCCGCTTTCGGTTGCGCTGCTCGGGGTGGGGCCGTTTCCACTTGCAGCCGCGCCGCTTGGGGTCGAGCCGTTTCCGCTTCCGGCCGCGTCACTTGGGGCTGGGCCGTTTCCGATCGCGACCGCGCCGCGAGGGCTTGAGCCGCTTCCGGCCGCGCCGCTCGGGGTGGGGTCGTTCTCGATTCTGGCTGGGTCGCCTGCGGTTGAACCGCTCCCACTCCTGGCTGAGCCCTCGGCGTGGGGCGGCGAGATGGGGGTCACGATCCGTGCGGAGGTCAGGGCCTCGTCTGTTGCGGGCCTTTCGGGGCTCGGGCTCTCGTCGAGGGCGGCGTGGTGAGAAGTGCCGAGGACCGCCGAGCTCGCACTGGAGCCGGCCACCGCGTCGGATGGCTTGGTGGCGTTCGTCGGGTCGGCCGGCCCGCCCTCAGGGCTGCTCTCTCGCTGCTCGCCGGTGGGGACAGGGCCGGTCAGCCCGAGGGCGTCCGGGGCGCCGGGCCCGGCAGCGGAGACGGCGACGGCGGGAACGGCGGCGGCAGAGGTGGGAACGGCGGCGGAGGAAGAGACGGCAGCGGAGGAAGAGGCGGCAGCGGCGGGGGAGGGGGCGGCGGCGGAGGAAGAGACGGCAGCGGAGGAAGAGGCGGCAGCGGAGGAAGAGGCGGCAGCGGAGGAAGAGGCGGCAGCGGCGGAGGAGGGAACGGCGGCGGACGAAGAAACGGTGGCGGAGGGCGTGGCCGTCGTCGAAGGCTTGGGGGACTGGGACTCCACCCGGGCGTGGCGTGGGGGGACCGCCAAGCGCAGGACGTCGCAAAGGTTTCCCGCGTAGCGGTCGGCTATCGCCCGCGCCAAGCGGGTGATCTCGGGGTCGAGGACCTGCTCGGGGGAGACGACCTTTTCCAGGTAGGCGAGTTTGCCGCCGTGTGGGGACGTCTCCGCCCGCTCCAGCAGGAAGCCGCTGACCAGCTGGCCGGCGAAGCGGACCTTCACCCGCACGCCGGGCCGGGCGGACTCGTCGTCGGTGGACGCCACCAGGTAGTCGAAGAGGCGGTCGAGGTGGGGCAGCGGGACGTCGACGCACACGCGGGCCACCGGCAGGGTCTCTGCCGGTACCCGGTCTGCTCGCGTGCCCTTGGTCGCCATCGCAGCCATTCTGCCCGGACCCCCCGACATTTCCGGTGAGGGACCGGCGGGGCGCGGATCACACATCCGATTGGATGAGAAATCCGGTTCGAGTCGAAGGGTCCTGCTGGAGAATGTCCACCATGGATGCCGCTGAAGCCGTGAAGACCCTGTTGTCCCCGAGCGCCACCCACGACCCGGTGCCCGCCTACGCGGCTCTGCGCGAACACGGGCCGGTGCTTCCGGTGGCCGACGGCTACTACTTCGTCTCCGGCTATGCGGCGGTGGATGGGATTCTGCGGGATCCGGCCATGGAGACGTACGACATCAAGCGTCTCGACAGCCGATGGGGCGACTGGCGTGACAACAAGGCGCTCGAGCTCTTCGCCGACTCCATGTTGCGGTCCAACCCGCCGGATCACACGCGGATGCGCCGGCTCGCCTCGGGGGTCTTCACCGC
Organism: Actinoplanes sp. CA-131856; assembly: GCF_050956135.1. Classification (GTDB taxonomy): domain Bacteria; phylum Actinomycetota; class Actinomycetes; order Mycobacteriales; family Micromonosporaceae; genus Actinoplanes. The sequence continues at coordinate 8,078,508 of NZ_CP191849.1, read as the reverse complement.
GCGGCGGGTCGGCACGCTCCGCGCCGTGATCGAGGAGCAGGTCGCCGAGGCGCTCGACGGGCTGGACGGCACGGCCGATCTGATGTCGGAGCTCTGCTATCCGCTGCCGATCGGGGTGATCACCGCCCTGCTCGGGGTGCCGCCCGAGGACCGTGGGCAGTTCCGGCGGCTGGCCGAGGCGCTCACCGCCGTGCTGGAGGTGCGGTGGACCGAACAGGACGAGCAAAAGGCTCACGAGGCGGCGGTCGAGCTCGAGGACTACTTCATCCACCTCGTGGCCAGGAAGCGGCGCGACCCGGGCGACGATCTCACCACGGCGCTGGCCCGGGGCGGCGAGCTGACCGGCCGGGAACTGCTCGGCAACCTGATGCTGCTGCTCGTGGCCGGCTTCGAGACCACCACCAACCTGCTCGGCAACGGCATCGTGCTGCTCCTCGAGCATGGAAGGGCGCAGGCGCCGGTGGATGAGATCCTCCGCTTCGACTCGCCGGTCCAGCTGACCGAGCGCTACTCCACAAAAAGCGTAAAAATCGGAAATGTCCAAATCGAAGACGGCGCCGAACTCGTCCTCCTCCTGGGAGCAGCGAACCGCGACCCGAGCCGCTTCGAAAGAGCCGACGAATTCTGGCCCGAAAGGCCCAACAACACACCGTTGTCGTTCGGAGCAGGCGCCCACTACTGCCTCGGCGCACCCCTCGCCCGGCTCGAGGCGCAGATCGCCCTCCCCGCCCTGTTCCAGCGCTTCCCGGAGCTGAGCCTGGCCGGAAAACCGGTGCGGAGGCCGCGGATGAACCTGCGCGGCTGGCAGGCGCTGCCGGTGACGCTCGGCACGCCGGGGCACTCCGTAGACTAGTTGGGTGCCAGCCCACGATGTCAGGAGCCTTGTCGCGTGACAGTCCAGCCCATCCGTCTGTTCGGCGATCCGGTGCTCCGGTCGCCGGCCGATCCCGTCGTCGACTTCGACAAGGAACTGCGCAAGCTGGTCAAGGATCTCACCGAGACCATGCAGGACGAGGGCGGCGCCGGTCTGGCCGCCCCGCAGCTCGGCGTCGGCCTGCGGGTGTTCACCTTCGACGTGGATGACGTGGTCGGGCACATCGTCAACCCGGTGCTGTCGTTCCCGGACGACGAGGAGCAGGACGGGCCCGAGGGCTGCCTGAGCATCCCGGGCGTCTACATCGACACCAAGCGCCGCCAGCACGTGGTCGCCTCCGGCTTCAACCAGCACGGCGACCCCATCCAGCTGGTCGGCGACGGCCTGATGGCCCGCTGCGTGCAGCACGAGACCGACCACCTCGACGGGGTGCTGTTCATCGACCGGCTCGACGCCGCCGCCCGCAAGGACGCGATGAAGCAGATCAGGACCGCCGAGTGGTACGACGCCGGGAAGCCCCCCACGATCAAGGAGAGCCCGCACGGCCGGGGCATCTTCGGCCTGGGGCGGTGACCCGGTGCGCCTGATCTTCGCCGGCACGCCGGCCGTCACCCTTCCGAGCCTCGACGCGATCGCCGCCTCCGGTCACGAGCTGCTGGCCGTGGTCACCCGGCCCGACGCCCCGGCCGGGCGCGGCCGGCGCCTGGTCCGCTCGCCGGCCGGCGCCTGGGCCGACGAGCGCGGCATCGAGGTGCTCACCCCGGCCAAGCCCCGCGAGCCCGAGTTCCAGGAGCGCCTGCGGCAGCTCGCCCCCGACTGTGTTCCCGTGGTGGCGTACGGCGCTCTGGTCCCGCCGAGCGCCCTCGAGATCCCCAAGCACGGCTGGGTCAACCTGCACTTCTCGCTGCTTCCGGCCTGGCGCGGGGCCGCTCCCGTGCAACACGCCGTGCTGCACGGCGACGAGGTGACCGGGGCCAGCGTCTTCGAGCTCGAGGCCGGCCTCGACACCGGGCCGGTCTACGGCACCCTGACCGAGGACATCCGCCCCACCGACACCTCCGGCGACCTGCTCGAGCGGCTCGCCACCGAGGGCGCGGGGCTGCTCGTGGCCGTGCTCGACGCGATCGAGTCGGGCGCCGCCCGGGCGCACGCGCAGCCGGCCGACGGTGTGACCTTCGCGCCGAAACTGACTGTGGACGACGCGCGGATCCGCTGGGACGACCCGGCGTTCGCCGTCGACCGCCGCGTGCGGGCCTGCACGCCCGCGCCGGGCGCGTGGACGACGCTGCGCGACGACCGGCTCAAGCTGGGGCCGGTGCGCCCGGTGGCCAACGCGCCCCAGCTCGCGCCGGGTGATCTGCTCGTCGAGCGCACCCAGGTGCTCGTGGGCACGGCGACCACACCGGTGGCGCTGGGTGAGGTGCGGGCCGCCGGCAAGAAGCCGATGCCGGCCACCGACTGGGCACGAGGGCTGCGGATCCAGCCGGGGGAGAAGCTTCAGTGACCGACCACAGGGCCAGCCGGCCGCACGGTTCCGGACGTCCGCGCCGCGGCGGCGAGGGACCGGGATACGACCGTGACTCCCGTTCGGGCCGGGCGCCGCGCGCCGGCCGCCCGCCGTCCGACCCGGCCCGTCAGGCCGCGTACGAGGCGATTGCGGCTGTGCACCGCGACGACGCGTACGCCAACCTCGTCCTTCCCGAGATCCTGCGGGGCATGGGGCTGGACGGGCGGGACGCCGCGTTCGCGACCGAGCTCACCTACGGCACCCTGCGCACGCTGGGCACTCTCGACCTCATCGTCGCCTCGGCGGCCGGCCGTGACGTGTCCCGCATCGACCCGCCGGCCCGCGACGCGCTGCGCCTGGGCGCCTATCAGCTGCTGCACACCCGGGTGCCGGCGCACGCCGCCGTCAACCAGACCGTCGACCTGGTGCGCTCGGTCGCGCCGGGCGCGGCCGGTTTCGCGAACGCGGTGATGCGCACGATCTCCGAGACCTCGCTGGAGGCGTGGCTCGAGCGGCTCGCCCCGCCCTACGAGGAAGACCCGATCGCCAACCTGTCGGTGCTGCACAACCACCCGCAGTGGATCATCCGGGCCTTCGAGGAGGCGCTCGGCGGCGACCTGTCCGACACGGCCCGCCTGCTGATCGAGGACAACCAGCCGCCGACCGTGCACCTGTGCGCGCGTCCGGGCCGGGCCGACGCGATCGAGCTGGCCGACGAGGTCGGCGGCGTGCCCGGCGCCTTCTCGCCGTACGCGGTCTACCTCAACGGCGGTTCCCCGCGCGAGCTGGCGGCCATCCGCGAGGGCCGCGCCCACGTGCAGGACGAGGGCTCCCAGCTGGTGGCGGCCGCGCTGCTGGCGGCGCCGATCGAGGGCCGCGACACCCGCTGGCTCGACCTGTGCGCCGGCCCCGGCGGCAAGACCGGCCTGATCGGCGCCATCGCGTCGGCCCGGGGCGCCGAGGTGACCGCGGTCGAGGTCGCCGAACACCGCGCCCGCCTGGTGGAGAAGGCGACCGAGGGCATGCCGGTCACGGTCCTGCCCATGGACGGCCGTTCGGTGGGCCGCGACCCCGACCTGCCCGAGGAGTCCTTCGACCGGGTGCTGGTCGACGCCCCGTGCACGGGCCTGGGCTCCTTGCGCCGCCGTCCCGAGTCGCGCTGGCGCCGTCAGCCGGCCGATCTCCCGCCGCTGACCAAGCTTCAGCGTGAGCTCCTGGTGGCGGCGCTGCGCGCGGTCCGCCCGGGCGGCGTGGTGGCTTATGTGACCTGCTCCCCGCACATGGTGGAGACCCAGGTGACGGTCACCGAGGGCGCCCGCCGCAGCGGCGTCGAGGTCGATTTCGTCGACGCCCGCCCGCTGCTCCCACCCGGCATGCCCGGCCTCGGCACCGGCCCGACCGTCCAGCTCTGGCCGCACAAGCACGGCACTGACGCCATGTTCCTGGCCGTTTTGCGGAGGACCGCTTAGAGGTACGCCTTCTAAAGCCCCCAACCGCAGGGAACGCAGCTCCGTGGGCGCCCCGCGGCCTCTCTGCAACGAGAGGCCGCGGGGCGCCTTTCGCGTGTAGCGGTGGGCACGGCGACAATCTCCGCATGGAGTTACGCCCCGAGCTCTGCGCGCCCGAGGTCTCGCCACAGCGCCTGGCCGGCCTCCGCGCGGCCATCGGCCACATCGAGGAGCTGCTTGAGCGCGGTGAGCCGGCCGACCGGGCGATCGCCGCGTTCAACGCCGGGACCGGCCACGACTACACCGCCACGGACTTCCAGAACTTCTGGGAGTCCCGCGATGCCGGGGACTTCGCGCTCGAGGCCGCCCGCCCGGCCCGGCCGCGGGTGCCGGACGTGACCCGCGACGAGCTGATCGAGGTGGTCCGCCGGATCGTCAAGGGCGGGACGGCCGACCAGCCGTACTATCTGCGGCTGCTGGAGGCCAACGTCGTGCACCCGCGGGTGAGCGAACTGATCTTCCACCGGGACCTGCCGCCCGAGCATGTCGTCGACGAGGCGCTCAGCTACCGGCCGATTCAGCGGTAGACGTAGTGGATCTTCAGCTTCTTGGTGCCGGCGTTGCGGTATGAGCCGACCATCTTCTCGCCGTTGAGCCACAGGAAGCAGCGGATCGCCCGGTCGCCCTGGCTCCACGACTCCTTGTCGGGTGGGAAGCCCAGCCAGCCGACGCGGTTCTTGATGGTGTTGTCGTTCGGGATGCCGGTGAACTTGGCGATGGCCGCGTTGCAGCCCTTTTCCATCTCGGCCGCCGTGACCGCGGCCGCCGTGGGGCGCTTGCTCACGAAGAGGCCGGCGAACTCCGTCGTGTGCTTCGACGCGCAGCTCAGCGTGCGCAGGCCGGTCACCTGATCGCCCTCGACGGCGGCGTCGGCGCAGGTCATCTTGAGCCGGCCGGCGCCCTTGAGGCCGTCGCGGACGCTGCCCGAGCGGCGGACCAGCGTGCCGTCGGCCGGCGCCGTCTCGGCCAGGTCGCAGCGCACCCAGCGGGCGCCGCCCTTCCACGCGCTGTCGCTGGGGAAGACGGGCTGCAGGATCAGCCAGCCGGTGCGCCAGTCGCCGCCGACGTAGGCCGTGGCCCTCGCCGAGCACTCCTGGAAGCCCCGCGCGGCCCGCGCGGCCGTGGACACCTCGCCCAGGTCGGTCACCGCGAACGTCTCGGCCAGGTGGGGATCGTCGCAGGAGACCCGGGTGTCGTCGTCGATCGTCGCCGTCTCGACCAGGTCGGTGTGGCAGCCGCCGCCGACCGGACGGTACTGGAGCGCGGGCGGTGGGGTGTGCCAACCGTCGGTCAGGTCGCCGTCGACCCCCTGGGGCAGCTCGCCGCACCCGGCCAGGGCGAGCAGCAAGGCGCCGGCCAGGACGGCCGCCCACCTTCGCATCGTCACGTTCCCCACTCCCGAATCAAGAGGGGTCACTCTATCGGTTGTCCACAGGCCGTGAAGACCGGCGGCCGGAGGCCATACACTTCAGCCGTGACACCATCGCCGATCATCGCCCCGAGCATTCTGGCCGCCGACTTCGCGCGTCTCGCCGACGAGGTGCGCGCGATCGAGGGCGCCGCCGACTGGGTGCACGTGGATGTCATGGACAACCATTTCGTGCCCAACCTGACGATCGGGTTGCCGGTGGTGCAGAGCCTGCGCAAGGCGACGGAGATCCCGTTCGACGTGCACCTGATGATCACCGATCCCGAGCGCTGGGCGCCGGGTTACGCCGAGGCCGGTGCCTACAACGTCACCTTCCACGCCGAGGCCTGCGAGGACCCGGTCCACCTGGCCAAGACGCTGCGCGCGGCCGGGGCCAAGGCGGGCCTGGCCATCGACCGGGACACTCCGGTGGAGCCCTATCTCGAGCTGCTTCCCTATGTGGACACCGTGCTCATCATGACGATCAAGGCCGGTTTCGGCGGGCAGAAATTCATGCCCGAGATGCTGGGCAAGGTGCGTGACGTGCGGCGCCGCATCTCGGCTAAAGATCTTGATGTACGCCTGGAGGTCGACGGCGGCATCGCGGCCGACACCATCGAGCAGGCCGCCGAGGCCGGCGCCGACGCCTTCGTCGCCGGCACGGCGGTCTACGGGGCGGCCGATCCGGCCGAGGCGATCCGTAAGCTCCGTGCCCTCGCGGAAGGAGTCTCATGAGCACTGGGGTCATCCCCGACAAGCCCGACGAGCTCGGTCGCGAGCCCGATGACCGGCCCGACCTCATCCTGGTGGTCGACGACGACCAGGACATCGCCAGTTTCGTGGAGTTCAACCTCAAGGTCCACGGCTACGACGTGGTCCGCGCCCGCGACGGGCAGGAAGCGCTCGAGGTGATGGACACCAAGCGGCCCGACCTGGCCGTTGTCGACTGGATGATGCCGCGCATGGACGGCGTCGAGCTGACCCGCCGGCTGCGCGCCGAGCCGCTCACCTCGGCCCTGCCGGTCATCATGCTGACCGCCAAGAGCATGACCGTCGACAAGGTGGTGGGCCTCACCGCCGGCGTCGACGATTATCTGGTCAAGCCGTTCGACACGGCCGAGCTGATCGCCCGCGTCTCCTCCACGCTGCGGCGCAACAAAGAGTTCCGCGAGGTGTCGCCGCTGACCGGCCTGCCCGGCAACGCCCGGGTCCGGCGCGAGATCGCCGACCGGATGAAGGCCGGCGGCGAATATTCGGTGGGCTACATCGACGTCGACCGGTTCAAGAGCGTCAACGACGTCTACGGCTTCGACCGGGGCGACGAGTTCATCACCGAGCTGGCCCGCAGCCTGCACCGGGCCGTGGTCGCGGTCGGCCCGCCCTCGATCTTCCTGGGCCACATCGGCGGCGACGACTTCGTCTTCATCTGTACGCCCGATCAGGTGCTGCCGCTGACCAAGCGCACGGTGACCGATTTCGAGCAGTCGGCCGACCAGCTCTACGACCCGGAGGACGCGCGGCGGGGCTACATCGAGGTGCCCGACCGCCGCGGCAACAAGAACCGGGCCGCCCTGGTGACCCTGTCCATCGGTGTGGCGCAGGCGACTGTCGACGGCCGCCGTTTCACCGATCCGCGCGTGGTGATCGCCGTGGCCTCCGAGATGAAAAAGGTCGCGAAGTCCCAGCCGGGGTCATATGTTGCGATCGACCGCCGTCGCGCCGAGTCCGAGGACGAGGGCGACGTGTAAAGGTCTCGCAACATGTTCGTCAAGCTGAGGACATGTGACTTGTCTCGCCAGGGGATGGCAAAAACGATCGCGCGTGTAAAACTCGTGGGTGACCCACCACGCGCTGGCGGGACTCGGTGAAATTCCGAACCGGCGGTGATCCGGCCTCTCAAGGCCGGTAAGCCCGCGACCCGGACGTCGTCACCACGACGGACGGTGGATCTGGTGAGAACCCGGAGCCGACGGTTGATCAGGGCAACCTGGTCAGACAGTCCGGATGGGAGACAGCGCGCGGAATCGGACCATGCCCATGGCATGTCCGGGGTGCGCGAAGCGTACCCCCATGTCCGGTTCCCGGCGTTTCCTCCCTCTTTCTCCAGCGCTTGGTCAGTGAGCGCGCGAGAGGAAGACGCGGATGGTGACCGAGGACGAGGCGATGCGCCGCGCGATCGCGCTGGCCGCCAGGGGCCTCGGCACGACCAGCCCCAACCCCGTGGTCGGCTGCATCCTGCTCGACGCCGACGGTGAGGTCGTCGGTGAGGGCTTCCACGCGTACGCCGGTGGGCCGCACGCCGAGATCGTGGCGCTGGCCCAGGCCGGCGAGCGGGCCCGCGGCGGCACCGCCGTCGTCACCCTCGAACCCTGCAACCACACCGGGCGCACCGGGCCGTGCAGCCAGGCGCTGATCGGCGCCGGCGTGCGCCGGGTGGTCATCGCCGTCGACGACCCGACCCCGGTCGCGGCCGGCGGCGCGGTCACCCTGCGGGCCGCGGGCATCCACGTCGAGACCGGCGTCCGCCGCCAGGAGGCCGGCCAGGGCAACATCGCCTGGCTGACCGCGGTGCGGCGCGGCCGGCCCTACGTGACCTGGAAGTTCGCCGCGACTCTGGACGGGCGGTCGGCGGCCGCCGACGGCACCAGCCAGTGGATCACCTCGGCTCCCGCGCGCACCGATGTGCACGCGCTGCGGGCCACGGTCGACGCGATCGTGGCCGGTGTGGGCACGGTCATCGCCGACGATCCGCACCTGACCGTCCGTGATCTGCGGGACGGGTCTCTCGCCATCAAGCAGCCGTTGCGTGTGGTGGTCGACTCGTCCGGTCGTACCCCCGCAAACGCGCGAGTCAACGACGCCGCCGCACCCACCTGGGTCGTCACCAACCGCGAGGCCGGCGCCGGGCCGGACGGGCGTGTCGACCTGAACGCCCTGCTCACCGCGCTCTACGGCCGGGGCATCCGGTCGGTGCTGCTGGAGGGCGGGCCGACGCTGGCCGGCGCTTTCCTCGCGGCCGGGCTGGTCGATCAGGTGGTCGGCTACGTGGCTCCGAAACTGCTCGGCGCGGGCACGACCGCGCTGGTCGACGCGGGCGTCGCCACCATCGGCGACGCCATCGAACTCGAACTCACCGATATCGCGCAGATCGGTCCCGACCTGCGCTTCACCGCATCGCTCCGCGAGAAGACCAGGGAGAGCTGATGTTCACCGGAATCGTCGAAGAACTGGGTGAGGTCGTCGGCCTCACTGACAACGGCGGCGACTCGGCCGTGCTCGCCGTGCGCGGGCCGCTGGTCACGTCGGACGCGCGGCACGGCGACTCGATCTCGGTAAACGGGGTCTGCCTGACCGTCATCGACAACGTGGACGGCGTCTTCACCGCCGACGTGATGGGCGAGACGCTGCGGCGCTCGTCGCTGGGCGCGCTGGAGGAGGGCAGCCCGGTCAACCTGGAGCGGGCGGCCGCGCTCGGCAGCCGCCTCGGCGGCCACCTGGTGCAGGGGCACGTGGACGGCGTCGCGCGCATCGTCGCCCGCGAGCCGGGCGCGGATTGGGAGGTCGTGCGGTTCTCCCTGCCGGCCTCGCTCGCACGCTACGTCGTGGAGAAGGGCTCGATCACCGTTGACGGGGTGTCGCTGACCGTCATGGCGGTGGATGACGAAAGCTTCAGTGTCGGACTTATCCCGACAACCTCCAAGCTGACTGTGCTGGGCGGTAAAGACGTCGGCGACCCCGTCAATCTCGAGGTCGACGTGATCGCGAAATATGTCGAAAAGATGCTGAGCCTGCCCAACCAGGGAGCACGCAATGTCTGATTTCCCCGACATCGAGCGCGCGATCAAGGACATCGCCGCCGGTAAGGCCGTCATCGTCGTCGACGACGAGGACCGCGAGAACGAGGGCGACCTGATCTTCGCGGCCGAGAAGGCCACGCCCGAACTGGTCGCCTTCATGGTCCGCTACACGTCGGGCTACATCTGCGTGCCGATCCCCGAGTCGGAGGCCGACCGCCTCGACCTGCCCCCTCAGTTCCACACCAATCAAGACGCCCGGGGTACGGCCTATGCGGTGACCGTCGACGCCCGGGAGGGCGTGGCCACGGGCATCTCGGCCGCCGACCGCGCGCACACGATCCGCCTGCTCGCCTCGGCCGAGACCCAGCCCACCGACCTGACCCGCCCCGGGCACGTGGTGCCGCTGCGGGCCCGCGCCGGCGGCGTGCTGCGCCGGCCCGGGCACACCGAGGCCTCGATCGACCTGGCCGAGATGGCCGGGCTGCGGCCGGCCGGCGTGCTCTGCGAGATGGTGAACGACGACGGCACCATGCAGCGCCGCCCCGACCTGGAGAAGTTCGCGGTCGAGCACGACCTGGCCCTGATCACGATCGCCGACCTGGTCGCCTATCGGAAGCACCGCGAGTCGCAGGTGCAGCGGGTCGTGGAGACCCGGCTGCCGACCGAGCACGGCGACTTCACCGCGGTCGGCTACCGCGCGCTGGTCGACAACGGCGAGCACGTGGCGCTGGTCTTCGGGGAGATCGGCGACGGCCAGGACGTGCTCGTGCGGGTGCACTCCGAGTGCCTGACCGGCGACGTCTTCGGCTCGAAGCGCTGCGACTGCGGCCCCCAGCTCGACGCGGCCCTGGAGAAGGTGGCGGCGGCCGGGCGCGGGGTGGTGCTCTACATGCGCGGGCACGAGGGCCGGGGCATCGGCCTGCTGCACAAGCTCCAGGCGTACCAGTTGCAGGACAAGGGCTTCGACACGGTCGACGCCAACCTGGAGCTGGGGCTGCCGGCCGACGCGCGCGATTACGGCACCGGGGCGCAGATCCTGTACGACCTGGGCGTGCGCTCGATGCGGCTGCTGACCAACAACCCGGCCAAGCGCGCCGGCCTCGAGGGCTACGGCCTGACCATCACCGGCCGGGAGGAGCTGCCCGTGCGGCTGCACCCGGAGAACGTGCACTACCTGCGCACGAAGCGGGACCGCATGGGGCACCTGTTCGAGGCGTTGGGCTGACCGTGCCGTTCAATGACGCGATAATGTCCGATAAAGGGGGACGACATGGCCGGATTCGGTGACCCGCACCTGCAGACCGTCGACGCGAAGGGGCTGCGCCTCGGCATCGTCGGCTCCCGCTGGCACGCCGACCTGATCGATCACATGATCGAGCGGGCCAAGGCGGCGGCCGAGGCGTGCGGCGTCGAGGACGTCGTGGTGCACCGCGTGGCGGGCTCGGTCGAGCTGCCGATCGTCGCCCAGGCCCTGGCCCGCCAGTGCGACGCGGTGGTCGCCCTCGGCGTGGTCATCAAGGGCGAGACCGACCACTTCAAATACGTGAACGACTCCGTCACGGCCGGCCTGACCCGGGTCGCCCTGGACGAGTCAACACCGGTCGGCCACGGCGTCCTGACCGTGCACAGCCTGGGCCAGGCCCGCGACCGGGCCGGCCTGGAGGACTCGGTCGAGGACAAGGGCTGGGCCACAGCGGTCGCCGTCCTGGACGCGGCCCTTGTCATCCGCGAGCTGGGGAAGCCCTAAGGCAGCTTCGTGATGCGGATGTCCCGGTTGAGCGGGGTGCTGAGGCACTCCTCGTCGTCGCAGGCGACCACCTGCATGGCGAGGGTCGCCCGGCCCCGCTCGAAGGGTGCGCCGGTGATGGTGGCGGTGACCCGCTGGGTGTAGAGCAGGCCCGTGCCGGAGCAGGTCAGCGCGGTCACGGCGGACCCCTGGGCCAGGAGCCCGTCGGAGGGGCGGGCCTGGGCCACGGTCACGGTCGCGGTGCCGGTGAAGCCTTCGGGACATTCGACGCCGAAGGCCACGTCGACGGCCGCGCCGCGGGCCGCGAGGGTCGTCCAGAGCACGTCGATCGTGGCGGCCGGCGGGGTCACCAGGAGTGCCGCCGCGAGCATCGGGGCGATCACTTGGTGATCCGGATGGTCTCGTCGAACGGGATGACCTCGCAGCCGGCGGGGTCGCAGACCGTTCGGACGGTACGGGCGGTGGCGGCGCCCCGGACGAAGAGCGCGCCGGCCGGGTCGCGGTCGACACGCAGCACGAGCTGCTGGGCGGTGCCGGTGCAGTCGGCCTTCTCGCGGCCGGTGCCCTGGGCGATCGCGGTGCCGTTGACCGCGGTCACCGTCACCTCGACCCGCAGGCTCGCACCGGCCGGGCAGGTCGCGGAAAGCGTGACCCGCACCCGGGAACCGTCCAGGCGGAGCTCGGCCGCGTCGACTCTGGTGGCCGAAGGCGCTATCAGCAGTGGCGCCAACAAAGCGATGTGGAAGAGATGCATGGCGGTCCTTCCCCCGGGCAGGGGGCCGCCTTCCCCGTGTTCGGCGGTTCACCCCCGTGCCCGCCGTCACACCCTGTCATTGCACGACTACGGTCGTCAATCTACAGTCGGCCGGCCTCGATGATGCGGGCCAGGAACTGCCGGGTGCGCGTCTCCACCGGCTCGCCCAGCACCTGCTCGGGCGGACCCTCCTCGAGCACCCGGCCCTTGTCGAGGAAGGCGACCCGGTCGGCCACCTGCCGGGCGAAGCCCATCTCGTGGGTGGCCAGCACCATGGTCATGCCCTCGCCCTTGAGGTCGCGGATCATGGTGAGCACCTCGCCCACCAGCTCCGGGTCGAGGGCCGAGGTGACCTCGTCGAGCAGCAGCAGCCGCGGGTTGTTGACCAGCGCCCGCACGATCGCCACGCGCTGCTGCTGGCCGCCGGAGAGCCGGTCCGGATAGGCGCCGGCCTTGTCGGCCAGCCCGACCCGCTTCAGCCACTCGTGCGCCTGCTCGCGGGCCTCGGCCACCGGCCTCTTGTGCACGCGCACCGGGGCCAGCGTGATGTTGTCGAGCACGGTCATGTGCGGGAACAGGTTGTACGACTGGAAGACCAGGCCGATCTTCTGCCGTACGACATCGGGGTCGACCCGGGGATCCGTGATGTCCTCGCCGTCGAGGCGGATCGTGCCGTCGTCGATCTCGGCCAGCAGGTTCACGCAGCGCAGCAGCGTCGACTTGCCCGAGCCGGAGGCGCCGATCAGCGCGACCACCTCGTGCTCGCCGACGTCCAGGGTCAGCCCGTCGAGCACGACGTTGGCCCCGAACGTCTTCCGGACGTCCTCACAGGAGAGCACCATGTCAGGTCCCCGCGTTCTGGCGGCGGGCGGCCCGGAGCGTCACGAAGTCGGTGATCCCGATCAGCGGCAGGGCCAGAAGGACGAAGAGCACACCGGCGACGACGTACGGCGTGAAATTCGCGTCCGAGGCCACGCCGATCTGCGCCGCGCGGATCGCGTCGATCGGACCGGCCAGCGAGATCAGCCCCACGTCCTTCTGCATGGCCACAGTGTCGTTCAGCAGCGGTGGCGCCGACCGCCGTACGGCCTGTGGCAGCACCACGTGGCGCATCGCCTGCCGGTAGCTGAGCCCGAGCGAGCGGGCCGCCGCGACCTGGCTCGGATGCACCGACTCGATGCCGGAGCGGATCACCTCGGCCAGATAGGCGCCGTACGTGATGACGATGGCGGCGCCACCGAGCACCGTCACGCTCGGCGTGCCCTGAAGGCGCAGGCCCGGGATGCCGAACGCGAACAGGTAGATCACGATGATCAGCGGCAGGCCGCGGAACGAGTACGTGTACACCGTCGCGAGCGCGCGGACCGGGAAGAAGACCGGGCCGCGCAGCGTGCGCAGGATGGCGATCAGCAGGCCGAGGGCCAGGGCGCAGGCGGCGCAGACCACGAAGAGCCGGATGTTGAGCCACAGGCCCTCGAGGATCTCCGGAAGGTACTCCCGGGCCACGTCGGGGTCGAAGAACGACTGCTTGACCCGGTCCCAGCCGGGTGCCCCGGTGATCAGGAAGCCGAGCAGGACCCCGAGCACCGCCGTGGAGAGCGCGGCGAGCAGCACGGACCGGATGGCTTGCTTGCGTCGGTAAGCAATCCGGCCGCGCTGAATGTCGCTAGGAATGTGGTCGACTCCGCCTTCAGTCCGGTTAAGGGCGGCGGCGGGGTGGTCGGAGGGGGTCACGACAGTTCTTTGGCCCCGCCCGAGTCGGCCAGCCAGGTCTTCTCCAGCACCGCGAGGGTGCCGTCCTGGCGCAGCTGGTCGACCGCCTGGCTGACACAGCTGGTCAGCGCCGAGTCCTTGTCGAGCACCAGCCCGAACTGCTCCGGCGTGCCCACCTGCGGCAGCTGGCCGACGATGACGCCGTTGTCGAGCTCGGCCGAGGTCATGTAGAACGCGGTCGGCAGATCGACCACGATGCCGTCGACCGTGCCGTTGACCAGTGCCGCCTTGGCGTCGTCGTTGTTGTTGAAGACCGACGGCTGGGTGCTCGGCTTGATCAGGTCGGTGATCGCCTGGTAGCTGGTCGTGCCGACCTGGGCCCCGAGCTTCGCGCCCTTGAGGTCGGCGATCGAGGCGGCCGAGGCGATCTTCGAGCCCTTGGTGGTGATCACTGTCTGGCGGACGAGGTAGTAGGGCGACGAGAAGTCGACCGCGTTACGCCGTTCGGGTGTGATCGAGAACTCGTTGATGTCGAAGTCGAACGCCTTCGGCCCCGGGGCGATGGCGTTGTTGAACGTCACAGAGGTCCAGATCACGTTGTCCTGCGCGTACCCGAGACGCTGGGCGACCTGGTACGCCACGGCCGATTCGAACCCTTTGCCGTTCTTGGGGTCGTTGTCGGAGAACCACGGCTCGTACGCGGGGTTGTCGGTGCCGATCGTCAGCTTGCCAGCCGTCTTGGTGGTGAGCGCGCCAGCAGGGCAGACGTTCCCCGACGACGAGGCGGACGCGGTGGGGGACGAGTTTTCGTCGGCGGGAGCGCAGCCCGCCAGGGCGGCGACCAGCAGCGCGGCGCCGCCGACGGAGGTGAGGGTGTTTCGGCTGACCATGTCCGGCAGCCTAGGCCACGTCTCACCTGCTGGGGCCGTTCGTCGCCATCCCGTGACGAGTTGGCAAAATGCTCGGCGTGAAGACGTTCGAAGAGCTGTTCGCCGAGCTTCAGGCGAAAGCGGTGGAGAAACCCGAGGGGTCGTCCACCGTCGCCGCCCTGGAGCGCGGAGTCCACTTCATCGGGAAGAAGGTCGTCGAGGAGGCGGCCGAGTCCTGGATGGCCGCCGAGCACGAGGGCCCCGAGCGGGCCGCCGAGGAGATCTCCCAACTGCTCTACCAAGCCCAGGTGCTGATGATCGCGACCGGACTGAAGCTCGAGGACGTCTACCGACATTTGTGACGTGCCGCCCCGATGAGTTCTCCCATCGAGTAAGAGGAGCACGTCCGTCATGCTGCGAATCGCCGTACCCAACAAGGGGACCCTGTCCCAGCCCGCCTCCCAGATGCTGCGCGACGCCGGCTACCGCCAGCGCACCGACCCCAAGGACCTGGCCTGCCGCGACGAGGCCAACAACGTCGAGTTCTTCTACCTGCGCCCTCGCGACATCGCCACGTACGTCGGATCGGGTGACCTGGACCTCGGTATCACCGGCCGCGACCTGCTGGTCGATTCGGGCGTCCCGGCCAGCGAGGTGCTCGACCTGAACTTCGGCGGGGCCACGTTCCGCTGGGCCGCCCCGGCCGACAGCCCGATCACGGCCGACGAGATCGGCGGCAGGCGCATCGCCACCGCGTACCCCGGCGTCGTCGAGCGCTATCTGGCCGAGCACGAGCTCAAGGCCGATGTCGTACGTCTCGACGGCGCGGTGGAGAACGCGGTGCGCCTCGGCGTGGCCGACCTGATCGCCGACGTGGTCGAGACCGGTGCCACGCTGCGCCAGGCCGGGCTGGTCACCTTTGGCGAGCCGCTGCTGCGCTCGTCGGCCATTCTGATCGGCCGCCCGGAGGAGCAGGCGGGAGCCGCCCAGCTCATCCGCCGTCTCCAGGGTGTCCTGGTGGCCCGCAGCTACGTGATGCTGGCCTACGACGTGCGCGCCGACCTGCTCGACCAGGCGACCGGGCTGACCCCGGGCATCGAGTCACCGACCGTGTCGCCGCTGCACCGGGAGGGCTGGGTCGCCGTGCAGGCGATGGTGCCGCGTCGCGACGTACACCGGATCATGGACGAGCTCTACGAACTGGGCGCCCGGGCCATCCTCGTCACCGACATCGCGAATTGCAGGCTGTAAATTGACTCTGGTGGACGCCAAGCCCGTTACCTACCGGCCACTGAAGATCCGCTGGGTGGCCGTGCCGCTCGCGGTCGGTGTGGCCCTGCTGTTCACCGTGCTGAGCTTCGGTCTGCACGGGTCGGCCGGCTTCGACAACTCCGGCACGTTCCAGCGCGGCGACCAGGCCGCCATGATCGGCCTCGGGATCCTGATCGGCCTGGGCATCCTGGCCTTCTGCCGTCCCAAGGTCACGGCCGACGCCGACCACATCAAGATCCGCAACGTGGTCGGCGGCTACGACCTGCCGTGGTCGGTGGTGCGCAAGGTGCGCTTCGACCGCAACTCGCCCTGGGCTCAGCTCGAGCTCCACGACGAGGAGCAGATCTCGATCCACGCGCTCCAGGCGGCCGACAAGGACTACGCGGTCGAGGGCGTGCGCACGCTGCGCCAGCTGCACGCGGCCTCCGTCGAGGCCTGATCCCGGGCACCTGGTAGACTTCACGGCAGTCGACCACGCCCTGCTCTCGAGCGGGGCGCGAAAGAGGAGCCCGCCGGCTCCCACCCGCAGTCCTCTCTTCGAGGGCCGGGTCCGGTCATCCACGACGGGAATATTCTCGTCGCGGAGCGCGTCCTCATGGGCGCCGATGACCGGTCGAGCGGGCCCCGGCATGCACTTTTCATAAGTGCGAGCGGGGCCTTCTGCTTTCCCGGCGCCCGGCAGGTGAGGGCGCGGGGCCGACCGACATTGGCAGTGATTCCCGCACCCGCGGGGATTATCCACGTTCTGAGGAGGCCCCATCAGCGTCGAACCACGCGTTAACGAACAGATCCGGGCTCGTGAGGTCCGACTGGTCGGCCCCGAGGGTGAGCAGGTGGGCATCGTCCCGCTCGAGCGCGCTCTCCAGCTGGCCGCGGACGTCGATCTGGACCTGGTCGAGGTTGCTCCGATGGCGCGGCCGCCGGTGTGCAAGCTCATGGACTTCGGCAAGTTCAAGTACGAGAGCGCACTGAAGGCACGCGAAGCGCGGCGCAACCAGCAGCAGACCGTCATCAAGGAAATGAAGCTCCGTCCGAAGATCGACCCGCACGACTACGAGACCAAGAAGGGTCACGTGGTGCGGTTCCTCAAGGCGGGCGACAAGGTCAAGGTGACGATCATGTTCCGCGGTCGCGAGCAGAGTCGCCCGGAGCTGGGTTTCCGGCTTCTGCGCCGGCTCAGCGAAGAGATCTCGGAGCTTGGTTTTGTCGAGGCCAGTCCGAAGCAGGACGGCCGAAACATGATCATGGTGCTGGCCCCGCATCGGGCCACGAAGGCCGCCGCCGTGGCGGCCAACGTCGCCGCCGCCAAGCCTGGCCGTGAGCCGCGTGAGGGCGAGGGCGAGGGCGTCGCGCCTGACGCTCCCGCCGAAACCACCGCAGAGTAGACAGCTTTTCCGTGCGACGTGGGGCCGGCCGGCCCCTCGCTCGCACGGAAAGATCAGAAAGAGGCTCAAGTGCCTAAGTTCAAGCCGCACACCGGCACCGGCAAGCGGGTGAAGGTCACCGGCAAGGGCAAGCTCCGCACCGAGCAGGTCGGCAAGCGCCACCTGCTCGAGGGCAAGTCCTCGCACGTCACGCGCCGTATGACGGGCACCGCCGCCGTCGCCAAGGCGGACATTCCGCGAGTGAAGAAGCTGCTGGGCCGCTGACGCGCGCGCCACACACGTTCCCCTGTTAGGAGTACTGAAATGGCACGCGTCAAGCGGGCAGTCAACGCCCAGAAGAAGCGTCGCACGTTGCTGGAGACCGCCAGCGGATATCGCGGTCAGCGCTCCCGCCTTTACCGCAAGGCCAAGGAGCAGGTGCTGCACTCGATGCAGTACTCGTACCGCGACCGTCGTGACCGCAAGGGCGACTTCCGCCAGCTGTGGATCACGCGTATCAACGCGGGTGCTCGGGCCAACGGCCTGACCTACAACCGCCTCATCCAGGGCCTGAAGCTGGCCGGCGTCGAGGTGGACCGCAAGATCCTGGCCGACCTCGCGGTGAACGACGCCGCCGCCTTCGCGGCGATCGTCGAGGTCGCGCGGGCCGCCGTGGCGGCCGAGGGCACCGGCGGCGCCGCCGCGCAGGCTGCCTGATTTCGAAGAAGCTCTGCCCACCCGCGGCGGAAAACTAATGCAACACCGTTGATTGAGGGCGCTTCCCGTGCGAACGGGGAGCGCCCTGCTTCGTGGAGAGCCCGGATGACCTTTACGTCTCGTACACCTCGGGTTGTAGCGGCCCGTAAGTTGCAGCGCCGCAAGGACCGCGACCAGGCCGGCCGATTCCTCGCCGAAGGGCCGCAAGCGGTCCGGGAAGCGCTCGCCGCCGGGGTCGTGGTCGAGCTGTTCGGCTCCGGTGACGGCCTTTCCCGGCACGCCGAGCTGGCGGCCGAGGCGCCGGTCGTCTCGCCGGTGGACGACGACGCGCTGGCCTCGCTGGCCGAGACGGTGAACCCGCAGGGCCTGATCGCGGTCTGCGAGCGCGTCGACGTGCCGATCCACGAGGCCCTGGCCAAGCAGCCGCGCCTGGTCGCGGTCGTGGCCGAGATCCGTGACCCGGGCAACGCGGGCACGATCCTGCGCACCGCCGACGCGGCCGGAGCGGACGCGGTGATCTTCGCCGGGGACGCCGTGGACCCGTACAACGGGAAATGCGTCCGCGCCTCGGCCGGCTCGTTGTTTCATGTAGATGTGGTCCGTGCCCCGCTCGACGTCGTTCCCGAACTGACTGCCGCCGGTCTGCAGGTGCTCGCCACCAGCGGATACGGCTCCGACGACCTGGACTCCCTGGCCGATGACGGCGTGCTGGCCGCGCCGACCGCCTGGATGTTCGGGTCGGAGGCGCACGGCCTGCCGCCCGCGGTGCTCCAGGAGGCCGACCGGCGGGTCCGGGTGCCGATCTACGGCGGCGCCGAGAGCCTGAACCTGGCCGCGGCCGCCGCCGTCTGCCTCTACGCGTCGGCCCGGGCGCAGCGCTGATGCGCGCGGTCGTCTACGACGCGGTCGGCGCCCCGCCCCGGGTGGCCGACGTCCCCGAACCGGACTGCCCGCCCGACGGCGCGGTGGTCGACGTGCGGGCCACCGGCATCTGCCGCTCCGACTGGCACGCCTGGCGCGGGCACGACCCGGTGCCGTTGCCGCACATCCCCGGCCACGAGTTCGCCGGCGTCGTCGCCGCGGTCGGACCTCAGGTCCGGGGGTTCGCGGTCGGGGACCGGGTCACCGTGCCGTTCGTCAACGGCTGTGGCTGGTGCCCGTTCTGCCTGGCCGGCCGGGCTCAGATCTGCCCCAACCAGACCCAGCCCGGCTTCACCCACCCCGGGTCGTACGCCGAGAAGGTGCAGGTGCGGGCGGCCGACACCAACCTCGTACGGCTGCCCGACGCCGTCGATTTCGTGCCGGCGGCCGCCCTGGGGTGCCGGTTCGCCACCGCCTTCCGGGCACTGACCGGGCACGGTCCGGTGCCCGACGACGCGACGGTCGCCGTCTACGGCTGCGGGGGAGTAGGGCTCTCGGCGGTGATGATCGCGGCGGCGCTGAAGCTGCGGGTGCTCGCCCTCGACCCCTCACCGGCGGCGACGGCGATGGCCGCCTCCCTCGGCGCGGTCGTGGTGCCGTCGGTGGTCGGCGAGGCCGACATCGCGATCGACGCTTACGGCTCGGCCGAGACGGCCGAGGCTTCGGTGCGGAGCCTGCGGCGCGGCGGCCGGCACGTGCAGGTCGGCCTGATGCTCGGCGTCGCCGCGCGGGCGCCGCTGCCCTGGGACCTCGTCGTCGCGCAGGAGCTGGAGATCGTCGGCTCGCACGGGATGGCCGCCGTCGACTATCCGCCGATGCTCGATCTCGTGGCCCGTGGCCGGCTCGACCCGGGTCGCCTGGTCGTCGAGGTCATCGACCTGTCCGGGGCCGGTGCGGCCCTGACCGCGATGGATTCGCCGATCCCGGGCCACGCGGGTATCACGGTCGCTGTCCCCTCGTGACGACCGCTATGCTGGGACCCGTGCCAGGACACTCGATGCTGTTTAGCCGGCCCGCTGGTCGCGGGCGCTAGGCATCTGTTCCTGCGTTCTCCCTGACCGGCGGGCTGTGGCTCAGCCGCGCGTCCGTAGACTGCCTTCGGCTCATCCGGTGTGAGGGAGCTCGCCCGACCATGTCCTACCGCAACGATCCGTACGATCCGAAGCAGGCCGCCCTGCTCGACCCGGCCGCCCTCGAGGCCGCCGTGGACGAGGCGCGCCAGGCCTTCGACGCCGCGGCCGACCTCGACGCGCTGGCCGCGCTCAAGCCCCTGCACCTGGGCGACCGCTCGCCGGTCTCGCTGGCCCGCCGGGAGATCGGCTCGCTGCCGCCGGCCGCCAAGTCCGACGCCGGCAAGCGGGTCAACCTGGCCCGTCAGTCCGTGCAGGGCGCGTACGACTCCCGCCAGGCCGAGCTCGAGCTCGACCGCGCGGCCAAGGTGCTCGTCCAGGAGCGCGTCGACGTCACACTGCCGTGGGACCGCGCCCCGCGCGGCGCCCGCCACCCGCTGACCACGCTGATGGAGCACATGGGCGACCTGTTCGCCGGCATGGGCTACGACATCGTGGAGGGTCCCGAGCTGGAGCTCGAGTGGGCCAACTTCGACGCGCTGAACATCGGGCCCGACAACCCGGTCCGCGGTGCCATGGACACGTTCTACGTCGACCTGCCCGGCCTGGTCATGCGCACCCACACGTCGCCCGGCCAGGTCCGCTCGATGATCACCAAGCAGCCGCCGATCTACGTGGTCAGCCCCGGCCGGGCCTACCGCTCGGACGAGCTGGACGCCACCCACAGCCCGGTCTTCCACCAGATCGAGGGCCTGGTCGTCGACGAGGGCATCACCATGGCCCACCTGCGCGGCACCCTCGACCACTTCGCCAAGGCGATGTTCGGTTCCTCGGCGCGCACCCGCTGGCGTCCCCACTACTTCCCGTTCACCGAGCCCAGCGCCGAGTTCGACGTCTGGTTCGAGCAGCACCGCGACGGCCCGCGCTGGGTCGAGTGGGGCGGCTGCGGCATGGTCAACCCGCGGGTGCTGACCGCCTGCGGCATCGACCCCGACCGCTATTCGGGCTTCGCCTTCGGCATGGGCGTGGAGCGCACCCTGATGTTCCGCAACGGGGTCAGCGACATGCGCGACATGGTCGAGGGCGACATCCGCTTCACCACGAACTTCGGAATGGAGGTCTGACGCGATGAAGACCACGCTCTCGTGGCTGCGCGAGTTCGTCGAGCTGCCCGCGGACCTCACCGCCGCTCAGCTGGACTCGGCGCTCACCAACCTCGGCATGGAGGTCGAGTCGATCGTCGACCAGACCGCCACCATCAAGGGTGACCTGGTCGTCGGGCGGGTGCTGACGATCGAGGAGCTGACCGGCTTCAAGAAGCCGATCCGGTTCACGACCGTCGATGTGGGCCGTGACGCGCCGCAGGAGATCGTCTGCGGGGCGCGGAACTTCGCCGAGGGCGACCTCGTCGTGGTGATCCTGCCCGGTGGCGAGCTGCCGGGCGGCTTCAAGATCGGTGCGCGCAAGACGTACGGCCGCAACTCCAACGGCATGATCTGCTCGGCGGCCGAGCTCGGGCTCAGCGGCGACCACTCCGGCATCATCGTGCTGCCCGCTGACTCGGCCACGCCGGGCACCGACGCGCGCGGCGCCGTCGGTCTCGACGACGTCGTGGTCGAGGTCGAGATCACCCCGGACCGCGGCTACGAGATGAGCCTGCGCGGCCTCGCTCGCGAGCTCTCCTACGCGTTCTCGGCCGCCTACACCGACCCCGCGGCCATCGCGGCAGCGTCTCCCACCGCCGATTCGCCCTTCCCGGTGTCGGTCGAGGACACCGTCGGCTGCGACCGGTTCTCGGCGCGTGTCGTGCGGGGGATCGACCCGACCGCGAAGTCGCCCGACTGGATGCAGAAGCGGCTCGTCGCGGCCGGCATCCGGGCCATCTCGCTGCCGGTCGACATCACGAACTACCTGATGCTCGAGCTCGGGCAGCCGATGCACGTCTTCGACCTCAACCGGCTCAACGGCGGCCTCGTGGTGCGCCGGGCCCGGCCCGGGGAGAAGCTGACCACCCTGGACGGTGTGGCCCGCGTGCTCGACGCCGAGGACATGGTCATCTGCGACGACACCGGCCCGATCTCGCTGGCCGCGGTCATGGGCGGCGAGACCAGCGAGTGGCAGCCGGACACGGTGGACGTGCTGCTCGAGGCGGCCCACTGGGATCCGGTGATGGTCGGCCGTACGGCCCGTCGCCACAAGCTGTTCAGCGAGGCGGCCAAGCGCTGGGAGCGCGGCGTCGACCCCCAGTTGACTCTGGTGGCCCTTACACGCGCTGTGCAGATCTTGA
This sequence comes from Actinoplanes sp. CA-131856, assembly GCF_050956135.1. Taxonomy (GTDB): domain Bacteria; phylum Actinomycetota; class Actinomycetes; order Mycobacteriales; family Micromonosporaceae; genus Actinoplanes. The sequence continues at coordinate 8,056,700 of NZ_CP191849.1, read as the reverse complement.
CCGAACACGCCGGCGGAACCGTTGACGACGCGGTGCTCGACATCGACCACGTCGCCGCGCCCGCGCCGATCTCGCTCGACCCTTCGCTGGCCGCTCAGCGGATCGGCCTCGCGTATTCCTCCGCGGACGTGGTCCGGCTGCTGTCCCAGGTCGGCTGCCAGGTGCGGGAGACCGTGCCGCTCGAGGTGACGCCGCCGTCGTGGCGCCCCGACCTGCTCGCGCCGATCGACCTGGTGGAGGAGGTGGCCCGCCTCGGCGGGTACAACGACATCCCCAGCATCCTGCCCCCGGCCCGCGGTGGCTCCGGCATCACGCCGGCCCAGCGCCGTCGCCGCACGGTGGGCCGGGCCCTGGCCGAGAACGGCTACGTCGAGGTGCTGTCGTACCCGTTCGTGGCGCCGTCGGCGGCCGACCAGCTCGGCTATCCGGCCGACGACCCGCGGCGCAGCGCGGTGCGGCTGACCAACCCGCTGTCCGAGCAGGAGCCGCTGCTGCGCACGTCGCTGCTGCCCACTCTGCTGGCCACGCTCAAGCGGAACCTGGGCCGTGGTCACCGCGACCTGGCCGTCTTCGAGACCGGCCTGGTCTTCCTCCCGACGCTGGCGACGACCGCGCCGCCGGCCATGGGCGTCGACCGCAAGCCGGCCGACGACGAGTGGCAGGCCGCGAACGCGATCGTCCCGAAGCAGCCGTGGCACCTGGCCGCGGCCGTGACCGGCGACATCGCCCCGGCCGGCTGGTGGGGCGCCGGTCGCGAGGCCACCTGGGCCGACGCGATCGAGGCGGCCCGTGTCGCGCTGTCGGCGGCCGGCATCACGGCCGACCGGGTGACGGTGGCGGCGGCCGAGCTGGCGCCGTGGCATCCGGGCCGCTGCGCGGCGATCAGCGTCGACGGTGAGGTGGTGGGCCACGCGGGCGAGCTCCACCCGGCTGTCGTGTCGGCGTGGGAGCTGCCGAGGCGTACGAGCGTGATGGAACTTGACCTGGACGCCGTGCCCGCGGCGCCGGTCACGCAGGCGAAGAAGATCTCGTCCTTCCCGCCCGCGCTGATCGACGTGGCGCTGGTGGTCGACGCCGGCACGCCGGCCGCGGCCGTCTCGTCAGTGCTGGAGAAGGGCGCGGGCGAGCTTCTCGAGTCGGTCGCGCTGTTCGACCTGTACGAGTCGGACCAGCTCGGCGAGGGCAAGAAGTCCCTGGCCTACAAGCTGACCTTCCGCGCCCCCGACCGCACGCTGACCTCGGAGGAGACCCTGGCCGCGCGCGACGCCGCGGTGGCCGCTGTGGCCGCGCGCTTCGGGGCTAGCCTGCGGGGCGCCTGACGTCCGGTTCCCCGGCGCGGTGGTGACACTCGCCGGGGAACACCCGCCGCAGCTCGCCGGCGATCGCCTCGCGGGCGGCGATCGCCGACGGCTCGGTGTAGGCGTGCAACCGTAGTCCTTCGGTGAGGGCCAGAAGGCGTACGGCGGCCGTGGCCTCATCGGTGTCTTCGGGAACCTCGCCGCACTCCTTGCCGTTCTGAACGGCCTGCGTGATCGTGCCGCGGATGTGAGAGTTGCTGCGGCCGAGCGCCGCCGCCAGCTTGGGGTTGTCCACGGTGCGGCCGGTGAAGGCCAGCTCCACCCGGCACTCTCGGCGCCTCTTCTCGTCCAGGGGCAGGAGCTGCGTCAGCGCGTCGAGCAGGATCTCCTCGATTCTGGCGCCCTTCTTGTCGGCTCTTTTCGCCTCATCCTGCACCTTGGTCTCCTGGCGCTCGCGGATGATCGTGAAGGCGTGCAGCAACATATCGTCTTTTGTCCGAAAATAGTGCTGGACCAGGCCCACCGAGACGCCGGCGGTCGCGGCGGTCCGGGCGACCGTGACGGCGTCGAAGCCCTCGGTCGCCACGAGCTCCTCGACCGCCTCGGCGACCTGACGGCGGCGGGCTTCATGATCAGCGGTTCTCGCCATTGCATAACCATATAGCGATACGGTTTACTGCAATAACCATACAGCCATATGGTTATGGAGGTCCGATGCTCATCCATGCGCTCCTGGCCCTCACCCTCGCCGTGCCCACCTATGTGGAGCAGCAGCAGAGGGAGCTGAAGATCCCCGGCGTGGCCTATGCGATAGTCACCCGCGACCGGGTCGTCGAGCAGCACACGTCCGGCGTCACCGCGCAGACCCCGTTCCTGATCGGCTCGGTGTCCAAACCGTTCACCGCGCTGACCGTCATGCAGCTGGTGGAGCGGGGCCGGGTCGCCCTCGACGACCCGGTGGGCCGTCACCTGCCGTGGTTCGCCTTTCCCCAGATCACCGTGCGCCAGCTGCTGAACCACACGAGCGGCCTGCCGAGGTGGGCGTCCCGAACCGACCGTTTCGACAACACACCCGACGGCTTGGAGCGCTCGGTGCGCGACCTGGCCTCGGCCCGCCTGGGCGAGCCGCAGTACAGCGACGCCAACTACATGGTCCTGGGCGCGATGGTGCAGGAGGTGACCGGCCGCCCGTTCCGCGAGGTGCTGCAACGCCAGGTCTTCGACCCCCTCGACATGCGCCACACGGTCGCATCGTCGGCCGGCCACCGCTATTGGTTCGGCCATCCACGTCGCTTCGAGGCCCCTTACGACCTTTCGGGCTTGCCGTACGGCTACGTGACCGCGTCCCTGGAGGACATGACGCACTTCGCGATGGCCCACCTGAACGGCGGCCGCTACGGCCCGCGCAGCGTGATCGCGCCCGAGACCATCACCCAGATGCAGACCGCCCAGACCGACGTCGGCTACGGCCTGGGCTGGCGTGACACCAAGCTCGACGGCACCCGGATCGTCTGGCACGCGGGCGCCGACCCCGGCTTCTGGGCCCACCTGGTGCTGGTGCCGAGCGCCGGCCTGGGCGTGATAGTCCTGGCCGACAGTTACAGCCCCGCCCTCGACGCGCGCCTGGCGTCGATAGCCTTCACCATCACGCGGATGGCCCTGGGCGGCACACCCGAGCCCGCACCGCCGTGGGATCCGTTGTTGCGGTCGGCGCTCTACGTTCTGGTCGCCCTGGCCTCTCTGCTGGCGCTGACAATCATCATTTCCCTCGTACGCCGCCACGCCCGCCACCCGCGCCACCGAGCCGCAGCGTTCGCGTGGGCGATCGGATGCGCCCTGGTGGCGGCGCTGGCCTTGGCGGTGTTCCCCGCTTCGATGGGCTACAGCCTGCCGCAGATCCGCTTGTGGACCCCCGACCTGTTCTGGTCGCTCATCGCGGTAGCCGCCTTGGCCACCATCCTGGCCGCCCTTCGTGTAACCCTGGCCATCATCTACCGCACGCCGCGCCCCGAGGCGATCCACCGTTCTCTCACCCGTCGCTAGGGGCTCAGCCTTCCCGCGTCACCGGCAACCGGGGCGCGCCGACCACAGCGGCGTGCACTTCGGGTACCGAAGGCAGCGAGCGCCGTAGCCGACGGTGTATTGCGGCCCGGATCAGAGGCGCGCACACCTCGCGGCAGCCTCCTCGTGGTTGAAGGGTGTGCACGGATCCCTCGAAGTTCGAGAGCTGAGCCTCCCACTCGCCGAAGCCCACATCGAAGCCTTCGGGCGCGTTGCGAGCCAGCCAGGCGTGGCAGAGGAAGCGGTCCCGACCAGTTACTCCGCAGCCCAGCCGCGGTGCGGCCTCGGTTCTCGACACCGCGGATGTGTCTGGCCCTTGTCGACCTTCCGGACGAGAACGGCCACCGCCCCATCTACGGCGCCTCGTATCCGGCACCGCACGCCGGTGATAGCGGCGTGGTCCGCATCAGCAGCGGCGGTCCCGGCGCTCGCCGCGCTTGTCGGGCGATGATGGTCGAGCGTGGTCACCATCATCACCGGGCGCGGTGCCGCCACGTTGCTGGAGCGGTGGTCTTGCCCGGTGGTTGTGGCGCTTGCCGCGTCTGCCGGACAGCGGTCCCGGGTGGTCCTTGCCGCGTCTGCCGGACGGCGGTCTCGGGCAGCGCTTGCCGCGTCTGCCGGACAGCGGTCTTGAGTAGTGCTTGCCGCGTCTGCTGGTCAGCGGTCTTGGGTGGTGCTGCGGCGTCTGCTGGTCAGCGGTCTTGGGTGGTGCTTGCCGCGTCTGCCGGACAGCGGTTCTGGGCGGTGCTGCGGCGTCTGCAGGGCACCCGTCTTGGGTGGTGCTTGCCACGTCTCTTGGGCAGCGGTCGTGGCGATGGTTGCGCGTCTGCCCCGCGGCGTTCTGGGCGGCGTGTGGGCCGCCGGATGGGCGGCAGCGGTCTTGGGCGGTGCTTGCGCGTGTGCCCCGCAGCGCTCTGGCCGGCGTGTGGGCCGCCGGGAGGGGCGGGTAGCGGTCTTGGGTGGTGGCTGTGATGCTCGGCCGTCTCGTGGGCCGCAGTGAGGTGGGGAGATCGGGCGCTGCGGTGAAGGGTGGGTGGGCCGGAACTCGTTGTGGTGATCGGGGGGTGCGGGGCTGGGGGAGACGCGGCGCGGCCCTGGTGGTCCGCCCGCCGCCGTGGGCGGAGCACCAGGGCTTTTCAGCGCGCCGCCGGGCGAGCTGGTCTGGGGATGGTTGGCGGCGGTTGTGGGGTGAGCGCGTCCTGGCGGTGTGGTGGCCGCCACCGCGACCGTCAGGACGCGCTCAGCTTGGGGGCGGGGGAACGGCCCTCGGGGAAGATCTGGTCGTAGGCGATCAGCCAGCGGATCTGCTCTCGTGGGGGGACCTGGCAGCCGCGCAGGAAGGCCAGCAGGGTGTCGCGCCGCGGGTTGCTGCGGGCGGCGATCAAGTTGTGTGCCGTCGCCCGGGAGATGGGGGTGCCGGCCAGGCTGCTGCGGCGTACAACGGCGTCCACGGAGCATCTACGCTGTGTCATCAGAGCGCGGAGTCGCCGGCCCAGCTCTTGCGGGGTGGCGGCGCCGGTCGGATCGGGCGGAACATTGGGCAGAGTTGCGACGCTCATGAAGGATTGCCTCCAACGGCTCCGGTCCTCGCGGCAACGAGGATCTTTCCGGGGTCGAAGTAGATCCTGCTGGCGACGACCAGGCGAAACAAGAACGCGCTTGCGCACAAAAGCGGGCCGGCGGATGCGTGACCGAGCTTCACGTACCCGGCGTAGTCAGGCCGGAAGCCTGACGCCGGACAGTCACGGATCATCGGTCGTACAGGCCGAATTCGCGGCGGAACGTCACCGCACCAAAAGCACGCTCAGTAATCGTCCACGTAGATGATCTCGTAAAGGTCACCCAACTCCCGGCTGACCAATGCGTGCAATTGCCGTCCTTCGGCGATGAAAGCCGCCCGCGCCTGATCGGACGGCCACTCGAACTCCGGTCCCAGCTCGTCGCTGTACCGGTCGCCCCACCGCTCCAGCCGCGCCTCGAGCTCGGCCGACAGGGGCAGGTCGCCGGGCGACAGCATGCCGTGACGCGACCACAGCGGGAACGCCCAGTGGTCGGCCATCAGCCGGATGCGCTCCCTTTTCACCAGGCCATCATGCCGCTGGAAAGGGGCCGTGGACGACGTGATCGCGGAGGCGCCGAGGACGGCTCGACGACGCGCGGGTGCAACAAAGTGCTGGCGCGGCTCTCAGCCCAGGACGGGTAGGCGGGACACCGCTGGGAACTCCCCGCGCTGAGCCGGACTGGGTGAGGTGCGGCCGGTGCCGAGCAGGACCACCGTCTCGTCCGGCCACGACGGCGGCAGCGGGTCGCCGGCCAGAGCTTCCACCGTGCGGCGGGCCAGGTTCAGCGCCGGGCCGTGCGGGGGCGACGTGGTGACGTGCAGATGGTGCACGGCCAGCTCGACCGCCCAGGTGGCCAGGAAGTCGCCCCAAGGAAGCACGTGCCCCTGAAAACGTACGGCTTGGGGATCGAACGTGAGCACGGCAGCGCGTACGCCATCGGTTGTGGGGGTGAGGTGTTTCAGCAAGCCCGAAGGGCGGTCGTACGCCGCGGCCAGCCGCCGGACGAACTGAATGCCGGCGATGTCCGGTGGAGAAGGGGTGAAGTCGCGCCAGTAGGAAGCGGCGTCGGTGTCGGGCGGGTCGTCCGTGTGGGTGACGCAGCCCAGCACCATCTCCTGCAAGCCCTGATGGACGTGGACGAGCGCCTCGCTCACGGTCCAGCCGGTGCAGCGGCTCGGTGCGAGCAGCGCCTGGTCGGAGAGCTCGGCCGCGGCGCCGATCAGAAGGTCCATCTGGCCTAGGAGCGCGGAGCGCGCCTCGCGAGGGTCGACATGCATGACGATCTCTTACCCGAAACTACGTATAGACATCGATCACTGTGCGGGCGAGAGTGGGATGCATGGCCAACTCGACGAGGCGTACGTTCCTGTCGGTTTCCGCGGCCGCCGTGGCGGCGCCGCTCGTGGCGGGTGAGGCGAAGGCCTCGCTGCGGCCCGAGCTCAAGCAGATCCTCAAGGAGATCGACCCGCGGCGGATCGAGGCCGTCGTCCGGCGCCTGGTCTCCTTTGGTACGAGGCACACGCTGTCCACCCAGGACGACCCGGTGCGGGGCATCGGGGCGGCGCGGGACTGGATCTACGCGGAGCTGCGGCGGTACGCGGCGGGGACGCCGATGACCGTGGAGCTCCAGTCGTTCGTTCAGCCCGTCTCGCCGCGGGTGCCGGCGCCGACGCGGATCACCAACGTGATCGCGACGCTGCCGGGCTCGGTCACGCCGGAGCGGATCTACGTGGTGACCGGCCACTACGACTCGCGGGTCACCGACGTCATGAACGCGACCGCCGACGCGCCCGGCGCCGACGACGACGCGTCGGGCGTGGCCGTGATCATGGAGCTGGCGCGGGTCATGGCGAAACGCCGGCCCGAGGCGACGATCGTCTTCGCCGCGGTGGCCGGGGAGGAGCAGGGTCTCTACGGCTCCGACCACATGGCGCAGGTCTACAAGGATCAGGGCGCGGACATCCAGGCCATGTTCAGCAACGACATCGTCGGCACCGGCGACGCCCATGACGGCACCGCTCCCCACCCCCGTCAGGTACGACTTTTCGTCGAGGGGGTGCCGACGGCCGAGACCGCGGCCGAGGCCAGAACCCGGCTGAGCGTCGGTGGCGAGAACGACGGGCCGTCGCGGCAACTGGGGAGGTTCGTCAAAGACCTCAGGACCGATCTCGATGTACGGGTCATCTGGCGCCGTGATCGATATCTGCGCGGCAGCGACCACATCTCGTTCCTGCTCCGGGGCTATCCGGCGGCCCGCTTCACCGAGCCGAGGGAGAACTTCGCCCACGAGCACCAGGACGTCCGGGTCGAGGACGGCGTCCAGTACGGCGACCTGATCGAGTTCTGCGACTTCCGCTACATCGCCGGGGTGGCCAGGACGAACGCGGCCGTCCTCTGGTCGCTGGCGCAGGCCCCGGGCACGCCCCGCGGCGTGGTCATCGACACCACCCAGCTCACCAACGAGACGACCCTGCGCTGGGAGGTCGGCGCCGAGCCCGATCTGGCCGGCTACGAGATCGTCTGGCGGGAGACCACGGCCCCGGAGTGGCAGCACAGTCGCGACGTGGGCAAGGTCGGCACGATCACGATCGACCTCTCCAAGGACAACGTCTTCTTCGGCGTACGGGCGTACGACCGCGACGGCAACCGGAGCCCGGTAGCGGCCCCGAAGCCGTCGCCCTGATTCTCAGCGAAATTATTGACAACACACACGGGGAGCGCAGGGTCGGCACGCACGACAACGTCAGGTCACGGGCAAATGAGGACGCGTCCTCACTTATGGCGTGGATTGATCGGCTGAGATAAGACAGAACAGATCCGCAGGTGCGCGGCGGTGCGACGATGACTTTCATGACGTTGGAACACACCGTGCGCCTGCGGTTCGGGGACGCTTCCCGCACGGCTGCCACGCACACCAACCTGTCCGCCGTGCGGCTGGACGGGCCCGTGCTGTGGATCGCCGGCGACGAGACGGCGACCCTGGAGCGGCTCACCGTCGACGATCCCGCCCAGCCCACCGAGTTCGGCGACGAGCGCAGCTTCCGCCTGGCCGACTTCGTCGACCTGCCCGGCGTCGACGCCGACGAGGAGGCCGACGTCGAGGGGCTGGCCCGCACCGGGCAGTTCCTGTGGGCGGTCGGCTCGCACAGCCTGCGCCGCAAGCAGATCAAGGAACGGCACGAGGGGTCCCGGGCGCTCAAGCGGCTGGCCCGGGTCGAGGGCCAGGACAACCGCCAGATCCTGGTGCGCCTGCCCATCGTCGACGTCGACGGTCTGCCCACCCCGGTCCGCGAGGTGACGATCGAGGGCGTACGTCACCGGGCCGCCGCCCTGGGCAAGCGTGACGCCCTGCGCACGCTGCTCCGCTCGGACGAGCACCTCGGCCCGTTCCTCGGCATCCCCGGCAAGGACAACGGCCTCGACATCGAGGGCATCGCCGTCCGCGGCGGCCGCGTCTACCTCGGCCTGCGCGGCCCGGTGCTGCGTGGCTGGGCCTTCGTGCTGGAGCTCCGCCCGTACGTCGACGACGACGACCCCGACCGCCTGCGCCTGACCCCGTTCCCGGACGGCCGGCTCTACCGCAAACACGTGCTGGACCTCGACGGCCTGGGCGTCCGCGACCTCTGCCCGCACGGCGACGACCTGCTGATCCTGGCCGGCCCGACCATGGACCTGGACGGACCGGTCCGCATCTACCGCTGGCACGGGGCCGCGGTGGCCGAGGAGCCGGTCATCGTCCGCTCCGACCTGATCACCCGCGAGCTGGAACTGACATACGGCGAGGGCGACGACCACGCCGAGGGCCTGAGCCTGGTCGGCGACGACCGGGTCCTGGTCGTCTACGACAGCCCGGCCCCGGTCCGCCTGACCACCGACGGCGCGGTCGTCGCCGACGTGCTCAAGCTGCCCTGAGCTGGGTGACCGGCCGGCGGCGGGTGGCCGACAGCGACGTGATCAGGGTGGTCGCCGTGGTCACGGTCAGGGCGACCACGGCCACGGCCCCGATCTGGGTCCACGGCAGGTCGAGGGTGCCGGCGCCGGTCACGGCCTTCGTCGTGGAGAAGACGGCGACGAAAGTCGCGGCCGAGGCCACGCCGCCGAGGAGAAGAGCTGAGACCGTGACGGCGTACGCCTCCAGCAGCGCCGAACGCACCACCTGCCCCCGCGACATGCCGGTGACGCGGGCCTCCGCGAACTCGCGGCGGCGGGTGGCGGCGCCGATGACGATCGAGTTGACGACGCCGATCAGGGCGTAGAGCCCGCCCAGGCCCAGCACGATCAGCATGATCTTCTCGTTTGTCGAGTTGGCCGCCTTGGCGTCGGCCCGCAGCTTGTCGTCGAGGGCCGACACGGTGCCGAAGCGGGTCAGGGCCGTCCGGACGGCCGCCACGTCCGCGTCTTTCGTTAGTGTGACGAACGATTGGGTGGGCGCGTCCTTCAGCTCGGCGGCCGAGAGAAGGCCGGGCGGCACGAGGAGGTTGGCGCCGCCGGTCATGGTGGCCGGCACACCGGCGGTGATCGGCACGTCGCCGAGGTCGCGATCGGGCACTCTGAGGCGGATCGTGCTGCCGGCGCCCGGCACGTCGCCGCCGGGGCCGGCCGCGACCTCCCGCCCCTTCAGGTCCGTCAGCGAGGTGCTGCCGTCGTGCGTTTTCGCGTACGCCACGGGGTCGATCACCAGAAGGCTGATCGTCTCGGTCTCGCGGTCCTCGCCCGATCCCGTGGTGACCTCAGCCGGCAGCCGCGTCTCCACCGACACCGCGGCGATACCGGGAATATCCGAAATGCGCGTGCCGTCGGGTGAGTGGGCCGCAGCCGAGGCCGTGCCGGTGTCGGCAGGGCTGCCAACACCGCTGGGGCCGCTGGGGTTGCTGGGGTTGCTGGGGCCGCTGGGGTTGTTGGGGTTCATGGGGTTGTTGGGGCCGCCGGGGCTGTTGGGGCTGTTGGGGCCGCTGGGGTTGCTGGGGCTGCTGGCGTCGCTGGGGTTGGAGGTGCTGCCGGGGCTTCCGGTCGCTTGCGGCGGCGGGCCGACCGACTCCACCACCAGGTCGGCGTGGGTCTGTGTGGCCAGCTGGCGGATGCCCGACGTGGTGAAGGAGGCGCCGGCGCCCACGTTGCCGACCACCAGGGCGACCAGCACGATCAGCGGCGCCGCGACCGAGGCCGAGCGGCGGCGGGCGTCGCTCAAGTTGGCGCGGGCCAGGCCGCCGGGTGACCGGAACGGGACCATCCGGGCGATCAGCGGCACCAGCAGCGGCGCGAAGGCCACCACGGCCACGGCGGCCGGGATCGGGACGTTCATGGCCATGGCCATGCCGCCGCTGGGGCCGCCGAACGGGGCCACGATCACCAGGGCCAGCGCGCCGCCCAGGAAGACCAGGCCGATCAGGGCCCGGCTCCACGTCATCGCCCGGGCCGCCGCGCCGGTCTCGCGCAGCGCCTCCAAGGGGCGCACCCGGGACGCGCGCCGGGCCGCGACCAGCACGCCGGCCACCGCCAGCACGATGCCCGTGCCGAAGGAGACCCCCAGGATCCACTGCCTCCACTCGCCCGCGAAGCCCGGCGGCACGAAGCCGAACTCGCGCATGAGCCATCCCTGGAAGCGCATCACGGCCAGGCCCGTCGGCACGCCCAGCAGGGCGCCGAGCGCTCCCAGCAGCACCGCCTCACCCAGCAGCAGGCGGTGCAGCTGGCCGCGACTTCCGCCGACCAGGCGCAGCAGGGCCAGGTCGCGGCGGCGCTGGTCGACCGTGAAGGCGAACGTCGAGCTGATGATGAAACCGGCCAGGAAGACCGCACCGCCGAGCACCACGCCCAGCATCGACACCGCGGCCGTGGTGCCGTCGGTGAACTCCATCCGCTCGGCCGCGCTCGCGCCGGCCGGCGGGTCGAGCAGCGCCGCCGTGATGAGCAGCAGCAGCGACGACTGCACCAGCGCCACGCCCAGCGTGACCGAGAGCAGCGCCCCCACGAACAACGTCCAGCGCTCGGCCAGGCCGGCGCGACTCAGGCCCCTCATGTCAGCCTCCCCGGCTCCGTGAAAACGACGATGCCCGACATGTCAGCGCTCCCAAGCGGCGAGGCGGTCGGCGACGGCGCGCGTGCTGGCGCCGGTCAGTTGATCGACGACCCGGCCGTCGCCCAGGAAGACGACGGAGTCGGCCCGGGCGGCGGCGCCGGGATCGTGGGTGACCATCACGATGCTCTGCCCGGCGTCGGCCATCGCGCGCAGCAGGTCGAGCACCGTGCGGGCCGCCGTCGAGTCGAGGGCGCCCGTCGGCTCGTCCGCGAACAGCACCTCGGGCCGGGTCACCATCGCGCGGGCGATCGCCACCCGCTGCTGCTGACCGCCGGACAGCTCGCGCGGCTTGTGCCGGGCCCGGTCGCCCAGACCGACCGCGTCGAGCGTCGCGCGCACCTCGGCCCGCGGCGGCTTGCGGCCGGCGAGACGCAGGGGCAGGGCCACGTTCTGTTCGGCCGTGAGCGAGCCGATCAGGTTGAAACTCTGAAAGACAAAGCCGATCCGGGTACGCCGCAGCGAGGTCAGCTGCGCATCCCCAGCGGCCGTGATGTCGGTGTCGCCGATCAGCACCCGCCCGCTGTCGACCCGTTCGAGGCCGGCCGCGCAGTGCAGCAGCGTGGATTTACCGGAACCGGACGGACCCATCACGGCCGTCCAGCCACCCCGCGGAAACGCGAGAGTCACCTCGTCGACGGCCCGAACCGCCGCCGGCCCCCGGCCGTAGACCCGGCTGATGCCCTGCAGCGCGACAGCGGCCCCCGTCATCGTCATCGTCGTCATGACGTCGACGCTATTTTTCGCGGCCGCCGAAAGCGCTCCCGCCGACCCCCGTCTTCGTGGTGGTGCTAGGTCCCGTTTCGTGGCTGGAACGGGGTTGCGGCGTGGCCCAGCTTCCGCCCCAGCCACGAAACGGGACCTAGCTCCCCGGTCGCCAGCCGAGGGCGGGGCCGAGCTTGGTGGCGATGTCGGTGAGGATCTGGACGTAGTCGTCGTGCTCGAAGCTGAACGGCAGGGCGAACGCCACCTCGTCGATCTCGCGGTAGGCGGCGTGGGCGTGCAGCTGTTCGGCGATCTCGGCCGACGAGCCGACGTAGTCGCGGGAGAACAACATGCGCGCGGGACCCTGCGGTTCCAGGGTTCGGGGGGTGCGCTTCTCGACGTACGCCGAATATCTGGCCTTTTGCTCCGGCGACGCCGAGTCGGTGGGGATGACCACGAGGCCCTGGGAGACGCGGCCTCCCGGATTGGCGGCGCGGAACGCGCGGATGTGGCTGAGCTGGATGTCGGCGAAGTCGGTGCCGTCCTCGGCCTTGACCACGCTGCTGGTCAGGAAGTTCATGCCGTGCTCGCCGGCCCACTGTGCCGAGCGGAGGCTGCCGCCGCCGTACCACATGCGCTCGCGCAGACCGGCCGCGTGCGGCTCGACGCGGGGGGAGAAGACCTCGAAGCCCTGCGTGCCCTCGAAGTCGGTGGCCGGCTTGCCCGCCACGAAGTCGAGCAGGCGCTCCACCCGGCCGTATCCGAAGTCCTCGTCGTGGTCGGGGTAGAGCGCGGGCTTGACCTTGTCGTAGTTCATCGGCGGGCCGACGCTGACGCCCGGGTTGAGCCGGCCGCCGGAGAGGATGTCGACGGTGGCGAGATCTTCGGCCAGGCGCAGCGGATTTTCCCAGCCGAGGGGGATGACGGCGGTGCCCAGGTCGATCCGGCTGGTGCGCTGGCTGGCGGCGGCCAGCACCGCGACGGGCGACGAGATGCCGTACTGCAAATGGCGATGCCGGACCCAGGCGCTGTCGAAACCAAGATCCTCGCCCCGCTTGATGATCTCCAGGGTCGTCTCGTGGCCGGGACGGGGATCGGCGCCGTCGAACAGCCCGATCGTCAGAAAACCCAGCCTGCGCAGTGATCCATCCGCCATGGATCTACCCTGTCACGAATGACGGCCCTCGAGGACGTGACGTTCCCTTCACCTTCCTCTCCTACCGATGAAGTCGGCCTTTTCCTGAGCTGGCTCGACTTCCTGCGCGGCGCGGTCCTGCGCAAGGCGCTGGGTGTCACCGGCGAGCAGGCCCGGTGGCGGCCGGACGGGAAGCTGCTTCCGCTGGTCGGCCTGGTCAATCACCTCACCAACGTCGAGCGCCGGTGGATCGACGGTGTCATGCTCGGCGGTTCGACATTCAAGGACGCTTCGGAGTACGAGGCCCCGGCGCTGCCCATCGACGAGGCCGTGGCCGCCTATCGGGAACGGGCGGTCGCGACCGCGTCGGCGGTCCGGACCCTGGGGCTGGACGCCAGGTCTGCGGACGGCGGGTACGACCTGCGCTTCGTGTTGCTGCATCTGATCAACGAGACGGCCCGGCACGCGGGACACGCGGACGCCGTGCGGGAACTGCTGGACGGGACGGTGGGGGAATGACGGCTCTGGTGACCGGCGCCTCGCGAGGGCTGGGCGCGCACATCGCCCGGCGGCTCGCGGCGGACGAGCCGGTGGTGGTCAATTACGCGGCTTCCTCCGCGGCGGCCGAGGCCGTTGTCGCCGACATCGTCGCGGCCGGGGGACAGGCCCGGGCGTACCGGGCGGATGTGACCTCGCCGGAAGAGGTGCGGCGCATGGTTGAAGAGGTCGGGCCGGTGCGGGTGGTCGTGGCCAACGCGACCGGGCCGCAGCCGCTCATCCCGGCCGAGGAGACCACCTGGGAGGACCATCTGCGGCAGCTCGAGTTCTTCGTGAAGAGCCCGACCCTGCTCATGCAGGCCGCGCTGCCCGGCATGAAGGAGCTCGGCGGCGGGCGCTTCATCATGATCGGGTCGGACTCGTTCGAGCGGGCCTTCCCGCTGGCCTCGGCCTACAACGCCGCCAAGGGCGCGCAGATCGGGCTGGCCCGCACGTGGGCCCGCGAACTGGGGCGGTACGGGGTGACGGTGAACGTCGTCGCGCCCGGCTGGATCCCGGTCGAGCGGCACGGCGACGCCGACACCGCCGGCTACGTGGCCGAGGTGCCGCTGGGCCGGATCGGCACCCCGGACGACATCGCCGACGTGGTGGCCTTCGTGGCCTCGGACGCGGCCCGCTTCGTCACCGGCGAGCGGATCACGGTCAACGGCGGGCACACCATCGCTTGACGGCTTAGTCTGCGGACATGTTGATCACGGTGGTGGCCGACTACGGCCTCGGGGACCTGGCGTTCGCCGAGGTGCGGCAGCGCTTCGCCAAGCTGCTGCCGCACGCCGAAGTCGACGCGGTGCCGGTGCCGCCGTTCGACACGGTGAGCGCCGGCTTCTGCGTGGCCCAGCTCGCCTTCGGCGACGGGCCGGCCGACCGGATCGTCTACGCCAACGTGGCACCGCGCGAGGACCGGGACGAGGCGCGCCACGACAACGAGGGCGAGCCGCTGGCCGCCGCCCAGCTCGACTCCGGGGTGCTGGTGGTCGGGGTCGCCTCCGGGGTGTCGCTGTCGTTCCTGGCCGCCGAGGGGGTGCCGGTGCGCGCGGTGAAGGTGGCAGACGCCGGCTCGCAGTTCCGTTCCCGTGACGTCTTCCCGGCCGCGGTGGCCGCCCTGGCCCGCGGCGAGGATCTGCTCGGCGCGGAGCTGGAGCTGCCGGACCCGCCGGCCGGCGCGGTCGTCTACACCGACGGCTACGGCAACCTGAAGACGTCGTACGTCTCCGCGCCGGCGGCCGTCGGCACTGTCGTACGAGTCAAGATCGGTGACGTGACCGCCGAGGCCGTCGTCAGCGACGGGGTCTTCGCCGTCCCCTCGGGCACGATGTCGTTCGCGCCGGGCAGCTCCGGCTGGGACGGCCGTTCTACGAGCTCCTGGCGCGCGGCGGCAGCGCGGCCGAGATCTTCCACCGCCCGGGATCGGGAACGCCCGTCGAGATCCTCTGACCGCCGCTTGCATTACAGTCCGGCGAGTGGGGGATGCGCTGGTGGGGCGGGACGACGTGGTCGCCACCGTGCGCGCGCTGCTGGACGGCGCCGCCGCCGGGGCGGGTGGGGCCCTCGTGCTGCACGGTCCGGCCGGCATCGGCAAGACCGCCATCCTCGACGAGGCCGCGCAGACCCCGGATTTCCTGGTCCTGCGGGGTTCGGCCGCCCAGGAGGAGTACGTCCTGTCGTTCGCCCTGATCGCGCAGGTGCTCCGGCCGCTCGCGGCGACCCCCGTGATGGAGCGCGTGCTGGCCGGCGCCGAGGAGCCGTTCACCGTGGGCCGCGACGTGCTCGAACTGGTCACGACCGTGGCCGAGCAGCGGCCCGTGCTGATCATCGCGGACGACCTGCACTGGGCCGACACGGCCAGCGCCGGCGTGCTGGCCTTCCTGGGGCGCCGGCTCGGCGCCGACCGGGTCGCGCTGCTCTGCGCCTATCGCGACGACGAGTCGGCCGACAGCGCCCTCGGCCTGCCCGAGCTGGCCATCGGCCCGCTGGCCGACGAGGCGGCCGACCTGGTGGTCCGGCGGCACGCGCCGGCCCTGCCGCTGGCCGCCCGGCGCCGGGTGCTGGCCGAGGCCGAGGGCAACCCGCTCGCCCTGGCCGAGTTCGCCGTGGCCGCGCGCTCACCGGAGGCGCTGGCCCGCGGCTCGCTGGCGTTGACCGAGCGGCTGGAGAAGGCGTTCGCCGACCGGGCGGCCGGCCTGCCGGAGAACGTCCGGATCGCCCTGACCGTGGCTGCTCTCGGCGAGGGCGGGCTGGACGAGGTGGTGGCGGCCACCGGCCTGGTCACCGGGGTCCTGTTCGCCTCCGACGACCTGGAGCCGGCGGTCGACGGCCGAATGATCGACCGCCCGGCGCTGCTCGGCGCCGTGCGGTTCCGCCATCCGCTGATGCGCTCGGCGATGCGGCACGCCATCAACGAGGGCGTACGCCGGGCCTGCCACCGGGCGCTGGCCGAGGTGAACCGCGACGACCCGCACCGGCGGGCCTGGCACCGCGCGGCCGCCGCCGACCGGCCGGACGAGGACATCGCGGCCGAGCTGGAGAGCGCGGGCAAGGCCCTCTCGGCCGCGGCCGACCCCGCCGCCGCGCACCGGATGTTCCTGCGGGCGGCCGAGCTGACCCCCGGTCACGACGACAAGCAGCGGCGCCTGGCCGCCGCGCTGTTCGCGGCGTTCGACATGGGAGACCACCGCGAGGTGGTACGCCTGTGTGAGATCGTCGACAAACGGCCGCTCGACCTGCCGTCGCGGCTGGCCATCGCCCTCCAGGAGGAGGCGCTGGTCGACCGCCGCTGGTCGGGCAGCCTGATGCTGGGCCTGGCCGACGAGGCCGGCCTGCTGCCGCCCGGCTCCGACGTCGACCAGGTCGTGCGGGCGCTGCGCGTGCTGGTCATCCGGCTCTACTGGGGTGTCGGCGAGGACGACCGGATCCGTACGACGATGCTCGAGGTCCTCGACCGTCTGCCGCCCGGACCTGACTCGACCGGCCGGATCATCGGCGAGTGCATGCTGGCGCCGGTGGAGCGGGCCGCGTCGGTGCTCCGCCAGGTGCGCGCGGCACAGACCGCTCCCGGGTTGCTGCCGTCGGAGCTGTGGGAGCTGGGCCTGGCCGCGCAGGTGTGCGGCGACATGGCGCTGGCCGGGAGGCTGCTGACCCGTGCTGTGTCCGGCATGCGCAAGGGCTCGTCCATCGTGGAGTTCGTGAACGCCCTGAGCAGCCTCTGCCTCCAGTCGATCCTGGAGGGCGACGTGCGCCAGGCGTCGGTGCTGGCCGACGAGATCACCGGGCTGGTGCCGGAGGCGGGCCTGCCGCTGTACGACCCGACGGCCCGGGCCATGGGAGCGGCGGCGGCCGGCCTGCGCGGCGACGCCGGCACGGCCGAGCGCCTGGCCTCGGAGGCCGAGCAGGTGCTGGTGCCGTTCGGCGCGATTCCGGTGCTGGCCCTGGTCCGCATGTGCCGCGGGCTCACCGCGCTCGGGCAGAACCGACCCGACGAGGCGTACGAGGAACTCGTCACGGTCTTCACGCCGACCGCGAGCGGATATCACCACGCGTTCCGGCTGCTGCTGACCCAGCCCCTGGCCGAGGCGGCGATCCTGGCCGGCCGCCGCGACGAGCTGGCCGGACAGGTGGCCGCACTGACGCCGATCGCCGAGCAGACGGGCTCGCCGATCCTGCGGATAGGCCTGAACTACGCGAGGGCGGTCCTGGCCGACGACGACGAGCTGTTCCGCCACGCGATGACCGACCCGGACCTGACGGTGCTGGACCGGGCCCACCTGGAGCTCGCCTTCGGACGGTCGATGCGCCTGCGCCGCCGGGCGGTGGAGAGCCGGTCGTTCCTGAGGAGCGCTCAGCACACGTACGAGGCCCTGGGCATGGCCCCGTGGGCCGAGAACGCGCGGTCCCAGCTGCGGGCGGCGGGCGAGCGCGTGGAGACCCCGAAGTCGGAGGCGGCCGACCTGCTGACCCCGCAGGAGCTGCACATCGCGGCGCTGGCGGCCCGGGGCCTGACAAACCGGGAGATCGCCCAGCGGTTGTACGTCTCGCATCGCACCATCGGCGCCCACCTCTACCACATCTATCCCAAGCTGGGCGTGACGTCCCGCAACGAGCTGGCGGCCGCGCTGGGCCCCTTGACCGGAGAGTTGGCGGCATAGAGATGAGCGGCCGTTCCTACATGACGGCAACCCGCATGCCGATGCCGGCGGAAAGCTACGAGAGGTGGCTCGACACGCCGTTGCCGAGCCTGGACATCATCGAGAACCCGGCCGCCTTCGAAACGGACTGGGAGTTGACCGCGATAGCCGGTTCACCGGCCGCGGTCGCGCATTACCGGGCGGCCCGGGCGTCTACGCCCCGCAGGTTGCTGGAGGCGCGCGAAGGTCTCGACATCGTCCGGTACAGGGACGGCGCCGTGGAGATCTACCTGTACGACTACCACGGCGACACCTACAGAACGCAGACCGACCTGTTGATGCTGGCCGGCGCCGGCCGCTTCCTGGCCGAGGACACCGCGGTGCTCCATTGGGGAGGCGACGTCCATCCGGGCCTGCCCCTGGACGTGCAGTCACCGCTGGCGGTGCTGCTGACCGGCCCCGGCGGCGCCCGGTTCGTCACCCGCTATCCGATAGACGACCTGATCGGCGCCCTGACTCCGCTCGAGTCCGACTTTCTGGCCGCCGCCGAACAGGCCGGCTGACATGCCTGCCGGCAACCTCACTCGAATGGGTTACGCCGCGAAGATCGAGTCACAACCGGATGCTTGCGCGGAATGCACGTGCAGATGCAATCTGGCAGAATCGATATGGCGACGAGCCGACGGCTGAATTCAAACGGGAATGTCGCTGTCTGCCTTATCGCATTCGGCCATGTTGCAAGATTTCTTACGTGTGCGCAAACGTGAGTGAGTCGTGGGAGGCCTTGTTTCCTCAGACATAATGTCTATAGGGGAACGGACTGGGGGCTCACATGGCGGCTCGAGAACTCCAGGCGGAGGGCGCGCCTGTACGAAGATCGATCAACATTCTTGCTTACGCGCTGGTGCTGCTGATTGCCGCCGTTGTAGCGGCGGGGGTGATCGCATCGCCCGCTGTCATGCGGATGATCTATGTGGAAGATCGGGACTATTCCGCGGTCGCCGACGTCGGCCAGGCGTACGGAGGGGCGGCCGCCGTCATCTCCTGCATCGCGTTGTTCGTCGTCGTGGCCTCGGTGGCCATGCAGTTCGTGCAACTCAAGGGAATGCGCCGGGACGCGTTCATGCAGTTCAACGAAGATCTGGTGCGGCTGGCCATGGAAAATCCCAAGTACCGGCAATGCTGGGGCCCGCGCGTGTCTCCCGACGGTGTCGACGAGGACCTGTTCTACTACTGCGGCAAGGTGATCAAGTCCTGGTCCTGGGCGTACGAGATCAAGAAGATCGACGAGACGCAGGCCCGCGAATACCTCGAGAAGTTCTTCGAGAGCGAGGTGCCGCGGCTCTACTGGCAGCATCACGGAGACTGGCACCGTCGGGGCGGATCGCGGGAGGGGTTCCCGGCGTTCGTGAATGACGAGTACTTTCGGGCGCTCGCCTCGGGCCCACCGAAGCGGACGTTCGAGTCCTTCGCGGCGCCGTCAGCGTGAGAGCCGCAGCTCGCCGCTCTTCAAGCCGTCGACGAAGTTCTGCCACTCGTCCGCGTCGAACGTCAGGACGGTGTCCGGCGTTTTCGAATTGCGAAGAGCGACCTGGTCGCCTGAATTGATAACCGACAATTCAACACAATGCGCTTCGCCGACGCATCGGCTGCTGCGGAGCCATGCGCTGTCGGTGTGATTGGCGATGTCGCGGGTCACCCTGAACTCCTCGGCGGTATTTTGATGATCATGTTACCCGCCAAGATCTTCGGCGTCCTGCACTTCGAGCTGATGGCCTGGATGACGCATCGTCCGTTCGATGTGGACAGATGCGGGAGCGAGCGTACATCATCGCGGTTCCGGCAGCCCTCTATGGGAACGAGTCGCGCCCGATTGCGTCACGAGGCGGCGAGGGCCTCTTCCACCGTTGTCTCGTGGCGGCCCAGGAAGACCGGGTCGCGGTGGGTCACCACGTCGGCCACGGCCTTGACGATGGCGCCCCGTTCGCGGATCACCGAGTTGCGCCACGGCTCTTTGTAGATTTTGACCGAGTCGTCGCCTACGCCGTTCGTAGCTATGCCCTGGGTGCGGCACAGCGCGACCGCCCGGTCCAAGTGATACGTCTGGGTGACGATCGTCGCCGCCGTCACGCCGAAGATGCGCTTGGCCCGCGTGCACGAGTCGTACGTGTCGAAGCCCGCGTAATCGATCGCGATCTGCGACGCCGGCACCCCGTGGGCGATCAGGTAGACCTGCATCGAACCCGGCTCGTCGTACTCCCAGCGGCCGTGGTCGCCCGACACCAGGATGGCCTTCACCTTCCCCGTCTCGTAGAGGCGGCGGGCGATGTCCAGCCGGGCGGCCAGGAACGGCGACGGCGAGCCGTCCGCGTAGACCTCCGCGCCGAGCACGATCGCCACCGGGGCCGCCGGGACGTCCGCCTCGCTGAACACGTGGCCGCGCGCCTCACCCCGTACCCACAACTCGCCGCTCAGCAGGACGGCCACGCCCAGCATGACCACGACGAGGCCGGCGAGGATGCCGCGGCGCAGCCAACGGCGAGTGAGGATCCGCACGAGCACGACTTTGTCAGGCCGGGTCAAGGCAGCATGGCGTGGTGCTCACGCTTGACGATCTCGCCGCCGCGACCGGACACGACCCTCTGATGATCTGGGCCGCCGACCGGCCCACGGCCCGCGTCTTCGCCCGTCCCGGCGCGGTCGCCGTCGCCTGCCCGGATCTCTCCCGGCGTGACCGGTTGGCCGTGCACGGTGATGCCGATGCCGTGGCCGAGTTGCTGCGTGACGTTCTTCCGCTCGTCGGGCCCACGTTCCGGCCGCTCGGGGACGAGTCGCTGCTGACCGCCGTTTCCGAGCGCCTGCCGTCGGTCGCGGTCGCCGGTCGCTTCGGCTGGATGGACACCGCCGAGCCGCCGGCCACTGACGAAAGTCAACGGCCGCATTGGCTGGGGTCCGGCGAGCTGCCCGAGGTCACGGCGCTGCTTGCTTCCGCTTCCCCCGAGTCGTACGCCCGTCCGGGCGGTTCCGGCGTCGCCAGGTGGGCGGGAGTACGGGCTGAGGACGGCACCCTGCTCGCGGTGGCGGCCGACGCGTGGTCGTCGGGCCGGATCGGCTTCCTGGCCGGGGTGGCCACCGCCGCGCACGCCCGGGGCCGCGGGCTGGCGTCGGAACTGTGCGCCTTCGTCACCCGCGAGCTGCTCACCGGCCGCGACCGGGTGGCGCTGTTCGTCGACCACTCGAACAGCGCCGCCCTGGCGACGTACAAGAAACTCGGTTTTGTCCTCCGGCCGATCGCCGCTAGCCGATGGTGAAGCCGGCCCGCAGCAGGTCACGGGTGCGCGAGCTCGGGCCGACCAGCAGCTCGAACTCGCCCGGCTCGACGACGCGCCGTCCGTCCGCGGTGACCAGCGAGCAGGCGCTCGCCGGCAGCTCGATCTCCACCGTGCGGCTCTCGCCGGGCGGGACCGAGACCTGGCGGTACGTCTTGAGCTCGCGCCCGGCCCAGGTGACGCTCGTGACGAGGTCGCTGACGTACACCTGAACCGTCTCGACCGCCGGGCGCCCGCCGGTGTTGGTGAGCGTGACCGTCGCCCGCACCACCCCGTCCGCGGCCACCTGCGGCGTGGTCACGGTGAGATCGCCGTACTCGATCGTGGTGTAGCTCAGACCCTCGCCGAAGGCGAACAGCGGATCCTGGGTCAGATCGGCGTAGCGGTCGCCGTGCTGGCCCCGGATGGTGTTGTAGTAGACCGGCTGCTGGCCGACGTGCCGGGCCACCGACAGCGGAAGCCGCCCGCTCGGCTCGATCAGGCCCAGCACCAGCTCGGCGATGGCCCGCCCGCCCCGCATGCCCGGGTTGAAGGCCTGGATGACGGCGGCCGCGTTCAGGGCCGACTCGGGCAGCACCGACGGCTTCGACTGGACCAGCACGACGATCATCGGGGTCTTGGTGGCCGCGATGGCGTCGAGCAGCGCGATCTGCCCGCCCTGGAGCTCCAGAGTGGCCGTCGACTTGTGCTCGCCGGTCAGGTTGACGGTGTCACCGACCACCACGACCGCGAAGTCGGCCCGGATCGCCTTGTCGCGGGCCACGTCGATGAGGTGCCGGTCGACCGGGGCGGCCTGCGAGATCGGCGGGCGGGGCTGCCCGTCCGGATAGGTCTCGCCCTCGGGGTCGGGCACGAGCCGTTCGATCTCGGCGCCCCGGGCGTGGTCGATGTCCCAGTTGGCCGGGGCGACCGCGCGGAAGCCGTCGAGCACCGTCTCGATCATCTCGCGGGGCTGGCCGTCGGGCAGCCAGTCGATCTGGCCGGAGTCGCCGGCCCAGTCGCCGAGCTGCGCGGACGGGGAGTCGGCGTTCGGGCCGATCACCGCGACGCGGCGGAACTTGGCCGCCGGATCGAGCGGCAGGGTGCCGTCGTTGCGGAGCAGGATCAGCGAGCGGCGGGCCACCTCGAGGTTGAGCTCGGCGTGCTCGGCCGCACCGATCACCAGCTTCTGCCGCTCCTGGTCGGGCGCCCGCGGGTCCTCGAAAAGGCCCAATTCGAACTTCAGGCGCAGGATCCGGCGTACGGCCTCATCGATCTCCGTCTCGGCCAGAAGCCCCCGCTCGACGGCCTCCTGCGCGCCCTCGAAGAAGCCCGGCGTGACCATGACCAGGTCGTTACCGGCGCGGACGGCGACCGCGGCCGCCTCGGCGTAGTCGGCGCAGACCCGCTGCTCCCAGACCATGCGGCCCACGTTGTCCCAGTCCGTGACCAGGGTGCCGGTGAAACCCCATTCTTCCTTGAGTACGTCGTTGAGCAGCCACTTGTTGGCGGTGATGGGCACGCCGTCCATCGACTGGTAGCCCAGCATGAAGACCCGGCACCCCTCGCGGGCGACCCGCTCGAACGGCGGCAGGAACCACGAGCGCAGCTTGCGCGGGCTCAGGTCGGCCTCGCTGGCGTCACGGCCGCCCTGCGTCTCGGAGTAGCCGGCGAAGTGCTTGGCCGTGGCCAGGATCGCGGTCGGGTCGGTCAGGCCGCCGCCCTGATAGCCGCGGATCATCGCCGAGCCGAGCTCGCCGATCAGGAACGGGTCCTCGCCGAAAGTTTCGTCGACCCGGCCCCAGCGGAGATCACGGGTGATGCACAGGACGGGGGAGAAGGTCCAGTGGATGCCGGTGGCCGAGACCTCGACCGCCGTCACCCGGGCCACCCGCTCCAGCAGCTCCGGATCCCAGCTGCCGGCCATCGCGAGCTGGGTTCCGAAGATGGTGGCGCCCGGCCAGAACGAGTGGCCGTGGATGCAGTCCTCGGCCGTGAGCAGCGGGATCTGCAGCCGGGTCTTGGCGACCAGGTCGATGGCCTCCAGCATCTTCGCGGGCGACGTGTGCAGGATCGAGCCGGCGAGCTTCTCGCTGACGATCTCCTTCACGTCGCCGCGGGCGTCCAGCTGGAGCATCTGACCGACCTTCTCGGGCAGGGTCATCCGGCTGAGCAGGTCGTCGACCCGCTGGTCGACGGTGAGGGAGGGATCCCTGTACGGGGGGACGTCGGGCACGCGCGCCTCCGGTCGCTGCGACCGCGGTGGCACGGTCAACGAAACATGAACGATCGGAGTCTGACAGCTCGGAACCGGTTCCGGCAGCCCGGAACGGTTCCGAAACTTTTCTGTCCCCGTCCGACCGCCCCACCGCCACCCTTGACCGGAATGAATGCTCAGTTATCCGGGTCGCTCTCGTCGATGCTCGGAACCTCCAGGCCCGCGGCCTCGATGGCGTCCAGGCGGGCCTCGACGGCCTCCTTCTCGCGCTGCACGAGAACGGCGTACTCGGCCAGGGCGCTCGGGTCCTCGGCGTCCTCGAGCTTGTCGAAGAAGCGCTGGGTGTTGCGGACCGCTTCGGCGTACGCCGCGGCGGTCGCACGGATAGCGATGATCGTCTGGTCAGCCATGGCGCCAGTCTTACCACCGGGCCGGTGGTTTCACTCACTCGCCGGGTAAATGGTGTTGCTCGTCGCTCACGCCCCTTGATACGGTTCTCTGCATATTCATGCGGAGGTTGGTATGGGGATTCGGGTCGCGGTAGCGGGCGCCAGTGGTTACGCCGGGGGTGAGTTGCTGAGGCTTCTCGCCGGGCACCCGGAGTTCGACCTCGTGGCGGCCACCGCTCACACCCAGGCGGGCACTCATGTCACCGCCGTGCACCCGCAGCTGGCCGGGCTCGACCTGACCCTCGGCGCCACCGACGCCGACGGCCTGAGCGGCGCCGACCTGGTCTTTCTGGCCCTGCCGCACGGGCAGTCGGCGGCGCTGGCGGCGCAGTTGCCCGAGACGGTGAAGGTCGTCGACCTCGGTGCCGACTTCCGGCTCCGCGATGCGGCGCCGTGGGAGAAATACTACGGCGGGGCGCATGCCGGCACGTGGACCTACGGGCTGCCCGAGTTGCCGGGTCATCGTGAGCTGATCGCCTCGTCCGACCGGGTCGCCAATACGGGATGTTATGCGGCCACCATCACCCTCGCGCTGGCCCCGCTGATCGCCGCCAGCGTCGCCGACCCGGCCGACGTGGTCGTGGTGGCCAGCTCCGGCACGTCGGGCGCGGGGCGCTCGGCCAAGGTCAACCTGCTGGCCAGCGAGATCATGGGCGACCTGTCGCCGTACAAGGTCGGCGCCCATCAGCATGTGCCCGAGATCAAGCAGGCCTCCGGAGCCACGTCACTGT
This sequence comes from Actinoplanes sp. CA-131856, assembly GCF_050956135.1. Classification (GTDB taxonomy): domain Bacteria; phylum Actinomycetota; class Actinomycetes; order Mycobacteriales; family Micromonosporaceae; genus Actinoplanes. Next base: position 8,032,478 of record NZ_CP191849.1, on the reverse strand, counting down.
CGATGACGCCGGTGCTGGCGCCCATGCCCCGGGGCATCCTGGCCACCGTCACCGCGCGCCCGCTGACCGGCGCCGACCCCCGCGAGGTGCTCCAGCAGGCGTATGCCACCGAGCCGTTCGTGCACGTGCTGCCCGCGGGGCAGTGGCCGCACACGGCCGCCACCTCCGGCTCCAACTCGTGCCACCTCCAGGCCACAGTCGACGTCGACTCGGGCCGGATCGTCGTCGTCAGCGCCCTGGACAACCTCGGCAAGGGCGCGGCTGGACAGGCCGTCCAGTGCGCCAACCTCATGTTCGGCCTGCCCGAGACCTCGGGCCTGTCCGTGTTCGGAGTGGCACCGTGACTGTGACCCATCCCCGCGGTTTCCGGGCCAGCGGTGTCGCCGCCGGTCTGAAGGCCAACGGCAACCCCGACGTGGCCCTGGTCGTCAACGACGGCCCCGACTTCACCGCCGCCGGCGTCTTCACCGGCAACCGGGTCAAGGCGGCGCCCGTGCTCTGGAGCCAGCAGGTGCTCAAGGGCGGCATCGTGCGGGCCGTCGTGCTCAACTCGGGCGGGGCCAACGCCTGCACCGGGCCGCAGGGCTTCCAGGACACCCACGCCACCGCCGAGCACACCGCGACGGTGCTCCGCGGCGGCCCGAAACCGCAGCTGATCGGCGCCGGCGACGTGGCGGTCTGCTCGACCGGCCTGATCGGCGAGCTGCTGCCCATGGACAAGCTGCTGCCTGGCGTGAACGCGGCGGCCAGGGCGCTGGCGGCCGACGGCGGGCCGGCCGCGGCCGAGGCGATCATGACCACCGACACGGTGGCGAAGAACTCCGTGGTCGAGCGGGACGGCTGGTCGGTCGGCGGCATCGCCAAGGGCGCCGGCATGCTGGCTCCGGCCCTCGCCACGATGCTCGTGGTGATCACCACCGACGCCTCGGCCAACAACGAGGTGCTCGACGCCGCGCTGCGCGAGGCGACACGGGTGACGTTCGACCGGATCGACGCCGACGGCTGCATGTCGACGAACGACACCGTTCTCCTGCTGGCCAGCGGCGCCTCCGACCGGCAGCCGAGCCAGGAGGAGCTGACGGCGGCGGTCACCGAGGTCTGCCACGACCTGGCCCAGCAGCTCATCGCCGACGCCGAGGGCGCCACCAAGCACATCGCCATCGAGGTCAAGGGCGCGGCCACCGAGGCCGACGCGGTCGAGGTGGGCCGCACGGTCTGCCGCAACAACCTGGTCAAGACGGCGCTGTTCGGCAACGACCCCAACTGGGGGCGCATCCTGGCCGCGGTCGGCACGACGCAGGCGCGCTTCGAGCCCGACCGGGTCGACGTCGCGATCAACGATGTGTGGATCTGCAAGGGCGGGGCGGCCGCCGAGGACCGGTCCAAGGTCGACCTGAGCGGCCGGGACGTCAAGATCACGGTCAACCTGCGCGAGGGCGAGATGGAAGCGACGATCTGGACCACCGATCTCTCGCACGCGTACGTGCACGAGAACTCGGCGTACTCGTCGTGACCACGCCGATCGAGAAGGCCGGCGTCCTGATCGAGGCGCTGCCCTGGCTGGAGCGTTTCCACGGCGCGACGGTCGTCATCAAGTACGGCGGCAACGCGATGATCAACCCGCAGTTGCAGGCGGCGTTCGCGGCCGACATGGTGTTCCTGCGCTATGTCGGGATCAAGCCGGTCGTGGTGCACGGCGGCGGGCCGCAGATCAGCCGGATGCTCGACAAGATGGGCATCGTCAGCGAGTTCCGCGGCGGTCTGCGGGTCACGACCCCGGAGGCCATGGACATCGTGCGCATGGTCCTGGTCGGCCAGGTCGGGCGTGAGCTCGTCGGCATGATCAACCAGCACGGGCCGTTCGCGGTCGGGCTGTCCGGTGAGGACGCCCGCCTGTTCACCGCGGTGCGGCGCGGGACGCTCGTCGACGGCGAGGAGGTCGACCTCGGTCAGGTCGGCGATGTCGATCACGTGGACACCTCGGCGGTGGACGATCTGATCGCGGCCGGCCGCATTCCGGTCATCGCGTCGGTCGCGCCCGACGCGGACGGGGTCGTGCACAACGTCAACGCCGACACGGCGGCGGCGGCGCTGGCCGAGGCGCTGGGCGCCCGCAAGCTGGTCGTGCTGACCGATGTGCCCGGGCTCTACACCAACTGGCCCGACACGTCGTCGCTCACCTCGCGCATCGACGCCGACGCCCTCGAAAAGCTGCTGCCCACCCTGGAGGCCGGCATGGTCCCCAAGATGGAGGCCTGCCTGCGGGCGGTGCGCGGCGGCGTCCCGGCCGCCCACGTCGTCGACGGCCGCGTCGAGCACTCGACGCTGCTGGAAGTTTTCACCTCGGAAGGAATCGGAACCATGGTGGTGCCCTCATGAGCTCGCTCATTGACCGGTGGTCCCAAGCCGGAATGAACAACTACGGAGCTCCGCAGGCGGCCCTGGTCCGAGGCGAGGGCGCGGTCCTCACCGACGAGAACGGCAAGCAGTACGTCGACTTCCTGGGCGGCATCGCCGTCAACGCCCTCGGGCACGCCCACCCGGCCGTGGTCGAGGCCGTCACCCAGCAGGTGCAGCAGCTCGGTCACGTGTCGAACTTCTACGTCGCCGAGCCGCCCGTCGCCCTGGCCGAGCTGCTGCTCGCCCTGGCCGGGCGCTCGGGGCGGGTGCTCTTCACCAACTCCGGGGCCGAGGCCAACGAGGCCGCCTTCAAACTGTCCCGCCTGACCGGCCGCACCCACGTGGTCGCGACACATGGGGCATTCCACGGCCGGACGATGGGGGCGCTGGCGTTGACGGGTCAGCCCTCCAAGGCGGATCCCTTCCGGCCGCTGCCCGGCGACGTGACACACGTGCCCTTCGGGGACCTCGCCGAAATGGGCAAATCCGTAACGTCGGAAACGGCCATGGTCATTCTGGAGCCGATCCAGGGTGAGAACGGCGTGGTGGTCCCACCGGCCGGCTATCTCGCCGGCGTGCGGGAGATCTGCGACAAAACGGGCGCGCTGCTCGTGCTGGACGAGGTGCAGACCGGCATCGGGCGCACCGGCCACTGGTTCCACCACCAGAGCGAGGGCATCGAGCCCGACATCATCACCCTGGCCAAGGGCCTCGGCGGCGGCCTGCCGCTGGGCGCCTGTGTCGCCTTCGGCCGGGCCGCCGAGCTGTTCACCCCCGGGTCGCACGGCACCACGTTCGGCGGCAACCCGATCTCGTGCGCCGCCGGGCTGGCCGTCATCCGCACGATCGCCGGCGAGGGTCTCCTCGACCACGTGAAGCGGGTCGGCGAACAGCTGCGGCGCGGCATCGAAGGCCACCCCGCCGTCAACCATGTCCGTGGCGCCGGCCTGCTGCTCGGCGTCGTCCTGAACGAGCCGATCGCGGCCAAGCTCGCCGCCGACCTCAAGGAAGCTGGTTTCCTGGTGAACGCCCCCGCGCCGGACGTCATCCGGCTCGCCCCTCCGCTGATCATCAGCGTCGAGCAGGCCGACGCCCTCATCGCCGCCCTGGACGGTCTCCGGTGACTCGACACTTCCTGCGCGACGACGACCTCACGCCTGAGGAGCAGGGCGACGTCCTGAACCTCGCGGCCCAGATGAAAGCCGACCGGTTCGCCTACCGGCCGCTGGCCGGGCCGCGGTCGGTCGCCGTCTTCTTCGACAAGGTCAGCCTGCGCACCCGGCTGTCGTTCGAGGCCGGCATCGCCGAGCTGGGCGGCCAGCCGATCATCGTGGACACTCAGGCCACCCACTTCGGCCGTGGCGAGTCGCTGGCCGACGCGGGCCGGGTGGTCGAGCGTTACGTGGCGGCCATGGTCTTCCGTACCACCGGCGACGAGCGGCTCACCGATCTCGCCTCCGGCGTCGACGTGCCGGTGATCAACGCGCTGACCGACGGGTTCCACCCGTGCCAGCTGCTGGCCGACCTGCTCACGATCCGCGAGAAACTGGGCACGACCGAGGGCAAGAAGCTGGCCTACGTCGGTGACGCCGCCAACAACATGGCCCACTCCTACCTTCTGGCCGGGGCGACCGCCGGCATGCACGTCCGGGTGGCCGGGCCGTCCGGGTTCGACCCGTCGCCGGCCGTGGTGGCGCGGGCGGCCGAGATCGCGGCCTGGACCGGCGGCTCGGTCGAGGTGGTCCGCGACCCGTTCGAGGCGGTCGACGGCGTGGACGTGATCGCCACCGACACGTGGACGTCGATGGGCCAGGAGGACGACGGGCGTGACCGGCTCACCCCGTTCTGGCCCTACCAGGTGAACAAAGACCTGCTGGCGGCCGCCGCCGACGGCGCCATCGTGCTGCACTGCCTGCCCGCGCACCGCGGCGAGGAGATCACCGACGACGTCATGGACGGCGCACAGAGCGCCGTGTTCGACCAGGCCGAGAACCGCCTGCACGCGCAGAAGGCGCTGCTGGCCTGGCTGCTGGCGGTGAACGAGCAGTGACCGGGCCGGTGACCAGGGCCGGGAGGCACGCCCGGATCGTCGAGCTGATCAGGGACAAGGCCATCCGCTCGCAGACCGAGCTCGCCGAGCTGCTGGCCGGCGAGGGCGTTCAGGTCACCCAGGCCACCCTCTCGCGCGATCTGGAGGAGCTGGGCGCCGTGAAGGTCAGCGGCGCCTACCTCATCCCCGAGGACGGCAAGCGGCCGCTGCGCGAGACCACCGAACAGGGGCCGGCCCGCCTCCTGCGGCTGCTGAAAGAGCTGCTCACCAGCGTCGACTACAGCGGCAACATCGCCGTGCTGCGCACGCCGCCGGGCGCGGCGCAGTTCCTGGCCAGCGCGCTCGACCGGTCCGGGCTCACCGACGTCGTCGGGACCATCGCCGGCGACGACACGATCTTCGTGGTGGCCCGCGCCGCCGACGGCGGTGAGGCGCTGGCCGAGAAGCTGGCCGTGTGGGCGGGCCACACCACCGACACCCTTGAAAGGAGCACCCGGTGAGCGAACGGGTCGTACTTGCCTACTCCGGGGGGCTCGACACCTCCGTGGCCATTCCCTATCTGGCCGACCAGGTCGGCGGTGAGGTCATCGCGGTGGCCCTCGACGTCGGTCAGGGCGGCGAGGACATGGAGGTCATCCGGCAGCGCGCCCTCGACTGCGGCGCCGCCGAGAGCGTCGTGGTCGACGCCCGCGAGGAGTTCGCGGCCGACTTCTGCCTGCCCGCGCTGCGCGCCAACGCCCTCTACATGGACCGCTACCCGCTGGTCTCGGCGCTGAGCCGCCCGCTGATCGTGCGCCACCTGGTCGAGGCGGCCCGGCAGCACGGCGGGACCGTCGTGTCGCACGGCTGCACCGGCAAGGGCAACGACCAGGTCCGCTTCGAGGTCGGCATCGGCGCCCTCGCCCCCGACCTCAAGGTGATCGCGCCCGCCCGTGACTTCGCGTGGACGCGGGACAAGGCGATCGCGCTGGCCGAGGAGAAGGGCCTGCCGATCGACGTGTCGCACAAGTCGCCGTACTCGATCGACCAGAACCTGTGGGGCCGCGCGGTCGAGACCGGGTTCCTCGAGGACATCTGGAACGCCCCGATCGAGGACATCTATGCGTACACCCAGGACCCGTCGGCCGTCCGCGACCCCGACGAGGTCGTCATCACCTTCGACCAGGGCAACCCGGTCGCCATCGACGGCGAGACCGTCACCCCGCTCCAGGCCGTCACCGAGCTGAACCGGCGCGCCGGCGACCAGGGTGTCGGCCGCCTCGACATGGTCGAGGACCGCCTGGTCGGCATCAAGAGCCGCGAGGTCTACGAGGCGCCGGGCGCCATCGCGCTGATCGCCGCCCACCAGGAGCTCGAGAACGTGACGGTCGAGCGCGACCTGGCCCGCTTCAAGCGCCAGGTCGACCAGCGCTGGGGCGAGCTCGTCTACGACGGCCTCTGGTTCTCGCCGCTCAAGCGCGCGCTCGACGCGTTCATCGAGGACAGCCAGAAGCACGTCACCGGCGAGGTCCGTCTGGTGCTGCACGGCGGCCGGGCCACCGTCACCGGCCGTCGCTCCGAGGCCAGCCTGTACGACTTCGGCATGGCCACCTACGACACGGGCGACACGTTCGACCAGTCCCTGGCCAAGGGTTTCGTGCAGCTCTGGGGCTTGCCGTCACGCATGGCGTCGGCCCGCGACCAGCGTCTGGGAGACTGACACACCGTGACGACCGAGAAGACATCCTTGTGGGGTGGCCGGTTCGCCGGCGGTCCCGCCGACGCCCTGGCCCGCCTGTCGGTGAGCGTGCAGTTCGACTGGCGCCTCGCCCCCTACGACATCGCCGGCTCCCGCGCCCACGCCCGGGTGCTGGCCGCGGCCGGGCTGCTCGACCCCGACGAGCTGGGCCAGATGCTGGCCGCCCTCGACGACCTCGAGGCGGCCTGCGCGTCCGGCGAGTTCCGCCCGACCATCGACGACGAGGACGTGCACACCGCGCTCGAGCGCGGCCTGCTCGAACGGCTCGGCGCCCTCGGCGGCAAGCTGCGGGCCGGCCGCTCCCGCAACGACCAGGTCGCCACCGACCTGCGCCTCTACATGCGCGACCACGCCCGCGGGGTGGCGCAGGCCCTGGTCGAGCTGGCCGACGCGCTCACCGAGCAGGCCGCCAACAACGTCTCCACGGCGGCGCCCGGCATGACCCACGTGCAGCACGCGCAGCCGGTCACCTTCGGCCACTGGCTGCTCGCCCACGTGCAGCCGCTGCTGCGTGACCTCGACCGGATGCGCGACTGGGACGCCCGCACGGCCATCTCGCCCCTGGGCAGCGGGGCCCTGGCCGGCTCGTCGCTGCCGCTCGACCCGGCCGCGGTGGCCAAGGAGCTGGGCTTCACCGCCCCGGCCCCCAACTCGATGGACGCGGTGGCCGACCGCGACTTCGTGGCCGAGTTCCTCTTCATCACGTCGCTGATCGGCGTGCACCTCTCCCGCCTGGGCGAGGAGGTCGTGCTCTGGACGTCGACCGAGTTCGGCTGGGTGGAGCTGGACGACGCCTTCGCCACCGGCTCGTCGATCATGCCGCAGAAGAAGAACGCGGACATCGCCGAACTGGCCCGCGGAAAGAGCGGCCGCCTCATCGGCGGCCTGGTCACGGTGCTGACCATGCTCAAGGGCCTGCCGCTGACGTACGACCGCGACATGCAGGAGGACAAGGAGCCGGTCTTCGACGCCATCGAGACCCTGGAACTCCTGCTGCCCGCCCTGGCCGGCATGATCTCCACCATGACGGTCCGGGTGGACCGCCTGGCCGCGGCCGCGCCCGTCGGCTTCTCGTTGGCCACCGAGGTCGCCGACTGGCTGGTCCGCAAGGGCGTCCCGTTCCGCGACGCCCACGAGATCACCGGCAAGCTGGTCGCCCTCTGCTCGGTCCGCGAGTGCGAGCTGGGCGACCTGACCGACGACGACCTCAAGACGGTCAGCGAACACCTGGACCCGTCCGTCCGCCAGGTCCTCACGGTCGAGTCGGCCCTGGCTTCCCGCACCACCCCCGGGTCCACCGGCCCCGGCCCGGTGGCCGAGCAGCTGGCCCAGGTCCAGCACCACCTGGACACATGGCGAGCGTGGGCCGTGGAAAAGGTCGTCCCCCGCTAACCCTCGGTCTCTTCAGCACGCTGCCGTCCCGACCGCGCCGTGCCGCCCGCTCAACCTTTTGATGGTGGCACGGCGTTAACCTCTCATGCCTTCACATCGCGGGAGAGGCCGTGGCTGAGGAGTTCCGGGCGTTCGTCGAGCGGGAATGGGCTCCCCTCCTGCGGACGGCCTACCTGCTCACCGGGGATCGTGGTCACGCCGAAGATCTGGTGCAGTCCGCCCTCGAGAAGACCCATCGGCGCTGGGGGCGGGTGTCGCGCATGGACGCGCCCGTCGCATATGTCCGCCGGGCCATGGTCAACACGGCGGTGTCGTGGCGGCGGCGCCGTCGGGTCAGTGAGGTGCCCCTGCTGCTCAGTGACGCGCCGGCCGGGGATCCGTACGGGCCCCTCGATCAGCGCCACGAGATCATCACCGCCCTGCGCGGGTTGCCGCCCCGGATGCGGGCCGTGCTGGTGCTCCGCTATTTCGCCGATCTCAGTGAGGCCGAGACCGCGGCGGCGCTCGGCTGCTCCGTCGGCAGTGTGAAGAGCCAGGCCTCGCGTGGCCTCGAACGGCTGCGCGCCGAGTTCCGGCCGGTCACGACCCTCGAAGGGAGGAGCGCATGACCACGGAGGCGGCTCTGCGCGACGCGCTTGCGGCCGAGGCCGGTGCTCTGGGCGTACCGCAAGATCCTTGGTCCGGTTTCACCCAGCGCGAGAAAGCCCACAAGCGCAGGCGACGGATCGGTGTCGTCGCGGCGGCCGTCGTGGCCGCGGTGGGCGTGCAGACCGGCGTGGTGCCCTTGCCGGGATGGGCGCCGGGCATCGCGATCGCCGGGCGTGAGACCGCGCTGGCCAAGAGCCCGCCGCGGGGATCGCTGGCGAACGACAAGGCCTGGCTGGACGGTCTGCGCGGCTCGATCAAGGATGTCGAGGACCCGGGCGAGCTGTGGGAGATCAAAGACAGGGGCCAGATTCGTTTCCTGTACGCCGGCGACGTGCCCGGCCACCGGCTGGCGCTGGCCCTGGTGCCGCTGCGGTTCGGGTTCCTGACCGACGAGACGCTCATGTGGTTCAGCGGTGAGCCGGGCGCGGCCCCGTCCGAGATGCGCGAGGGCGCCCGCACCGACGGCGGCGACCAGGTGGCGATCTTCAAGGAGGGCCGCACCGACGCCGCCGGCGCGCTCGTGGTGGTCGCGCCCTCGGGGTCGACGGTCGCGGTGAGCAACGGTTTCACCTACACCGCGGCCGGCCGGGTCGAGCACGCGGCGCCACGGACCGCCACGCCCGGCAGCGGGCTGGCCGAGTTCACCCTGCCGGCCGCGCCGTTCGACCCCGGCACGACGGTCACCGTGACCGGCGCGCACGGAGAGAAGATCTACAACGGGCCGGCGTACGGCGCCTGGAGCGGCCGCGCGGGGCAGAACGTCCAGGAGATCAGCGAGCAGGTGCTGACCGGCGCGCTCGGCGGCCGCGCGTTCGACCGGCTCACGATGCGCCGCTGGATCGAGAGCGCGCTCAGCGACGCCCGCCTGCCCGCCCGGGACACCACCGTGAAGGTCCGGTGGACGGGATCGGTGAACGGTCAGCCGGCGGCCCTGCTCACCGTGCAACCGCGGGGCGGCGGCGTGCTGGCGTACGCCTTCCACGGCGCCGCCGACACCTATCGCCAGGATCTGCGCGTGCTGCTGCCGGCGGCCGGCGCCGACGAGCGCCCGATCGCGTGGCGGATGCGGGCCGAGGGCAAGGACGACCGTACGGACCAGGTGGTGATCGTCGGCCCGCCCGGCACCGCCCGGCTGTCGCCCGGTGGCGTGCCCGACGCCTCGGGCGCGGCCCTCGCCACGCTGCCGGCCTCGGGCGACGCGACCGTGACGGCCTACGCGGCGGACGGCTCGGTCATCGGGTCGACACCGGTCACCCCCTTCGAGACCGACAGCGGAGGCCTCCCCGGCGACGACCTGAAGACGCGCATCGTCGAATGACGCCGGTCCACCCGATCGTGGTCATCCGGCGGGTTGTGCGACGGCTGTCCTTTCCCAGACTGGCCCTGCCGAACGGTGACCACTCAGGACGACATGAGGGATCCACCGGCGCCGCCGCGAGGGGGACCGTACAGGCAGGCGAGTCAGTCGTGAATGGAGGACGACGGTGGCACTGGAGCTGGCGACGACCACCTCGGGCATCGTGCTCGGGTTCTTCCGGAGGATGCTCATGGGCACGCCGGACCCGGTGGCCGACGAGGCGGCCCGGCGGGTCCTGGGGGTGCTCGACAACCTGGGGCGGGGCGACCCGGCCACGCGGTCGGCCCTGGACACCCTGCGCGCCCGGCCCGACGATCCGGCGGCCCGGGCGATGCTGGAGCAGCGGGTCGAGACGTACGCCCGCCACAATGCGCACTTCCACCGCGATCTCAACTACAGCGTCGGGCCCAGCGCCCGCCCCGGCCTTCCGCAGATCCACGCCGTCCGTGACCGGTGGCAGAACCCTGGCTCCCGGCGGCTGCTGATCGGTGCGGGCGCCCTGCTGCTGGTCATCCTGCTCGGCTGCGGCGGGGTCGGCTTCGCCTTTCTGAGCGGCAACACGACCTACTTCGACACGCGGACCGATCTGTCGGCGCCGGGCGGCTGGTCGTACCGGGTGACCGAGGCCCACCTGAAGACGTCGGCCCAGCTGGAGGACCGGAGCCCGGCCAAGCCGGGCTTCCGGTACCTCTACTTCGACATCACCGTCGAGAACCGGCTCGATGACCGGGAGGCGCCCGGCATCCAGTTCAGCTTCGCCCGCGCCGAGAACACCATGTCGGCCGGGTGCGGCGCCCAGCAGACCGGCTTCTTCGGCCCCGTCTCCAGCTACGCGTCCGGCGTCGTCCCGGGCTGGTGCGTCAGCAAGAACAACAGCTTCCTGGGCACCGGCGCGTCCTGCTTCGAGACGAACGACGACTTCTTCCGCTCCGTCGACCGCATCCCACCCGGCGGCAAGAACCACGTGCGCTGCGTCGACAGCTACTTCGTGAAGGACGGCTTCGACCTGGGTTCCCTGCGCGTCTACTACCTGGGTGACAGCTACACGCAGATCCCCACGTCGACCTAGACGGTGAAGCCCCGGTGGCGGCGGAACAGCTTGCGCATCATGAAGACCGTCTGGGCGATCGTCGCGATGTACAGGATCGGCCAGCCCAGGGACAGGATCGCCGACTGCACCGACACGCTCTGCTGGCTCCAGGCGTACGTGGCGCCGCCCAGGACCGCGAGCAGGACCACCAGCGGCATGACGTACGCCGAGCCCTTGCCCTTCTCCGCGTTGGCCTGGGCCGCCCAGTTGTCCTTGTCCGTCTTGGCCAGGAACTGCGTCCACGCCGACACGAAGTGCCCCATGCGAATCCACATGTACAGCTCGGCGGGCAGCGCCAACGCGGCGTACAAGATGTCGGAAGCGCTCTTGTCCTTCATCGACAGCGCCAGGCGCAGGTTCAGCAGCGCCGCCACGGCCGGCGGGATCAGCCAGATCGGGTTGAAGACGAACGCGTGGATGGACAGCGCCGCCACCAGCAGCAGCAGGAAGCCGAGGCGGCTGGCGATGTTGAAGGCCATCGAGATGTTCTCGTACCAGCGCAGCCTCAGGTTCGGGTGCAGCGGCTGGCCCTGGTTGTCGCCGCGGGTGCCCGGCCAGAACAGGTCGATGGCGCCGAAGTTCCACTTGACCTGCTGGCCGTGCAGGGCCCGCAGGTTCGTCATCGGGCCCACGAAGGCGCGCGCGGTCGAGCTGATCTTGGTGCTGTAGCCGGCGTCCTTGATCTGCAGGGAGAGCTTGCTGTCCTCGACCTCGCTGTCGCGGACCCAGGGGGCCTGCTGGTGGTGGCGGACCATCACCGTCTCCAGCGCCCGGATGCTGAACAGGCTGCACTGGCCGCCGAGCACGGCCATGTTGCGGCCGCGGAGCAGGTTGTCCATGTTGAACGCGGCGAACTGGGCCCGCTGGCCGGCGATCAGGAACCGCGCCATCAGTCCCTTGTAGCGGCTCTTGTCGATGCTGTAGATGGCGCTGAGCCCGCCGATGCGCGGGTCGTCGGTCATCTCCAGTTCGAGGCGCTCGACGGCGTCGCGGGCCAGTGTCGTGTCACCGTCGACGCCGAGGATGTAGTCGTAGCCGCGGGACAGGAAGTAGCCGTAGTTGAGGGCGCCGACCTTCTTGTCGGGGTTGGAGCCCATGTCGTGGACGTGCACGACCGTGACGAACTCCTCGCCCTTGACGGTGCGGGAGTGCCGGCCCTCGAACGACCGCGCGATCTCGGGGGTGTCGTCGTCGGTGTTGTTGATGATGACGTGGATGACGTCCGGCAGCCGGGTCTGCCCGAGCAGGCTCTTGAGGACGTCGGCGATCGTCTCCTGCTCGTTGTAGCAGGGGATGATGCAGCTGATCGTGGCGTTGCGGGGTGTCGCCGTGGTGGCCATGGCGATCTCGCCCGACACCACCTCGACGTTCTCCAGGTCCTCGAGCTGCGGCACGGCCGGCGGCAGGGCCAGCGGGCCGGCCTTGGCGCTGCGGGGCAGCAGGATCTGGCGGTCGGTGGCCCGGCGCAGGCCGGGACTGGACTCGGTCATCGCGGGGCACCGTTCGTGAGCAGCGGCAGGGTCAGGGTGTCGAGAGCCGTCGAGCGGTAGTAGCTGTTCGATTTCGGCGCGGTCTCCACGAGGAGGTCGAGCCGGATCGTCAGCGTGAGCTTCGTTGCTCCCGCCGTCGCCGCCGGAAGGGTCACCACGGTGTTGTAGGGGTACGGCGGGGTGACGTCGAACTTGCCGCTGTCGGTGCCGACGACGGACCGTTTCGTGCCGTCGTCCTGCGTGACCTGGAACGTGGTGACGGCCATGCGGTGGGTGCTGTCGGCGTCCTCGATGTGGGCGGCGACGTTGATGGTCTTGGTCGACGCCGCCGTGTACTGCTTGGCGTTGTCGGAGGTCCAGTAGGTCAGCTGCACCGAGAAGTTTCCTTGGTCGATGCGATGCGTGACGGTGCCCGTGTCGAGGGGCCCGCTCGCGCGTGACACGGTGGCCGACGGGGACGGCGTGGCCGGCGCCGACGGGGTGGGTGATGACGTCGCCCCACCGAGCAGCGGCTTACTGCTGCTGGTGAGGTCGGTCAGGCTGGAGCAGCCGGAGAGCAGGACGGCTGCGATGCCGGCTGCCGCGATGAGGGGAATGCGCAGAGCTGTACGAGTCAACGGCCCGTCCTGCTGTTCGATGTGACCGGGGGTAAGCGTTCTGGTCGGCCGCCCGGGCCCGCACCTGAGCAGACGTGATCACCGCCACTCAGGCGATCCGGTGCATTGGCATCGGTTGATCGGATGAGCGCGGTATCCGTGGCGTGACAGGCGCGTTACCGTGAGGAGGCGTCGGAACGACGGGCACTTGTGGCTCTCCACCCGCCACGTCACCAGATCACCTCGCCCGTAGAGCTATTGCCCATCGGGGGAAGGTGATGTGGTGATCCGGGTCGCGGTAGCCAGGGAAGAGGGATATTTCGGCGTTCCTGTGCGTGCTCTGCTCGAGACGAACCCCGACATGCAGTTCGTCGGCACGCTGCCGTTCGGCAACGAGCTGCCCAGACTGGCCGCGCAGACGTGGCCGAGCGTCATAGTCATCGACACCGACCGCATGGTCAGTCAGGTACTGCCGGTTGCCACCGAGTTGCATTCCTCGTCGCCGACCTGCGCGCTCCTGCTGCTGTGCGACCCGGCCAAGCGCGGCATGCTGCCACCCCGGCATCGCACGGGCTGCCTCAACTTCCTGCTCAAGACCGCGAGCGCCAACCTCCTTTCCGATTCCGTACGCCGCCTCGCGACCGGCGAACGGGTGATCTCCCCGATGTTGCAGGCGGCGTCGCTCACCACCGAGCGCGGCCTGACCACGCGGGAGCTGGAGGTGCTGGGCCTGGCCGCCGAGGGTGACTCGGTGAAGGAGATCGCCGGGCGGCTCTACCTGTCCGGCGGCACGGTCCGCAACTATCTGTCCGCCATCATCGCCAAGACGGGCGCGCGCAACCGTCTCGACGCCATTCGTATCGCCCGCAAGGACGGCTGGCTCCGCTAGGGCGGCCACGTACTGTTGGAACGGTGCAGCGATTGGTAATCCCCGCGATCCCCGTCATGCTGGTCCTGGGGATCGCCCTGATGGCCTTCGCGGCGTCCCGGCTGCGCGACCGGGCGCAATTGGTGAACGCGTGGCTCGGCGGCTGGTACGCGGTGGCCGTCCTCGGCGCGACCATGCTGCCGCTGCACGTGGGCTGGGGACCGGGTTCCCCCGACTGGTACCGGATCATTCTGGTGCCCATCCTGGAGATGCGCCCGGCCGACTTCATCCTGAACGGCGCGATGATGGTGCCGCTGGCCTGGTTCCTCCAGACGATCTTCCGGGTCACCCGGGAGCCGCGGGTGGTGCTCATCGGCTTCCTGATCAGCCTCACCATCGAGCTCACCCAGCTGGCGCTCCTGCTCACCGTCCACGGCACCCGCTGGGCCGACGTCAACGACCTTCTCTCCAACACGCTGGGTGCCTGGCTGGGCTTCATCTTCCTCGAGAGCTTGCTGCGTCTTCCGTTCGTACGGGATCTGGCCCGGCGCTGTGAGATCGGCCGGCCTCAGCTGGCGGCCACCCGCTCGTAGAGCTCGGCCACGTCGGCGGCCATCCGGTTCGCGCAGTAGCGGTCGGGCAGTGTCCGCGGGGGCAGCCGGGCCCCGTACCTCTCGATGTGGCAGAGAACCTCGGCCCGCAGGGCCCGTGGCAGCGACTCCGGATCGTGCGGGGTGAGCCGTTGCGTGTGCTCCACCGGCGTGCGCGCCGCGATCATGTCCTCCAGCGGCGCGCAGGCCGCGTAGAGGGCCGGCAGCCCGGCCGCGAGGGCTTCGAGCACGGCCAGCCCGAACGTCTCGCGGCCGGGCGACGCGAAGACGTCCATGGCGCAGAGCATCTCGCGCGGGTGCTCGACCGTCCCGGCGAACAGCACCCGGTCGCTCACCCCTTCGATGCCGGCCAGCAGCTGCAGCGCCACCCGGGCCGGCCCGTCGCCGACCAGCAGCAGCGTCGCGCCGGGAACCTCGGCCACGGCCCGGATGAGGGTGTCGAGGCGCCGTTGGGGTTCGAGCCGGCCGACGGCGCCGATGACCGGGGTGCCGGGGCCGATCCGCAGCCGGGACCGGGCCGCCGAGCGCAACTCCGGGTCGTAGGCGAACTCGCCGGCGTCGAGTGCCTTGGGGATCATGCTGACCCGGTCGAGGGGCACACCCCAGCGGCGCAGCCGGTCGGCCACGGCGGGCGCCCCCGCGATGGTGATGCCGCTGTGCCGTTCGCCGGCGAGATAGAGCGCGCGCACCCCGGCCGCGGTCCGCAGCCCCTCGTCCGCGTGGTACTCGGTGGCGATCACCCGCGGGGTCCGGGCCAGACGGGCGGCCAGGCGTCCTTGCACGCCGGCGCGGAAGAGATGCGTGTGTACGACGTCGAAGCGCCCCTCGCGGATCAGATGGCGGATCCGGCGGATCGCGCCGAGGTCGCGGTCGCGGGCGGTCGGCAGCTCGATCAGGGTGGCGCCGGTCGCCCGCACCGCCGGCGGTGCCGGGCCGAGCGTGAGCACGTGGCCGTCGTACGGCAGCCGCTCGAGAAGCAGCCGCAACTGGTGCCCGGCGCCGCTGCCGGGGCGCGATCCGAACACGTGGAGGACCCGCATGATGTCTTCTCTCGACAAATGGACGGTCGCAGACGTTTCCCGGCAATAAAAGTTGCAAATGTCATGGCGAACAAGAGCGATTTTCATGTTCCTTGTACGCCATAACCGCAGCTCAGGGCCATGTAATGCGCAATGCGAGAGATTCTCGCGTCGCTCGTGACAATTGCCACTGTGGCCGTGAGAAAGCGACTGGGAGCCTTTGAAAGCGCATTCCCCGCGCTATTTCCGGGAGGAATCCATGGTAGTGACCACGGCGCGCGAGGTCACCGACGACCCCAGCCGCCGGGCCCGGGCCGGTGTCCTTCCCGGCCGGGCCGCGCGGGCCGGAGCCGACGCCGCCGCGCTGGCGCTGGCACTGCTGATCGCCACCCTGCTGCGGCACGACGGCGACCTGGCCGAGGTCGACCTGACCGGCCTGGCCGTCCTGTCCGCGGTCGCCGCCGTCGTGCTGGCCGTCGCCGGCTCCTGGTCGGGCCTCTACACGGGACGCTGGCAGTACGGCTGCTTCGAGGAGATCGCCGCGGTGGCCAAGACCCTCGCGGTCACCACGCCGGTCCTGTTCGTCCTCGACACGCTGCTCGGCCGGCTCGTGCCCCGCTCGGCCATCATCGGCGCCGGGCTGATCGCGCTCGTGCTGGCGGCCGGGGTGCGCTACGCCGTACGCCTGCTGCGGGACCAGCGACTGCGGCCCTCACCCGAACACGGCGTGCGGGTGGTGGTGATGGGCGCGGGGGAGGGCGGCGCCCAGGCCGTCCGGTCGATGCTGCGCAGCCCCTCCAGCCCGTACGTGCCGGTCGCCCTGCTCGACGACGACCCGGCCAAGCGCACCCTGCAGATCATGGGGGTGCCGGTGGCCGGCCCCCGGCGCGCGCTGGCCGAGGTGGTCCGCCGCTACGGCGCGCACTGCGTGCTCATCGCCATTCCCAGCGCTCGCGCCGAGCTGATCCGCGAGCTCACCGACGCCGCCGCCCCGATGAACGTCGACGTGAAAGTCGTCCCGCCGGTGGTGGAGCTGTTCGGCCGCACGGTCAGCGTCGACGACATCCGCCCGGTCACCCACGCCGACCTGCTCGGCCGCCGCGAGATCGGTATCGACCTGGCCGCCGTGGCCGGCTATCTCGCCGGCCGCCGGGTGCTGGTCACCGGGGCCGGCGGCTCGATCGGCTCCGAGCTGTGCCGCCAGGTCGCCCGCTTCCACCCGGACCGGCTCGTGATGCTCGACCGCGACGAGTCCGGCCTGCACGCCGTGCAGCTCTCGCTGGACGGCCGGGGCCTTCTCGACGACCGCAACCTGGTGGTGGCCGACATCCGCGACGCCGAGCGCCTCGACGAGGTCTTCGCCGAGCACCGGCCGCACGTGGTCTTCCACGCGGCCGCCCTCAAACACCTCCCGCTGTTGGAGATGCACCCGTCCGAGGCGCTCAAGACGAACATCGTCGGCACCTATCAGGTTTTGCAGACCGCGCTGCGCCACGGCGTCGAGCGGCTCGTCAACATCTCCACCGACAAGGCGGCCGACCCGGTCAGCGTGCTCGGCTACTCCAAGCGCATCACCGAGCGGCTCACCGCGGCCGCCGCCTTCTCCTCGGTGCGCTTCGGCAACGTGCTGGGCAGCCGGGGCTCGGTCCTGACCGCGTTCGCGGCCCAGGTCGAGGCGGGCGGCCCGATCACGGTCACCGACCCGGACGTCACCCGCTACTTCATGACGGTCCAGGAGGCCGTACGGCTCGTCATCCAGGCCGGCGCGCTGAAGAGCCCCGGCGAGGTGCTCGTGCTCGACATGGGCGAGCCGGTCCGCATCGCCGACGTGGCCAAGCGCCTGGCCGACGCGGCCGAGCGGCACGTGGCCATCGTCTACACCGGACTGCGCCCGGGCGAGAAGCTCGAAGAGAGCTTGTTCGGCGTGGGCGAGCCCGACAACCGCCCGCACCACCCGCTCATCTCGCAGGTGCCGGTGCCGCCGCTGGACGGCTCGGTGCTGTCGCTGCTCGACCCGGCCGCGCCCCGGCACGACCTCGTGGCGGTCCTGCGCTGGCTCTCGAACAGCCCCGCCTTCGTCAAGGAGCCCATCGCATGAGGGTCGTCGTCGCCGGTCAGGGATATGTCGGTCTCCCGCTCGCGGTCCAGGCGGCCCGGGCCGGGCACACGGTCGTCGGCTACGACGTCGACGAGGAGCGCGTCAAACGGCTGGCCGCCGGGGAGTCGTACGTCGACGACGTCTCCTCGGACGAGCTGCGGGAGCTGCTCGACTCCCGGTACTGCCCGTCCTCCGATCCGCGGTCCTGCGCGGGTTTCGACGTCGCCGTCATCGCGGTGCCGACGCCTTTGCGCGAGGGGACGCCCGATCTGACGTACATCAAGGAATCCGCTCGGACCTTGGCCCGCTATCTGCGGCCGGGCGCCACGGTGGCGCTGGAGTCGACGACCTATCCGGGCACCACCTCCGATCTGGTCGCGCCGATCCTGGAGGAGGGCTCCGGCCTGATCGCCGGCACCGACTTCTTCCTCGGCTACAGTCCCGAGCGGATCGATCCGGGAAACCGGGAATGGCACCTGGCGGTCACCCCGAAGGTCGTCTCGGGCATCAATGCCGAGTGCCTGCAACGGATCCAGGCCTTCTACGGCACGATCGTCGAGCGCACCGTGCCGGTCTCCGACTGCAAGGCGGCCGAGCTGGCCAAGCTGCTGGAGAACACGTTCCGGCACGTCAACATCGCCCTCGTCAACGAGCTGGCGGTCTTCGCGCACGAGCTCGGCATCGACGTGTGGGAGGCGATCGACGCCGCGTCGAGCAAGCCGTTCGGTTTCATGCGCTTCACCCCCGGACCCGGCGTCGGCGGGCACTGCCTGCCGATCGACCCGTCCTACCTCTCGTGGCGGGTGCAGCGCACGCTCGGGCAGAGCTTCCGCTTCGTCGAGCTGGCCAACGACATCAACAACCACATGCCTGACTACGTCGTACGCCGCCTGGTCGCGGCCCTCAACGACCGCCGCAAACCGGTGAACGGCTCGCGCGTGCTCCTGCTCGGCCTGGCCTACAAGCGCGACAGCGGCGACGCCCGCGAGTCGCCGGCCCGTCGCGTCGCCTCCCTGCTGCTGTCGATGGGCGCCGACGTGTGCGCGGCCGACCCGCACGTGGTCGAGGACACGCACATCGACCCGCGCGTGGTCCGGGTCGCCGCCACCGCCGAGCAGGTCGCCCTCGCCGACGCCGTCGTCCTGCTGGCCGACCACTCCGACTTCGACCTGAGCCTGGTGGCCGCGCACGCCGCGTACGTGCTCGACACCCGGCACTGCCTGACCGGACCGACCGTGGAGGCACTGTGATGTGGGACTTCCTCAACCGAGTCGTGGCTTTCACGGCGTTACTGCTACTGCTGCCCCTGATCCTCGTCGTGGGCATCTGGATCCGCGTCTCCGACGGCCGGGGAGTGCTCTTCGTGCAGGAGCGCGCCGGCCGGGGCGGCGTGCCGTTCCGGATGCTGAAGTTCCGCTCGATGGTCCACGACTCGGTGGCCATGTCGTCGTCGCTGGGCATGGCCGACCCGTACGGCCTGATCGAGAACGACCCCCGGATCACCCGCTGCGGCCGCTTCCTGCGCCGCACCAGCCTGGACGAGCTGCCCCAGCTGCTCAACGTGGTCCGCGGCGAGATGCTGCTGGTCGGTCCCCGCCCCGACGTCCTGCCCCAGGTGGCGCACTATTCCGCCCTGGACGCCCGCCGCCTAGAGGTCAAGCCCGGCATCACCGGCTGGGCCCAGGTGAACGGCCGCGACGACATCGACTGGCCGCAGCGCTTCATCCTGGACCGCTGGTACGTCGACAACCGCTCCCCGGCGCTGGACCTGCGCATCCTGTGGCGCACCTTCACGTCCCTGAACCGCGGCGAGCCGCCGGTCCACGTCGACCACCTGAACATCGACCGTGCCGCCTGACATCGGCTCCGAGTTCCACTGGGACCCGGCCTTCCTGGGCGGCGACGGCCTGCCGTCCTGGATGCCCGCACGCCGTTCCCTCTTCGCCACCGCCTGCGGCGCCCTGCACGCCCTGCTGCGCTTGTTACGCCCGCGGGGCCGGCTGTTCGTCCCGTCGTACTTCTGCACGGGCGTGGCCGAGTCCCTGGCCGCGGAGGTGCCCATCGCCTGGTACCGCCACGTCCCCGACAACCTCGCCTTGGACACGCTGACGGCCACCAACGGCGACGTGGTCCTGGCCCAGAACCTGTTCGCCCGCGAGACCGGCGCCGCGTGGCAGACCTGGATCGAGGCCCACCCCGGCGTCATCGTCATCGAGGACCACTCCCACGACCCGTTCGGCTCGTGGCCCCGCCACAGCACCGCCGCCTACGCCGTGGCCTCCCTCCGGAAAACCCTGCCCCTGCCCGACGGGGGCCTGCTCTGGTCCCCGACGGGCCGCCGCCTCCCGACCGCCGAAGGCCCACCATGCCCCGGCAGCGACCTCAAACTGGCCGCGATGCTCCTGAAAGCCGCGGGCGTGCCCCGGGATGCTTTCCGCCCCCTGCAACAGCAGGGCGAGCAGGCCCTGCGGTGCAGCAGCGGCCCACCGTGCGCGACAACGACGGCCGCCCTGCCCTTGCTGGACATAGCCGGCCTGAGGAGGCGAAGCACTTCGCAGACACAGACCCTGGCCAGTCTGCTCCCGGCGGAAACTCCCGACTGGCGGCTCCTGCCCCCGGGCCCCACACCGTTCCGCCTCCAGCTGGTGTGCCGCTCCGAGCCGACGCGCGACGCCTTGCAGCACCACTTGGCCCAGCATCACATCTACGCCCCGGTCCATTGGCGCCAGACCACTTTCCGAAGCCACGACAAGCAGACCGCCACGTGGGCTTCCCGAATGCTCACCCTCCCGGTCGACCACCGCTGCGACCAGTCCGACCTTCACCGTCTGGTCCAGGTGCTGTCGACCATCCGAGAAGCTATCGACGCCCCCGCCGAAGAGTGCGTGCTCGATCCACCAGCCGAGTGACTTCCATTGTCATTCCACGGAGTCACCCGATCGGACGACTCGCCCTTCGCCTCGCTTCACCTGCTCGACACTCTCTGTGAGATCCTCGCGCTCGATCAACGCTTGGTCACTGAGGCGGTACCACACGGCCTCGACGAGGTTGCGGTCGCGGCCCTGTTTCCGCAGATCTCGTACGAGATGAAGCACTGCATGCAGGCGTTCCGGGTCCAGTACCAGGCGCTTGTGCTCGCCGGCGGCTGTCGTCAGAAGACCTTCCCTCGCCCACGCTTCGACGGTCTTCCGGCTGAGTTTGAGAAGGCGGGCCGCGATGGTGACCCTGACCGGCTCGCACTCCTGGATGGCCTGATGAGTAGCGTCGAGGATCTCGCGCCGCTGCTCATCCCGGATGTTGTCGGCCTCGGCCACCGCCTCGAGCCGTTCGACCCGCTGGAACAGGTGGATCACGCGAGTCTCTTCGGCAGCAACCGTCATGGTGACCTCCCTCCGCTTCCGATTATGCAACACTTTTTAGGAAGTCGGAAGCCGGAGGACGGGCTTGACGTCGATGATCGGTGTGCCGTCGACGGCTTCCAGGCCGGCCACCTTCACGCGGAGGCCCTCGACCGTGATCACCCGCACCTGATGCAGCCCGACCGGGTTGGGCCGGTCGGCCGACCGCGTGCTGAACACCCCGGTCAACGGGTTGCGGGGGTCGTCGCGCGGGTGGACGACGAGCATGCCCCGGTCGGCCAGGTGCAGCCAGGTGAGGACGACCACCTCGTCCCCGGCCGCGAGATCACGAAGTCCCTCGGCCACCCCCGGCTCGAACACCAGCCAGGCTTCGGGACCGCCTTCGGCGCCCTGTTTCGGTGCGCTCGCGGGGTCGGTCAAAGGCGATTCCACAACGCCGATCGGGCGGATCTCGTACGTCATAATGCCTCCTCATGGGCTATGAGCTGCATATCACCCGCGCGTTCGACTGGGCCGAGAGCGAGCGCTTCCCCATTCTCGGCGCCGAGGTCGAGGCGCTGGTGGGCGCCGAGCCCGATCTGAGTTTCGTGCCCGGCGCGTCGGGGCGGCCGGATGTCGGCCACGTCGTCGGCGATTCCGAGCATTGGCTGTTCTTCTGGCAGGGCCGGCTCAGCATCAAGCACCCGGAGCCGTATTTCGTGCGCCGCATGGTCGAGCTGGGCGAGCGGCTCGACGCCTGGGTCACCGGCGACGACTCCGCGGTGTACGGGTGGAACGGCGAAGAGGTTCTGGACTGGCAACGGGAGCGCGACGCGTTCGCTTTGCGGCGCCGTTTCATCAGCTCGGGGGACCGGGACACGCCGATCCGGCCGGACGAGTGGGCGGCTCTGGTCGCCGCCCAACCCGACTTCGCGATGATGACCAGCGTCCGGGCCACTCTGCCCACGGTGTTCGATCGGGAAGGTCAGCGGTAGGGCGGGAAGTGGCCCTCCATCGCCTCCGGGGTCGGTGGGCCGGCCAGTTTCTCGTACGCCTGCTGGTCGGTGATGACGCGCCAGGTGTGGAAGTCCTGGCGGCCGTCGGCGAAGGCCGCCTTGTACCGGAACAGTGAGTCGGCAGCCCCGCCCACGCCGCCGCCCAGGTGGTAGACGGTGTTGCCGTGCAGGCGGCCCCACGTGCGCACCTCGTCGTAGAGCAGCTTGTCGGCGTGCCAGATCTCGCCGTCCCGGGTCGATTGCAGATGGGTGTGCATGATGCCGCCGTACGAGAAGAAGAGGTTGCCGCCGAGGACCTCGCCGTCGGTCGAGAGCGCCACCGCCAGATGCGCCTTTTTCTCCAATGTGGACCGCAACGCCTCGAAGTAGTCGCGGGTGAAGAAGTAGAAGTCGCTCGCGCCGACCCGGCGCATCGTCGCGTGGTAGGTGGCGATCCACTCGTCGTAGCGCGACCAGTCGTCGAAGACCACGGTGACGCCGGCCCGGCGGGCCTTGTTGATCTGGTTGCGGTGGCTCCGGTGGGTCTGGCTCCAGATCTCCGCGGCGCTCAGCGTCAGGTCGATCGAGACCGTCTCCCCGTGGCGGACCAGCGTTCCCGCCTCGGCCAGCGGCGCCATCGGCACCGGCAGCAGCGGATGCAGCCGGACGAAGGCGGTCACCACTCCATGCGTACACAAGAGGTCTTGAAACGCTTGCCATGCCTTCTCGGAGGACTCCAGGGAGGACACCGGTCCCGGATATCCGTACGGCGAGACGGCGTCGTGCAGGTCGGTGTCCGGCACCCGGCGGAGCAGCAGCGGCAGCAGGAGAACCCGGTCGGCCTCGGCGTACCGGAAAGCGATCGGCCGGGTCTCCGACAACCCGGCGTCGAGCCGCACGTACTCGGGCAGGTGATAGACGTCGTGCCGGACCCGGGAGAGCGTGTCGGCCCACGCTCGGTCGTCCGGCTTCAGTATCGCGGCTTCAGCCATAGGTGCCCCTCTCGGAAAGGCGGCGCCGGGCGCGATGCCGCCGGCGCGCCGACAGGGCGCCCCGCAGCATGGCCCGGGTGACCGCGGTCTGTGTCGTCACGTGCAGAACGTATCGCCACAGTGGATAGTCGCCGCGACGGTTGGAGAGCGCGTACGAGAACTGCTTGGCCGGCAGGTCGGCGTAGGACGGCATCCGCTCGAACCAGGTGCTGCTGGCCAGGGCGGCCCGTTGCAGCGGGGCCAGCGCCGAGCGGCGGCGGTGCTCGTAGCGCTCCAGGGCGGCCGGCAGCGAGTCGTCGGCCGCGAGCGCGTCGGACAGGGCCATCGCGTCCTGCATGGCCAGCTTCGTGCCGGAGCCGATGGCGAAGTGTGTCGTGTGGGCGGCGTCGCCGAGCAGGGCGACCACGCCGTGGTCCCAGCGGCGGTTGGTGACGCGGCGGAAGCTCATCCAGCCCGTGCCGCCGGACGTCGCCCGGTGGTCGACGAGCGGCTGGCCGGCCAGGTGCTTGGCGAAGATGTTCTCCAGGCGCGTGCATCCGGCCGTCGCGTCGAGGCGGTCGAACTGGAGCGCCGACCACGTCTCGGGCGTGCACTCGACGATGAAGGTGCTCGCGTCGCGGGAGAACGGGTAGGCGTGGTACCAGATCCAGCCGGCGTGGGTGCGCTCGAAGCCGAACGTGAAGGTGCGGAAGACGCGCGGGGTGCCGAGCCAGATGTACTTGTTGCGGCCGGTCTCGACCTCGGCGCCGAAGTGTTCGGCGGCCTGGTCGCGCAGGCGGCTGCCGGCGCCGTCGCAGGCCACCACCAGGTCGGCCGGTGGCAGCACGGGCCGGCCGGCCGACTCGGTCTGATAGCGGACGTCGACGCCGAGCTCGGCCGCGCGCTCGGACAGGATGTCGAGCAGCCGGTGCCGGCCGAGGCTATATCCGTATCCGGGAAGGTGGGTGACGTCCTTGCCGGTGCAGCGGACCTCGTACTCGTCCCACTTGTAGGCGGCCTCCCAGATCCGCCGCGCGCTGACCGGGTCGTAGCGGAACAGGTCGTCGAGCAGGTCGTCCCAGAACACGACGCCCCAGCCGTAGGTGACGCCGGCCGGGTTGCGCTCGAGCACGGTGATCCGATGGCCCGGGTCGGCCAGCTTGGCCAGCACCGCGAAGTAGAGGCCGGCGGGGCCGCCGCCGACGCAGGTGATGCGCATGGTGGCCTCCTAGCGGTAGGGCGGGAACGTCCCGGCCACGTCGGCCGGATCGGCGCCCGGCTTCAGATCCCGGACCAATTGGAGGTACGCCTGCGAGTCCGCGATGACACGCCAGGTGTGGAACGCGTGTCGCCGCGGCGAGAACCCGGCCTTGTACGAGAAGAGCGAGTCGCTGCGGCCCCCGCGCCCGCCACCGAGGTGGAACGCCGTGTCCCCGCGTTGCCGGCACCAGCGGCGCACCTCGTCGTAGAGCAGCTCGTCGGCGTACCGGTGTCTGGCCCGGCGGGTCGAGGAGACATATCCGGTGGCGATCCCGTCGTACTCGAAGAAGGTGTTGCCACCGACCACCTCGTCGCCCTCCAGGGCGACGGCCAGGTGCATTCGTTCGCCGATCGCGTCGTGCAGGGCGGACAGATGCTCGTAGGTGAAGAAGTAGTACGGCTGCGCCCCGACCCGCCGCATGTTGTCGTGGTAGACGGCGACCCACTCGGCCAGCCGCTCCCAGTCGTCGAAGAGCACCCGGGTGCCGGCCCGGCGCGCCCGGTTGATGTGGTTGCGGTGGTCGGCCCGGGTCTGCCGCCACATCTCCTCGACGCTGACCGTCAGGTCCATCGACACCGTCTCGCCATGACGCACCAGCGTCCCGAACTCGGCCAGCACGGGCAGCGGGGGCGACGGCACGAGCGGGTGCATCCGTACGAAGGCGCTCACCAGCCCCGCCTCGCGCATCGTGGCCACCATCGAGGCGCAGGCCCGTTCCCAGAACGGGCGGTCGCCGGGCATGGCGCTGCCGACGGGGCCCGGGTAGCCGTACGGGGACATGGCGTCGTGCCGGTCCGTGCCCGGTATCTCCCGCACGATCAGTGGCAGTAACGCGTGCCGGCCCGCGTCCTCGTACCAGAGTGCCACCGGGCGGCCGCCGCACAGGCTCGCGTCGAGGCTCACGTAGTCGGGCAGGTGATAGATGTCGTGGCCGGTCCGCTGGAGAGCCTCCTTCCACTCCCGGGCTCCCGGGTCGAGCAGTGCGGCGTGCGCGGTGACAGTCATCTGGTCATCCCCTCGGGTTGCAGGATCCGGGCGTTGAGCGCCATGTTGGCGGCGAACTGGTCGTTCACCACCTGGTGTTCCTCCAGCCGCCGCTGGACGGCCGGGCGCGAGCGGCCCAGCTTCACGAAGCCGTCGGCCAGCCAGCCGTTGTCGGTGCCGCTGCCGTCCACATAGGCCCGGTAGTCGCGGCCGCCGGGCCAGATCACGGTCAGCACGGCCGAGAAGGCCGCGACGTCGGCGGCGGTCCAGGCGCTGCCGCGGTCGCGCGCTTCGATGACGTACGCCATGACGCCGTTCCCGTGACCGACGTCCTGCCCGGGCCGTTTCGCCGAACCCCACACGTCACTCCAGAAGTACGCGGTCGGCTCGACCGGGCTGCGCCGCATCTGGTCGCGCAGCCGGCGGTCGATCTCGCCACGGACGGCGTGATAGCGGGTGTCCGGCGTGAGCACGTCGAGGTGCAGGGCGATCAGCGCCCAGTGCGCGGCCATGTGGGTGCGCTCGCGGTAGATGTAGTCGTCGGCCCCGCGGTCGTGCCACTTGGCGAACACGTTGGTGGCGGCGAAGGTCAGCAGCCGGTCGAACCGGGCCTTGTAGCCGCGGTCGTTCATCACCATCGCCGACTCCCGCATGGCGACGAGCAGCCCGGTGGCGTAGCGCCAGAAGTAGCTCTCGTAGAGCGGGATCTCGTCACCGTCCTCGCCGTTCATCGACGAGGGCCATCCGAGGTAGCCGTCCTTGAAGTGACTGTCCGGAATGGATTTCGACGGAACGGCGGCGGCCATGACGTTCTCGGCGAACTCGAGGGCGCGGTCGAGGTAGCGGCGTTCGCGGGTGGCCCGGAACATCGCGACGAGGGCGTCGAGCGAGTAGGAGAGGTTGTAGTGGTCCCAGCTGTCCCTCGACCGGCTCTGGGGCAGGCTGGTGGCGTACTGGAAATCCCAGCCCCTCGCGAAGACGGCCGCCCAGTGCGAGACGGGCTTCACGGCGACGTCCGTGGCGGGGCTCTCGGGAATCGGTTCCGGCATGGGGGGTACGTCCTCAGGTCCGGCCGGGCCGCACGCGGCGGTCATCGATCCGGCGGCCAGCAGAAGCGCGGCCCGGCGAGTCATTCTCATAGCGGCGCCGCCTGTCTCGTCCCGGCCCCGGCCCGGACCGGTGTCACCGCGGCCGCGGCGGCCAGGGCTGCGAAGAGCCAGAACAGCCGGGCGTCGTAGTAGTCGCCGGAGAAGAGGCTGCACAGGGCGACCAGCACGGCCGCCGCCACGGCGAGCCCGGTCAGCCGCGGCCGCAACCCGCCGCCGCGCACCGTCGCCGCCCACAGCAGTACCGCCGCCGCGAGCAACCCGATCCCGATGAGCCCGCCCTCGGCCGCGACGCCGAGCACGTAGTTGTGCGGATATTCGACCCGCTGGTTGACGCCCACGGTGCCGTAGAAGCCGTCCAGCCCAGTGCCCGCGACCGGATGCTCCACGGCCAGCCGCCAGGCCGCGCCCCAGATGTCGGTGCGGTCGGACAGATAACGCTCCTGCACGGTCTGCTCGACGAACCGCTCCTGGAACAGGCTGGTGAACGCGGGCGGCGCGAGCAGCCCGATCACACCCGCGACGACCGCGAGCGCCCCGGCGACCGCCACCACCACGCCCGCCCTCAGCCGTCCCCGGATCTTCCACAGCGCCGCCGCCCCGACCACGATCCCGGCCAGCAGCCCGGCCCGCGAGCCGGACAGCACGGCCGTCAGCAGGAAGAGCGGAACGGCGACCAGCGGCAGCCGGCGCCCGCTGAGCATGGTCAGGGCGATCGCGCTGATGACCCCGAGCAGCTGGATGCGGACGAAGACGTTGGGCCCGCCGCCGAACGCCGAGTAGCGCCCCTGCTCGCCCGGCCCGGCCGCGAGCGCGGCCAGGGCGAACAGGATCGCGGCGACGTAGAAGAGCACGAAGGCCGTGCGGATGACCGCGTCCGGATCGCCCGTGGCGTACAGATAGAAAGCCAGAACGAGCGCCGCCATCAGCGCCAGATCGAGCGTCTGCGGCCCGACCCGGGCCGCCTCCGGCGCCCACAGTCCCGAAGCGATCTGAAAGACGAAGAACAGGGTGGCCACGACGAGCCATCCCTCTCGCCGGGCTGTTCTCTGTTCCCCGCGTGGCCGCCGCGCGACGTCGACGGTGAGCGCCACCAGCCCCACCGCGAGCCCGATGACCCGCAGATCGACCCATGCGAGATCGGTGAATCCGGCCCGGTCCAGGGTGTACCGCCCGCCGATGGCCACCAGGACGAGCACCAGGCCCGGGGCGAGGAGCACGCGAGGATGCCAGACCCAGGTCACGAGGGCTCCCGGCGGTTGGCGACCAGGGCGAACAGCAGGCAGGCGCCGTATCCGGCGAGCGACCCGTAGGCGGCCCCCACGATGCCGAACGGCGGAATCAGCAGCAGATAGCCGGCGAAGCTCACGCCGAACCCGGTGATCTCGGCGGCCGAGACCAGCCCGCCCCGCCCCTTCGCGATGAGCAGACCCAGGCTGACCCGCGAGACCGCGTAGAGCCCGGCCGCCGCGACGAGCGGCACCACGATGCCCTTGGCCGGCGCGTACGCCTCCCCGAACACCGGAACGATGAGCAGGAACAGCCCGGCCGCGGCGATCGGCGCCACCACCAGGCAGTAGAGGCTCGCCGCCAGCACCAGGGGCCGGCTCCGCAGCGTCCCCTCCCGGTGCGCCACCCGCCACCGCCCGAGCCGGGAGTCGGCGTAGGCCCGCACCGGCCAGGCCAGCAACTCGGTCATCGTCGACACACTGGCGTAGAGCCCCAGAGCCGACGTGGATGCGATGGCCGGCAGAGCGAGCCGGTCGACCCGGAGCATCGCCATGTTCGACAGAGCGGCCGGGAAGAGCGCGATGCCTTCCCGCCGCACCAGCCGGTTCTGGTCGAGCCGGGGCCCCGGCGCGCCACGAAGCCAGAGCAGCAGATAGGTCCCGGTGGGGATGATCCCGGCGACCAGATAACCCAGGATCCAGACTTCGGGCCGGGCGACCCCGCTCACGGAGAACATCACCAGAAGCGAAAGCAGAAGCACCGCCTCGACGACCCGGAGCACGAGAAAGTCGGTCACCCGCCCGGCCGCGATGGCGATCGACCGGATGGCGAGTCCGCAGGTCTCCACGAGCGCGTAGGCCGCGATGAGCGCGACGACGGCTGCACCCGGATCGAGCGCGCTGGGCGCCACAACGGCGAAGCCGACCGCCGCGGCAAGCCCGATGCCACCGGGAACGGCGAGCAGCCGCCCATAGGCCCGGACCCCGGCCGCCGGAGTGGTGTCGTGATAGGCGGCCACGAAGCTCCGCTCGGTCCCCAGCAGCAGAACC
Organism: Actinoplanes sp. CA-131856; assembly: GCF_050956135.1. GTDB lineage: Bacteria > Actinomycetota > Actinomycetes > Mycobacteriales > Micromonosporaceae > Actinoplanes. The sequence goes on along the minus strand of NZ_CP191849.1, from coordinate 8,004,187 downwards.
TGCGTGGACAGATAGACCACTTGAAGCAGCAGCGCCACTTCACCACGATCCGACGGCGTGAGCGCCCGAACCATGAGCACGTTGGCCACCAGGGCCACCCCGCCCACGAGAAGCTGAGAGGCGAAGAGCTTGATGTACGGCTCGCGGAGCTGCCCCCGGAGCCAGCCCACACGCCTGCGGGCGGCAGTCTCCACCGCCACCGTGGGCCGCTCCGCCAGCTCACTCATCCCGGCGCCCCGCCTCACCCACGGCCCGCCCACCGCCACCCTCGCCGGCCCGGTTGTCGTCGCGGTCCGTGTCGTCGTCCCGAGCGCCGTCGCCCTCGACGCCGCCCATGTCTTCCGCCGCCTCACCCACAGCGTTGGCGTTTTCCGCGCCGCAGGCCCCTTCATCAGGCCTTGCGGTCGTCTTATCGCCCGCTCCAGGCCCCGGCTGATCATCGCCGCCGCCCCGCGAGTCGCCCGTGTCGGATTCGTCGGGCGGCGCGGACTCTCGAACATGGGCTGTTCCGCGCGCGATCAGCGGGCCGTCACCCTCCGGCGCGGCGTCGGGCTCGGGGTCGGCGCTGGGAGTGGACACATGGGCGGTCGCGCGGACGACCGTGGGAACGAAGGGAGGAATGCCCGCCGGGATGGCCGGAGAGGTGGAGATCGACTCCTCCGCATCGGCCGGCTGGGGAGCGCGGGCCCGGCCCTGCACCGTGGCCGGATAGGCCGGGATCAGGCCCACCGACGTCTCCTCGTCGTCGGACGGGCCGCCCACCAGGGTCTGGATCAGGCTGGGACTGTCGGCCGGCACTTGCGGCGGCCGATGACGGATCGCGCCCGTCGGCAGGCGGCGAGGCAGAGCGTTCAGGACCGCCCCGACCAGGTGTGCGCCCACCCTCTCCAGCAGGTCGGCCGAGCGCTGCACCTCGGTCGTCCGCGTCCGGTTGGCCCGCACCACCAGCAGGGCGCCGTCCGTCACCTTGCTCAGCACCGTGGCGTCCGCCGTGCCGTTCAACGGCGGCGCGTCCACCAGCACCACGTCGAAGCGGCGGCTCAACTCGTCCATCGTCGCCCCCAGCCTCGGCGACGCCAGCGCCTCGCCCGGATCCGGCGCGCTGGTGCCCGGCGGCAAGACCGTCAGGCGGCCGTCCAGCGGGTTGTGCAACACCTCCGGCACCGTCGCCGTGCCCGCCAGCACCTCGGCCAGGCCCGGACCCGGCTCCAGCGACAGATAGCGGCCCACCCCGGGCGAGCGCAGGTTCGCGTCGACCAGCAGCACCCTCGCGCCCGTCTCGGCCATCGCTATCGCCAGGCCGCACGCCACCGCGGTCGTACCCTCCTTGCGGTTGGCCCCCGTCAGCAGCAGCGAGGTTCCCCCGTCCAGCGCCGGCAGCAGGCTGCGCAGTTTCCGGAACGCCTCGGCGAGCTCCTCGTCCGGCTTCGCGGTGCGGCCGTAGCGGCTGCCGATCGCTATCACCCCGACCGTGCCGATGCCGAGGCGGCGCAGGTCGTCCTCCTCGCTCACCTTCTTGCGGGTCGCCTCGCGGACCGCCACCACGATCGCGCCGATCAGGAGGCCGAGCACGGCCGAGAAGCCGACGTTGCGGACGAGGCCGTCCGGTTCCCTCGTCGTCACCGCCTCCTGGGCGATCGACACCGCCGGCGCCGGGCCCAGCCTTCGCACCAGCGCCATCAGCTCCGCCGTGGCCGTGCGCACGATGGCCCGGCTCCGCTCGGCCGACGGATCGGTGGCCGTCACCACCAGCAGGTCCGTGCCCTCCTCGACCTGGGCCGTCAGGTTCTCGGTGACCCCTTTGACCGTCAGCCCCGGTCCGACCTTGTCCACCACGCCTTGCGCCACCCTCGGCCCGGTCAGCAGCGCGATGTAGGAGTTGAGCCGGCTCGCCCCGGTGTCGGCGTCGTCCGCCCCGGTGGTCACGTACAACACCATCGACGACCGGTACGCGGGCGGCCGGCTCAACGTCAAGGTGGCGGCCAGCCCGGCCGCCAGCAGCACCGGCACGACGATCCAGACCCAGCCGCGCCGGCACGCCCTCGCGTATTCGCGGAGTTCCACGCTAGGCCGCCGCTCGGTCGAGCACGGCCTCGAACCGCTCGAAGAGCTTCTCGCGGGAGAACCTTTCGACCGCCAGGGTGTACGCCGCCTCGCGCGCCCGGGAAAGCCACGCCTCATCCCGGCAGTGCGCTTCGAGAGTCGCCGCCGCCGAGGCCGTGTCCACCGGATCCAGCACGAGACCGGCCCCGGTCGTGCGCAACAGATCGGCCTGCCATCCGCCGTAGTTGATGGCGATCGGCCGTCCCGCGGCCAGGGCGTCGAAGAACTTGTTGGCCGAGTTGTCCCAGAGGGCGGGGATCGGACGTACGAAACTGGTCGAGAGCGTCGCCGCACCCAGAATGACCGGCAGATCGGCCTTCGGCACCCTCTCCCACATGTGCACCGAGACGTCCAGGAGCCCGTGGCCGGCGGCCAGCGACCGGGTCGACTCCCACTCGCGGCCGTGCCCGACGATCAGCACCTGGATCGACGGGTCCATCCTTCGGGCCGCCTCGACGAGATACGACACACCGTTCACGGCGCCCAGCGCTCCGGTGTAGACGATCAGCGGCCGGTCCCCGAGCCACCGGTGCTCCGCACGGAACTTCTTCACCGCCAGCTCGTCGACCTCGAAGAGGGAGAGATCGGCCGCGTTCGGGATGACCGTCGTGCGCGTGGACGGCCGCCGCGCCGTGATACCGGCCGCCATCCCCGGCGACAGGGCCACCACCTCGCGCGCGTTGCGATAGGCGAAATTGGCCAGGGCTCCGGCGAGCCGCCGGGTCACCGGATTGCGCAGCGCGCCCATCTCGATCGGCACCTCCGGCCACAGGTCGCGCACCTCGAAGACGAACGGCACCCGGCGCACCTTGGCGGCGAGCACACCGGGTACCGCGACGGTGAGCGGCGTGCTGGTCGCGAAGACCAGGTCCGCTCCGAGGAAGGTGGCCTTCGCCGCCGCCAGCACCATGAACTCCGCGAAGGCCCAGATTCTCCGGCCGTACGACATCTCGTTGTTGTAGGGAATGGCGAACCAGTGCACGTTGATGCCGTCGTCGGTCGTGTGCCGCCAGCCCAGGGACTTCGAGACGCCGGTGATGTCCGTCGTGATGACGTGGACCTCGTGCCCGCGGGCAACGAGCCGCCGGGCCTGCTCGTAGGAGCGGATGCCGCCGGCCATCCGCGGATTGCAGTAGTACTGGTGGATGTAGACGATGCGCACCCCGCGCTCACCCCTTCTGCTCGGCCGCTACCGCGCGGACGACGTCCACGACGCGCTCCCGGTCGTGCTCGGTGAGCGCCGACCCGCTCGGCAGGCACAGCCCGCGGCGGAACAGCCCGGCGCTGACCTCGCCGCCGCGGGTCACGCAGTCGGAGAAGACCGGCTGGAGATGCATCGGCTTCCACGTCGGCCGGGCCTCGATGTCGTGCGCGGCCAGCCGGTCGAGGATCCGGTCGCGGCTCGCGCCGAACCGCTCGGCGTCGACCAGCAGGCAGGTGAGCCACCAGTTCGACTCGCCGTATCCGGCGATCGGCATGAAGCTCAGCCCGGGCAGGTCGCCGAGGGCGGCGCGGTAGTAGCGGCCGGTCTCGCGGCGGGCGGCGATCATCGCGCCGAGGCGCTGGAGCTGGCCCCGGCCGACCGCGGCGAGCAGGTTGCTGAGGCGGTAGTTGTAGCCGACCGCGCGGTGCTCGTAGTACGGCAGCGGTTCGCGGGCCTGGGTGGCCAGATGCCTTGTGCGGGCGGCCGTCCGGTCGTCGTCGGTGACGAGCATGCCGCCCCCGCCGGTGGTGATGATTTTGTTGCCGTTGAACGAGAGGATCCCGGCCAGCCCGAAGGACCCGGCCGGCTTCCGCTGGTACGAGGCCCCGAGCGCCTCCGCCGCGTCCTCGATGAGCGCCACGCCGTAGCGGTCGCACGCGTCGAGCAGTGGAGCGTAGTCGGCGCACTGCCCGTACATGTCGACCGCGATCACCGCCCGTGGCGGCTTTCCCTTGGCGCAGCGGCGGCGCAGCTCCTCGACGACCAGCGCCGGGTCGACGTTCCAGCTCTCGGCGGTGCTGTCGATGAAGACCGGGCGGGCGCCGAGATACATCACCGCGTTGGCGGTGGCGGCGAAGGTGAACGAGGGCACCAGCACCGTGTCGCCGTGCCGGACCCCGGCCGCGACCAGCGCGAGGTGCAGGGCGGCGGTGCCGCTGCTGAGGGCGACCGCGTGACGTACGCCGACGAGCTCGGCCACCTGGGCCTCGAACGCGTCCAGATCGGGGCCGACCGGCGCCACCCAGTTGGAGTCGAACGCCTCCAGCAGCAGCTTGCGCTCCACGTCGCCGACGTCGGGCGGGGAGAGGTAGATGCGCGTGTCAGGCATGGACCCGCGTCCTCACGGCCCACAGCGGCCACGCCGGGTGCAGTCCCTGCCGGTGGATGCCCATCACGGGACCGCCCGGGCGCATGGCCGGGCGCAGGGTGGAGGCGAAGCTCCGATATCCGGCCTCGCGCGCCGCTGTCACCTCGCGCTCGCCGTAGTCGACGGCCGGGTTCCCGTACGGCGCGGCGAAGTCCCGCACCTCCACGGCCAGCTCGTCCTCGATCTCGCGTTTGGAGGCGGTCAGTTCGCGTACGACCTCGGTCCCGCTCTGGTCGGCGAGCCGATGGTGGGTGACGGTGTGCGAGCCGAAGGCGAAGCCGGCGGCCGCGATGGCCCGGCAGCAGGACCAGGTGAGGTTGCCGGGCCGGCCGACCAGGCCGGTGGTGAGGAAGAACGTGGCCGGCGTCTTCTCCTCGGCGAGAACCGGCACCACGACGTCGAGCCAGCTCGGGTGGCCGTCGTCGAAGGAGAGGCAGAAGACCGGGCCGTCCAGCGCCCTTCGCCCGGCCAGGATCTCGAGCGCGTCGTCCCAGCTCACCATGGGGCCGCGGCGCCGGAAGGCGCGCAGGTGGCGGCGCAGGTCGCCGGCGAACTCGGCCGGAACGTCGTGGTAGAAGGGGAAGTACAGCCCGGCCGTGTCCGGCAGCCGTTTGAACAGGCCGGCCGGCGCGAGGATCCGGCCCTGGAGCCGGGGCCTCGCCCGCAGCCGGCGGCGCAGTTCCAGCTCGTTCAGGCGCCGTCGGATGGTGGTCGGCGTCTGCATCGGACCCTCCCGTAAATGATCGCTGACCGGGAATGACTCGACCTTCCCAAATGGCCGTCGGAGGGCGTCAGTAGCATTTGTCATCAAGAACGTGAGAATCCTTCACGGCCTTGATTTGTCAATGAACCCATGCGCATGGTGATTTCCATGCTGCGATGGCGACTGGTGGAGCCGACGGCCGCGCTCTGGGCCGACCGGGCCACCTACGACGACCGCCTGATCTTTCACACCCGGCCCTGGCTGCGCTTCGTGGCCGAGGCGCAGGGCGCCACGCCGGTGCTGGCCGTGGCCGAGGACGGCCACGAGACCGTCGGCCACTTCACCGGCCTCATGAGCCGGCGCTTCGGCCTGCGCATCCTCGGCAGCCCGATGGCCGGCTGGACCACCTCGTACGCCGGTTTCCTGCTGCGGCCCGGCGCCTCCCGGCGTGCGGCCCTCGAGGCGCTCATGCCGTTCGCCTTCGACGATCTCGGCTGCGCCCACCTGGAGATCCGCGACCGCCACCTGACCGTGGACGACCTGCCCGGCCTGGGCCTCCAGTGGGACACGGCCCCGACCGCGGTGATCTCCCTGGCCCCGTCCGAGGACGAGCTGTTCGCCGCGATGGCGAGCGCCTGCCGCCGCAATATCCGCAAGGCCGCGAAATCCGGCATCGTCATCGAGGAGGTGCCGGCCGGCGATCCGTCATTCGCCGCCGAATTCTACGACCAGCTCCGCGACGTATTCGCCAAGCAGAATCTCGTGCCCACATATCCCATTGACCGTGTCCGATCATTAATGTCCTGCGTCGGCCCGTCGGGAAATCTGCTGCTCCTGCGCGCCCGCGACGCCGGCGGCCGCTGCACGGCCACCGCGATCCTGCCCTGGCACCACCGCACCATGTATTTCTGGGGCGGCGCCAGTTACCGAGCCGACCAGTTGTCCCGCCCCAACGAGGCCCTCATCTGGCACGCGCTGCGCTGGGCCCGCGCGCGCGGCCTCACCGAGTTCGACTTCGTCGGCGGCAACGCGTACAAGGCGAAATACGGCACGGTCGAGGTACCCGTTCCGTGGGCGCGCCGCTCCCGATCCCCTTTGGTGGCCGGGCTCCGGGACGCCGCCAAACAGGGTTTCGCCCTCAAGCAGCGGGCGGTGGCCCGTCTAACCGGCGCCCGTGGCTAGCGACCGGAGCCGGCGGGCCTCGGCGAGCTGATCGCGGCGCAGCGCGCGATCCTGGTCGCTCAACCGGGAGTCGAGGTCGATCACCTCGGTCAGGCACGGCACCGCCTCGGCGGCTCGGCCCGCGCGCAGCAGGACGCTTCCCTCCACGAAGCGCAGGTCGACGACGTTCGCGGTCATGGCCGGCCCGCCCGCGCGCAGCACCGGGTCGATGGCGCGCAACGCGGTCACCGCGCGCTCGGGCTCCAGGGCGTCGGCGAACGGCCGGATCAGAACGGCCAGGTGGACGGCGATCGTGTCGGCGGGCGCCGTGGGAAGGGCCTCCGCGATCTCGCGCCATGTCGACCAAGCCCGTTCCCGGTCACCGAACAAGGCGTACCGGCGGGCGATCTGCGCGAGACCACCGACGTGAAGGCCGGCGTCCTGCGATCTTCCCCGCTGCTCCCAGGCCCGGCGAGTGAAAACGACCGCCAGATCCTCGGCCGCCACTTGGCCGTGATGGTGAAGGCTGCGATGGACCTGCGCGCGAAAGGCGGCGATCTGGGCCAGGACGTTGAGGATGCTCAAGTCGGTCTCGCCGGTCCTGGCCTTCCCCTCGAACTCGGCCGAGTCGACGGCTTGCCGGGCCGGGCCGGGAGCATGCTCGAGCCCGGCGCCGTAGATGACGAGCGCCTCCGACCCTCGGCCGTCGCGGAACGCCGCCGAGCCGGCCACGTTCAGCGCGCTGAGGTGATCGAGCAGCGCCTCGGGCGGGCCGGCCGGAAGCGTGGCGGCCAGTTTGTCGAGGCGCAGGGCGACGCTCTTGTGCCCGAGCAGACGGCAGCGCAGGGCTATGCGCCGCAACTGCCAGCTGAGGGTGATCGGGCGTGGCCCCAGCTCTGTGAACTCCCGGCCGGTGGCAGCATCGCGGATCAGCACGTCGGTCATGGCCGCGCGGTCGCCGGTGAGGTGGGCGGCGGCCAGGCGCAGGCCGGCGACGATGGTGCGCTGGCGCAGGTCGTGTCCGGAGAGGCCGTGCAGCAGGGTGAGGCTGCGCGCGGGGTCGACCGGGATCAGCTGCTGGGCCAGGACGACGCGGGCGTCGACGGGCGGGTCACCGTTCAGCCGCCGGCCAAGGGCCATCGCGTCCTCGGCCAGCGCGCCGGCCCGGGTCATGTCGAAGCGACCCTGGGCCAGGCTGGCGACCCGGACCATTGCGGTGAGGCGCTCACCCTGGTCGGCCCCCGGTCCGCTCAGGACGTCCAGGGCCTTGGTCCAGGTGCGGTAGGCGGCCCTCGCGTCGGGAATTTGGTCCTGCCAGCCGGCCAGCTCGATGAGGATTGTGGACAGCTGGGAGCCGGGACGCAGAGCCGGTCGCTCGTCCGTCACCGCCTCGATGTGCTGCCGGGCCTCGGTTCCGGCGACCACCGCGGCCCGGAAATTGCCGCGCTGGGCCAGGACCTGACCGAGCGTCCAGTACATCCGGGCGTCCTGAAGGGCCGTCTCGGGCTCGGTGTCCTCGCCGGGCCGCACACTGGCGATCGCCGTCCGCAGATGCGCCTCCGCGTCGTCGAGCCGGTTCTGCCCACGGGCCACCTCGGCCGCGCAGAAATGGGCCGTACGCCGGAACTTGGCCCCGTTCGCGGACTCCCGCCACACGTCACGGCCCACGACCTCGAAGAGCTCGTCGCACCATTGCCCGCCCTTCTCGTGGGCGCCGATCCGGCAGGCCGTCTCCACCGCGGCGATCAGCGTGGACACGTAGAGCGCCTGCATGGGCAGATAGCCGGCGGGGGCGTCGCGAAGCTCGGAGATCAGCTCCTCGGCCTCGGCCAGAGCGTTCGGGAGCACCCGGGCCGGGTCCCGTGTCGTGGACGCCGCCAGCAGCCGTACGTGCCAGGCCTGTGCCTCGGCCAGCCGCCGATAGGTGCTGCCCTCCGGGATGAGGGCGGCCGCCTCCACGGCCCGGGCGGCCAGCGCCAGCGCCTGCTCGACGGCGCCGGTCATGGCCGCGTTGATGGCCTGGGCGGCCAGGGTCAGCGCCGCCGCGGTCGCGGTGTCCGGGTCCATTCCGATGGCCCGTTGCGCCCGGTAGGCCTCCTCCAGCAGGGCGGCGGCCTCGTTCGGCTGCCCCTGGGCCATGAGGAGCATGCCCAGCTGCGTGCAGGTGCCGGCGATCGTCTCGTCGCTCAGATCGTCCGAGTCACGCAGCAGGACGAGCGCGGCGAGGGCGGTGGCGCCCGCCGCGCCCGGCTGCCCGGTCTCGAACTCGATCTCGGCCTTGACGACCATCGCGTCGATCACGTCGGCGGCGCCGGCCGAGGCGATGACCTCCTCGACGAGTTCCAGGGCCGTCGAGTGCTCGCCGGTGACCACCAGATAGCGGGCCGCCGCGAGCCGGATCGCGGCCAGCTCGCCGTCGTCCAGCGTCACGACGCCACCCTCGGCCAGGGCGATCATCGCACCGAAGATCGCCAGCGACAGCTGGTTCAGCGCCCACTCGAAGTGGTCGGGCAGGCAGTCGAGGATCGCCTTGAGGGTCTTGCCGTCCAGCTCGTCGAGCCGCGTCGCGGCCTCGGCGGCGGCGTTCCCGAGCTCCTCACCCACGGCCGGCGCCAGCCGCGCGGCCAACGGCACGAGCCGCCGCAGATCGCCGGCCAGCACATCGACCAGCGTGGAGGCGGCCTCCGGCGAGTGCTGCCCGGCCCGGGCCAGCACGGTCAGCGCCCGCCCGGCCCGGCGCTTCCCCGCGTGGGCGACGGCCCGTTCCGCCAGCCCGGGCTCGTCCCGGCAGACCAGAGCCACCAGCCGTTCCCCGAGCACATCGGGCCGCAGCGGCGCCCAGAAGTCGTCCCCGTCCCCGGCGTAGAGCCCACCCGCCCACGCGGCGACACCGTCGCGCGGGTCACCGAGCACCTTGCGAAGAGTCTTGGCCGCCTGCCGTTCGTGGCGGGCACCGAGCAGCGTCATCAGCGCCACCACGCGCCGCTGCTCTCCGGCGTCGATCCGCAACCCCGCCGAGCCGGCGGCGGCGTCCCAGTAGACGGCCTCATGCCGCAGCACCGCGTCGACAGCCTCCACACCGGACGCGGGCACCTCGCCGGGCTCCAGGACGGAGATGAGCGCGGCCGCGTGCAGATGCAGCACGGGGGTGCCGTCGTCGAATCCCGGGGCAGCCCGAGCGCGGGCCACGACACCGTGAACATCGGCGAAGGCGGCACGCGCCCGCTCGTACTCGCCGCGCCGATCGGCCGCACCCACCCCGGCCAGGGCGATGTGGCAGAGCGCGGGATCCATCGCGGACCGCAGGTGGTCGGGCAGGCGCAGTCCGGCCTGGATCCACCAGCCACCGGCCTCGCGGGCGAGCACGAGCAGCCGGACGGGCGCACCCCCGCGGGCGACGATGCCGTCGAGCAGGCGGATCAGCGCGCCGAGCCCTTCATGGTCCTCGCCGTAGTCGGCGACCACCAGCGCCGGCTCGTCGATGGCTTCGAGCGCCGCGGCCAGCTCCCGGACTTCGGCGGCGACACCGACCGGATCGACCCGGTCGGTGAGATTGAGAAAGCCGGCCACCCATCCCCGGGCGTGCTGCTCCTCGATCAGCCGAAGGGCGAGCCGGGTCTTGCCGATCCCACCCGGCCCGGTGACCAGCCGAAGCGCGAAGGGCTCGGGCGACCCGCACCACGCGGTCAGCTCGGCGAGCTCGGCCTCCCTCCCCGAGAAGGGCACAACCCCACGCTCCGGCCGAAGAAGATCAGCGGCACTCCCAGACGCGGCGCCGCGGGAGGCGGCACTGCCGGGTGCGGCGGTGTGGGAGGCGGCGTTGCTGGGTGTGGCGCTAGGGGAGGTGGCGTTGCTGGGTGCGGCGGTGTGGGAGGCGGCGTCTCCGGGCGCGGCGGTGTGGGAGGTGGCGGCGGGTGTTTCGCGGGCGGCCGGGCGGATCAGCAAGCGGTCCAGGCCGGGCACCAGCCAGGTTCGGCGTTCGCGGCGCCAGGCGGGGCTGCCGCCGCGGACCGGGTCGAGCAGTTCGGGCTCGTCGGCCAGCAGCTCGGCCAACGGCACCACCCAGCCGCCGGTGGCTCCCCGCGCGGTGAGCCGGGCCGTCTTCACCGGGCCGATCACCCGGCCGCTGCGCAGGCTGATCGCGGGGGAGCCGCTCATTCCCGCTTCGATCGGCTTCTCGCCCAATTGGACCAGGGTCCGGCCGTCGTACGAGGGGGTGCCCTCGACCGGATAGCGATCGTGCACGAGGATCGGCCGCCCCGTGCCGAAGGCGTCCTGATAGCCCGCGATCCGCACGGCGCCGCCCAGGCTGCTGTCCCGGGGAACGGCGCGTTCGACATCGGCGTACGGATGCGGATCGTCGATCTCGACGTCGAGAAGGGCCACGTCGGGCAGCGGCGTCCACTCGCCGTCCGGCGGCGATGCGGACGGCCGTCGCCAGCGTACGGTCGCCGGATGATCCCGTCCGTCCCAGCGGACCGAGCAGGAAGCCCGCCGCCCCACCACGTGAGCGCAGGTGATCAGCACGCCCGGCGCGACGAAGAAGCCGTTGCCGAGCTCGCCGTCGCCCACGCGCACCTGCGCGCAGACGCCGAAGAGGCCGTTCACCGCGGCGGGTAGAGCTCGCGGAACAACCCGTGCAGGTCGACGGTGAGCCGCCCAGCCGCGTCACCATCCCGGGCCGAGCCGCCGCCCGTCGGTGGGCCGCCGTCGAACAACGGACCGGCGTCACGGGAGAAGCCCGCGTCGCGAGAGCGCACCTCACCGGAGCGGGAGTCGAAGCCGGAACCGGAGTCGAAACCGGAACCGGAGGGGGAGCCGGAACCGGACGGGGAGCCGGAATCGGAGCGGGCGCCGGAACCAGCGCTCGAATCAGCACCAGCCGGGACGGTGTGGGCCACCACGGCGGCGGCCGTCTCGGCCCGGGTTCGTTCCTCGACGGCCCGGGCGGACTGCTCCCTAGCCTCCTCGCGGGCCGTCCGGGCCTCGTCGCGGGCCGCCTCGGCGTCCGAAGTGGCGCTGGCCGCCGACTTCTCGGCCGACGCGACGGCCGACCGGCTCACCTCGCGGCCGAACAGCCAGCCGACCGCCGTGAAGACCATCGCCTCGACCGCGCCGAACAGATAGACCTGCCGCTGCCACGTGATCTCGCTGCTGCCGTCGGCCGATCGGACCAGCAGGAACACGAAGCCGCCGAATCCGAGCAGCAGCAGGACGGCGACGATCAGCTGCCAGTGTTGCTTGACGGTGGACCCTGTGTCTTCTTCCTCCGGGGGCATGCACCGATGCTGCCCGCGCGCGGACACCCGGCCCATACATCGAACGGGCGGCCAGTTAGGACAATCAGGGGACCGGAATCCGCAGACTCTGCAAGAAATTTCAGGCAGCGGGTGTCTCGGCCGGGACGCCCCGGCGGGCCGGGGCGATCGCCGTCGAGTCGCGGACCACGAGCTCGGGGCGGAACAGATATTCCGAGTGGGGCGCGCCGTGGCCGTTGATCTCGTCCATCAGCGAGCGGACGGCCGCCACCGCCATGGCCGTGACCGGCTGGCGCAGCGTGGTCAGGGGCGGGTCGGTGAAGGCGATCAGCGGTGAGTCGTCGAAGCCGATCACCGACACGTCGCCCGGCACCGACAGGCCACGGCGGCGGGCGGCCCGGATCGCGCCCAGCGCCATCAGGTCGGAACCGCACACCAGGCCGGTCACGCCCATCGCGAGCAGGCGGTCGGCCGCCACCTCGCCGCCCTCGACGCCGAACAGCGTCAGCGAGACGAAGTCGTCGATCGACGAGTCGGGCACCTTCAGCTCGCGCTGGAGCGCCTGGCGATAGCCGGCCAGCTTGCGCTGGGTCGAGATGAAGCGGTGCGGTCCGGAGATCATGCCGATCCGCCGGTGGCCGAGCGCGACCAGGTGGGTCACGGCCAGGTCGCCCGCGAGCCGGTCGTCGCACGAGACGAACGGCGCCTCGATGCCCTCGGCGTATCCGTTGACCAGCACGATCGGCAGCGGCCGGTCGAGCAGGCGCTGGTAGCGGGCGTGGTCGGCGGTGGTGTCGGCGGACAGGCCGGAGACGAAGACGATGCCGGAGACCTGACGGTCGAGCAGCATCTCGACGTATTCGTCCTCGGTGACGCCGCCGGGCGACTGGGTGCAGAGCACCGGCGTGTAGCCCTGCTGGGCCAGCGTCGACTCGATCACCTGGGCGAAGGCCGGGAAGATCGGGTTGTCGAGCTCGGGCACGACCAGGCCGACCAGGCCGGCGCTGCGTTTGCGCAGCCTTTCCGGCCGCTCGTAGCCGAGAACGTCGAGAGCGGTGAGCACCGCCTGGCGGGTCTCGTGGGAGACCCCCGGGCGGTCGTTGATGACACGCGAGACCGTCGCCTCACTGACCTGGGCCTGACGGGCGATGTCGGCCATCCGTGCACGCATGGCGACAACTCTAGTGCCGCCGTGTTGCCGGCGAGTTCCTGCAAGCTCTTCCATTGATTGCAAGGACTTGCTAACGTCCCCGCAACGCCAGCGACACAGGCCGATGTCCGGCCATCCGGCGTGAGCTGTGCTTATTCGTATCTGACGATCAACATCCCTGCAAGCCCTTGCGATGTCGGCTTGCAGTTGACGCAAGATCCTTCAAAGGGGAGACCACCATGCGCATCCGTGCAGTGGGTGTAGCCGCCACCATGACCTGTGCGTTCCTGCTGACGGGCTGCGGCGGCGACAGCAAGGACGCCGGCGCCACCAAGCCGTCGGCGGGGGCGGGAGCCGACGCCGCCACGTCGGAGCTGATCATCTGGGCCGACGACAAGCGCTCGGCCGCCCTCAAGCCCTTCGCCGACAAGTTCGGCGCCGAGAACGGCGTGACCGTCAAGGTCCAGGCCATCTCCAAGGACCAGCAGACCACCTTCGTCACCGCCTCCCAGCAGGGCAGCGGCCCGGACGTGATGGTCGGCGCGCACGACTGGATCGGCAACCTCGTGCAGAACGGCGCCATCGACCCCGTGCAGCTGGCGGCCGACCAGACCGCCGGCCTGGCGCCGAACGCCCTCAAGGCGGTCACCTTCAACGGGCAGACCTACGGCGTGCCGTACGCCATGGAGAATCTCGCCCTCATCCGCAACACGGATCTGGCCCCGAAGGCGCCCGCCACCATCGAGGAGCTGGTGGCCACGAAGACGAAGGCCACCGAGAAGCTCTGCGTGCAGGTCGGCCAGAACGGCGACGCCTATCACCTGTACCCGCTGTACTCGAGCGCCGGCGGCTATCTGTTCGGCACGACCGCCAACGGCGATTACGACCCCAAGGACCTCGGCGTCGGCAAGCCCGAGTCGGTGGCCGCCTTCAAGAAGATCGCCGCGCTCGGTGAGAAGGGCAGCGGCGCCCTCAAGCGCTCCATCACCCCCGAGAACTCGATCGCCACCTTCACCTCGAAGAAGTGCGCCTATCTGATCTCCGGCCCCTGGGCGGTCACCGACGTCAAGAAGGCCAACATCAAGTACGACATCAGCCCGGTCCCCGGGTTCGCGGGTGGCAGGCCGGCCCAGCCGTTCCTCGGCGTCCAGACCTTCTACGTCGCCTCGAAGGGCAAGAACAAGGCCCTGGCCCAGGAGTTCGTCACCAACTACGTGACCACGCCCGAGCTGGCCGTCGCGCTCTATCAGGCCGAGCCCCGGCCGCCGGCCCTGACCGCCGCCTTCGACCAGGTCAAGGGCAGCGACGCCGACCTGCAGAAGTTCGTCGACGCCGGCAAGAACGGCATCCCGCTGCCGGCGATCCCCGAGATGGCCGCGATCTGGGACCCGTTCGGCAAGGCCGAGGCCGCCGTGGTCGGCGGCGCCGACCCGACCAAGACGATCACCAGCGCCGGCAAGACGATCGAAGCAGCGATCAAGTAAATGGTCATGCAGCTCGACGGGCCCGCCATCGACGAGCAGGCCCGTCCCGCCGAGGAAACAAAACCACGGCCGTTCATCAAGATCATCTTGCTGGGATTCACCACCGCGATCGCGATCTGGGCCGCCTTCCCGCTCATCGACAACAAGGCGTGGACCGGCCTGGCCATCCTGACCGCGACGACCGCGGCCTTGCTCTACCTCTACCTGACCCCACGCCACATCCCCGCGAAATATCTGGCCCCCGGCACCATCCTGCTGATCGCCTTCCAGATCTTCCCGGTCCTCTACACCGCGAGCACCGCCTTCACCAACTTCGGCGACGGCCATCGCGGCAGCAAGGCCGAGGCCGTCGTGGCCATTCAGACCGCGTCGGTCACCCAGGTGCCGGGTTCCCTCCAGTACGTCCTGACGGTCGCGACCACCGGCGACGCAGCCACCGGGCCCCTCGTCTTCCTGATCACCGACCCGGCCACGAAACAGGTCTCCGCCGGTGACGCGAACGGCCTCACCCCGATCGAGGCCACCGTCACCAGCGCCGGCCGGGTCACCGCGGCCGGCGGTTACACCATCCTCAACGCCGGCCAGGCCGGCCTGCGCAGCAAGGAGATCACCGCCCTGGCCGTGCCCACCGCGGGCGGCGCCATCCGCTCGTCGGGGCTCTCCCGGGCGTACGAGGGAAAGGCCGGCCGAATCTACGACGCGTCGTGCGACTGCGTCCGGGACACGGCCACCGGCAAGTCGTGGCGGGCCGACGAGGGCCTCGGCCTGTTCGTGGCCGGCGACGGCGAGCGGCTGGCCCAGGGCTGGAAGGTGACGGTCGGCTTCAGCAACTTCACCCGGGTGCTCACCGATCCCGCGATCTCCGGGCCGTTCCTTCGTACTCTCGTCTGGAACTTCGCTTTTGCCATCGCGTCCACCGGCGGAACCTTCGTGCTCGGGTTGCTGTGCGCGATCGCGTTGCACTCCAAGCGGGTGCGTGGCCGCACGTTCTACCGGGTGCTGCTGATCCTCCCGTACGCCATGCCGTCGTTCGCGATGCTGCTGGTCTGGCGGGACATGTTCAACACCGACTTCGGCCTGATCAACAACCTCTTCGGCGCCGACGTGGACTGGTTCGGCGGATCGGCATCGGCCCGGTTCGCGGTGATCCTCGTGCAGCTGTGGCTGGGCTATCCGTACATGTTCCTGGTCGCCACCGGCGCCCTCCAGGCCATTCCGGGCGAGCTCACCGAGGCGTCGCGGATCGACGGAGCCGGGCCCTGGTCGGCGTTCCGCAAGATCACGCTGCCGCTGCTGATGGTCGCCCTCACCCCGCTGCTGATCTCGTCGTTCGCGTTCAACTTCAACAACTTCAACGCGATCTACCTGACCACCGAGGGCGCGCCCTTCCCGGCCGACAACCCGGCCAACGGCGCCACCGACCTGCTGATCACCTACACGTACCGGCTGGCGTTCGGCGGCGCGGGCGCCCAGTATGGCTTTGCGGCCGCCATATCGATATTCATCTTCCTCATCGTCGCGGTCGTCTCGGCGGTCAGCTTCCGGCGCACCCGGCGCCAGGAGGAGGTCTACTCGTGAAGTGGTTCAAGCAGGTGGGCTGGCGGCACGGGGTGGCGATCCTCATGCTGGTCTTCGCGATGGTGCCGATCGTCTTCGTCGTGTCGGCCGCGCTCAACCCGCTCGGCACGCTCTCGTCGTCGCAGCTCGTGCCGAGCGGGGCCTCGTTCGGCAACTTCACCCGGCTGCTCGGCGACACCGCGTTCGGCAGCTGGTTCCTCAACTCGGTGGTCATCGCGGCCACCGCCTCGGCCGCCTCGGTCTTCCTGAGCGCGCTGGCCGCGTACGCCTTCAGCCGCCGCCGTTTCCGGGGACGCCGGGTCGGGCTGTTGTCGCTGCTGCTGATCCAGATGTTCCCGCAGTTCCTGGCGATCGTGGCCATCTTCCTGATGTTCTCGACGATCACCGACTACTGGCCGGCGATCGGCTTCAACACCTGGTGGGGCCTGATCCTGCTCTATCTGGGCGGGGCCTTGGGCGTGAACACCTGGCTCATGAAGGGCTTCTTCGACACCGTCCCGCGTGAGCTCGACGAGTCGGCCACCATCGACGGGGCCAGCCATCCGCAGGTGTTCTTCCGGATCCTGCTGCCGCTGGTGGCGCCGATCCTCGCGGTGACCGGGCTGCTCGCCTTCATCGGCACCATCAACGAGTTCCTCATCGCCAACGTCTTCCTGACCGACACCGGGGCCAAGACGCTCTCGATCGGGCTGTGGGGCCTGGTCGCGGGGGAGCGGGACGCCAACTTCGGCATGTTCTGCGCCGGCACCCTGCTCACCGCGATCCCGACCGTGCTCGTCTTCCAGCTGTTGCAGCGCTACATCACCGACGGGCTGACCGCGGGGGCGGTCAAGGGATGATGAGGCCCCACCACGACGGCAGCGAGCTGTACGTGAGCGATCCGGCGCCCGCACTCGGCGACACGGTCAGCGTCTTCGTGCGGGTGCCGCGCGGCACCGGGGTGTCGCGCGTGCACATGCGCTGGGTCCGCGACGGCGAGCCCGTCTTCACGTCGGCCGTCGTCGACCGGCGCGGCCCGGGCGGCGACACGTGGTGGCGGGCCGACCTGCCGGTGCACAATCCCGTCACCGCGTACCGCTTCCTGCTCGGCACCACGCGGGGCATGCGGTGGCTGACCGGGATGGGCCTGACCACGCATGACGTCCCCGACGCGACCGACTTCCGGGTGGTCGCCTACCCGCCGCCGCCATCGTGGTCGCGCGATGCCGTGGTCTACCAGATCTTTCCCGACCGGTTCGCCCTTTCCGCCAAGCGCGAGCTTCCGGACTGGGCCGTCGGCGCCGACTGGAACGATCCAGTGGTCCGCGGCCCGGACGCGCTGCGCACGATCTACGGCGGCGACCTGGACGGCATTCGTGAGCACCTCGACCACATCACCGGCCTCGGCGCCAACACCATCTACCTGACGCCGTTCTTCCCGGCCCGCTCCAATCACCGTTACGACGCGACCACCTTCGACCACGTCGATCCGCTGCTGGGCGGCGATCGGGCGCTCGAGCGGCTCTCCGCGGCGGCCCGCGAGCGCGGCGTCCGGCTGCTCGGTGACCTGACCACCAACCACACCGGCGACGCCCACGAGTGGTTCCCGCAGGAGAAAGAGCTTTATTACGTACGCCCGGACGGCGGTTACGAGTCGTGGCGCGGCGAGCCGACCCTGCCCAAGCTGAACTGGGGCAGCGACGAGCTCCGGCGCCGCTTCGCGCGGATCGTGCGGCACTGGCTGTCCGAGCCGTACGCGCTCGACGGCTGGCGGATCGACGTGGCCAACATGACGGCCCGGCTCGGCGCCGACGACTTCACCCACGAGGTCGCGGCCCTGCTCCGGCAGGCCATGCACGACGTGCACCCGGACGGCCTGCTCATCGCCGAGCACAACCATGACGCCTCCAGCGACCTCGACCGCGACGGCTGGCACGGCACGATGAACTACTCCGGCTTCACCCGTCCGGTGTGGAGCTGGCTGCGCGCCGACGACCTGCCGTTCGACAGCTTCCTGGGCGTGCCGGTGGAGGTGCCACGGGCCGACGCGGCCTCGGTGGCCGCGACCATGTCGGCCTTCGCGGCCCAGATGTCGTGGCGCTCGTGGACGACGTCGTGGCAGCTGCTCGGCTCGCACGACACGGCCCGCATCCGCACGGTGGTCGGCTCGGCCGAGCGGCAGGAGGTGGCCGCCGGTCTGCTCTTCACCCTGCCCGGCACGCCCATGCTCTTCGCCGGCGACGAGCTCGGGCTGACCGGCGCCGACAACGAGCAGGCGCGCGTGCCGATGCGCTGGGACGCCCCGGTTCTGGGCTTCTACCGCGACCTGATCGCGCTGCGCCGGTCGTCGCCGGCCCTGCGCCGGGGCGGTCTGCGCTGGGTGCACGCGGACGGCGACAGCCTCATGTTCCTGCGCGAGAGCGCCGAGCAGAGCCTGCTCGTCCTGGCCCGCCGGTCGGCCGGTCAGCCGTTCACGCTGGCCGGCCTGCCGCCCGGCGCCACCTCCGAGAACCTTTACGGCGGCGCGCGGCCGCTGTACACCGAACCCGATGGTTCCACCGTCATCGATGGCTATGGCCCGACCGTCCAGGTCTGGTCCGTCCGCAGTTGAAGGAGACGTAGTGGTCTCAAAGCGCCGGGGGCTGTTCGCCGCCGTACTCTCGCTTCTCGTTCCGTTCCTGATAGCGACGCCAGCAAAGGCCGCACCGGCCGATTCCTTGATAGCCCAATGGGGCGCCGACACGGTGAACCCGGGCGAGCAGTACTACTTCGTGCTGCCCGACCGTTTCGCCAACGGCTCCACCGCCAACGACAAGGGCGGCCTGTCCGGCGACCGGCTGAAGACCGGCCTGGACACCACCGACAAGGGCTTCTACCACGGCGGCGACCTGGCCGGCGTCATCGACAAGCTGGACTACATCCAGGGCCTGGGCACCACGGCGATCTGGCTGGCCCCGGTCTTCAAGAACCGGCCGGTGCAGGGCAGCGGCAGCGACATCTCGGCCGGCTACCACGGTTACTGGATCACCGACTTCACCCAGGTCGACCCGCACTTCGGCACCAACGAGGAGCTGCGCAAGCTGGTCCGGCTGGCCCACCAGCGCGGCTTGAAGGTCTACCTCGACATCATCACCAACCACACGGCCGACGTCATCAAGTACGCCGAGGAGAAATACGACTACATCGACAAGACCACGAGCCCGTACGAGGACTCGCAGGGCCGTGCGTTCGAGGACCGCAACTATGCCGACTCGCAGAACGGCTTCCCGCGGGTTTCGAAGGACTCATTTCCCTATACGCCGGTGGTGGCCCCCAATGATCGGAACGTCAAGGTTCCGGCGTGGCTGAACGACCCGACGATGTACCACAACCGCGGCAACTCCACTTTCGCCGGTGAGAACAGCGAGTACGGCGACTTCTTCGGCCTGGACGACCTGTGGACCGAGCGCCCGGACGTGGTGCGCGGCCTCACCGACATCTACGCCCACTGGATCGGCTACGCCGGCATCGACGGCTACCGGCTCGACACCGTCAAGCACGTGAACCTCGACTTCTGGCCGCAGTTCGCCGCCGGCATTCGAAAGGCCGCGGGCAAGAAGGACTTCTTCATGTTCGGCGAGGTCTACAGCGCCGATCAGGAGATCGAGTCGACCTACGTACGCCAGGGAGGGCTCCCGGCCACCCTCGACTTCTCCTTCCAGGCCGCCGCACAGGGTTTCGTGGCCGGCAACGGCTCGGCCCAGGCGCTGGCCGACCTTTATGCGAAGGACGACCTCTACACCGCGCGCGACACCTCGGCCGCGGCCCTGCCGACCTTCCTCGGCAACCACGACATGGGCCGGATCGGCTCGTTCATCGCCGCCGCCGGCGGGGACGACGCCGCGAAGCTGCGGCGCGACCAGCTGGCCCACGAGCTGATGTTCCTGACCCGCGGGCAGCCGGTCGTCTACTCCGGCGACGAGCAGGGCTTCACCGGGCCGGGCGGCGACAAGGACGCGCGCCAGGACCTGTTCGCGTCGAAGACGGCCGACTACCTCGACGACGACCTGATCGGCACCGACCGCACGCACGCGGTGGACAACTACAACACCGCGCATCCGTTGTACCGCACCATCGCCGCGCTGGGCGCCCTCCGCAAGGCACATCCGGCGCTGCGCGACGGCGTTCAGGTGACGCGGTACGCCGCGGAGGGCGCCGGCGTCTTCGCGGCCTCCCGCGTCGATCCCAAGCAGCGCCACGAATACGTCATCGCGTCCAACAGCGCCACCACCCCGCAGACCGTCACCTTCGACACGTGGTCGGCAGGCAGGACCTTCCGCGGCGTCTACGGCACGAACGTGGTGACCACCGCGGCGTCCGACGGCAAGCTCACCATCACCGTGCCGGCGCTGTCGTCGGTGGCTCTGCGGGCCGGCACGCCGATCGCGGTGCCGGCGGCCGCGCCGGCCGTCTCGCTGAACACGCCCGATCTCGTGCCGGCCCGCACCGAGCTGACCGCGACGGTGACCGGCGATCCGCTGTCCACCGTCACGTTCGCCGCGCAGGTGGGCGACGGGCCCTGGAAGCCGGTCGGCACGGCGACCCGGGCCCCGTACACCGTCTACCACGACCTCACCGGCCTGGCCGGGGGAACGCCGGTGAAGTACAAGGCCGTCGTGCGCGACGGCAAGGGGCGCCTGGCCTCCACGACCAGTAGCACCAAGGTCGGCACGCCCGAGGTGGCGACCAGCCCCGACTACGCGATCGTGCACTACCAGCGGCCGGCCGGCGGCTACGACGATCAGGGGCTGTACGTCTTCGGTGACGTCGATCCGTCGATGACGACGACGTGGCCGGCCGGGCAGCCGTTCGCGGGCGAGGACTCGTACGGCCGCTTCGCCTATGTGAAGTTGACCCCGAACGCCAAGAACATGGGCTTCATCGTGGTGAGTAAGGACGGGGTGAAGGACGTCGACGCCGACCGCTTCATCGACCCGTCGGCGACACCCGAGGTGTGGCTGAAACAGGGCGACGCCACGGTCCATCCGTCACGACAGGCGGCGACCGGCGAGCCGGACCCGCCGCAGGACCAGAACACGGCGGTCATCCACTACCGCCGCGCCGACGGGAACTACGACGGCTGGGGCCTGCACGTCTGGGACGGCGCGGCCACGCCGACCGACTGGGCCGCGCCGCTGCAACCGGCGGCCACCGACGCCTTCGGGGTCACCTTCCGGGTGCCGCTGGCGGCCGGGGCCACCGCGCTGAACTACATCATTCACAAGGGCGACACCAAGGATCTGCCCGACGACCAGAGGCTCACGTTCGCCGAGGGCGGCCGCGAGATCTGGCTGCTGGCCGGCGTCTCACCGCGGATCGTGCCGGTGGTGAAGAAAGTGGGCGCCGGGGGAGTGGTCGACACGACCAAGTCGTCGGCCGTCTGGATCGACCGGACCACGGTGGCCTGGCAGCCGGGCGGCGACACCGACGGCAAGGTGTACGACCTGGTCCACGGTTCCTCCTCGGCGCGGCTCAGCGTGGGGCGGGACGGGCTGACCGAAGCGCAGCGGACCAAGTTCCCTCATCTGTGGCAGTACGGCGCTTTCCGGCTCCCGCCGGGCCTTGATCTCCAGGAGATCCTGCGCGGGCAGGTCACGATCACCGAGCGGGACGCGGCCGGCAAGCTGCTCGCGGCCACGGGCGTGCAGACGGCCGGTGTGCTCGACGACGTCTACGCGGCGGCCGCCTCGGCCTCGCTGGGCCCGGTGGGCACGACGCTGTCGGTGTGGGCGCCGACCGCGCAGAAGGTCTCGCTTCTGCTGTACGACACCACGAGCACCGCTCCGTCCACGGTGGCCATGAAGCGGGACGACCGTACGGGCGTGTGGTCCGTTCGCGGGCCGTCGTCGTGGAAAGGCAAGTACTACAAGTATTCGGTGACGGCGTGGCAGCCGGCGGCGCAGAGAGTGGTCACCGCAGCGGTCACCGATCCATACAGTCTCGGCCTCTCCACCGACTCCCGGTTGAGCCGGATCGTCGACCTGTCCGATCCGTCGGCCGCGCCCGCCGGTTGGTCGTCGCTGCGTAAGCCGGCCGCTGTCCCGGCCGCCAAGATCCAGATCGCCGAGGCGTCGGTTCGGGATTTCTCGATCGCCGACTCCTCGGTGCCGGCGGCCGCGCGCGGAACATATCGGGCATTTACCGGTTCCTCGTCGGCGGGGATGAAGCAGTTGTCGTCGCTCGCGGCGGCCGGGGTCACCCACCTGCATCTGCTGCCGGTCTTCGATTTCGCGACAATTCCCGAGAACCGGGCCGACCAGAAGCAGCCCGACTGCGACCTGGCCGCGCTCCCGCCGGATTCTGCGCAACAGCAGGAATGTGTGGCGGCGGTGGCCGCCACCGACGGCTACAACTGGGGTTACGACCCGCTGCACTACACGGTGCCCGAGGGCGGCTACGCGGTCGACCCGGCGCAGCGCACCCGCGAGTTCCGCGAGATGGTCGGCGGCGTCAACAAGGCCGGGCTGCGCGTGGTGATGGACGTCGTCTACAACCACACGTCGGCCGCCGGCACCGATCCGCACTCGGTGCTCGACCAGATCGTGCCCGGCTACTACCAGCGGTTGCTGGCCGACGGGACGGTCGCGAACTCCACCTGCTGCGCCAACACGGCGCCGGAGAACACGATGATGGGCAAACTGGTCGTCGACTCGATCGTGACCTGGGCCAAGGCGTACAAGGTCGACGGTTTCCGCTTCGATCTGATGGGCCACCACCCGAAGGCCAACATCCTGGCCGTGCGGGCCGCCCTCGACAAGCTGACGGTGGCCAAGGACGGTGTCGACGGCAAGAACATCTATGTGTACGGCGAGGGCTGGGACTTCGGCGAGGTCGCGGGTGACGCGCGGTTCGAGCAGGCGACCCAGGCCAACATGGCCGGCACCGGGATCGGGACGTTCAACGACCGGCTCCGCGACGCCGTCCGGGGTGGCGGGCCGTTCGACGCCAACCCGCGCGTGCAGGGCTTCGGGTCGGGGCTGCTGTCGGCACCGAACGGCGACGCCGTGAACGCGGACGCGGCCACCCGGCTGCCGCACTACCAGGACCTCATCAAGGTGGGGCTGAGCGGCAACCTGGCGTCCTACCGGTTCGTGGCGTCCAACGGGGCCACGGTCACCGGGTCGCAGGTCGACTACAACGGCTCGCCGGCCGGCTACAACGCCGCGCCGGGCGAGGCCATCACCTATGTCGACGCTCACGACAACGAGGTGCTGTACGACGCCCTCGCCTACAAGTTGCCCTCTTCCACCTCGGCGGTGGATCGCGCCCGGCTCCAGTCGGTGGCCTTGTCCACCACGGCTCTGGGACAGGGGGTGGGCTTCTTCGCGCTCGGCAGCGAGCGGTTGCGGTCGAAGTCGCTCGACCGCAACTCGTACAACTCGGGTGACTGGTTCAACCAGATCATCTGGGACTGCTCGCAGGGCAACGGCTTCGGCCGCGGATTGCCGCCCGCTGCCGACAATTCCGATAAATGGGACTACGCCCGGCCTTTGTTGGCTTCGGCCGCGCTCGTGCCTTCATGCGAGGCCGTCAATCTGGCCGACGCCCGGTACAAGGAGCTACTTCTTATCCGCGGCTCCACTCCGGTCTTCGGCCTGCCGACCGCCGCCGAGGTGCAGAAGCGACTGTCGTTCCCGCTCTCCGGCGCGGCCGAGACCCCGGGGGTCATCACGATGACCCTGGACGGACGGGGTCTCGACCGCCAGTGGAAGTCGGTGACCGTCGTCTTCAACGGCACCTCGGCGGCTACCACCCAGACCGTTCCGGCCTTGGCCGGCACGACGGTCGCCCTGCACCCGGTGCAGCGCAATTCAGCCGACCCGCTCGTCCGTACAGCCGCCTTCTCCCAAGCGACGGGGACTTTCACCGTCCCCGCGCGGACGACTGCGGTGTTCGTACAGCGTTGATGAGCTGATCGGCCGGAGCCGGTACGCCCAGGAAGTAGCCCTGGGCGTACCGGCACTCCATGGCGACGAGCAGGTCGAGCTGGTCGCCGGTCTCCACACCCTCGGCCACCACCCGCAGGCCGAGGGTGTGCCCCAGCTGCAGGATGGCGCTGACCAGCTCCTGCTGACGGGCGTTGCCGACCAGGCCGGTGATGAACGAGCGGTCCATCTTCAGCACGTCGACCGGGATGTCGCGCAGATAACCCAGCGACGAGTAACCCGTGCCGAAGTCGTCGATCGCGATGCGCACGCCCAGCTCGCGCAGCTCCTCGATGCGGCCCACGGTGACCGCGACGTTGCGCATCAGCACGGTCTCGGTGAGCTCCAGCACCAGGCGGTGCGGCGACAATCCCGTACTGCTCAAGGCGTGGGCGACCCGGTCGGTCAGATCGGCCACCTCGAGGTCGGCCGCCGACAGGTTGACGCTGACCCAGCCCGGCGCCGTGTCCGGCTCGGCGTCCTGCCACCGCTTGACCAGCCGGCAGGCCTCGTTGAGCATCCACCGGTCGATCTCGGTGACCATGCCGGTCTCCTCGGCCATCGGGATGAACGACCCCGGCGGCTGGAGGCCGCGCTCGGGATCGTTCCAGCGCACCAGCGCCTCCACCCCGATGAGCCGCCGCTCCGGCAGCTCCATCACCGGCTGGAGGTCGACCCGGAGCTCGCCGCGGTGGACGGCGTCGCGCAGGCGGGCCTCGCTGTCGATCCGGTCCAGCAGCTGCTCGTGCATGCGCGTCTCGAACACGCGGTAGCAGGCCTTGCCCTCGGCCTTGGCCGCGTACATGGCCACGTCGGCGTTGCGCAGCACCTCGTCGGCGCCGGCGTAGCGGCCCGCGTCCGGCACCACGCCCACGCTCACCGACACGGTGGCCTCCCGGCCGTGCAGGAGCAGCGGGTTGCCCAGCGTTTCGACACACGCCCCGGCGAGGCGCTCGGCCGTGTCCTGGCCGGCGTTCTCCAGCAGGACGGCGAACTCGTCGCCGCCGAGCCGCGCGAGAACGTCGGTGGGGCGTAGTACCGCGATCAAGCGCTCCGCCGCCGTACGCAGGAGAAGGTCTCCGGCATTGTGGCCGAGGCTGTCGTTGACCCGTTTGAAGCCGTCGAGGTCGAGATAGAGGACCGCGACGTCGGCCTTTCGCAGAGCCAGCTCCAGCCGGTCGTGGAAGAGCTTGCGGTTGGGCAGGCCGGTCAGGGCGTCGTGCAGGGCCTGATGGCGCAGATCGTGCTCGAGGCGGCGCTGCCGGCTGACGTCGCGCAGCACGATGACGGCGCCGCCGCCCTTGGCGATCGGGCTGACCGTGTAGGCGACCCGGACGGAAGTGCCGTCCGGCCGCAGCAGCGTCGCCTCGCCTCCCTGCCGCGGGAGCAGCGTGGACGCGTCCTTCTGGAGGAGACCGTCGACGCCGAAACCGGTGATCCGCCCGGCCGCCTCGTTGGCGAAGGTGATCCGGTTGTTGGCGTCGAGACCGCAGATGCCCTCACCGGCGTTGGCCAGGATGCTGTCGGTGTACTCCTTGGCGAGGATCTCGCGCGCCGACCGCTCGAGACGTTCGGCCATGTCGTTGAAGGCGTCGCCGAGCCGGGAGATCTCGTCACGCCGCCCGACGTCCACCCGCTGCACGTAGTCGCCGTCGCGGATCCGCTCGACGGCCCGGGTCAGCCGGTGGATCCGGCGGGTGATCGACTCACCGGTCAGGATGCCGAGCAGCAGGATGAGCCCGATGCAGACGGCGCCCGCGACGACGATGAGCTGCTCGGTGTAGGCGGTGGCGGCCTTCATCTGCTCGTAGAGCGGCGTGTACTCCAGCACGACGGCGCCCAGCGTGACGTCCTCGTCGTCGATGATCGGCACCACCACCTGCCGGACCCGGCCCGTCTCCATGAAGGCGCGCGCCCGGTGGTCGGCGATGGTCCGGGCGATCTCGCCGCCCGGATCGCCGTCGTAGGTCCCGCCCACGTTGGCCGGCCAGGCGTCGGCCAGGATCCGCCGGCCGGTGTCGACCACGACGATGTCGCGGGCCTGGAGCTCGTGCAGCCGCGCGATGTAGGCGGCCAGCATCTCCGGCTGCTCGTAGAGCGGCGCCATCTCGGCGGTCAGCCCGTAGGCGATGTCCTTGGCCACGCCCCGCGCGACCTGCTCGGCCTCACTGACCGCGGCTTTGCGCGTCGACTCCGCGTCCGCGTGCAGCACGAAGCCCACCATCGCGGCCACCAGAGCGGCCACGGCAAGGAAGCACCCCTGCAGCTTCTGCCGAACGTTCATCCCTCATCTGTTCGGCCACGATCGTCCCGAAGTGAGCCGTCCCGCGCCGCTTGCGCCCACCGTGACCTTCGGCGCCCGCCCGGCGCCGCCACAAGCCCAGGACGACGGCCACCAGGACGGCCACCGCCGAGGCGGCGCCGACCGCGGCCGTGGGAAGGTCGAAGAGCTTGAGCGCGCTGGCCAGAAGCACGATGACCAGCGCGGCCCGCACGAGCCCGGCCGGCGCCCGCGACGAGATGCGCGACCCGATGAGCACACCCGGGATCGAGCCGAGCAGCACGGCGCCGGCCAGGTCGAGCTGAAGGTCGCCGAAGAGCGCGTGCCCGAGCGCGGCCGAGGTGACCAGGGGAATCGCCTGCACCAGATCGGTACCGACGAGGTCGTTGGCGCGCAACGTGGGATACATGGCCAACAGGGCCACGATGATCAGCGACCCCGAGCCGACCGAGGTCAGACCGACCACGAGCCCACCCGCGGCCCCGAGCAGCGCCGTAGGCAGCGGCTTGACCGTGATCGGCTCGGCCACCCCGTCGTCCCCGCGCCGCCGGGCGGCCCACGACTTCAGCAGAAGCCCGCCCGCGGCGAGCAGAAGGGCCACCCCGAGAGCGATCCGGATGGCCCGCTGCACGGTTTCGTCATCGCCGAGCAGCCGGAGAAGCAGCACCCCGGCGAAGGCGGCCGGCACGCTACCGACACAAAGCCACCGAACGAGCGCCCAGTTGACGGTCCCGCGGCGGGCGTGCACGGCCCCGCCGAACGGTTTCATCACGGCGCTGGCCGCGAGATCACTGGAGACGGCAGCCACCGGCGGAACCCCGAACACGAGCACGAGGATCGGCGTCATCAGAGCCCCGCCACCCATCCCGGTGAGCCCGACGACGACACCAACGCCGAGCCCGGCCAGAGCGAGCGTGAGATCCATCGGACGAGTCTCCGAAACGATCCCCCACCTTGTCCACTAATTCGGTGGACTTTATCGACTTTCCCGCCCATCGGGACACCCTCGTCACCCGCCCGTGTCCCCTCCCCGGGTGTCTCCCTCCCTCGCGCTCTCTCCGCTTCACTTTCGCGCCTTTCCCCGCGCTCCGTTGTCCGCCGCGTCCTGAGCCGTGCGTTGGCCGCTTCCGTTTGGGGCCGCCCCGCTTTCGGGCCGCCCCGCTTTCGGGCCGCCCTCCTGGTCTCGCTCTGGGGCCGCCTTTCCCGCCCCGCCCTCGGGCCGCCTTCCCGCCCCGCTCTCGGGCCGCCCTTCCCCCCGCTCCCGGGTCTGACCGGAAAGGAGTTAGGCCGATTCGGGCGGAACTGGGCGGCCCCGTCGACGTGGAGAAGTCAAGCGGGCTTGTCTTTTTGTAGTGCTTGCTTGTCAACCGAAGGCTGGGGCTCGCCGTCAGCCGCGCGGGACCCGGCTGCGCTGTGTGGCCTTGTTCGGTCGTAGCGGAGCGGTGGGGATTACTGATTCGGGCGGAACTGGGCGGCCCCGTCGACGTGGAGAAGTCAAGCGGGCTTGTCTTTTTGTAGCGGTTGCTTGTCAACCGAAGGTCGGGGCTCGCCGTCAGCCGTGCGGGACCCGGCTGCGCCGTGTGGCCTTGTTCGGTCGTAGCGGAGCGGTGGGGATTACTGATTCGGGCGGAACTGGGCGGCTCCGCCGACGTGGAGAAGTCAAGCGGGCTTGTCTTTTTGTAGCGGTTGCTTGTCGACCGAAGGCCGGGGCTCGCCACCAGACGCGCACGGGACCCGGCTGCGCAGTGTGGGCTTGTCCAGCCGTGGCGGAACGGTGGGGATTACCGATTCGGCGGTGGGGTATGGCGCTGGCATGAAGGAGCTCCAGTGGCTCGCCGTGGTTCGGCACGGGCAGAGCACCGGCAATGTCACCGCGCAGGCCGCCGAGGAGGGTGGGGCCGAGGTGATCGAGATTCCGGAGCGGGACGCCGACGTTCCGCTGTCGGATCTCGGGCGTGAGCAGGCCGCGGCGGTCGGCGAGCATCTCGGGCGTGATGTGCCGGATGTGGCGGTCGTGTCGCCGTACCTCCGCACCCGTCAGACCGCCCAGCTGGCCCTGGGCGAACGGGGTGTGCCGTTGATCGTCGACGAACGGCTGCGCGACCGCGAACTGGGGATCCTCGACCTGCTCACCGGGCGTGGCGTGCAGGCGCGGCTCCCCGACGAGGCCCGGCGGCGCAGTCGGCTGGGCAAGTTCTACTACCGGCCGCCCGGCGGCGAGTCCTGGGCCGATGTGCTGCTGCGGCTCCGTGCTCTGCTGCGCGAGCTGCGTGAGGACTACCCGGACGGCCGGGTCGTGCTCTTCGCCCACGAGGCCACCGTGCTGCTCGTGCGCTACCTCGCCGAGCGCCTCGACGAAGGCGAGCTGATGGCCATCGCGCACCGCACCACCATCGCGAACTGCTCGATCAGCAGCTGGCGCCGTGCGGGTGATCTGCTGGTGCCCGAGGCGTTCAACGCCGTTGATCACCTGCACCGCGAGGGCACGCGGCCGACCAGGCAGGAGGACGTCAATGCCTCAGCGAGTAATCACTCCTAAGGTCCTGCGCGAGTGGCCGCTTCCCGATCCGCAGGGCGGCAAGGAGTCCCGCGGCACCGTGCTCGTGGTGGGCGGCTCGAAGTTCACCCCCGGCGCCGTCCTGCTGGCCGGGGTCGCCGCTCTCCGCGCCGGCGCCGGCCGCCTGCAATTGGCGGTGGCCGAGGAGACGACGATCGCGCTCAGCATCGCGGTGCCCGAGGCGAAGGTGGTCGGCCTGCCCGGTACCGGCCTGGCCGGTGACGCGGACGTGATCGCGCTCGGGCCGGGCCTCGACGACATCGACGAGACGACGACCTTGATGCGCGAGGTGCTGGGTGCGGCCCGCGCGGAGGCGGGGGTCGTTCTGGACGCGTACGCCCTGGGAGCGCTCAGCAAGGACGCAAGCCTGCTTCCGTCACCGGAGCGGGCGGTGCTGACGCCGAATCTGGTGGAGGCCGAGCATCTACTGGGCCGCCCACCCGGCGACGATCCGGGCGCCGCCTCGGTCGAGCTCGCCGAGAAGTTCGGCGCGGTGGTTTCCCTGTACGGCCACATCGCGGCCCCCGGCGGCCGGCGCTGGGTCGAGGAGAGCGGCGACGTCGGCCTCGGCACGTCCGGCAGCGGCGACGCGCGGGCCGGCATCGTGGCCGGCCTGCTGGCCCGGGGCGCCGACCCGGCGCAGGCCGCGTGCTGGGCCGCCTACGTCCACTCGGTGAGCGGGCAGCGCCTGACCCCTCGGCACGGCCGCACCGGCTTCCTGGCCAGGGAACTCGTCGACGAGGTGGCCCACACGATTGCGACGCTGTGATGCGGGTACCCCTTTCTGTGACCACTCATATACAGAACGGGAGGAACAACCCATGACCACCGCTCGCGAGATCATGACTCCCGACGTCACCTGCGTGGGGGAGAAGGAGACGCTCGCGGACGCCGCCCGGAAGATGGCCGACCTGGGCGTCGGCTCGCTGCCCATCTGTGGCGAGGACAACCGCCTCAAGGGCATGGTCACCGACCGCGACATCGTCGTGAAGGCCCTGGCCCGCGACCGCAACCCCGGTGACGTGACCGCCGGCGAGCTCGGCGAGGGCAAGCCGGTCACGATCGGCGCCGACGACGACGCGGCCGACATCCTGCGCACCATGTCCCAGCACAAGGTCCGCCGTCTGCCCGTCATCGACGGCCACCGGCTGGTCGGCATCGTCGCGGTCGCCGACGTGGCCCGCGCCCTCCCGGACCGCCCGGTGGGCGACCTGATCGACGCCATCAGCGAGTAACCCCCGCGCCACCAAGCCCCGCCGGCCGCAAGGTCGTGCGGGGCACTTTGCTGTTTGCTGTTGTCATAGTGTGCGTCGCACAGTATCGTGAGTGACATGACAACGGACGCCACACTGGCCAGCCACCTCCAGGAGCTGCGCCGGGGAACGGTCGTCGTCGCCAGCCTCATCGCTCTCCGCACGCCGGGGTACGGCTACTCGCTGCTGGAGACGCTCGGTCAGGCCGGCTTCGACGTCGAGGCCAACACGCTCTACCCGCTGCTGCGCCGGCTCGAGACCCAGGGCCTGCTGGTCAGCGAGTGGAACACCGACGAGGCCCGCCCGCGCAAGTTCTACCGCACCACCGAGCACGGCGACGCCGTCGCCGAGACGCTGCGCGGCGAGTGGACACGCATCGACCGCGCCATCAACGACCTCTCCTTCACCCACCCCGGGAGCGACAAATGACGAACCTCGTCGACCGTTACGTGTTCACCGCCCTGCGCCGCATCCCCGAGCAGCAGCGCGCCGACATCGACCGCGAGCTGCGCGCCTCCATCGACGACGCGGTCGACGCCCGCGTCGACTCCGGCGAGGCACACGACACCGCCGTGGAGAACGCGCTGCTGGAGCTGGGCGACCCCGACAAGCTCGCCGACGCCTACGCCAACAGACCCAACTTCTTGATAGGCCCGGAGCTGTACGGCGTCTGGCGCCGCTTCATGCTCATGTTGTTCTCGACCGTCCTGCCGATCGTGGTCGTGGTCAACGTCGTGGTGGCGCTCTTCGGCGACGACCCGAAGGCCGGCGACATCATCGGCGGCGCCATCGGAAGCATCCTGACGGTCGGCGCCCACCTGGCCTTCTGGACCACACTGACCTTCGCGGTCATCGAGCGTACGGGCCTGGGCAAGGCCGAACTCCGGGGCGGCCCATGGTCTTTGAAGGACCTTCCCAAGTACGAGCCGCGCGCCATCACCCTCGGCCAGATGGTCACGTACGTCGTGTGGCCGGTGATCCTGATCGCCGTCATCGTCGTCCAGCAGTTCACCCTCACGGACACCCCGGTCCTCGACCCCGACGGCTGGTCCCTCTGGTGGCCGGTGCTGATCGCTTTGATCGCCCTGAAGGCAGTGTGGGCGGTGTGGCTCTACCGCCAGGGCGAGTGGACGAGGCCCATCATCGTCGCCAACGCCGCCTTGGCCGTACTGACCGGCGCCTACCTGGTCTGGCTGCTGGCATCCGACCGCTTCTTCAACCCGGCCTTCGACTGGACCACCGACAACGGCACCGACCTGCTGACCTGGATCACCCCCGCCGCCATAGCGGTAACGGTCCTGGGCACCCTGTGGGACATCGCCGACATCACCATCCGGGGCGAGCGCGCCCGACGAGGCCTCCCCACAAAGGTCCCCGGCTCCGGCAACACCTACAAGTTCGGCTGAGCCTGCCTCAACGCAACGCGCCCCGCGGCCGAGAGCCGCCGGGGCGCGTTGCCGTCGTCGTGTCGGAGGATCCGGGATCGAAAGCCGCACAAGCACATCTGGCCATGCTGGGGGGAGCGTCTGCCCGCCTACGGCGGCGCGCAAGGGCCGCCACACGTGATGCTCGCCAGAATCGGAGACGGCGGGAACTGTCCGCGGCGGCCAGGAGCTCGGCCAGTTCAGTCCGTTGCTCGGGCGGCACCAGCGACACCACCACGAGGAGAGGCACCACCGCTGCGGCGAGCTCGACCATGACGACCACGCCGATCAGGCCGATCAGCACTAGTGCGAACACCATTGAATCCATGGGTACCTCCCCATCAGCGAGGCGATTCACGCTTGGCGACGCGGACTCCGGTGTCCGCACATCAGTAGCCGAGAAGCGCAGCCGTCAGCAGAGCGAAGCTCGCGCCGAGGGCGAGCACGGCCAATGCCGCGGCGATGAGTGCGCGAAGAATTGGCGCGAGCGCTATAACGATGTCCCGAATGAGGCGGGCCGCCAGGGCGAGGCACAACATCGAAACCACCACGATCGCGACGCCGTAGCCCGGAGGAAGTGAGAACGAACTCGTGTGGATCATAAGGATCACCGACCTCAGCGTCCGCCAGACCGCGACGGGAAAGCCGATCGAGCGACGACGCTGTCGCTGATGTCTGCGTCAGGTCCGACGACGGAATACTAGGAATATATTCCGCGTCCTCACGCTTCGTAAGCGCTCGCAAGCACATAGGCGCCATCTGGAGATGGATCTCCGATGGCCCCAGATCAAGTAGCTATCGGTATTTTGGCCGGTCCGGCCGGGTAACCCGGCGATCTTCTGGTAGTTATTACGGGTATGACGAAGGTTTCTGAACCCGACGAATCAACGTTACGCCTGGTCGCGGCATGGTGCACCCACGGTGATTGTCCTAAGATTTTCGATACAGGCCATGGGGACTACGTGATCCAGGGTTATACAGTTGATTCCACTGAATTCGGAATCGATGTGCCGCCGGGAGAAGGTCTCGTCAGGGTTCCGGCCGAGCTGTTCGCTCGGCTTGAGCAGGGTTCGACGGCGGGAGTCTGATTCTCGCCGACAGGCGACCGGGAGGTGGCGGTTATGGAGACTGACTCCGGTGTGCCGCCACCTCCATACGCCGACGAACCGATCGGTGTTCAGCTAGCCCAGATGCGCCACGCGCAGCGCGTTACGGGACGGGATCTGGGCCGGCGGATCGGGATGAGTCAGTCCAAACTGTCCAAAATCGAAACGGGCGCGATGTGGCCGTCTGGAGCGGAGGTCAGACGCTTCGCCGAGGCGTTGGGCGCCGAGCCGGACGAGATCGAGCGGCTGGTGAGCACGGCCGAACGGCTGCCGGCGGGCGCGGTCTCCGCCGATCGGGTGGTGGGCTGGCAGCGGGATGTCGGCGCGCTCGAAGCCGCTTCCACGGAATACCGCACCTTCCAGCCTGGCGCCATTCCTGGCTTGCTCCAGACGGATGAGTACGCGAGAGCCGTGCTCGGGTTGGTTACCGACCTCGCCGACGGCGACACGCAGAAGGCGATCGTCACGCGCTTGAGCCGGCAGATCATTCTCGGCGACCAGCAGCGGCGTTTTCATTTCGTGCTCCCGGAGACCACGCTGATGACCCGGTTGATGCCGGCGGACGGCATGCTGGCTCAACTCTTTCGTCTCCGTGAGGTCAACCGCCGGGACAATGTGAAGCTGCAGGTGGCCGACATGGACATACGTTGGCCGTATCCGCCCGTACACGGCTTCACCATCCTGGACGACAGCCGGGTCGTCATCGATCTGATCGACGATGTCCGAATTCTGTCGGAGCCGGCGGCGGTGCGCCGCTACCGCCGGGTCTTCGACCTGCTCGCGAGCGCCGCGACCTCCGACGTCGAGGAGATCCTGGACCGATGTCGCCTGATCTATCTGCGCCGCGCTCAGGAGCAGACCGGTCAGGAACAAGCGAGTGAAATCGCTGGTCACACATTCGACTAGCATTCGGCGGGATGGACACGCTTGATCGAATTGCGGCCGATGTGCTCGGAATCAGCCTTCGGCCCGCTCAAAGGCGGGCGCTCGAGGCGCTCACCCGGCACGGCGACACCCTGGCCGTGCTGCCCACCGGCAGTGGCAAGAGTGCTATCTACCAAGTGGGCGGGCTCGCGCTCGGCGGGCTCACCGTTGTCGTGTCGCCTCTCATCGCGCTTCAGCGGGATCAACTTCGGTCCATGGCGGCGCGGGGGTCCGTGCGGGCCGTCATGCTCAACTCCTCGCAACACCATGCCGACCGGGTTCACGCGCTCGGTGAACTCGGCGGCGGGCGCGTCGATTTCGTCATGCTCGGGCCCGAACAGCTTGCCAACCCCGAGACCATGGCCGCCATCAGCGGCAGCCCCCGGCCTGTCACCCTTGTCGCCGTCGACGAAGCCCA
Organism: Actinoplanes sp. CA-131856; assembly: GCF_050956135.1. GTDB lineage: Bacteria > Actinomycetota > Actinomycetes > Mycobacteriales > Micromonosporaceae > Actinoplanes. Next base: position 7,970,493 of record NZ_CP191849.1, on the reverse strand, counting down.
TCTCGTCAGCGAGTGGGGCCACGATTTCCGGCCCGAATATCTGCGGCTTGCCGATGTGGTCGAGGCGGCCGGGCGGCCGCCGGTCCTGGCTTTGACGGCCACCGCCTCCCCGCCCGTTCAGGCTGACATCACCCGGCAGCTTCGGATGCGGGACGCCCGTGTCATCGTGGCCGACTTCGATCGGCCGAACATCTCGCTCTCGGTGCGGCGGGCCCGGCGCGATCTGCCCGAAGGCCAGGCGGTCGACGATCGTACGGTCGAAGTGGTCCTCGCGCACGACGGCCCGGCCCTGGTCTACGCGCTCAGCCACGCCCGCTGCGAGAGCCTTGCCGAGCGGCTTCGTCGCGACGCCTACCGGGCCGAGCCGTACCACGCCGGCCTTTCTTCCTCGCGGCGCAGCGAGATCCAGGACGCCTTCTTCGCCGGCCGGCTCGATGTCGTCGTCGCGACCAGCGCCTTCGGCATGGGCATCGACAAGCCGGATGTACGGACCGTCGTGCACGCCGGTGTGCCCGGGAGCCTCGACGAGTACTACCAGGAGATCGGGCGGGCCGGCCGTGATGGCGGGCCGGCCACCGCCGTGCTTGTCTACGACCCCCGGACCGTGCGGATTCCTCGGCTGCTGGCCGCCCGCTCGCGCATGGGTGCGGCCACGGTCCACGCGGTCATCGACGCCATCGAGGCGGCCACCGGCCGTACGACCGTCAAGGATCTTTCCGCAGCGGCCGGTGTCGGCCGGGCCGCCGCCGAGCGCGTGGTCGACGAGCTCCTGGATCTCGGCCTGGTGCGGCCCGACGGCAACGACGCCGTGCTGGCCGCGCCCATGGGTGACGCTTTCCGGCAGGTCATCGCGGCCGGCGACCGCCGGCAGACGATTCTGCGCTCCCGCATCGACGCCGCCCGGGGCTACGCCGAGACCACCCGGTGCCGCCGCGCCGACCTGCTCGGCTATTTCGGCGAGCACTACGACGCGCCGTGCGGCACCTGCGACAACGACAAGCACGCGACCGCCCCGCGCGGCGAGGACCGGAGCGCCGGTCCCGGCACTCAGCAGCGTGTCCGGCACCGGTTGTGGGGACCGGGCACGCTGCTGAGCCGGGACGACCACGAACTGGTGGTCGCTTTCGATTCCGTGGGCTACCGGCACCTGACCGCCGCCGCGCTGACGAACGGCTTGCTGACGCCGGAGTGAGGGTGAGCGTCAGACCATGACCGCGGTTCCCGCGTTTGCGTTGGCCTCCTCGCGGCCCGCCTTCACCAGCACGGCGGCGATGATGGCGGCCAGGCCGATCAGGGCGGCGCTCCACCAGAACGCCACCGTGTAACTGTGTACGGTCGCCGCCGCCGTCAGCGACGCCGGGTCCGAGGCGGTGGCCTGGTGGTCGACGATGTATCCGGCCACGGCCGACGTGAAGATGGTGTTCAGCAGGGCCGTGCCCAGCGAACCGCCGATCTGCTGGGTGGTGTTGATCAGGGCGCTGGCCACGCCCGCGTCGTGGTCGGCCACGCCGACCAGGGCCGTGTTCGACATCGGGCCGAAGGTGATGCCGAGGCCGAGGCTGAGGACCAGTTCGGCCGGGAAGACGTGGCTCCAGTAGCCGGTGTCCACGCCGATCTGGGTCAGCAGAACCATGCCGACGGTGGCCAGGACGAGGCCGGCGACCATCAGCACGCGGGGGCCGACCCGGGTCTGCACCTGGGCCGAGATGCCGGCGCCGACGATGATGCCGACGGTGAACGGCAGGAACGCCACACCGGACATCAGGGCCGAGTAGCCCAATGTGATCTGCAGGTAGAAGGTCAGGAACAGGAACATGCCGAACAGGCCGGCACCGATCAGCAGAGCCGTCAGGAACGAGCCGCCACGGTTGCGGTCGAGGATCACCCGCATCGGCAGCAGCGGGTGCGACGAGCGGAGCTCGATGACGACGAAGGCGACGAGCAGCGCGACGGCGGCGACGAGGAAGCCGATCGTCGTCGCCGAGTCCCAGCCGTCGTCCGCCGCCTTCGTGAAACCGTAGACCAGGGCGACCAGGCCGGCCGTGGAGGTCAGCGCGCCGGGCAGGTCGTAGCGGGTGTTGCCCTCGGCGCGGCTCTCGCCGACGAAGCGTGCGGCGGCCACCGCGGCGATGATGGCGATCGGGGTGCTGACCAGCAGGGTCCAGCGCCAGGAGGCGTACTCGGTGAGAAGTCCGCCCAGCAGCAGGCCGACCGCGCCGCCGCCGCCGGCGATGGCGCCGTAGACGCCGAACGCCCGCGCCCGTTCCTTCGGTTCGGTGAAGGTCACTGTGAGCAGCGACAAGGCGGCCGGGGCCATCAAAGCGCCGAAGGCGCCCTGCAGGGCCCGGGCCGAGAAGAGCATGAACGCGTTGGTGGCGAGACCGCCCAGCGCCGAGGCGGCCGCGAAGCCGAGCAGGCCGATGATGAACGCCCGCTTGCGCCCGGTGAAGTCGGCGATCCGGCCGCCGAGCAGCAGAAGACCGCCGAAGGCCAGGGTGTACGCCGTGATCATCCACTGCCGGTCGGCGTCGCTGATGTGCAGCGCCTGCTGGGCCGTGGGGAGGGCGATGTTGACGATCGTGGCATCGAGCACGATGAGCAGCTGCGAGACCGCGATCACGGCCAGCGCCAGCCACCTTGATCGTGATTTAGGCGATATATCCGGCGTACGATGGGCGTCTGAGGTCGTAATTGACACGAGGGGTCCCCTTTCAGGGCACGCGGAGATCCACCCAGGCGCGGTCGGCGAGGGCGTGGAAGAAGGCGAAGGAGGGGTTAGGGCCGCGGCTCCCGGCAGAGCAGAGGCAGAACGATGTCGTCGACGAGGTGGTCGATGAAGGCCTGGTCGAGCGGCTCACCCAGGGCGAACCGCCGCATGAAGACCATGGCCGGCACGATCTCTTCAATGAGCCGGGCGTCGTAGCCGGGCCGGAGCTCACCCCGGGCCACGGCCCGCTCGCAGATGGATTCCGCGAGCGGAAGCTTGGACTCCTGCATCTGGCGCAGCTGCACGGCGAGCTCGGGCTCGGTGTGCAGGGCCATGAACAGGCCGGCGAGGATCGGCCCCTGGTCACTGCTGATCATGGTCGCCATGTCGCAGAACCAGGCCGCGAGGTCGCCACGCAGCGTCCCGGTGTCGGGAAGCGGCTTGTCGACGGCCTTGCACACCCGGACAGCGTCCGTCACCAGCTCCGCCTTGGTGGGCCAGTGACGGTAGAGGGTGGCCTTGCTCGCCTGGGCCCGGGCGGCCACCGCGTCCACCCGAAGCCCCTGGTAGCCCGTCTCGCCCAGCAACTCGTAGGTCGCGCGCAGGATCGCCTGCTCCCGTTCCTGGTCGAGTTTGCGGGTGCGCCCAGCCTGGTCAGCCACGGCGGTCACCCCCTTCGCGAAACGAAACTGTTTCGTACACTACGCCTCCCGCTCACCTGACGCGATCTCCGAAGGCGATTGTGACGCAGCCGACGTGCGGGTTCGAGGGTCGTACCGCTCGAAGGTCGTCTCCAGCACACCCTCGCCGTGGGTGAGACCCGGAATCGCCTGCTCCAGCGCCCGGACCCGGGCCGTGGGAACGAGACCTTCGAGCGGGGCCGAGCTTTCCGGAACGGCACCGTACTTCCCGAGCGCCGCCAGCACCGCGCCCAGCGTGGACTCGGGCACGTCGAGCCGGAAGCGCGAGATCGGCTCGCACACCACGGTCCCGGCCCGCTCCAGCGCCTCGCGCAGCACGATCGGCACGAGCTTGCGAAAATCCGCCGCCCGCGTCGCCGGCGAGACGAAGCCCGTCCGGGTCGCGGTCACGCGCACATCGGTCACCCGCCAACCGCGAAGACCCAGGGTCAACGACTCTTCCACGTACGTCTGGAGCGACTCCCGAAAGAGCTCGACCGCCTTGAACACGTGGATCGGCACCTGCTCCACCGGCACCTCCAGCGCGAACGTCACCCCCGGCCCCGGCTCCACCCGCAGATCCAGAGTGGCCAGCGTCGGATTCCCGTCCTTCCCGAGCGTCCTGCCCGCACACCCGGCACCGGCCGGTCGCTCGATGTGGATGGTCCGGGTCTCGTCAAAAACCACTTCGACGCCGTACGCCTCCAGGAGCGTGGCCAGGATGACCTCCTTCTGCACTTCGCCGTAGAGGGAAACGGACAACTCCGTCCCGTCCTGCCGCAGATTGATCAGCGGATCCTGCCCCGCCAGCTCACTCAGCGCCGCGTGCAGCCGCCGCCCGTCTGCCGGATCCCGCGGCCTGACCACAGATTCCAGCGTCGGCGGCGCGAAGATCTGCCCACCCACCGGCCCGGCACCGATCGCGTTCCCGATCCGAGCCTCCCGAAGTCCGTGCACCTTCCCGATCTGCCCCGCCACGAGAGCTCTCCGCCGCACCCCGGCCCCACCCTCGATGGCCTCGATCCCGGTGATGACCGCCAGGCCACCGCTCACGCGGTCGGGGGAGGAGATGGGGTCGCCGACCGGTACCCGGTCGCGGATGTGCAAGGCGCCGGAGAACATGCGGACATAAGCGATACGGCGGCCGTGGTCGTCGCGGTCGACCTTGAAGATCGTGCCGCTCAGCGGGCCGTCGGCCGTCCCGGAGGTCGCCGGGAGCAGCGTGGGCAACGCCGCCATCAACTCGTCCACGCCGGCGCCGGTCATCGCGGAGCCGAAGAACACCGGATGCAGAAGCCCGGCGCGGGTCCGGGCCGTGAGGACCTCCCGCAACCGGCCGTAGGGCGCGGATCGCTCGTCCCGCACCCAGTCCGAGAGCACCCGGGGGTCACCCGAAATGTCGACGAGCCGGGCGATGAAGTCCGCGTCCGCGGTGCCGGCCAGAGGGCGGATCGTCGCGTTCGGTGTCCCCGCGCCGAGCAGCGAGGCCATCGGGATGATGTCCGGGGTCAGGCGGGTGGCCAGGTCGCGCAGGAGTGACTGCTCCCGGGCGCCGGGGCGGTCGATCTTGTTGACGAAGATCAGGGTGGGGACGCCGAGGCGGCGCAGGGTGCGCATCAGGATGCGGGTCTGTGCTTGAACGCCCTCGACCGCCGACACCACCAGCACGGCGCCGTCGAGGATGCGTAAGGCTCGTTCCACCTCGGCGATGAAGTCGGGGTGGCCGGGGGTGTCGATGAGGTTGACCGTGGTGTCGCCCAGCGGGAACGACGCGACAGCGGTCTTGATCGTGATGCCGCGGCGGCGTTCCAGGTCGAGGGAGTCCGTCTGGGTGTCGCCGGCGTCGACGCGGCCGATGTGGTCGGTGACGCCGCCCGCGTGGAGCAGGCGTTCGGTCAGGCTGGTCTTACCGGCGTCGACATGCGCGACGACGCCGAGGTTGAGAAAGGGCACGCGGAGTCAGGTCCTTCGAGGCGGCGACGATGGGCTTCGGGTGGGACCGGAAACCGCGCATCTCTCCTCCTTGAGAACAAGAACCTGACCCCGGCAGGTTAGCGCCCGCGAAAGCCGGGCGCCCCCTATTTAGTGGCCTCGTCGGCCGCCCTCGGTATCAGCGCCGCCAGACCCACCATCACGATCGCGACCAGCACCATGCCGATGAAGATGCGGTGGACCGCCTCGGTCAGCTTGGCCGGGTCGACCACGTCGCCCGAGCCGATCACCGCGTTGGCCAGCGCGCCGAACACCGCCGCGCCCAGGGCGCTGCCCAGCGACCGCAGGAAGATGTTGTTGGCCGTCACCACGCCCCGCTCCGACCAGCCGACCGACGACTGGGCCGCGATCAGCGTGGGCGCCGCCGTCAGGCCCATGCCGAGGCCGATGATCAGGCAGTAGGCGCCCACGGCCCAGATCGACGACGTCTCGTTCAGCAGCAACAGCAGGGCGGAGCCGATCAGTACGAGCGACGTGCCGATCAGCGCGCACATCCGGAACCCGAGGCGCAGATAGACCTTGCCGGCCTGGCTGGCCGAGATCGGCCAGCCCAGGGTCAGCGCGGCCAGCGCGAACCCGGCCACCAGCGGCCCGGTGCCCAGCACGTCCTGGGCGTACGTGGGGACGTACGACGAAAGCCCCAGAAGGATCGCACCGACACCGACCGCGAGTTGGCCGCTCGTGACCAGCAACCGCCGTTGGAAGACCCACAGCGGCAGGACAGGTGCTGTCGCCGTACGCTCCACGAACCCGAAGACCACCAGAAGGATCACGCCGAGCCCGAGCACCGCGAAGCTGGTGACCGAGTCCCAGGCCCAGGCCTGCCCGCCCTCCAGCACGCCCAGGACCAGCAGCGTGAGGCCCGCCGTGAGCAGCGCCGCGCCGCGATAGTCGATCACCGGGTGGCCGCGCTCGACCCGCTCGTGGAAGCGGCGGAACATCACCGCCCCGGCCGCGAGACAGAGCGGGATGTTGACCCAGAAGATCCACCGCCAGTCGACCCACTCGCTGAACACGCCGCCCAGGGTCGGCCCGACGACCGACGCCACGCCCCACACGCTGGCCACATAACCCTGGACCTTCGCCCTCTCCTGTACGGAGTAGAGGTCGCCCACGATGGTGATGGTCGTGGGCGCGATGGCGCCGGCGCCGAGGCCCTGCACGATCCGGAAGATGATCAGAGGGAGCATGCCCCAGGCCAGGCCGCACAGGATCGAGCCGACCAGGAACAGCCCGATGCCCCAGAGGATCACCGGCTTGCGGCCGAACAGGTCGTTGAGTTTGCCGTAGATCGGCACCGAGACGGCCTGGGCCAGCAGATAGACCGTGAACAGCCAGGGGAACTCGGTGAAGCCGCCGATGTCGTCGACGATCGAGGGCACCGCTGTCGCCAGAATCGTCGAGTCGATGGCGATCAGAGCGGTGGAGAGCATGACGGCGCCGAGGACGGGCCCGCGCTCGGACCGCAGTCCAACGTTGTTTACCACCCTGATCGTCTACCCCTCGCCGTGGCCTGGCGCACACTCGGGCGGGGGAGAAGAGTGCAGTATCACCCCTTACCCGGCACCCGCGTGCCTAGCGTGATCACTCGTGGCGCTTGTTGTCGTGGCCGAGGACAATCTTGATCACCAGAGGGTGATCGCGCAGGTCATCCGCCGTCTCGGTCATGAGGTGGTGGTGGCCGGCGACGGGCGGGCCGGTCTGGCCGCAGTCGCCGAGCATCGGCCGGCGCTGCTGGTGGCCGACGTCGACATGCCGGAGATGGACGGGCTGGAGCTGTGCCGTTCGCTGCGGGGCGATCCGGCGCTGGCGGCGACGCCGGTCGTGCTGATCACCGCCTATCTGCTGCCCGGCGATCAGCGTCTGGAGGGCACTGGCGCGCTCGACGTCATCGGCAAGCCGTTCGGTGTGCCCGATCTGACGCGGCGGCTGGGTCTAGTGCTCGACAATCTGGACAAACCGGACGACGTGACGGTGAAGGCGTTGCTCGGCACCCTCGACGCTGGGGTGGTCGTCTGCGACGCCGAGGGACGGGTCACCGCCGCCAACGCGGCGCTTCCTTCGGCGTACGAGCAGATCTTGTCCCAAGCTCTCTCCGGTGAGAGATTTCGCGGGTTGGAGATCATCGACCGGGACCGGTGGTACGCCGTCAACGCCGCCCCGATCCTCGCGGCGGACGGCACGATCACCGGTGCCGTGGCCGCCTTCCACGATCACACCTACGAGCACCGCTCCCGCGAATATCAGCAGTGCGAGACCGAGGTCCTGCGCGTGCTGGCCGACCACACGCACGCCATCGACGCCACCGACCGCATCCTGCACGCGATCGGCTCGACGCTGGGCTGGCCGTACGTGCGGCTGTGGCTGGTCGACGAGGTCACCGACGTGCTGCGGCCGGCCGGCAGCTACACAGCGCCGGGCGAGCGCTCCCTGCCCACCCCGGCCAGCATGTCCCGCGGATCGGGCCTGGCCGGGTCGTGCTGGGCCAAGGTCGAGTCGCTGTGGGTCCCGGACATCCACGCGCGCGATTCGCCGGTCCTTCCGTACGTCGCCTCGGAGAGCGCCTTTCAGGCGGGCGGCGCGGTGCCGGTCCGCAGCGGCGACCGGGTCATCGGGGTGCTGAGCTTCTTCACGTACGCCCGGCAGGAACCCGACCCGGCGTTGACCGTGCTGCTGACCGGGGTGGCCGGGCTGATCGGGGCGTTCCTGGAGCAGCGCCGGGCCGAGGTGCTGGCCCTGCACCTGGCGGCGGCCACCGACGAGTACATCGCGCTGGTCGGCCACGAGCTGCGCACCCCGTTGACGTCGATCGGCGCCTACGTCGACCTGATCGCGGAATCGCCCGACGAGACCCCGATGGGCGAGGTCCGCGAGATGCTCGACGTGGTGCAGCGCAACAACGTACGACTGCGCGACCTGGTCGAGAAGCTGCTCGACCTGGCCGCCCTGGAGTCCGGCCACGCCCAGCTGACGATCGTGCCGGTCGACCTGAGCGCCATCATCGCCGAGGCGGTGACGGCGATCGTCCCGAGCGCGGCCGAGCGCCGCATCACGATCGAGGCCGCGCTGCCCGGCGAGCTGATGGTCCCGGGAGACCGCGAGCGCCTGCGCCAGGTGGCCGACGCGTTGCTGGGCAACGCGGTGAAGTTCAGCGGCAGCGACTCCACGGTCACGGTGGCCCTGACCGACGAACACGGCGACGCGGTGATCCTGACCGTGGCCGACCAGGGCGTCGGCGTGGCCCCGAGCGAACAGGCACGCTTGTTCCGCCGTCTCTACCGGGGAGGAAACGCCCGCCACACAGGCATCCCCGGAGCGGGCCTGGGCTTGGCCCTGTGCCGGGTGGTCGTCGAACGCCACCACGGCTCCATCACGCTGGCTTCCCAGGAGGCGGCCGGCACAAAGGTCACGGTTCGCCTGCCCTGCCACCGAGATTAGAGGCGGCCAGGGCCAACCAGAACTGCACCCGGTCGGCCGTGGTGGTCAGGCAGCGGCCGGTCAGGCGTTCGATCTGGTCGACCCGGTAGCGGACCGTGTTGCGGTGGACGATCAGACGGTCGGCGACCACCGCCACCGCGCCGTCCGCGTCCAGGTAGGCGCGCAGCGTCGCCACCAGCGAGCCGTTGTGGGCGGCGTCGAACTCGCGCAGCGGGCGCAGCACGTCGCGGGCCAGGTCGCGCAGCGGCACGTCCTCGCTCGCCAGCAGCAGGCCGGACAGGCTCATCTGCTGGCGCTCGTTGATGCCCGGGCCCCTGGTCATCGCCTCGTGCGCCTCGTAGTAACTCCATCTCAGGCCCGTCATGCCCGCGTACCACCCGCCGATGCCCACCCGCACCTCGTCGCCGTGCCGGGACAGGTGGGCACTGAGCAGCAGCGCCGCCTCGCGCGCGGACTGGCCGGGCTCCAGCACCGCCAGCAGGCAGTCGTCGAGGACGGCCGTCGTGGCGCCGGCCAGCGGCGGGCTGCTCACCAGCTTGCGGCGCTGGTCACCGCCGGCGCCGACCGTGGCCACCAGCAGCGCGTGCTCCTCGCTCGCCCTGATGCCGAACGGTGAGAGCCGCCGCTCGGCCTCAGGCGCCCCGATCGTCCCGCGCACCAGATCTTCGAGCACCTGCCCGGCCAGCCGCCGCTTCCCGGCCAGCTCCGCCTGACGGCGGGCAAGTTCCAGACCGACCAGCGAGACCGCGTACGGCACCACGTCCGCCGAACGGCGCGGACGGCGACAGCAGAGGTACGCCACCACGGCCTCCTCCACACTCACCGGCACCGCCATCGGCAGGTCGCCGCCGGCCCGCCCCCGCGCCGTGGACAGGATCTGCTCGACCGGCCACGAGGCGCTGGCCGGCGCCGTGGCCAGCACCCGCCCGTACAGGTCGAGAACCATCGCCGGCGCACCCAATATCTGGTGCAGCGAATCGACGAGCGCGCCCAGCCCGCGCCCCGACAGCAGCGCCTTGGCCAGCGTGTCGTGCTCGTCGAGCAGGTCGGCGAACCGCCCGTACTGCTCCTCGAGGATCCGGTCGGCCACGAAGCGGTCAACGGCGATGAACGGCGTCTCGTACGGGATCTCCAGCACCGGCAGCCGATGCTCGCGCGCTTCGGCGAGTGTCCCTTCCGGAATCCGTTCGTGGGTCAGCCCGGTCCCGAACCCGAGACCGACCGCCCGCCCCTGCGCCACCCGCTCCACGAACTGCCGCTGGGCGGCCTCGCCGAGCTGGCTGAGCCCGGTCGTCAGCACCAGCTCGCCGCCCGCCAGGAAGGGCCGCGGGTCGGCCAGCTCGGTCACCGCGCACCACCGCACCGGCTGATGCAGCGCGGCCGGATCGCCGTCGGCCAGCCGGAGGCTCAGGTCGGGGTCGGCGAGCACGTCGGACAGACGCAGCGTCATGGCGGGACTGTACGGGCGCACAACGGTCTCGCGTAAGGACTGTTCCGTCATCCATTTACCGGCGTCAGCGCGCGGCTCTACGGTGTCCTGCAACACACTTCGGGAGGGGGCGCCGCGTTGATGCAGGTGACGCCCCGGATCGGCGGCCGCCCGGCCACGTCGGCCGAGTGGATCGAGGTGCTGAGCCCGTACGACAGCAAGCCCGTGGCCCGGGTCCCGTCACTCGGCCCGCCCCACGTCGCCGCGGCGGTGGCGGCCGCCGCGGCGGCCCTGCACCGCGACGACTTCCCCGGCCCGCGCCGGGCCGAGGTGCTGGAACGAGCGGCCGCCTTGCTGACCGACCGGGTCGAGGAGTTCGCGGTGACGCTGTCCCGCGAGGCCGCCCACCCGATCCGCGACGCCCGAGCCGAGACCATCCACGCCGCCACCACTTTCCGGCACGCCGCCGCCGAGTCCCGTTCCCCATCCGCCACCGCACCGCCGGGGGACGACTTCTCGCCTTCACCGCATTCCACGGCGGACTTCCGGCCTTCATCGGTTTCCACGGCGGACTTTCCGCCTTCATCGGGTTCCACGGCAGACTTCCCGCCTTCACCGCATTCCACGGCGGACTTACCGCCCTCATCGGGTTCCGCGGCGGACTTACCGCCGTCGTCGCGCTCCACCGCGGACTTCCCGCTCGGCTTCACTCTGCGCCGCCCCGCAGGCGTGCTGGCGGTGATCTCCTCCCCACGCTTCCCGCTGGTCGCGCACGTTTTGGGTCCAGCGGTGGCGGCCGGTTGCCCGGTGGTCCTCAAACCTTCCGACGCGACCCCGCTCTCCGCCATCCGCCTGGTGGAGCTCTTGATCGAGGCAGGCCTGCCCTCCGACTGGATCTCGGTGCTCACCGGCCCGGACACGGCCGCCCCGCTGGCCGCCCACCCCGTGCCCGCCATCCTGTCCTTCGCCGGCACCCCCACCGGCCTGCGGCACCTGACCGAGCGCCGACGCCCACCCGAAGCCGATGCCGCTATCCGGTATCCGGCTGACGCCCCTGCCCGGCGCCGACCCGAAGCCGATGCTGATGCCGCTACCCGGTATCCGACCGAAGCCCCTGGCCGACGCCCCTCCGAAGCCGGGTACCCGGCCGGAGCCCCTGCTCGGCGTCCTACCGAAGTCGAGGGCCGGGTCGATAACGCGGGCCCCGCCGCCATCGGCCGGCGGCTGTTGGCCGAGTTCGATGCGCCTGTTCCCGTGATCGTCGCGCGGGATGCCGATGTCGACCGCGCCACCGCCGCACTTCGGGGCGATATATCGCTGTTTGTCGACCAGGCGCTGCACGATCAGCTTGCCGAACGCCTGCGGGCGGCGCTCGCCCGGCTTCGGCCGGGTGACCCCCGCGACGAGGCTACCGACGCCGTGCCCGTGGTCGAGGTGAAACCGTTCGCCGGACTAACGGAAGCCATTCGGCTGGCCAACGAATCCGGGGGCGGCGCGCAAGCCGCCATCTTCACCTCGGATCTCGGGTCGGCGATGCGGGCCGCCCGTGAGCTCCGGTTCGCCCGCGTGCTGGTCAACGAGGTGCCGAGGTTTGCGCTGCCCCTGGGCGTACGGGAACTGACCGATCTGAAGACCGTGGTCGTGGCCGCATGACACACCCGGGGAAGGCACGTGAGGCATGAGTGACGCGGCGATCAAGCTGACCGGTCTGAAGAAGTCCTTCGGAGCGGTCGAGGCCGTGGCCGGCATCGACCTGGAGATCGCCGACGGCGAGTTCTTCTCGATGCTGGGCCCGTCCGGCTCGGGCAAGACCACAGTGCTGCGGATGATCGCCGGCTTCGAGCTGCCGACCGCCGGCCGGGTCGAGCTCAGCGGCCGCGATGTCACCCGCCTGGCCCCCTTCGAGCGTGACGTCAACACTGTCTTCCAGGACTACGCGCTCTTTCCGCACCTCAGCGTGATCGAGAACGTCGAGTACGGCCTCAAGGTCCGCAAGGTTCCGCGCAAACAACGCCGGGAGCGGGCCGAGCAGGCGCTCTCCTCGGTACGTCTCGACGGCTTCGGCCAGCGCCGGCCGCGCGAGATGTCCGGCGGGCAGCGGCAGCGGGTGGCGCTGGCCCGCGCCCTGGTCAACCGGCCCAAGGTGCTGCTGCTCGACGAGCCGCTGGGTGCTCTCGACCTCAAGCTGCGCGAGCAGATGCAGGTGGAGCTCAAGCAGATCCAGCGCGACGTCGGCATCACCTTCGTCTTCGTCACCCACGACCAGGACGAGGCGCTGACCATGAGCGACCGGGTCGCGGTCTTCGACAACGGCCGGGTGGCGCAGGTCGGCACGCCCGAGGAGGTCTACGAACGGCCCGCCACGCCGTTCGTCGCGGGATTCGTCGGTACGTCCAATCTGCTCACCGGTGAAGCGGCGCGCTCGGTCTTCGGGCGGGACGGTGCTTACGCCGTACGGCCGGAGAAGTTGATCTTGAATGGCGGCGGCGAAGCCGGCGTGCCCGGAACCGTGGCCGAGGTGATCTACGCCGGGCCGGTGACCAGGTTCGTCGTCGACCTCGACGCGGGCGCACGGGTGACCGTCGTCGAGCAGAACCGGCGCACCGGAACGGCGGCGCTGGCGGAGATGCGGGGGAAGAGAGTTCGGCTGACCTGGCACGAAGAGCACGTCATCTCGGTGAAGGAGAACGCTGATGCGGCATAAAGTCACTTTTCTGGCTGTGGGCGCGATAGCACTGGCGCTCGCTGGATGTGGTAGCTCCGACGACGAAGGCGGCTCCGGCCCGGGCGGGCTGAGCGTCCCCAAGGTCGACAAGATGGCGTCGCTCGGCGCCGGCGAGGGCTCGGTCAACGTCATCGCCTGGGCCGGCTACGTCGAGGACGGCTCGACCGACCCCAAGGTCGACTGGGTGACCGGCTTCGAGAAGGAGACCGGCTGCCAGGTCAACACCAAGGTCGCGGGTACGTCCGACGAGATGGTCGCGCTGATGAAGACCGGCGAGTACGACGTCGTGTCCGCCTCCGGCGACGCGTCGCTGCGCCTGATCTACGGCGGGGACGTGGCGCCAATCAATACATCCTTGATATCCAATTACCAGAATGTCTTCGAAGGTTTGAAAGACAAGCAGTGGAACAGCGTCGACGGCCAGCCGTACGGCGTCCCGCACGGCCGCGGCGCCAACCTGCTCATGTACCGCACGGACACGGTCAAGCCGGCCCCCACCTCGTGGGGCGCCGTCTTCGACGCCAACTCCCCGTACAAGGGCAAGATCACGGCGTACGACTCGCCGATCTACATCGCCGACGCCGCCCTCTATCTCATGAAGACCAAGCCGGACCTGGGCATCAAGAACCCGTACGCCCTGGACGACACCCAGTTCAAGGCGGCGACCGACCTGCTGACCGAGCAGAACAAGCTGATCGGCGAGTACTGGTCGGACTACACCAAGGAGGTCCAGGCCTTCAAGAGCGGAGATTCGGTTCTCGGTACGACCTGGCAGGTCATCGCCAACCTGGCCAAGGCCGACAAGGCGCCGGTCGAGGCGATCCTGCCCACCGAGGGCGCGACCGGCTGGTCCGACACCTGGATGATCTCGTCGAAGGCCAAGCACCCGAACTGCGGCTACCTCTGGATGAACCACATCATCTCGCCCAAGGCGAACGCCGGGGTGGCCGAGTGGTTCGGCGAGGCGCCGGCCAACAAGCTGTCCTGCGCCGAGACGGCCGACAAGAACCACTGCGCGACCTTCCACGCCGAGGACGAGGCCTACTTCGAGCAGGTCTGGTACTGGACCACGCCGCTCGCGCAGTGCGTGGACGGCCGCACGGACGTGACCTGCAAGGACTACGCGGCCTGGACCCAGGCCTGGACGACGATCAAGGGATAGCGTGACCGTCTTTCACCGGCATCCGCGGCTGCGCCTGGCCGCGCTGCTCTCGGCGCCCCTGTTGTGGCTGGTCGTGGCCTATCTCGGCGCGCTCGCCGTGCTGCTGGTCTCGGCCTTCTGGACCGTCAACGGGTTCACCGGCGAGGTGGTCCGGGAGTTCACCCTGGCGAACTTCCGGACCCTGGTCACCGAGGAGGTCTACCGCAACGTCACCGTGCGCAGCCTGGGCGTGGCCGCCGCGGTCACGGTCATCTGCGCGGTGCTGGCCCTGCCGATGGCCTTCTTCATGGCCAAGGTCGCCTCGCCCCGCTCACGGCACTGGCTGGTGATCGCCATCCTGACCCCGCTGTGGGCGTCGTACCTGGTCAAGGCGTACGCCTGGCGGGTCCTGCTGGCCAACGACGGCCCGATCGACTGGCTCTTTCTCGGGCACGGCCCGGGGTACGGGCTGACGGCCACCATCATCGTGCTGTCGTACCTGTGGTTGCCGTACATGATCCTGCCGATCTACGCCGGGCTCGAACGCATGCCCACATCGCTGCTGGAAGCCTCCGGCGATCTCGGCGCCCGGCCCTTTCGAACCTTTCGGGCAGTGGTGCTGCCGTTGATCGTCCCGTCCCTTTTCGCCGGCTCGATCTTCACCTTTTCGCTGTCCCTCGGCGACTACATCACGGTCCAGATCGTCGGGGGCAAAACCCAACTTCTGGGCAATTTGGTGTACGCCAACATAGGCGCCGCCAACAATCTTCCGTTCGCCGCGGCGATCGCCACCATCCCCGTTCTGGTGATGGTCATCTACCTGGTCGCGGTCCGCCGCTCGGGCGCCCTGGAGGAGTTGTGACCCTGTCGGTCTGGTCGCGTTGGGCGTTACGAGCGTTCATGGCCGTCGGCCTGACGTTCATCTACGTCCCGTTGCTCCTGGTCCTGGTCAACTCGTTCAACGGCGACCGTACGTTCGCCTGGCCCCCACACGACTGGACGACCCGCTGGTGGTCCGCCGCCTGGGACAACGCGGGTGCCCGCGACGCGTTGCTGACCTCGGTGAAGGCGGGCCTGGGGGCGACCGTGATCGCGCTGGTGCTGGGCACGATGGTGGCGTTCGCGGTACAGCGCTTCAAGTTCTTCGGCCGCGACACGGTGTCGTTGCTGATAGTCCTGCCCATAGCCTTGCCGGGCATCGTCACGGGCATAGCGCTGGACAGCGCCTGGCGTTCGGTGATAGCCCCGCTGGGCTTGGGAAAGGGTTTGTTCTCGGTGATCGTCGGCCACGCCACGTTCTGCGTGGTCACGGTCTACAACAACGTCCTGGCCCGCCTCCGGCGCAGCGGCGTCAATTTCGAGGAGGCCTCATCGGACTTGGGAGCGTCGTCGTTCCAGACGTTCCGCTACATCACTTTCCCATTGATGAGATCAGCGTTGCTGGCCGGCGGGTTGCTGGCTTTCGCCCTCTCCTTCGACGAAATCATCGTCACCACATTCACGGCCGGCCCAGGCATAACCACACTGCCGATCTGGATTTTCAACAACTTGTTCCGCCCGAACCAGGCCCCAGTGGTCAACGTCGTAGCAGCAGCGTTGATAGTCCTCTCAGTACTCCCGGTCTGGTTGGCCCAACGCTTGGCCGGCCCCGAAGCAGGAGCCAGCCGCACCTGACATAGCGCCAGCCCGCGCCGCCCCGCCTCGCGCCGCCTCGCCCCGCCTCGCCCCGCCTCGCCCCGCCCTGCCTCGCGCCGCCTTCGCCCCGCCCCGCGCCGAGCCGCCCCGCGCCGAGCCGCCCCGCGCCGAGCCGCCCCGCGCCGAGCCGCCCCGCGCCGAGCCGCGCCCGCCGCGCCGCGCCGCCCCGCCCCGCGCCGCGCCGCCTTCGCCCCGCCCCGCGCCGCCCCGCGCCGCCTCGCGCCGCCCCGCGCCGCCTCGCGCCGCCTCGCGCCGCGCCGCCTCCCGCCGCCCCGCGCCGCGCCGCCTCGCGCCGCGCCGCCTCGCGCCGCGCCGCCTCGCGCCGCGCCGCCCCGCCCCGCGCCGCGCCGCCTCGCGCCGCCCCGCCCCGCGCCGCCCCGCGCTGGCGTTCTTCGCAATTGGCCCATTCACCGCGCCGCCTCCCAGCCCAACTTCGGAGCCGATGGGCGATTTATCCGCTTTCTTCACGGCACGCCTCTCCGGTGTACAGGCTTGCTGTAGGTTTGTGGCCGTGAACGATGCGGATCTGGCAGAAGCGTTGCGGGTGGCCGTCGGCGACTTCGTGCGGCGTGCCCGAGCGGGTGACCGCATGCCACCCGGCCAGGCCGCGGTGCTCGGACATCTCGATCGGGCCGGGGCAGTCTCGATCGCCGAGCTGGCGCGCCGGGAACAGGTGCGGCACCAGTCGATGACGCGGACCGTCCATCTGCTGCACGATCAGGGCTTCGCCGAGCTGCGCCCGCACGAGACCGACCGGCGCCAGGTGATCGTGGAGATCTCGAGCAAGGGCCGGGCCGCCCTGGCGGGGGAGCGCCACCATCGAGCCTCAGGCATCGCCGAGGCCATTCGCCACGACCTCGACGACGAGGAGCGCGCGATCGTCCAGCGAATCCCCGAGATCCTCGCCAAGCTCCGGCCCCGCCCCTGACACCGCCCGCCGATCGCGCCGGCCCCTGACGTGGCGCTCGGCAGTCGGGCGAAACGAGGTCAGGCGTCGAGGCTTTCACCGGCGGCGAGGCGGTGGAGGGGGAGGCCGGTCAGGCCGTTCTCTCCCAGGAGCATGGCCGTGGAGTTCTGCCCCAGGTCACTGAGCATCAGTTCGTGGATCTGGACGACGCGCTCGGGGCGGACAGCCCGGACGAAGTCGGCCGCCTCGCCGAGCTTTGTCCACGGGCCGCTTGTCGGCAGCAGCAGGGTGGGCACGGGGACGCCGGGCGCGACGTAGGCGTCGCCGGGGTGATAGACCGAGCCCTCGACCAGATATCCGATGTTGCCGACCTGCGGGATGTCGCGGTGGATCAGAGCGTGCTCGCCCCCGTGCGCCGTGATCGAGAAGCCGGCCACCTCGAAGCTGTCGCCCGGCCGCACGGTGACCAGGCGTTCACCCGGGTTGCCGAGTTTCGTGGTGACCGCCGCCGGGCCGTAGACGTGCAGGCTGGGGCGTTCTTCCATGGCGGCCAGCACGATGCCGTCGTCGAAGTGGTCGAAATGCTCGTGAGTGATGAGCACCGCGTCGGCCTCGGCGATCAGCCTCGGCGCGTCCGGGGTGAAGGTTCCCGGGTCGACCAGGATCGTGCGGCCGTCCTTGGTGAAGGTGACGCAGGCGTGGTCGTACTTCGTGAACTTCATCGATGACCTCCTCAGGTACAGCGCAACTGTACAGCTTTGCTGTATAAACTTGCGAGAGGGCTACGCGAGGGGCTGGCCGGCCGACTGGGTCTCCGTCGGTACGGGCGCGGCGTTGTGGGTCAGGATCGCGCCGGTCATGAACGTGCCGCCCACGGCCAGAGCGCCCAGGATCCCCAGCGAAATCTGCTGCTCCAAGTCACGCTGGCGCTCGAAGTCGGCCTCGTTCACCACGGTCAGGCGGCCGTTGTCGTTCAGCACGTACTGGCCGTCGCGGATCTCCGCGTCGCCGTCCAGACCGGCGAAGGCCAGCACCACCGACAGCCAGAAGGCGAAGAACATCACCCCGGCCAACATGCTCGCCCAGTGCGGCACATGCGGCGGCACCCACGCCGTCAGGCTCCACGCCCGGCGGGGCCGCGTCGTCCGGTAGTACCACCGGTTGCCGATCACGCCCGCGATCACCCCGGGCACCGTCATGGCCGCCGCCACGCCCACCGCCGCCGGTGTGGGGAGCAGGCGTACCCCGGCCAGCAGCGCGCCGATGAGAACGGCCGACCACATCAGGCCGGCGGAGCACATCGCGCTGCACACGATCAACCACCGCTGGGGAACCATCAGCCCGGACGTTAGTGGTCCGCGGCAGCGAGCGCGGCGGTTTCCGCCGGTACGTCCGCCGCGACCGGAACGGTCGTATGATCTGGCGCGAGATGAGCGATTCCTATGCCTGCGTCATCCCCACCGACCCCACCTGGCAGCCCGAGGGTGAGGCGGCCGAGCGTGCCGAGGATTACGTGCGGAGCGTCTTCCTCGACGCCGACGGTGCCGGCCAGGAGATCACGACCGAGTTCTACGACCGGATCACCGTGGTCGACGCCGGCGAGAACCTGTCCCGGATCACCTGCTCGAACTGCGGCGCCGACATCCCCCTCGCGTGGTGGGCCGAGCTCGCCGAGGAGTCCGAGGGCGAGTTCGACGACCTCGGCATCGTCGTGCCCTGCTGCAACGCCCAGGTGCGGCTCGATTCTCTCGGCTACGACTGGCCGTGCGGTTTCGCCCGGTTCGAGATCGCCATCCTCAACCCGGCGCGCGACGACGCCTCGTTCACCGAGGACGAGCTGGCCGAGCTAGCCATCCTTCTCGGCCACCCCGTGAAGCAGATCCTGATCCACGTCTAGGACCTCGTAGCGCAGCCAGACCGTGCCGTCCGCCTCGGCGTGCGTTCCGAGCAGCCGCATCGACGCCGGCAGCTCGCCCGGCCCCAGCGGCTCCCCGTCGAACAGCGACGGCGTGTCCGCGCCCCCGATCAGCGCCGGATAGATCACCACCTGCACCTCGTCGACCAGCCCGGCCCGCAGCAGCGCCCCGTTCACCCCGCCGCCCGCGTTCGACACCACGCACGAGACCCCGAGACGCGACCGCATCTTCTCGAGGGCCTCCCGGAGGTCCCTCGCGACGAGATAGGAGATTCCCTCGTCGCGCAGGTAGGACAGATAGGCCGCCGGTGTGTCCGGGGAGACGAGAACGAGCAGGTGATAGCCGTCGTTCTCCTTCATCGTCCAGCGCACCCGCCCCCGCCGGTCCACGACCGTGAACCACTTGGCGGCCGGAACGACGAAGTCGTCGCACGGCCCGGCCGGCGGGCCCGGCATCGGCTCCGCCGTCGAGGGCACCAGCGACCCGCTGCCCTCCAGCACCGCCGTCGGCTGGTGGAGGGCCGAGAGCTGGGCCGACCGTGCCGCCTCCACCGCGTCCGCGCTGGGCGGCCGCAACGACGCCCACACCTCCGGCGACGTCATCAGCAGATGATCACGCCGCAGGGTGATCCGCCCATCGAGCGACATCTGTGCCGACACCACGACCCGGGGCCGAAGAGAAGTCATGCCGAAGGCTTACCAGTGTGCCGGCGATAGGCGCTGACCGAGGGGTCGTCTTTGATCCAGAAACGCCAGGGCACGTCGTGGGCCGAGGTGACGCCGACGCGCGGGCCCGCCGCGATCGCGAAGTCGGAGGAGAGCGGCGGCGACACCGTCAGCGGCCCGCTGCCGTCGATCACCGATGTCCCGTTGGCCGAGCGGTCGAGGGCCAGCACCTGCATCAGTTTCGCGGGACCGGCCGCCAGATCGCTGTCGCGTCTACTGGCCCGCCGGCGGGACTGGGCCAGAGGGAGGCCCGAGACCACCGACCCCGCCCGGAGCAGCACCGCCGCCGCCCGGCCCTCCTCGCCGCAGACGATGTTGGCGCAGAAGTGCATGCCGTAGATCTGGTAGACGTACAACCCGCCCGCCGGTCCGAACATCACCTCGTTGCGCGCCGTCATCCCGCGGTGAGCGTGGCTGGCCGGATCCTCGCCCAGTCCGCTGTACGCCTCCACCTCGGTGAGCCGCACGGTCACCCCGTTGGCGGTCAGCTGCCATCCCAGCAACCGCCGGGCCGCCTCGTCGACCTCGCTCGCCGGCAGGTCCAGCCACGAAAACCTCACCGGCCCAGCCAATCACACGGGATCATGGGGGCATGCGTCCCGACCCCGACCTGCTCCAGCGCTGGGTCGTGCTCGAGGGCGTGCCCGCGGCCGAGGTCGGCCCCCGGCTGGGCCTGAGCCGTGCCGCCGGCTATTCCTGGCTGAGCCGCTACGCGATCTCCGCCGACCGGCCGTTCCTCGGGCAGGACCACCTGATCGAGTTGTGGCGGTCGGGCCGGAGCGCCGGCCTGCCGGCCGAGGCGGTCCGCGAGCGCCTGGTCACCGCGTCCGTCCTGATCCCCGACCGCAGCTATTTCCACGTCGGCGCGCCCGACGACCCCTTGCCCGAGGCCCTGCTGCGCGACTGGGTGCTCCGTGACGGCTACACGGTCGCCCAGGTCGCCGCGCTCACCGGCACCACTGCCCGGCAGGTCCGCTACCGCCTGACCCGTTACCGTCTCTCGCCCGGTCGTCCCGGCCCTCGCCCGCGGCTGAGCGGCATCCTCACGCCCGAGTCGCTGACGCGTCTCTACGTCCACGAGGGTCTCTCGTGCCCGCGGATCGCCGAGCGGACCGGCGTGAGCGCCGAGTCGGTCCGGGAGCTTCTGGTCCGGTACGGCATCGAGCGGCGCCCCAGCGGCAGCCGAGAGCGCCCGCCTCTCGACCTGGTGGCCGTCGGCCGGGCCGCCTCGCTTCAAGATCTGGCGGTACGTCTGGGCTACGTCACCCCGTCCGGCCGACCGGCCGTGCGCCGGCTGCGGGCCGCGATGGAGGCGGCGGGGGTGACCCGCAAGCTCAGCGCCGTCGAGCGTTCCCGCGCGGCCCGGCGCCGGGCCCGTGAGCTGGTCGAGCGCGCGGCCCACGCCCAGCGGGCCGCGCAGCGACTGGTCAGCTCTTCCGGCCAACTGCTCCGAAGATAGAGGCCTCGACCGGGCTCGGGTGTTCGTCGGCCTCGGGGTCGGGCCGCCAGTCCGCCACCGGCGCGATGCCGGGCGGAACGAGCGACAGGTCGTGGAAGTGGGCCTCGAATTCGCTGTGCGAGCGCGGATGGACGTCCGACCGCCCGGTGCGCAGCGACTCGTCCCACGCTTCCTTCAGCGAAGGGGTCAGCAGGTCGGTCGTGGCCATCGAGGCGATCAGGTGGCTTCCCGGAGCGAGCGAGTCGAGCAGCGTACGCACGATGGCCACCGACTCCTCCTGTGACGGCAGGAAGTGCACCACCGCGACCAGGATCAGCCCGACCGGCCGGGAGAAGTCGAGCACCTGGCCCGCCTGCTCGAGGATCTTCGCCGGGTTACGCAGGTCCTCTTCGAGATAGCGGGTCTCGCCGTCCGGCGTGCTGGTGAGCAGCGCCCTGGCGTGGGCCATCACCATCGGGTCGTTGTCGACGTACACAATCTTGGAACTCGGCGCGAAGCGCTGCGCCACCTCGTGCGTGTTGTCGGCCGTGGGCAGGCCCGTGCCGATGTCGAGGAACTGCCGCACCCCGGCGTCGGCGGCCACGTAGCGGACGGCCCGGCCGAGGAAGGCCCGGTTGGCCCGGGCCGCGATGCGCGCGGCCGGGTACGACTTGGCGAGCAGGTCGCCGGACTCGCGGTCGGCGGCGAAGTTGTCCTTGCCGCCCAGCCAGTAGTTGTACCGCCGTGCCGGGTGGGGGACTCCGGTATCGAACTTGTCGGTCACGATCCAGATTGGATCATGCCGAGGCCCATCCGAGGAACCTCTCATACAGATCGCCCGTCGCGCAGTCGTCGATCGCCGACAGCATGCACGACCCCAGAAAGACCACGAGCGCGGGCTGCTGACCTCGATATTCCTCGGACAGTTCCACCTTGGCCGGTGCGCATGGCCAGTCCTGGCCGCAGACCACACATTCCCAGTCCGGCCGCGAGCCGACGTGTTCCGTCACGCTACTCCCTGCGTTTGATCTCTTACAGAGAGCAGTCTCGATGGCTTACGCTGATTGCTCAACGGTTCGCGGCGAGATTCCCGCAAATGGATTCTCGCCGTCTCGTTCGCGACGGTCGGACTGTCTCGAACGGAACACCGAAAGAGAGTGATCGATGACCGAGACGGGTTCGACCGTTCCGAGACGCCAGGTCGGTCGCCTGCTGAAACAGCTCCGCGAACAGGCCGGTGTGTCCCTCATGGGCGCCGCCGAGGAGCTGGAGTTCTCCCGGGCCCGCATGTACCGCATCGAGAAGGGTGAGGTCGCCGTCCGCAAGCACGACGTCATCGCCATGTGCGGCGTCTACCGGGCCACGCCCCGGATGACCGAGGTGCTCATCGGCCTCGCCCACGAGTCCAAGGCCAAGGGCTGGTGGCATGCGTACGGCGATGTCGTTCCCGCCTGGTTCGAGCTCTATGTCGGCATGGAGCAGGCCGCGAGCCGCCTGCGATCCTTCGCACCCAGCGTGATTCCGGGCCTTCTCCAGACCTCCGATTACGCCGACTGGATCTTCCGGAAATGGATCGGCGACGACGAGCCGGCCGTGCGGAACGCGGTCGGCATGCGCCTGGAACGGCAGTCGCTGCTGACCCGGGCCCATCCCGGCGCGCCCCAGCTCGAGGTGCTCATCGACGAGGGGGTGCTGCGCCGGGCCGTACCCGACACCCTCGGTATGCAGCGGCAACTCGCCCACCTGGTGAACGTCTCGACCCGGCCCAACGTCAGCGTGCGGGTCATCCCGTTCGCCGCCGGCCCGCACAAGGCGGCCAGCTCCGGGCAGTTCACGATCCTCGAGTTCCCGGCCGTCGGAACCGCGTCCCCGGAGCCGACAACGATCTATTGCGAGAACCTCACCGGCGCCCTCTATCTGGATAAGCTCGCTGAAGTCGAGACATATGAATCGATCTGGGGGGAACTGGAGTCGGTTGCTCTGGGGCAGGCCGACTCCGACGATCTCATCGCGACGATCATCAAGGAGAGCGATGACTGACCTGACCGGTGCCATATGGCACAAGAGCACACGCAGCGGCGGCAACGGTGGCGACTGCGTCGAGGTCGCGGTCAACCTGCCGGGGATCGTCGCGGTGCGTGACACCAAAGACCGCGAGGGCGCGGCTCTGATCTTCACGGACGCCGAGTGGGTGGCTTTCCTCGCGGGCGTACGCGACGGGGAGTTCGACCTTTAGATCTCCGTGTGCCGATTCTTAAGCGCTCATTAGCCGACGGGACGGGACGGGCCGACGACCCCATAGTGGGGTGGCCGTCCCCCATTCCCGAAGGTGAAGTCGATGAATGCTGCTGCCCGCGTCCGCTACACGCTGGTGGCCGGAGTCACCTCCGTCGTGATCGGCTCGGGCTTCACGTTCGTGGGCCTGACCAGGGACGCCGAAGCCGAGACGACCGTGCCCAGCGCCGCCGAGCAGCCGCTGGCGCCGCCCACCACGACGGTGACCACCACCGAGGCCACCACGGCGCCGACGACGGCCCCCACGAGCAAGTCCCCGGCGCCGGTCCCGTCGAAGACGCGCGCCACGACCAAGCCGGCCCCGAGCCCCACCCCGTCGAAGAAGAAGACGGCGCAGGCCGTACCGACGCCGACGAAGAAGAAGACCACCGCCCCCGCGACCAGCGGCTCGGTCGTCGAGCAGGTGCTCGCCCACATCAACGCCGCCCGCGAGGACGAGGGCCTGTCCGCCCTCACCCTCGACGAGGACCTGTCCAAGGCGGCGGCGATCCACAACCAGCTGATGATCGACGGCTGCGGGCTGTCCCATCAGTGCCCGGGCGAGGACGGCATCGGCGGCCGGTTCAGCGCGCAGGGCGTCAAGTGGTCGTCGGCCGGCGAGAACATCGGCTTCGGTTCGAGCGGCTCCAGCGACGCGGCCAAGGTGAACGCGGCCAACGGCCTCACCGACAGCATGCTGGCCGAGACGCCGCCCAACGACGGCCACCGCAAGAACCTGCTCAGCACCGGCTTCGAGCGGATCGGCCTGAGCATCGTCCGCGACAGCAAGGGCATCACCTGGATGACACAGGACTTCGTCGGCTAGCTAACTCCGCCAGGCGTGCCCGGGATGCACCAGGTCCAGGGCCCGGTCGAGCCAGTCCCGCTGGGCGGCGGTCAGGTGCGGGGCGGCGGCGTCGTAGTCCCGCTGGTCCTTCTCGCGCCCGTGCTTGGCCTTGAAGAGCAGGACCACGTCGGGGCTGAGGTAGGGGATGCCGTCCGGCGTCCGGAGGATGATTTCGCTGTACGGCCGGCGCAGGCTCTCGTGGCGGCGGGAGATCCAGATGTCGCCGTCGTGCGGCTCCCGGAACACATCGAGCCGCCACACGTCGGCGCTCGGGTCCATCGCCCACGTCTGGTGATGCTCGGCCAGCGCCTCGGGCGTGGCCGGCACCACCACGCCCTTCCCGGCCGGCGCGTAGAAGGCCAGCTCGGGGAAGCGCCCGGCGATCTCGGCGAACCGGCTCTCCGGCACGGCGATCTCGGTGTCCTCGTGTTCGCGGAGCTCACCGCCGAGATGCAGGTCGATCGCCCAGCCCGCGGCCACGTACCAGGGGGTCTCCACCCCGGCCAGGCGGGCGGCGACGAGCGACGGGTGCCACGACTGCCAGGCTTCGATGTCCGGTGTCATACCGGCAGCCTAGAGTGCAGCCGTGGCCAAGATTCTCAAGGATTTGTTCCGCCGCCTCACCGGCCGGACGACGACGGCGCCCGCGCAGCGTCCGCACCCGACCGTTCCGGCGCGTCGCCCGGGGACGCCGCCGCGGCACGTGCCCACCCACGAGCGCGGCCGCCACGTCGAATATTCGCCGAACCTCGACGGCGACGCCGACCCCGGTGAGGTCGTGTGGACCTGGGTCCCCTACGAGGACGACCCGGCCCAGGGCAAGGACCGTCCTGTGCTCGTGGTCGGGCGCTCCGGCCGTACGGTGCTCGGCCTGATGCTCTCCTCCCAGAGCGACCGCGACGGTCAGCGCAACTGGATGGGCCTGGGCGCCGGCAGCTGGGACAGGGAGAACCGGCCGAGCTGGATCCGCCTCGATCGGGTGATCGAGGTCGACCACGACGGCATCCGCCGCGAGGGCGCCGTGCTCGACCGCACCCGTTTCGACCGGGTCGCCGCGAAGCTGCGCCAGGACTACGGATGGCGCTGAGGCGGGCCGGATAGCGTTGACGTCATGCAGAACGAGGTAATGGTCGGATTCGGCGGCAAGCAGGCATGGCTGGCCGTCCGCAGCGAGCTGGGCGCCGACCGCGACCCGGGCCGGGTCATCGACGCGCTCGGCCTGCGCGACCTGGGCTCGTCGCCGTGGCGTGACGGCATCGATCTCGCCCACCTGACCGACGACCGGGTCGCCGTGACCCCGCCGCTTCCGGGCGCCCGTGACACCGCGTGGGTGCTGGTCGCCGGCCGCTGGCTGATCCGCCCCGGCACCCCGGTCGACGTGGTCGCCCTCTCGGCCGAGCTCGGCACCGAGGTGCAGTTCTTCGCCACCCACCGGGTCACCGAGCTCCACCGGTGGCAGCGCGCCGCCGAGGGGCAGCTCATCCGCGCGTTCGGATATGTGGGGCAGACCGGCGACGTCACCTCGTGGAGCGGCGAACCCGACCCGGCCGAGCGCGCGGCCGGCCTGCCGGCCGAGCTGACCGAGGAGACCACCGTCCTGGTCGGTGAAAAAGACGTGCTCGCCGTGGCCGATGCCTGGAGCATTGATCCCACCACCCTGGCCGGCCGACCCGCGCCGGGACCACTGCGAATCGGCGCCGCCGACCGAGAGGGCTGACATGCGCAAGTACGTGATCATGGGAGTGCAGGGCAGCGGCAAGGGCACCCAGTCCCAACTGCTCTGCGACGACCTCGACCTCGTGCACATCGCGGTCGGCGACATCTTCCGCTGGCACGTCAAGAACCACACCAAGATCGGCGCACAGGTGCGCCGCACGATGAACGCGGGCGACCTGGTCGGCGACGACCTGGTCGAGAAGATCGTGCGCGAGCGCCTGGACGGCCACGACTGGAACTACGGCTTCGTCATCGACGGCTTCCCCCGCAACGGCCGGCAGGCCGAGTTCTTCATGGAGAGCTTCGACATCGACGGGGTGATCCACCTCGAGCTGGCCGAGGACGAGGTGCGGCGCCGGGTGCTGAGCCGCCGGCTGTGCCCGAACTGCGGCATGGACTACAACCTCATCGCCGACCGTCCCCAGGTCGAGGGCCGGTGTGACATCTGCGGCCACGAGCTGATCACCCGCGCCGACGACACCCCCGAGGCCCTCGACGCCCGGCTGCGCGACTACAACGAGAAGACCCGCCCGGTCCTCGAGCTGTTCCGGCGCAAGGAGTTCGTCCACGACATCGACGCCAGCCCGTCCGCCGACGAGGTGCAGCAGAGCATCCGTACGGCCCTGGGCCTGCCCGACCACAAACCGGCTCAGAACTCGTAGCCGCGCTTGGTGAGCTCGGCCTCGATCGCCTCGCACACCTTCTCGACCACGGCGAACCGGGCGTAGTGCTTGTCGTCGCCCTGAATGACGTGCCAGGGCGCCCAGGTCGGGTCGCAACGCTCGAGCATCTCGCTCACCGCGGTCTCGTAGGCGGGACGCTTCTCCCGGTTGCGCCAGTCCTCGTCGGTCAGCTTCCACTGCCGCAGCGGATCGCTGGCGCGGTCCTCGAACCGCCTCGCCTGCTCGTCCGCGGAGACGTGCATCCAGAACTTGACCATGATCATGCCTTCGGCGGTCAGGGTCCTTTCAAATTCGACGATCTCGTTGTACGCCCTCTGCCACTGCTCCTTGGTGGCGAAGCCCTCGACCCGCTCGACCAGCACCCGGCCGTACCAGGAACGATCGAACACCGCCATGCCGCCCCAGCCCGGAAGCTTGGGCCAGAAACGCCAGAGGAAATGGTGGCGCTTCTCGTCGTACGTCGGCGCCGCGAACTGCGAGACCCGCACGAACCGGGGATCGAGGGGAGCGACGAGCCGCTTGATCGCGCCGCCCTTCCCGGACGCGTCCCAGCCCTCGAACACGCAGGTCAACGGCGGTCCGATCTTCTTCTCGCCGATCTGGCCGCCCAGGATCAGGCGCAGGCGCAGCAATCGCTGCTGCGCCTCCTCCAGCCGGGCCACAGCCTTCTTCTTGGAGATCTCGATCGGCGGCTCACCGCTACCCAGGCGACTCATTCCTTGAGTTCTACCCGTGCCGCTTCGCCGGGGAAACCCAGTGTGATCGCGCCCGCCGTGTGGGGGACAATGCCGAGGTGACTCTCGTAGACGACCTGACGTGGCGTGGACTGATACAGGACTCGACCGACCCGGCCGCTCTGGCCGCCGCACTGACCGGTGGGTCCATCACGTTCTATGTGGGCTTCGACCCGACCGCGGCGTCCCTGCACGTCGGTCACCTCATGCAGGTCATGACCGCCCGCCGGCTCCAGCTGGCCGGTCACAAGCCGCTGCTGCTCGTCGGCGGCGCCACCGGCCAGATCGGCGACCCGCGGGAGTCCAGCGAGCGCAGCCTCAACCCGCCCGAGGTGGTCCAGGGCTGGGTCGAGCGCATCCGCGCGCAGCTCTCGCCCTTCGTGACGTACGAGGGTGACAACGCTGCGACCCTGGTCAACAACCTCGACTGGACCGGGCCGACCTCGGTCATCGAGTTCCTCCGCGACGTCGGCAAGCATTTCCCGATCAACAAGATGCTCGCCCGCGACGTGGTGAAGAACAGGCTCGAGAGCGGCATCAGCTTCACCGAGTTCGCGTACCAACTGCTCCAGTCGAACGACTTCTACCAACTGCACGTCCGCCACGATTGCGCTCTGCAATTCGGCGGCTCCGATCAGTGGGGAAACATCACGGCTGGAGTCGATTTCGTCCGCCGGCGCGGGGCCGGCCCGGTCCACGCGTTCGTGACACCCCTGGTCCTGAAAGCCGACGGCACCAAATTCGGCAAGACCGAGGGCGGTGCGGTCTGGCTCGACCCGGAGATGACGACGCCGTACGCCTTCTACCAGTTCTGGATCAACTCGGACGACCGCGACGTCAACAACTACCTGCGCTACTTCAGCTTCAAGAGCCGGGAAGAGCTCGAAGAGCTGGAAAAGGCGACAGCCGAGCGGCCGCAGGCCCGGCTGGCCCAGCGGGCGCTGGC